>NZ_FXUL01000002.1 GCF_900182955.1 Noviherbaspirillum suwonense | reverse complement strand
GTCTGCGCCGCTGGACCCCGGTAATGACTTCCACTTGCTGATTTCTTCCCGAAGGCATAGGTCTATCCATAGCAGTATTCCTAGTCGTTAGTTTAAGGAATACCGGCGGTCCGGGGAATCATGGGGCTACTTCACGCTCGTAGACTCAGAGCTGGATTCGCTAACGGTAGCTTTTTTTAATACCGCTTTATTTTTTTCTTACGGCTGGCGCACGCAGGGCGCTTTCATTTTATGCAGTTGTTGTGCCACGGCGCGACCGGCGCCTTAAGAAATGGCCAAGCGCAGCGAGTCGAGTTTCTGGCGGTTCAGCTTAGCGGACGCGCTTGCTGCTACCCGTAGCTACCATGCGACTTTGCGCGTCATCGACGGTGGGCCAAAGCGCCCGCGGATAAAGTCTTCGATGGTTACTAACATGACGTCGCTCTGTTCGGGGGAGGCCACGGTCGCGCCGTCGGTTTGCTTCGAAAAACGCTTTATCGACAAGTCGTAACTACAACTTGCTTCGATAGGGCGCTGGAGTGTTTTTATAGTAGAACAGCATGTGATTGCGTTGCAGCAGATAAATCAGGTAGAGAGGGTACTCCTCATAGGTGTAACGGACTTCGTGGTAAACCGTGGCCGTGAATACACAGCGGCTGTACCAGCCTTGGCGCGCTAAGCGCGTGCCGATATCGTCATCATCGTAGTACGCAAATAGGCGGTCATCAAGGAGGCCGGTTTGCGCGAGTGCTTTGACGCGAAATAGGATGGCCGTGCCGTCGAGCCAGACCGAGTGAGGTGCCCTTTCTCGCACGCCCTGCGCTTCCTCAATCTCGACAACGCGGTTACTTGCAGAATCGACCCAGTTATGGGTGTTTACGCGACGTACGATCGAGGCACAATCATCGCTGTTTCGCAAAATCGGCGACACGGCCCCCGTCTTGTCATCGAGCTAAATTTCATTAACCAGTTTCAGCAGAGTGCCAGGCACAACCTCGGCATTATTGTTAATCAGCCAGATAAAGTCATAATTGTCCGCAATGGCGGAGGTAATTGCGAGGTTGTGACCGCCGGTAAAACTTAGGTTAACCGGAAGACATTGCAGTGTAACGAACGCCGACAGGCTCGCTTGGAGGGCAGCGCGATCCTCGCTGCGTGATCCATTATCAAGTACCCGCACCGAAACATCAGCAACGCTGCCGGTAATTGCCTGCTCATTTTGAATCGAGGACAGGCAATGCAAAGTCTTCGCCGCGCTGTTCCAGTTCAGAATGCTGACCAAGATTTTGGGCTTGGCTAAAAAGGATGTGGCGGCAGCGTTTCCTGCCGAAAAAGACTTCATGGCAGTCATCCAAGACGGAAAGATTTCCTGGTAGCATATCATTTTCCGTTGCCGGGGAGAATATATGTTGACGCTTGCGTAAGCTTCAACGCATACGTCAATAGAACGTCGACCACGCCTGTATTGTCCCGCCCTTGCTCCTAAACGCTCAGCGAATATAAGTGCCCGAAGGACATTTTGGTCTGCGTGGTAAAGTTCATTCAGTAATTCGTCGTAAAGTTTGAGACCGCGATATGCCCATAACTTTAATCCCGATGAATTGGTGTGGAGTCATGGAAAAGGAACTGGTGTAGCGCGCAACCCGCTCAAAGCTGGCGAGAGTATGCAGCAGCGCGTCGACAAGCAACTCGAAGCAATCAAGCAGAATCCGGCCTTAGTACGTACGTTCTTCAAGTATCCAAGAGTCACCTACATTTCTGACTTATGAGTAAATCGAATGTAGGAATAGTTATCCGCATAGACGAATAGGTTTACCGATAAATTTCCCAACTAAATTCGGAGCGCCGCATAAACTCCGCACCTAAAGTAGTGGGGTACGGACGGCATCCGGATTGAGACCGTGGATGAGGGGTGAATCTGGGTCTTTGTCGCCGTCGATCATTTCATCGTGGAGATCTTTTTGTGGAATATGCTGGCTGAATACAGCACAATTCGCCTCAGTAATGGTTGGGTCGAATATGATAATAATACGGCAAGGATTGATATATCGGACGAACGATTCGACGGCCACAAAATAAGACAGAACGTCTCTGCTCTGCAATATGGAGACGAATATGAACGGCGTCATCCCAAAAGAAATCGGAGCCGCTTTTAGTTTGCCTGCCAGGGCGTGAAGATAACGCGGCTCACGATAAATACACTGTCCATCCTTTTAAAGGAAAATTGTATTTTACTCACGTTCAAAGGGAAGTCGTATTTGACTTATTTTTTTAACTAAATGTATAAACATATTTTTCAGATAAAGCTCATGAATGCTATTGAGGATAAATGTAAAGAGTGCAAATACACGTTTTCCTCTACTAAGCTTTACGACTGAACTCGTCAGCGATGAATAATGTGACCTAAACGAAGTCTTGTGAACTTCATTAACGTTAACATCGGACTCATTGTTATATATGCTATATAAAAAACCTATTTCATTATGATGTTTTAAAAGTCGGTGAGAATGCAATTTAAGTAAAGGAGCGATAGCTGCGGTGTAGGCAACCGGCCCTGTAACCTTGATTACTCCTGTCTGGCCAGTGCCATGTAAACTAGGGTTATACTTATCGATATTTACCAAAACGCTTTGGATGACTGCTTTTAAAAACGGATGTCCTGGCGTCGCTGCGATGTGCCATTGTTGAAACTCTCCTCCTGGGACATGGGCCAAATCATAATGTGCTCCCCATTGCTTAAATTGCCCGCTATCACCCCACTGTGCTAAGATAAAACTGTCGTCTGATTTTAAAACTAAATCCAACGGGATATTCATCGATGCTTTGATATCGAGGTATATCCCCCCCAATTTGTAAATTAAAAGATAACGAAAGAGATCTGCACGGGCCGCACCATATTTATGATCTATTTGTTCGAAACTTTTAAGAACGTGAGGTTCATAGTGAACTTTTATAAAGTCTAAAACTTCATCATCATCATAAAGTTTATAAATCCAGTTAGGATTAAGTTTTTTGATCTTATCGATGTTTTCCTGCAACTCATTAGGCAAATTCTTTGTATAAAAAGTTTGATGAATTAGCCTAGGAATACAGCCAAGGCTAACGTCAATTGCTTTGATATTAATGATTTCGCCTGCATTAAGCTTCGGAAAAAATTTATTTTTTAGTTTGGAAAAAAAATTAATTTTTTTGTTTTCATTCCGATTCACCCATGACAAGTTTATATGCAAAGCTCTCTTTTATCGATTTTATATAGTTATGGTGCGATTTGCAGCAACAACCGTTGATGCCAATTTTAATAAAATATTAGACGAATCCGGCTGGCGACAATAATAATTCTTCGCAAAAAATTATGGAGTTACTCACTGTTAAGTGCTTTTCAACAAGAGTAATCCATTCAGTTCTTAGCGAAAAATCTGTTAAAAAAATTATGGTTCTAAAACTGGCGCACCAAGCTGACTTGCAACTCGGCTTATTCGATTAGATAAATCGATTGGCATTCGCCCAAATCCTCGAGTAAAGTAATGAAAGATTCCATAACGACTGGCAATAGCATATGGGGAATCGGAACATATCCACTTTACTAAATCCCCTATGCCTTTAACTTTGCTGCTATTTTCATCTTTCAACACGGTATTGCTTATAGCCCAGTAAAAGCCCTTAAGCAGTGCCAGCTTTTCTTTTATCGATCCTTTATTTTTTTCGATAAGCAATAAACTATTTCGCAAAGTGTAGTAAGTTTTTCCCGGCGTCGTTTTGCCGCCGAACGCTTTTGACTCTTTATGAAACATCTTTACGAATGGCGCGCAAACAGAGACATATCCCTTCCTACATGCGCGTCTGTAAAAATCGGTTTCCTCCAGTTGTAAAAATAGTCGTTCGTCGAACAGACCTACTTTTTCGAAGATTTCCCGATGCACCGCTAAACACGCTCCATATGCGTACTTCATTAGCATATACTTATTCCATTCCTCTACGTCGTCGAGCTTTCGTCCAGTACTATCAAAACCTTCCCTAAGCTGTGCTATTTCGGGGTCATCCCAGTAATAAATCGATGGATGTACCAAAGCAGGAGGCAAAGTGTTCAGAATATTAACCCAGGATTGAACTTGACCCTCCGGAAAAACAGTATCGTTGTTTAACAAACAGATCCACTTATAACCTCTCTCAAGTGCAAGTTTTATCCCTACATTATTTCCACCGGCCCACCCTAAATTTGAAGAAAGGGTAATCAGTTCTATATCATTGAATCGGGTTCTTAATATAGAGTCGACGGGCGGCGTAGAATTGTTATCAATAACAATCACGTCGGTATTACCCTCCCTACAGGCATAAAGACTATCAAGACAAGCAGCGGTGTCCTCGCAACCGTTATAGCTGAGGACGATAAATACAGTATCGCTACTACGCGACGGTTTAGACTTGTTCAAAGATTTCAGTTGATCCATCATGTACTCCCTCCTGAGGCATTTTATTTATTGAATAAATTACTGGCTGCCAGAGATGCACGCCGAGCAAAATTTATAGTTAACGTCGAGAATGGCACAACTACCTCTTCTGCCATTGTGGTCGGGATTGCAGTGTTTTTAATATTCGCTTGCGGAAATCTGTCCGCAGACGCTCACAAAATGGCGAAAGAATGAAAACGATTGTTAGAGTGCCAACTATCACTAAAAAACGACGATATATGTCTGCCGGGTTTTGAGGTCCGATATAACTGAAAAATTGGATGAGAGGTCTGTGAAAAAGATACAACGCAAACGTGGTGGACGCGATTTTCTGAATTGCTGAGCAAATGGGCTGTTTGATTGGGACGCCAAATCTTGATAAACCATAAGCGCCGATTAAATTAAGATAAAATGCAAATGCATCAACATATCTTCCCAAAATAGGCTCTCCCAAGATCTGGAACCCTGAGGTGTCAATGGCTCTTATTAGCGGAGAGACCGCAAGGAGAACGAGTCCTAAAACGAAATAAACAGAGCTTGCCACGGCAGATAAGGTGATGCGCTTTGATTTTAGGTAGGCTAAATAGCCTAGTAGCCAAAGAGGGAAAAGGACAGCAATTAATGGTCCGGCGATTATGAATAAGAAAGACACTACAAGCCAACGGGACCACGATTTTGAATAAAAAATAAACGCAAATGCGAGATAGTAAAACGCTTCAAAGCTAAGTGACCAGAAAGGTGCATTTATACCAGGCACTAATTTAAGGTGCCATACTTCGTGCAGCATAAAAAAAGATGCAACGTAGCGGAGAACGGGGCGGTCTCCGCCATACCATGGTTGGTCTAAATACAATTCGGGTGCTACTCGTACACCCACCGAGTCGATCATGAAGGTTATGATTAACGCTGGAATAGCAACTGACCAAATTCGTGAGACTCGACTGGCGCAGTAATCCTGCCAGGTGGCTTCTTTCGTATCAGTGACATAGGCAATTACAAACCCGGATAAAACGAAAAAAACCACTACGCATGTGTCCGCATATGCGCCCACCTGCCAAAGAAAGCCACCTGTCCAATTTATGCCCGCTGCATGCCCAATGAAGACAATTAACGCTGCCGAGAATCTAACGAAATCAAGGTAAAGTGAGAATTTAATCGGCATAACTACAGTTATTGAAATACTAGGATTTGGATCATAAATTCGAGGCTGATTTTTTTCTCAAAAATTTATTTCGTGCAGTTGATTGACTAAGGCAGTTCACGGGATGGAGTTTTTGCGTGGATAATATTGATTAACTTGATAAAAACCACTTTGGTCTTAAACTTTATGCCCAGAGGATATTCAGAGATGCCATTTAAGATTGCATTTGCATATTCATATTGTTTGGTGCTAAACGCTAGTTCGAAAGCTTGGACCATCCGAATATTTATTTCTAAAATAATCTCTGTACGGTACTTCTCAGCGAATTTATGAAAGCTAAGTGCATGTTTTAATACCGCGACTTCACCGACTAATTGTCTTATCTTGTTCCCTGAATCATTTCCAGAATGCCTGCGAATGCGAACTAGAGGTGTCATGCACACAGATACTTTTCCAGTTTCTATCGCGCGTAGTGTGTATTCCCAGTCCTCGGAGCCGATGCCGTTCATCTTCGGGTCGTATCCGCCAATAGACTGGTAAAAACTTTTTCTAATAGTGACGCCCGAAGAAAACAGCGGCTGATATTGAACTGTCTTTACGTAAAGGTCAGGAATGTCGCTGCAAAATTCATCGGTTCGCGAGGCCCCTTTGAAAAACGACAGAGGAGCGCCTGAAAATTTGTCTTGGCTTGTAAATGTTTCGTCAAATGTCACAAAATTGCTATAAATGCTGTCACACTCCTGATGTTCGGCCAGCCAACCGCTTATGATTTCTACAAAATTGGATTCCAGCAGATCGTCCGAATCACACAAGGCGACATAGGGGGTCGAAGCCGCAGCTACACCTTTATTCCGCGCGGCTTGAACGCCGATTTTTTCCGATGCGATTACTTTAATCCGACTTCCAAACTGCGCGAGCTCTGACAACGTACTGTCAGTTGAGGCGTCGTCTACGACGATTATTTCGGAGAACGTTAAGGTTTGATTCAACGCGCTGTTGATTGTCTCGAGGATTAGTTGTGCGCGATTGTAGGAAGGTATGACTAGGGTCATTGCGACATCAGGTTTCATTAGCGGGACCCCTAAACAAATATAGGCGCAATGATACCTGATAGAAACTTTACTGGGTGCAATAATGTTTTAAATTCGTAAATCTTTTGGCGGGTATGTCGCAGAGCTAAGCTATGCTCGAAGTTGTGAGTGCAATTTACTCATTGGTAAGCAGGTACGCTGGCAATCATGTTTGGCCCGACTGCGCATCATCGTCTGCGGCCTAGGGCATCCGCCGGACACGATGCCTGAGCTTTGTAAATACATGTTGCAACGCTTGCATAGTATTGCTTCGCGGAATTCGACAACTGAGTCGCTTTATTTTTTGTTGGTACTTTTGTTGGTACGTTTTATTAAGTAATCGTTGGTGTCCAACACCGAAGGGGGCTAAAGAGCTTATTGGGTTCGGGTCTTGCCGGGTTACCTGCAGGATTTGGCTCATACGAGACGGATGCCGACAGTCTGTCCGGCATGGCGGCTTATCGGGTAGCTATGCGCATAATCTGTTTCGCCCCGTGCTGCATTTCAGTCGCCTCCAATCTCAATGCTCTTGGTGGGGTGCAATCACTAAACTCACCAATCATTAGCTGTGATTCACGCTGTTATTCAAGCGGCTACGTGGTGCAGATCGAATGCGAATTTATTGAGACACAGACATTTGAAATTGGTGAAGAATGCTGAATCCTCCATTTTCAGAGTCTTCTATGATTGCTCTCACGCTGAAGACTGCGAGTGGTCGCGC
This sequence comes from Noviherbaspirillum suwonense, assembly GCF_900182955.1. Taxonomy (GTDB): domain Bacteria; phylum Pseudomonadota; class Gammaproteobacteria; order Burkholderiales; family Burkholderiaceae_D; genus Noviherbaspirillum_A; species Noviherbaspirillum_A suwonense. The sequence continues at coordinate 538,361 of NZ_FXUL01000002.1, read as the reverse complement.
GAACATTGCCGACTTTACCCATGGCGCCTAGGCGCTTCAAGCTGCGACGCGGGTTAGAGATACTGCCATCCTGCAACCTCTAAGCTTCAAGCCACGGGCGCACATTCAGCAGGCAGACGGGCTGCTCTATGTCGGCCGGATCGTAGACTGCTGGCTAGAAGAATGTCTCGGCGAAGAATTGTGTTTGATGGGCTGAACATCTTACAGCAGGAAAGTCCGGTTTCCTTATAGCCGCGCTTGTAATCTGCTATGCCCTCAGTAGCGGATTTACCGACTCCGTCTCGGGCGGCATCCACTGGACGTCATCGCCCAGTTCGCCAAACAAATAGTGCAGCGCGGGTATTCGCCGGTAAAGTCGTATGGGGCGAGGTACGTAAGAAGCCGAATAGCCACTAGTGGGAGTCACAACTTGGGCGAGAGGTTTGCAAGGTTCAAATGCCTTGCACATCTCCGCAATTAGATTCCCCTATCCGCCGCCAAGTCGCTCGTTGCCGTGACACCCTATCTGGATATAAATTTCGCCAAAGATTATGTTGCGCAAACGAAATGCATGTTAATATTTCCGGGGGGAACTTAAGGAGATAATAATTATGAATTCGTGTGCAGCTTGCAACAACATCAGGGCTGGAAAAATCGGTATTTCCGGCCATGGCATGCTTCAGTTCGTCGGACAGCGTCGGACGGGTTTCATCATAAAACGGGTTGTAGCCGTTGAGGAATACGTTTGCCATGACTGCGGAACCTGGTGGGAACGCAATAGTCCTGCCAATGCCGGGTCAGTTGCTTGGAATTTTGTCCGGCAGACGAATCACAATGCCCATGCCTCGGCATAAGGGAAACTTTTAATAATCCCGCCAGCCTCTGACCTGGATTCACGGTAAATCTGGGTCAGAGTAGAGCGTCGAAATAAGTAGGGCGGCGATTACATCTAATCACCACTTCTATCAAGAGAGTCTGGATTATTCAAGAACAGAAAGTAACAGAAGACGCGGCCGGACTGATAAATCGGCTTGGCGAATAAAATACGAGGCGAAGCTTAGGCCTTGACCTTCAATAGCGGCTTTCGCCTTCAACAGCATCAGCGTGGGCTATAGAGGGCATTCAGCCCAGCAAGCCTAATCCGTCTTGGCTGTCGGGCTTGCCTCTTTATTTCTTTAGCTTAATCAGTGGCGTCACTACGCAGTAAAGCTGATTCTTTCTGCATTGAAGGTTTTTCTTTATACGCGAACGCCGGAAAAGATAAGCGATTGCTAAACGCAGTAGGGCGCAACCCAGAATGACAGTTTCATGCGTGGAAGCTCAGTGTTTCTGCTTCTCTGCCAAGCAGAATACTGTCAAGCCTGCTACACGATTGAACTTCATAAAGGGAAGTTCCAAGCTGCAAACGGATTTCAAGAGGGTATTCACAATCGGTTTGTGGCTGGTCAGTTGTGAGCGGGCCGGACCTCCTTTGGTTTTCGCTTTCTGTGCCAGACGCAAAGTCGCCGCAATCGGAAAAACCATACCGAAGTAATACGCACTATGCCTGATCGCCAGGTCTGCGTTTTTCACGACCTCCTCGAGATGGCTTAATGAATACCGACGTTTGTGTTCAAGAAAGTCATCATGCTCGCTCCAAAGAAAGTTGAACGCCGGGACAGTAATCAGAAATCGACTTCCAACTGGCACCTTGGCGACATAGTCTTTCAACAAGGCGAGATCGTCATCTACATGTTCGAGAACATCCATTAGCAACACCAAGTCTGCATCGATTTCACCGACCGCGCGGCGATAGTGAATGGATTTTTCTTCCTCGTTTTTATCTGAATCGGCCTTATAACTTATATCAACGCACCAGGCCTCTCGAGCATCTGTATTTGCAAGCAAGTAACGTGAAAAAAATCCTGATCCCGCGCCGACGTCAAGTATCCTGTTTGTCGTATCCCGTTGCAGGAAGCGGGTCATCGCCTGCGCCTTTGAGTTGTAATACCAATGGTCGTCAATATTCGTATCGAGGTTGTCGATTTCTTTCAGGTCCATTAGCTTTTCCTGACGCTTAAAAATACAAAATGTTTTGGATGAAACTGACGTTTTGTTCGTGTGAGCGATCAATGCAAAATTGAAATAATGACACTAACACGGATTGATTCTAGCGCTATTGAAGATGACAGTGCAATCTTTGTCGACTTATTGCCTAAGCAATTCAATTTGCAAACGAAAGCTGCAATATTTTTTACTTTGTGTAAAGAACGGCGTCAGAGAGGACAGAACCAGTTTGGTTGGAGAAATGAGTCTTAAAAAATTTCTAATTGCAAACTGTCTTCCAGGAATTTGAGACATGGTGAAGCCGCTATTTGGCCATGGAAGCCATTTCATGCGTTAGCTTTTCAAATAAAGAGGCAGTTCTCCTTTGCTCGGTGCCTGGCGAGGTGGAGACATATAGTTTGTGCAGTCGATTGAATCAGTCGCTTAGCTCCGGGAAGAGAACACTTCCTGCGAACAGTCCGCTTTTGTCAGCCCTGGCCGGTCTGGCTTGTACAGAGCTTGGCCCTACGAGCGCCGCGCCCAAAAAGACGAATGGAATGTCTCTACGCAAAATACTTCCGCTGCATGTCCATCCAGTCCTCTTACGAACCGTTCACGCAGCAAACATAAGACGCACGCTTTCCTTGTTGATGCGCAATGATGGACACGGGTCATGGCCTGAACTGGCAAGGCGAGCGCGAGGTCACATAATTAACCAAGCCAGACCGCCAGCCACTTATTCCAGGACCCCGACACATGCACCCAACCCTCAACGCGCAACCCGCCGACGACGGCAACCCGTCACGCCGCAGTTTCCTCAAGTACGCAAGCGGCATAGCCGCCGCGCTGGCACAGGCACAGGCCCAGGGGCAGCAGGCATCCGCCGACAAGGTTGAATTCCCGCCTGACCATGCCGACACCGAGGCGCCCGAGAAGATGCCGGAGCCGGGCCTGCCGCCCAATGAGCGTGTCGGCTACGCAGTGGTTGGGCTGGGCCGACTGACGGTCGGCCGCCTGCTGCCGGCGCTGGCAAAGTCCAGGTACTCCCGGCTTGCTGCGCTGGTCAGCGGCGACCGCGCCAAGGCGCTGAAGCTGGCGCGGCAGCATGGCCTGGGCGACCAGGCTGTCTACAGCTACCAGGACTTCGACCGCATTGCCGACAACCCCGACGTGCAGGTCGTCTACATCGTCCTGCCCAACAGCATGCATGCCGAGTTCACGATCCGCGCCGCCCGTGCCGGCAAGCACGTGCTTTGTGAAAAGCCGATGGCCAACAGCGTTGCCGAATGCCAGCAGATGATAGATGCGTGCCGCCAGGCGAAGAAGAAGCTGATGATTGCCTACCGCTGCCAGTACGAGCCGCTGGACCGGGCGCTGCTGAAGATGGCTCGCGAGCAGAAACTGGGGGAGCTGAAGGAATTCATTTCGGCCAATTCCCAGAACATGGGCGACCCCAGGCAGTGGCGCCTGAAGAAGGCGCTGGCCGGCGGCGGGCCGCTGCCGGACGTGGGCATCTACTGCATCAACGCGGCGCGCTTCCTGTCGCGCGAGGAGCCGATCGAAGTGCTCGGCAGCGTGCGCAACAATCCGTCCGACCCGCGCTTTCGGGAGGTCGAGGAAAGCGTGCAGTTCACGTTACGCTTTCCATCCGGCTTCACGGCGACCTGCAGCAGCGGCTATAACAGCCACAAGTCGCAGTTCCTGCGGCTGCAGGGCACGCTGGGCTGGGCCGAAATCGACCCGGGCTATGCGTATGAAGGCAACCGTTTGCGCTACGGCATCCTGGACGGCGGCCGCGAGGTCATCCATGAGCCGTCAATTTCGCCGTCGGACCAGTTCATGCTGGAGATCGATCACATGTCCCAATGCGTGAAGGCGGACCGCCAGCCGCATACGCCGGGTGAAGAAGGCCTGCAGGACCAGCGCATCATCGAGGCGATCTACGCGTCGGCCGCAAGCGGGCGGGTGGTGAAGCTGTCTGCGCCGGGAAACACGCGCGGGCCGGAGCCGGAGCCGGCTTCCTGAACGACGGCGTCGAGGCGACTGGCTGAAGGCGCGCTGCCCCGGCGGCGTTTCCGTCAGCGGACGCCGGCCCGATGCATCCGCCGCATCGCGCCGACCGTCCGTTCCACCAGCAGCGCATTGCGCTTGGGCGCAGGCCGCATGCAGATCGCCCGGATCGCGCCCGGGTCGCCCAGCACCGTGAGGCTGTCCCGCGCACGTGAAAACGCGGTGTACAGCATGCCGCGATGGACGAAGGCGGGCGAGCCGCCGGTGCAGATGACGATCACTTCCTGGTACTCGGAGCCTTGCGCCGCATGCACGGTCATTGCGTAGGCCAGCCCAAGGCTCTCCATCGCGCCGCCCGGAAACCGTATGCGGCGGCCGTCGTCCAGCGACAGTTCGAGGTGCAGCACGTTCATGCCTGAATCGTCAACGATGCAGCCGGCCAGCGTGCCGGTGTCGCCGTTGACCACCTGCTCGCTGCCTTCGTCGTCCAGCGCGAGATTCTTGCGGATGATGATCCGGTCGCCCAGCCGCAGCATGTTGCCGGGCACGCGCTTGCCGTCGGGGTTGAGTTCGCGCCGCAGCGCCTCGTTCATGAACGTGGTGTTCCAGCCCGGCGCATGGATATCGCCCTTGCGCCGCGGCATCAGCAGCGCGACGCGGTCCTGGCCGCAGCGCCTCACCGCATCGAGATAGGTGTGCACGACCCGGCTCAGCCCGACATCGTCCGGCGGCGGCAGCGAGCGCGAAAAGCGCACGCCGGGCCGGTCGCGGCAATCGACGTCGCCGCGCCGGCACTGCTGCACCAGCTCGCGGATGCCGCCGTCGTTGCGGTGGCCCTGGTGCAGCCGGTGATGGTCGCCGGGCAGCTTCAAAACGCTGGCCAGCACGTCGCCGGGCCCGACCGACGACAGCTGCCCGGTGTCGCCCAGCAGGATCAGGTGGCAGCCCGGCGGCAGCGCATCGAGCAATGCGCGCGCCAGCGCCAGGTCCAGCATCGACGACTCGTCGACCACCACGATGTCCGCGTCCAGCGGGTTGTCCGGGTCATGCCGGTAGCCTTCGTCCTTGACGCCGAGCAGGCTGTGAATGGTGACGGCGCTGCGTCCGTAGCGCCGCACGCGGGAAGACAGCACCTTGGCTGCCTTGCCGGTCGGCGCGCAGAAGAGGATGTTGCGGTCGCGGGCCACGTGGGCCAGCATTTCCATCATCGCGGTCTTGCCGCAGCCCGGGCCGGCCGTCAGCGTATGCACCAGGTGGGAAGAGGCAAGCATGCGCAGCAGCGCCAGGCGCTGGCCGCCGTCGAGCCTGAATCCGTCGCCCATGCCGCGCTCCGCGGCCGCGATCTCCGCCTCCAGCCCGGCCGCGTCCAGCGGCGATATCGGCGCGGCGATCTGCAGCGCGCGCCGGGCCAGGTGCAAGGCCAGCGCCTGTTCGCAGTGGAACAGGTGGCGCGGATAATGGCAGCCGTCCCTGACGACCACCGGCTCTTCCTGCGCAAGCGCGGCGGCCAGCGCGGCCTGCGGCGGCGCTTCCGGGTCGCAGGCGGCGATGCGTTCAGCCAGCTCTTCGGCACTCAGAAAACTGTGGCCATTGCGCTCGCAGCCATCGCGCAGCGCATGCGTGGCCAGCGCCGCCAGCCGCGCATTGTGAAAACGCGGGAAGCCGACGCAGGTCAGCGCGATCCGGTCGGCGACCGGGAAGCTGTAGCCGTCAACCTGCTGGATCGGCGCATACGGATTCCCGGCAAGCACCGCCCACGCCTTGCGCACGGGGTCCGGCGCCGCAGTGGAGGAGGGCAGCAGCCACTCCGCCAGCCGGCGCAGCACCGCATGCCGGATGCCGGTGGCGCCGACGCGGCCGGAGAGATCGCGGCAGACCAGCGAAGCGGTGTCCAGGCCATCGGCCGCGGCAATGCGGCGCCTGGTAACGACAGAGAAATCCAGCCCCTGCGGGTTCTCGATCAGCAGGTCGCGCAATGCATGCAGCCGGTCGTCGTAATGGGCGACGAGCTTGCGCGCAGTCGCTTCGCCGCAGCCGCGGAAGTTGGCTTTCAGGTGCGCAACCAGCGCGTCGGCGGAGCAGGGCAGGTCGACCGCGGCGGCGTTGACCATGATCTGTTTGCCGTATTGCGGGTGCTCGACGATACGACCTTCGACGCGGTAGCGGTTGCCGGCGGAGAGTCCGGCCAGCGCCTCGCCGACGCAGGCCAGCCGCTTGCCGTCATCGAGACGCAAGCTGCCGCGTCCCCAGTTGTCGTTGTAGACGGAGAGCGATGACAGGATGCCGGTAGCCTGGTCCATGAATGCCGGAAGCGAAGTAGAAAAGGAAGTGAAAAACCGGGTAGAAAAAAAGCCGCCCGTTCATGCCGAAGCGGGCGGCCGTGCTGCAATGCTGCACTACCTGGGCGTGCAATGTCTGCACGCAGGCAGGGCGCCTGGAACGCGCTTAGAACGGAATCGCGTCGTCTTCCAGTTCAAGCTCGGCCAGCTGCGGCCCGGCCGACTTGCGGGTCGTCGTCCGCGGCGCTGCCGCATCCGACTTCCTGTCGTCGTCGGCATAGTCGCTGGCCGGGCGTCCGCCCAGCAGGCGCAGGTCATCGGCGATGATCTCGACCACATAGCGTTCGACATCGTCCTTGCCGGTGTACTTGCGGGTCTGCAGTCGGCCTTCGACATAGGCCAGCGAGCCCTTCTTCAGGTACAGCGCGGCGATCTCCGCCAGCTTCCGGTAGAGCACGACGCGATGCCATTCGGTCGCTTCCCTCTTTTCGCCGGTAGCCTTGTCTTTCCAGGTCTCGGTCGTCGCCAGCGTGAACTGCGCGACCGTGTCGCCGGCAGCGGTGGACCGGGTTTCCGGGTCGCGACCGAGATAGCCAATCAGGGTGACTTTGTTCAGGGTGCTCATGGTGCTCTCCTCGTTTTGCAGGGTCGTGCTTAATGAATTTCGAGCCGCAGGCGTTGTTCCGCGTGGGCTCCCGGCACCGGCGTGCCCGCTTTCAATGCCGCCGCAATGGCTTTCTTGTCCGGCGCCGGCGGCGGCGCCTGCGGCTGCAGCAGATACTGCGGCGGCAGGTCCTGCTCGCGGTCGATGACGACCGCGGGCGGGTTCTTGCGCAGCGCCATCGAGAACAGGGCGGTGGTGACCTTGTCCCTTCTTGCGGTCTGCATCAGGTCCTGTATCAGCTTGCGGCCGCGCTCGGAAGCGCGCGAAAGCGCCGCATGCCGCGTTTCCAGGCCGGCGATGGTCTGCTCGACGCCGCGCGCGGCGGTCTCGACATTGCGGACCATCTTGGCCAGGTTTTCCAGGCGCTCGTCGAGCGGACCGGAAAGGCTGTCGAGCGTATCGGCGATCAGCTGCGGATCGTCATGCTGCTCGGCCAGCATTTCCGCCAGCCGCCGGTACTGCGCGGCCAGCTCGAAGGCTTCGAAGACCGGGTTCATGCTGCGATGTCGTAGGGCTGTTCTTCGTTCTGCGCTTCCAGCCACGCCTTGCGCTCGTTCTTCAGCGACGTCAGCTCGGCCAGCGTCTGCGTGTCGGACAGCGCGGTCGCGACCCGGTAAGCCGAAGAGAATGCCTTGAACAGGTCATCCAGCGTGTCGGCGCTGGAAATCGCCTGCAGCATGCCGGTCTTTTCCTCGTCGGCGACGGTGCGCTTGACCGGTGCGTCGACACCCGCGTCGAGCCAGGTCAGCAGCTTGCGGCCGGTGTCGAGTTCCGGCTTGAAGATCGAGCCGTCGAACAGCCGCGTACGGTCCTTGCCGGCGAAGGCCATGTGATGCAGGTCTAGTTCCAGGAAGGTCGTGAACTCGTACTCGATGCCGTCGCGCATGATGGGCGCCAGGCCGATCTTGCGCACGGTCTGGCGGCCGGTGCGCTCATCCTTCTCCTGCACGTACTCGGTCTTCGCGCGCATCGTCGCAATGATGTGGCAGCGGCTCTGCAGCAGCGCCTCCACCAGCGCATTGTGCTCGGGCGTCACCTGCCGCCACGCCTGCCAGCTGTTGCCGGACTTGTCGGCAATCTTGCCCTGGCGGTCGAGCGAGCCGCCTTCGCCGCTCCATGCATGGGTCAGGCTGTCGACGATGATGGTCTGCACGCCGGCGTCTTCCAGCGCATGGATCGCCTCGATATAGCGGGCAGGCGTGAACGGCGGCGCCAGCTGCAGCACGTCGTAGCCGTCCGGCAGCAGGTCGGCGTACAGGTCGCCGCTGCCATGCTCGGTATCGATCATGCCGATGCGTCCACCCAGTCCGCCGGCGATCAGCAGTGCGGAGTAGGTCTTGCCGCTGCCGGCAGGGCCGGACATGCCCAGGCGCAGCTTGGCACGGCGTTTCGTAGCGCGGTGAATTTCAAATCCAGCCATGATGACTTTTCCTTTAGGTTTGGGTTTCTTCAAACTGCATGCGACGGCCGACCTGCTCGGGATACGGCATGCCGTCCTGGTCCATCTCACCCGGCGTGCATAGGCAGCCGGATGCCTGCCCGGTCTGGCGGGTTGAACCCTTCATGGTGGCGGGCTGCCGGGCCGTCCCGATCCACCTCTGCGTTTCAGTGCAGCTTCCTGACCTTGACCGGCGCATCGTTGGCAGCCAGCGCTGGCAGATCGCCCGGCGGCAGCAGCGCGCTGGCCTGCGTCATGCTCAGGCGACCCTTGCGGACCGCATCCAGTACCACCGCCTCGCGGCCCCGCACGTCGCTGCCCAGCGAAGGCATCCAGCGTACCGGCTCGCGCCGGATGCGGGCCTGCTGCACCGCCTTTGCATAGCTTTCGCCGAATGCGGTGCGGGCAGCCGCGATCTCACCGGCTTCCAGCAGCGGCGACGCCACTCCCCATGCATGGGCGATTTCTTCGGTCCAGACCGTGGACGTCATCTCGTCCATCGGCAGCATGTGCCAGGCCTCCTCGGCGTCCGGGCGCCCATCGGCAATGCGCACGATGATGTCGACCACCTTCAGCCGGCCGTGCACCTCGATACGGCAGCGCGCCAGCGCGCCCAGGATGGCGGTCTCGTCGAAGTCCGCCAGGTCTCCGGCGAGGATGCGGGCCGCGGCCGGCGACAGCAGCTGCCCGCAGATCTCGGAGGTCAGCAAAATAGCCTCCACCAGCGCGCCGGGCGCGGTTTCCGCGTGCGCCGCGACGTCGAAGGTTTCCGGATTGACTGCTTGCGGATAGCGAATTCTCAATTTTTTCATGGCACTCAGGCTAAACCTTCCTCAGATGACCGGGCCAGGCCCGACAACGCTCGTGCGCGCACAAAGCGCCTAAAATAGTTGCGAAACAAAAATGAAAATCCGGGTTGCTGCATTAACGCCAAGGCTATTGCGGTAACCGTCCCGGCAGGTCGGCCGCAGGCCCTACAGTCCAGATTAAGAAAACAGGCGGTAACAGGCACAACGCGCGCGACGGCTACGCCTCCTGGCATGGATGTGGTCAGACATTAAGCCTGGAACATCCAGCTCATGCTTAATCCGCAAATGCTGAAGACACCTGTGCCGCGACGGCAATGTCGTCGCGACGAGTCTTCAGGAAGGTTAATGGGATGCCGGCCTGCGGCGACTGCTACGGTTATTGCGGTGCTGCCGATACTGCAATGTTAAGTTCTGTGCTGTTCGGTGTTCGCTGTTCGTTAGTGCTGTATAAAAACACAGTGCTATGGTACCCAAAATAACAGCATGATGCAACACTTATTTGGTGATTTTTTAAGCAGTTTAACGGATGAGCAAACCGCCGGCGTTCTCTCAGCAACAACGTCTAAATCTTTGTTTCTAAATAAGAACTTTTGCGTACCAGATCAAGCCGTCATGGTTTTGAGATGGGGGTAAATCCGTACTTTTTCAAGCGATTATTCCACCTTTAATTCATAAAAAAATGGACGGATGACACCCGGTTTTTCAGTTGCCTGCTCACCCGAATCAGGACCGGGCCGGCCCTGGCTGGACAGCTCCGGACAGCAGGCCGGTTTAATGGAAAAGCATTTCCGGATGTAACAAAAGTAAGCAAGTTGCATGCAGCGGCGCTAGGGGGCGCGCGTTTTGTATATTTGCCGGCATGGTGCGCCAGCTCAGGCGCTAAGGCAGCCGGTCCGACCAGAGAACGTAACCATCCCTTCGTCCTCTGACGGCTGTGAAGATCGGGTTAGCGCCGATCGCCGCTTCCACCCCGCTGCTGTACAGGCGGGGATTTTTTTGCGTCCCTGCAGCGCTGATCTATCGCCTACTGCACTTGACTATGCCGGTCGGCTCCCGCCTGGTGCATTTAGGCAGGCCGGGCGCTCATGTGGGCGGCGCAGACCTCATACCGTTTCCGGACGGCCGAGGTCCAGTGATATCGAAAGCGACCCTTGCTGTGAACACGCTTGGCTGCCTGGCGCTGTGGCACCATTGCACCCAATGTCTCCACACCCTGTTTGCTGGGCGGGGGAAGCAGAAAGCATTTGACCGTGCAACCCAGCCTACTTCCCTATAAATATTTGCAATTTTGCAAAACAATTCAAGCCTGTATTGGCTACACTTCATCAACTTAACCCAACGCATCATTTCTCGGATATCGAATTTGTTCCTGAAGAAAAATCATCACCGCAACCGGCCATCGATCTTTATCCCCGGTCGGCCAGCAGGTTCGTCGCCAGGCGTATATGCCTTTTTGATTCCCGCCAGTCACCTCAGGTCGCAGTGCGTTCGGCCGATGCGACGCGCGCCGCGGCGCACGACAGGCTTCATGCCAGCGTTCGGGGCGACAACCACGGTGGAACGGCCATGAGCGCGCCCCTACCCGTGGGGACAGGCAGCAACCTCACGGCACGCAGCTTCGTCAGTTTCATACTGGTCGGCGGCTTCGCCACGGGCGTGCAATATGCAGTGATGAGCCTGCTGATTTGGCTTGCCGGGTATCCGCTCGTGCTTGCGTCCGGCATCGGTTTCGCTGTCAGCGCGGCGGCCAATTACCTGCTGAATGCGCGCCTGACTTTCCGCAGCAAGGGCAGCCATGCGAGCACGCTGCCACGCTTCATTGTCACCGCTGTGCTAGGGCTTGCCCTTAACTCGCTCCTGCTTGCTTTCCTGGCCTCGTTCGGAATGCATCCTGCTGCGGCGCAGCTCCTTACTACACTGGGTGTATTGCTATGGAACTACACGATAAACGCATTATGGACATTCAGAAATCCGACGCGTTAAGGCGCATGCCTGTCCTTAGCCTGGTGCTGCCCTGCTATAACGAGCAGGAGGTGCTGCCGGAAACCACGAGGCAGCTCGAGGCGCTCCTTGCACGGCTGCAGGCGAGCGGGGAGATCGCGGAAGGCAGCGCAATTTATTACGTGGACGATGGCAGTCGCGATGCAACCTGGGACATGATCTCCAGCTATTCGGAGCAATCGGACAAGGTCTGCGGCATCAAGCTCAGCCGCAATCGCGGGCACCAGAACGCGCTGCTCTGCGGCCTGCTGACTGCGCCGGGCGACATCCTGATCAGCCTCGACGCCGACCTGCAGGACGACCTCGAGGCGATACCCAGGATGGTGGCGGAGTACCGCAAGGGCAGCGAGATCGTCTTTGCCGTGCGCCGCCGCCGGAACAAGGATACGTTCTTCAAGCGTGTCAGCGCCGAGAGCTATTACAAGTTCCTTGCATTCATGGGCGTGCAGATCGTCTACAACCACGCGGACTTCCGCCTGATGAGCCGGCGCGCGGTCGAGAGCTTACGGTCCTACGATGAAACGCACCTGTTCCTGCGCGGCCTGATTCCCCAGCTTGGCTACAAGTCGTCGACCGTTGAGTTCGACCGGGCAGAGCGTTTCGCCGGGGAGTCGAAATACCCGCTGACCAAGATGCTGTCGCTGGCCTGGCAGGGGGTGACCTCGTTTTCCGCTTATCCGCTCAGGTTGATCACAGGCGTGGGCATGGCGATATCGATCCTGAGCCTGGCAATGGCTTTCTGGGCCATCGTGACCAAGCTCTTCACCAACCAGGCGCTGCCGGGCTGGGCCTCCACGGTGATCCCGATGTATTTCCTGGGCGGTGTCCAGCTGCTAAGCCTCGGCATCATCGGGGAGTACGTTGCAAAGATCTTCGAGTCGTCGAAGAACCGGCCGCGTTTCCATGTCGAGTCGCTCTGCGGCAAGGGGTTTTCGGAGGATGGAAGCCGCTGATCCGGTCATTTGGAAACACCACATCCCATTGCAAAACGGGCCGGCGGCCGAGTAATCGGCGCCAGCCTCGCGTCTTTTTTCCACTAGCGGATTGCCAGGAACGCTGGCTACTGCCCCCCAGCGTTCGTCTTCACTTTCAACTGATTACGGATTGGCCTTTGCCGACGGATCAGGCATTGCCTTGGGCTTCTGGCCAGTAATGCGGTACAGGGCCACATTGCTGCGCTCCGAAACCAGTTCGAGTTGCCGCGGGCGTTCCGGGACAAAGTACTTCGGGTTGACCATCAGGAAATAATCGAACTCATCGAGAGGCACTTTCGGGAATGGATCGATCTTTCCCAATTGGTTGTCGTAGACACGATAGGTTTGTGAAGGTGAAATGGCAAAGGTGTCGCTTGGCGGATTCTTTACCCGCAATACCTGCTGGCCCGACTCAGCGAACAGCGAATTGATGTACACGTTTTTCTTGATCACTGCCATATTGCCAATGTGGTCGAGAGGCGGAATATTCAGCGAGGGAGTAATTTCACCGCCAACCACCACCGCGACCCGGCTTCCTTCCTTCAGGCTATCCATCGTCGCCAGGATAGGCGCATAGACTGCATTCGTCTTTCCCCACTGGACGCCGATAACGCCCATGCGGACAATGAATAACAAGATCAGCGCACCGACGATACGCGCGGCAAGGCGAACATTTTCCATCCGGACTTCCAGGGATGCGCACAGCACCAGCGCTACCATGACGAGCAAACGCCGGTCTGCGCCATATGAAGAGAAGAGCACCGATGGAAGCACGAGATAGAGAATGAAGAGAACTGCCAGCGACAGCTTCATGTCCGGATGGATATGGACACGCTTCCGATAAATTCCTGCCGCCAGCAGCGCACCGACAAACACGAAGCAGGCTACGTCGAATGTCGGCACATAGTTATTAAAGATGTCCAGCAATCCCAGGATCTTGTTCTGCCATCCTCCGAAGCGCGTATCCGCTGCCCGTTCGGCGGTGCGGCTGAGAGCGAAGAACATGATGACAGGAATCAGGAACTGGACCGCTGGCAGCATCAGGCGGGCCACGTCGAAACGGCCGGTTTTACGATGCTCACGCCAGGCAATCGATATTTCGTAGCAGCCGACCAGGATTGCATAGCTCGCGAATGCATGCAGGTGCGCCACCAGCAAAATGACCGAGAGAACGGAAAACAGCAAAACCCGCGTAATCGCATTCATTCGATCGCGGAAATAGACATGCGCCGCAAAAAGCCACAGTGCAAGACCGACCGAAAACAGATAATTCAAAAAGCCCCAGATAAACTGCCGGTTATACAAAAGCAGAAAGGCTGCGAAGGGCACCAGTGTGAACCGGCCATAAAGTACACGATGCAGCACGATAGCGCCGCTGACCATCAACAGCAGCGTCAGCGCAGTAAACAACAACGTTGCCGCTTCGGCGGACATGAATGAAATGAGGGGTGGGACCAGCACGTCCATTGCCAGATTGGGCACGAAGCCCCAATCGAGCGCATAGTATCGCGCCAGATCGGCTGACTTATCGAGATTGGCAAGGATGTGCATCCGCGCCATGTGATTCGGATAATCCGCCAGCGGCAGTGGCGAGCAAAGCGCGAATGGCAGCAGTGTTACCACCAGTAATGCCAGGAAAATGAAGGCATAACTTCTGCCGCTTAATTTAGAGAAACTCAAAATACGCTCCGGACAATGATTAAATTTAGTAATGCGATGTTCTGTTTGGCTTATATGGACAAGCCGTCAGTTGCGGCACTCAGGCCGCAGGCGGAATTGCAACTGACGCGTGGAATCAGCGAATGGTGTAAACAGTCAGCGTCTTTTCATCCGGCCTGGTTGCGCCACTTAACTGGACCGTTTTTACCACTTTGAAATAGTTGCCTGAATCGAGAAGCTGCTGGAAAGTTTGCATGGTTCCCTGGTCTTTCAGGTAATCATTCTGCGCGACGATCGTCGTGATATTTTCCCGTTTGAACAGGGCAAGCAAATCTTCGGCGCTCAAATTCTGGTCCTTGATGCCGAATTGCCGGTGGATCGATATTTCCACCAGCAGCTTGTCGGCGCGGCGTACGCCAATATCCGGCCGGTGCCCGGTGGTCCGCATGTCGTAGATAAAGCTTCCATCCCGATGCGCCGATATCAGCACGTTTCCTTTGGGAGGCGTGTTTGCCTGCACCACGTCGACCGCTTCCTGAAACCCGGAGACGACTGGCACCTTGACTGCAAAGACTGCCTGATAGGCCAGCCAGAGCGCCAGCGCAGCCAGGACAGGACGGGTTATCCGCGGCGAGAGCCTGGTCAGTGAAATTGCAGCAAACAGAAACAGGAAAGGGACGCTCGGGAGATTGAAGCGCGGTTCCTTGTTGGAAACCAAGGTAAAGAATATCCAGGACGACAGGCAAAACATGCCGAGAACAACAGCGGTAGCCGGGAGCCGCTTTGTAACCGCCATCCACAGCGCCGCCGCCAGGCCGCACAAGGTGACTGCCAGCGCCGGCCAACCCATCTGCTCAGGAAGACAGGATGCGTACCAGACCCAGTTCGCGATGGAAGCAATTGACGGCATGCCTTGCATCTGTACGACCTGCGACTGGTTGATCTTGCTGAAATAGACGAACATCGCGATCGACGGCAGCGACAATATAACCAGCGGCACCAGTGAAATCAGGCGGGTCTTGAACGAGGCGAGCCGGGAATAGGCTGGATGAAGCAGGAAAAACAGGAGGGCAGGCGCGACGCTGAGCGCCTGTACCCGGGTCAGTACCGCCAGGCCCAGGAGGATCGTTGTTGCGTACAGCCACTTGGTCTGTCCATTCTCCAGGAAACGGCTCAACGCCAGCGCGGTGGCAAGGAGCATCGTGATCGCGGGAATATCGAGTTGCACCTGGCGTGCCCAGAGCGCCATTTCGGGCAGCGTGATGACGCAGGCCGCTATGGCTGCGGCGGACAGCCTGTCCATATGCCTGACGCAAATAAAATAGGCAAGCGTCATCCCGCCCAGCGCATATAAGGTGACCACCGCCTGTGAGACCGCATGGTTCGCGCCGAAAACCGCGAGGAAAGGCGCCGAGGTCAGATAGAACAGCGGAGGATAGAAGCCGATATTGACTGCCGGGTACTTGCGATAGTATTCGGAAGCGAACTTGACCGGATTGAACAATCCGCCATCCAGCAGGAAATCACGAATGAAAACGCCGTTGAACGCATGGCGGGAGGCGTCGTACCACCAGAAGTCGCCACTTGTGGGCGAGGTCATGAAGAGCGTAATTGCCAATGCAGTTAAAACGGCGATTGCCATGCCATTGCCCATCAGGGCTTTCCGGGATTTCTCTTGCATCAACAGCCTTCAAATAAATCATTACATCGTAGAAATCGCCAGGATCACTACACAGGAATCCAGCTCGCCTCCGTTTAGGCACAAGCTTTCCGCTGCTATCGATAAGGAAAAATATTTCCTTAAATCACTATTTTCGCCACAGTTTCGCGGCAGCAACGGCACTAACCATAGTTGTTGCCAATTATATATCTCGTCGCACAGGGTTAGGCTTGCGTCAAATCGATAAGTGGTCTTGCAAGAAGCCGTACAATATTAATTATTATTTTATAAATAGTTTCTAAATAGTAACCGTATTGCCGAATGCGCGGTGCGAGGTTGTACAGCCTTAAACGTTCGCATCACTACCAGCTTACTGGTCGTGCGCGCAACAGCTTTGCCCCGTTTTGACATTTTCTGGACCTTCTACCTTCTGAACCACCTATGAACATTACCGAGACCGAACTGCGCAACGCAGCCGCCGTGCAATCGCACCACCCGTCGCTCAATCCACGCCCGGCCGGCATACTTCCCAGCATTTCGGTCGTTGCGCCGGCGTATAACGAGGAAGAAGTCCTGCACATCTTCTATGAGCGGGTTACCCGGGTTCTTGTGGATATCGGTGCGCCTTACGAAATTGTTCTGGTCAACGACGGTAGCCGCGACGGAACACTGGCCATGATGCACGCGCTGCGCGCGGCCGACAGTCATATCACCGTGGTCGACCTGTCCCGTAACTTCGGCAAGGAAATCGCGCTGACGGCGGGCCTCGACCATACCTGCGGCGACGTCGTCGTCGTACTCGATTCCGACCTCCAGGATCCGCCGGAGCTCATTCCGAAGCTGCTTGCCGGCTGGTATGAAGGGTATGACGTGGTCTATGGCGTGCGCAGCCACCGTGACGGCGAAACCTGGATGAAGAAAGCGACATCCAAATGGTTCTACAAGCTGATGCAGCGCGTCAGCCGCGTCCATGTTCCCAGCGACACAGGTGATTTCCGCCTGATGACCCGCCGTGCGGTCCGCGCTATTTCGGGCCTGCGGGAAGAGCATCGATTCATGAAAGGCTTGTTTGCCTGGATCGGTTTTCCAGCCAAGCCGCTCTTTTATCATCGCGAGTCGCGGGTGGCGGGACAGACCAAGTGGAATTACTGGAATCTGCTGAATCTGGCGATCGAAGGCATTACCTCCTTCACGATCACGCCGCTGAAGATCGCCACCTTCATGGGCTTGTCTGTCGCTTTCATTTCTCTTATCTATGCCGCGTTCGTGATCTGGAAAACCCTGGTCTATGGCGATGCCGCGCGAGGCTATCCGTCTATTATGGTAACCATCCTGTTTCTTGGCGGCGTGCAGCTTACCGCGATCGGTGTGCTTGGCGAATATATCGGCCGGATCTTTAATGAAGTGAAAAAACGTCCGCTTTATCTCGTTAATCGGCTGCAGACATCATCGCTGCAGCCTAGCGATGATCCGGCGCCGGTGCAAAATAACGTGCCTATGCAGCATCAGGGTTGATGGTTTAACGGCGGAGTCGAGACGGGCCGGTCTTTACCTATGAATGACATTGTGAGTTCCAAAGCAAACAAGACTGCCACGTGCGCAGGAACGCGGGATCCTTACATCCTATTCACTTTGGAAATAGCTATGAACCGGAGCCCTAATAATTGAGCAATACTAGCAGAGATTAGTTGCTTCAAGTAGAAAACAGGCAGCGGTATGACCAGCATGAGACTCTTAGTGAATCTTTAAAAATTGTTAATTAGGTTCCATTTCCCAACCTGAGCCGCCATCGATGGTGTGTGTCGATGGCAGGCAACGTTACCAACTTTTACGTGACGGCGTGAATGAACGAGTTTCTTTGAGATTAAAAAATTTTATCGAAAGACGAATCTCAAAGTCATAGAAGATTTCATTCTTTCATAAGGAGATCGAAGTAGCTAGAGAATTCATTAAAGTGGTTTTACGGACCATCTTTCACTTAAATGTCGGATGCGTGAACTAATTAGCACTACTCTGCCAAATAGAACGGTAAGGTATTCATTAACAAAGCTGTTCAGTTCTATGAACAATAGAAAGACCTTTATATATCAGCGCCTTGGACCGTAAATGGCAGAGTAGTGCTAAGAATCTTTACGCTGGCTATGCATGTGGCAGGGGAGCGCTCTCGATGAAAACAATCCTGGAAACAAAAGAAAAAATCTTATATCTGAAGAATTAGTATTGGCGGGTACGAAAATTGTGTTTGGAAAGAAAGTTCGACCAAGTTTTTTATGAGTTAAAAGGTGCCATTCGTTACATTTCAATCTCAACGTTTTGATGCTTCACGACACGAAGGCTAACCCGGTCATCCACATCAACTGCTAAACCCCCCCACCCCCACCAAACCTCTGTATAATTTTGCACGGTCGTGCTTTTTACACAGCCCAAAATAATGGAGGCAGCATGGATTTGAACTACAGCGCGGAGGATCTCGCCTTCCGTGATCAGGTCAGGGCGTATCTCGACGCCAATCTCCCCAAGGATCTGCAGCAGAAGGTGCTGAACCACAAGCGCCTTTCCAAGGATGACTTCGTGCGCTGGCACAAGATCGTCGCCAAGCAGGGCTGGGTCGGCACCGGGTGGCCGGTTGAGTACGGCGGCACGGGCTGGAATGCGGTGCAGCGGCATATCTGGGAAGAAGAGTGCGCGCGCGCCGGTACGCCGCCTATCCTGCCGTTCGGCGTCAACATGGTTGCGCCGGTCATCATGGCCTTCGGTAATGACGCGCAGAAGCAGTACTACCTGCCGCGCATCCTGAATTGCGACGACTGGTGGTGCCAGGGTTATTCCGAGCCGGGCGCAGGTTCCGACCTGGCTTCGCTGAAGACCCGGGCCGAGCGCCAGGGCGACCATTACATCGTTAACGGCCAGAAGACCTGGACCACGCTGGGCCAGCATGCGGACATGATCTTCTGCCTGGTGCGCACCGACACCGGCGCGCGCAAGCAGGAAGGCATCTCCTTCCTGCTGATCGATATGAAGACGCCTGGCATCACCGTACGTCCGATCATCATGCTGGACGAAGACCACGAAGTGAACGAAGTCTTCTTCGACAATGTGAAGGTGCCGGTCGAGAACCTGATCGGCGAGGAAAACAAGGGCTGGACCTACGCCAAGTACTTGCTGGGCCACGAGCGCACCAACATCGCCGCGGTCGGCCGTGCCAAGCGCGAGCTGCAGTTCCTGAAGCGCATCGCCACCGAGCACATGAAGAATGGCAAGCCAATGCTGGAAGACCCGGTGTTCGCCGCCAAGGTCGCTACGCTCGAGATCGAGATCATGGCGCTGGAAGTGACCGTGCTGAAAGTTATCTCGGAAGACAGCAAGCGCCGCGGCCCGGGGCCGGAGGCGTCGATGCTGAAGGTGAAGGGCACCGAAGTGCAGCAGATGCTGACCGAGCTGATGGTGGAAGCGATCGGCCCTTACAGCCTGCCGTTCGACCGCCATTACCTGGAGGGCGAGTCGCAGCACAGCGCATTCGAGGACGATGACGCAGCGCCGCTGGCCTCGTACTACTTCAACTTCCGCAAGACCTCGATCTACGGCGGTTCGAACGAGATCCAGAAAAACATCATCACGCAGATGATCCTTGGACTGTAGGAGACAAGAACATGGACTTTCAATTTACGCAGGAACAGCAGCAGTTCTCGGATGCCTTGCGGCGCTGGATGGAAAAGGATTACACCTTCGAGCATCGCAAGAAAATCGTTCACTCCGCGGACGGCGTCTCGTCCGACGCGTGGACCACGCTGGCCGAGCTGGGCATGACGGCGCTGCCGGTGCCGGAAGAGCAGGGCGGCTTCAGCGGCTCCGCGATCGACATGCTGGTGGTGATGAAGGAAATCGGGCGCGGCCTGGTGGTCGAGCCCTATCTGGCGACCGCGTTCGGCGCGCAGTTCCTGAAGCTGGCCGGCAAGCAGGAAAGCCTGCTGGAGCAGGTCGCAACCGGTGAGCTGAAACTGGCGGCGGCGCTGGGCGAGAAGCAGTCGCGTTTCGACCTGTTCGACATCAAGGCCACGGCCACCGCCAACGGCGATGGCTATGTGATCAATGGCACCAAGGTCGTGGTGGTGCATGGCGGCCAGGCCGGCCAGCTGATCGTGTCGGCCCGCAGCAGCGGCCAGCAGCGCGAGACCGGCGGCATCTCACTGTTCGTAGTGCCGGCTGATACCGCGGGCATCAGCCGCAAGGATTACCGGACCATCGACGGCCAGCGCGCCGCCGACATCCGCTTCGAAAACGTGCAGGTGCCGGCATCGGCGCTGCTGGGCGAGGCTGGCGCCGGTTGGGACATCCTCGACGCGGCGGCCGACTATGCAGTCACGCTGCTGTGCGCGGAAGCGATCGGCGCAATGGAAGCGCTGAATGCGGCCACGTTGGACTACCTGAAGACCCGCCAGCAGTTCGGCGTGCCTATCGGTAAATTCCAGGCGCTGCAGCACAAGATGGCCGAGATGTTCATGCAGTATCAGCAGGCCAGTTCGATGGCGACGCTGGCTGCGGTGAAGGTGGCATCGGCCGACCCGGTCGAGCGTCGCCGCACGGTGTCCGCGGCCAAGGCGCGCGTGGGCCAGGCAGCGAAGTTCGTGGGCCAGCAGGCGGTGCAGCTGCACGGCGGCATGGGCGTCACCGACGAACTGCCGGCAGCGCATCACTTCAAGCGGCTGACGATGATCGAGCAGACGCTGGGCGATACCGATTATCACCTGGCGCGCTTCATCGCCCAGCCGGGCTTCAGCCAGGCTGCCTGATCCACGCAGCGCGAAGGATGAGCTCATGGCAGAACTGAAGTGGTATTTCGAGGACTTCGAGCCCGGCCGGGTGATCCCGGTGGGCAGCCGCATGCTGGGCGAGGAAGAGATTGTCGCGTTCGCGCGGCAGTTCGATCCGCAGCCCTTCCACGTCGACCATGATGCGGCGGCGAAGTCGCACTTTGGCGGCCTCGTCGCTAGCGGCTGGCACACCTGCAGCATCATGATGCGCATGATGGTCGACGGCTTCCTGTCGGAGGCTGCCAGCATGGGCTCGCCGGGCGTGGACGAGATCCGCTGGCTCAAGCCGGTGCGCGCCGGCGATACGCTGTCCGTCACGACGACAGTGATGGACGTGCGCCCGTCGTCCAGCAAGCCGGACCGCGGAGTCGTCCATACGATGTGGGAAGCCAAAAACCAGCATGGCGAAACGGTGGCGACGGTCAAGGGCATGGGCATGTTCCTGCGCCGGCCGGCGTCGCGCTGAGCCATACGATAACAACGTCAACAGAGGAGGCAGCATGCGTGAAATCGCATCGCTCGACGAGCTCAAGGCTCTGGTCGGGCAGGAAGTGGCCGTATCGGACTGGGTGGAAATCAGCCAGGAGCGGGTCAACCAGTTCGCCGAGACGACCGGCGACCATCAGTGGATACATCTCGACGTGGAGCGCTGCAAGCGCGAGTCGCCTTTCGGCGGCCCGATTGCGCACGGCTATCTGACGCTGTCGCTGCTGCCGATGATGATGCAGAACTCGGTGCGCATGACCGACGTGCGCATGGGCGTGAACTATGGCCTGAACAAGGTGCGCTTCCCGGCTCCGGTCCCGGTCGGCAGCAAGGTGCGCAGCCGCACCACCGTGGTGTCGGTGGAAGACATCCCGGGCGGCGCGCAGGTGACGTGGCTGGTGACGGTGGAGCGCGAAGGCGGCGACAAGCCCGTGTGCGTGGCGGAGTCGATTTCGCGGCGCTATACCTGACCCTGCTTTTCAGCAGGCCGTCGGTTCGTCGGGTGCAATTTGCGAAGCGCATTGCACCCGAAATTCATTCCTTCTCAACAGTCACCGCTTCGCGTACTGTCCCGCCCCAAACAGCACATCCCGCGCCTTGTCATCCGTGATCGGCTTGCGCAGGTTCGCCAGCACTTCCACGCCGCGCTGCACCGCGGGCCTTGCGGCGATCTCGTCGAACCAGCGCTTCAGGTCCGGGAATTCCTCGATGTCCACGCCCTGGTTCTTCCATGAACGCAGCCAGGGGAAGGTCGCGATGTCGGCAATCGTGTACTCGCTTCCCGCCAGGTAGCCTTCCTTCGCGACCTGCTTGTCGATCACGCCGTACAGCCGCTTTGCCTCGTTGGTATAACGGTTCACCGCATACTCGATCTTTTCCGGCGCGTAGATGCGGAAGTGGTGGGCCTGCCCGAGCATCGGGCCGACGCCGCCCATCTGGAACATCAGCCATTGCAGCGTGGTGAACTTGTCGCGGTCGCTGCGGCCGAGGAAGGCGCCGGTCTTGCTGGCGAGGTAGACCAGGATGGCGCCGGATTCGAACAGCGAGATCGGCTTGCCGTCCATGCCGTCGGCGTCGACGATGGCCGGGATCTTGTTGTTGGGCGAGATCGCCAGGAAGTCCGGCTTGAACTGGTCGCCGGCGCCGATGTCGATGTGATGCACCCGGTAAGGCAGGCCGGTCTCTTCCAGCATGATGTGAACCTTGTGGCCGTTCGGCGTGGCGGTGGAATAGACATCGATCATGTGGTTTCCTTGAAATTATTAGTGCTGCAGATTATGCAGACATTTTGAGTTTGGCGCAGGCGCCGCCGCAATGAAAAAAGGCATGCGTAGCGCATGCCTTTTTATTGAACGGACGTGGCCGCCAAATCAGGAACGGGTGATCGGCAGTTCGGTGTCTTCGCCCTGCAGCGTCATGTGCTTGGACAGTTCGAGCTTGGCGACCGCATTGCGGTGCACCTCGTCCGGGCCGTCGGCGATGCGCAGCGTGCGGTTGCCCGCCCACATATAGGCCAGCGGGAATTCATCCGACACGCCGGCCGCGCCATGCGCCTGGATCGACCAGTCGAGCACTTGCTGCGCAACGTTCGGCGCCAGCACCTTGATCATCGCGATCTCGGCCTTCGCATGCTTGTTGCCTACGGTGTCCATCATGTACGCGGCCTTCAGCGTCAGCAGCCGCGCGGTGTCGATCTGGATGCGCGACTCGGCGACGCGTTCGCGCCAGATGCTTTGCTCGGAGATGCGGCGGCCGAAGGCGACGCGCTCGTTTAGTCGGCGGCACATGTATTCCAGCGCCCGCTCCGCGACGCCGATGGCGCGCATGCAGTGGTGGATGCGTCCCGGTCCGAGGCGGCCCTGGGCGATCTCGAAGCCGCGGCCTTCGCCGAGCAGCATGTTGGAAACCGGCACGCGCACGTTCTCGTAGGTGATCTCGCAGTGGCCGTGCGGCGCGTCATCGTAGCCGAACACGGGCAGCGGACGGCGGATGTTCACGCCCGGCGTATTGGCCGGCACCAGGATCATCGACTGCTGCGAATGGCGCGCCGCGCCCGGGTCGGTCTTGCCCATCAGGATGAAGATCTGGCAGCGCGGGTCGCCGGCGCCGGAGATCCACCACTTGTGGCCGTTGATCACATACTCGTCGCCGTCGCGCTCGATGCGGGTCTCGATATTGGTCGCGTCCGACGATGCGACCGCAGGCTCGGTCATCGCGAAGGCGGAACGGATCTCGCCGCGCAGCAGCGGCTCCAGCCATTGCTTCTTGTGCTCCTCGCTGCCGTAGCGTTCAATGGTCTCCATGTTGCCGGTGTCGGGGGCGGAGCAGTTGAACACTTCGGGCGCCCAGCCCACGCGTCCCATGATCTCGCACAGCGGCGCATAGTCGAGGTTGGACAGGCCTTCCGGCGCACGCGGCGACTTCGGCAGGAACAGGTTCCACAGGCCTTGCTCGCGGGCCTTCGGCTTCAGGTCCTCGATGATCTTGGTGGGCAGCCAGCGGTTGCCTTTCTCGACGCCGTTGCGGTCGATCTCGGCCTTGTAGGCTTTCTCGTTCGGGTAGATATGCTCGTCCATGAACCTGAGCAGCTTGCCCTGCAGTTCCTTGCAGCGGTCTGAATATTCGAACTCCATGATGTCTCCTCGTTGAAATTGCTTGGTTCGTATTTGGGTGGGGCAGGGGCAGAGCCTCAGGGCTTGTTGCCGGCCGCGCCCGATGCATATTGCCAGCCCATCTCGGCCATCGGCCGGGTCGCCTGGCCTGCCTTCAGCGCTTCTTCGCTGGACGCGGTGCCGTCGACATAGCGCTTCATGATGCCCTGCAGGATGCCGGCCATCCGGAACATGTTGTAGGCCAGGTAGAAGTTGAAATCTTCCGGGCGTATCGTGCGGCCGGTGCGCTTCGAATACAGCGCGATGTACTCTTCCTCGGTCGGTATGCCCAGCGCCTTGTGGTCCAGCCCGCCGATGCCGCGGAACTGGCCCTGGGCGATGTGCCAGCTCATCAGGTGATAGGAGAAGTCAGCCAGCGGATGGCCCAGCGTCGACAGCTCCCAGTCCAGCACCGCCAGGATGCGCGGCTCGGTCGGATGGAAGATCATGTTGTCGAGGCGGTAGTCGCCATGGACGATGCTGGTCTCGTCGCCCGGCGGTATGTGCGCGGGCAGCCATTCGATCAGATTGTCCATCGCCTCGATCTTCTCGGTCTCGGACGCCTTGTACTGGCGGGTCCAGCGGTCGATCTGGCGGCCGAAGTAATTGCCCGGCTTGCCGAAGCTCTCCAGCCCGATGGCCTTGTAGTCGATCGTGTGCAGCTGGGAGATGACGCGGTTCATCTCGTCGTAATAGGCGCCGCGTTCCGCATTGGTCATGCCGGGCAGCGACTGGTCCCACAGCACGCGGCCCTGCACGAAGTCCATCACGTAGAACGCGCGGCCGATGACGGACTCGTCATTGCACAGCGCATACTGGCGAGGCGCCGGGAAGCCGGCACGGTTCAGCGCATCCATCACGCGGAACTCGCGGTCGATCGCATGGGCCGAGGCCAGCAGCTTCGCGGCGGGACCGGGCTTGGTGCGCAGCACGTAGCTGCGGCCGTCGGCGCTTAGCTTGAACGTGGGATTGGACTGGCCGCCCTTGAACTGCTCGACGCTCAGTTCCCCGGAAAAGCCTTCCACATGCTGGCGCATGTAGTCCTGCAAAGCGCCGATATCGAATTTCTGGCGATCGGCGACCGGCTTGGTGCCCATGAATTCTTCGTACATTGCGTCTCCTGCCTGTTTGTTGAAACCGCGCGTGAAATGCGGTCGAAACCTGTCGTCGGAATTTATTGTCGGTTCATTCTACCGCATAAAATCGTACGATCGTACTAATCGGTAGCTTATAAGTCGCCTGCCTGGAAACCGGCCCGGCGCCCTACTTGCGGCGAAACTTGCGGTACTGCTCGTACAGGATTTCCATGGTCGTGCTGCGGGTGTCGTCCTGCAATACCGTGGGCGGCGCATGGTTGACGAAGCGCACCACCCAGTCGGCTGCATGGTCGCCGACGTCGAGCGCGTTGATGCAGCCCGCGGTCTGCGCCAGGTTGCCGAGGTACAGGCGCTGGCCCGTCAGCGCATGCGAAAGTATCGCGCGGTTGACGCCGCCGTGCAGCACCAGCAGTACGGTGTCCCAGTTGTCCTCGGCCCGCAGCCGGGCCAGCGCCGGATGCACGCGGTCCATCAGCTCGCCGATCGATTCGCCGTTGAGGAAGCGCTTGTCCTCGGGCACGATGCCCTCGAATGCACCTGTGAAGGCTTCCCTCAGCTTGTCTTCGGCAATGGAGGCCAGCTTGCCGCCGCGTATCTCCACCAGTTCGGGCCAGGTCTCCAGTGCGATGTCCTGGCCGGTCTGCGCCAGCACGCCCTGCGCCGTCTCGACCGTGCGCGGCAGGCCGGAGACGATCACGCGGTCGAAGCGCACGCCATCGGCCGCGAACACGCGTCCGGCGGCTTCGGCCTGTGCGCGGCCCTGTTCATTCAGCGGTACGGCCTCGGGAAGGATGGGCCTGCCGGATTCATCGAAATAAGTGACATTGCCATGCCGCATCAGGTAGATGCGGCGTCGGTTTGCAGGTTTCATCAGGAACGTTATTTGTATTGGGGCTTGCGCTTCTCGAGAAACGCGCTGATGCCTTCGCGGCTGTCGCGATGGTGCAGGCTTTCGACGAAATGCTGCTTCTCGAGTTCAAAATGCTGCTCCAGCGTGTTCTCGCCGGCGTCCCGCACCAGGCTCTTGATGCGGGTCGTCGCATTGGGCGACAGCAGCGCGAGTTCATCGGCCCAGGCCAGCGCATGTTCGAGCGCGCTGCCGTCCGGCGCCAGGCGGTTGACCAGGCCCAGCGCATGCAGCCGCGGCGCCAGCACCGGCTTTCCTTCGAGGATGATCTCGGTGGCGAGCTGGCGCGGCAGCGAGCGTGCGAGGAACCAGGAGCCGCCGCCGTCGGGCGTCAGCCCGACCTTCACATAGGCCATCACGAACTTGGCGTTTTCGCCGGCGACGATCATGTCGCAGGCCAGCGCCAGCGAAAAGCCGGCGCCCGCCGCCGCACCATCGACAGCGGCGATCACGGGCTTGGTGCAGCTGCGTATTGCGTCGGTCCAGCCGTTGAGCTGGTCGATCGAATCGGCCTGCACCGCCTTGTCCTTCTCGCGGTTTTCGAGCAGCCGGTTCAGGTTGCCGCCGGCGCAGAAGAAATTGTCCGCGCCGGTCAGCACGACGGCGCGGATGGTGCTGTCGCGTTCGGCGGTGGCCAGCGACTCGACCGCGGCTGCGTACATGTCGGGATGCAGCGCATTGCGCGCGCCCGGGTTGGACAGGGTAAGGATCAGCGTGGCGTCCCGTCGGGAAGCCTTGAGTTCTGCGGACATGGTGTCGGTTGCGGCGGCGTGGGCCAGGGTTGGGATGAACGATCATATACCGGTGAAGGCATGCTTGAAAAGCAAGCCCGCGCATTGTGCCGCCAGGAATCAGCGGTTACTATCGGCCGCTGCGGGGCAGGCAGCCCATGCATCCAACCACCAGACAAGGAGACAAGATGTTCAAGTTATGCGGATTCGCGCTCAGCAATTATCACAACAAGGTCAAGCTCGCGCTGATGGAAAAAGGCGTGCCCTTCGAGGAAGAGCTGGTCTGGGCCGATCGCTCGGCCGCCTTGCTGGACAGGTCGCCGCTGGGCAAGATCCCTTACTGCGAAACCGAACATGGCCCGCTGTTCGAGTCGCAGGTCATCATGGAATACATCGAGGACGCCTACCCGCAGAATCCGCTGATGCCGACCGACGCCTATGGCCGCGCGAAGCAGCGCGAACTGGTCACCTTCATCGAGCTGCACCTGGAACTGGTGGCGCGCGAGCTGTACGGAGAAGCCTTTTTTGGCGGCAAGGTGTCCGACGAAACCAAGGAGCGGGTGAAGAAGCTGCTGACCCGCAATGCCAAGGCGCTCGGCAAGCTTGCCAAGTTCGGTCCCTACATCGCGGGCGACACGTTCACGATGGCCGACTGCGCGGCAATGGTGCACCTGCCGCTGGTGGGCATGGCGACCAAGATCGTCTTCGGCGAGGACGTGCTGGCCGAGTACCCGGTGCGCGATTATGTGAAGATGCTGGCCGAGCGTCCGACCGTGCAGAAGGTCAATGCGGACCGCAAGGCCAATGAGGCGCTGCGCAAGGCGATGAAGTAGGAGCGACACGGGCCGGCCGCAGCCAGTCGGCCGGCCCGTCCGCAGGATGCATTGCACCCTGCGGACGGGCTATCGTCGTTGACGAGCCGTCACAGCTTCGACAGCCGCTCCAGCGCCAGCTTCAGCGTCTCGTCCTGCTTTGCGAAGCAGAAGCGCACGATGCCTGACTCCCGCGGCTCGTGATAGAAGGCCGACACCGGTATCGCCGCCACGCCGATCTCGGTGGTCAGCCACTTGGCGAAATCCGCCTCGGGCAGGCTGGACACATCCGAATACTCGACGCACTGGAAATAGGTGCCGTCGGACGGCAGCAGCTTGAAGCGGGTCGCCGCCAGCCCTTCGCGGAACAGGTCGCGCTTGCGCTGATAGAAGGCCGGCAGTTCGAGGTAGGGCGCGGGATTCTTCATGAACGCGGCCAGGCCGTACTGCACCGGCGTGTTGACCGTGAACACGTTGAACTGGTGCACCTTGCGGAACTCGCTCATCAGCGCTGCCGGCGCGGCGACATAGCCGATCTTCCAGCCGGTGACATGGTAGGTCTTGCCGAAACTCGACACCACGAAGGACCGCGCCGCCAGCTCGGGATGACGGCAGACCGACTCGTGCCGGGCGCCGTCGTAGACCATGTGTTCGTAGACTTCATCGGACAAGACCAGGATGCCGGTGCCGCGCACGATGTCGGCCAGCGCGTTGATGTCGGCGATGCGCAGCACCGAGCCGGTCGGGTTGTGCGGCGAGTTGATCATGATGAGCCGGGTGCGCGGGCTCACCGCCGCGGCGACCTTCTGCCACGGCACCGCGTAACCGGCGGCGGTGACTTCCATCTGCACGAACACCGGCACGCCGCCGGCCAGCTGTATCGCCGGCACGTAGCTGTCATAGGCCGGTTCGATCACGATCACCTCGTCGCCCGGATGCACGCAGCACAGCACCGAGGTCAGGATGCCCTGGGTGGCGCCGGCGGTCACCGTGATCTCGGTGGCCGGGTCGTAGCGGTGGCCATAGATCGCCTCCACCTTGTCGGCGACGACTTCTCGCAAGCCGGGTATGCCCGTCATCGGCGGGTACTGGTTGAGTCCGCTGCGCATTGCGTCGGCCACGGCGTCGACCAGCGCCGGGTCGCAATGGAAGTCGGGGAAGCCCTGGCCCAGGTTAACCGCGCCCTTCTCGGTCGCCAGGGCGGACATGACGGTGAAGATGGTCGTGCCGACGTCGGGCAGGCGCGAGGTGAGTCCGGAAAAATCCATGCTGGCAGCGGTTTCGTTGGGCATATTCATGCGGGATGTAAAGGTGGTTGACTGGGTTTTGTTAAGGGAAGCCTTAAATGCGACTAAAGGGAAGCTGCCGCCATTCTAACGGGCGTCAGGCCGTTCCTGCAGCCAGGCCTGCGGCGTCAGGATGCGGAACATGCCGGCTTTCGCCGTGCGCTTCGCCAGCTTCAGCAACGCCTTGTCCTTGGTGATCAGCACGGACGCCTGCGCGTCGCGCGCAAGCTCCAGGAATTTCTGGTCATCGCGGTCGCTGCATACCGGCAGCGGCAGGCCACTGGCCGCGGCATCGCTGATTTCCACGAGGCTGTCGAACTGGGCAATGGCTTCGAGGCGCTTTGGATCGTCCAGCGGCAGGTGAGGGTAGTGCAGCACGTGCAGCCATTCCTGGCGGCAGTCCGCGCGGGTCACGCCCTGCACCGCGCCGCTGCGCAGCGCCTCCAGCAGCCCGTTCCAGCGCGGGTCGTGGAATACGAACAGGTCGAGCAGCACATTGGTATCGAGGACCAGGCGATTCGGTATCATTGCGAAAAATTTTTCCGTGGAAAGCTCATGCTGATTGTTCTATCGCCTGCAAAAACGCTGGATTACACGTCGCCGCTGGCAACGTCCGACCATACGCTGCCGGATTTCACCAACCATGCAGCCGGGCTGATCGAGCAGCTGACGCGCCTGTCGCCAGCCGAGATTGCGCAGCTGATGAAGATCTCCGACCCGCTCGCGGCGCTCAACGCCGGCCGCTACGCATCGTGGACGCCGCAGTGTACCAGCGACAACGCGAGGGCGGCAGTGCTGGCCTTCAACGGCGATGTCTACACCGGCCTCGCGGCATCCACGCTGCCGGCCGCCGCGCTGTCGCACCTGCAGTCGCAGGTCCGCATCCTGTCGGGGCTGTATGGCCTGCTGCGTCCGCTGGACCTGATGCAGCCGCACCGCCTGGAAATGGGCACGCGGCTGAAAAATGCCCGCGGCGCCAACCTGTACGACTACTGGGGCAAGCTGGTCACCGCCGCGCTGGACCGCGAGCTGGCTGCGCGCGAGGAAGGCGTGCTGGTCAACCTGGCGTCGGAAGAGTACTTCAAGGTGGTGCAGACGGAGCGGCTGCGCGCCCCTGTCATCACGCCGGTGTTCCAGGACTGGAAAGACGGCCGCTACAAGATCATCTCGTTTCACGCCAAGAAGGCCCGCGGCTTGATGGCGCGCTTCGCCGCGCTTAACCACATCACCGAGCCTGGTCAACTAAAGGCGTTCGATCTCGGGGGTTATGCGTATGACGCGGCGAACTCGGACAACAGCCGCTGGATGTTCCGGCGGCACGCCGCATAGGAGGAATCGTAGGGCGTAATAACCGGAGGGCATTACACCACTGGTCGATGACGGAGAGCCGTCGCGGGTGCGCGGGCCGGTGGTGTGATGCGCTGCGCTTATTACACCCTACGCTTATTGCACCCTACGGCCTGCGACGGATGAATGAGGCAGGGACACCGGCTGCATTCGATCCGTCAGGAAACCGTTACCAGATTTTCCACCACGGCGACTTGTCCTTCTTGACGCCGCCGGTCACCGGCAGTTCGCTGTTCGGGAAATTTTGCTTGAACACCCGGTTGGCGTCGTCACGCAGCTCGGGCATGCCCAGCGCGTCGTAGGAACGGACCATGATGTACAGCGCTTCCTCGGTCGCCGGGCTATCCTTGAACTCGCGCACTACCTGCTGGGCACGGTTGGCGGCGGCGAGGTAGGCGCCGCGCCGGTAATAGTAATTGGCCACGTGGACGTCGTATTGCGCCATCGCGTTGACCAGGTAGGCCAGTCGGTCGCGCGCGTCCTGCGCATAGATGCTGTTGGGGAAGCGGTCGATCAGCAGCTTGAACGAGTCGAAGGCCTCGCGCGCCGCCTTCGGGTCGCGCTCGGTCAGGTCCTGGCGGGACACGAAGTCGAACAGGCTCAGCTTGTCGTTGAAGTTGATCAGGCCGCGCAGGTAGTACATGTAATCGACGTTCGGGTGATTCGGGTGCAGCTTGATGAAGCGCTCGACCGCGGCCAGCGCCAGCGCCTGGTCGCCGGCGCGATAATGCGCATAGGCGATGTCCATCTGCGCCTGCTGCGCATAGGTGCCGAACGGGTAGCGGGACTCGAGCTTTTCGAAGTACTTGATGGACTTTTCATAGCCGCCTGCGTTCAGTTCATCGCGGGCCTCGGCATACAATTTCTGTGCGGACCAGTTGCGGGTTTCGTCCGGCGGTTCGGATTGCAGTAAACTGCACGCCGAAAGCGACAGCATGAATGCGATCAATAGAAATTTCAGAGATTTTATCTGCATGGGGTTTCGCGTGACTGACGACTGAACAATGAATGATTATAGCTGATGGGATATGCCGTGCCGCCAATTGAACACCCGAACACCACCGACCTTCCGCCGGACCACGAGGATGACGAAAGCGAGGATCTGGAGCTCGTTGCGGAGGCAAACGGCCCCATCGTCCTGGCGCTTTCCGAAGCCGATTGCGGCATGCGCCTCGACAAGGTCCTGTCGCAGCACCTGCCCCAGTTTTCCCGCAGCCGGCTCCAGCAATGGATAGAAGAAGGCCATGTCACGGTCGACGGCAAGACCGCCCGCGCGAAAAGCACGATGTTCGGCGATGAACAGCTGCTGGTGCAGCCGCAGGCCGCGGCCGACGCCCACGCGTACGAGCCGGAAGCGATGGCGCTGGAGATCGTGCACGAGGACCAGGCCATCATGGTCATCAACAAGCCGGCCGGCCTGGTCGTGCATCCGGGCGCCGGCAACTGGTCGGGCACGCTGCAGAACGGGCTGCTGCATTACTACCCGCCGATCGCCGACGTGCCGCGCGCCGGCATCGTCCACCGGCTCGACAAGGACACCAGCGGCCTGATGGTGGTCGCCAAGACCATGCAGGCCCAGACCGACCTGGTGCGCCAGTTGCAGGCGCGCACCGTGCACCGGGTCTACCTGGCGCTGGTCTGGGGCACGCCGCAGGTCGGCGGCAAGGTCGACGCGGCGATCGGCAGGCATCCGCGGGAGCGCATCAAGATGTCGGTGCAGAACAACCTGACCGCCAAGCCGGCCGTGACCCATTTCCGCAGGCTGGCGACCGGCCTGCTCGAAGGCAAGCCGGTCAGCCTGCTGCAATGCGAACTGGAAACCGGCCGCACGCACCAGATCCGGGTCCACATGCAGTCGCTCGGCTTCGCGCTGGTCGGCGACGCGCTCTATGGCAAGCCGCATCTGGTGCCCGTCTTCGGCCGGCAGGCG
Organism: Noviherbaspirillum suwonense; assembly: GCF_900182955.1. Classification (GTDB taxonomy): domain Bacteria; phylum Pseudomonadota; class Gammaproteobacteria; order Burkholderiales; family Burkholderiaceae_D; genus Noviherbaspirillum_A; species Noviherbaspirillum_A suwonense. The sequence continues at coordinate 506,805 of NZ_FXUL01000002.1, read as the reverse complement.
CTGCATGCATGCCGGCTCGGCCTGGTGCACCCGGTCATCCGCAAGGACTGCGAGTGGCAGGCGCCGCTGCCGGCGGACATGGCCGAGCTGCTGGCGCGCGCCGGCATCGCGCTGGAGCCTGAGCTGCAATGAACCTGAAGAGCGCCTGCATCGTTCCCGACTGGCGGGGGCTGCCGCCGGGAGTCGGCGCATTGTCGAGCACCCGCCGCGGCGGCGTGAGCATCGGGCCGTATGACGACGGCGCCGATGGCGGCGGCCTGAACCTCGGGCTGCATGTCGGCGACGAGGCCGCCGCTGTCGAGCAGAACCGGGCCCGGCTGCAGGCGGCGCTGCCGGGTGCTCCCACCTGGCTCAACCAGGTCCATGGCGCCCGCGTGGTCGATGCGGCCGCGGTCGACGGCGTGCCCGACGCCGACGCCAGTTTCACGACCCGGCCCGGCGTGGTATGCGCGATCATGACCGCCGACTGCCTGCCGGTGCTGTTCGCCGACCGTGCTGGTTCCGTGGTCGGCGCCGCCCATGCAGGCTGGCGCGGACTGGCGCAGGGCGTGCTGCAGAACACCGTCATGCGCATGCGCGAGGCCGGCGCCGGCGACATCACGGCCTGGCTGGGGCCGGCGATCGGGCCGGAGGCGTTCGAAGTGGGCGCCGAGGTGCGGGCCGCGTTCGCCTATGCCGACCCGGCGGCCGCCGCGGCCTTCGCTGCCCGGCCGGGCGGCAAGTACCTGGCCGACATCTACCTGCTGGCCCGGCTCGCGCTGGCCGGCTGCGGCGTCTCGCAGGTCAGCGGCGGCAGCTTCTGCACGGTCCGCGAGGCCGACCGTTTCTATTCATACCGGCGCGACCGGGTAAGCGGGCGCATGGCCTCGATGGTCTGGATCAGGCCGACCGCCGCTTAGGGAAGCGGCGGTTTTTCCGTGGCGGCCTGCTCATCGGCAGCAGCGCCGGGGGCAGGGCCGGAAGCCGCAGCGGCAGCGTCCTGGCGCTGCCGTTCGTGCTGCTCCGCAGCACGCCTTCGCTTGCGCTGGCGTCCGCCGCTGATGTATAAGAGCAGTGACACCGGCAACAGTCCATACAGAATAAAAGTCATCACGCCGGCCACCGGCGTCGTTTCCGTGATGGACATCATGAGCACCACGTACATCCAGCCGATGGCAACGATAAACATGAGAAATACCGGATTGAAAGAAGTCTTGGGACCTTAACCATACGCGAAACCGGGAAAACAAGCATGAAGACGCTCACTCCGCAGGATGCAACAGCCTGGATGGCAAAGCTGTCCGACCCCAAGGCCTGGCAGGCCTTCCTCCAGCAATCGCAGACGGCGCCGTTCAACGGCGCAGGCATGCTTCCGGGGCCGCTGTCGCAGGACCTTGCCGTGCTGATCGAGCCGGCGACACTGACCAAGCTGCAGAGCGATTACGTGCAGGAGTTCTCGGCGCTGTGGCAAAAGCTGGCGAGCGCGCAGCCGGCCGAGGTCGGCGACAAGCGCTTCAGCGGAGAGGCCTGGAAAGCCAACCCGCTGCATGCGTTCAATGCCGCGGCCTACCTGCTCAATGCCCGCTTCATGATGGCGATGGCCGACTCGGTCAGCGCCGCGCCCAAGGTCAAGCAGCGCATCCGCTTTGCGATCCAGCAGACCATCGACGCCATGTCGCCGTCCAACTTCCTGGTCACCAATCCGGAAGCGCAGAAGAAGCTGGTGGAGTCCAAGGGCGAGAGCCTGGCCAAGGGCATCGCGCTGATGCTGGCCGACATGGGCAAGGGTCGCATTTCGCAGACCGATGAAAGCGCGTTCAACGTCGGCGGGAACGTCGCCACGACAGAGGGCGCGGTGGTGTTCGAGAACGAGCTGTTCCAGCTCATCCAGTACAAGCCGCTGACCAAGACCGTGTACGAGCGGCCGCTGCTGCTGGTGCCGCCCTGCATCAACAAGTTCTACATCATGGACCTGCAGCCGGCGAATTCGCTGGTGCGCTATGCCGTCGAGCAGGGCCACACGGTGTTCCTGGTGTCGTGGGTCAACCCGGATGCATCGCTGAAGGATGCGACCTGGGACGACTACATCGAGAACGGCGCGATCAAGGCGATCGATGTCGTGCGCGAAATCAGCGGCAAGGACCAGATCAACGCGCTCGGCTTCTGCGTCGGCGGCACCATCGTGGCGACCGCGCTGTCGGTGATGCTGGCGCGCGGCGAGAAGCCGGCCGCCAGCGTCACGCTGCTGACCACACTGCTGGACTTCTCCGACACCGGGGTGCTCGAGGTATATATCGACGAGGACCAGGTGGCGCGGCGCGAGGCCAGCATAGGCCGCGGCGGCATGATGCCGGGCCGCGACTTCACGGCCGCGTTTTCCAGCCTTCGGCCCAACGACCTGGTCTGGAACTATGTCGAGCAGAGTTACCTGAAGGGCGTCGAGCCGCCGGCCTTCGACCTGCTCTACTGGAATGCCGACGCGACCAACCTGCCGGGGCCGATGTTCTGCTATTACCTGCGCAACATGTACCTCGAAAACAATCTGCGCGAACCGGGCAAGCTGACGGTCGCCGGGCAGGCGGTGGACCTCGGCCGCATCGACGTGCCGGCCTTCCTGTATGCATCGAAGGAAGACCATATCGTGCCGTGGAAGGCAGCCTACGAGTCGCTGAACCTGATCAATACGAAGAACCGCAAGCAGAGCCGCTTCGTGCTCGGCGCGTCGGGACACATTGCCGGCGTGATCAACCCGGCGTCGAAGAACAAGCGCAGCCACTGGGTCAACACCGAGACGCCGGCCGACGCCGACGCCTGGCTTGCCGGCGCCAAGGAAAAGCCCGGCAGCTGGTGGACCGAGTGGGCCGCTTTCCTTGCGGAAAACGGCGGCAAGGAAGTCAGCGCGCCGCGCAGCTATGGCAAGGGCAAGTACAAACCGGTGGAGGCAGCGCCCGGCCGGTACGTGACGAAGAAAGCCGCTTAAGCTTGCGCAGGCTCTTGCAAACGGGGAATATCTGGTATAAACCTTTGATTACAAGAACTATAATTAAATGGGCGTACCAGGCGCCCACCAACTTCCAGGCCGGAATCGAGCGTAGCGAGAGAGCGTATCAAAGTGAATTTTCAAATGAATAGTGCAAAGAAGCCGTCCGACCGGTTGATCAAGAAATACCCGAATCGCCGGCTGTACGACACCCAGACAAGTTCGTACATCACGCTGACGGACGTCAAGCAGCTTGTGCTGGCGAACGAGGAATTCACCGTGGTCGACGCCAAGAGCGAAGAGGACCTGACGCGCAGCATCCTGCTGCAGATCATCCTGGAGGAAGAGTCCAACGGCTCGCCGATGTTCTCCAGCGGCGCGCTTGCGCAGATCATCCGGTACTACGGCCATGCGATGCAGGGCATGATGGGTTCCTACCTGGAAAAGAATATCCAGGCCTTCATCGACATCCAGAACAAGCTGACGGAAAACTCGAAGGGACTGTACGAAGGCAAGCCGTTCAGCCCGGAGATGTGGACCCAGTTCATGAGCGTGCAGGGGCCGATGATGCAGGGCATGATGACCAACTACATCGAGCAGAGCAAGAGCCTGTTCATCCAGATGCAGGAGCAGATGCAGAACCAGACCAAGAACATGTTCGGCACCTTTCCGTTCGTGCCGCCGGCGACGCCGCCCGCCGACAAAAAGGACAAATAAGTCCGCAGCCGGAAGGCTGGCGGGGATGCAGGTACAATAGCGGCTTCGTTTTTCTCCGCCAGACCCCCATCCCATGTCTATCGTTTCCCCGCCGACGCCCAAGGTCGGCTTCGTTTCCCTTGGCTGCCCGAAGGCGCTGGTCGACTCCGAGCAGATCCTGACGCAGCTGCGCGCCGAAGGCTATGACACCGCGAAGTCCTATGACGGCGCGGACATCGTCATCGTCAATACCTGCGGCTTCATCGACGCCGCGGTGCAGGAGTCGCTCGACGCGATCGGCGAGGCAATCAGTGAAAACGGCCGCGTGATCGTCACCGGCTGCCTCGGCGCGAAGAAGGATGCGCAAGGCGACGACATCATCCAGAAGGTGCATCCGAAAGTGCTGGCCGTCACCGGGCCGCATGCGCTCGGCGAAGTGATGGATGCGGTTCACCTGCACCTGCCCAAGCCGCATGCGCCGTTCATCGACCTGGTGCCGGCGCAGGGCGTCAAGCTGACGCCGAAACACTATGCCTACCTGAAGATATCGGAAGGCTGCAACCATCGCTGCAGCTTCTGCATCATCCCGTCGATGCGCGGCGACCTGGTGTCGCGTCCCATCGCCGACGTGATGCTGGAAGCCGAGAACCTGTTCAAGGCCGGCGTGAAGGAGCTGCTGGTCATCTCGCAGGACACCAGCGCCTATGGCGTCGACGTGAAATTCCGCACCGGCTTCTGGAACGGCACGCCGGTCAAGACGCACATGACGCAGCTGGTCGGCGCGCTGGAGCAGCTGGCCCGGCAGTACGGCGCCTGGGTGCGCCTGCACTATGTCTATCCGTATCCGCACGTCGACCAGATCATCCCGATGATGAACGGCGGCCATGTCGTGCCTTATCTCGACGTGCCGCTGCAGCATGCGCATCCGGATGTGTTGAAGCGCATGAAGCGGCCGGCCAATGGCGAGAAAAACATCGAGCGCATCCGCGCATGGCGCGAGTTGTGCCCCGACATCACGATCCGCTCGACCTTCATCGCCGGCTTCCCCGGCGAGACCGAGGCGGAATTCCAGTACCTGCTGGATTTCCTCGAGGAAGCGCAGATCGACCGGCTGGGCTGTTTTGCGTATTCGCCGGTGGAAGGCGCGACCGCCAACGAAATCGCCGGCCAGCTTCCCGAGGAACTGCGCGAGGAGCGCCGCGGCCGCGTGATGCAGCTGCAGGAACGCATCTCCACCGCACGTCTGCAGCGCAAGGTCGGCAAGACCATACGGGTGCTGATCGACGCGGTGGACCGCACCGGCGGCGCGACCGGCCGTTCGGCCGCCGACGCGCCGGAAATCGATGGCGTGGTCCATATCAAGGCGCCGTACGAGCCGCACCTGAAGCTCAGGGTCGGCGAGTTCTACGACGTCACCGTCACCGCCGCGGACGCGCACGACCTGTGGGCGCGCGCATGATGCGGCGGCTGATGCTCCCGATCCTGGCGGCCATGCTGCTGGCCGGTCCGGCGCATGCGGCCGATGCGGCCGACGCGACGGCCGCTGCCGGCGGCATGTTCTCGCGGCCGGTCGTGCTGCGCGGCACGCTGGGCGACGCGCAGATCCAGATGAAGCTGCAGCCCAAGTCCGACCCGGCCGAAGGCATCGAGGGCGAATACATCGTGTTCGGCCGCAGCGGGCAGATCCTTCTGGCCGGCGAGACCGAATCGGGCGGCCTGCTGATGGAAGAGTCGGAGAACGGCACCGACGTGTCCGGCCAGTGGGAAGGGCAGCAGGATGGCGCAGCGGTGCGCGGCACCTGGCAGTCGGCGGACGGCTCGGTCAGCAAGCCCTTCGTGCTGACGCCGATGGATTCGGCCGCAAGCCCGGTGCGCAGCCAGCGTTAAAAACAAAGAAAAGTCATCGCGAGGAGAGGGCATGAGCAGCGACAAGTCATTGCAGACCCGGCTGATCCATTCCGACTACCGGGCGCCGGCCGGGTTCGACGCCTTTCCGCAGGCGATACATCACGCATCCACGGTCCTGTTCAGCAATGTCGCGGCGCTGCGCTCGCGCAACTGGCAGGACAAGACCGGCTATACCTACGGCCTGCATGGCACGCCCACCACGTTCACGCTGGAAGCCCGGCTTGCCGCGATCGAGCAGGGGACCCATTGCCTGCTCGCGCCGAGCGGCCTGGCGGCGATTGCGATGGTCGACCTCGCCTTGCTGAAAACCGGCGACGATGTGCTGCTGCCCGACAATGTCTACAACCCGAGCCGGGAACTGGGCAACTGGCTGAGCCGGGATTTCGGCATCAGCGCGCGCTATTACGACCCGATGGTCGGCGCCGGCATTGCCGCGCTGATGCAGCCGAACACCCGGCTGGTATGGACCGAGGCGCCGGGCTCGGTGTCGATGGAAGTGCCCGACATCCCCGCCATCTGCAAGGCCGCGCATGACGCCGGCGCGGTGGTCGCGATCGACAATACCTGGTCGGCCGGCATCGCCTTCGCGGCGTTCGACCATGGCGTCGATATCGCGATGCAGGCGCTCACCAAGTACCAGTCCGGCGGCTCCGACGTGCTGATGGGCGCGGTCATCACCCGCGACGAGTCGCTGCACCGGCGCATCGAGGCGGCGCATATGCGGCTGGGCTACGGCGTTGGCGCCGACGATGCCTACCTGGTGCTGCGTTCGCTGCCGACCATGAAGCTGCGCTTCGAAGCCCATGACCGCGGCGCACGGGAAGTCGCCGCGTGGCTGCAGGCACGGCCGGAGATTGCGCAGGTGCTGCACCCGGCGTTCGACGCCTGTCCCGGACATGCGCACTGGAAGCGCGACTTCACCGGCGCCGGCGGCCTGTTCTCGGTGATCTTCGACGAGCGTTACAGCGAGGCCCAGACCGACCGCTTCATCGACACCCTGAAGCTGTTCAAGATCGGCTATAGCTGGGGCGGCGCCAACAGCCTGTGCGTGCCGTACCGGATGCAGGGCATGCGACAGGGATGGGAATCGCACGGACAGCTGCTGCGGTTTAACATCGGGCTGGAAGAGCCGGCCGACCTGATTGCCGATATGGCGCAGGCGTTCGAGGCGCTGGCGCGGCGCTGAACGCCGGGCGAGGGCCGCCCGGCGCCTTGCCCTCGCTTGCTTATGCCGGCATCGGCTTGTTGTCGTTCAGCGCGAAGAAGCCGCGCAGAAGCCGGTACGCTTTCCACAACCAGGCCACGCCCCAGACGACAAAGGCCAGCGGGATGCCGACGACGGTGGCGAACAGCAGGCCGCCGAGCACGACCCAGACCACGTACCACCAGAACGAGCGGATCTGCCAGGTATGGTGGCTGTAGACGAACGTGCCGGCCGCGTCGTCGCGTTTCAGGTAGCTGATGATCAGCGGAATCCAGCCGAAGGCGCCCATCGAAAACACCAGGCTGGCCGCATGGAACAGGTAGAGCCACCAGGCCAGCGATTTGCGCGACTGCAAGTTCGAATCTAGAACCAGTTCCTGCATGATGTCCGGCCTCCGATGTTTTGCCTGGCCTTATTGCGCAAGCAGGGCCAAGATGCCATCCAAACCCGAAAAATTCAAGGCGGCATCTGCTTGCGCGCGCACAACGGGCTTGGCGCGGTAGGCCACCGACAGGCCGGCGACCGACATCATTTTCAGGTCATTCGCGCCGTCGCCCATCACGATTGCGCGCCTGGCCGGCACGCCGAGTTCGGCGCAGACGCGTTCGACGGTGCGCTTCTTTTCATCGGCGTCGACGATGCCGCCGACCACCTTGCCGGTCAGGCGGCCATTGGCGATTTCCAGCACGTTGGCATGGCTGTAGTCCAGGTCCAGGCGCTGCCTGACACGGTCGGTGAAGAAGGTGAAACCGCCCGAGACCAGCAGCGTCTTCACGCCGGCGGCGCGGGCAGCGGCGGCCAGGGCTTCCGCGCCCGGCGACAGGCGCAGCCGCTCGTCGTAGACCTTCTGCAGCGCCCCGGCGTCCAGCCCTTCGAGCAGCGCGACGCGCTGCGTCAGGCTGGCGGCGAAGTCCAGTTCGCCACGCATCGCCGCCTCGGTGATGGCCGCGACCTGCGGCTTCAGGCCCTGCATGTCGGCGATCTCGTCGATGCATTCGATCGTGATGACGGTCGAGTCCATGTCCATCGCCAGCAGGCTGAAGTCGGACAGCCGGAGGCCGGCTTCGATGAAGGTGGCGTCAATCTTGGCCTCCAGCGCGGCGGCGTCGATCTGCCCGCGCACTTCCGCGCTGTCGTCCACGCCGACGCAGCGCCATGCCAGCGCATGGATGGTTTCGATGCGCGCCGGCCGGGCCGGCGCCGCCAGTGCTTGTATGGTCGCCAGGTCGGCGCTGCCTTGGAGGATCAGGTTCATGAGCGTTACGTGAGATAGATGATGGTGTCAGCCGACCAGCGAGCGCAGCGTCGACTTCAGCTGCTGGACCCGGCTGGCAAGGTCAGGCATCGCGGCGGTGATGCGCAGCTTGTCCTGGCCATTGAGCTTGATATGGCGGTTCTTCTGGATCAGTTCGATGATGCGCATCGCGTCGACCGGCGGATTGGGCGCGAACTGCAGCAGCGCCGATTCGGCATGTGCATCGATCTTGACGATGCCCAGCGGCTTGGCCGCGACCCGCAGCCGGTGCGTCTCGATCAGCGCGCGCGCCGGGTCGGGCAGCTTGCCGAAGCGGTCGATCAGCTCCTCCTGCAGGTCGTCGATCGCCTCCGCGCTGTTGCAGTTGGCCAGCCGCTTGTACAGCGACAGCCTTTCATGCACGTCGCCGCAGAACTCGTTGGGCAGCAGCGCCGGCACATGCAGGTTGATCTCGGTGGTGGACGCCAGCGGCGCCGCCAGGTCCGGCTCCTTGCCGTTTTTCAGCGAGCGTACCGCCTCGTTGAGCATGTCCGAATACATTTGGAAGCCGATTTCTATCATCTCGCCCGACTGGTTCTCGCCCAGCACCTCGCCGGCGCCGCGGATCTCGAGGTCATGCATCGCCAGGTAGAAGCCGCTGCCCAGTTCTTCCATCTGCTGGATCGCGTCCAGCCGGCGCTGGGCCAGCTTGGTCAGGCTCTGCACGTCATTGACCAGCAGGTAGGCATAGGCCTGGTGATGCGAGCGTCCGACGCGGCCGCGCAGCTGGTGCAGCTGCGCCAGGCCGAACTTGTCGGCGCGGTGCATGACGATGGTGTTCGCGGTCGGCACGTCGATGCCGGTCTCGATGATGGTAGTGCACAGCAGGATGTTGAAGCGCTGCGCGACGAAGTCGCGCATCACCTTTTCCAGGTCGCGCTCATGCATCTGGCCGTGCGCGACCGCGATGCGGGCTTCCGGCATCAGCGCTTCCAGCGCCGCCTTGCGGTTCTGGATGGTCTCGACTTCGTTGTGCAGGAAGTACACCTGGCCACCGCGCTTCAGTTCGCGCAGGCAGGCTTCGCGGATCACGCCCTCGGACTCGCTGCGCACGAAGGTCTTGATCGCCAGCCGCTTCTGCGGCGCGGTCGCGATGATGGAGAAGTCGCGCAGTCCTTCCAGCGCCATGCCCAGCGTGCGCGGGATCGGCGTGGCGGTCAGCGTCAGCACGTCGACCTCGGCCCGCAGCGCCTTCAGCGCTTCCTTCTGGCGCACGCCGAACCGGTGTTCCTCGTCGATGATCACCAGCCCCAGCCGCGAAAACTTGATGTCGTCGGAGAGCAGCTTGTGGGTGCCGATCACGATGTCCAGCGTGCCTTCGGCCATGCCCTTGATCGCCTGGCCGATTTCCTTCGTGCTGCGGAAGCGGGACAGTTCGGCGATCTTCACCGGCCAGTCGGCGAAGCGGTCGGCGAAGGTCTGCGCATGCTGCTCGGCCAGCAGCGTGGTCGGCGCAAGGATGGCCACCTGCTTGCCGCCCATGACGGCGATGAAGGCCGCGCGCAGCGCCACCTCGGTCTTGCCGAAGCCGACGTCGCCGCAGATCAGCCTGTCCATCGGCTTGCCGCTGGTCATGTCCGCGGTCACTGCATTGATCGCGGCCGCCTGGTCCGGCGTTTCCTCGAAGCCGAAGCTTTCTGCGAAGGCCACGTAGTCATGCGCCGAATAGGCGAATGCATGGCCCTGGCGCAGCGCGCGCCGCGCATACAGGTTCAGCAACTCGGCCGCGGTGTCGCGCACCTGCTGCGCGGCCCGGCGCTTGGCCTTGTCCCACTGGCCCGAGCCGAGCGCATGCAGCGGCGCATCTTCCGGCGACGCGCCCGAGTAGCGCGAGATCACGTGCAGCTGCGACACCGGCACATAGAGCTTGGTGTCCTTCGCATACTCGAGGTGCAGGAACTCGGTCTCGCCTTCGCCGAGGTCCATGTTGATCAGGCCCATGTAGCGGCCTATGCCATGGTTGACATGGACCACCGGGTCGCCGATCTTCAGCTCGGACAGGTCGCGCACCATCGCTTCGACCTGGGTCGCGCCTTCCTGGCGGCGGTGCCCGACGCGGCGACCGGAACCCGCATACAGCTCGGTCTCGGTGATGAACGCGTAGGGGCTGCCGTCGACCAGCAGCTCGAAGCCGGCCTGCAGCGGCGCCACGCCCAGCATCAGCCGGGCCGAGGCGGTCGCGAAATCCTGGTAGCCGTCGCATAGCGCGAGCGGCAGGCCGTACTCGCTGAAATACTGCTGCAGCGTCTCGCGCCGCCCGCTGGTCTCGGCGCAGATCAGCACGCGCTTGTCGGTGCGGTCGAGGTAGGCGCGCATGTTGGCCAGCGGGTCGTCCATCCGGCGGTTCACCGCCAGGTTCGGCAGCGGCGCAGACAGCGCCGACGGTTCGTCGTCGGTCTGCAGCGTGATGCGGGCATGCGGCTTGGCCAGCGTGAAGAATTCCTCGCTGGAGAGGAACAGCGTCTGCGGCTCCAGCAGCGGACGTTCGCGATCGCTCTTCAGGAAGCGGTAGCGCGACTGCGTGTCATTCCAGAAGCGCGAGATCGACGCATCGATGTCGCCCATCAGCGCAATGGTGGCATCCGCCGGAAGGTAGTCGAACAGCGTGGCCGTCTCTTCGAAGAACAGCGGCAGGTAGTACTCGATGCCGGCCGATGCAATGCCGTTGCCGATGTCCTTGTAGATCGCCGAGCGCGTCGGGTCGCCTTCGAACACCTCGCGCCAGCGGCCGCGGAACGCGGTGCGGGCGCCATCGTCCATCGGAAACTCGCGGCCCGGCAGCAGGCGCACCTCGCGCACCGGGTACAGCGAGCGCTGGGTGTCGGCGTCGAAGGTGCGGATGGTCTCGATGGTGTCGCCGAACAGGTCGATCCGGTAGGGCAGCGCGGAGCCCATCGGGAACAGGTCGATCAGGCCGCCGCGCACCGAGTATTCGCCGGGCGACATGACCTGGCTCACATGGGTATAGCCGGCCAGCGTGAGCTGCGTCTTCAGCCGGGTCTCGTCCAGCGTCTCGCCCTGCTTGAAGAAGAACGTGTAGGCCGCGAGGAAGGAGGGCGGCGCCAGCCGCGTCAGCGCGGTCGTCGCCGGCACGATCAGCACATCGCACTGGCCGTTCTGGATTTCATACAGCGTGGCGAGCCGTTCCGAGACCAGGTCCTGGTGCGGCGAGAATGCGTCATAGGGCAGCGTCTCCCAGTCGGGCAGAAGGTGGCAGCGCAGCGCGCTGCTTTCCGCTGCGTCGTCGCCGCGGAACCACGGGATCTCGTTGAGCAGCCGCTGCGCGTCGCCGGCATTGGCGACCACCACGGCAAGCATCTGCTTCCGGGTCTTGAGCTGGAGGCCGGCTTGCGCCAGCAGGAAGGCGTCGGAGGATCCATGCGCAGAGGGAACCGCAAATCGTGCGCCAGGCTTGGGAAGAAATCTGTTGAGGTCAAATGACATCGGAACGCGGTATCGGGAAGGCCAGGTGAAGAGAACGGAAAGGGGGCGGCATGCTGCCGATTTGACAGTAAAATGCGAGCTGCGATTATAAACCAAGCAACTTGATTCGATTTTCGATTGCCGCAAGCCGCGGCGTCCCACGCGCAGACCATGCTTCCACCCCGTTACTTTGCCCTGATCCCCGCCGCCGGCGTCGGCGCGCGCATGGGCGCCGCCTTTCCGAAACAATATGCGAGCCTGGCCGGCAAGGCGATGCTGCGCCATGTGCTCGATACCTTCGCCGCGCATCAGGCGATCACGCATACCTTTGCCGTGGTCAGCGGCGACGATGGCTATATCGACGACACGATCCGTGACGACGCGACGAGCGCCGGCCCGGCGCTGGCCGGACGCGTGACCGTCGTGCGCGACGGCGGCGACACGCGGCGGCAGTCGGTGCTCAACGGCCTGCTGGCGATGCGTCCGCAGCTTGCCGACGATGACTGGGTGCTGGTGCATGACGCCGCGCGCCCCGGCCTGAGCGCAGCGCTGGTCGACCGCCTCATCGCCGCCGTGCGCGACGACGAGGTCGGCGGCCTGCTGGCGCTGCCGGTGGTCGACACCCTCAAGCGCGGCGACAGCGAGCAGCGCGCCTGCGCCACCGTGCCGCGCGTGGGCCTGTGGGCCGCGCAGACGCCGCAGATGTTCCGCTATGGCTTGCTGAAGAAGGCGCTCGAGGCTGCCGCCGATGTCACCGACGAGGCCGGCGCCGTCGAAGCGATGGGGCTGTTCCCGCGGCTGGTGCCCGGCAGCGTACGCAACATGAAGGTCACGCTGCCGGGAGACCTGGCGCTGGCCGAACTCTACCTGAAGGAATGCAATGACTGACCAGCCTCCGTTTCGCATCGGCCAGGGCTACGACTGCCATGCGCTGGTTGCCGGCCGCAAGCTCATCATCGGCGGCGTCGAGATACCGCATCCGACCGGCCTGCTCGGGCACTCGGACGCCGACGTGCTGCTGCACGCGATCACCGACGCGCTGCTGGGCGCGGCCAGCCTGGGCGACATAGGACGGCACTTTCCGGACACGGCGACCGAGTTCGCCGGCGCGGATTCGCGCCGGCTGCTGCGCGAGGCGATGCGGCGGGTCGCCGAGGCAGGCTACCTGGTCGGCAACGTCGACGCCACCATCATCGCGCAGGCGCCGAAGATGGCGCCGCACATCGCGCAGATGGCGGCCAATATCGCGGCGGACCTCGGGATAGCGGCCGGCCAGGTCAACGTGAAGGCGAAGACCAACGAGCGGCTCGGTTACCTCGGGCGCGAGGAAGGCATCGCGGCCGAAGCGGTTGCGCTGCTGTACCGCAGGCCTGCCTGAGCGGCTTTAAAGCGGCGATGCGATGGCGAAGGTGATGCGCGCCATCAGCCCGCCATCCGGCCGGTTGAAGACCCGCAGGCCGGCGCCATGGCGCTGTACGACCCGTTCGACGATGGCCAGGCCGAGCCCGGCGCCATTGGCCTGGCTGCGCGCGCTGTCGAGGCGCGTGAACGGGCGCAGCAGCTGGTCCAGCGCCTCTTCCGGCACGCCGCTGCCATGGTCGCCGACCTCGAGCACAGCGCGGTCGCCCTCGCGCCAGCAGCGGATGTCGATGTCGGTGCGCGCGGTGCCCGGCGTCCTGCCGTAGCGGCGCGCATTCTCGATCAGGTTGTTGATGACGCGCCTGAGGTCGACCGCGCTGCCGTTGACCTCGATGCCGCTGGTCACATCGGAAAACACCTGCACGTCCGGCAGCCGCGCCGCCTCGCGCCCGATGTCGGTCACGAGCGCGGACAGGTCGACCCGCTGCTGCACCTCGCTGCCGGCGGGCCGGGCGTAGTCCAGGAACTGGCCGATGATGGCGTCCATCTGCGCCAGGTCGGACTGCATGCCGCGGCGCGCATCGTCATTGAGCTTGGCCATCTCGACTTCCAGCAGCATCCGCGAAATCGGCGTGCGCAGGTCGTGCGAAATGCCGGCCAGGATCAGCGTCCGGTCGGATTCGACGCGGTTCAGGTCCACCACCATCTGGTTGAAGCTGCTGTTGGCTTCGCGGATCTCGGTCGGCCCGCGTTCCGGCAGCGGCGCCGGCTCCTGACCGCGGCCGATCGCGCGCGCCGCCTGGGTCAGGCGGGCCAGCGGCAGGTTGATCAGCCGGCTGATGAAGGCCGCGCCGACCAGCGACAGCAGCAGCGTGACCGCGGCCCAGCCCAGCCACTGCCGGCCCGACGTGCGCTCGATGCGCTCCCGGTCCAGCATCAGCCAGTAGTCGTCATCGTCGATCGTGAAGCTGATCCAGAAGCCGGGGATGTCGTTCACGGTGCCGGCGAAGCGGGTCTCGATGCCGAGCCGCGAGCGTACCACCGACTGGATCAGCGGCATCAGCGTGGTGTCCTCGGGCGGCGTCACCTTGTCGCTGGCCTCGCGTGGATAGACCCGTATGCCTTCGTTGCTGGCGAGGTCGAACAGCAGTTCGCGGCGCGACGCCGGCGCCGAGTGGAGCAGGGCGGAACGGGTGATGGTGACGATGGACACGACCTGCGCCGCGATCTGGTCGGCGCGGGGCGTGCGTTCGACGATGCGTATGCTCACCACCCATGCCGCCATGCTGACGGCGATCAGGAAGGCGAGCAGGAAGAAAGTGCGCCAGTAAAGCCCGCTGGTCATCCAGGCGAAGCGGGCGGACCTGGCTAGCATGCGGATACGGCGCCCGGCAGTCTGATCCTCAACGCGGCTGTCCTTCCGGGATGAACACGTAGCCCAGCCCCCAGACCGTCTGGATGTACAGCGGATTGGACGGGTCGGGCTCGATCAGCTTGCGCAACCGCGAGATCTGCACGTCGAGGCTGCGGTCGAACACCTCGTACTCGCGGCCGCGGGCCAGCTCCATCAGCTTTTCGCGTGACAGCGGCTGCCGTGCGTGGCGCGCAAACACCTTCAGCACCGAGAACTCGCCGGTCGTCAGCGCCACATTCTGGCCGCTCTTCTTCAATGTGCGGGTGCCGAGGTCAAGCACGAAGTCGCCGAAGATGAAGGTCTGCGGCGTCTCCGAAGGCGCGCCCGGCGCCTCCTCGGGAGCGCGTCGCCGCAGCACCGCGCTGATGCGGGCCACCAGTTCGCGCGGGTTGAACGGCTTGGGCAGGTAATCGTCCGCGCCCATTTCCAGGCCGACGATGCGGTCGACATCCTCGCCCTTGGCGGTGAGCATGATGATGGGCGTCTGGTCGCCAGCGCCGCGCAGCCTGCGGCAGATCGACAGGCCGTCCTCGCCCGGCAGCATCAGGTCCAGCACCAGCAGGTCGTAGCGTTCGCGCAGCCAGAGCTTGTTCATCGCCTGCGCGTTTTCCGCGGTGATCACGTTGAATCCCTGCTCGGCGAGGTAGCGCCGCAGCAGGTCGCGCAGCCGTATGTCGTCATCCACCACGAGGATCTTGGCCTGGTGCGTGGGCGTCGGGTTGGTCTGCATACCGGAAAGGTTTGTCGTATTCATTTGTCTATGGTAACGTCAGGCGCGCGTCGAAGTGAGGATGTTTTCTGCAGGCATTACAAAGTGTTACATACTTTACCGGATCCTGTTTCGGAGATCCGGCAAACGGGCATACACTTTGATTCATGACGAAAGCGCCGGCGTCTGACATTCCGAAAGAAATCATGATGAAGAAAATAACAGGAAGACTCTGTCTCGCCCTGCTGACGTTGGTTTGCGCCGCACAGGGCTTTGCCCAGCAGCGCGACGCGAACAGCGACCAGCGCAACAATCCCGCCCAGCAGCAGTCCGCTCAGCCCGACCCGCGTGCCCAGCAGCGGCAGGAGGCTGACCGCGCCGCGCGTGGCCAGGCCGAAGGCGCACGCCAGGGCAAGCTTTCCCCCGAAGAGCGCCAGGCGCTGCGCCGGCAGATCGACGAAGCTGGCCACGACATTTATCGCACGCGCCGTTAGCCCCGGGCGTCAATTCTTCCATGGCCGCGACGCTTCCCACTTCTTCCACGCGTTCGACGCGGCCACGCATTCCGGCAAATCATAGTACATACCGCGGATGGCTGCGCCGCGCGCGCCGCTGAACGTGTCGCCGTAGGTGCTCACTTCAAGCGCACAATCGCGCTGTTTGTTTCCCAGGTAACGCTGTTCCTGTTCGCATTGGCGCGCAAGTTCTTCGCGTATCGGCGCCAGCTTGGCCTTGCGCGCGTCCTCGCATTTCTGGTCCATGCGGCGCAGCTGTTCCTCGTCGGGGTCGGCTGCCGCCCAGGCGGCGAAGGCTGCCGCGCACAGCAGGATGCCGGTACACCATCGTTTCATGCGTCTTCTCCCACCTCGATTGCCATTGCATGGCCGGCGCCCGCATCGGATCCCGCCTGCCTGCGGGCGGTATTTCCCACGGTCCAGCGCCGGGTCCATGCGCTGAATTCATTGGCTGGAATCGGCCGGCTCATCAGGTAGCCCTGTCCGCTGTGGCATCCCATCTGCGCCAGCAGCTCCCAGGCCTTGTCGCTTTCGATGCCTTCGGCGACGACCCGCAGGCCGAGGTTGCGGCCCAGGTCGACGGTCGAGCGGACGATCTTTGCATCGTTGGCATCGTGCTCCATATTCATCACGAAGGATTTGTCGATCTTCAACTCGTCGACCGGCAATTGCTTCAGGTAGGCGAGCGACGAGTAGCCGGTGCCGAAATCGTCGATCGACAGTTCCGCTCCCAGCGCATGCAGGCTTTCCAGCGTGTTCTGCGCCCGCACCGGGTCATCCATGATGGCGCTCTCGGTGATCTCGAGGCAAAAGGAGGCGGCGCTGACCTTGTGACGGAACATGATCTCCGAAAACTTGGCCGCCAGGTCCTGGTCCATCAGGTCCCGCGCCGATATGTTGACCGACAGCTTCGGATACATGCCTTCGGCGGCCAGCGCGCTGCATAGCGCCGCGGCGCGGTCCAGCATCCACAAGGTGATCACGCGGATGAAGCCCGTCTTTTCCGAGAAGGCGATGAACTGGTCCGGGAATATCATGCCCCGCTGCGGATGCACCCAGCGCACCAGCGCTTCCAGCCCGGTGACCTCGCCGGTGAGCAGCGACAGCTTGGGCTGCACGTAGAGTTTCAGTTCGTTGCGGTCGACCGCGCGCCGCAGTTCGCCGAGCAGGGACAGGCTCTGCTGGCTGCTCTCGTCGGTGGCCGCGTCATACACGACGGCCTGGTTGCCGCTGCGCTTGGCCACATGCATGGCTACCTCGGCCCGGCTGAGCAGGGACTCGGGGTCGCCGCCATGCTGCGGATAACCGGCGATGCCGATGCCTGCGCCCAGGTCGACCGCCTGGTCGTCGAGCACTATGGGCACTTCCAGCAACTTGAGGATGCGCAGCGCGACCTGCTGGGCGTCCTCAAGCGTCACGTCGACCAGCAGGATGGCAAATTCATCGCCGCCCAGCCTGGCGATATTGGCCGGGTCGGCGCCGGAATCGGTCACCAGCCGCTGTGCGACGCTGCGCAGCAGCGCGTCGCCGAAGCTCTGGCCGAGCACGTCATTGACATTCTTGAAGCGGTCGAGGTCCATCATCAGGATATGACAGCTTCCAGCGCCCTCTATGGCCTGACGCAGCTTGCGGGCAAAGTGCGCGCGGTTGGGAAGGTCGGTCAGCGAATCCCAGTAGGCAAGCTTGTGGATCTCGGCCTCGCGCTTGGCGATGCCGCTGCGCATGACGCCGAAGGCCCTCGAAAGTTCGGCAATTTCCTCACCGCCGCCAGTCGGTATCGGTCCATCGTAGTCGCCGGCGCCGAAGCGCCGCGCCGTGCTCGTCAGCTCGCGCAGGGGTTCGGTAATGCGCCTTGCCGTGACGATGCCGATAAATGCGGCGATTGCGATGCCCGCAGCGGTCAGGATCAGCAGGGTCATCTGCAGCGCCCGGTAAGGCGCGATCGCGGCGTCGACCGAGCGCTGCAGGACCACCACTGCCGTTTGCGCGTCCCCGATCGCCAGTTCGCCCAGCAGGCCGGCGTATTGGTCGTCCGCTATGCTGATGTCGATCGTGGCGCGCCGAAGCGTGCTGCGGCCGTCGAGCGCGGAGGTCAGCGTCGCAATCGCATTCGGCGCCAGCGTGGTGGCGCTGGCAGTCCATGCGCCGCCGGCCGACCCTACCAGGAATGAAGTCTCCAGCGAAGAGAGCGCCAGCATGTCGGCGGCGAGGCGCTGGTCCATTGGAAAGGCCATCACGACCCAGCCCACGACCACCGGCGCTTTCACCGGCACGACGACGATCTGGAACGGCCCGTTTTCGATGATGCCGGTGCCGACCGCGCTGCCATCCCTTTCCGCGGCATCGACGAGCTGCAGTATCCGGCGGCGCGCCGGGTCGGACAATGCATGGCTGCTGTCGACCCGGAAGCCGCGGTCAGCATTGACCATGACGGTGAAGGATGCGCCGATGCGCCCGCCATGGTTCGTCAGCGCCGAGGTGATTGTCTCGTCGTCGCCGCTGGCAATGGCCGAAAGGAAGCCGTAATCCTTCGCCAGCAGTTGCGCGCCCTGGGTCAGCATATCCGCGTTTTGCTTGAGCAGCCGCCTGAATACCCGCTCGCCGACCACCAGTTCGTCCGCAATCACAGCGCGGCCATTCCTGCTGATTGCGTTTTGTATGACCATGAAACCGGCAAGCTGGACCAGCAGCAGCAATATCAGCAGCAGCGCAGCAATCCGTCGTTCCAGGGTCTTGAACATGTACGGCCTTCTCAGTGGCTGCCGCCCGCGGCCTTGATGTTAAGCACAAGATTCGCCGTCATGTCATTCTTTGCGACCGAGAGGTCGGTTTCGACTGGCGCGGCAGGGGAGGGAAGCTGATAGTGCCAGGCCTTCAACCGGTATTTGCCCGGCCCGAGGTCGGCAATGCTGACCTTGCCTGTCTGATCGGTCTTGCCGAAGTGCGGCGTGCCTACGACCTGGATATAGGCCACCATCTGGTCATGGATATTGCAGCCGATGACGACCGTGCCAGGCTTGTCGAACAGGATAGGCGTGCCGGGCGTGCCGGAATACAGCTTGAGTTCGAACGGCTTGGCGGGAGAAAACGAATAGACGTGGTGGCGAACCGTGTCGTTGTTCGGGAAGCTGATCTCGGTGCCGGTTTGCACGACCGTCATCAGCGGCATGAACTTCCGGCTCTTCTGCTCGATCTCCGCGGTCTTGGGTCGACCGCCGGAGGGAGGCGTCACGGGCTCGGCATAGACGGCAGCATCCTGTATCGGGTTGCCGGCAGCATCGGCTACCTTCACGCTGATCGTTGCAGCGCTGGCCGACCCGATAAACGCCGCCAGGATGGTCAGGCCGGAGGCGAATTGGCGGAAGCGAAATGTCATAAAGTCGGTTTCTTGCATATAGCGAATGGCAGGCGCGCCGGTAGCTCGAGCAAAATAGTTGTTAATGGGAAATATTTGGATGAATGTATCACAGCTCGTGCGATCAACGCTACAACATTTGCTTGCTAATAGGCAATTTAGTGATGGCGATCATCTGTCAGACCGGTGCCTGTACCGACGCAATTATCGCTGCTATAATTCGACCCCTCGCGGCTGTAGCTCAGCTGGATAGAGTACTTGGCTACGAACCAAGGGGTCGTGGGTTCGATTCCTGCCAGCCGCACCACTTCTTCAACCTGAAGCCCATGCAAGCAGTTTCTTGCATGGGCTTCGGCGTTTCTCGGGATGACGTTGCCCGGACCGATGACGATTTTTGATCAAGAAGTCGTGCGTTTGTATTTGGCCACCAAATTATTGCTGTTCAGGACAGTCTGCCGGGGCCGCGCATTCCCGACTCTCCGATCAAGCAAGGCTGAGGACGAGCGGATTCACTTGCCCGATTTCTAGCGGCATTCCAAACGACTTCCAGGATAACCCCTGCCAGTTTTAGTGCCTTGGACCGCCACTCGCCAGATCCACGCGCACGAAGGGCAGCGCGGTCAGCATCCGCAGGTGGCGAGGACGTTTCGGTTCCGGTCGTGCAGCGGTGGGGATGTTGCAGTTGAGGCGCGCCAGAAAACCAGCGCGGGGCCGCCCTGCTAATGCGCTGCCCTTGCGATCACTGGCGGCTCTTGCGGCTTGCCTTTTGGTGCTTCCCTTGCCTCCACTTTGTGAAAGGCCGGTGCGCCAGGTCTCGGAGGAGGATGTTCCATCGTCATGAAGATGGCAATCAGGATGAAGAGAACGACGATCAGGAAGTCGATTTTCTGTGCGCGCAGCCTCTTGGCGCGTCGATAGGAATCGAGGTCGTGTTTGTTCAAACTCATATAATTACACCATGGAAACTCTTTGTTTCACTTGGTCGATTTTACACCTCCGTAGTTAAACAGAGGTTTGCCTCAAGTACGGGCCAGGCCTAGACGAATACCAAGAATGCCACCATTGCCCAAAATCCACCAAGGGCAGCAATCAGCCATAACAATGGCGCATTGACTTCCCGCCGTTCTCGCCTGTGATTCGGGTGCCAAATATTGTGCGTTTTCAATCCTGTCTCCTGCGCTGAATGTTTTAGTTAATGGACAACATCGGTCAACATCCGTGACAACCTGGAAAAACTATTTTTCGTTTCCTGATAGGACTTCCGGAAACGCAATTTGGTTCATTCGTGGATCGGCTGAGCATGCGCAACCCGCAAAGGTTCTTTTGGGAATAGCATTTGATTAATACTTTTATTCTTTGGGAGATTGCTTGTGAGTAAAAATTCGGAAACGACGCCTGATCCGGACTTCAGTCCGTCAATACAGAACGAACCGGATCCGGCCGCGCCTGCCGAGAAGCCGGCAGTCCCGGCGCCAGTGGTGCCGGATGACGAAGAGCTACCGGTCCCGCCCATTTTTCCAACCGCATAAGCACGCTTTGGCGCCGGAAAAATGAAGCGGACGATACCCATGTCATTTGGGCATATGCCGGGAAATAACTGTTCCCCAGTCGCCGAGGCGCTGACACATTACTTCATTTATTCCTACACAGATACAAGGGTCTGTCCTATATGACTTAATTGTTCTGGGGCATAAGATATTTCCATATTATTCGCCCTTGCATGCGAATCGACTTATTGGAGGTGCTTATGCCGCTTCAAATGGCTTTTGGAATTACCGTCCGCGATGTTCGTGCAGTTCTCGCCAAATATTCCGACAAAATTGTCCGCACGGCCGAAATGTCCGATGAAGCGCTGGCCGCGTCTATTTATTACTCTTTTTCCGAGGAAGAAATGGACGATATCGCATTGGCAGCAATGGATGCATTTCTCGACGACAAGCCGGAAGTGGATGGCGCGCATCGCGAAATCAGAAAACTGCTGATCCGTCGCGGCGTGCTGGATGTTTCCCGCAGGGCGCCTGCATCGCATGCCACCCCGAGGAAGTCGACCGTCAAGACAAGCGACGCAATTTCGGCGGCGGTGCACTGAAAATTGCCGATCGGCCGCTATCCCGGGCCTGAGGGCATTTTGCAGGGATAAGCAGGCAACCAGGTTTTACCCCCAATGCCGGGGAGAAAGGGTTGTCCTGCGTTATCATTGAGGGAATGAGCAACAAGAATCCCTCGGCAGCGATCATGATGATCGTCGCCTCCACCCTTCTTTTTTCCGCAATGGATGCCGCCACCAAGTATCTTGGCGGTTTCCTTTCCGTTGTCTTCGTTCTCTGGACTCGATATACCCTTCAGGCGGCCATGATGGCAGCCGTGGTGCTCAATGCCCGCGGGGTATCCGGATTCCGCACAGCGCATCCCCGCTTCCAGGCGCTCAGAGGATTGCTGCTGGCAACGATCAGCGTGCTCGCCTTCTTCAGCATGCGCCAGATGCCGCTCGCTGAATTTACCGCCATCATCATGCTTTCCCCAGTGCTGATCACCGCCTGCTCCGGCTGGCTGCTGAACGAGCGAATAGGGCGTCTGCGGTGGCTGCTGGTCTGGAGCGGGTTTCTTGGAACGATCATCGTGATCCGGCCGGGCAGTGGGCTTTTCGGTTGGGTCGTCATCGTTCCCTTGCTGGCAATGGTCGTCTCCAGTGCCTACAGCCTGATCACCAGCCGGCTTGCCGTGCTGGAAAATCCGTACACGACGCAGTTTTACAGCGGCTTCATAGGAAGCGCGCTACTGCTTCCGTTAATGCTGCTCGAACGCGATGAGTTGCTGTCGTTTATTGCAAGCGCCGATGTCGGCAAGGCAAGCCTGCTGCTGCTGATCGGGGTGCTCGGCACGGTCGGCCATCTGCTTCTGATCATGGCATTCAGCAAGGCCGGCACGTCGTCGCTGATGCCTTTTACCTATGCGCAGATCGGTTTTGCCGCATTGATGAGCTGGCTGTTTTTCAGCCACGCGCCGGATTTCTGGGCCTGGGTCGGCATGGCGATGATCGCGGCGAGCGGTGGCGCCACGGCCTGGCTCAGCATTCGCCGGAAGACATGAGGGCGCACGCCGCCGCCCGGGCTTAATTGCGCTCGACTTCCGCCTGGTGAAAGTAGGCCGACAGCACCAGCCTGTCGTGGGTGGACAGGTCGACGAATTCGTAGCCGTGCTTGCATCCGCCGCCGTTTTCCACAGGGATGATGGAGCGCAGGATGGTGCAGATATCCATGAACACGGTCTCGCCGACCGCATTGATCTTGAATTTGATCCTGCCGCGTTGCCCGACCTCGCCAAACGGATGCTTGATGCTGGCTGAAGCGCCGCCGAGACTCATGTCGTTGATCATGGCGGCAGTGCTGTCCTGCTGCCCGTCGAGCGACACGGCCGCAATGACGTTGACCGTGATCCGTGCCCGGTGGCGGATTGTCGCGCAGCCGAGTTCCTTGGGATAGGACAGGTGCAGGTAGGGATGCGGCGAATGCACGGACTTGACGACGAACGCGCTGAATGCGTACGCTTTCTTGCCCGAAAATGCGCGAACGACGAACATCTGGCCGTCGCGTATCAGCACATACTTGTCGTCGACAATAGGCATGGTGACCAGGACGGTCCGGTTCTTGATGAAGCCAATGAAGCGCGCCGTGTATCTTGCCGAACTGCCTTGCTGGTGCAGGAAGAACGTCTCGCCAACCTGCCAGCGCACATCGTCCATCATCACGCGCTCGGTCTGGCTTTCGCTTGCCTCGGCCGCTGCGCCCTGTTCGGCTGACTTCGTTGCCGGCCCGCCCGTGTCCGCCTGGGCACGGACGTTATCTTCGCCAGTCCTGCGGAAATACCCGCCGCTCAGTAATGTCTCCAATTGTTCCGCCGATTCGATCACGAATCCCTGAGACAGAAGCAGTTCGCCGCCCGCTGAATAAATCGAGTGGGGAAGTGCCT
Organism: Noviherbaspirillum suwonense; assembly: GCF_900182955.1. Lineage (GTDB taxonomy): Bacteria > Pseudomonadota > Gammaproteobacteria > Burkholderiales > Burkholderiaceae_D > Noviherbaspirillum_A > Noviherbaspirillum_A suwonense. The sequence goes on along the minus strand of NZ_FXUL01000002.1, from coordinate 484,000 downwards.
TGCCGACCGAGATAAGATGCGCTGGAACCGGCGTCAGAGAGTTATGTTGCATTTTTTTGCTGTGAAAATGGTGGAGATACGGGGACTTTTGAAATGTGCTGATCCATTCCAGCCTATTATCGACATTCGCCGGGATTTCTTGAAATACGCAATGCAAATCCAGAGGAAAAAGAGCGAGTGGGCAACAGTTACCGAACAAAGTTTACCCTAAATAACATGCTGAATAATTGTTTATCGGATACACTTTCCACGCCCCCCGTCGATGCGGAATCCGGCGTGTGTTCAGTCCGTCGCTGTTTTATGAATCTCTATGCCGATTTCCGTTGCAATTATTGAAGACCAGCCTGTCGTTCTCGCCCATTTCGCAGAAATCATCAATGCCGATCCAGGCCTGACATTGCTGGCGACAGCGACGAATGGCAGGGAGGGCCGGGAGCTGATCCAGAATGTCGATGCCGACATTTATCTCGTGGATCTCGGGCTGCCCGATTTCAGCGGCCTGGATTTGCTCCCGGAGATCGCCCGCGACAGGCCATCGGCCAATGCGATGGTGATCAGCATTTTCGACGACGACAAGAATGTGATCGCGGCAATCCAGGCTGGCGCCACCGGCTACCTGTTGAAAGACAGCGACAGACGCGACGTTGGCGAGGCATTGCGCGAGCTGCATGCCGGCGGTTCGCCCTTAAGCCCACGCATTGCGAAAAAAGTGCTGACCCTGTTCCGGGACAGCTACGTCGCGCCGGACCTGAGTCCACCTCGGCATGCCGCTGAGAAGGAACTGCTGACCGAGCGGGAAACCGAGGTTCTGCGGCAGTTGGCGACCGGCCTGGCATTTCGCGAGATTGCCGGAGCACTCGAGATCTCGAGCCATACAGTCGCGCAGCATGTCAGGAATATCTACAAGAAGCTGGCAGTTCGCTCACGCGGGAAGGCGGTTTATGAGGCAACCAAGCTGGGCCTGCTCCGTAAATAGCCTCATCCTGGCAGTTGTCCGGTCCATGGTGCTGCTGGTTGCCGGCTTATTCGTCCAATTGGACGCAGTTGCCGCGCAGTCGCTTCTGAGGCTCGACAATGCCGATTTCGCTGTGTCGGAGTCGTCAGTGCTTCCCGCCGAATCCCCGCTCTGGCGCAGCACGGTTTTGCCCCACCGGTCGGATCGCCCGGTCGGCCAGGACCTGACCGGCTACTGGTACCGGCTGACGTTCGATGCGCAGGACATCAGCCAGCCGCTGTGGCTGCTGTTTCCAAAGCTGCGCAGCGGTGGCTCGGTTTACGTCAACGGACTACTGGTCGGCAAGATCAGCGAAGCCGATGCCGCCACCCAACGGCGGTGGTTCCGCCCCTTCATGTTCATTGCCCCGCCAGTGGCGCTGCGCCCGGTCGGGAATGAGATACGGGTGCATTTCAGGATACGCGAGCCCCTGACGAGCTTCGGCGAAGTCCTGATCGGCCCCGAACAGTCAATACGGTCGATGTACGATCGCCTGCTGTTCTGGGAAAACACGGTCACCGAAGTGGCGGGCATCCTCTGCCTGATCGTTGGCGCTCTCACGATGCTTATCTGGGTGCGGCGACGACACGAATCGCTCTATGGCATCTTTAGCGCCTGTGCGCTGTTCTGGGGAGTCAGGACCCTGGTTTTTCGCATGCCCGAAGTGACGATGGATCACTGGGTCGCCTGGCGTTTCACGTACTACTTCACGACGGCTGGATTCATTGTCTTCATCACCCTTTTCCTGCTGCGCCTGAGCCAGTGCGTGAAGCCGGTCATCGAACGGTTTTTGGTGGCTTACTGGTTCGGCGGATGCGCAGTGTTTCTCGCCATCGGCGTGGCTGCCCGTCCAGCCATGGACGCCTGGTGGACGCTGGGATTTTTACCCTTCAATTTCTATTCGGTGCTTGTGCTGCTGCTGTATGCACGCCGCACCCGGACACCATCTGCGCTTGCGATGCTGGCGGCAATTGTGTTTGCATTCGCGCTTGCGCTGCATGATTTTGCTGTCCAGCATGGCCTGTTTGGCCTGGAAGAATTCTACCTGCTGCATCTCGGGATACCGGCGTTCCTGCTGGTGATGGCCTTGATCCTGCTGGAGCGCTTCCTGAAGACGCTCGAACTCGCGGATTCGATGCAGGACCAGCTGGCCGCCCGCCTGGCGGACCGCGAACGTGAATTGCTGAGGAGCCACGAGCGGCTGCGCAAGCTGGAGCGGCTCAATGCAATTGCAGGGGAGCGGCAGCGCATCATGGAAAACCTGCATGACGGCGTCGGCGCCCAACTGATCACTTCGCTTATGCTGGTAAAGGGCGGCAGGGCGGGCCAGAGCGACATGATCAATCTGCTCCAGGATTGCATCGATGAAATGCGCATCTCGCTCGATTCGCTGGCTACGGAAGACGATGACCTGCTTTCGATGCTTGAAAATTTCCGGGCCAGGATATCGCCGCGCTTCAGCGCAATCGGGCTGAAACTCCAGTGGACCGACAACACACTGCCTGACTCGGCAAGCATCCCGCCGCAATGCAGCCTGCAGATATTGCGTGTGCTGCAGGAAGCGCTCGCCAATATCCTCAAGCATGCGCAGGCGGCTAACGTTCTGGTGAGTGTTGGCATGGAAGGCGAATCGCTGGTGATCAGCGTGAAGGATGACGGCGTCGGCATCGATCCGTCCATTGCCGTCAAGGGACACGGCATCGGCAACATGCGCAATCGCGCCGAGAGGATAGGCGGATCGTTTGCGATCTCTGGCAGCGACAGCGGCACCACGGTCAGGCTGTCCGTCCCGCTGTCAACGCCTACCCAGATGGTCGATTAACGAACCGGCAACCGGCCCGCATCCGCACCGCTTTCATGTGAGCGCAAAAATCCAGGCATCGGCGTGGCGATTTCTACGGTCGCCTGCAACGACTGATTGGGTTCATTGCCTGAACTGGAACCCGGCGCATGGTTCAGCTTGCGCCGGGGTGCGCCAGCTGGCGCTAGGTCTGGATCGACTGGGCGGCCAGGATATTCGCCGCCTGTTTCCCCTTGGCGCCCTGGATGGGATCGAAGTCGACCCGCTGGCCTTCCTTCAGGGTCTTGAAACCCGGCATCTGTATTGCTGAATAGTGAACAAAAAGGTCTTCACCGCCGCCGTCAGGGGTAATGAACCCGAACCCTTTGGAATCGTTAAACCATTTCACAGTACCTGTTGCCATAGCTGATTTCCCAGTCCGATTTTTTCAAAAGAGCCCGTCGCATCCTGTGCCGCAACCGTGCGGCTCGGGCTCGCCCATGGTCCCGGTGGTTACAATGCCGTTACCAATAGTTACAGATTGTTGACTTGAAACTTTGCAGTGGTCAAGCATTTTTTTGCGGAATAGGGCAGCTTTCCCCCGGTGGGACGATAGCCGGATTGGAAGTGGATTTTCGAAGCATGCAGTGAACTGGGTTGTGCGCCTGCCAGCCATGAAATGGACAAAATGCTAGTATGCTGCTCCCGATATTCGGACCACGGCGCTCAGGCCGGGATTGTTAAGGAGACATTGCAATGCAAAAACGGGACAAGCTGTATATCGGTGGCAAATGGGTCGATTCGGCAGGCGCCGGCTCCATAGACGTGATCAATGCGTCGACCGAGGAAGTGATGGGTTCGATCCCCGAGGGGAATGAAGCGGATGTGGACGCCGCGGTTGCAGCAGCCCGGTCCGCCTTCGATAGCTGGAGCCGGCAGGATGTCGCAGTCCGCAGCGACTACCTGCGCAAGATACAGGCGGGCCTTCAGGCGCGCGCCGCGGAGTTCGCGGAAACCATCACCGGCGAAGTCGGCATGCCGCTCAAGATGTCGGCGCAAATCCAGGTAGGATCGCCGATCGCGAACTTCGGTTATTACGCCCAGCTCGCCGAAAAATTCCAGTGGGAAGAGCAGGCTGGCCATTCCCGCGTGGTCCGCGAGGCAGTTGGCGTCGTGGCCTGCATCACGCCGTGGAATTATCCGCTGCATCAGATCGCAGCCAAGGTCGCCGCTGCGCTGGCTGCCGGATGCACCGTCGTCCTCAAGCCGTCGGAAGTCGCTCCATTGAATGCGTTCATGCTGGCTGAAGTGATCGATGCCGCAGGCGTTCCGCCTGGCGTATTCAACCTCGTCAGCGGTCCCGGCGGCGTCGTCGGTGAAGCGCTGGTCAGGCATCCGGATGTCGACATGGTTTCCTTCACGGGTTCCACGCGCGCCGGAAAGCGCATCTCGGAAGTTGCCGCCGCCACGGTCAAGCGGGTGGCGTTGGAACTCGGCGGCAAGTCCGCCGCAGTAATTCTGGACGACGCCGACCTGGCGGCAGCCGTCAAGGGCACGGTCGGCGCGTGTTTCCTCAACAGCGGCCAGACCTGCTCCGCTCACACCCGGCTGCTCGTGCCGGAAGACCGCTACGAGGAAGCGGCAAAAATCGCCGTCGACGCGGCAGCACGCTTTACCGTCGGCGACCCTTACGGCGGCACGGCCCGACTCGGACCGCTGATCTCTGAAAGCCAGCGCGAGCGGGTTCGCGACTACATCCGCAAAGGCATCGAATCCGGCGCCGAACTCCTCTGCGGCGGCCCGGATCAACCGGCCGATTTGCCGCGCGGCTATTTTGTCCAGCCGACGGTGTTCGGGCGCGTCGATCCGAATAGCGTGATCGCACAGGAGGAAATTTTTGGACCGGTGCTCTCGATCATCGTCTACAAGGACGTCGACGAGGCAGTGCAGATCGCAAACAACACGCTGTACGGGCTTGCGGGCGCAGTCTGGGCCGGCAGCGACGAGCGGGCAGTCTCCGTTGCCCGTCGGCTGCGGACCGGGCAGGTCGACATCAATGGTGGCGGATTCAACCTCTTCGCGCCGTTTGGCGGCTACAAGCAATCCGGCCACGGACGCGAAATGGGTCACTATGGGCTGGAGGAATTCCTCGAACTCAAGTCGATGCAGTTCAAGCCTGGCGTGGTCGCCGGCGTACCCAAAGCGCCTTACTGACATCGGGGAGTCCAGGTTTGTCGAGCGAATTGCTTCCGTGGTGGATGGAAAGCTGGATCACGATTCAAAGTGAGTTTTCGGATCTTCCGGCCATTTCGGAAGTAACCCGCCTGTGCCTGCGCCTGCTGATTGCCGTCATACTTGGCGGCATTCTCGGCTACGAACGGGAGCGCACCGGCGCTGCCGCCGGTTTCCGGACGCATATGCTGGTCGCGCTCGGGTCGGCGCTGTTTGTCCTCGTGCCGCTGCAGGCGGGCACCGACATGTCCGATATGAGCCGGGTGCTGCAGGGCGTCATCGCCGGAATCGGTTTTCTCGGCGCCGGCGCGATCATTAAGAGCAGCGATGAGCAGCAGGTCCGCGGCCTGACGACGGCAGCAAGCATCTGGCTCACCGCCGCCGTGGGCATTGCGGCCGGCATGGGACGTGAAGCGACTGCCGTGCTGAGCACCCTGTTTGCGCTGCTTATTCTGATGGCGCTCCGGATTCCCCTCGACAAGGCGGAGCGTCGCCTCAAGTTGAAAGCGGCCGAGGCTGGCTCGTTAGTTAAAAAAGAAGCCGACGACGATAAGTAGCGCGATCAGCAGCCAGAAACAACATTGGACTACGCGCTTCTTTTTTCGGGCCAGGAGCGACTGGACGCCGGCCTGTCCACTGCGCTTTTCTGCCTTGCCCGCTTTCGGCGTTTCCCTTGCCATGTCATCCGGGGACCTGTCAGCCGACTCCATGGCGGCAATCCAGTCGTCATGAACCTTTCGTTTTTCCGGATCCGAAAGCGTCTCGTAGGCAGTGCGAATCAGCAGAAACGTCCTTTGCGCGTTTTCGTTCCCTGGGTTGCGGTCCGGATGAAACTTCTGGCACAGGGTCTTGTATGCCGCGCGAATGACTTCGGGCGGTGCATTGCGCGTGACTTTCAGATTGTCGTAATGGGTATGAATCCGGGGCATCAAGAACATTCCTGCTCAAACGGGAAAATACGGAAAATTGGTCGGACACGCGTTGCCGGCAGCCTGGAAAACCGTTTAAGCTTGGTCCGACACCTTGTTTTCCCTTATCCTAACATTGCTTCGATGACAATGGTTTGTCGGCGCGCCGGTATCCGGTATCCAGGCGAACGAGGATTGCGGGCGCATCCTTCCTGAACATGGGCAAACCTGCGGCCGTGCAATTTCAGTCGACCCTATCAAGAAAAAAGGAAATGGATTCAATGATCACACCAAACAAAGTCGCCCTGGTGACGGGGGCCGGGTCGGGAATAGGCCGCGCGATAGCCATTCAATTGGTCCAGGACGGATTTTCGGTCACGCTCACCGGGCGTCGTCGCGCGGCATTGGAGGAAACGGCGCAGCTGGCAGGCGCCGAAGAGGACAAGGTGCTGATGTTCCCGGCCGACGTCTCTAGTCCCAGGGACGTGGCTGGGCTTTTCGAAGCGACGCATGCGAAATTTCAGCGGCTCGACCTGCTGTTCAATAATGCAGGCATCTTTACGCCGGCAGCGTCGATCGAAGATGTTTCACTGGAGCATTGGCAGGCCGCGCTGAATGTCAATCTGACTGGCGCTTTTCTCTGTACGCAAGAAGCATTCAAACTGATGAAGCGTCAGGAGCCGCGAGGAGGCCGCATCATCAACAATGGCTCGATCTCCGCGCATGTTCCGCGGCCGCGCTCGGCAACATACACAGCGACCAAGCATGCGATGACCGGTTTAACGAAGGTTACTTCGCTCGATGGCAGGCAATACGGCATTGCTTGCGGGCAGATCGATATCGGCAACGCGACGACAGACATGACCGAGAAGATGCAGAAAGGTATCCTCCAGGCGAATGGAAGCGTGATGGTGGAGCCGACCATGGACGTGCGGAATGTCGCCCGCGCCGTGTCCTACATGGCGAGCCTGCCGCTTGACGCCAATGTCCAGTTCATGACGGTCATGGCAACGGACATGCCGTTTATCGGCAGGGGATAGGACCGTTAATGGTGGCCCGACATCAGGCTGCCTGTCGCCGATCTTTCAGATATTGAATGGGGGTCTGGCGTCGCCCTGTTTTTCGTACGCAGTACGTAGCCCTGCTTGTAGACGCTGCCCAGGGTGTAGTGAGATTTCGTGAGCATTTCCAGCTTTAACCTGAGCTGGAAGATGGTTACCCGGATATTGCTCCCCTCAGTGGATTTGCCGCTTGACCTGAACAGCATCACCAGGTCCTTGATGGGAATTACCGTACCCATCTGGTTCAGGAAAAGTTCGGCAAGTGAATATTCCGAGGGCGTCAGGTGGATGCCCCTGCTCTGATACGATAAAACCCGCAAATCGGGAACGAGCGTCAGGGACCCGAAATGCAGCTTGGTTTTCAGGATATTTTTTCGGCGCAGGGACGCAATGACCCGACGCGCCAGGTCGGAGATCAGGAAAGGCGTGCAAATCCAGTCAGCAACGAAATCCGGAAAGTCCGGCGCCTCCGCGAGCACGCCATGGGACCGGAATATCAGCACGATGGGCGACATGACGATGGGAAGGAAGGGCGGATCCTTGATGAAGGTCAGTTCCTTCTTTTCCAGCAACTGGATCTTCTCGATGTACGTAGGTTCCTGGGCATCGATCAGCAGGGCGGAAGGCATGTCGGGATAGCTCAGCAGGTGCTCCGGACGGATGGCCAGGATCTCGATAATTTCCCACTCAAAATGTTCCAGTTGAGTGCTCAATCGGGGAAATGTTGAATTAAGCTTCCCGAGTTGCTCATGGAGCATCGTGAACAAGTCCCTGCCGATGACCTTTAAGGTGATTTTCATGATGCGATCCTGGTTAGCTTGCTTCCTCGATGGAAAGTGTACGTGTGAATCTTTTTGGTTTAGTGCCCTGTTTTAAAGTAACTTTTAACGCACGGTCGATCGATTCTCTATCTGAATCCTCTCAAGTAGCCTACCAATGCTGACATATGCTTACTTTCGAGCATAATTGTAGGGAAAGTATTGGTTGCGATCGCTGAAAATTCTCTGTTAGTATCTGCTCAAGCAGTGCGATACACCCGGGAACTAAGGGTGTTCTCTTCGACTGACCTCATCGAGACAACGTGCGCGGGCTTATCTGCCTGATTTTCATTGCCTTGTTTTCTGCTTTTTTTAACGCAGATGCGAACCCGCTTGTCCTGGATCCAGAAATCCATAAGTTCGACCTTAAAAACCATTTCACCTATTTCCGAGATCCGACTAACCAGTTAAAGATTGACGATGTCATGTCCGGTCCCTTGTATGACGCGTTTTTAAGCCGGGACGGAAACTTGAATTTTGCGATTTCGACCGACACCATCTGGCTGCGTTTGGAAATTCAACGTCCCATCCAGGCAGCGGACGACTGGTGGCTGGAATTGGCGCCGGCTTACATTGGTGAAGCCACGCTCTACCAGGTACACAGCGACAGTGACGGTTCCGTCAGCAGGATCGCGAGCGCGGGGACGGCGTTTCCGCTGTCTAGCCGTGAATTGAAGGCGCGCCACAGCATGTTCAAAATCCATTTCAGCGACCGGGAACCGCTGACTATCTATCTAAGCTTGCGGTCGACCAGCCAGTTGAATGTACGCGGCTATCTTTGGGAGCCGGCATTTTATGCAGAGGAAAGCGCATCTGAAAATTTGCTGCTGGGGATGTATTACGGCGTCTTTGTCGTAATTCTTGTCCTCTGCATGGTCCGCTGGTGCATTAATGGTAGTTCGCTCGATTTCTGGTGGCTGGTATATCTGGTTGCGGAAGCATTCGTGATTCTTCGCACGAACGGCCTGGCTTCCCGATATTTTTTTCCAGAATCCGTCCGGATCAACAGCGTAGTGGGAATCACGGCGCTAAGCGTGATGATGTGGGCAGGCGCCCGTTTCGGCATTCACGCATTCGAGTTAAACAAAAATGAGCAAAGGTATTTCTACCATGCGGCATCCTGTGTCGGCACGCTGGCTTTAATTGCGGGTGTTGCACGGTTGCTTGATCTGGAACCTGCGTCAACCATCATTGCATTTTCAATGGCATTCATTCTAAGTCTTCTTAATTGCGTTTGTTCCTGGCGGTTTCTAAGAAGTGGAAAGCCCGGCGCCTGGTTTTACGTTTCCGCCATCTGGTTCATGACTATCTGTGTCGGACTTGTGGTCGCAAGAAATTTTGGCTTTATTCAAAACTACCAGTTTATCGATTATGTTTGGCAATCTAACTTGATCATTCATGCCGGGTTGATCAGTTTCGGCATGATTTTGACTCATCGTGAGACCGAGAATGAGAAAATCAAGGCAGTGGAGTTGCAGAATGTCGCCAAGATGAATTTAAAATCGAGTGCACTGCAAAAGCGCATGGTTGCTCTGGTTTCTCATGAATTCAGAAATCTTCTGACTGTCCTCAGTGTTTCAATGCATGCAATAAATAAGCGCGGGGATCTTCCGGCAGAGATCGCGGAGCGGCACAAGAACATCGGGCGTATCCACTATGAGATGCGAAGGGTGATCGATAATTTCCTGCTTGAAGAAAGAATCGAAAACGCGGATATTAAAGTTTCATATCGTTGCACGAATGTCGGCGAACTGGTTAAAGACGTGATCAGGGTCGCCGAAATGCATGCAGACTCTCATCTGATTTCGTTCAGCCTTGCTGAACTCCCGCAGGACCTTTGGGTGGATGACGGCATACTCAGGCTGATCCTCACCAATTTGCTGGACAATGCTGTGAAGTATTCCGCCCCGGGCAGCAGGGTTTTTCTTGACGGTAAATATGGAAATGGCATGTTACAGATGTCTGTGTCGGACAATGGTATTGGAATGAATCCAGAATCGATTTCGCGCCTGTTCGAACCCCATTTCAAGGCCGATTCGAACAGCGAAGGAATGGGAATCGGTTTATATATGGTCCGAATGATGCTGCATGCACATGATGGCGATATGCGGGTAAAAAGCGATGTTGGAAGCGGGAGCACGCTCGACTTCTGGTTGAGAGTCAAAATGACAGAAGAAATACCTTTCCAGTCGACTGCTGCGGTGCGCGTCGGGCAATAGCAGGCGACCCGTCGAGCTGCAATCTCTTTGCCAGATATGGAAAAAATGATACGTGTAATCCTCGTAGAAGACCACACACTTCTCAGAAATGAAATCGTCAGCAGTTTATGTGCTGAGGGATTCGAGGCCGTTGGCGTTGGAAATAGCACCGATTTGTTTTTGGAGCTGTTGCAAAAACCTTGCGACGTTATCGTCATGGATATTGGACTGCCCGGCGATAACGGGATGGCGATATTGCAGCAGCTTAGGTCACTTAAAGGGCAGCGGGAACTCGGGATCATCATGCTGACCGGCCGGCCAGATATGGGCTGCCGCATCGAGTGCCTGGCGGGCGGCGCAGATGCGTTTCTCATCAAGCCAGTTGAAATCGACGAATTGGTAGCCTACATCCACAATGTCTACCGGCGTATACATTCCGAAAGCAATCATTTCAGTTCACTCAAATGGCAGTTTCAATATCGTGAATGGCGCCTTATTTGTCCGTCGGGAGCAGTCGTCGAACTCAGTCATCTGGAATCGGAATTCCTGAGAATCCTGGTTGAAAATGCTGGAAATCCGGTAAGGCGCCGGGACATTATCGGCGTCGCATTTCGAAAAGATCCGATTGCGTACGACAATCGCAGGATGGAAGCGATCGTAAGTCGCTTGCGGCGCAAGATCCATTCCCAGTATCCACTGTCGCAGCCGATAAAATCCGTGCATTCCGTTGGCTATGTATTTACCGATAGCGTAAGGACGCTTTAATGTGCCGATTCGGCATTTGATTGCGCGGCGCCCAGCGTAACCCCACGGGTGACGGGAACAACAATTCCATTCGCTGATGCCGGCGTATGAACCGTTTCCCGCCGCAGGGAACTTCTTCTACCGTTAATGAAACACAGACTCCCTCCCGCATCGCACATGCTCGGGGCTGCAGGTGGCACGTGACCACCCAACGATAAGAATTTGTGTTTCATGGAGAAACGGGAAATGCAGTTTGAACTGGTAGTGATAGGCGAGCGTCTTTTTACGACGCTTTCAGACAAGGCAGACGAGTTCGAGGAGGCAATGCGGCACCTGTGTCGCCACACGGACGCCGTGGTGCCGACCTTGATCAAGATGGATCATCGGCCACAGTTTAATGACCTGCTTCTGCAGGACAACGTCATCAGGGTGCTGCTGGTCGAAGCGCGTGACCTGAGCATCGTCGAAATCATACAAGCGATGGAAAGAAAGGAACTTGCATTCCTGAACCATCCGGGCACCAGCCTCCCGCGCCTGGCGCCCCTGATCGCGGTATTCGATACGCCCGCGGTTCTCGCAGACGTAAGGGATCTTCCCGAACTCATCTCGGACTGGACTTTTCTGCCGTTCGATCCCAGCGAGCTCGCGAGAAGAATCCACGCCACGCTCAAGCGCAAGAACATTCTGAAAACCAAGATTCGGTATGGGGCGCTATCAGTGGTGTCGGAAACCCGGACGATGATATTTTTCGGCAATACCATGCAGTTGACACGGTCGGAATGCGCTCTGGCAGAACTGTTCCTTAATCAGATGGGCACGGTGATTCCGCTTGCGGACCTGGCGCTGTTGTTCAAGTCGACCGGCAAATCGACCACGGGGAGCAATATCCGGGTGACGGTTTTCCAACTGCGCCTGAAGCTCGAGATGCTGACGAAGGGTCAGTACACCGTGATGAGCGTGTACAAGCAGGGATATTGCCTGAAGCAGAAGACCCGTTCCACGATCAAGGAAATCTCCGACAATCTGGATGCGCGGTACCGGGGGAGTGCAAGATTCGTGAGTTGAACCGGCTGAATCCTGACTTTCTGATTTTCTTCAACCCCAATCTTGTTTGTACCGTATAATGCGGGCTATCGTTGAGATTCGAGCTAGTAGTGGTGCAGTATCAGTCTGTCATTCCTTACTTGGTTGAAACGATCTAACGGGGAAACCCAACTTAACTGAAATAGGAAATTGTAATGGCAACTGGTATCGTAAAGTGGTTCAATGATTCGAAGGGTTTTGGCTTCATTACCCCGGACGAAGGTGGCGAAGATCTGTTTGCGCACTTCTCCGCAATCCAGTCGAACGGCTTCAAGTCGCTCCAAGAAAATCAGCGCGTCTCGTTCGAAGTGACCACTGGCCCTAAGGGCAAACAAGCATCGAACATTCGTCCAGAATAATCGAGCACAGCTTTCTGAAAACCCCGGCTTTTGCCGGGGTTTTTTTTTGCGGCAATCTATTGGGCGGTGGTCGATGAGCTTGCTCACCAATCGGTCGCAACTGAAGCAGTTGTTTCCGCCTCGTGCATCCTGGCGCTTGAATTTCGGACAATGTACGGAACTGCGAAGCAAAAACTGTCGCTAACACGCCTACAGTGGTTGTTTCCTGTTTGGAAATATGCCGTTGCTTAAGTTAGAGTTCACTCCGTACTATTACATATTGCCGGGAACGTAACTGTCTCTTACACTCGCGTTGGGACAGGGTAATTGTTCACCGGAAGCCCGCAGCACCTATAACTTTAAACATACGAGGAAGACATGAATATCAAGACCAAATCCCTGATCGCAACGGCTCTGCTTGGCTGGTCGCTTGCAGGTATCGCGGCAGAGCCGATCAAAATCGGGGTCACCGGCCCATTCACCGGCGGCTCGGCCCCGATGGGTGTGTCGATGCGCGATGGCGTGAAGCTGGCTGTTACCGAGATCAATGCGCAAGGCGGCGTGCTTGGCCGCAAGATCGAGCTGGTTGAGCGTGATGACGAAGCGAAGAACGAGCGTGGCGTTCAGGTCGCGCAGGAGCTGATCAACAAGGAGAAGGTCGTCGCCACCGTGGGTTTCATCAACACGGGCGTCGCGCTTGCTTCCCAGCGTTTCTATCAGGAAGCGAAAATCCCGGTCATCAACAACGTTGCAACCGGCACCGTGATCACCAAGCAGTTCGCCGACCAGCCTGAGAACTATGTATTCCGTACTTCCGCAAATGACGCGATCCAGTCGTCGATGATCGTCGAAGAAGCGATCACCAAGCGCAAGATGAAAAAGGTGGCGATCCTGGCGGACTCGACCAACTACGGTCAGCTCGGACGCGAGGACCTGGAAAAGGCGCTCGACAAGAAAGGCATCAAGGCGGTCGCCGTCGAGAAGTACAACATCAAGGACGTCGACATGACGCCGCAGCTGCTCAAGGCGAAGCAGGCTGGCGCGGAGGCTGTGCTGACCTACGGCATCGGCCCGGAACTGGCGCAGATCGCCAACGGCATGGAAAAGCTGAACTGGAAAGTGCCGATGATCGGAAGCTGGACGCTGTCGATGGGCAACTTCATCGACAACGCCGGCAAGAATGGCGACGGCACCCTGATGCCGCAGACCTTCATCCAGGATCCGAACACGCCCAAGCGCAAGACCTTCATCGAGACTTACGTGAAGACCTACAAACCCGCTGGCGACCGCATGCCTTCGCCAGTGTCGGCTGCGCAGGGTTACGACTCGATCTACCTGCTGGCTGCCGCATTCAAGCAGGCGGGCGGCACCGAGGGTCCGAAGGTTCGCGCTGCGCTTGAGAACCTGAATGAAAAAGTGGATGGCGTGGTGACGACCTACAGCAAGCCGTTCACCAAGGACGACCACGAAGCAATCAAGAGCACCATCCCGGTGTTTGGTGAGGTCAAGGGCGGTCGCGTCGTTTTGGCCAAGTAAAACGGTCCGGCACCGGCTGCTGCGGCGGCCGGCGACAAATACTTGACAAGGCCTGCCCGTGCTGTGCACGGGCTGGCCTTTTTATTACGACCCTTGGACAACATCATGGACATACTGCTGCAACTCGTTTTTAGCGGCATCGCGCTAGGCATGATCTACGCGGTGATCGCATTCGGCTACCAACTTACTTTCGCCACGTCGGGCACGCTTAATTTCGGACAGGGCGAGGCGCTGATGCTCGGTGCGCTGGTCGGGCTCTCGGTCGTCGGCAATATTCACGGCGGCCCGTATCTCAATTACTGGATCATGATCCCGATCGTGATCGTCTTCGGCGCACTGCAAGGCATGTTCGTGGAATGGATAGGCGTGCGGCCTGCCATCAAGATCAAGTCGGAATTCGGCTGGATCATGTCCACGATCGCGCTGGCCATCATTTTCAAGAACGTTGCGGAAAACATCTGGGGCAAGGACGACCTGACCTTCCCATCGCCATTGCCGGCCACGCCGTTCCAGGTGCTGGGCGCCAATGTGCAGCCGATGCAGGTTGTCGTGGTGCTCGGCGCACTGGCGATGATGCTGGCCGTCGAACTGTTCAACCGCAAGTCGATTTATGGCAAGGCGGTCGTCGCCACCTCGAACGACCGCGATGCCGCCGGCCTGATGGGCATCAACACCAGCATGGTCATCACCTTTTCGTATGCGCTGTCGTCCGCCACCGCGGCGTTCGCCGGCGTGCTCGTCGCACCGCTGACGCTGACCGGCGCAACCATGGGCACCGCGCTTGGCCTGAAGGCGTTTGCAGTGGCGATCATCGGCGGCCTGACGTCCGGCATGGGCGCGATCGTCGGCGGCCTGATCCTGGGCATTGCCGAGACGCTGACCGGCTTCTATATCTCGACCGGCTACAAGGAAGTGCCTGGCCTGTTGCTGCTGTTGCTGGTGCTGGCGGTCAAACCGGCCGGCCTGTTCGGCAAATCCGCGATCAAGAAGGTGTGACCATGAAAGCCAAATCCCTGCTCCTTTACGTGATTGGCATTGCGGCGCTGGCGCTGTTTCCCCTTGTCTTTCACAACCCGTATTACATCCACCTCGCCGAAACCATCCTCATCTACGCGATCCTGCTGTTCGGCCTCGATATCGTGGTCGGCTATACCGGGCAGGTGTCGCTGGGCCACGCCGGCTTGTTCGGCATCGGCTCGTACACCACCGGCGTGCTGGTCTTCAAGCTGGGCGTGCCATTCTTTGTCGCGCTGCCCGCCAGCCTGGTCGTAACCGCCGTGTTCGGCGCAGTGCTGGCGCTGCCGGCCCTCCGGGTGACCGGGCCTTACCTGGCGATGGTGACGCTGGCCTTCGGCACGATCATCCAGATCCTGATCAACGAGATGACCTTCCTGACCGAGGGGCCGCTGGGCATCAAGATCTCGAAGCCGTCGTTCTTCGGTCACAAGCTGGGCGAGGTCGAGTTTTTTTACCTGGTCGCCGTGATCATGGTGGTGTCGCTGATCGTCGTCCACCGCATCCTGAAGTCGCACCTCGGCCGCGCCTTCCAGGCGCTGCGCGACAGCCCGATCGCTTCCGACTGCATGGGCGTTTCGGTCTACCGCTACAAGGTCTATGCGTTCGTCATCAGCGCCGCGCTTGCCGGCGTGGCGGGCAGCCTGTACGCGTATTCGGAAGAATACATCTCGCCCAACACCTACAACTTCGAGCTGACCATCCTGTTCCTGCTGGCGGTCATCATGGGCGGCCGCAAGACGCGCAGCGGCGCACTGCTGGGCGCGATGATCGTGGTGATGCTGCCGAGCTTCCTGGCCGATATCGCGCTGTTTCGCCAGATCGCCACTGCGGCTGCCGCGATCACGGTGATCGCATCGGTGGTGCTGGTCGTGATGAAGCGGCGCACTCCGCGCGACGTGATGGTGCCTTTCCTTGGCACGGTCGGCATGGCTATCTTCTCGTACCGGCTCGAAAATATCGTCGACTGGCGCCTGACCGTCTTCGGCCTGATGACGCTGTTCGTCGTCTACTACCTGCAGGACGGCATCGTCGGATTCCTGCGCGGCCTGATGGGACGAAAAGGTCCGCATCTGACCACGTCGGTGAAAGTGGCCGACGAGACGCGCGCCTGGGCCGCACCGGCATCCGCCAATGCGGCCGCCGGCGACCTGCTGCAAGCCAAGCAGGTGCTGATGCAGTTTGGCGGCCTGAAGGCGCTGAACCGGGTCGACCTCAATATCGCGCGCGGCTCGGTGCATGGCCTGATCGGCCCGAACGGGTCGGGCAAGAGCACGATGATGAATGTGCTGACCGGCATCTACAAGCCAACCGACGGCGGGGTGGAGTTCAACGGCCGCGTCATTTCGGGTTCGACACCGTCGGCCATTGCGCTCGGCGGCGTCGCGCGGACGTTCCAGAACGTGCAGCTGTTCGGTGAAATGACGGCGACCGAGAACGTCCTGGTCGGCCTGCATCACACCTTCCAGAGCAATGTGCTGGATGTGATGCTGCATACGCCGCGCTATCGCCGCGAAGAGCGTGACGCGCTGGAGCGTGCGGCCGCCATCCTCGAATTCGTCGGCCTGTCGTCCCTGGCCGACGAGGAGGCGCGCAATCTGCCCTATGGCAAGCAGCGCTTGCTCGAGATCGGCCGGGCGCTGGGCCTGAATCCGGCGCTGCTGCTGCTCGACGAACCGGCCGCGGGACTGACCGCGCCGGATATCGTGGAACTGGTGGCGATCATCCGCAAGATCCGGCAGCACGGCATCACCATCATCCTGATCGAGCATCACATGGACGTGGTCATGTCGATTTCCGACACCGTCACCGTGCTGGACTTCGGCCAGAAAATCGCCGAAGGCAAGCCGGCGGCCGTGCAGGCCGACCCGAAAGTCATCGAAGCCTACCTCGGCGGCAGCGTCGCCGAGCAGGAGCCGCCAGTCGGCGGCGCCGAGCCCACACTTGCAAGGAGCTGAACATGCTTACCATATCGAACCTGCATGCGGCCTACGGCAAGGTGGAAGTGCTGCATGGCATTTCGCTGGACGTGCCCAAGGGAAAGGTCGTTACGCTGATCGGCTCCAACGGCGCCGGCAAGACCACGACCATGCGCGCGATCTCGGGGATGATCAAACCGAAATCCGGGAGCGTCACCCTCGCCGGCAAGGACGTGACCGGGCTGGACTCGCACCGGATCGCCCGCGCCGGACTCGCGCATTCCCCGGAAGGGCGGCGGGTCTTCTCCACGATGAGCGTGACCGACAACCTGTTGCTGGGAGCGTTTCCGCGTTTTACCGGCGCGCGCGCCAAGGGAAACATCAGCCAGGACCTCGAGCGTGCGCTGGAGCTGTTCCCGCGGCTGAAGGAGCGCCAGCACCAGCTGGCAGGCACCCTGTCGGGCGGCGAGCAGCAGATGCTGGCGATGGCGCGGGCGGTCATGCTGAACCCGGAAGTCGTGCTGCTCGACGAGCCGTCGATGGGCCTCGCGCCCATCCTGGTCGACGAGGTCTTCCGGATCATTTCCCGCCTGAAGGCCGAAGGCGTGACGATGCTGCTGGTGGAGCAGTTCGCCGCTGCCGCGCTGAACGTCGCGGATTATGGCTATGTGCTGGAAAACGGCCGGATCTCGCTACACGGGCCGGCCGAAAGCCTGAAGAACGACCCGGCCGTGCGCGCTGCCTACCTGGGCGGCGGACAGTCGCACTAGCGGCGACTGGCGCCGGTACCGAGCATGCGGACGCGAATTCGGCGCCGCATGCCGGTCACGGCTCCGGCGCGGCAGCGTATCGCGAAATGATGCGCTGCCGCTTGTCGGAGTCTTGGATCACAACTCTTCGGCTTTTGGGCCTGCTGTCCGGCACCGGCTGCCTCATGCCAATCCCGGTTTGTAGGGTGCGATGAAAATCCGTAGGGTGTAATAAGCGCAAGCGCATTACACCATTGCTTGCGGACGGGCGATGGTGGTTGATTGGCGAGTTATGTGATGCGCTGCGCTTATTACACCCTACGAGGCTACGAGCCACGGTGACAAATCGGAACCATCGATCCCGCCCGGCACGCCATGACGTGGGATGGGTACGAGGCCGGCGCCCGCACGAATCCCCAAACTTTGCCCCAGCTACTACGAGCACCAGCTCAGTCCCAGCCCAGCCCGCGCCAACGCAACCTCAAACCGCGCCAACGCAGCCTCAAACCGCGCTGTGTCGCCAGTAATCCGGCCGCGCATAGGCGCGCCGCAGGAATTCGACGAACGCGCGTATCCGCAGCGGCAGGTGCTGGCGCTGTGCGAACACCGCGTAGATCGCATTGTCCGGTGCCGAAAATTCGTCCAGCACCGTAACCAGTTGCCCGGCTTCGATCGCTGCGCCCACTTCCCACATCGAACGCCACGCCAGCCCCTTGCCGGACAGCGCCCAGTCGTGCAGCACCGCGCCGTCATTGCAGCCCATGTTCCCCGATACCTTCAGCGTCACGTTCCGGCCGTTCTGGCGGAATGCCCAGCCGCGCTGGCTGCCTTCGCTGCTGATGGGCAGGCAATTGTGGGAGGCTAGGTCGTCCAGCGACTCGGGCGTTCCATGCCGCTGCAGATAGGCAGGCGACGCCACCACGACGCGCTGGTTGTCCGCCAGCTTGACCCCGACCAGACCCGAGTCGGTCAGCGAGGCGATGCGGATGGCGACATCGACGCCTTCGCCGATCAGGTCGACCACCCGGTCGTTCAGGTTCAGCGTCAGCGTCACGCCCCGGTGTTCGGCCAGGAAGGAGGGCAGCAGCGGGGCCACGTGCTGGCGGCCGAAACCGGCCGGCGCGGAGATCGACAGGTGGCCGCTAGCCGCGGCGCTGCGCTCGGCCACCGAGGCTTCCGCGTTCTCAAGGTCGGCCAGTATGCGCTGGCAGTTTTCGAGGAACGCGGTGCCCTCGTGCGTCAGCGCGATCTTGCGGGTGGTGCGCTGCAGCAGCTTGACGCCGAGGCGGGCTTCCAGCGCGTCCAGGCGCCGGCTGATCATCCCCGGGGCGACGCCTTCGGCCCGGGCCGCCGCCGACAGGCTGCCCTTGCCGACCACGTCGACGAAGGTGGAGATCTGCTTGAACTGGTCCATCGACGCTAGCGGCCGGCCGCCGTTTCGGGAAGCAGGGCGCCGGCGGCATCATGCCGGTGTATCGCGCCGCCGGCATCCACCGCCAGCCATCCGCCGCGTGGCGGAACGGCGTCGCCGTCCCAGTCTGGCAGCACGTAGCGCAGCAGCGGGCCGTGCCGATGGATTGCCGGGCGGTGCGTATGGCCATGGATCAGCACGCTGGCGCCGCTCCCGGCAAACACCGCGGCGATCGCGTCCGGGTTCACGTCCATGATGTCCATGGTCTTGGTCCGCTGCGCATCCCGGCTGCCGGCGCGCATGCCGTCGATGATGGCCTTGCGCTCGGCCAGCGGCTGGGCAAGGAATGCCTTCTGCCATTGCGGGTCGCGCACCTGCCGGCGGAAGGCCTGGTAATCGTGGTCGTCGGTGCACTGCGCATCGCCATGCGCCAGCACCATCGGGATGTTGGCGATCCGGGCGACATGCGGATCGCTCAGCCGTACCATCCCGGCGGCGCGCGCGAAGCCTTCGCCGACCAGGAAGTCGCGGTTGCCGGCCATCCAGAATAGCTGCACCCCGGCGCTGCTGGTCGCATGCAGCGCGTCGACGATGGTGCGTACATAGGGCGTGTCGATATCGTCATCGCCTGCCCAGTATTCGAAAAGGTCGCCGAGCAGGTAAAGCTGGCGCGCCTGCACGGCGTGCTGTGCCAGAAACGCAAGGAAGAGGGCGGTCGTGGCCGGCGAATTTTCCTGCAGGTGCAGGTCAGAAACAAACAGCGCGACCGTCTCGGGTCGCGCTGCGGATGCCGACGCGATGGCGTCGGGCGGATTCATTTTTTGCATCCTCTGTCGGTCGTGGGACGTTAGACCACTTCCGCTTTTTCGATGATGACGTCGTCGGCAGGCACGTCGGCGAACATGCCGGTGCGCGTGGTCTTCACCGCGCGGATCTTGTCGACCACATCCTGGCCTTCGATGACCTTGCCGAATACGCAATAGCCCCAGCCGTCCTGGCCCGGATAGTCCAGGAAGGAATTGTTCTTGACGTTGATAAAGAACTGCGCCGACGCCGAATGCGGGTCCGAGGTGCGGGCCATCGCAACGGTGTAGGGCTCGTTCTTCAGGCCATTCTTGGCTTCGTTCTCGACCGTCGCATTGGTCGGCTTCTGCTTCATGCCTGGCTCGAAACCGCCGCCCTGGACCATGAAGCCATCGATCACGCGATGGAAGATGGTGCCGTTGTAATGGCCGGCGTTGACGTAGGCGAGGAAGTTCTCGACGGTCTTGGGCGCCTTGTCGGCATACAGGTCGAGCTTGATGTCGCCGTGGTTGGTGGTGAGTAGAACAGCCATGATGATTCCTTGATGAGTGGTGAGAAGAGGGTGCGTGGGCTTACTTGACGAGGCTGGCGGATTCGATCACGACCGGCTTGGCCGGCACGTCGCCCGGACCGGTCTGGACATCCTTGATCTTGTCGACGACCTCTGTGCCCTTGACGACTTTCCCGAAGACGGCATAGCCGGCGCCGTCCTGGCCGGGGTAGTTCAGGAAGCCATTGTTCTTGACGTTGATGAAGAATTGCGCGGTGGCCGAATTGGGGTTGGACGTGCGCGCCATGGCGACTGAATACGGCTCGTTCTTCAGGCCGTTCGACGCTTCGTTCTCGATCGGCGGGTTGGTCGGCTTCTGCTTCATCGAAGCGTCGAAGCCGCCGCCCTGGATCATGAAGCTGCCGATCACGCGGTGGAAAATGGTGCCGTTATAGTGGCCGCTTTTCACGTACTGCAGGAAATTGGCGACGCTCTTGGGCGCTTTTTCCTGGTTCAGCTCGAGCGTGATGTCGCCCATGCTGGTCTTGAGCAGGACCTGCGGCGCGTCCGCTGCGGCGGCGCTGCCGGCCGAGCCCAGCGCCAGTGTCGCCGTGAGTATGAGTAGGGAACGGCGCTTACCTTGCATCTGTTATTCCTTGTGCTTGTCTTCGTGGCTGGAGCCTGTTCCGGGGCGGCGGCGGGGGCCGGAAACCCTGCCGGAACGGCATTTCATCGGTGCTATACTGCCGCGCAAAGCAGCATTTTATCAAAATAAGCGTCGGACCAATGACTGTGGCTCGCCCGGGTTGCGCTGATGCATGGCCGACGTGGCAACGCCCCAGCGCCTCAGCGCCTCCGCGCGCCACCGCAGGCCTGACGCCGTAACAGAACCCATCCATTCATGACCGCACTGAAGATCTACAACACCCTCGCGCGCGAGAAACAGGCATTTACCCCGATCGAACCCGGCAAGGTCCGCATGTACGTTTGCGGCATGACGGTCTATGACTATTGTCATCTCGGACATGCGCGGGTGATGGTGGTGTTCGACATGGTCCAGCGCTGGCTGCGGGCGCAGGGTCTGGACGTGACCTACGTGCGCAACATCACCGACATCGACGACAAGATCATCAAGCGCGCGGTGGAAAACAATGAAACCATCGCCGAACTGACCGGCCGCTTCATCGCGGCGATGAACGAGGATGCCGCCGCGCTCGGCGTGCAGCGGCCCGACTTCGAGCCGCGCGCGACAGACCATGTGCCGCAGATGCTGGCCCTCATCGGCCGGCTCGAAAAAAACGGGCTCGCGTACAAGGCGGACGACGGCGACGTCAATTACGCGGTGCGCCATTTTGAAGGCTACGGCAAGCTCTCCGGCAAGTCGCTCGACGACCTGCGCGCAGGGGAGCGGGTCGACGTCAACAGCGGCAAGCGCGACCCGCTCGATTTCGTGCTGTGGAAGTCCTCGCGCGAGTCGGAACCCGAATCGGTGAAATGGGCGTCGCCCTGGGGCCGCGGCCGGCCCGGCTGGCATATCGAATGCTCGGCGATGGCCTGCGAGTTGCTAGGTGAGCATTTCGACATCCACGGCGGCGGCCAGGACCTGCAGTTTCCGCATCACGAGAACGAGATCGCCCAGTCGGAGGGCGCCAGCGGCCGCACCTTCGTCAATTACTGGATGCACAACGGCTTCGTCCGCGTCGACAATGAAAAGATGTCCAAGTCCCTGGGCAACTTCTTCACCATCCGCGAAGTGCTGCAGAGCTTCGACGCCGAAGTGGTGCGCTTCTTCATCCTGCGCGCGCATTACCGCAGCCAGCTCAATTATTCCGATGCCCACCTGGCCGATGCGCGCAGCGCGCTGACCAGGCTCTACACCGCGCTGAAGGAAGTCGCGCCCGACGACGAGGCGCTGGACTGGACCGAGGCCCATGCGGCCCGGTTCGCCGAGGCGATGAATGACGATTTCAACACGCCGGGCGCGGTTGCGCTGCTGTTCGATCTCGCCAATGAAGTCAACAAGACGCGTTCGGCCGCGCTTGCCAGGCAGCTCAAGTCGCTGGCGGCCCTGATCGGCTTGCTCGAGCGTGCGCCGCAGGCATTCCTGCAGGGCGGCGACGAAGGCGACGATGCGAAAGTCCAGTCGCAGATCGACGCCCGGGCCGCGGCCAAGAAGGCGCGCGATTTTGCCGAGGCCGACCGCATCCGCGCCGCGCTGCTGGCCGATGGCGTCATCCTCGAGGACAAGCCGGGCGGCGTCACCGAATGGCGGAGGGCGTAACCGGCATGGGGCAAAGCACACCGAAAGAAACGCAGCTGTCCGTGCCTGTCTACTGGGAGGACGCCAAGCAGGAACTGATGAAGCGCGACCGCATCATGCGCCGGATCATCCCGATGTTCGGGGACCTGCACCTGGTGGGCCGCGGCGACCCGTTCACCACGCTGGCGCGCTCCATCGTCGGCCAGCAGATCTCGGTCAAGGCGGCGGCGACCGTCTGGCAGCGGGTGCTGGCGGCCTGCCAGCAATGCACGCCGGGCCACATCGTCAACACCGGCCCCGAGCAGCTGGCCGCCTGCGGCCTGTCGCGCCGCAAGACCGAATACATCCTCGACCTGGCCGACCACTTCCTCGCCGAGCGGGTGCATGCAAGCCTGTGGGAAGAGATGGAAGACGAAGCGGTCATCGCCGAGCTGCTGCAGATCCGCGGCATAGGGCGCTGGACGGCGGAGATGTTCTTGATCTTTAACCTGCTGCGCCCTAATATCTTGCCGCTTGACGATGCCGGCCTGCTGCGCGGCATCAGCACCAATTATTTTTCCGGCGAGCCGGTGTCGCGCAGCGATGCGCGCGAGGTCTCCGCCAACTGGGAGCCGTGGCGCACCGTCGCCACCTGGTACATGTGGCGTAGCCTCGATCCAGTCCCGGTAGAATATTGAATCCCCCATTTTTCCGCCTGTCGAATCCCAAGGAGCCACGGTGAGCAAGGTAACATTTCTCAACTTCGAGCAGCCAATCGCGGAACTCGATTCCAAGATTGAAGAGCTGCGCTTCGTCCAGGATGACTCCGCCGTCGATATTTCAGAAGAGATCGAGCGGCTGTCGCGCAAGAGCCAGCAGCTGACGAAGGACATCTACGCCAAGCTCACGCCGTGGCAGGTCTCGCAGATCGCCCGGCATCCGCAGCGCCCGTACACGATGGACTACGTCAACGAAATCTTCACCGATTTCCACGAACTTCACGGCGACCGCAGCTACGCGGACGACCTGTCCATCGTCGGCGGCCTGGCGCGCTTCAACGGCCAGGCATGCATGGTCATCGGCCACCAGAAAGGCCGCGACACCAAGGAGCGGGCGCTGCGCAACTTCGGCATGCCGAAGCCGGAAGGCTATCGGAAGGCGATGCGCCTGATGAAGCTTGCCGAAAAATTCAACCTGCCTATCTTCACCTTCGTCGATACGCCGGGCGCGTTCCCGGGCATCGACGCCGAAGAGCGCGGCCAGTCCGAAGCGATCGGCCATAACCTGTACGTGATGGCCGAACTGAAGGTGCCGCTGATCGCCACCATCATCGGCGAAGGCGGCTCAGGCGGCGCGCTGGCGATCGCGGTCGGCGACGCGGTGCTGATGCTGCAATATGCGACCTACTCGGTCATTTCGCCCGAAGGCTGCGCATCCATCCTGTGGAAGACCTCCGAGCGCGCGTCCGACGCGGCCGAGGCGCTGGGCCTCACCGCGCACCGGCTCAAGGCGATGAACCTGATCGACAAGATCATCACCGAGCCGCTCGGCGGCGCCCACCGCGATCCCAAGCAGATGGCGGCGATGCTCAAGCGCGCGCTGGCCGATTCGCTGCGCCAGTTCCAGGGTATGAAGCCCCGCGATCTGATAGCGGCCCGGCATGAAAAGCTGATGAGCTATGGCAAATTCAAGGAAATCTCGCAACCCGAGCAGGAATAGTCCCGGCAGCCTGGAACAGGCATTCGAACGCGCGCTGGCGGACATCGCCGCGCGCGTTGCCATTTCCGGACCCGAGGCGCGCATCGGCGTCGCCTTCAGCGGCGGCCTGGATTCCAGCGTGCTGCTGCAGCTTGCGAGCCGTTATGCGCAGGAACATCATCTCGCGCTGACCGCCTTCCATGTGCACCACGGACTAAGCCCGAATGCCGACGCCTGGCTGGCGCATTGCGAGCGGGCTGCGGCCGCGTGCGGCGTGCCGCTGGTGTCCAGGCAGGTCGACGTCAGCGATCATGGCGGCCGCGGTGTCGAGGAGGCCGCGCGCATCGCTCGCTACCAGGCGTTGGGCGAGATGTGCCGGGAGCAGGGCTGCAAGCTGCTGCTGACGGCCCACCACCAGGACGACCAGGCCGAGACGGTGCTGCTGCAGCTGGTGCGCGGCGCCGGGCTGCCCGGCCTGTCGGGCATGACCGCGCTGCACGTGCGGCATGAACTGATCGGCGACGGCGTGAGCCTCGGAAGGCCGCTGCTGGGCGTCGGCCGCGCGGCGCTGGAACAGGCGTGCGAGGCGCTTGGGCTGGAGCACATCGACGACGAATCGAACGGCGACCTGCGCTACCGCCGCAATGCGCTGCGCAACGCGGTCGCCCCGGCGCTGGAGCAGCATTTCCCCGGCTTTGCGGCGCGCGTGGCCCGCAGCGCCGGGCATGCGCAGGCAGCCCAGTCGCTTTTGCAGGACCTGGCCGAAATCGACCGCGAGCGCTGCCGGGCCGCGTCCTGGAGCGACCCGCTCTACGTGCCCGAGCTGAAAACGCTGGCGCCGCGGCGCACGGACAACCTGCTGCGCCACTGGCTTTACCTGAACCGGGTGCAGCTGCCGAGCCAGTCGCGGCTGGAGGAAATCCGCAGCCAGATGCTGGACGCGGCCGATGACATGCACCCGTTCTTCGATTTCGGCGCGATGGTGCTGCGCCGTATCGGCAACCGGCTCGAACTGCATCCTCGCCTGGGAACGCCGCCGGACGACCCGATCGCGCTGCAATGGAATGGCGCGGACCCGATTGCCGTGCCCGCCTGGCGCGGGACGCTGGTGTTCGAGGCCGGCGATGGGCTGGGCCTGTCTCGCGAGGCGCTGTCCCGCCACCCGCTGATGCTGCACCGGCGCGCAGGCCAGGAAAGACTGAAGCTGGCGGCCAACCGGCCGTCGCGCAGCCTCAAGGCGCTGTACCAGGAAGCCGAGATCGCGCCGTGGCGCCGGCTCTGGTCGCCGCTGCTGTACCTGAATGGCGAGCTGGTGTTCGCGGCGGGGCTGGGCATGGACGTGCGGCACCTGGTGATGGGCGAGAGCGTGGCGCTGCGATGGGTGCCGGATTGACAAGCGCCGGGCAGTTTCTCCCCGGCGCATAGGGCCTGCTGGGCCTACGGCAGCGCGGCATGGCCGGATAGCCAGTCGCTGCCGGCCACGGAAAACATCCCCGCAATATGTTCCGGCAAGCACGCCGGATCAACGCCGGATGGCCGGTACAGGCACTTTCAACGTGCTCGCGGCGCAGCGCCAATCCGTGCCGCACGGTCCCGCTTCTTGTCAGCCTCTACCACGGCCTGTAAAATCGCCCCTTTTGTTCGCCCAACCAGCATACTTCCATGGCATTAATCGTTCACAAATACGGCGGCACTTCGATGGGCTCGACCGAGCGCATCCGCAACGTCGCCCGGCGCGTCGCCAAGTGGCATGACGCCGGCCATCAGATCGTCGTGGTGCCATCGGCCATGTCCGGCGAGACCAACCGGCTGATCGGCCTCGCCAGGGAAGTCATGGCCGAGCCCGACCCGCGCGAACTCGACATGCTGGCCTCCACCGGCGAGCAGGTGTCGGTGGCGCTGCTGGCGATGGCGCTCAAGTCGATCGGCAAGGACGCCGTGTCCTACGCCGGCTGGCAAGTGCCGGTGCGCACCGATTCCTCGTTCACCAAGGCCCGGATCGAGTCGATCGACGACGCCAGGGTGCGGCGCGACCTCGACGCCGGCCGCATCGTCATCATCACCGGCTTCCAGGGCGTCGACGCCGACGGCAACATCACCACGCTGGGCCGCGGCGGCTCTGACACCTCGGCAGTGGCGGTCGCAGCGGCGCTGAAAGCGGCCGAATGCCTGATCTACACCGACGTCGACGGCGTCTACACCACCGACCCGCGCGTCGTCAGCGACGCCCGCAGGCTGCGCACCGTGACCTTCGAGGAAATGCTGGAAATGGCATCGCTCGGCTCCAAGGTGCTGCAGATACGCTCGGTGGAATTCGCCGGCAACTACCGGATGCCGACCCGGGTGCTGTCCTCGCTGACCGACCCGATGATCCCGCTGGAAGAGGAAGCGCGTTCCGGCACCCTGATTTCGTTTGAGGAAGATACACACATGGAACAAGCCACCATCACCGGCATCGCGTTCAATCGCGACGAAGCGAAGATTACCGTCATGCAGGTGCCGGACCGGCCAGGCATTGCCTACCAGATCCTGGGCCCGATCGCCGATGCGAAGATCGACGTCGACATGATCGTGCAGAACCAGGGCGTGGACGGCAGAACCGACTTCACCTTCACCGTCCCGCGCAATGAATACAACCGCGCGATGGAAGTCCTCAACAGCAGCGTCAAGGCGCACATCGGCTCCGGCAACATCGTCGGCGACACCAAGGTGTCCAAGGTGTCGGTGGTCGGCGTCGGCATGCGCAGCCATGTCGGCATCGCTTCGCAGATGTTCCGCACGCTGTCGGAAGAGGGCATCAACATGCAACTGATTTCGACGTCGGAAATCAAGATCTCGGTGCTGATCGACGAGAAATACATGGAACTTGCCGTGCGCGTGCTGCACAAGGCTTTCGAACTGGAAAAAGCCTGATTTAACCCTGTAGTTCCATTGACCAAGTCCCTGCCAGAAGTTAATATGCGGGACTTCGTTGGACGGACATGCAAGACCGTCAACGCGTGGAGACGTGGCCGAGTGGTCGAAGGCACTTCCCTGCTAAGGAAGCATACGGGCTTAAACCTGTATCGAGGGTTCGAATCCCTCCGTCTCCGCCAGAATTGGTATGACAAACAGCCGCTTACGAGCGGCTTTTTTTTGCCCTAGCCCAGCGCGTCCGATTCCCCGCACGACCAGCCCTCATTGCTTCGCCGATTCGGCGCCCCTGCAGCCCATTTCAGGCCTTGGGCTTGCGAAACGCATACCACGGCATGGCCTTGCTCAACGCCACGACCTCGCCGGTCGCAGCGGTGTCGTAGCCGGGCAGGTTGCCGATCGCATCCTGCCAGTGCTTCTCCTGCAAAAGCTCGCGCAGCCGGATGACCGCCGGCGACTCCAGGGTTTCCTTGAGGCAGACAAAATAGTATTGCTCACGGGCCAGCGGGATGAAGTCCAGGCCGAAGCGGGCGGCCGCGGCCTGGATCCCGATGCCGGCGTCCGCTGCGCCGGAGGCGATCGCGGCGGCGACGGCGAGATGGGTCGACTCGGTGGTGTCGTAGCCGGTGACGGCGGCGGGCGCAATGCCTTCCTGCTGCAGCCATTGGTCGATCTCGAGCCGCGTGCCGGACCCCGGCTGCCGGTTGACGAAGCGGATGTCGCCGCGCTTCAGGTCCGCGATGCCGCCGATGCGCTTGGGATTGCGCGCGGCCACCATCAGGCCCTGCTGGCGGGTGACGAAATTGATCAGCTTGTGCTTGCCGGGCTTGAGCAGTTTCTTGAAGGCCTTTTGCGCAAGCGTCCCGGGAGCGCGCTCCTCGCTGACATGGAAGCCGGCCAGCAGGCAGTCGCCCCGCGACAGCGCAGCGAGCGATTCCATGCTGGAGCGGAACTGCAGGTTCAGGTGCAGCTTGGCGGTGCGCGCCATGAAGTCCTTCAGCTCCGACAATGCCAGGTCATGGCTAGCCTGCAGCGACAGCACGTGGGCGCCGGGATCGAAGGCAAGCGCGAATTCGCGCTCCATCCCGGCACGCAGGTTTTCCAGTTCCGGAAGGGCGCGCGCCTTGACGCGCTGTTCCGCGAACAACAGCTTCTCGCCGAATCCCGACAGCCGGGCGCGCTTGCCGCGATGCCAGACCACGAGGCTGGCGCCGAGCTGCGTTTCCCATTTCCGGATCAGGCCCCATACATGGCGGTAGGACAGGTCCAGGTCCTGCGCCGCCTGCGTTACCGAACCGCTGCGGTGTATCGCCGCCAGCGTGTCGAACAGCGGGTTGTCGAGCTGGGTCCCGGCGGTCGGTTCGGTGGAAAAAGTGTAGCCGACAGAGATGTGCAACATATGCAAGGGCATTCATATTGTGGCGGTTGGATGTGGTGCGTACCATAGCATGGCGACAACAAATGGGCGGCATGCGATGACGCCTGCGGCGCTGCCGCGCGCCCGTCGCCGGGAGAGCAATGCCCGGCCCGCTTCATCCCTGGCGGGATGGGCCGGCACACAAAAAAACGAACTTCATCGAAGGAGAAATGCATGCCGAATCTGAAACGACGCCTGCTGATGGCCGGATTGCTGGCGGTGGCGGCGCTGCCGGCGCTGGCGCAGGAAGTCATCAAGCTTTCCACCACGACCAGCACAGAGAACTCGGGCCTGCTGAAATACCTGCTGCCGGCATTCGAGGCGAAGAGCAATATGCGCGTCCATGTCATTTCGGTGGGCACCGGCAAGGCGCTCGAGATGGCGAAGAATGGCGACGTCGACGTGACCCTGGTCCATGCGCGGCCGTCGGAAGACAAGTTCGTCGCGGAAGGCCACGGCGTCAACCGGCGCGACGTGATGTACAACGACTTCATCATCGTCGGCCCGACGTCCGACCCGGCCGGCGTCAAGGGCGGCCGCGACGTGCTGAAGGCATTGAAGAAGATCACTGACAGCAAGGCGAAATTCATCTCGCGCGGCGACAATTCCGGCACGGACCAGATGGAGAAAGCCTACTGGAAGGACGTCGGCGCCAGGCCCGAAGGCAGCGCCTATGTGTCTGCCGGGCTGGGCATGGGCGAGGTGCTGAACATGGCTGCGGAAATGCAGGCATACACGCTGACGGACCGCGCAACCTATGGCGCTTATCGGGCCAAGACCGGCCTTGCGATCGTCGTCGAGGGCGACCCGAAAATGTTCAACCCGTACGGCATCATCGCGGTCAATCCGGCCCGGCACAAGGAAGTCAATTACAAGGGGGCGATGCAGCTGATCGACTGGATCACGTCCGATGAAGGCCAGAAGAAGATAGCCAGCTACAAGGTCGATGGCGAGCAGCTGTTCTTCCCGTCGGCGAATAAATAAGGCATGCGGCGGTTTGAACGAAAAGGGGTGCAGCCTGTGCGCAAGGTCTGATAACGTTGGGCGATGTCCTGTCCAACCACCTTGCACGGAGCATTGCCTTGACCGAAATAGATCACCGTTACCAGGTTTCCGATATCGCCGCGCTGGAAGCGCTCTACGGCGCGCCGATCGCGGCGTCCATCAGGAAGGAGGCGGACCACGTCCATCCGCTCTACCGGAAGTTCATCGAGGCGTCGCCATTCGCGGTGCTGGCGACCAGCGGCCCGGAAGGACTCGATGCATCGCCCCGGGGCGACCCGGCCGGGTTCGTGCAGGTCCACGATGAAAAGACGCTGCTGCTTCCCGACCGCCGCGGCAACAACCGGATCGACAGCCTGCGCAACATCATCCGCGACCCAAGGGTCGCGCTGATCTTCCTGATCCCGGGCATGGGGGAAACCCTGCGCGTCAACGGGCGGGCCGCGATACAGACCGACCCGGCGCTGCTCGCCTCCTTCGCGATCGACGAAAAGCCGCCGCGCTCGGTGCTGGTGGTGCATGTCGATGCGGTCTACTTCCAGTGCTCGCGCGCCATTCTCCGTTCGCAGTTATGGAACCCGGAACGTCATATCGAACGCACTGCGCTGCCCAGCGCCGGGGCCATCCTCGAAGCCCTGAGCCAGTCGGACATCGATGGCCGCAGCTATGACGCAAACCTGCCGGAACGGCTGAAGTCGTCGCTGTACTGACGCCGCCGGACCGGGCTGACAGCCAGGTCCGGCATGGCATTGCTCCCTACTGCTGCGCCGTCACATCGAAGATGCGATTGGCAGCAGACGGACCGACGGACGGCCAGGTCACCACCCTGGTCTGGCCAACGCCCGGCTTGGTCCAGTCACAGGTGCCGGACGGGAAAATCGCATTCAGGCGGGCGAGTTCCGGGCCGCTGAACGTGACCTTGTAGTCCGCTGCGCTGACCGGCTTCAGCTGGCACTTGAAGACATTCGCCGCCAGCGGGCCGCCGGCCTGGTACCTTGGCATCGTATAGGACGGGAACAAGGTGTTGCAGGTCGAGTCGTTGACGCCCAGCGTCTGCTTCTCGGCGATGAACTTCAGCGAAGGGTCGAAGCAGCCGTCCACTGCGGCAGCGGGCTTGTTGCGCAGGACCTTCTCGATTGCGCTGCCGGCCGCCTTGTCCGCGACGATCTTTTCCATCCACTGCTCGAAGGTCGAGATGGCAAGCGCATTGCCGGTCGATATCGGCGCCGTCGACGGCCCGCCGCGCCACATCACCTGGTTGTCGGCATTGCCGTTGGCCTGGATCAGCCGTTCACGCACGGCGAAATGCTCCCACTGCATGTGGTAGTTGGACGTGTCTTCCGAATAGATCGCCGTCGTGTCCATGATGGGCAGCGAGGCAAGCCCGCCGCTGCCCGACAGCATCAGCCCGGCCTGGTAGGCGCGCTGCATCGCGCCCGCATTGCCCACGCTGCGCGCCGGCACCGGGTTGGCGTCCGTGTCGAAGCCGCCCACAGACTCGTTAAGGTCGAGGAACTGGGTCGGCGTGATCGCGCCGGCGTTCAATGCGCTCAGGCCGTACTGGACGCCGACGTTGTCATACGGGCGCAGCGCATAGCTCGACGCGCCCGAAGGGTCGAGCGGGTTCCTGGCCTTGCCGTAGATGTTGACGCTGGCGTCGAACACCGTGGGCCGCGCGCCGGCAAAGTTCGGGCTTGCGCCGGTCGGGTTGTACCGCAGGGCCGTCGGGACCGCCGCATTCCAGACCGCCGGCGCATAGTTGCCGACGCCCGGGAAGGTCGGGGCGCTTCTGCCCGGCACGGGGTCGGTGCGGCCCATCTGGTTGCCGTTGGCGACCAGGGTGAGCGGGTTCGCATAACCCGACACGGCGGCCTGCTGCGCGGACGTGAAGGTGGCTGCGGAGCCGGAGCCGCCGAGGAAGTAATTCGA
Source organism: Noviherbaspirillum suwonense (assembly GCF_900182955.1). GTDB lineage: Bacteria > Pseudomonadota > Gammaproteobacteria > Burkholderiales > Burkholderiaceae_D > Noviherbaspirillum_A > Noviherbaspirillum_A suwonense. Next base: position 452,723 of record NZ_FXUL01000002.1, on the reverse strand, counting down.
CAGCAGGTGCGCATCCATGCCGGACATCGCAATCGCAAGCGCATCTGGGAAGGTGGCGTCGACAAACACGCCGTCGAACAGGCCGGGGAAGGCATCGGCAAGCTGCAGGCTCGAATAGGCGCCGCCGGACGTGCCGACCGTCATGGTGAAGGCGGGGACGCCGTAGCGCTCGATGAAATATTCCTTGGTCATCGTCGCGGCTTCGCCGGACAGCACCGCATTGCAGCTGTTGGTCGGATGGTTCAGCGTATTGGACGCGACTGCATAGCCGCGCGACAGCCAGGTGTCGTTCAGCGGGTTGTATCCCCATGCGCCGCCCTGGATGTACCAGCCGCCGACGCAGCCGGTGCCGTGTCCGTAGACCAGACGGCCGTTCCAGTTGCGCGGACGGGCGGTGGGCGAGGGGTCGCTGTCCTTCGACGGGTCGAACAGCATCGTGATCTGGCTGATGCCGCGGTCGATGGTCATGGTTTCGACACGGACGATGTAGGGCACGGTTTCGCCGCTTGCCTTGGTGATGGTTGCCAGGTCCGCCGGCAGCGCCTTGGGGTCGGGCAGCGGCTTGAAGGTATTGGCGCTGCTGCGGTATGCATACTGCACGTTGGTCGGCGCGGAGCAGGTGGGATCGTTCGGCTGGCCTTGCAGGCGGGTTCCGTCCGGCAGCGCAAGGGTGGCGGTCTGGCAGATGAAGGGCGTAATCCGCGGACCGGAGAACATCGGGCCGACGATCGGATAGTTGGTGAGCTTCAGCGCCGCGGGGCTGCCGCCATAGGTCGCGGTCAGGTTGTTGTCCCCGTCCTTCAGGCCGCTTACGAGCCCGATCATGTGGCCCGGATTCGCCGGGTCTGCCTTGAATGCGCTGCTCACATCGGCATCGTTGAGCACCACCTTGAGTGCGGGCGCCGCAGTCCCGGCCGGCACCGCAGGCAGGTTGATGTCGACCAGCGCATTGCCGCCGCTGACATACTCGGCCCGCGACGACAGCAGTGTTGCGGTGGGCGCCGCGATGGCAGGCGTGTTGGATTCGTCGTTACTGTCGCTGCCGCCGCAACCCGCAATGATCAAACAAAGACTGCCAAGCACTGCGCCCGATACGTGTCTCCGTAATTGAAACGATTTCATTGTGTCTCCAGTTATTGATGTCATGTCCGGTTCGATTCCAATGCCGAGCTTCCCGGGTGTTTGTCCCTGCCTTGCGAATGAAGCAGGGATCTTTATCGTGATTGACAGGCAGCCGTGAATTGGCAGGCGCATTAAAACCAATGCGCGTTCAATTCATGACGGCCTATTGAATTGACTATCGATTGAAGATTTAATTCGCAATGCGCAGGAAATAATTCGAGCCGCTATCCAGATGGACCGAATGGACGAATTGCGGAATGAAAGCGTTGCGCTCGAAAACGGCCTTGCAGGACCCGAATGTGACCTTCCGCATCGTGCCATTCATTGTCCGGCATAGCGTCCCGCAATGAGTAGCCGGCGAAGAACGGAAGGACGCATCCAATTGCCGCAGGCCGCGGATGGGCTTATGCGGAGTGCGCCAGATGGGATCTGCAAGCTCATCAATTCAAAAAAATTTTGGTGTTCGCGTTAGCTGTTGGCGATGCAAGAAGCGCCAGATTCCAGGGGCGCAAACAGCCTTCACGATGTTTTGCCATTGCCTGTTTTTGACCAACACGTAACGCTATCGGCGACCGCCGCGTAGTCAAAAAAACCATTTCCTTAAATTGACCGCGGTCAATTACCCGGCCAGTTCCAACTTCTATCTTCCACCCCATGCAGCAACCGCCAAATACACAGTTCATACCCCGCTGGGTGATTTTTATTTTCGTCATGAGCGTGATGGAAGCCGTTGGACTTTGCATCTATTTCAAGGTCAGTTTGCCCGACCCTGAAGTGGTCAGCATCGAGCAGCTGTACATGGATGCGGAGCATGCGCCTGCCGCGGCCGCGGCACAGCCCGGCTGCGAGCAATGCCCGCTGCTGGCAAGGTCTCCGCAGCATGTGCCGCTCAGGCGCCGGTAGGCAGCTAACGACGAATCACTCAACCATCGATGACGCAGCAGGCGCATGAGGCGCATGCAGGTGGATTGCCGCAACAGCTTGACCAAAACATAATCATGGAGACTGAAATGACGCAGAAAATACCTGAAGCACCGGGCAGCAGGCGCTACCCGAATCGATGGATGCAGCTCATCATCGGCATCGTATGCATGGGGCTGGTCGCGAACCTGCAATATGCATGGACACTGTTCGTCAGTCCGATGGAAGCCAAGAACCACTGGGGGCTGCCGGCGATCCAGCTCGCGTTCTCGATCTTCATCGTGGTCGAGACCTGGCTCGTGCCGATCGAGGGCTGGGCAGTGGACAAGTTCGGGCCGCGGCCTGTGGTTGCCTTCGGCGCCCTGATGGCGGGACTCGGCTGGGTGATCGACTCGTATGCGTCGAGCCTGGTGATGCTGTATGCCGGCGCGATCATTGCGGGCATCGGCGCCGGCTGCGTCTACGGCACCTGTGTCGGCAATGCGCTCAAGTGGTTTCCCGACAAGCGCGGCCTGGCGGCCGGGCTCACCGCAGCCGGCTTCGGCGCGGGCGCTGCGGTAACCGTGATCCCGATCGGGAACATGATCCAGTCCAGCGGCTACGAGCATGCATTCCTGTTTTTCGGCATTGCGCAGGGCGTCATCATCTTCATCCTTTCGCTGTTCCTGGTGCGGCCGGTCATCCGGCCCGGTGCGGTCCCGGTGCCGCGCATCGTCGCCACCAAGGCCGATTACACGGCCGGGCAGATGATCAAGACGCCGGTGTTCTGGCTGATGTACCTGCTGTTCGTCGCGGTCGCGGCGGGCGGCCTGATGGCGACCGCGCAGATCGGGCCGATCGCGAAGGATTACGGGCTTGCCAATCTGCCGGTCAGCGTGTTCGGCCTCACGCTTCCGCTGCTGACGATGACGCTGTCCATCGATAATCTCTGCAACGGCTTCACCCGTCCGCTGTGCGGCTTCATCTCGGACCGCATCGGCCGCGAGAACGTGATGATGATCGTGTTCATCGGCGAGGGGCTGGCGATGCTGGGCCTGATGAAGTTCGGACACCACCCGGTGGCCTTCATGACATTCGCCGCGCTCATCTTCCTGTTCTGGGGCGAAATCTTTTCGATCTTCCCCGCTATCTGATCAGACACGTTCGGCGCGCGGAACGCTGCCGCCAATGCGGGCACGCTGTATACTGCCAAGGGCACGGCGGCCATCCTCGTGCCGCTGGCGTCACTGCTGGCCGTGCATGGCAACTGGGACCGCGTGTTCATCGTCGGCGCGGTCATCACGATAGGCGCCGGCATCCTGGCACGGACGACGCTGGCGCCGATGCGCAAGCGTTGCATTGAAGAGTCGAATGGCAAAGTTGAAAAGGAAGAGCTGCGGCGCACCAAGCAGTATGCATGACGTTGTCGTCGATGCGCGGCGCCAGCGTGCGCCGCGGGCCTGGCGATGATGAGCGATTCTGCGTCAGGCGATGGCGGCGACCGGGAGAGCCGGACGCCGCCTTCCGCAGAAGCCGCACCGGCCGCGCAGGGCCGCCTCTGTCCGCACTGCGCCAGCAGCAATGTGCAGCGCTGGGGCGCATCGGGCGGCTTGCCCCGTTACCGGTGCGGCGAATGCCAGCGCACCTTCAATCCCCTGACCGGCACCAGCCTGGCCCGCCTGCGCAGCAAGGACAAGTGGTTCCTTTTCCTGCATACGGTCTCGCAGCAGAAAAGCATACGGAAGAGCGCGGAAATCTGCGGCGTCGACAACACCACGGTGCTGCGGTGGCGCCAGCGCTTCAAGGCATGCAACGAGGGCGAGCGGCGATCCATCCTGCTTGCGCTGACTGAAACGTATTCCACATCGTTGCAGGGCTTGCAGGAAGCGGCTGCCGAACATGCGCCTGAACAGGCGATCGAACTGATCCTCACCATTCTGGGCTGGCTGGGCTGAACGCCGGGGCGCTTCCGCGATCTGGCCTTGTGGCCGACCGCCGCGACAGGCCCGCCCATCTCACGGCTATCCGTCATTCTTCCCGCAACACCTTATACTTGCGTGTCTTTCGCCAGCCGGCGCATTGTGCGGTCCGCATCGGCTGCAGCGCTGGCACAGCCAATCTTCAAGGAATCCGGGAATGCATGATGAGTGAAATGCCAGGCAGCGCGCTGCACCTGGTCGCAGGCATCGGCGAACTGGTCGATACGATCAAGGGCATCTTTCACGGCTTCGGCGAACTGTTCCAGGCGCTGCGGGCCATCCTGCGCCTGCTCGGCACGCTGGCCGGTGGGTGAGTGCGCACCGGCAGTTCGCGTGGCGGCCGGTCCGCATTGTCGCAGTCGACCTGAGGGCGAGCCGTGTTTCCGTTAACTAACCTGACCGACGTCACCCACCTGATCCAGCTTGCGATTGCGCCGGTGTTCCTGCTCAATGCGGTGGCGTCCATCATCGGCGTGCTGATCAACCGGCTGTCGCGCGCGGTCGACCGGATTCGCGTACTGGACGAACGGCTGAGCAGGGCCGGGCCGGGCACCGAGGCGCGGGACGAGATGGAGTTGCAGGTGCTGCGCCGCCGGCTGTGGCTGATCTACCTGGCGCTGACCTGCGAGGTGCTGTGCGCGCTGTTCGTCGGGCTGCTGATCGCGGCCGGCTTCGTCGGCGCCGTCCTCGGCGCCAACGTGTCGCTGGGCATCGCCTGCCTGTTCGTCTTCGCGATGGCCGCGTTCATCGTCGGCCTCACGGTGTTCCTGCGGGAGATCTTCCTTGCCGTGGTCAGCACGCGGGACCGGATGCGCTGACGGGGTCGAGCGCCGCGCTCAACCCGCGCGGCGCAGCGCGATCACCTGGGCGCCGGACCCGGCTGCGCGCGCCCGCAGCTGCCCGCATCCGCCGTCCACGTCCTGGCCGGCCGAATCGCGCAGCTTGGTCAGCACGCTGCGACCATGCAGGACACGGGCAATGTGCTGCGCCTTGTCCCAGCTGGGCCGCCTGAACCGCAGGTCGGGAATGGTGTTGTAGGGGATCATGTTGAGCACCGCGTACTTGTCCTTGAGCAGGGCGACGATGCCGTCGATCTCGTCGTCGCCGTCGTTGACGCCGTCGAGCAGCGTCCACTGGTACTGCACCGGATGATGGGTCAGCCGCGCATACCGCTCGCCCAGCTCGACCAGTTCCGATGGCGTCATCCGCGGCGCACGGGGCAGCAGCAGTTCGCGCAGCGCCGGCTTGGTCGTATGCAGCGACAGCGCGAGCGCCGGCTTCACGAGCGCCTGCGGCAGCCGTTCGAAAACCCGCGGATCGCCGACCGTCGAGAACACCAGGTTCTTGTGGCCGATATTGCCCTCGGTGCCGAGCAGGGCGATCGCGTCCATCACGTTGTCGAGGTTGTGCGCGGGTTCGCCCATGCCCATGAAGACCACTTTCCTTACCGGGCGGATGGTCCTTGCCAGCGCGACCTGCGCGACGATCTCGCCGCTGCTGACCTGGCGGATCAGCCCGCTACGCCCCGTCATGCAGAACTGGCAGCCGACCGCGCAGCCCACCTGGCTGGACACGCAGACGCCGCCGCGCGGCAGCAGCACGCTTTCGATCGTCTGGCCGTCGGCCAGGCCGACCAGCAGGCGCGCCGACGTGTCGTCGGTCGAATGGGATGAAATCAGGCGGACGATGCTTCGCAGCTCTTCGTCGATGGCCGGCAATGCAGCCCGCAGCGGCTTGGGCAGGAAGTCGTCGGGCCGGCGCCGGCCGCGGTCGTGCGGCAGCGCCTGCAGCCAGTCGCGCAGCACTCGCTGCTCGTGGATGGGCAGGGCGCCCAGGCCGCGCAGGCGCTGGCGTATCGATTCAATCTGCATGTGGCTGTGGCGCGTCCGCTGCCGGGCGCGCTCGTAAAATCCGGGGACGCACATTATTGCCCGGAACGATGCAGCCGGCCAGCCTCAGTTCGTGGGCGCCGCCTTATCCGACGTGCCGACATCGCCGTAACCCTCGCTGCTCTGCCGCGCCGGTTCGCTCGGCTGCGGCTGCGCTCCGCCGCCGGCAGCCGCGCCGGCGCCTTCCAGCATCTGCTTCAGGCGCTGCAGGTTTGCCTCGACCTGGCGGGAAAGCGCGTCGGCGGCGTCGCCCGCGGTGGTCGCTTCGGAGTCGATGGTGAAGCTCACGCGCACATTGTCCGCGCCCTGCGCCTGGACCTCGAAGCGGCCGGTGCTGACCGGGCCTTCGACATTGCGCCATTCGATCAGCTGGTCAGGCTTGCGGTCGACGACTTCGGACTGCCAGTCATGGGTATGCTCGCCTATCCGGGTGGTCCAGCGCACATGGGTGTCGTCGACCTGTTCCGCCGATTCGACCTCGTCCATGAAGCGCGGGTAATCCTCGAACCGGATCAACTGGCTGTAGGCGACCTGCGGCGGGACCTTGATATCCACCGATTGCTGAATCCTTGCCATCTTTATTCTCCTTGGTGCAAGGGCCGGCGGACGACCCGTCGCGGAGCCCGGCCTTGCGCAGCCAGTGAGAGCAGGGGTTGGGCGACTAGTTGCGTATGAATGCAGCTGGCACGGGTTTGGACAAACCCCGGCGCTGAATGCGGGGCAGGGCGCTGGACGATGCATGCCGAAGGCCAGGGATCTGGCCTCTTGCCGCGGCCTCAGGTGCCGAAGTAGGTGCCGAGGCTGCCGTCCGGGTTGAACGTGCGCTGTGCGCTGCGCTGGGTCGGCCCGGGCGCCTGGCGCTGCGTTGCGTTCGACGCGGTGGTGTCGCTGGCCTGGTAGGGCTTGCTGCGCAGGCCCGTGCAGCCGGTGGCTGCAAGGCTGAGCATGACGACGGCGGTGGCGATGGCGATGGTTTTCATTGACGACTCCCGGCGCCGCCGCAGCGGCAGGACAAGGCGGTAGGGTTCATTGTAGCGGCGGCATTTCCCGGCGTATTGCGCAGCCTCGCCCCGGCCAGCCGCTTGCCCGGTAGAATGAAGGGCGCCATTTCGGCCATCTTCCTTCCTTTCGGTCCTTTATGATCATTGCAACACACTCCGGAAAATTTCATGCTGACGATGTCTGGGCCGTCGCCGTGCTGGACCTGGTTTTCCCCGGCAGCGAACTGGTCCGCACCCGCGATCCCGCGCTGATCGAAGCGGCCGATTTCGCCGTCGACGTCGGCGGCATCTGGGACCCGGAGCGCGGACGCTTCGACCATCATCAGAAGGGCTTCCAGGGTGCGCGGCCGTCCGGCGTGGTGTATGCGAGCGCGGGCCTGGTCTGGAAAGCCCATGGGCCGCGCTGCGTCAGCCTGCTGGCAGAGCAGCGCACCGGCCACAGCCTGACGCCGGAACAGGCGCGCGAAATCGCCGCGGCGATCGACGGCGACGTGGTGCAGTACCTCGACATGTCCGACACCGGCGCGGCGAAAAACGCGCCGGGCGGATACGGGCTGTCGGCCATCATTTCCGGCTTCAACCCGGGCTGGCTCGACGAGCAGACCGCCGGCAGCGCCGCGGCGGCCGATGCGATCAGGCTCGAGCGCTTCCGCCGGGCGATGGAACTCGCGGCCGACATCATGGCCAACGGCGTTGCCTACCGCGTCGGCGCGATGCTCGCGGTGCAGCAGGTGCGGCAGTCCGAGCGGATGGAAGGCGGCCGCGTGCTGTTCCTGGAAAACAGCGCGCTGCCGTGGGCCGGCATCGTCCGCAACGAAATGCCCGACGTCCTGTTCGTGATCAGCCATAGCCTGGCGGACCAGCGCTACATGATCCACACGGTGCCCACCAGCAGCGACACCTTCGACGCCCGCAAGGACTTGCCGACGCCATGGGCCGGGCTGCAGGGCGAGGGCCTGGCCGCCGCGACCGGCGTGCCGGATGCCGTGTTCTGCCACAACAACCTGTTCATAGCCGCATGCAAGTCTTTTGACGGCATACGCGAAATGGCGCGCCAGGCGCTGGCCGCCTAGCCGGCCGCCTGTGCCGGCTGCGCTGCTTGTGCCGCCTGTGCCCTAACGTGGAGAGAAATGATGAGTGCAATCAAAGTCGTCCTGACCGGACACAGCCGCGGCCTCGGCGCGGCAATCGCGGCCGAACTTTCCGGCCGCGGCATTCCCGTGCTGGCGCTGGCCCGCAAGCGGGGCGCGGACATGCAGGGCGTGACGCAAGTGGCGCTGGACCTGTCCGACACGGCCGCGTTGTCTGGCTGGCTGGCCGGCGGCGCGCTGGAGTCCTTCCTTTCCGGCGCGGACCGGGCGCTGCTGATCAATAACGCCGGCATGCTGCAGCCGGTCGGCCCCTTGTCCAGCCATGCGCCGGCGGAAGTGGCGCATGCGATCGGCCTGAACGTGGCCGCGCCGCTGATGCTGGCCGCCGCGGTGGCCGCGATCGACGGCGCGGACCGCAGGGTTCTGCATGTCTCGAGCGGAGCCGGGCGGAATGCGTATCCGGGCTGGGCGGTCTATTGCGCCAGCAAGGCAGCGCTGGACCACCATGCCCGCGCCGCGGCGCTGGACCAGTCGCCGGGACTGCGCATCGTAAGCCTGGCGCCGGGCGTCATCGACACCGACATGCAGGCCCAGATCCGGGCTACCGACGTCGAACGCTTTCCGCTGCGCGACCAGTTCGAGGCGCTCAAGGCGAACGGCGCGCTGGCCAGCCCAGAGGACTGCGCGAAGCGGCTGCTGGACTTTGCGCTGAGCCCGGCGTTCGGCGCGGCCGCAGTGGCCGACCTGCGGGACTTCTGATTCTTCGGGCGCCCGGCCGGCGACCGGGACGGCCGCGGGTCAGCCGAAGATGATCCAGGCCGCCACCGCGGCGATCAGCAGCGCGCGGACGATGTAATAGACGGTGCGGTTCCAGGCCTTGAAGCGGCGCCGGTACTGGCCGGCATGCCAGAACACCCGGAACACCTTGTTGATGCCGCCGGTCTGGTCGCCGGTTTCATTCGGCGAGCTGGCCGCGGTCATCACCGTGCGGCCCAGCCACTTGTTGATCACCTGCGCCCAGCGGTAGCGCATCGGCCGCTCGATGTCGCAGAACAGGATCACCCGGTTGCTGCTGCCCTCGTTCTTGGCCCAGTGGATGTAGGTCTCGTCGAACACCACCGCCTCGCCGTCGCGCCAGCTGTAGCGCTGGCCGTCGACATCGATGAAGCAGCTGTCGTTGTTGGGCGTGACCAGGCCGAGGTGGTAGCGCAGCGAACCGGCGAACGGGTCGCGGTGGCTGTTGAGCTTGGCGCCGGGCGGGAGTTCGGCGAACATCGCGGCCTTCACGGTCGGGATGCTGCGCAGCAGCGCCACCGTGTTCGGGCACAGCTTTTCCGCCGACGGATGGCTGGCGTCGTACCATTTCAGGTAGAACCGTTTCCAGCCGGTCTTGAAGAAGGAGTTGAAGCCGGCGTCGTCGTTCTTCTGCGCCGCGCTGATCTTCTGCAGTTCGATCAGGTTCAGCGCCTCGGCCCGGATCATTTCCCAGTTCTGCTGCAGCGGCAGCAGCTCCGGGAAGCGGCTGGTCGGCAGGTAGGGCGTCGCCGGCACGCCCGAAAACATGTGCATGAAGGTGTTCAGCGGCGAGACGAACGACGAATGGTCGAAGATCTGCCGGAAGAACGGAAGGCGCACCCTGCCGCGGAAATGAATATGCAGGATGGAAAGCACGTAAATCGTGATGATGGTCCACTTCATGGCGGCGGGCAGAGTAGGGTGAATTGGATGGCGCGCATCGGGCGGCCTGCGCATGGCGGGCCGGATGCAGCGGACAAGCTGGCATTGTACGCAAGTCGCCCCATTCCGGCTGAGGCCGGCCGGGCCGCGCCGCCGACGCTTGATCCTGTCGGAAACCCCTGACCATGCGTTTGGCTACAATGCGGCTTGATCAATGCAACCAGGGTATCGATGACGTATTCCGACACCGGCCGTTTTCCAGCCCGCGCGGCTGCCGCCTTTGCCGCCTCCGCCCGGCGCAGCTCCCGTTCCCGCCTGTTCCTCATCGCGATGTTCCTGGCAGCGCTGTCGCTGTTTGCCGGCATGCCTGCCGGCGCCCAGGCGCCAGCGCCGGCCGCGGCCGCGCCCGCCGCCGCCGCGCCGCCCGCCCCGGCGCCGATTGCGCTGTCCGATGTCGCCGTCGAGGCGGAGGCGGCAAGTGCGCTGATTGGGCGCTTCGAGTCCCGCAGCCGCAACCTTGACGCGCTGGATACGGCAAGCGACGAGCTGCCGGTGCTTGCGCGCGACATGGCCGTGCGCACGGTCGAGATGCGGCGGCTCCTTACGCACAATACGCCGCTGGAAACCATACGCAGCCTGGAAGCCGAATGGCGCTACCTGGAAAACCGGTCGGCCGCGATCACGCGGGAACTGACCAAGGCGGCGTCGCAGCTGGACCGCGACCTGGCCGAACTCGACAAACTCGACGCGACCTGGAGCGCCACCCGCGAGGCTGCTGTGACGGGCGCCGCGCCGGCGGCGGTGCTGACCCGGGTGCGCGAAGTGGCCAACGATGTGGCCAAGATCCGCAAGACCGTGCTTGAACGCCGCGCCCGCGTGCTGGCGCTGCAGGGCCAGTCCGCCGAGGTCGGCGCCCGCGCCGCGCAGGCCACCCAGGCGCTGGCCGAGGCCAGCGAGCGGGCCGCCGCGCGCCTGTTCTATGCCGACAGCCCGCTGATCTGGCAGACCAACCCGCTCAGCGGCGAATCCCGCATGCTGCCGGATGCCGGGCCGGGCGGCGTCGGCGAAGCGGTCGCGCTGGTCGACTACATCCGCGAAAACGGGCAGCGCTTCGGCATCCATGCGGCGGTGCTGGCGCTGCTCGCCGCGCTGCTGTACCTGATACGCAGCAAGGTCAGGGTGCTGAGCCAGACCGACGGCAACCTGCGCCGCACCGGCAAGATATTCGAGATGCCGGTGGTCAGCGCGCTGCTGCTGAGCCTGTTGCTGACCGCCTGGTTCTATCCGCGCGCGCCGCGCATGTTCTGGATAGCCGGCGGCGTGTTCAGCGCGATCCCGACGCTGCTGTTTTCCCGCCGCGTGATCGAGCGCCACCTGTACCCGGTGCTGTATGCGGTCATCGGCTTCTACGTGATCGACAAGCTGCGCGGCATCCTGACGCCGATGCCGGTGATCTGGCGCTGGACTTTGCTGGCCGAGACCGTGTTGTTCCTGGTCGCGCTGGCGCTGACCCTGATCCAGTCGCGCCGCACGGCGGACGGGCCGCCCTGGACCCAGACCGCCGCCTGGCGCGCGGTGCGCTACGGCGCCTGGCCCGGCCTGGTCGTCTTCACGCTGGCCCTTGCGGCCAATATCGCCGGCTACGTGCGCCTGGCCGACATGCTGGCGACCACCGCGTTTTTCAGCGCCTTCAGCGCCGTCGTCACCTATGCGCTGACCCGCGTCGGCGAAGGGCTGCTGCATGCGCTGCTGTGCGTGCCGCCGCTGTCCTTCCTCGGCATGACGCGACGCCATACGCCGCTGCTGACCAGCCGCTTCAACCGCTTCCTGAAATGGGTCGGCTTTCTGGTCTGGCTGAGCCTGACGCTGCGCGCGCTCGGCCTGCTGCAGCCGCTGTTCGTCCATGCGCAGTCGCTCTGGGCGGCGATGCTGCCGCTGGGCTCACTCGAAACATCGGTCGGCAGCGTGATTACCTTCGCGCTTACGGTCTGGTTCACCTTCCTGCTGTCGCGGCTGGCCCGCTTCGTCCTGGAAGAGGAAATTTTCCCCAACCTGCACCTGGAGCGCGGCCTGCCGTATGCGATCAACCGGGTCGTCCATTACCTGGTGCTGCTGTCCGGCTTTGTCATCGCGCTCGGGGCAATGGGCGTGGACATGACGAAATTCACCATCCTGGCCGGTGCATTCAGCGTGGGCATCGGCTTTGGCCTGCAGAACATCGTCAACAACTTCATTTCCGGGCTGATCGTGCTGTTCGAGCGGCCGATCAAGGTCGGCGACACGATAGAGATCGACGGGCAGACCGGGCGCGTGCAGCGCATCGGCATCCGGGCCAGCGTCATACAGAGCACGGCGGGCGCGGAAGTCATCATCCCGAACGGCAAGCTCATTTCCGACAAGGTGATCAACTGGACCCTGTCCAGCGGCCGCCGCCAGATCAGCGTCACGGTGCTGCTGAAGCTCGACGCCGATGTGGCCCGCGCCCGCGAACTGGTGCTGGGCGTGGCCCGACGCAACAAGCACGTGATGCAGTCGCCGGGGCCGGAGGTGCTGTTCGTTCGGCGCGGCATCGACCAGCTCGAATTCGAACTGCGGGTCTGGACCGATGCGCTCGATGCCTGGATGGAAGTCAAGAGCGACATGACCGCGGAAATCAACGAGGCGCTGCGGCACAATGAAATCGTCGGCGCGGCCCCGGTCGAGCCGGCAGTACCGCCGGCGCCGGTGGTCGCAAGCGACGTGCCGCCGTCGGCGCCGCCCGGCGCGGCAACGCCAATGCCGACGCCGACGCCGACGCCGACGCCGACGCCAGCGCCAACGCCAACGCCAACGCCAACGCCGACGCCGACGCCGACGCCAACGCCGACGCCGACGCCAGCGCCAACGCCAACGCCAACGCCAACGCCAACGCTAACGCCAACGCCAACGCCAACGCCAACGCTAACGCCAACGCCAACGCCAACGCCAACGCCAACGCCAACGCCAACGCCAGCGCCAGCGCCAGCGCCAACGCCGACGCTGACGACGCCGCAGGCACCGGCTGCTGCTAACACCGCGCAGCCTGACCGGTCCTGAACGCCGCTATCCGGCGCGTTCATTCAAGTCCAGACGGGCGCATCGACGCCCGGATCGCCGTAGACGCCCGCCGTGCCCCATCGCGGGCAGTCCGGCGCGGCGATGACATTAAAACTTTGGCAAGGATTAAACAATTTGACTTTCTTTTCTAGAAAGTTTCTTGCTATTCCTTTAAATCTTTTGGAGATTTTCGCGACAAAACGGAAAATATTTCCGTAAGGAATGAACTATCTGGTGTTTCTCTGTGTCAATATCGGCGTTAGTTGATGTAGAGAAACGTTATCGTACACACACCAGAGAGAATCCTTTCCATGTCCTCCTTCCAGTTCCCGCTGCCTTGCCGACGCTCCGCGCTGTCCGCTGCCGCTATCAGTGCCCTGATGTTTTCCAGCCTTGCCTCCGCCGGCACGCTGTCGGTCGGTCCCGGCAAAACTTATTCAACCCCATGCCGCGCTTTCGCCGCGGCCAAGAACAATGACATCGTTGAAATCGACGCCAGCGGCAGCTATGTCGGCGACGTCTGCGGCGTCTATCCGAACAACCTGACGATCCGCGGCGTCAATGGCCGCCCGAAGATCAATGCCAACGGCGCCAATTCGATGGGCAAGGGCACCTGGGTCGTCAGCGGCGTCGGCACCGTGATCGAAAACGTGGAAATGTTCGGCGCGACGGTGCCCGACCGGAACGGTGCGGCGATCCGCCTCGACGGCCGCGACCTGACGCTGCGCGGCAGCTACCTGCATGACAACGAAAACGGCATCCTGACCAATAACGACGGCGTGACCAATGTCGTCATCGAGAACTCCGAATTCGCCAACAACGGCTATGGCGACGGCTATTCCCATAACCTCTACATCGGGCATGTTAACAGCCTGGTGTTCCGCAACAGCTATTCGCACGACGCCAAGGTCGGCCATAACCTGAAGTCGCGCGCCAACACCAACACGATCGTCTACAGCCGTTTTTCCAGCTCGGTCTACAAGCCCAGCTACGAGATCGACCTGCCGAACGCCGGCACCAGCTACATCATCGGCAACGTGATCCAGCAGCCGGCCGGCAACAACAACCCGGCGCTGGTAGCCTATGGCGAGGAAGGCGCAAGCAACACCGGCCACGACCTGTACGTGGTCAACAACACCTTCCTCAACGACGACAGCTCGCGCGGCACCTTCATCATGACCGGCGGCGGCGTCAGCAAGCCGGTGCTGATGCAGAACAACCTGTTTGTCGGCACCGGGACGGTCAACACCCAGTCCAGCGCCACCGACCGCAGCAACTACCGCACGCTGTCGCCGGCATTCGTTGATCGCGCCAATTTCGACCTGCGCCCGGCCAGCGGCTCGCCGGTGATCAACGCCGGCACGGTGGCCGGCGCCGCCGCAAGCGGCGTGTCGCTGCTGGCAACCGCGCAGTACAAGCATGTCGCGGGCAGCGAAGCGCGTACGCTGGCCGGCGCAATCGACATCGGTGCCTATGAAGCGTCCGGCGCCACGACGCCTGCGCCAACCCCGACCCCGACCCCGACCCCGACCCCGACCCCGACCCCGACCCCGACGACGCCGTCTACTCCCAGCCCGGCCCCGACCACGACCACCTGGGTCAATTGCGCGGGTGAAAACGGCGTCTGCAGCTTCAGCGGCACGCGCCAGGTACGCTACGGCGCCAACGGCAGCTATGGCTACAAGTCGGCCACCAGCTCGATCAGCTGCAGCAACGGCGTTTTCGGCGACCCGGCCTACGGCATCGTCAAGTCCTGCAGCTATGCCGACACGGTGACCGCCAGCACCCCGGCCGCACCGGTCGTCACGCCGGCACCGGTGGTTACGACCCCGGCGCCTGCCGCCCCGGTCGTGACCGCACCGACCTGGACCCGCTGCAGCGGCGAGAACGGCACCTGCAGCTTTACCGGCACACGCCAGGTCCGCTACGGCGCCAACGGCGTCTTTGCGACCAGGTCGGCAACCGGTGCGATTGCGTGCAACAACAACGTGTTCGGCGACCCGGTCTATGGCATCGTCAAGTCCTGCGAGTACCAGAACTGACGCTGCGCACAGAAGTCCTTCTGCAATGAAAAATGGCTGCCTCTACGGGCAGCCATTTTTTTTTGGCTCCGGCTAGCCTACTGCGGCGTCTTCAGCCACAGCTGCAGCTGGCGCAGCACGCTGAACTCGCGCAGGCCGGCTTCCGGGTCGCAGGCGATCAGCTCCGCCAGCCGCGGCGGGTAGGCGCTGGCGCGCGAGTCGAGGATGCGGTAGTTGCGCAGATGGTTGATTTCGGCGGTGGCGGTGATGCCTTGCCAGCGTTCGCCGCCCGGCGTCACGCCGACCATGCGCCTGCCGACCGGCCCCAGCATGCTTTGCAGCTGCTGCTGCGCGGCCAGGCCCTTCCAGTGCGAATGCACGATGATGCCGACATCCGGATGCCGGGCCAGCATGTCGTCGAGTATCCATGCCCAGCGAAACAGCCAGGCGCGCTGCGCGCTGGTCTTGAGCGTGCCATAGGGACTCACGCGCGACGTGGCGCTGGCCGGGTGGAGCACGCCGTCGAATTCGAGAAAAAGTATGCGCATCGCCTGGCCTTGTTGCTGGTGTTGACAGCCAAGGTACTGTATGCATATACAGTTGTCAAGGCGGCCTGCAATCCGGCCGGCGCGCTGCGTTTGATTTTTGGGTTTGCCGGGCGTGTGCGCTATGCGGATGCGTCGTCAGGGAACCCGGCGCTTCCGGACGGCCGCGGAAGCGTGGCGTCGCAGGCCGGGATAGCCGGAAACTAGGACGCCTTTAAGGAATCCGGCAATCCGGCACTCAGGCACCGACCGCGTCCGCGAGCCGCGCCCGCAAGTTGTAGTCCCGTTGCCAGCTGCGGCGCTGATCGGTGGATGCAGCCTGCGCCTGCAGCTCGCTGGCCGACATCGACAGCTGCGCCTGCAGCAGACGTTGCAGCTGGCCGGCGTCCGGCAGCAGCGTGCCGAAGAAGACCACGGTGTCGCCGCGCTGTATCAGCATGGTGGGGAAATCCTCGACGTCGAAGTCGCCGACGATCTCGGCTTCATCCTCGATATCGACCCAGACGAAACGGTGGTCCGGGTGGCGCGCGGCCAGCGCATCGAAGGCGGGCCGGAACTGGCGGCAGACGTCGCACCAGGCGGCGCACAGGCAGGCAACGATCCAGACGTCGCCGGAAAGGGCGCCCAGCAGTTCGGCGCGGTTGTCATGCTGTAGGGTCAGGCTGCTCATCCGCGTTATTTTACCGTACGCAATCCGGCGCGCGCAGTGCCTGTCCAATCGCGCCCGGCACGGTAAAATGTCCGGATGCCTACGATACTCGCCATCGAAACCTCCACCGAACTGGCTTCGGTTGCGCTGCTGCTGAAAGACCGCCTGCTGGTGCGCGACGCCGCCTCGGTCCAGACGCACTCGCAAAACCTGCTGCCCATGGTGCAGGCGCTGCTGGCCGAGGCGGGCATCCGCCTTTCCGACTGCGCCGCCATTGCCTACGGCGCCGGGCCGGGCTCCTTCACCGGCGTGCGCACCGCCTGCGGCGCGGTGCAGGGACTGGCCTTCGGCGCCGGCCTGCCGGTGGCGCCGGTCGGCACGCTGGACGCGATGGCCGAGGCCTGCCGCGAAAAAACCGGCGCGGCCGACGTGCTGTGCGTGCTCGACGCCAGGATGGGCGAAGTGTACTGGGCCCAGTTCCGGCATGGCGCGGCGGGCTGGCAGACGGTGATGCCGGCGCGCCTGTCCAGTCCGGAAGACGTCGCGCCGAGCGGCCCGGTGCTGGCCTGCGGGAATGGCCTTGCCGTCTACGCCGACGCGTTCTCGGGCCGCGATTTCCTGGCCGCCGCCGAGCCCGGCATCATGCCGCATGCGGCCCAGGTCGCTGCGCTGGCGCGCCTGGCCGTGTCGCGCGGCGAGACGCTGGACGCCGCGGCGGCGCAGCCGGTCTACCTGCGCAACAAGGTCGCGCTCACCACCGCGGAGCGCATGGCGGGGAAGGCGGCATGAACGCGCGGCTGCAGACCGGCCCGGTCCGGTTTTCCCATATGCGCGAGGATGACGTGCCCTCGGTGCTGCGCATCGAACAGGCGGCTTACCCGTTTCCCTGGACCGGCGGCAATTTCCTCGACTCGATACGGAGCGGCTACCTGTGCCGGGTCGCGCGGGACGACAGGCGCGAGATCGTCGGCTATTTCCTGATGATGATGGCGCTGGATGAAGCCCACCTGCTCAACATCACCGTCGATCCGGCGCTGCACGGACGCGGGTATGGCCTGGCGCTGCTTGCCCATGCGAACGATTGCGCGCGCGACAAGGGCATGCGCTCGGTGATGCTGGAAGTGCGGCCGTCCAACCACCGCGCGCTCGCCATCTACGAACGCTATGGCTTTACCCGGATCGGCGTGCGCCGCAATTACTATCCGGCTCCCGACAATACCCGGGAAAACGCCATCGTGATGAAGGCGCCGCTATGAGCGACCGGGCCCAGTGGAAGCAGCAGGTCATCGAGGAGATGGGCCTCGGGCCGGTCTGGACGCGTCGCGCCCGGCCGGATGCCGGCGTCGCCGCGCCCGCCGCCGCGGAAACTACTGCTGCCCTGGAAACGCCGTCTGCCGCGTCCGCGATGGCGCCGGCTCCCGCGCCGGCCGCAGCGCCGGCTGTGACGCCGCAGGCCGCACCGCCAGCCGCGCCGCCGGCCTCCGAGGTCGCGCAAATGGATTGGGATGCGCTGGAAACCGCGGTGGCGGGCTGCGTCAAATGCCGCCTCTGCGAAGACCGCACCAGGACCGTGTTCGGCGTCGGCGACCGCAAGGCGAAGTGGCTGTTCATCGGCGAAGGGCCGGGCCGCAATGAAGACCTGCAGGGCCTGCCTTTCGTCGGCCCCGCCGGCAAGCTGCTGGACAACATGCTGATGGCGATGGGCCTGTCGCGTACCGAGAACGCATTCATCGCCAACGTGGTCAAGTGCCGGCCGACCGGCGACGACGGCCGCGACCGGCCGCCCGCGCCGGACGAGGCCGCCGCCTGCATGCCCTACCTGCAGCGCCAGATCGAACTGATCCAGCCGGCCATCCTGGTCGCGCTCGGCAAGACCGCCGCGGTCTCGCTGCTCGGCCTGCCGGCGGACAGCCCGGTCGGCAAGCTGCGCGGGCAGGTGTTCGAATACCGCGGCCTGCCGCTGGTGGTGACCTACCACCCGGCCTACCTGCTGCGCCGCCTGACCGACAAGGGCAAGTCCTGGGCCGACCTGTGCCTGGCGATGAATGCCTATGCCGGCAGTCGCTGACGCCGTGCCGGCGTTCCAGGAAGGTTTCCACCAGCGCTGGGCGCAGCTTGCCGACCCGCATGTCCGGGCGCTTGCCTGGCTGATCGACGCGCCCGGCCTGCTCGACGCCGAGGCGCCGCAGTGGCGGGGCAAGGTGGCCCATCTCGGTTCCGGCGCGGGCGACGCGGCTCGCGGCTGGCTGCACGGGCTGGACCGGGAACCGGCGGCATTGCATGCGCACCTGAGCTTCCAGCCCTTCGGCCGTCTCGGCCGTTATGCGGAAAAGCTGATGACGTTCTACCTGCAGCACCTGGGCGTGCTGGCCGCGCACAATGTGCAGGTCCGCGCCAGCGCCAGCCAGGCCGGCGGCGCGCAGACCATCGGCGAATTCGACTTCCTGGTATGGCGCGGCAGCGACCTGCTGCACTGGGAATTCGCGACCAAGTTCTACCTGCTGGAGCCGGCCGGCGGCGGCCCGCAGCGGCAGACGGATTATTTCGTCGGTCCCAACCTGGCCGACAGCCTGGGCGCCAAGATGGACAAGATCTTCGGCCGGCAGCTGGCCCTGTCCGCGCATCCGGCGGCGCAGCCCCTCCTGCCGCAGCCGGTGGTCGCGGCCGAGGCGCTGGTCAAGGGCTGGCTGTTCTACCCGGACGCCGCTTATCCGCCGCTGCCCATGCCGGGCGTCGCCGCCGCGCACTGCCGCGGCTTCTGGTGCACGCTCCCCGACCTCGGGCCGGCCGCGCGCTATGCGGTATTGCCCAGGCTGTCATGGCTGGCGCCCGCGCTGCTGCCGGCCGCGGACACGGAGAACCGCGGCGAACTGGAAGCCCGGATCAATGCGCATTTCGAGGGCGACAGCATGCCGGTGCTGGTGGCGCTGCTGCGCATCGAAGGACAGCAGGCGCTGGAAGTGGATCGCGGCTTCATCGTCCCCGAAGGCTGGCGCGAGCGCGCCGGCAAGCGCTTCGGGACAGTGCCCGGCTGACCGCGCGTATAACCATCCCGAGACATGGCGTGCCGGATGAGATCGACGGTTCCGATGCGTCAACATGGCTCGTAGGCCCGTAGGGTGTAATAAGCGCAGCGCATTGCACCACTCGCCATCAACGACCATCGCCCGTTCGCAGCCAATGGTGTAATGCGCTTGCGCTCATTACACCCTGCGGATGCTCATCGCGCCTTGCGAACCGGGATGGGTATCAGCCCCGGGTGCTTAATGCTTGTGCTCGCCGATCAGCGCCAGCGAATCGTGCTCGCGCTGGTTCGCCGCGTGGCGGCGCATCACCATGTACATGGTGCCGGACACGAACAGGCCGAACATCACGATGACGATATTGACGTTGAGGTCGGCCTTGACCATCAGCGCATACAGCACCAGCATGGTCAGCACCGACAGGTTTTCATTGAAGTTCTGCACCGCGATCGAGTGGCCGGCGCTCATCAGCACGTGGCCGCGGTGCTGCAGCAGCGCGTTCATCGGCACCACGAAGTAGCCCGACAGCGCGCCGATAATGACCAGCAGCGGGTAGGCGACCCAGACGTTGGTGACCATGGTCATCAGGATCACGACCAGTCCCATTGCGATGCCCAGCGGCATGACCGACAGCGATTTTTTCAGCGGGACGAAGCGGGCCGCCGCCACCGCGCCTAGGGCAACGCCGATGGCGACCACGCCCTGCAGGATCGCGGCGCGGTCCAGCGGCATGTGCAGCGACTTTTCCGCCCATTTGAGCACGATGAACTGTAGCGTCGCGCCCGCGCCCCAGAACAGGGTCGTGACCGCCAGCGAGATCTGTCCCAGCTTGTCGGCCCAGAGCCGGTTGAAGCAGTTGGCGAAGTCGGCAACCAGCTTGATCGGGTTGCGCTCCTGGTGGCTGTAGCGCGCGCCGGTGTCGGGAATGCGCAGGTTGAACAGCGCCGCGACGATATAGGAGACCACGATCACGCAGAGCGCCGCTTCCACCGGCGTGTCGATCCCGGTATCGATCATCGGGAAGTCGACCGTCATCAGTGCAGCGCCGATTTTCGGGTTGACCAGCATGCCGCCGAGCACCGTGCCCAGGATGATGGACGCCACGGTCAGGCCCTCGATCCAGCCATTGGCGGCGACCAGGCGTTCGGCCGGAAGCAGTTCGGTCAGGATGCCGTACTTCGCCGGCGAATAGGCAGCCGCGCCGAAGCCGACGATCGCGTAGGCAAACAGCGGATGGACATTGAAGAACATCAGCGC
This sequence comes from Noviherbaspirillum suwonense, assembly GCF_900182955.1. Classification (GTDB taxonomy): domain Bacteria; phylum Pseudomonadota; class Gammaproteobacteria; order Burkholderiales; family Burkholderiaceae_D; genus Noviherbaspirillum_A; species Noviherbaspirillum_A suwonense. The sequence goes on along the minus strand of NZ_FXUL01000002.1, from coordinate 432,494 downwards.
GCAGCCGACGACCTTGATCAGGTTGGTCACGAACATCACCCGGCCCTTGGGCAGCGCGTCCGCGAAGGCGCCGACGAAAGCGGCGAGCAGCACATACGACAGCACGAAGAAGAGCTTCAGAAGAGGCGTCATCCATGCCGGGGAGTGCATGGTCGCCAGCAGCGAGATGGCCGCGATCAGCAATGCATTGTCGGCAAGCGAGGAAAAAAACTGCGCTGCCATGATGGTGTAAAAACCGCGATTCATCCGTTATATCCGCCGGGAAAGTTATTTGTCTCCGAGGTGCTTTATACCATGAAACTTCCGGTGTTCCGGCAATTTACGGCCGGTTGCCGGAACGTGGTCAAGTAAAATGCGAGTCGGTTTAATTCGATGAAAATAAAGCCCTTTTTCCATGCCACGCCCGATTACTTCCACTATTGATATTTCCGCGATGCGCGCCAATCTAGCCGTAGCGAAAGCGCATGCCGGCGCGGCCAGCGTCTGGGCCGTCGTCAAGGCGAATGCCTACGGCCACGGCCTCGCCAATGCGCTGCGCGGCTTCGATGCCGCCGACGGCATGGCGCTGGTGGAGCCCGATGCCGCGGTCCGCCTGCGCGAACTGGGGTGGCGGAAACCGGTGCTGCTGCTGGAAGGATTCTTCGACCGGCAGGATGTAGAAACAGTTTCCACGCATTCACTCGATACGGTCGTGCATTGCCGCGAACAGCTGGCGATGCTGGAAGCGTTTCCGCTGCGAAACCGCATCGACGTGCACCTGAAGATCAACAGCGGGATGAACCGGCTGGGCTTTCGTCCGGATGAAATTGCCGCGGTGCATGCGCGGCTCCGGGCACTGCCCGGCGTCCGCCAGATCGTGCTGGTCACGCATTTCGCGAATGCCGACGATGAGGCGAATCCGGCCATGCCGATGGCCGAGCAGGTGCGGCGAACGCGGCTGGCCGCGGCCGGCCTGGACGCGCCGCTGTCGATGTGCAATTCCGCGGCCGACCTGCTGCATGCCGAACTGGCCGAGCGCTGGGTCCGTCCCGGCGTGATGCTGTACGGCGGCACGCCGGGCGTGAAGACGGCGGCGCAGTTCGGCCTGCGGCCGGCGATGACGCTGACCAGCCGGCTGATCGCAGTGCAGCAGATCGTCGCCGGCGACGCGGTCGGCTACGGCAGCCGCTTCCTCGCGCCGCGGGCCATGCGCATCGGCGTCATCGCCTGCGGTTATGCGGACGGCTATCCGCGGCATGCGCCCGACGGCGCGCCGGTGCTGGTCGACGGGATAAGGTGCGCGCTGGCGGGCAGGGTGTCGATGGACATGATGACGGTCGACCTGAGCGCCGCGCCGGCGGCCGGTCCCGGCTCCGAAGTGACATTGTGGGGCGCCGGCCTGCCGGTCGACGAGGTGGCGCAGGCGGCCGGCACGATAGGCTATGAACTGATGTGCGCAGTCGCCCCGCGGGTCGCGGTGGCGGTGCGGGAAGACGAACAGAAGCAATAGCGGCAATAGCGGCAATAACAGCAATAGCATCAACCGAACCAACAGGACCAGGACCGAGAACACCCGATGGCAAAAGCAAAAACCCAGTACACCTGCAGCGAATGCGGCGGCATCAGCAGCAAATGGAGCGGCCAGTGCCCGGCCTGCGGGCAATGGAACACGCTGGTGGAGACCATCGTCGAGAGCGGCAACAACCGCTATTCGACGACCCAGCCGCAGGGCCTGGCGCAGGCGTCGCCGGTGATGTCGCTGGCAGACATCGAGGCGATCGACGTGCCGCGTTTCGGCACCGGCATCGAGGAATTCGACAGGGTGCTGGGCGGCGGGCTGGTGGCCGGCGGCGTGGTGCTGATCGGCGGCGACCCGGGCATCGGCAAGTCGACGCTGCTGCTGCAGGCGCTGGCCAACCTGTCGCGCGTGAAGCGGGTGCTCTATGTCAGCGGCGAGGAGTCGGGCGCGCAGATCGCGCTGCGGGCCAAGCGGCTGGCGGTCGATGCGCGCGACCTGATGCTGCAGGCGGAAATCCAGCTCGAAAAAATCCTCGCCACGCTGGCCGAGCACAAGCCGCAGGTCGCCGTCATCGACTCGATCCAGACCGTCTATTCCGACGCGCTGACCTCGGCGCCTGGCTCGGTCGCCCAGGTGCGCGAATGCGCGGCGCAGCTGACCCGCTTCGCCAAGCAGACCGGCGTGACCATCATCATGGTCGGCCACGTGACCAAGGAAGGCGCGCTGGCCGGTCCGCGGGTGCTCGAGCACATCGTCGACACCGTGCTCTACTTCGAGGGCGACACCCATTCCAGCTTCCGGCTGGTGCGGGCGATCAAGAACCGCTTCGGCGCGGTCAACGAGCTGGGCGTGTTCGCGATGAGCGACAAGGGCCTGAAGGGCGTTTCCAATCCGTCGGCGCTGTTCCTGTCCCAGCATGACAACCAGGTGCCGGGCTCCTGCGTGATGGTCACGCAGGAAGGCACGCGGCCGCTGCTGGTCGAGGTGCAGGCGCTGGTCGACACCTCGCACCTGCCGAACGCGCGGCGGCTGTCGGTGGGCCTGGAGCAGAACCGGCTGGCGATGCTACTGGCGGTGCTGCACCGGCATGCCGGCGTCGCCGCATTCGACCAGGACGTGTTCATCAACGCGGTCGGTGGCGTCAAGATCGCCGAGCCGGCAGCCGACCTGGCGGTGCTGCTGGCGATCCAGTCGTCGATGCGCAACAAGCCGCTGCCGCGCGGGCTGGTGGTCTTCGGCGAAGTCGGCCTGGCGGGCGAGATACGGCCCGCGCCGCGGGGCCAGGAACGATTGCGCGAAGCCGCCAAGCTGGGCTTTTCGCTGGCGCTGATCCCGAAGGCGAACGCGCCCAAGCAGCCGATCGAAGGCATGACCATCATCCCGGTCGAACGGATCGAGGATGCGCTGGCGCGGGTGCGCGAGCACGATTGAGCGTGACGGAGCTTGCCGGCTGACCGCCAGCACACGGGCGGGACATGCAGCGCCCTTGTGACTGTTCCCGTGCTTGTCAGCCGCTGCAGGCCGGGGAAAACGGCAATGTCGTACGGCCAGTCCGCAGCACCGGCATCAGCGCCGGGCGACCAGCGTCGCCGCGGCCATGCCGCTGCGCACCGCCGACTCCAGCGTGGCCGGGTAGTCGCCGGCCGTGTAGTCGCCGGCCAGCGCCAGCCCGTCGATGCCGACATCATTCGACGGTCGCTGCAGCGCCGGCGTGCAGGCGAAGGTCGCCCGCTTCTCCGATATCACCCTGGTCCATTCCGGCGTCGCCAGCGCCGGCATCCGCAATGCCTGCGCCAGCTGCGCGGCGACCAGCGGAGGGAGGCTGTCGTTCCCCAGGTCCAGCGCCGGCCCGGACGCGCTGATGACGACGGCCAGCAGCCCGGCGTCGGCGTCATTCAGTTGCCCGCGGTCGAACACGAACTGGCCCCAGCAGCCGGCGTCCGGCTGGTCGACCAGCGCGAAGAAGGGCCGTTCCAGCCTGAGTCCGGCGGCGTATTGCAGGTAGACGGTGGTGATCGATTCCCACTCGAATGCGGGCATGGACAGGTCCGGCGCATGCGCGGCCAGCAGCGCTGCCGCCTGCGCCGGCGGCGTGGCGATCACGACCGCATCGTGGACGGCGTCCCGCAGGCGCCAGCATTCGCCGTCGCGTTCCAGCGTATCGACCGCCACGCCGTGGACGACCTTGCCGCCGCGGCTTTCGACGTAGGCGGCGGCGCGCTGCGGGAACAGCGCGCTCAGGTCGACCCGCGGCAGCAGCATGTCGGACGCCGCGCGCCGCGCGCCCAAACTGTCGCGCAGCACGTTCAGGAAGACTTGCGCCGAGGCCCGTTCCGGCGGCGTGTTCAGCGCGGCGATGCAGAGCGGCCGCCACATCAGCTGCACCAGCCTGTCGGTCTGGTCGAAGCGGGCCAGCAGTTCGGACACGCTGCAGTCCTGGTTCAGCTGCCAGCCCATCCAGCGCGCCGCGGTGGAAAAACGCGCCAGCGCCAGCTTGTCCGGTCGCGCCAGTCCGCGGGAGCGCAGCAGCGCCAGGCCGACATGCAGCGGCGCCGGCAGCCGGGGCGCGACGAAATGCATGCCGTCGCCTTCCGGATACACCATCTGCAGCGGCAGCCGCAGCAGCGCCGGCCGTTCGGCGATGCCGACCTGCCGCATCAGCCGCAGCGTTTCGCGGTAAGCGCCCAGCAGGATGTGCTGCCCATTGTCCAGCGACTTGCCATGGACGTTCACCGCGCGGGCCCGGCCGCCGAGCGTGCGCGACGCTTCGTACACGGTGACGGCCGCGCCCCGCGCCGCCAGTTCGACCGCGGCGGCGCAGCCTGCCCAGCCGCCGCCGACGACGGCGACCCGTTGCGGTGCGCCTGGCCCGGTTCGCCCGGGCAGCCTGGCTGCGTCCCCGGGACTAGCCACGGACATAGGTTTTCCACGCCAGCCACAGCTTGCGGATCGGCGTCAGCGAGATCCTGTGCTCCAGCACGTGGTACTTGTCATTCTCGATTTCGGTCAGCAGCGTCCGGTAGATCGACGCCATGATCAGCCCCGGCCGCTGCGCCCGGCGGTCTTCCTGCGGCAGCAGCGCGAACGCCTCGTCATAGGTTTTCTGCGCGCGCTCCGCCTGGAAAGCCATCAGCTTCTCGAAGTTCTCGTTGTGGCGCGCATTGAGCAGGTCGGCCGCGGTCACGTTGAACTGCTGCAGCTCGTTGACCGGCAGGTAGATCCGGCCCTTGCGCGCATCCTCGCCGACATCGCGGATGATGTTGGTGAGCTGGAAGGCCAGGCCCAGCCGTTCCGCATACTCCAGCGTCTCCGGCCGCGTCACGCCGAAAATGCTGGCCGACAGGATGCCTACCACGCCGGCCACGTGCCAGCAGTAGCGCTTCAGCGCCGGGTAGTCGAGGTAGCGGGTCTGGTTCAGGTCCATCTCCATGCCGTCGATGATGGCGATCAGGTGCTTGCCCTGGATCTGGTAGGCGTCCAGGTGCGGCTGCAGCGCCTTGGTCACCGGGTGCGTCGGCGCGCCGGCCAGCATCGCCGCGATCTCCTTGCGCCACCATCCGAGCTTGGTGCGCGCAACCGACTCGTCGCTGGTTTCGTCCACGGTATCGTCGACCTCGCGGCAGAACGCATACAGCGCGGTGATTGCGCGGCGGCGCTCGGGCGGCAGGAACAGGAAGCTGTAGTAGAAACTGGAGCCGCTGGCCGCGGCCTTCTGCTGGCAATAGTCGTCTGGGGACATGAATCGGGAAAGGAGAGGGTGGACGGCCGACCGCGCCGGAAAAGCCGCTATGCTAGCCGAGAACCCGGGTTTAATACAGGATGGCAAGGCCGCCGGCATTCATCCCCGCATTCATCCCCGCATCCTTCACGCCCGCATCCGCATCGCCCGGCCCAGCATTGCCAGCCAGTCGGCCCGACCGAGGCTGGGCCGGCGCCTGAACACGTCATGGTCCGCCTGCTCGATGCGCTCCAGTATCCGCAGCCCGCCCTGTATCACCAGCCGCAGCTCCCATCCGACCCGGCCGGGCAGCCGCAGCGCCAGCGGCGCGCCGCTGAGCATCAGCGCCCGCGCGCGGTCGATTTCGAACTGCATCAGCGCGCGCCACCGGCCGTCGACGACGCCGTCGGCGATCTGCGTCTCGGTCACGCCGAACCGCGCCAGGTCTTCCAGCGGAATGTAGATCCGCCCCTTGGCCCAGTCGACAGCCACGTCCTGCCAGAAATTGATCAGCTGCAGCGCGCTGCAGACCGCGTCCGACTGCTTCAGGCTGGCCGCGTCATGCACGCCGTACAGGTGCAGCATCAGCGCGCCGACCGGGTTGGCCGAGCGGCGGCAATAGTCCAGCAGAAGGTCGAAGTCGGCATAGCGCACCGTCACCACGTCCTGCCGGAATGCCGAGAGCAGGTCGCGCATCGGCTGCAGCGGCAGCGCGCAGGCGGCGACCATCTGCGCCAGCCTTGCGAAGATGGGCCCCTGCGGCGCGCCGCCCGCGGCAATGACGTCCAGTTGCGCGTCATACTCCTGCAGCGACGCCAGCCGCTGCGCCGGACTGGCGTCGCCCTCGTCGGCGATGTCGTCCGCGCTGCGGGCAAATGCATAGATCGCCTCGACCGGCGGACGCAGGCGCCTGGGCAGCAATATCGACGCAACCGGAAAGTTCTCGTAATGATCAACTGGCATGTAATTCCCGAAATACAAATGCCTTATAATTAATAACTCATCAGTCAGTAAGTTATTTTGCTACGGCCGCGCAGGTGGCCGGTTCTTTTTTCGCCCCGAATAGTAAAGGAATTCACCGTGGTCAACCCGATACTTGCGCACGCGGCGCAGACTCGTCCAAATGCCACAGGCAGGCTGTTGCTGAGCGGTCTGGCCCTGGCGTTGGCCCTGGCCGGCTGTTCCAAGCCGGTGGAAAAGGTGGAGGAGATCAGGCCGGTGCGCGCGATCAGGATGACGCCGGCGGCGACCGGCACCGTGGCCGAGTTTTCCGGCGAGATCCGCGCGCGCTACGAGTCGCGGCTGGGCTTCCGGGTCGGCGGCAAGATCGTGCAGCGCAAGGTCGATGTCGGCGCGGTGGTCAAGAAGGGCGACGTGCTGATGCGGCTCGACCCGCAGGACCTGCAGCTGGCGCAGACCCAGGCCAACGCGGCGCTGGGCGCGGCAGACAGCAACCTGTCGCTGGCCAAGGCCGAACTGGCCCGCTACAAGGAACTGCGTGAAAAGAATTTCGTCAGCCAGGCGGTGCTCGACGCCAAGGAAACCGCTTACCGTTCGGCGCTGGCCACGCGCGACCAGGCCGCCGCGGCGCTGCGCACGCAGCGCAACCAGACCGGCTACGGCAACCTGGTCGCCGATGTCGACGGCGTGGTCACCGGCATCGATGCCGAGACCGGGCAGGTGGTTGCCGCCGGCACGCCGGTGGTGCGCGTGGCGCAGCTCGGCGAAAAGGAAATCGTCATCAGCATCCCGGAAGACCAGGTCGATGCGCTGCGCAAGGTGTCCGACGTCTCGGTGCGGACCTGGGCCAACCCGAAGCAGGCCTTGCCCGGCAAGCTGCGCGAGCTCTCGCCGGTGGCCGACACCGCGACCCGCACCTACACCGCGCGGATCAGCATTCCCAACGCCCCGGCCGACGTCCGGCTGGGCATGACCGCCTACGTCACTTTCAGCGCCGCCACCGCGACGCCGATGCTCAAGGTGCCGCTGACGGCGCTGGTGCAGAACCAGGGCGGCAGCGCGGTCTGGGTGGTCGAAGACGGCACGGTGCGGCTGACCCCGGTGCAGCTGGCGGTGCCCTCAGGCAATGACATGCTGGTCGCGTCCGGCATCAGCCCCGGCCAGACGGTCGTGACCGCCGGCGTCAACCTGCTCAAGCCGGGCCAGAAGGTCACCGTGCTGGACGCGGAGCCGGTGGCGGAAACCAAGCCTGGAGCGCAGGCCGACAACAAGGCTGAAAACAAGGCTGAAAACAAGGCCGAAGCCAAAGCGGACGCCAAGCCGGGAATCGCGAAATGAAGGGCGGCTTCAACCTGTCCCGCTGGGCGCTGCAGCATATCCCGCTGATCCGCTACCTGATGGTGGTGCTGCTGATCGGCGGCGTCCTCAGCTACAACCGCCTCGGCCAGGACGAGGACCCGCCGTTCACCTTCCGCGCGATGGTGGTGCGGGCCAACTGGCCGGGCGCAACCGCGCTGCAGATGGCCGACCAGGTGACCGACAAGCTGGAAAAGAAACTGCAGGAAACCCCGTTCATCGACCGCATCCGCAGCTACTCCAAGCCGGGCGAAACGCTGATCATCCTGGAGCTGCGCGAATCGACGCCGCCGCGGGAAGTGCAGAACGCCTGGTACCAGGTGCGCAAGAAGCTGGGCGACATCCGCGGCACGCTGCCGGGCGGGGTGATCGGGCCGTTCTTCAACGATGAATTCGGCGACACCTACGGCTCGATCTTTGCGCTGTCCGGTGACGGTTTCACCTATGCGGAAGTGAAGGATTACGCCGATTTCGTCCGGCAGCAGCTGCTCAAGGTGAAGACCGTCTCCAAGGTCGAGCAGTACGGCGTGCAGGACGAGAAGATCTACATCGAGTTTTCCCACAAGCGCTTTTCCCAGCTCGGCATCCCGTTCGAAGCGGTGGTTGCGCAGATCAATGCGCAGAACGCGGTGGAATCCACCGGCGTGCTGGTCACGCCGACCGACAACCTGCAGGTCCGCGTCACCGGCGCGCTGCGCTCGATGCAGGACCTGGAAAACCTGCAGCTGCGGGTCAATGGCAACACATTCCGGCTCGGCGATTTTGCAACTATCAAGAGAGGATTTCGCGATCCTCCGCAGGACAAGATGCGCTTCAACGGGCGGGAGGTCATCGGCCTGGGCATTTCGATGGAGCGCGGCGGCAACATCATCGAACTCGGCAAGAACCTGCAGAGCGCGCTGGCCGACATCCGCGGCAAGCTGCCGGTCGGCATCGAGCTGCAGCAGGTGACCAATCAGCCGGAGGCGGTGGCGTCGTCGGTCAACGAGTTCGTCCACGTGCTGATCGAAGCCGTGCTGATCGTGCTGGCGGTGAGCTTCATCGCGCTCGGCCTGCATACCAGGCCGCTGCGCCTGGACGTGCGGCCGGGCCTGGTGGTGGCGCTGACCATTCCGCTGGTGCTGGCCGTGACCTTCCTGTTCATGCGCATCCTCGGCATCGACCTGCACAAGATCTCGCTGGGCGCGCTGATCATCGCGCTGGGCCTGCTGGTGGATGACGCGATCATCGCGGTCGAGATGATGGTGCGGAAGATGGAGGAGGGCCTGTCCCGCTTCGACGCCGCGACCTTCGCGTACACGTCGACCGCGATCCCGATGCTCACCGGCACGCTGATCACCGCGGCCGGCTTCCTGCCGATCGGCCTGGCCAAGTCGGCCGCCGGTGAATACACGTTCTCGATGTTTTCGGTCAATGCGCTGGCGCTGCTGATCTCGTGGCTGGCCGCCGTGCTGTTTACGCCCTATATCGGCTACCTGCTGCTGAAGGTGAAGCCCGCCGCCAATGCCGACGGCCACCATGAGCTGTTCGACACGCCGTTCTACAGCCGTTTCCGGCGCACGGTCACCTGGTGCGTCGAATGGCGCAAGACCACCATCGCGCTGACGCTGGTCGTGTTCGGCCTGGGCGTGCTGGGCTTCCGCTTCATCGAGCAGCAGTTCTTCCCCGACTCGTCGCGGCCCGAACTGATGGTGGAGATGTGGATGCCTGAAGGCACCGCCTTCGCCGCGACCGAACGGCAGGCGATCAAGTTCGAGGCCTTCCTGCGCCAGCAGCCGGACATCCAGAGCGTGACCAGTTATGTCGGCACCGGCAGCCCGCGCTTCTACCTGCCGCTGGACCAGATTTTCCCGCAGACCAACGTCGCCCAGCTGGTCGTGGTGCCGACGAGCCTGGCCGCCCGCGAGACCCTGCGGCGCAAGATCGTCGATGTCTTCAAGAAGGACTTCCCGGAAGTGCGCGGCCGCGTCAGGCAGCTGCCCAACGGTCCGCCGGTGCCGTATCCGGTGCAGTTCCGCGTCAGCGGCCTGGAAGTGACCAAGGTGCGCGAGCTGGCCGACCAGGTGAAGGAAGTGATGCGCCGCAATCCGAACACGATAGGCGTGAACGACAACTGGAACGAGTACGTCAAGGTGCTGCGGCTGGACCTCGACCAGGACAAGCTGCGCGCGCTGGGCGTGACCTCGCAGACGGTGATGCGCACTGCCAACACCATCCTGTCCGGCACCACCATCGGCCAGTTCCGCGAAGGCGACAAGCTGATCGACATCGTGATGCGGCAGCCGGTCGACGAGCGTTCCAGCATCGAACTGCTCAATGGCACCAGCGTCCCTACGTCCAGCGGCAAGGCCGTCACCGTGTCGCAGCTGGCCCGCGCGCATTTCGTCTGGGAGCCGGGCGTGGTCTGGCGCGAGAACCGCGAGTGGGCCGTCACCGTGCAGTCCGATGTCGGCGACGGCATACAGGGGCCGACCGTGTCGAACCAGATCAACCCGCAGCTCGATGCGCTGCGGGCCAAGCTGCCGGCGGGCTACCGGATCGAGCTGGCCGGCGCGATCGCCGACAGCGGCAAGGCGCAGGCGTCGATCGCGGCCAACGTGCCGCTGGTGATCTTCATCATCTTCACGCTGCTGATGCTGCAGCTGCACAGCTTCTCGCGGGCAGTGCTGGTGTTCCTGACCGGCCCGCTCGGCATCGCCGGCGCGGCGGTCGCGCTGCTGCTGCTGCAGCGGCCGTTCGGCTTCGTCGCGCAGCTGGGCGTGATCGCGCTGTTTGGCATGATCATCCGGAACTCGGTGATCCTGATCGACCAGATCGAGCATGACATCGGCGAGGGCGCCGAGCCGTGGCATGCGGTGATCGAGTCGGCGGTGCGCCGCTTCAGGCCCATCATCCTCACCGCCGCCGCCGCGGTGCTGGCGATGATCCCGCTGTCGCGCTCGGTATTCTGGGGGCCGATGGCGGTCGCCATCATGGGCGGGCTGATCGTCGCCACGGGGCTGACGCTGCTGTTCCTGCCGGCGCTGTACGCGGCATGGTTCCGGGTGAGGAAGCCGGAGCCGATTGCATAATGTCAAAAACCGCGACGACAGCCGGAAAAATCCAGTAAAATCCGCGCTTGAAGTTGAAATGCCGATGACAACGGCAAGGCAGGGCGACCCACTTTTCACTTCCCGGTCGCCCTTTGCTTTTGCGCTGGTCTTTTTGCGCGAGGATGGCGAAATTGGTAGACGCACCAGGTTTAGGTCCTGACGCCAGCAATGGTGTGGGGGTTCGAGTCCCCCTCCTCGCACCACAGAACGAATTTTTTTTGGACGATTCACATGGCAACTGCAGTCGAAACTCTGGACAAACTTGAGCGCCGCATCACCATCACGCTTCCGCTGGCAGATGTGCAGGCGGAAGTGGAAAAGCAGCTGAAGATCCGCGCCCGTTCCGCCAAGGCCCCGGGTTTCCGGCCTGGCAAGGTACCAATGAAAATGGTCGCCCAGCAGTATGGCTACCAGGTTGAATCGGACGTCCTGAACGAGCGCGTCGGCCGCGCATTCGCCGCCGCCACCGAGGAGAACCAGCTGCGCGTGGCCGGTTTCCCGAAAATCGAAGCCAAGGAAGGCGCACCGGAAGGCATGGTTGCCTTCGACGCCACCTTCGAGGTGTATCCGGAAGTCAAGGTCGGCGACCTGTCCGGCGCCGAGATCGAGAAGACCGTCGCCGAAGTCAGCGACGCCGAGATCGACAAGACCATCGACATCCTGCGCAAGCAGCGCGTCCACTACCACGTCAAGGGCGAGCAGGGCGAGCACGGCGACGGCGGCGCGGAACAGACCGCGCAGAACGGCGACCGCGTCACCATCGACTTCACCGGCAAGATCGACGATGTCGAATTCCCGGGCGGCCAGGCGGAAGACTATGCGTTCGTGCTCGGCGAAGGCCGCATGCTGCCGGAATTCGAAGCCGCGACCGTCGGCCTGAAAGTCGGCGAGTCCAAGACCTTCGACCTGCATTTCCCCGAGGACTACCATGGCAAGGACGTGGCCGGCAAGACCGCCCAGTTCACCATCACGCTGAAAAAGCTCGAATGGGCGCACATGCCTGAAGTCGACGCCGAATTCGCGAAGTCGCTGGGCATCGAAGACGGCGACATGGGCAAGATGCGCGAAGACATCCGCGCCAACCTTGAGCGCGAAGTGCAGAACCGCGCGAAGGCCAAGACCAAGGACAGCGTGATGGATGCGCTGATCAAGCAGGTCGAGCTGGACGTGCCTGCTGCGCTGGTCGAGCAGGAAGTCGAGCGCCTGATGGACATGACCCGCCAGGACATGCAGCAGCGCGGCATGAACATGAAGGACATGCCTTTCCCGCGCGAACTGTTCACCGCGCAGGCAGAGCGCCGCGTGCGCCTGGGACTGATCCTGGCCGACCTGGTCAAAGAACAGAACCTGCAGGCAACGCCCGAGCAGGTGAAGGCGCAGGTCGAGGAATTCGCGAAGAGCTACGAAGACCCGCAGGAAGTCATGAAGTATTATTTCAGCGACCGTCGCCGCCTGTCGGAAGTCGAGGCTCTTGTATTGGAAGAAAACGTCGTCAATTACGTTCTTGAAAAAGCGAAGGTCACGGACAAGCCGGTGAGCTTCGACGAATTGATGGCAAATAACGCGCAGGGCTAAACCGAGCCGGCGCGATCTTCAGGGGAAAATCAGATGACTACCAGCATGATGGGAAATACCGCGCTCGAACCACAGATGCTAGGCATGGTGCCTATGGTGATCGAGCAGAGCGGACGCGGCGAGCGTGCTTACGACATCTACTCGCGGCTGTTGAAGGAGCGTGTGATTTTCCTGGTGGGCCCGGTCAATGACCAGAGCGCCAACCTGATCGTTGCACAGCTGCTGTTCCTGGAAAGCGAGAATCCGGACAAGGACATCTCGCTCTACATCAACTCGCCGGGCGGCTCCGTCTCGGCCGGCATGGCGATCTACGACACGATGCAGTTCATCAAGCCGGACGTGTCGACGCTGTGCACCGGGCTGGCGGCGTCGATGGGCGCCTTCCTGCTGGCCGCTGGCGCCAAGGGCAAGCGCTTCTCGCTGCCGAACTCGCGCGTGATGATTCACCAGCCGCTGGGCGGCGCGCAAGGCCAGGCGGCCGACATCGAGATCCAGGCGCGTGAAATCCTGTACCTGCGCGAACGCCTCAACGCGATCCTGGCCGAGAAGACCGGCCGCGAAATCGAGCAGATCAGCCGCGACACCGACCGTGACAACTTCATGTCGGCAGAGCAGGCGGTGGACTACGGCATGATCGACAAGGTGCTGACCAGCCGGGCGTAAGGCCGGTCATCCCTGCATCGCAAGACGCCCTGGCAATGCAAGCCCGGGCGTTTTGTTTTAGTGCAAAGTGGCAAATGTTTCGCTTGTCAATTTATTGCGCATACTCGTGACGACGTCCGGATTCGCGGGTAAGATCGTAAAACCCTTCTCTCCAAAGTTTTTTCCATGTCAGATAAAAAGTCCTCCAGTGGTGAGAAACTGCTGTACTGCTCGTTCTGCGGCAAGAGCCAGCATGAAGTGAAAAAGCTGATTGCAGGGCCGTCGGTATTCATCTGCGATGAATGCATCGACCTCTGCAATGACATCATTCGTGATGAAGCCAGCAGCATCGAGACCGTGGCCGGACCCAAGTCCGACCTGCCGACGCCCCAGGAAATCTTCGACATGCTGGGCCAGTACGTGATCGGCCAGGAAAATGCGAAGCGCATCCTGTCGGTCGCTGTATACAACCACTACAAGCGCCTGAAGCACCTCGGCAAGAAGGACGAAGTCGAGCTCTCCAAGAGCAACATCCTGCTGGTCGGCCCAACCGGCTCCGGCAAGACCCTGCTGGCGCAGACGCTGGCGCGGATGCTGAATGTGCCTTTCGTGATCGCCGATGCGACCACGCTGACCGAAGCCGGCTATGTCGGCGAGGACGTCGAGAACATCATCCAGAAGCTGCTGCAGAACTGCAATTACGAAGTCGAGAAGGCGCAGCGCGGCATCGTCTACATCGACGAGATCGACAAGATTTCCCGCAAGTCGGACAATCCGTCGATCACGCGCGACGTGTCCGGCGAAGGCGTGCAGCAGGCGCTGCTGAAACTGATCGAAGGCACGATGGCGTCGGTGCCGCCGCAGGGCGGACGCAAGCATCCGAACCAGGATTTCGTGCAGATCGACACGACCAACATCCTGTTCATCTGCGGCGGCGCATTCGACGGCCTCGCCAAGGTGATTTCCGAACGTTCCGAGAAGAGCGGCATCGGTTTCGGCGCCAGCGTGAAGAGCCAGAGCGAGCGCACCGCCAGCCAGGTGCTGATGGAAGCGGAGCCGGAAGACCTGATCAAGTTCGGCCTGATCCCGGAACTGGTCGGCCGCCTGCCGGTCGTGGCCACGCTCAGCGAGCTGAACGAAGCCGCGCTGATCCAGATCCTGCTGGAGCCGAAGAATGCGCTGGTCAAGCAATATTCCAAGCTGCTGCAGATGGAAGGCGCCGAACTCGAGATCCGTCCGGCTGCGCTGCACGCTGTCGCCCGCAAGGCGCTGGCGCGCAAGACCGGCGCGCGCGGCCTGCGCTCCATCCTCGAACATGCGCTGTTGGAAGTCATGTTCGAGCTGCCGAACGAGCAGAACGTGGCCAAGGTCGTCATTGACGAAAACACCATCACCAACGGCGCCAAGCCCATCCTGATCTACCACGAGCAGCCCAAGGTTTCGGGGGCAAAATAAGCAGGGCCGGCCAGGGCCGGTTTGCTCGAAACCGTAAAAGGATGATGTTTTCCTTGGAAAAAGGGGCAGAACCGATACAATCTGCCTTGTCAACCGAAAACAGGCTTACATCGTAAAGCCACCCGCGCATAAAAACCGTGAGTGGCTTTTTTCATTTCTGTTTTGCGAATCAGCATGTTTTTTGTTGATGCCCGGGCTTGTGTTTCGGCTGCTCGTGCCAACATCAACAACAGGATTTTTGATAAGGCCCGCCATGACGACTACCTCTACTGTTACCGCACCTACCCAACTGCCGCTGCTGCCATTGCGCGACGTCGTCGTTTTTCCGCATATGGTGATACCGCTGTTCGTAGGCCGCCCGAAATCAATCAAGGCGCTGGAAGCCGCCATGGAGCAAGGCAAGAGCATCATGCTCGCTGCCCAGAAAGCTGCCGCCAAGGACGAGCCGTCGGCCGAGGACATTTATGAAATCGGCTGCGTCGCCAACATCCTGCAGATGCTGAAGCTGCCCGACGGCACCGTGAAGGTGCTGGTCGAAGGCGCGCAGCGTGCGCGCATCCACAAGATTACCGAGCTCGACAGCCATTTCACCGCCGAGCTGACCCCGGTCGAATCCGAGCCGGGCGACGAGGCCGAAGTCGAGGCGATGCGCCGCGCGATCGTCCAGCAGTTCGACCAGTACGTGAAACTGAACAAGAAGATTCCGCCCGAGATCCTGACCTCGCTGGCCGGCATCGACGACGCCGGCCGCCTGGCCGACACCATCGCCGCGCACCTGCCGCTGAAGCTTGAGCAGAAACAGGTGATCCTGGAGATCTTCGACGTGGCCAAGCGCCATGAGCACCTGCTGGGCCAGCTGGAAGGCGAGCTGGACATCCTGCAGGTGGAGAAGCGCATCCGCGGCCGCGTCAAGCGCCAGATGGAAAAGTCGCAGCGCGAGTACTACCTGAACGAGCAGGTCAAGGCGATCCAGAAGGAACTCGGCGAAGGCGAGGAGGGCGCCGACCTCGAAGAGCTCGAAAAGAAAATCGTGCTGGCCAAGATGCCGAAGGAAGCCCGCGACAAGGCCCAGAGCGAGCTGAAGAAGCTCAAGCTGATGTCGCCGATGTCCGCCGAAGCGACCGTCGTGCGCAACTACATCGACACGCTGATCGGCTTGCCGTGGAAGAAGAAGTCCAAGGTCAACAATGACCTGTCCAATGCCGAGAAGGTGCTGGAAGACGACCACTACGGCCTCGACAAGGTCAAGGAACGCATCCTGGAATATCTTGCCGTGCAACAGCGCGTCGACAAGCTGAAGGCGCCCATCCTGTGCTTCGTCGGCCCTCCGGGCGTCGGCAAGACCTCGCTGGGCCAGTCGATCGCCCGCGCGACCAACCGCAAGTTCGTGCGGATGGCGCTGGGCGGCGTGCGGGACGAGGCCGAGATCCGCGGCCATCGCCGGACCTACATCGGCTCGATGCCCGGCAAGATCCTGCAAAGCCTGTCCAAGACCGGCGTGCGCAACCCGCTGTTCCTGCTCGACGAGATCGACAAGCTGGGCATGGATTTCCGCGGCGACCCGTCGTCGGCCCTGCTCGAAGTGCTGGACCCGGAACAGAACCACACGTTCTCCGACCATTACGTCGAGGTGGACTTCGACCTGTCGGACGTGATGTTCGTGGCGACGTCGAACTCGTACAACATCCCGCCGGCGCTGCTGGACCGGATGGAAGTGATTCGACTGTCCGGCTACACCGAGGACGAGAAGACCAGCATTGCGCAGCGTTACCTGCTGCCGAAGCAGATCAAGAACAACGGGCTGAAGGATGGCGAGATCACCGTGGCGGAAGAAGCAATCCGCGACATCATCCGTTATTACACCCGTGAAGCCGGCGTGCGTTCGCTGGAACGCGAAGTGTCCAAGATCTGCCGCAAGGTGGTGAAGATGCTGCTGCTGTCCAAGGATGGCAAGCAGGTCGAGGTCAACTCGCAGAACCTGGACAAGTTCCTGGGCGTGCGCCGCTTCGACTTCGGCGTGGCCGAGAAGGACAACCAGGTCGGACAGGTGGTCGGCCTGGCCTGGACCGAGGTCGGCGGCGACCTGCTGACGATCGAGGCGATCACGATGCCCGGCAAGGGCGGCATCATCCGCACCGGCACGCTGGGCGACGTGATGAAGGAATCGATCGAGGCAGCGCGGACCGTGGTGCGCAGCCGCGCCAAGGCGCTGGGCATCCGGCCCGAGCAGTTCGAGAAGACGGATATCCATATCCACGTGCCGGAAGGCGCAACGCCGAAGGACGGTCCGTCCGCCGGCATCGCGATGACCACGGCGCTGGTGTCCGTCTTTACCGGCATCCCGGTGCGGGCGGACGTGGCGATGACCGGCGAGATCACGCTGCGCGGCGAAGTGCTGCCCATCGGCGGCCTGAAGGAAAAGCTGCTGGCGGCGCATCGCGGCGGCATCAAGACGGTGCTGATTCCCGAGCAGAACGTCAAGGACCTCGCCGAGATCCCTGACAACGTGAAGAACAAGCTCGAGATCGTGCCGGTGCGCTGGATCGACAAGGTGCTGGAAATCGCGCTGGAACGGCATCCGACGCCGCTGTCCGAAGAGGAACTGGCGGAGGCAGCGGTCGCCAAGCCGGCCGACAAGGCAGACCCGAACGTCGTCAAGCATTAAGCTGTTGCATCTCATCCAATCGCGTCCTTCGGGACGCGATTTTTTTTTGCTTGTCCGTTGTAAAAAAGCAAATGTTGAAGCCTTGACACTCGTTCCGGCGGCTAGTTAAATGGCTGCCTGCAGATACTCTGCTTCCTCGATGACCGGTTTTTTGTCCGAAAAACTATGGCCTTCAAGCGTATAACCAGACGGAGGGACGCCCATGAATAAAACCGAACTGATAGACCACATTGCCGCCTCGACGGCGATCCCGAAGGTGACTGCAACGCGCGTGCTGGAGGCGGTCCTGTCGGCGGTGACGACGACGCTGAAGGACAGCGGCTCGGTCACGCTGGCCGGCTTCGGCACATTCACGGTGGGGAAGCGCGCGGCCCGCACCGGCCGCAACCCGCGCACCGGCGACGAAATTCTCATTGCTGCATCGCAAGTTCCCAAATTTAAGCCTGGCAAAGCCTTTAAAGATGCGCTAAACTAGCGGCCTTTGTCGCGGTGACAAGCGGCAAGACCTGGCTGGCTAACGGGATATTGAAGTGAAGATATCGGGTGCTTAGCTCAGTTGGTAGAGCGGCGCCCTTACAAGGCGTAGGTCGGGAGTTCGAGCCTCTCAGCACCCACCAACACGGTTTCCAGGCAGGGGAAAACCTCGCAGGTTTTCAGCAGTAACAAGGAGTGGTAGTTCAGTCGGTTAGAATACCGGCCTGTCACGCCGGGGGTCGCGGGTTCGAGTCCCGTCCACTCCGCCAGAAAAACAAAAAGGCGAACTTCATGTTCGCCTTTTTTCATAAGCGCCCAGCTTTTTGCGCATCCCGTTATTTGTCCGCGATCGGTAGACCATGTTCGATTTCATCCGTACCCACCAGCGCCTGATGCAGTTCCTGCTGCTGCTCCTCATCGTTCCATCGTTTGCGCTGCTGGGTGTCGAGAGCTACACCCGCATGGGCGACGAAACCAACGTGATCGCCAAGGTAGGCGGCCAGAAAATCCTGAAGGAAGAACTGGACGCGGCCCAGCGCCAGCAGGCAGACCGCCTGCGCCAGGCCTACGGATCCAGGTTCGATCCGAAGATGCTGGATAACGCCGAAGCGCGCCAGGGCATCCTGGACAACCTGATCGCCCAGAAGGCGCTGTCCGTCGAAGCCGCCCGCAACCGGCTGTCGGTGTCCGACGCGTCGCTGCAGCAGAGCATCCTGCAGATCCCCGACCTGCAGGGCGCGGACGGCAAGTTCGATGTCGAGCGCTACAAGGCGCTGCTGGCAGCGCAAGGCATGTCGCCGACGATGTTCGAAGCCCAGTTGCGCCAGGACCTGGCGCTGCAGCAGATCAACGCCGCCGTGCAGAACAGCGCATTCGCGCCCAAGGCGCTGTCGACCCGTCTCTCCGAGATCAACGAGCAGCAGCGCGAGGTGCAGGAGATGATGTTCAAGGCATCCGACTATGCCTCCAAGGTCAAGATTACCGACGAGATGTTGAAGTCCTACTACGACAACAGCGGCAGCCGCTTCGAGGTGCCGGAGCAGGTCAAGGCCGAGTACGTGGTGCTGAATGCGGCCGCAGCCGCCGCGCAGGTGACGGTCAGCGATGCGGACATCAAGTCCTACTATGACCAGAATGCGAAGCGCTATACGACCGAGGAGCAGCGCCGCGCCAGCCACATACTGATCACCGCACCAAAGGACGCGCCCGCCAAGGACCGCGCCGCCGCCAAGGCCAAGGCCGAAGCGCTGCTCGCGCAACTGCGCAAGAATCCGGCCGACTTCGCCAAGCTGGCGAAGGAAAACTCGCAGGACCCGGGTTCGGCCGAACGCGGCGGCGACCTGGACTTCTTCGGCAAGGGCATGATGGTCAAGCAGTTCGAGGACACTGCCTACAAGCTGCAGAAAGGCCAGATCAGCGACGTCGTCGAGTCGGAATTCGGCTATCACATCATCCAGGTCACCGACATCAAGCCGGGCGGCGCGCGTACGCTGGACCAGGTCAAGGACGAGATCGGCGCGGAGATCCGCAAGCAGCTGGCCGCCAAGAAGTACACCGAGCTGGCGGAAACCTTTTCCAATACCGTCTACGAGCAGGCGGACAGCCTGAAGCCGGTGGCCGACAAGCTGGGCCTGAAGATCGAGACCGTCGCCAACATCGGTCGCAACCCGAATCCGGCGCTGAAGGATGCGCCGTATAACAATGCCAAGTTCCTCAACGCGCTGTTCTCCGACGAGGCGGTGCGCAGCAAGCACAACACCGAGGCTGTCGAAGTTGCGCCGAGCACGCTGATTGCCGGCCGCGTGCTCGAATTCCGGCCGAAGGCGCGCCGTCCGTTCGACGAAGTCAAGACGCAGGTCCGCGAATTGGTGATGCAGCAGGAAACCATGGCGATGGCGAAAAAAGCCGGCGAGGCATGGCTGGCGGACGCCAAGGGAACGCCGCCGTCGAACGGCTTCAGCGCGCCCAAGCTGGTCTCGCGCACCGCCAGCGCGGGCCTGGACGAAAACGCCTTCATGGCAGTGATGAAGGCCGATGTCACCAAGCTGCCGCGCGTCGTCGGCGCGGAGTTGCCGGGCCAGGGCTACGGCGTCTACCGGATCAACAAGGTCGCGCCTGCCGGCAAGGTTGACGAGGCCCGCCGCACCGCGGAGCAGCAGCAGATCGCCACGGCGCTGTCGCAGCAGGAGACATTGGCCTATATCGACGTGCTGAAGAACCGCGCCAAGGTGAAGATCGTGCATCCGCCGGCAGCGGCGCCGGCGACGCCTCCTGCGGAGTAAGCCGCCGCGGCGTTCAGGAGCCTGCCAGCCAGCGCAGGCTTTCCCTGGATGCCCTATTCAGGGACCTGCGCCAGCCGGGTCCAGGCGCTATTGGCACGGGTTTCTGCGCACGACGTAGAGCACGTGCCAGTCCGGCACGATTTCCTGGTCGAAGCCCAGGTGCTCCAGCACCTCGGGTTCGTCGAAACCGGATTCCATCAAGCGCCGTCTCCATCCCTCGGCAGTCTCGAACGTGCCGGGCACCGGGATGTCGGCATCATTGAACAGCCGGTTATAAGTAAAGTCGATCAGGAAAGTACGTCCAAGGTCCAGCCGCGCTTCTTCTTCCGTGCCGCCGGTTGGCACCGTCTCGATCACGACCAGCTTGCCGCCGGGCCTGAGCAGTCGATGCACTTCATCCAGGCACTGCTGATTGTGTTGTTCGTGATGAAACACATTGGTCACGATCACACAGTCGAAGCTGCCGTCGTCGAAAGGCGCACGCCGGCCGTCGAACTGGATGATGCCATCGCCGTAGGGCCGGACGTCAATGCCGATCGTGTGCGGCGACACCTTGCTGCGCACCTCGGCGGTGACGACGCCGCTGCCGGCCCCGAAGTCGAGTATGCGCTTGCCGCGCATGTCGCGCAGGTGCGGTTCGATCTGGCTGTAGATAAGCTGTCCGCGACCGGCCAGCCTGGGGCCGATGGCATCGATGAAGCTGGCGTTCGTCGCAGGGTCGACGATGGTGTACCGCAATGTTTCGTGGAGATGCTTTTCAATCAGGTGGAGTGGACGGTCGTCGACCAGGTTCGTCAGGATGAACGAGCATAGTGCCGGCGCCCGCGCCTCCTCCAGCCCGATGTAATTCAGCATGCGATTGAGCGCCGGCACATAGTTGTCGAAGGTGATCCTGTCATCGAGCGAGGACCGGATCCTCTGCTGCATCGCCGCATGCGCCGGGTTGACCGGCAGTTGCGTGAGCGGCTTGCGCACGGCGCGTATGGCGGTGAAGTCCGGAAGCAGGGCCGTCGCCCCAGGCTGGCCCGGTACGCTGGCGAAAGACCGGGCTGTAGCGGGACGGCGGGTCGCCAGGCGGGGAATACGGCTGCCGGCCGGAGCCAGCCCGGCTGGCGGCGCCGGTGTTTTTCCATGGTTTGCGCGTATCGAAATGGAACGGAGCATGGCGGCTTGCCTTTCGTGGATGAACATCGATGCGATAAGGTCAGGACTGCGCACGCAGGTCCTGCATTACCGGGTCGGTCCCACGACAGGAGCCGACCCCGCCAGGCACCGCGCGATGCGCAGTCCCATGTTCCCACGCCAGCCTTTGTATTCACGCCAACGCCACGACGTATCGATGACGCGCGGCCCTCGGCGAATCAAAGTTCAGTCAGCGCCTATTTTTGTGGCAGATTCCGCCTCAAGCAGCCGCTTCGCCGCGTCGTCGAACGCCTCCGCCGACACGCCAGTGATTTTCAGCGTCGCTGCCTGCGCAAACCGGCTGAAATTCCGTTCGATCGACTTCAGGTAGGCCGGGTCGTAATGTTCGGCCAGCAACTCCTCGACCAACGCCTCCATTTCACCGCGCAGCGCCATCTGCTGCCAGCGGCTGATCGTCTCCTTCCCGTACCGCACGGTCAGGCAGTCCAGCTGCGCATTCAGCGCGGACGGCGCGTCGACGAAGTGCGCATAGTCTTCCATCAGCAGCGCCACCCGGTCATGCTGCGACAGCTGGACCGACACGCATTCCGACGCCCGCATGCGGTCCATCAATGCGTCCGGCACCCGCAGGTTGCCGACCTTCTTGCTTTCCGATTCGATATAGACAGGCCGGGCCGGGTCGAAATGCCGCATTTCCTGCCACAGCCGGCTCTCGAACATCTTCTGGCTCGGCTGCGGCTCGCTCGGCAGGTGGCCCAGCACCGAGCCGCGGTGCGCAGCCAGCTGTTCGAGGTCCAGCACCTGCGCCCCGTGGCGGGCCAGGGTCTGCAGCAGGCGGCTCTTGCCGCTGCCGGTCGTGCCGCAGACGACGATGAACTCCAGCCGTGCCGGCAGTTCGGCCAGCACCAGGTTGACCTGCCGCCGGTATTCCTTGTAGCCGCCGTCGAGCTGGATGGCGGGCCAGCCGATGCGCGCCAGCACGTGGGCCATCGCGCCGCTGCGGTTCCCGCCGCGCCAGCAATAGATCAGCGGTTTCCAGTCGCGCGGCTTGTCCAGCAGCGCGCTCTCGATATGCCGGCCGATATTGCGCGACACCAGCGCCGCGCCGCGCTTCTTCGCGTCGAACGGGCTGACCTGCTTGTACAGCGTGCCGATTTCGGCGCGCTCGGCGTCGTCCAGCACCGGGCAGTTGATGGCGCCCGGGATATGGTCCTCGGCGAACTCGGACGGGCTGCGCACGTCGATGATGCTGTCGTAGTCATCCAGGCTGGGCAGCACGTCGGCGATGGGCAGCAATGCGGGGTACTTCATGATGTCTTTTCTACCTTACCTGGCGAGCAGTGGTTGCAGCTTGGGCCAGACCGCGTCCAGCAGCAGAGGCTGGGCTTCGGCGGTCGGATGCAGGCGGTCGCCCTGGAACAGGTCGGGCCGCTCCAGCAGCGGCGCGAGGAAGAAGGGCACCAGCGGCAGCTGGTGCTCCTTCGCCAGCTTGGGGAACAGACCGGCGAACCGGGTCGCATACTCGCCGCCGTAGTTCGGCGGGATCTGCATGCCGACCAGCAGCACGGTGGTGCCGACCTTCTTCGCGGACTCGATGATGGCCCGCAGGTTGCCTTCGGTCGACGCGACCGGCAGGCCGCGCAGCGCGTCGTTGGCGCCGAGTTCGAGCACCAGCACGTCGGGCTTGTGCCGCTCCAGCAGCGGCTGCAGGCGGGCGCGTCCGCCGCTGGTCGTGTCGCCGCTGATGCTGGCATTGACCACCCTGACGTCGAGCCTGTCGGCCTTCAGGCGCTTCTCCAGCAGCGGCACCCAGCCGCTGCCGCGCGCGAGGCCATACTCGGCCGACAGGCTATCGCCCAGCACGAGCAGGGTTTTTGATGCAGAATGGGCGCTCGCCGTCGCGCCCAGCATGCATATGACAAGCACAAGAGCGCGCCATGTTTTGACCAACATCGGATTTCCTTTCAGATTATTCCCGCATGCCAGCACCGAATAGCGCCAACATCGCAATAGAAGTGTCCCGCCTCAGCAAGCGGGTCGCCGACGCTGCCGGCGAACTCACGATTTTGAAGGACGTCAATTTTACCGTGCAAGCAGGAGGCACGCTTGCGATCGTCGGCGCTTCCGGCTCGGGCAAGACCACCTTGCTGGGCCTGCTCGCGGGCCTCGATACGCCGTCGGAAGGCACCGTGGTGCTCAACGGCGTCGATATCTACGGGCTGGACGAGGATGGGCGCGCCAGGCTGCGCATGGCCGAACTCGGCTTCGTGTTCCAGTCCTTCCAGCTGCTGTCTCACCTGACCGCACTGGAGAACGTGATGCTGCCGCTCGAACTGCGCGGCGACCGCGACGCCAAACCGCGCGCGGAAGCGATGCTGGGCCGGGTCGGGCTGTCCAGCCGGCTCAGGCATTACCCGAAGTTCATGTCGGGCGGCGAACAGCAGCGGGTTGCGCTGGCCCGCGCCTTCGTCAGCGAGCCGCCGCTGCTGTTCGCCGACGAGCCGACCGGCAGCCTGGATGCGGCAACCGGCGACGCGGTGATCGACCTGATGTTCGAACTCAACCGCGAGCGCGGCTCGACGCTGGTGCTGGTGACGCATGACGATGCGATCGCGGCGCTCTGCGAGCGCACCATCACGATCGCCGCCGGCCGGCTGGTCAACAACCGGATCGTGAGCGTATCAACCGGTTGAGGCAGCTGCGGATTGCCGTCGGCAATTCGCTGGCGACCATGCCGACCGGTCCCACCCCCTGTTCCACCAGCAGGTCGGCCGCCGCGCCATGCAGCCAGACCGCGCCCAGCAGCGCTTCCCACGGCGGCCAGTGCTGCGCCAGCAGCGCGCCGCAGAGGCCCGCCAGCACGTCGCCGGTGCCGGCGGTGGCCAGCGCCGGGTTGCCGGTCGCGTTGATCGCCGCCAGGCCGTCCGGCCGCGCCATCACGCTGCCGGCGCCCTTGAGCACCACCATCGCGTTGAAAGCGGCCGCGATGCGCCGGGCCGCTTCCAGCCTGTCCGCCTGCACGTCGGCCGCGCTGCAGCCGAGCAGCCGCGCGGCTTCCAGCGGGTGCGGCGTCATGATGGCCGCCGCCTTGCGGCCGGCCAGCGCCGACCGCAAGCCATCGTCGGCCGCGAGCATGTTGAGCGCGTCGGCATCCAGCACCAGGGGCGCGGCGCTGGCGAGCGCCTGCGCCAGGAATACGCGGGCTTCGTCGCCGGCGCCCATGCCGGGACCGGCGACGACCGCGGCCCGCTGCAGGTCGAGGTCGGCCGCGCGGCGGCACATGATTTCCGGGTGCGGCGGGTCGTACGATGGCGGCGTGTCGATGAAGCCGGCGTAGACCCGGCCCGCGCCCGCCAGCGCCGCGCTGCGCGCTGCCAGGATGGCTGCGCCGGCCATCGAATGCGCGCCGCCAAGGATCGCGCAGTCGCCGAAGCTGCCCTTGTGCGAATTTTCAGCCCGCGGCGCCAGGCGCCCGGCGAACAGCTCGGGGCCGGACAGGCACGCGGACGGGGGCGGATAAAGGCTCGCATCGACGCCCAGCGTGGCGACTTCGACCAGGCCCGCATGGTCGCAACCGTCGGCGGTATGCAGGCCGGGCTTGTCGGCGATGAAGGTGACGGTATGGCTGGCGCGCACCGCGACGCCGCCGGGGCCGACGACGGCGCCGGTGTCTGCGTCCAGCCCGCTGGGCACGTCCAGCGCCAGCACCGGGCAGCGCACCCCGTTCAGCGCCGTGACCAGCGCGGCGAGTTCGCCGCCGAGCGGTCGCGCCAGGC
This sequence comes from Noviherbaspirillum suwonense, assembly GCF_900182955.1. Lineage (GTDB taxonomy): Bacteria > Pseudomonadota > Gammaproteobacteria > Burkholderiales > Burkholderiaceae_D > Noviherbaspirillum_A > Noviherbaspirillum_A suwonense. The sequence continues at coordinate 407,858 of NZ_FXUL01000002.1, read as the reverse complement.
CGATGCCGAACAGGCCGTCTATCGCCAGGTCCCAGCCCGCCCCGATGTCGGCCTGCCGGAACACGGCCGGGCTGGCCTGGGCGCGCTGCAGCGCCGCGGCCGCGTCGGCCGGGAGCGATGCCGCGTTGCCGGCGAAATGGATGCTTACCTGGCAGCCGCCATAGGCCAGCAACGCCGCGGTTTCAAGCGCGTCGCCGCCATTGTTGCCCGGCCCGGCCAGCACCAGCACCCTGCCGCCCGACGGCAGCAGCCGGTTGGCCAGCGCAACCGCGGCCGCGCCGGCGCGGCGCATCAGTGCGCCCTGCGGCGTGGCGGCCAGCGCCGCCTGCTCGATCGCGCGGACCTGCCGGACCGAATAAAGCCCGTGCAGCGCCGTCATCATGCACTCCGCAGCAGCGCCGTCACGTGGTCGGCGATGGCCAGCGATGCGGTCAGGCCGGGCGACTCGATGCCGTACAGGCCGAGATAGTGTGGGCTGCCGTGGGAAGCGAACAGGAAGTCGGCGGCGGGCGCGCCCGGCGGGCTGATTTTCGGCCGGATGCCGGCATAGGCCGATTGCAGCGCATGGTCCGGCAGCGCCGGCCAGTACGCGCGGATCTCGGCATAGAAGCGGTCGGCGCGCCTCGGGTCGACCAGGTAGTCGATCTGCTCGCCCTCCAGCCATTCGACATCCGGCCCGAAGCGCGCCTGGCCGCCGAGGTCCAGCGTCAGGTGCACGCCCAGGCCGCCGGGTTCGGGCACCGGGTAGACCAGACGCGAGAACGGCGCCCGGCCCGACAGCGAATAGTAGTTTCCCTTGGCGAACCAGGTCCGCGGAATGCTCGCCGCATCCAGCCCGCCGATCGCGCCGGAAATATGCGACGCCCACAGTCCGGCGCAGTTGACGACCGTGCGGGCGTGCAGCGGATACGGCTCGGCCTCGTCGCCGACCTGCAGCACGATGCCGTCGTCCACCGCGGTGCCGGACAGCACCTTCGTGTTGAAGGCGAACACTGCGCCGTCGCGTTCGGCATCGCCCTGAAGCGACAGCATGTAGCCGTGGCTGTCGATGATGCCCGTCATCGGCGAGTGCAGCGCCGCGGTGCAGCACAGCGACGGCTCCATCGCCTGCGCATCGGCGGCGGCGATCATCGCGACCTCGCTGCAGCCATTGGCCGCGGCCTGAGCGGCGATGGCCGCGAGCCTGTCATGCTGCGCGCTGCCGGTCGCCACCACCAGCTTGCCGCAGCGCTGGTGGGCGACGCCGCGTTCGGCGCAGTAGTCGTACAGCGCGTCGCGGCCTGAAAGGCAAAGCGACGCCTTCAGGCTGCCGCTGGCGTAATACAGCCCGGCGTGGATCACTTCGCTGTTGCGCGAGCTGGTTTCCATGCCGATGTCCGGGTGGGCGTCCAGCACCAGCACGTCCCGTCCCGCCTGCGCCAGCCGGCGCGCCACGGCCAGGCCGACCACGCCGGCGCCTATTACGATGCAATCTGTCTTATCCATAACGTGAAAGTGTCAGTCCATCAATGTCGATATCGGTCTCGCGCCCGCCGATCAGGTCGGCAATGAGCTTGCCGCTGCCCGCCGCCATCCCCCAGCCCGACGCGCCATGGCCGATGTTGATATACACGTTCGGCCGGTTGGTCGGCCCCACCAGCGGCACGCCGTCCGGCAGCATCGGCCAGACGCCGCTCCAGAATGTCGATGCATTGTAGTTGGCCGCCTCGGGGAACCAGTCCTCGCCGACCTTGACCAGCGTGCGCAGCGCGGTCTCGCGCAGTTCCGGCGCCGGGAAGCCCAGTTCGGCGGTGCCGGCGACCCGGATGCGGGTACCCAGCCGGCTGACCGACACCTTGTAGGTCTCGTCGGACAGCGACGCCAGCGGCGACTGGTCGAAGTCGCGGATCGGCACCGAGGCAGAATAGGCCTTGACCGGGTACAGCGGCAGCCGCAGGCCGAGCTTTCGCAGCAGCGGCAGGCTGTCGTAGCCGGCGGCGATCACCACCGCGTCCGCATCGAAGCGCTGCTGGCCGATGCGCATGCCGACGCCGCGGCCTTCGGCCACGACCTCGTCGACCGCGCTGTCGAAGTGGAATACCACGCCCATGTCCTGCGCGATCATCCGCAGCTGGCGGGTAAACAGCGGACAGTTGCCGGCCTCGTCGCCGGGAATGTGCAGCACCGAATTGAGCGGCGTATGGTAGGCCAGCGCCGGTTCGATGGCGCGGGCGTCGTCCGGGCTGATCAGCCGGTGCGCGACGCCGCTCTCGGCCAGCAGCGCCATCAGCGGCTGCGCCATCGCCAACTCGCCCTGGCTGCGGAACAGCTGCAGCAGGCCGCTGGTCTGCTCGTAGTCGAGCGCATAATGTTCGCGCAGCGCGGCCATCAGCCCGTTGCTGTAGAGGGCCAGGCGCTGCATCCGCATCTTGTTGACGCGGAAGCGCTCAAGGTCGCATTCGGACAGCCAGCGCCGCATCCAGCGCCATAGCGTCGGACTCATGCCTGGTTTCAGCACGGCCGGCGACTCCGGCTTGAACAGGTAGGAGAGCAGCTTCTGCGGCATGCCGGGCGCAGCCCACGGGGCCGCATGCCCGGGCGCCATCAGGCCGGCGTTGCCGAAGCTGGTTTCGAGCGCGACATTGCTGTAGCGCTCCAGGACCACTGTCTGGTGTCCTGCTGCCGCCAGGAAAAATGCGGTACAGACGCCGGCCACGCCGCCGCCGACGACGGCTATCTGCATCGCTTGCGGTTCCTGGCGCAGGTACAGGGAGGGAAGGGTGAGCGTTGCCGCATGCGGGGCAGCGCTTCTTTTCTTGTTGCGTCGTATCGTTGCATGCGGGGCCGGCGGCTTCGTGAGTGTGCATAGAGTAGCCGCAATCAGGCGCAAGCACAATTCGGGCGTCGGGACGGGCCGGTGAGGCAGCGTACTGCGGGGCGTCGCGGCGGGCCGGGCATGACCTGGCCGGCTGGCCGGCTACATCGGGCGCAGCGATTTCCGGCAGGTCGGGTCCGTACTGGCTTGTCGTGCCGGCAGGGACGCCAGCGCCATCATGCGCCGTGTTCTTCCTGCGGGAAAGCAGGTGGCCGTCGGGCGCAATGCGTGGGCTGAAGAGGCGGGGAAACCGGGGATAAGCGATGGCGGCCGGCGCGGTGCGCGGCCGCCATCGGGGCAGGGTATCAGCGCGGTTGCTGGTACTGCGGCTGCTGGTACTGCGGCTGCTGGTACTGAGGCTGCTGGTACTGCGGTTGCTGATATTGCGGTTGCTGGTATTGCGGCTGCTGATACTGCGGTTGCTGATACTGCGGTTGCTGAGGCTGCTGGTACTGCGGCGCCTGTGCCTGTGCCTGCGGCTCGGCGACGTAGATCTCGACGCGGCGGTTGCGTGCGCGGCCCGTGTCATTGTCGTTCGACGCGACCGGCTCGCGTTCGCCGCGGCCTTCGATAAAGACGCGCTGCTGCGGCACGCCGCGGCTGGCGAGATAGCTGCGGGCGCTGGCGGCGCGGTCGATCGACAACTGGTTGTTCAGGGCAGTGCCGCCGGTGCTGTCGGTATGGCCGATGATGGTGACCTGGGCTGTCGGGTTCTCCACCAGCCCGCTGGCGAAGCGGTCCAGGATGGGCCGGAAGTTGCCCTTGATGTCCGCGCGGCCGGTATCGAACGAGATATCGCTCGGGATGTCCAGCTTGAGCCGGTTGTCCTGTGTCTGCGTGACCTGCACGCCGGTGCCGCGGGTCGCCTGCTCCATCGTTCGGCGCTGGTTCTCCATGCGCGAGGACCATACGTTGCCGATGACCGCGCCGGCTGCGCCGCCCAGCAGTGCGCCGGTGGTCGAGCGGGTTCCGCCGCCGCCGCCGGTCGCGCCGCCAAGCACCGCGCCGAGGCCTGCGCCTATGCCTGCGCCGGTGGCAGTGCCGCGTTGGGTCGGTGTCATGTCGGCGCAGCCGGTAACGCCGATGACGGCGGCAAGCATCGCGATAGAAAGTTTCTTCATTTGGTGGTCCTTTTCATAAAACTGGATATGCGCAGCGTGGCGCCGTGCGGAATGCATTCTGGGCCATTTGTCCTCCGGACACTGTTCGATGGCGTACATACGGTTGCCCGGGGCAAGGTTACGCTAACGAACATTGCGATAGATGACATTGCGTCGAATCAGCGATCCGCACACCGTCCCACTTACCACGAATGCAAGATGAGCGCACCCCAACCCGCTTTCGCCGGCAACGTCCTGCTGTCCGCCCTGCCGGCAAAGGCCATGCAGTCGCTGCTCAAGAGCAGCATGCTGGAGCCGGTCGACCTGGTGCTCGGCGAGGTGCTGCACGAGCCGGGCGCGCCGATCCGTCACGTCTACTTTCCGGAGCGCTGCGTGATCTCTCTGCTGGCGGCGGCGGACAGCCGCATGTCGCTCGAAGTCGGCCTGGTGGGCAGTGAAGGCATGGCGGGAATTGCCGTGGCGATGGGAAGCGCGGTGTCGCCGGTGCGCGCGCTGGTGCAGCGTAATGGCCGCGCGATGCGGCTGCGCGAGAGCCGCTTCCGGCTTCTCCTCGACGAGAGCGAGCCGCTGAAGCAGGCCGTCTCGCATTACGCGCACGGCCTGCTGGTGCAGGCGACGCAGGCGGCGTTCTGCAGTCATTACCATCTGCTTGAATCGCGCCTCGCGCGCTCGCTGCTGATGACGCGCGACCTGGTGCAGTCGAATGCGCTGCACCTGACCCATGAATTCCTGGCGCATGCGCTGGGCGTGCGCAGGGTCGGCATCACCAAGGCCGCGACCAGCCTGCAGCAGAAGGGACTGATCAGCTACAGCCGCGGCGACATCAAGATTCTCGATATCGCCGGGCTGCAGGGCGCGGCCTGCTCCTGCTACGAGGCCGCGAGGGTGCTGGCCGGTTCCTAGCAGGGCAGGGTGGCTGCGCTGGACTGGCGGCCTACTTGACCTGGTTGCCGATCAGGCCGCCTGCGGCTGCGCCGCCCACGGTGCCCAGCGTGCTTCCATTGGTCAGCACCGATCCGGCCACGCCGCCGACGCCCGCGCCGATCGCGGTGTTGCGGGTCTGGGTCGACATGCCCGAGCAGCCGGACAAGCCCAGCACTGCGCCGAGGAAGATGATGCCTGCGGTGGATTGCCTGATTTTTTTCATGATGATCTCCTGATGGGCGGTCGGGTTGGGGAAAAGCGCTGCATGGCCTTCTGGCACGCGTCGCCATTGCCAAGCGTAGGCATCGTCCGCCATGCTGTCTGTGCGTTTCCGTACCTAAAGCCTGCCGCGACAACAGGCGCGATACGGAAGTTGCATGGCAATCCGTGGCAATTACCCCCACAGAGGGGCCGCGCTGGATAAACCCGTCATTCAATGTACGTTAGCGTACAGAAACGGGCCGTCAATTGCGCGACACTACATGCAATTCCAGTGCAGTCGCCCACAGCGGTTGCCGGAATGAAGGGAACGTAATCACAAGTCTTACTACGGCGCGCTGCGGAGCAGTGCGGCACGCCGGCCAGTGACGCGACCATGGGCCAGCAGCTTGCTGGCGCTTGCGCGGCACGGCGAGTAAAGGGAGATCCGCCGTGGCGGATGACCGATGAATGCCTTCGAAGGAAGGCGAGCAGAGCAATATCACAATAAGGAAATCATCATGACTATCACCAAACAAATCGCAGCCGCAGTCTTCGCTTCCTCCATCCTGGTCCTGACCGGCTGCACCACCTCGGGCCCGCTGGCCAAGAGCGAAAAAACCGAGACGCCAAAGCAGTACGTCGGCGACAGCGTCGTCACCGGCAAGGTCAAGGCCGCACTGGTCGCTGACCCGGTCCTGAAGGCGCGCGAGATCAATGTCGAGACCTACCAGGGCACCGTGCAGCTGAGCGGTTTCGTCGCTACCCGCGAAGAAGCAGCCAAGGCCGGCACCGTTGCACGCTCGATCGAAGGCGTTACCTCGGTCAAGAACGACATCCGCCTGAAGTAATCGGCTCCGGCCCGGGCCGACCGGTTCACCTGCCCGGCGGGTAGGAAGAGCGGTCGGCCCCGTCACATAATGCGGTCGCGCCAGCGCGAAAGAATACGATGAACAAACCAGTCGAAGCTGCCGCGCAGGCGCCCACCGCCACCAGCAATCCGAACCCGGACATCCTCACGGTCGAACGGCCTGGCGTCGAGCCGGCGCTGATGCTCAATCCACGCGTTGCGGTCGATGCACGCGGCATGGCGCTTTGCGTCGTCGCGGCGGTCGCTTTCCTGTACGCGCTGCAGTGGTCCCAGAAATTCCTGATCCCGGTCGTTTTCGGCATCCTCATTTCCTATACGCTCAATCCGGTCGTGCGCTGGCTTGAGCGTATCCGCATTCCGCGCGTCGTCGGCACCACGCTGGTCATGCTGGTCCTGACGCTGGGCGCGGCGGCAGCCGGCAATACGCTGCGCGCGCAGTTCCAGTCCATCCTCGAAGGCCTGCCCGAGGCGGCCCAAAAGATTTCAACCGCGGTAGCCCGCGCCCAGCAGGGCAAGAAGTCGGCGCTGCAGCAGATGCAGGAGGCCGCTTCCGAGATCGAGAAGGCAACCAGCCAGGCGGCCGGCGCGCGCCAGTCGCGCGGCGCTCCCGCTCCCGCGGCCGATGCGCCCAAGCTGCGCATCAGCGAGCTGGTGAACGCGGGCCTGCTGGGCGCGGTCGGTTTCATCGGGCAGACCACGATGGTGCTGTTCCTGGTGTTCTTCCTGCTGCTTTCCGGCGACACCTTCAAGCGCAAGCTGGTCAAGCTGACCGGGCCGAAGCTGAGCCAGAAAAAGATCACCGTGCAGATACTCGACGACATCAACACATCGATCCAGAACTACATGTTCATGCTGCTGGTCACCAACCTGATGCTGGCGGCGATGATGTGGATCGCGCTGCGCTGGATCGGCCTGGAAAATGCCGGCGCATGGGGCGCCGCCGCCGGCTTCCTGCACCTGATTCCGTATTTCGGCCCGCTTCTGATCACGATCTCGACCGGCGTCACCGCCTTCCTCCAGTTCGGCAATGCGTCGACCGCCTTCCTGGTCGCCGGCATCTCGCTGGGCGTGGCCACCGTGGTCGGCACCTTCGTCACCACCTGGATGACCGGGCGCATCGCCAAGATGAACCCCGCCGCCGTCTTCATCGGGCTGCTGTTCTGGGGATGGCTGTGGGGTATCTGGGGCCTGCTGCTGGGCGTGCCCATCATCGTGGTGATGAAGGTCATCGCGGAGCACATCGAAGGCCTGCAGTCGGTCGCGGAACTGCTGGGCGAATAAACGCCTGCCTGGCGCCTGCCAAAGCGCCTGAAATGCCGATGGAGCGCCGTTGTGCGCCGCCGGTCTTCCGTTAAAGGCTTCCGAGCGACTTCAGCTTGTCCAGCGTCACCGGCTTGACCCAGTGCGCATCGAAACCCGCGGCGCTGGCCTGCTCCCTGTCCTTGTCCTGGCCCCAGCCGGTCAGGGCGATCAGCCGTATCGCCGGCCCGGCGGCGGCGCGGATGCGGCGCGCCGCCTCGTAGCCGTCGATGCCTGGCAGCCCGATGTCGAGCAGCACCGCGTCGGGCATCATGCCGACCGCGGCGCTGACCGCGTTCAGGCCGTCATGCACGACTTCCACTTCATTTCCCAGCAGGACCAGCAGCTCGGCCACCGTCGAGGCGGCGTCCACGTTGTCATCGACCACCAGGATGCGTCGCCGCTGCGCCGTGCCGGCGACTGCGCTCGCCGCGGCCGGCAGCGGCGGCGGCGCGTCAGGCGCCGGGGTGCGCGGCAGGTACACGGTGAACTCGCTGCCGTGGCCGCTGCCTGCGCTATATGCGTGGACCCGGCCGCCGTGCAGGTGCACCAGCCCTTCGACCAGCGACAGGCCGATGCCCAGTCCGCCCTGGCTGCGTTCGACCGGGTGCGTCACCTGGGTGAACACGGTAAAGATATCCTTCAGCATCGGCGCGGCAATGCCGACGCCATTGTCGCGGACGCGCACCACGTATTCGGTCGGCTCTGCCGTCATGGTGACCTGGATGCGGCCGCCGCGGTTGGTGTATTTCGCGGCATTGTTGAGCAGGTTGGAGAAGACCTGCGCAAGCCGCAGTGGATCCGCGTCGAGCGGCGCTTCGCCTGGCCCGAAGCAGAGTTCCAGCGTGTGCTGCGCCGCCTCGATGTGCGGGCGGCTGGTCTCGATGGCGCTGTGCAGCACCGCGACGAGGTCGGCCGGCTCCCGCTTCAGTTCTATCTTGCCGGTGTTGATGCGGGACACGTCCAGCAGGTCATTGACCAGGCGCGACAGCTGCCCGACCTGGCGTTCGATCAGGTCCAGCGGCTGGCGGTCGGCGGCCGCGCCCGGCGCCGCCTGCCGCAGCCGCAGCAGGTGCAGCATGTTGCTGATCGGCGCCAGCGGATTGCGCAGCTCATGCGCCAGGGTTGCCAGGAACACGTCCTTGGCCCGGTCCGAGCGCTGCAGGGCCTGGTAGAGGCTGGCGTTTTCCATCGCGGTGGCGGCGCGCCGCGCGAGGTCGCCGGCGAGCGCCAGGTCCTGTTCGCCATAGATCCGGCCCGACTCGGCGCTGATGAAAGTGATCACGCCGAGCGCCTTGCCCTGGGTCACCAGCGGCACGCCCAGGTAGGACCGCAGCCCCAGCCTGCGCAGCGCCTCCAGCCGCTCCGGCTCCCAGCTGCCCTTGCTCAGCACGTTGTCGCGCATGTCGCCGATGACCTCGGCCCGCCCGGTGCGCAGCACGTTCCATATCCCGTGCGGCATGTCCGGGTCGGGCGGCAGCTGCCGGTGCAGGCTGGCGGCGATACTCGCCTTTTCGGGGTTCGCGTGCGCTACCGCCACCCGTTCCAGCTCGCCGTCGTCGCGCAGCAGGTCCACCACGCACCAGTCGGCGAACGTGGGCACCGCCAGGCGCGCCAGGCGCTGGAAGGTGGGCTGGATGTCGGTCATGGTCGCGAACTCGGCGCTGGCCTGGGCCAGGAAGCGCAGGTCCTGTTCGATCCGCTTGCGCTGCGTGATGTCCATCGACACGCCGGACAGCTGCGCATGCCCGCCGTCGCTGTCATGCAGGATGCGGGCGCGCGATTCCAGCCAGCGCACCTGGTCGCCGCCGCGGACGATGCGGTACTCGACCCGCAGGTCGCCTTCGCCGCGCAATGCCTGCTTCATGGCCCGGCATGCCAGCGCGCGGTCTTCCGGATGCACGCATTTCAGGTAGCCGCGCAATGTGCGCGCCGCGGCGCTCCGTTCCGGCGTCAAACCGTGCAGCGCGTCCATGCCGTACAGCCAGGCGCTGCGCGCCGCGCCGACATCCCACTGCCATGCGGCCATCTCGCCGGCGTCGAGCGCCAGCCGCAGCCGCATCTCGCTGGCCATCAGCAGTTGTTCGGCCTGCCGTTTCTCGTTGGTCACGTCGCGGCCGCTGCCATAGACGAGGCCGTCTTCCGGCGCGGCGGTCCAGGCGAACCAGCGCCAGCTGCCGTCGGCGGCGCGGGTGCGCGCCTCGAACTGCATCGACTCGCGGCGGCCGGCGCGCGCCAGCGCTTCGAGCGCCGCATCGACATCGTCGGGATGCAGCAGCGTATGGAAGCGGCGCCCGGTCAGCTCCGCCGCCTCCACGCCGAGGAGCCGGGTCCAGGCCGGGTTCAGCGCCAGCAGGTTGCCGCTTCCTCCCAGCACCATCAGCAGGTCGGGCGCATTGCGCCAGATCCGGTCGCGCTCCCGGGTGCGCTGCGCGACCTCGTTTTCCAGCGACTCGTTGAGCCTTTGCAGCTGCACATGGGCGAGCTTGTCGCTGGTGTTGTCGCGCATGACCCGGAAGAAGCCGACCGGCTCGCCGGCATCGCCGCGCATCGCCGTGGTTTCGCTGGCGACCCAGATGCGGCTGCCGTCCCGCCGCAGGTGCCAGCGCTGGGACGACGCATGGCCAAGCTGCAGGACCTGCTGCAATTCCTGGGCGGGAAGCGCGCCGGCGACGTCTTCTGGCGTGAAGATCAGCTCGATGTGCCGGCCCCTTGCCTCGGCCTCGGTCCAGCCGAACACCCGTTGCGCGCCTTCGCTCCACAAGTTGATGCGGCCCGAAAGGTCTGCGCCGGCGACGGCGAAGTCCGGCGCCGCATGATCATGGCTGACTCCGGGCGCCTGCCCGTGCCCGCTGCTGTCGCCAAGGTGGCGCTCGATGGCCTGCGCGACGCGACCGGCCGCGCGTTCCAGCGCGTCGATCTCGGGCTGCGTCGGGCCGCGCGCTTCCGCCTGATAGCTGGCGAAGATCCCGAGCACCGCGCCGTCGCTGCCCATGACCGGCATGGCCCAGCAAGCGCGCAGGCCATGCGCCAGCGCCAGCGGACCGTGGGCGCGCCAGAGCAGGTCGGCGGCGATGTCGCAGGTATAGACCGGCTGTGCGCTGTGGGCGGCTGCGCCGGGGGAGCCGGCCATCGGCCCGATCTCGACGTTGCCGGTGGCATCGAGGTAGGACGCGGGCAAGCGGCGGGATGCGCCCGGCACCAGGCGGTGGCCTGCACGGTCCAGCAACTGGATGCAGGCGCAGGCCTGCTCGCCCGCTTCGGCCTCGTAGCCTTCGACGATCTGGTCCAGCAGCGCGGCCAGCGTTGCCAGGGCCGCGTTCCCATTGGATGGCAGGCGTTCGTCGGTGGTCGACCTTGCGGCCGGTGGAGGTGGCAGGCTGGGAGATGCGCCAGGGGTCATAGGCAGGTCAGATTTCCGGCTCGGACCGGAACAAGTTTTTATAAGGCAACAAAGGGCGGTTATCGGACTTGATGATAGCGCAGTGCGGCGGGTAACGTCCTGAACCCGGTAATTTTTACAAATTTCAACAGTGCTTTGGGTAAAAGTATTGCCTTCATGAAAGCGCTCATGCATTCCTACGGCGATTACAGAACTCCTCCTATGGTTGGATCATGTCGCTCTGACCACAATGGGTCCACTAGTGCAGCGGGCATACCGTTGCCGACACATCAGGAGAAAATCATGAACAAGCAACTGATACTGAAACGTATGGCCGCCTGCGCAACGCTGGCGATGATGTTTGGCGGCGCGATTGCGCAGAACGCGACTGGCGCGGCCACCACCGGCTCGATGTCGGGGAACAGCGCCACGGCTGCCAGCACCACCACGGCATCGGGTTCGGCGGCCAAGGTCGCTTCCGCCGACCAGAAGATGATGCGCGATATCGCACACGCAAACCTGTCCGAGATCGCAGCCGGCAAGATGGCGCTGGAAAAGTCGCAGAGCGATGACGTGAAAACCTTCGCCCAGAAAATGATCGACGATCACACCAAGGCGCAGCAGGAACTGCAGACGCTGGCCGACAGCAAGGGCGTGAAACTGCCGACCGAGCCTGACGCCAAGCACAAGGCCCTTTCCAAGGTCATGTCCGCGCTCAAGGGCGATACCTTCGACAAGCGCTATCTGAAGCAGGGCGGCCTGAACGACCATGAGAACACCCACAAGCTGCTGGTGCGCGTGCAGGACAAGGCAAAGGACGCCGACCTGAAAGCCTACGCGGCCAAGACCATCACGGCCGTTGACCAGCACCTGACGATGGCCCAGGAGACCGCAGCGAAGCACGGCATGGGCAGCAAGAAGGGCAACATGACCGGCGCGGCAACCGATAACGGCGCCATGGGCGCCCGCAGCGGCGCGATGAGCAGCAGCGGCGGCAACAGCGGTGGCGCGGCCAGTTCCGGCGTGTCGGGCGCGTCGGGCACGACGGGCGGCACCGGCGCAGGCGCGATGGGCAACGGCGGCAGCGCCGCTGGCGCAGGCGCGATGGGAACGCCGGGTGCATCGACCGGTGGAACCACCGGCGGCGCGGCACGCTAATCGGCAAGCGCCGGCGGGCGTCGGCATCCGTCGACGCAGCCGGCATACGGCTTCCGGAAAGGGCGATGGCATCCGTTTGCGGAGGTCGTCGCCCGGCCTTGCTTGACAAGGTTTTCAGCCGTAGTCGCACAACTGGAGAACATCATGGCAGACACACCTGACACCACTAGCCCGGCGGCCCCCCATTACGATCCGACCGACGCAAGCGGGAACAACAAGGAGCGGGCACAGCCCAGCACCACCATTACCCCCGAGGACGATCCCGACCCGGCGCGCAAGCAGCGGGCCAAGGAAGTCCTGGAAGGCTTCGAGGGCGAAGCCGTGAGGACGCAGCCCGACGGTTTCTGACGCAGGGCCGAGGCGTCAGGCCTTGCCTGACGGGCCCAGCACTTCCGGCGCCTTGATCGGCGCCAGGCCCGGATAACGGTAGATATGGTCGGCCTCGCGTTTCTTCTCCGGGTCGCCGGCCGCGGCCACCCGTGCCGTCACCGAGCCCAGGCGCGCATCGAGCTTGGAAATGGCGGCGGCCAGCTTGGGATGCGGAATCTCGGGGAAATAGTCGCGGCGGATGTAGACATACTGCGCGATGGCATGTATCGACACATCGCGGTCGTTGATGGGCTTGCCCTTGTCGTCGGTGAACATGTCCTCGTTCTTGTTGCCGTATAGCGCATGGTAGTGCGCCATGCTGTCCGGGAACACGCCGTCTTTTGGAAACACGATGGCGACATTGACCGTTCCGTTCGTATCCGCGTGCAGGCCGAGCGCGAACTGGTCCATGTTGCGAAGCTGCAGAAGAAGCACATCCCGCACATGGCCCCCGCGGGACATCAGCGCGGCCCAGAATCCGGTTTGCTTCATCAGCTGCAGCACATGACCCATGTAATAGCCGAGGCCGCCTCCCTGGCCGATCCACATGCTCCCATTGCCGCTATGGTTGATCATCGGCTGCCCTATATTGCGCAGACCCTTGAAGTACGGATCGTCTTTCTTCTCCAGCACTTGCGGTACGTACACGTCCTTGTAGATCTGCTCGAGGTGGCGGATAAAACTGTTCTCGATGTCTTCCCGGGCCAGTCCCAGCGGATGCCGGGAAGCCAGTTTCCAGGCCAGCGTGTAGTGTATCCAGCGCCATGCCTGAGAACGGACCATGTAATCGTCCCTGATCCCGTTGGCCGGGTCGCCTGTCATCATCATTTGATTGGCAGTGTCGAAGCGGCAGCCGATGGCATGTATCGGACTATTGAGCAACAGCGCGATCCACCCGGCGTTGCAATAGGAGTGGAGTGCATCCCTGGCCCAGCCGTGCGCCCAGATGTTTCCATTGCGATCGTGATTGGCTTCGGTGGTGCCGTCGCGCTGGCTGCCATTGATCCGCACGCTGCGCGGGCCGATCGAGCCGCCGCCGTAGTAATTTCCGACGAGTCCCCACGGGTTGAGCATGACGTCGCGGCTGGTCATCAGGTGCATGGACTTCACGTCCCTTACCCAATGGTTGCCATGATTGAAGTAGGCCATGGCCCAGCCGTCCAGCCAGTCGCGGTGCGGCACATTGTCCTGCAGCCGCCGCCCGCTGGGCTGGGACGCCCATAGCGCGACAACCGAGGGTATTACGCAGCGATCGAAGCGCGGGCCGCCGGGCGCGGTGTACCAGTTGTGCGTCGAATACGAGCCGGGCTCGTAATCCCATCCCTCGATGAAGGCTGCGCCAAAAGCCGAGCCGCCGTTGCGGTTGAATTCCACGTAATTGATATACGGGTCGCGGACCGGCGGGCCATAGCCCTTCCTCGGCAGGGGCCAGCGCGGCGCGGCATAGATATTGGCCAGGCCGTTCATCGAGTTTCGTCCGTAGCCTCCCGTGATCGGCGGTTCGCAGGAAAGCACCGAGTAATGTCCCTTGGCGCTGGACGGCCGCAAGCCATCGGCCGTCAGGCCGGGGAAGTAGAGGTTTTTCCTCGACGATGCGCGCGGTCGCGTGTTCTGCCACGGCAGCATCATGAACACCGACAATTTCGGCCGGAGCGGTTGCGTCGCCGAAGCCCACTGGTGCAGCGACGGGTCATTGATGGGCAGGCCATCCTGCATCTGGAAGGTATGCAGCACCTTGCCTCCTGCATTCTTCATCACGACCTTGAAGGGCTTGGGAAAGGTGGTATGGATTTTCGGATCGAACGTGTCGCTGGCCGGATAGCTGGTCCAGCTTCCGCGGTGCGCGAACGCCCCGAGCACCTGGTAAAGCGGCTCCTTTCCCGCCTCGGTATTGCGCTTGTCCGCAGCGAACATCGTGAAGCCGACTTCGATGTCGCCCAGCATCACCGACTGGGTGGACTGGTAGACGGCAATGCTGCCATTCTCGGCGGCCATGTCGGCGTCTTCGTAGGCGAAGTCGTCGATCCGCTTGTCCAGCTTGATCGTCCCTTCCAGTAGCGGCTTTTCCGGGTTGGTCCAGTCCCAGACTTCGAACGTGTCAGGGGCGTCCGCGGTCAGCGCGGGCGCGGGGCCGGAAGAGGAGGGACGGGGAGGCTTGCTCTCCTTGCTGGCAGGCTTGTCTGCCGCATGCGCATTTCCAAGCGCCGCGAGACTGGTCAGCGCGGCGCCGCCGATAAGAAATTTCCTGCGTTGCAATATGAATCCTTCGGGTATGGGGTGATGCCAGGGCCGGGCCTGGCAGGACGAATGTCATCGGGCAGGGCCTGGCATGCGCTGGTATCGCGACTAGTTCAGCCGCACCGGCGCATGCCCGCCCCGCCCGGGCATGGAGCAACGCGGTTTAACCGCCGCCTATGCCTTCGGTGACGATGCCCGTCCCGCGGCAGTTCGGACAGGCGCCGCCGCTGGCATTCTTGCCGCTGCCGGCGCAGACCGGGCAGACATCGTCGCCAGTGCCCACCGTGCCAGGGGCGGCCTCGTCGCCGGGACTCAAATCCTGGCCCGCGTTGACCCGAACGGGGCTGGGCGCGCCGCCATGCTGCGCGCCGCCGGTCGCGGCCGGTTGATCCATCCCGTCCTGTCCCGACGGCTTGACGTCCTCGGGCTGTATTCCCGCGGGCAGGCCGATGTCGTCGATGCCAACCAGCTCAGTCGTTCTCGCGCTTTGCAGGTCGGACGGTGCAGCCTTGTCATTGCCGGAGCCTGGTCCGGCACTGGCCCGAGGCGCGCTGGCGCTGGCATCCGCCATCGCGGATGGGTCCAGCTTTCCCTGCTGCAGCCCTGCGACATCCTCCGGCTGGATGCCGGAAGGCAGGCCGATATCGTCCACGCCAACCAGCTCGGTAGTGCGGGCGCCATGCGGGCCGGCCGCCTCCTCGAGCCGCTTCTCTTCTCCGTCAGTTGCCATGTTTTTCTCCTCGGTCGTTACGGCGCGGGCCGACGTCAGTCGTTGCCGCGCGTATGGTTGCCGTTGCGTTTCAACAGGTAGGTGCCTGCCATCAGCGCGCCTGCCGCCAGCATCATCGAGCTTTTCGGCATGCCCTTGAGCATGTTGCCGGCGATCTCGCCGCCGCGCGGCGCAGCCAGCTCCAGCCGGCGCTTGAGCATCTTTGCGCCCAGGTCCCCCAGGCGGTCCGGCATCAGGCGTTCCGCTTCCGGCAGCAGGATGGTTTCCTCGTCCGCGACATGGTGCATCACGTCGCGCATCAGCTCGAACAGGGTGTCGTCGTAACCCGCCTCGGTCGGCTGCATGCCGCGCAGCCTGGCGATCAGGCGCTTCATCTCGTTGTGCTCCGGCACGGCTTTCTGGATCGCCGGGTTGCTGCTGTCCAGCGCCTTCAGCGCCGGATAGAAAATTTCTTCCTCCAGCTGCGCATGGATTTCCAGGGCCAGGCAGATGGTGTTGGCCAGGCCCTGGCGGGTGCGCGGGCTGCTGTCGATCTCGTACTGATGGAAAGTCGCCATCACGTGGGTGTGATCCATGCGGATCATGTTTGTGGCGGTCGGCGAGACTTTGCCGGCAAAGGAAGGGAGGTTCAGGTTCATGGTGTCGGTTCCAGGTAAATGGTTGAAATAAATACAATATGAGGATTTTGACAAGCAGCGTGGGCGTTATATCCGGCTACTTCGGCTTGCTTTGCGTCTCCACAACATGCGCGTTATGACAGTTGCAACGACAGGTCGGCAGACGGCGTCGCGACGGCCGGGCTGCAAGCGGCGACGGTTTCCGGTGCGGGATGCGGAGACAGCCGGACCAAGTGGCTTGGCGAGGGAGGTCGCAGCCTGTCTGGCTCCAGTCTTGCACCGGGAGGGAGATGCCTGGACGACGCGCTTGCCGTAATGGGGATCGAACAGGCCGCAAAGCGGCGACGCGCATTGGCCGTAGCGGTACGCACACGCTTGCCGCCGGCAGCGCGCTGATAAAGCCTGACCCGGCAGGTCGAGCACGGCGCAATTGGCAAGCCAGCCCTGACGAGCCGCAAGCCGGATGCTCGGTTCGCATTGGCCACCTTCTACCAATCCCGATTCATGCCGTACCGGGTGAGATCGATGGTTCCAATTCGTAGGATGTAATAACCGAAGGGCAATTCCACCATCGCCTGTTCACAAGGAATGTTGTAATGCGCCCGCGCTTATTACATCCTACGGCTGTTCAAGGCGTCTTGCGAACCGGGAATGGCGTTATACGCCAGGTCCGGTTTGGCGCGCATGCCGCTTCGACTCCACGATCGTCAGCGGCGCCGGCTTCGTATGCCGGCGGAAGCGCCGCTTGAACCACTGCTCGACATCGTCGACGTAGGTGAACACCGCCGGCACCACCAGCAGGCTCAGCAGCGTGGACGTGATCAGGCCGCCGATCACCGCAATGGCCATCGGCGAGCGGAAGCTGGGGTCGGCGCCCCAGCCCAGCGCGAGCGGCATCATGCCGGCGCCCATCGCGATGGTGGTCATGATGACGGGCCGGCTGCGCTTGTGGCAGGCGTCCACCAGCGCGTCGAAGCGGCTCATGCCGGCCTGCCGCGCCAGGATCGCGTAATCGACCAGCAGGATGGAGTTCTTGGTGACGATGCCCATCAGCATGATGAGCCCGATCATCGACGGCATCGACAGCGCCCGCCCGGTCAGCAGCAGCGCGACGAAGGCGCCGCCGATCGACAGCGGCAGCGCGGCGAGGATGGTCAGCGGCTGCATGAAGTCGCGGAACAGCAGCACCAGCACGCCATAGATGCACAGCACGCCGATCGCCATTGCCAGTCCGAAGCTGGCGAACAGGGTCTGCATCTCCTGCGCGTCGCCGAGTTCGGCGATGCGCACCGACGCCGGCAGGTTGCGCATCGCCGGCAGGTTGCGCGCTTCGGTGTTGAGCTCGCCCAGCGCGCGGCTGCCCAGTTCCACGTCCAGCGTGACATTGCGGCTGCGGTTCAGGCGGTCGATCTGGGCCGGGCCGCTGGCGACACTGATCGAGGCCACGTTCTCCAGCAGCGCCGGGCCGTTGCGCCCCGGGACGGTCAGCCGCGCGATCGCGTCGAGGTCGGCGCGCACCGCGTCTGGCAGCTTGACCCGGATCGGCACCTGGCGCTCGCTCAGGTTCAGCTTGGTCAGGTTGATGTCGTAGTCGCCGGCGGTGGCGACCCGCACCGTCTCGCCGATGGCCGACGCGGTGACGCCAAGTTCGGCGGCGCGCGCGAAGTCCGGACGGACGATGATTTCCGGGCGCACCAGCGACGCGCTGGAGTTGACGTTGCCGATGCCGCGCAGGCCGCGCAGCTCGCGCACCACCTGCTGCGCCGCCGCCGACAGCGCCACCGGGTCCTCGCTGCGCAGCACCAGCTGCATCTTCACGCCGATGTCGGCCGGGCCGACAGTGAAACGCGCGCCGGGTATCGCATCGAGCCGGCTGCGCAGGCCGCGCTCGATGTCGGCCATCGATTCATGCCGGTCGCTGCGGTGCGTGGTCGTCAGCGTCAGCACCGCGCGCCGCGCCTCGGCCGCCGCGCCGGGCGCGAAGGCGTCGCCGCTGGAGCCGCCGCCGACCGAGCTGAAGACGCCGGTCACGTTCCTGTCCTCGATCGCGGCGAGGCGCGCGCGCTCGGCCACCGCGGCGGTCTGGGACAGCGTCGACCCGGGCGCCAGCTCGATGTTGATCTGGGTCTGGCCGCGGTCGGACGACGGCACGAAGCCGGTCGGCAGCAGCGGCACCAGCGCGATTGACGCAATGAAAAACAGGCCCGACGCAATCGCCGTCACCAGCCGATGGTTCAGGCACCAGCGCATGGTCGACATGTAGCGGCGCATCAGCCAGCCGTCTTCGGCCTGGTGGCGCTGCCTGGGCTTCAGCAGGTAGGCCGCCATCATCGGCGTGAGCAGCCGCGCGACCACCAGCGACGCCAGGATGGCCAGCACCGCGGTCCAGCCGAACTGCTTGAAGAACAGGCCGGGCACGCCGGCCATGAACGCCGTCGGCAGGAACACCGCGACCAGCGCGAAGGTGGTGGCGATGACCGCCATGCCGATTTCGTCGGCCGCTTCCAGCGCCGCCTGCATCGGCGTCTTGCCCATTTCCAGGTGCCGCTCGATGTTCTCGATCTCGACGATGGCGTCGTCCACCAGCACGCCCACCACCAGCGCCAGCGACAGCAGCGTCACCATGTTGAGCGTGTAGCCGAAGTAGGCCAGGCCGAGGAAGGTCGGGATGACCGACAGCGGCAGCGCGGCGGCCGCGACCAGCGTGGCCCGCCAGTCGCGCAGGAACCACCAGACCACCAGCACGGCCAGCAGCGCGCCTTCGTACAGCAGTTCCATGGAGCCCCGGAAGTTCTCCTGGATCGGCGCGGCATTGTCGATCACCTGGGTCAGCTGGATGCCGGCATGCGCGGCCTGCAGTTCCGCCACCGCGGCCCGCGCGCCCTCGGCGACCTTGACCTCGCTGGCGCCGCGGGTGCGGAAGATTTCAAAGCCGACGACCTCGCGGCCGTTCTGCGTGGCCAGCGCCCGCGGCTCGCTGACCGTGTCGCTGACGCTGGCGACCTGGTCGAGCCGGATATGCCGGCCGTCGAGCAGCGGGATGTCCAGCCGCGCCAGCTCGCCGGCGGTCTGCACGGTGGCGATGGTCCGCACCGACTGCTCGGCGCCGCCGACGTCGCCGCGGCCGCCGGGCGCTTCCTGCTGCACCTGGCGCAGCCGGCGCGACACGTCCAGCGCCGACGCGTTGAGCGCGGCCATCTTCAGCGGGTCGAGTTCGACCCGGACTTCGCGGGTGACGCCGCCCATGCGCTTGACCGCGCCGACGCCGGGCACGGCCAGCAGCCGCTTGGTGACATTATTGTCGACGAACCAGCTCAGTTCCTGCATGTCCATGCGGCTGCCGCCGGGCGCGTCGGGCGCGGCGGCAGCGGTGAAGGTCAGCACCACGCGGCCGGCGGTGGACGCCTTGGTCACCGACGGCTCGCGCAGGTCGGCCGGCAGGTCGGCGCGCACGCGGGCGACCGCGTCGCGGACGTCGTTCACCGCTTCGGCCAGCGGCTTTTCCAGGATGAATTCGACGGTGATGGTTGCGACCCCGTCCAGCACGCGGGTGTAGATGTTCTTGACGCCCTGCAGCGTCGCCACGCTGTCCTCGATCTTGCGGGCGACCTCGGTTTCCAGCTGCGCCGGCGCGGCGCCCGGCAGCGTGGCCGAGACGGTGACGACCGGCAGCTCGATGTCCGGGAAGTCCTGCACGGCGGCGCCGCGGTAGGCCAGCAGGCCGGCCAGCGTCAGCAGCACGAACAGCATGATGGCGGGGATCGGGTTGCGGATCGACAGGGCGGAAAAGTTCACGAGTGTCCCCTGGCGCTTCAGCGCGTGCTGGCGGTGGCGGTCGCCGCGCCGGCGGCGGCGGGCGTGGCGTCGGCGCGGCGCACCAGGTCGCCGTCGTTGAGGAAGCCGGCGCCGTCCAGCGCCAGCAGCGCGTCAGGCGCGACGCCCTCGACCAACTCCA
Source organism: Noviherbaspirillum suwonense (assembly GCF_900182955.1). GTDB lineage: Bacteria > Pseudomonadota > Gammaproteobacteria > Burkholderiales > Burkholderiaceae_D > Noviherbaspirillum_A > Noviherbaspirillum_A suwonense. The sequence continues at coordinate 388,142 of NZ_FXUL01000002.1, read as the reverse complement.
GACGTTCGCCCAGCCGGCGGCCGGTGCGCACCTTGACCTGGCTGACGCGGTTGTCCGGGTTGAGGCGGAACACATAGCTGAAGCCGTCGCGCACCACCACCGCCTGCTGCGGCACGGTCAGCGCCGGCGCGCTGCCGAGGTCGAATTCGCCCCGCGCATACATGCCGGCGCGCACCGGCAGCGCGCCGGACTCGGGCGGCAGCAGGTCGACGTAGACCAGCGCGGTGCGGCTCTGCACGTCGACCGTCGGCGCGATCATGCGCACCCGGCCGGCGAGGGACGCGCCGCCGGGGGCCGCCACGGTCGCGGCGGCGCCTGGCCGGATGCTGCCGAGTTCGGTCGCGGTCACTTCTGCGCGCCACTCGAGCCGGCCCTGGCGGATCATGCGGAACAGCTCGGCGCCGGCCGGCACCACCGCGCCCACCGTGGCGGTGCGGGCCGAGATGATGCCGTCGTCCGGCGCCAGCACCCTGGTGTAGCGCAGCCGCAGCCGCTGCGTGGCGACCGCGGCCCGGGCCGCCTCCACCCGCGCCTGCGCCGTCTGCGCGCCGGTGGTGAACTGGTTGATCTGCTGGGTCGACAGCGCGCCGCTGTCCTTCAGCGTGCGCGCGCGGGCCGCGTTGTTGGCGGCGTCGGCGGCGGCGGCCTCGGCTTCCATCAGCGCCGCCGTGGCCTGGGCCATGTCGGCCTGCACCGCGTCGGCGGCGAACACGGCCAGCACGTCGCCGGCCTTCACGGTATCGCCGACATTGACGCGGACATCGGTGAGCCGCAGCCCGCCGGCCTCGCTGCCGACGATGGCTTCCTGCCAGGCCGCCACGTTGCCGTTGGCGACCAGCCGGCGCGGCATCTCGGCGGTTTCAGGGCGCACCGTGGTGACCGTCAGCGCCGGCTTGGCCGCGGCGGCTTCCTGGGGCGGCGCATTGCGGCGGGACAGCATGACGCCGGCGCCGGCCAGCACGGCCAGCACGAGCGCTGCGGCGATGATGTTGCGATGGGATTTTTTCATGGGTTTGCGCCCGCGCCGCGGTCGCTGGCGAGGCTTGCATTCGTTGCGTTCTGTTCCAGGGCGCCATCCCAGCCGCCGCCCGCTGCGCGGTACAGGGCGATCCAGGCAGCGGTGCGTTCATTCTGCAGCGACAGCAGCGCGGTTTCGGCGGTCAGGCGGACCCGGCGCGCTTCCTCCAGCTCCAGCAGGCTGGCAAGGCCGCCGCGATAGCGGGCCTCGATGCCGGCGAAGGAGGCCGCGTAGCCCTGCACCGCCACCACCGCGTCGGCGCTGCGGCGCGCGGTGCTGTCGAGCCGGACCAGCGCCTGCTCGACCTCGCGCACCGCCTGGCGGGCCGCGGCCCGGTACTGGATCACCGCGGCCTCGTACCGTTCGCGCGCGGCCTCGGCATTGGCGGCGCGGCGGCCGCCGTCGAAGATCGGCAGCGTCAGCGCCACCGGGCCGACCGACCAGGTGTCGAGCGAGCCGCTGACGCCGGCGCTGCGAAAACGCGCGGCGCCGACCGAGCCGGCCAGCGTCAGGCGCGGATATTTCTGTGCTTCCGCCGCGCCGATGTCGGCGCTGGCGGCGGCCACCTCGCGGGCGCGGGCGGCCAGGTCCGGCCGCTGCGCCAGCACCGCGGCCGGCAGCGCGTCGACCTGCAATTGCGCCTGCTGCGGCAGGCTGCCCGTATTCGCCAGCAGGCGCCGGCGCAGCTCGGGTTCCGGCATCGCCGTCAGCGCGACGAGGGTCTTGATGTCGAGGTCGCAGGCGGCGCGCTGCTGCACCAGGCGGCTGTTGCCTTCGGCGGTCGTGGCGCGCGCCAGCGCCGCGGTGGCCGGCGCCTGGAAACCGGCCTCGGCGGCCAGCGCGGTCAGGCGGCCGGTCTCGGCCCGCGAACCGGCGTCGGCCGCGGTGATGTCGACCAGCCGTTCACAGGTGCGCAGCGCGTAATACTGGTTGGCGACTTCGGCGGCGATGCTGACGCGGGCGTCATGCCAGCCGGCCTGAGCGCCTTCGTAGCGGGCGACGGCGGCGTCGCGGGCGGCGCGGTTGCCGCCGAACAGGTCGATTTCCCAGCCGGCCTGCACCGCGCCCTGCACCGTGGTGGCCATCGGCAGCGGCGGCTGGGCGCTGGTGCGGCTCGCCTGCAGCGTGCCGTCCAGGGTCGGCAGCAGCGCCGCGCCGGCGGCGGTGCGGCTGGCGCGCGCATTGGCGATCTGGGCGCGCGCCTCGGCCAGCGTCGGGCTGACGGCCTGCGCGGCGGCGATCAGGTCGGCCAGCAAGGGGTCGCCCTGGCCGCGCCACCATTGCAGCAGCTGTTCCTCGCTGCCCTGGTGCGCCACCGGCGCGGCCGGCGGCAGCTGCGACTGCCATCCGTCCGGGCTGGCGGCGGCCGGCGAGGGCGGCGTCGCCGGCGCGAATGCGCACCCGCCCAGCAGCGCGGCGGCGAGAATGATAATTCGGTGGAGGGGAGCGGGACGGAGCATGGCGGTGGCGTCGGTTGCGGGGCCGGCATGGCCCCCTCGGTTAACGGCCGCCACGGCTGCCTACTTGAGCCTGATCGGGAACGGGCCGGCGCGGCGGCTCACTTCTGCTCCGCCTGCGCCGGCGCGGCCGATGGAAGGTATCGCTCCACCAGGCTGAAAAAGCGGTCATAGAACTTGGACTCCAATATGGTCTGGCTGGCCACCTTGACCAGCGAATCGTCGCTCGCGGAGAACGGCAGGGACACCGAACCCAGCGCCGGCAGGCCCAGGCTGGCCGCGCTATTGGTTTTCTTCAGCGCGTAATGGTCCTGCAACGCGTTGACGAAGGCAATGCTGCCCTTGCCGTCGGCGCCGTCGGAGGCGCAGGTCACGTGGAACTCGATCTCGGCATGGACGTCGCCGTTCGGCTGGAAATTCTTGCGGCCGTTGATCGCATCCGGCCGGAACACGGTAATCACATAGCCCTGGCTCAGCAGCGAGCGGCGCGCCGCCTCGCAGGTCTCGATCGCGGTGGCGGCAAAGCTGCGGGAATAGGTCGTGGTCTCGCCAAATGCTTCGGTCTGGAATACCCCCTGGCGCGAAGTCGAGCACGCGCCAAGCAACAGGGCGGCAAGCACACAGAGGCAGGCAGTCGGTCGGAAAGTAGGGGACATGGTGCGGGTTTCCTAAACGTGCAGGTTGCAGATATTGTGAATAAGCAATATCTCCGTCAGACAGGCAGGGCGCGCGTTCGTTGCAGCCAAGGGTAAAAATATCCTGCCGGCATCATGCCACAATTGGCTGTCGACTCCAACAGCCTTATTTCATTGTGGCAATTCTGCCCGCGACTGCGAGTTGCTTGCCATCCGGCTTCAGCAAGACGATCTCGCCCGACTGCGGATACACGCCCGACAGCGCGGTGATGTTGACCTGGTGCGTCACCATGACCAGCGGCATGCCCGGCGGCCTTGCGCGTATCATCTGGCGCAGCGCCTCGGTCTGTTCCCGGTCGCGCACCGGCTCCTCGAAAAAGGAATTGAGCGCCGCCTGCTCGACGACAGCGCCGACGTCCAGCGCCTTCGCGGTGTCGAGGCAGCGGCACCACTGGCTGGAATAGACCGTCGCCCGTGCGACGCCATTGCTGCGCAGCAGCGCGCCGGCGTCCCTCGCCTGCCGCCGGCCCTGGGCCGACAGGTTGCGCTGGGTTGCGCAGTCGCCCAGCCGGAAGCCGGCCGGATCGCCCACGCCCGGCGCTTCCGCGTGCCGCATCAGCGCGACCAGTTCGCCGCTGCGCAGGCCAGCCCAGAGGGCGGCGTCGTCGGCCAGCGCCGGCTGGCAGAGCAGCACGGCGAGCAGGGTCAATATCTGGCGTAACCTTTTCATGCATGTCCTTTTCGTTTCCAGTCGATGGCGCTGCGGGACACCGCCCGTCAGGGGTGGGAATCCGGGCAAGGCCCGTTGGTCCGGATGACCGCGCGGTTACCCTGGGCTATCGACGTTCGAGCGTCCGGATGCGAAGCCCGGTACTTCCGCCAGCTAGCGTATCCCATAGTCCGGCGACGCGTGCATGCGCATGCGCAAGTCATCGTTTGCGACGCGCTCCTCGCGTCCCGTTCATCCGGTCCGGCCAGGCGCTCGGCAGGTTGTTCCAGGCCAAGGGCGGCCGGCTCCGGCAATCCTGCCAGCGGACCGGCGGCGGGCGCTTAGCCGGATATTATGGCTTGCGGCCCGGCCTGCGCGCCGCATGATTTCACGGTGTCGCGCTCTCGCGCGACGGCTGGAGCGGGAAGCGCAGTTCCACCCGCAAGCCTCCCAGCGCCGAATCCAGCAGCGCGACCGCGGCGCCGTGGCGGGCCGCGATACCGGCGACGATCGCCAGTCCCAGCCCGCTGCCGATGCCGTCGCCGGCTTCGCGCTGTCCGCGGTAGAAGCGCTGGAAGGCCCGTTCCCGTTCATCCGGAGGAATGCCGGGCCCGCTGTCGTCCACCGCTAGCAGCAGTGCTTCCTGCTGCCTGGCGACGCTGACGTCGACTCGTCCGCCTTCGGGCGTGTAGCGTATCGCGTTGTCCAGCAGGTTGCGCAAGAGGATGCGCAGCGCGTCCGCATCGCCGGTGACGATAGCCTTGTCAGGTGCACCCGGTGCACCCGGTGCATCCAGCGCAATCGCGGTGCGTCGCGCTTCGGCCTGCGGCCAGACGTCGGCAACGGCCTGGCGCGCCAGTTCGCCCAGGTCCACCGCCTGCATCTGCTGGACATTTTCGCCGGGTCCGGTGCGCGCGGCGGTCAGCAGCTGTTCGATCAGACGGGTTGCGCGTTCGACCCCTTGTTCGAGCCGGGCGGCGGCGTCGCGACGGCTTTCCGCGTCCGGCGCGCGCGTCAGCAGCTGCAGCTGCAGCCTGAGCGCGGTCAGCGGCGAGCGCAGTTCATGGGCGGCGTCGGCGACGAAGGCGCGCTGGCTGTCGAAGGCCAGCTTCAGGCGCGCCAGCAATGCGTTGATCGCATGGGCCACCGGCTGCACCTCGCTCGGCAGGCCATGTTCGGCCAGCGGCGCCAGGCTGCCGGCGTCCCGCTGCCGGACTTCCTGCGCCAGCCGCTGGACCGGGCGCAGCGCGCGGTCGACCAGCAGCCAGATCAGCAGCGCCATCAGCGGCGCAAAGATCAGCAGCGGGCGCAGGCTGCGCAGCGCGGCCGCGGCCGCCAGGTCGCGCCGCAGCTCCAGCGGCTGCGCGACCTGGATGATGCGGTTGCGCGCGACCATGCTGTAGACGCGCCACCGGCGAGCGCCGTCGTCGACGTCCGAGAAACCGAGCACCGCGCGGTCCGGCAGCGCCGTTCCCGGATGCGACAGGTAGAGCGTGGTGCCGTTCATGGTCCAGATCTGCACCACCACCGCCGGCGCATCCTCGTCCGCGCCGGGCGGCGGGAGGTTGGGCGCGACGCCCTGGTCGCGCAGCGACAGCGCGGTCTGTCGCAGCTGGTAGTCGAACAGCTGCTCGTTCTCCTTTAGCGTATTGCGATAGGCCAGCAGGCCCGTGATGCCGGCGGCAAGCAGCGCGGCAACCAGCAGGAAAACGCAGAGCCGTGTCCGCAGCGAGTTCATCGCAACAAGCCCGGCCGCATGGCGATGGCCGCCGCCGCGCGGCGGGCCGCTCGTTCAGGGGTGGACAGGTGGTCGCAGCGTGACTGCATGGTGAACGGGGTGAGGAGAAGAACGCATTCTAGCCGCAGCGGGCTGCCGGCGTCATGCAGCGGCGATGCCTGCCTTCCATCAGGCCGCCCGCGGTGGAACCTGAAAGGTTCGTCGCCTACTCAGTGCCGCCGCGCGCGGTGCAAGGTAGCGGCCGCAACCGGCATCGAACCTGCGACGCACACTTTTCCACCGATAGGAGATTCAATGGACCACGTTCCAGTACCGGCTTCGATGCCGGCGACCTTTCCGGCGCCGCAGTGGGAGCCGGGGCAGGGGCAGGGAGCGCAGCTGCCCGCGAACCCGTCCGCCGCACTGCATGCGGCGCCGCCGACGCCGGTCCTTCATTCGAGCCGCTCTCCGGCCGCATCGATTCGCGCACCTGTCCCGCTCCACGTCAATGCCGACCGGAACCCGTCGCCGGCGCTTGCGACTGTCGGCAAGCCGCGTTATCGCGGCGTCCCGCGCGGTCTCTCGCCCCTCGTGCATGCGGCGTTTACCGGCAACCTGGAACAGGTGCAGGCCCTGATCGGCCAGGGGCATGACGTCAATGGGTTCGACGACGTGGAAGACGGTGACTACACGCCGCTGCTGGCCGCCGCCGAAACCGGCCACGTCGCGGTCATCGACGCATTGCTGAAGGCGGGCGCCGACGTCAACCTGAAAGATGGCGAGGGCGGCGACACCGCGCTGATCTGCGCGGCGCTGCATGGCCACCAGGCCGTGGTTGCCCGGCTGCTGGCTGAGCCGGGCATCGGGGTCGCCGACATCAGGCAGGGCGGATCGAACGCGTTTTACTGCGCCGCCATCAACGGCCATGCAGAGATCGCGGCGATGCTGTTCGATGCAAGCATGGTCCCGGGCGGCGTGATTGGCAGCCTGATGCTTGCCGCCTGCCGCAGCGGCCGGCTCGCCATCGTGCAACTGATGCACCTGCGCGGCGGTGTCGACCTTGCCAGAGGCCATGGCGACGCGTTGCTGCATGCAGCCGCGTGCAACGGCCATGCGCAGGTCGTCGCCTACCTGCTCGGGGCGGGCGCGGATGCGTGCAGGGCGGACAGCCAGGGCATCAGCCCGCTGCAGCATGCTTGCAGGCGCGGCCATCTGGCGGTGGTCGACGCGATGGCCGCGCATTCCAGCCTCAACGGCGGCGCGGCGCTTGCGCTGACGCCGGCGCCGCTCCATATCGCCGCCGAGGAAGGCCATCTGCCGCTGCTCGGCTATCTGCTCAAGGCCGGCGCCGACCCCAACGTCCAGGATGCCCGCAGCGGCCGCACGGCCTTGATGGCTGCGGCCGAAAAGGGACAGGTCGACGCCATGCGCCTGCTGATGTCCTGTCCGGGGCTGAAACTGGACCTGTGCTGCGCAAGCCCGGATGCCAGTCTTGCTGGCAGCGACGGATACAGCGCCGTGCATCTGGCAATGCGCTGCGGGAAGCGCGCTGCCATAGTCTGCCTGCTCACAGCCGGCGCGAAGGTCGCGGTGCCGGCCGGTCGCGGCTACGAACAGTCCCTGCTGCGGTGGGCGATCGAGCGCAGCGATTGCGACATCGTCAGGCTGCTGCTGGAACAGTGGGCCGCCGGTTCCGGTCAGCCCGCGGCCCGCTGCGATGCCGCACTGGCGCATGCCGTACAGGCGAGGTGCGCAGGCATTGTCGAGTGCCTGCTGGAAGCCGGCCACGCGGCGGCGCCCCCCGGCCCGCTGGTCAGATTCATATGCCAGGAATCGGACAACAGAAGCCGCGACGCGCTGGCCGGCCTGGTCCCGGACGAACAGGCGCACCATGCAGGCGCCGCGCTTGCAGGCCACGCCGGTGCGATGCCCGAAGACGGCCGCCCGGTTTCCGATAGAGACGCCTATGCGTCCGCCATCGCGATCGCCGATCTGCAGCTGTGCTGCAGGACGGCGGCCGATCCCTGGCCGGATAACGTCGCTGCACGCCAGGCTCCGCTGCAGGCTTTCAGTCAACTCTTCGGGTTGGCGTCCGGGCATCAGCAATCGATGGTCCATAACCGTGTGAACCTGCTGCTGAACCTGCACGCGGAAGGCCTGCTGATGGGCGTCGCGCTGCCAGTTGCAGACCGCATCACCGGCTGCGATCCTGGCCTTGCGCTACTTGCCGGCGAGGGTCGACAGCCGAACGCGCACCATGCGGCCATGTATTACGTCGCGGCCCTGAGCGGGCTGAAACCGCAGCATCATGCCGCCGCCGCTGCGCGGATCTTCGCGGCATCGGGCGCCGGCGCCCTGGGCGTCGAGCGCCTGGCGCGCGCGGCGCACCGCCAGTTTGAAGCGCTGCAGGACCTCGTCGGGCGGGCCGGCGCGCAACTTGGCGAGGAAATGCTCGAACAGATCATGCCGGCCTGCATCGGGCATACCGACAGCCGCTACCGGGTGGATGTCGCCGGCCTGGTCGCGGCGCTGTTCCGGAGCGGCCTGGTGCCGCCGTTCGCGCACATGCTTGCGGATCGATGGACGGCTGCTGTCGCGTCGCTGCTGGCAACGCCGGTCGCGGTCCCGTCCGGCGCCACATTTCAGCAGCTGACGCAGATCCTGGACGAGGCAATGCGCGGGCTAGGGCAGTCGCATCTTGCGGCAAGCCTGCTGGCCGCGTTGCGCGAAGCCGACCTGCTCGCAGAACTGCGGCGGATGACCGGCGCCTTGCCGGCCGACGACGTGCTGCCGCTGCTGTTCCGGATCCAGGCGGACCAGCTGAGCCAGTATGCCGAGCACCTGCAGCGGGGCTGACGCAGCCCGCCGCCCGGGCCGGTACTGTCGAACCGGCAGCCGCCCCGCATCAACCGCGTTCGCGTCCCTTACCCGATCCAGCCCAAAGGAAGTTCCACCGCATGCAAGCCATTGCCGACCAAGCGCTTTCCATCCCTTTCATGCAGCGGCCTGGCGCCACGCGCACCGCGCACGTTGCGCGGCGGCCCGACGTGAAAAGCCGGCAGCCCGCGTCGGGCGTGCGCAATCCGCTTCTCGACCGCGACACCGAGACACGCCGTTTTCGCGTCCTCAACGCGCTCGGCCTCCACGCCATCGGCATCTGCCTGCGCAGCCCCGGCCTTTGCTGCGGCGGCGACAACGGCGACGACCGCATCCCCCTTGTTCCCTGTGCCGATGCCTTGCGCGTCGTCGCCCCGCCTGTCGGGGAGTCCAAACCGGCCGGCCGCCCCGCAGCCGAGCTGCAGCAGATGGCGCAGCGCCTTCTTGCCATCGCTTCGCAGCCGGCGTCGGGGCAGGCCGATGCGCCCGCTTTGCTGGTCGACTACCTGGCGGCCTGCGACGGCCAGGCGGCAGCGCGGCTGCTGGCCATGCCGGGACTGCGGCCGTTGCTGACCTGCCATGGCCGCCACGGCGAACCGGCGCTGCATAACGCGGTGCAGCGCAATCTGCCGGTGGTGGTCCAGCGGCTGATCGCCATGTCGCCGGACCCGGCGGCGCTGCTCGGCGCCGAGTCCGTCCTGGGCATCAACGCCTTGCTGCTGGCATGCATGCAAGGCAATGTTGCACTGGCCCAGGCGCTGCTTGCGCATCCGGCCGCGGTGGCGCTGGCCGCCGAGGTGCCGCCGGATCGGTGGAACCCGCTGATGGCTGCGGCGATAGACGGGCATACGCAAATCGCTGCGCTGCTGCTGGGCACCTCCAGCGCCGCCGCGCAGGCGCTTGCGCGCAACGAGGAAGGCCGCGACGCGCTGATGCTGGCGGCTGTCCAGGGCCGGCTCGGTGTTGCCGAACTGCTGCTTGCGCAGCCGTCGGCGCAGTTGCAGGCGCAGGCGATCGACCATGACGGCCGTAATGCGCTGATGCTGGCGGTGGGTGCAAACCATGCGTCGCTGGCCAGGTTCCTGCTCGCGCATCCGGCGTCCGCGGGCCAGGTGATCGAGGTGACCGGGGATGGCGACGACGCATTGATCGTCGCCGCCAGGAATGGCAATGAGGAAATCGTCGCGATGCTGCTCGAGGACCCGATGGCCGGGGTGCTGCTGGACGGCGCGACCGGCGGCGGCGTCAGCGCGCTGATGCTGGCCGCGCTCGGCGGCCATGCGGCCATCGCGAAACGGCTGCTCGACGCGATGAGCGCCGAACAGGCCAATGCCCGCGACGCCGACGGTTGCAATGCGCTGATGCTGGCCGCGCAGAACCGGGATGCCGACATCGTCCGCCTGCTGCTTGCCGACAGCCGGACCACGCAGCAGGTGTTCATCCTGGACGGCCGCGGACTGAACGCGCTGACCCATGCGACGCTGGCCGGCAGCGTCGCGTCGGTCGAGGCCCTGCTGGGCGATTCGTCGGCGGTAGGCCAGGCCGTGGCCATATCGCAGGCGACGATGGGCGGCATGGTTGCAAAAATATTGAAGGAAGGCCTGGAAACGCTGTTTTCGGCGGCCGGCGAACCGGTCAACCGAGCCACGGCGAAAAGGCGCTGTACCGTGAAGGAGGCCGCCTCCTACTGCCCGCCGCGGATGATGCTGAAGCTGCTGCCGGTCATCGCCAGGAAAATCGCGGAAAGACGCGGCCAGTAGGAGAGCAGGAAGCCGTTGCGTAAAGCCGCGGCGCGGACCGGCGCACAAGGCGCCATGAAACGCCGCAGGGTGTAACAAGCGCAAGCGCATTACAACATTGGTTGCGAACAGGCGGTGGCGGTTGACCGGCCGGTGGTGTAATGCGCTGCGCTAATTGCACCCTACGAGCCTATAAGCCTACGAGCCATGCCGGCGAATCGGGGCAATTGATCTCATCCGTTACGCCCTGACGTGGGATGGGTATCAGGCCGGCTCCGGGCGCGGAATGTAATAGCCGACGCCGCGCACATTGCGGATGAAGTCCGCGCCCAGCTTCTTCCTGATCGCGTGGATGTGCACCTCGACCGCATTGCTGTCGACTTCCTCGCCCCAGCCATACATCCGCTGCTCGAGCTGTCCGCGCGACAGGATGGCGCCGGGGCGCATCGCCAGCGCCTCGACGATGGCGTATTCGCGGGCCGACAGGGTCAGCGGCTGGCCGCCGCGCAGCACGGCGCGCCGCGCCAGGTCCACGCTGATGTCGCCCAGCGCCAGGTCGGGCTCGGGGCGGCCGGCGCTGCGGCGCAGGGCCGAGCGGATGCGGGCGGCCAGTTCATCGAGGTCGAAGGGCTTGACGATGTAGTCGTCGGCCCCGGCGTCCAGGCCGGCAATGCGCGACTCCACCGCATCCCGTGCGGTGATCACGATGACCGGCATCGCCTGGCGCCGCCCGCGCAGGCTGCGCAGGACCGCCAGGCCGTCCTTGCCCGGCAGGCCCAGGTCGAGCAGCGCCAGGTCGTACTGGCCGTCGGCCAGCGCCGCATCGGCCCGCTGGCCGTCGCGCATCCAGTCGACCACGTAGCCGTCCTGCGTCAGCGCGTCGCGGACGGCGGCGCCTATCATCTGGTCGTCTTCGGCTAGGAGTATGCGCATGATGTCGGGGAAGGAGGGCAGGCGCGTAGTTTATCCCTTGCGCCTGCCTGGCGCCGCCGCGCCGGCCGCATCAGCGCGGCCGCACCAGCCGCAGCGCCTGCCGCGCCAGGAAAGCCGCGCCGGCAGGCAGCAGCGGCAGCGCGTAATAGATCACCCGGAACGCCAGCAGCGCGGCCAGCGCCTGCGGCAGCGGCGAGCCCGCCGGCAGCAGCAGCAGGAAAGCCGAATCGAACACGCCCAGGCCGCCCGGCGCCTGGCTTGCGCTCCCGGCCACCATGGCCAGCATGAACGCCTGCAGGAAATGGATGTACGCATAGCCGGGAATGGCCGGCAGCAGCAGCCACAGCACGCCGGAGATGCCGGCCAGGTCCAGCACGCCAACCCCCACCTGGCCGATGCAAAGACCCGGCGCCGGCAGCGCGACCTGGCGGCGGCCGAGGCGGAATGCCGGCACGCGCCAGGCGAGCAGCAGGTAGCCGAGCACCGCCAGCAGCAGCGCGATGCCGACCAGCCTCAGCGACGGCCGCACCGGGTCGGCCGTGAACAGCAGCCCGCCGAGCGCCGCATAGCCTAGCCAGAAGCCGAGGCTGGCGAACACCGCGACCTTCGCCGCCTGTCCGGGCTGCACGCCCGCCGCTTTCCAGGCGGAATAGCGCAGCGTGCCGGCAATCAGCAGCGCGTTGAACGAGACGTTGCCTACCGCATAGGCCATCGCCGTTCCCGGCGCGCTGCGCCGCCACGGCCAGTGCAGCCCGAGCCAGCGCAGGCTCAGCCTGTCGTACAGCGTCAGCACGACATACGACAGCGCGGTGCAGCCCACCGCCAGCGCCGCCTTTGCCGGCGGCAGCGCCGACAGCGCGGCGACGATCTCGGCCGTGCTGGTGCCCTGGAGCATGCCGTGCAGGCCCCACAGCGCAAGGCCGACGATGACGAGGCCCAGCAGCGGACCGGCGAGCTTCCGCAGCCGCGCGGCGCGGCTCGCTTCGGGAGCGGGCGGGGTGGGTTCGGACATGGCGCAGCGGGAAGAAAGGAATGCGGCAATTGTCCGCCGCCGCCGCCGGGCTGTCGTCGCCTTCGCTCAAGGGTCGGCGCGACCGCGACTATCGGGAGGATAGGCGTGACGGCCGACGCGGTGACGCGATGCAGTTGCGGCGGGCAAGCAGGTGCACGGCGGTGGCAAGGCGGCCGCCCGCTATTCCAGCGGCTCGACCCGCATGCCGTCCTTCATCTGGTTGCCGGGGAAGCGCACGACCACCGCGTCGTCCGGCAGGCCGGACAGGACTTCCGCCCGGTCCTGGTTGCGCTGGCCGACCGCCACCTCGCGCTCCCGGATGCGGCCGCCGTCGACGATGAACAGGTGCCAGGCCTCGCCGACGCGGAACAGGCTGCTGCCCGGCACGGTTCTCACCGATTGCCCTTCCCAGATCACGACCCTGGCCTCCACCCGGTAGCCGTCGCCGAGCGGTCCGAGGCCGTCGACCGGCGTGCCGATGACATTGACCCGCTGTTCCTCGACGCCCAGCGCCGACACCTTGGTGAAGGCGACCGGCTCGACCAGCCGCACCACCGCGCGCAGCGACTGGCCGCCGCCCCAGTCGTCCAGCCACATGGTCTGGCCGGGCCGTATCTTCACCGCGTCGGTCGACAGCACGTCGACCACGATCTCGTAGGCGGCCGGGTCGCCGACCGAGACCAGCGGCGTGCCGGCCGGCACCGTGCGCTCGCTCTTTTCATGGACCCTGAGCACATAGCCGTCGACCGGCGACCTGAGGTCCAGCGGCCGCTGTTCGCCGCCCGCGCTGTCCGCGGCGATCAGCGCGGCCTCCGCCGAACGGACATCGGCCTGGGCCGCCAGCGCGCGCGCACGGGCGGCGTCCGCCTCGGCGCGCGCGGCGGCTTCCGCCGCGCCGGCCTTGTCCATCGCTTGCTGTGACACGAAACGCTCGGCGACCAGTTTTTCGATGCGCGCGCGCTCGCTTGCCGCCAGCTGCAGGTCGCTGTCGGCGCGCCGCGCGCGCAGGCCGGCCTCGCGCGCCAGCGCCCGGGCCGACTCCAGCCGGGCCTCGGACTGGCCGCGCTGGCGCGGGTCCATCGGCAATGGGTGCAGCGTGGCCAGCAAGCTGCCCCTGGCGACCGGGTCGCCATCGTCGAGCATGCTGCGCGCCAGCCGGCCCGCCACCGGGGCGGCCAGCACGTACTTGTCGTGGATGCGCACCTGGCCCTGGTTGCCGACGCTCACCTGCATCGGCCCGACCGTGACCGGCGACAGCTCGGTACGCAGCGGCGCCGGCGCCAGCAGCACCCAGGCCAGCAGCGCCAGCGCGGCCACGGCAAGCGCGGCGGCCGCGTATTTTTTATAGGCGGGCTTCTGCTCGGGCAGCGCCTCGGCCTGCAACGGCCTGGACATCGTGCGTGTATCCATGATGCTGTGTCGCTCCGTTCATGCGGTCCGGTCAACAGCGCGGCGCGGCGCTTCGGACGATCCGTCCGGACGACGCGTTCGACCCGCCGGCGGCGTTCGGCGGCCGCCGGCCATGCGCTTGCCGGCAGCCGGACCCATCGCCGCCTCCGCTCCGTTTCTCCGTGGTTCATCCCATGCCATCGCGTTCACTCCCGGGTCTTCAGCACTTCGATCAGGTCCATCCGCCGCAGCTTGCGCCACACCAGGTAGCCGGCGGCGACGGCCGCGGCCAGCACCACGCCGATCGACAGCAGGTAGGTGTGGCCGCTGACCACCAGCGGGATGCGGAACAGGTCCTGGCTCAGCAGCTCGGACAGCAGCGCGGCCAGCAGGTAGCCCAGCCCGCAGCCGAGCGGCAGCGCCGCCAGCGTCAGCGCGGCCTGCTGGCCCAGCAGCATCGCGGCGACCTCGGCATTGGTGAAGCCGAGTATGCGCAGGCTGGCCAGCTCGATCGCCTGTTCCGACAGCGCGATGCGCGTGGCGTTGTACACCACGCCCAGCGCGATGATGCAGGCGAAGCTGACCAGCACCCTGGTGTTCATCCGCATGTTCTGGGCTATGGTCGCCAGGAAGCTCTGCAGCGTCGCCTCGCGCAGGCTGACGCTGCGCACCGCGGGTATGGTCTTCAGCATGCGGTACAGCGCGGCCTGGCGCGCCGGGTCGACCGCGAGATAGGCGCCCGATGCGGTGACCGGCTCCTGCGCCAGCGCCGCCAGCGCCCGCGCGTCCATGTACGAGAACATGCCGATCGGCTCGTCGATGATGCGCGTCACCGGCACCTGCACCGTGCTGCGCTGGCCTTCCATGAAGCTCACTTCCAGCGGCTCGCCGGCCGCGATGCCCAGCGTCTGCGCCAGCATGCGCGTGAGCACGATGCCGTGCGGCGGCAGCGGCACGGTCCGCTCGGCGTCGTCCAGCACCCGCCGCAGCAGCGGCTGCGGCGCCAGCGCGACGATGGCGGTCTTCTTGCTGCGGTGGCGGTAGCGCATCTTCACCGCCATCATCCGGAACGGCTCGACCCGCAGCACGCCGGGCAGGCTGGCGAGGTTGCTGGCGACCGACCAGTCGCGCGGCTCGTTGAAGGACAGCGACACGTCGTCGCGCTGGGCGACGCGGAACTGCAGGCGGATCACTTCATTGAGCGCGTCGAAGGTGTACTGGCCGGTGATCACCAGCGCCAGCGCCGAGGCCAGGCCCAGCACCGACAGCAGGCTCTTGACCGGCTTGCGCTCCAGGTTGCGCAGCACCATGCGCACCGGCAGCGGCATCCAGCGCTGCAGTCCCAGCCGTTCGAGCGGCCCCGGCTGGAAATGCGCGGGCGCCTCGGGCCGCATCGATTCGGCCGGCGACAGGGTGACCACGCGGCGCGTCGCCAGCAGCGCGCCGACGACGGCCGACAGCGCCGCGATCGACAGCGCGGCCGTCACCGCGAAGGCCGACAGGGAAAACGACAGCCTGGGGAAATGGTAGAAGCGGCCGTACAGCTGCGCCAGCCCGTGGCCCAGCCATGCGCCGACCGCGATGCCGGCGACGCCGCCCGCCATCACGGTCGACAGCGCGAACTTCATGTAATGCATGCTGACCGCCAGCCGGCCGTAGCCCAGGCTCTTCAGCAGGCCGATCTGCGCGCGCTGCAGCGCGGTCAGCCGCGACAGCACGTTATGCACGAGAAAGGCGGCGACGGCCAGGAAAATGGCCGGCAGCACCGTCGCGGAAACGCGGCTCTGCGCGAGTTCGTTGGACAGGAAATTATGGGAAAGCTGGTCCTGCCGGCCGTAGGCGCCCAGCGCGCCATAGGGCGCGAGCAACTGGTCCAGCCGCTCGATGACCTGCTTCTCGCTGGCATGCGGCGCCAGCGTCACCGAGACATCGTTGATGCCGTCGCGCATGGCCAGCGCGCCGGCCAGCGCGTCCCGGTCCATCCACAGCACGCCGAAGCGGCGGTTGTCGGGAAAGCTGTCGCCCTTGATTTCATTGAGGTACTCGGGCGACATTGCGATGCCGACGATGCGCAGCCGCTCGCGGCGGCCGTTGATGATCGCGCCCAGCGTGTCGCCGGGATGCAGCCCATTGGCCTCGGAGAACGCGACGCTGACCAGCACCGCATTCCGTTCGGCCGCGCCCGGCATGCGGCCGTCGCGCAGGAACACGCGGTTGAGGCCGGATTCTCCGGGCGGGGCCAGCGACACCAGCCGGCCGCTGGCCGGCTCGTCCAGGCCGGGCACGTCGAGCGACGCGTCGAACACCACGCGGCCGTCGGCCTCGTTGACGCCCGGAATGGTCCGTACCTGGGAAAGGACCGAGAGCGGCGCGCGCCGGACGCTGGCGAACACGTCGGCGAAGCGGTAGCGTTCGTAGTATGCATGCTGGGAAGTGAGCAGCGCCTCGTACGAGCCGCGCATGGTGACGAAGGTCGCCACGCCGTACAGCGCCACCATCGCCACCGCCAGCACCTGGCCGCGCATGCGCCACAGGTCGCGCAGCAGCTTGCGGTCGAGCATGCTGACATGCAGGCGCATTGACTGCGGGATATGCGGCGGCGTCACCATGAGATCTGCTGCGGCGTCTGCCGGGTCTGGTTGACGTCGATGCGGTTGATGCGGCCGCTGCCGATATGCACGACCCGGTGCGCCAGCCCGGCGATGGCCGCATTGTGCGTGATGACCACCGTGGTCGTGCCGAGTTCGTCGTTGATGCGGGTCAGCACCTCCAGCACGATCTTGCCGGTCACGTAGTCGAGCGCGCCGGTCGGCTCGTCGCACAGCAAGATGTCCGGCCGCTTGGCGATCGCGCGCGCAATGGCGACCCGCTGCTGTTCGCCGCCCGACATCTGCGCCGGGAAGTGGTTCAGCCGCTCGTCCAGGCCGACCAGGGCCAGCGCGTCCGCCGCGTCCATCGGGTGGCTGCTGATCTCGGTGACCAGCTGCACGTTTTCCAGCGCGGTCAGGCTGGGGATCAGGTTGTAGAACTGGAACACGAAGCCGACATGGTTGCGGCGGTAGCGGGTCAGCGTGGCGTCGTCGGCGCGGCTGAGGTCGGTGTCGCCATAGCGCAGGCGTCCGGTGCTGGGCAGGTCGAGGCCGCCGATGATGTTGAGCAGCGTCGACTTGCCGCTGCCGGACGCGCCCAGCAGCACCACCAGCTCGCCGCCGTAGAGGTCGAGGTCCGTCGCCTTCAATGCCTCCACCTTCAGCGCGCCCATCGTGTAGGTCTTGCTCACGCCCGACAGGGAAAAGACGGTGCGGGCGTCGATGGCCGGGGTTGGCTGGTCGGACATGGGCAGGCTTGTCTGGTGGCGATGGAAGGGCGGGCCGGGAGCGCGGACGCGGCCTGCATCAGCGGGCACGCCCGGACCGGCTGCGCGCGCCGGAACCGCTTCTCACTCCCAGGTTGTCATGGCCAGCTTGTCATCCCCGCCTTGCCGCGCCCTTGACCCAGGTCAAAGCACGCCGGATCGCCGCTTACGCCCGGTCGGCCACGCGCTGGCGTTCATTGCCGGCGTCCGGCTCGCCCGACAGCCGGAGCAGCGCCGCGCGGGCCGCGGCCATCAGCAAGCGCATATCGCCGTGCCGCGGGTCGAGCACGGCGCCGATGTCGAGCGACATCGTGGCACGCACCAGCAGCCAGCGGCGCGGCTTCAGCGCCAGACGCGCGCCGCGCAGCCCGGCCGTCACGAGCGGCGCGCCGGTGCGCCTGGCCGCGACGAATGCGCCGCTATGGAAGCGCCGCAGCCCCGGCTCCGGCACGAAGCCGGCTTCCGGGAAGATCACCAGGTTGCCGCGCCGGCGCAGCGCCTGCACGAGCAGCGCGGCATTGCCCGCGTGGCTGCCGGCCCCGGCGGGCATCAGCACCACCGTGCCCAGGGCCCGCAGCAGCGGGCACAGCAGCCGCTGCACCGGGAATTGCTGGCGCACCACGAACGCATAGCCCGGGGTCGGCGGCAGCAGCGCGACCAGCGCGATGCCGTCGATGAAGCTGCTGTGATTGACCAGCAGGATATGTGGCACGCCGGGCAGGCGCTCCAGCCCGCGCGCCGCGACCGGCATGCCCGCCAGCCGGAACAGCAGCCTGGCGCCGGCGCGGGCGACCGGCCGCGCCAGCGCGGGCCGCCGCAGCGCCATGATGAGTAGGACAAACACGGGCAGCAGCACGGCCGCCAGCGACCACGCGTAGGTGCTGGACAGCCAGCCGGACAGCCGGCCTGGTTCAGCGCCCGCCCGCATGGTCCAGCGGCAGCGCCGTCTTGTACTTGACCTGCTTCAACGCGAAGCTGGAGCGGATGTTCTTGATGCCGGGTATGCGCGTCAGGTGTTCCAGGATGAAGCGCTCCAGCGCCTGTATGTCAGGCACCACGATGCGCAGCAGGTAGTCGGCATCCCCGGTCATCAGGTAGACCTCCATCACGTCGTCGAAGCGGCTGACTTCCTGCTCGAAGCAGGCCAGCGCGCCGGCTTCCTGCTTCTCCAGGCTGACCTGGATGAACACGTTGACCTTCAGACCCAGCGCGTGCGGGTCGGCCAGCGCGACGTAGCGCGCGATGACGCCGCGCGCCTCCAGGCTGCGCACCCGTGCCAGCGTCGGCGACGGCGAGAGGCTGATGCGCGCGGCCAGCTCCACGTTGCTCTGCGCGCTGTCCTCCTGCAGCAGGCGGAGTATGCGGATATCGGCGGCGTCGAGTTCGATGTTTGGCATGAAATGCTTTCAAAGTGGCGTCTACTAGCATTTTATGCTGGGTAGGATGATTTTCCCCGGTCGATTCGAGCGCACATGCGGCAGGATTCCACGTACCGTATCGTCCACTATCCGAACATCCGACCTTTCGACCTTTCGACCTTTCGACCTTTCCCAGGAGCCCGACATGGACATGCCGCCCGCCAGCCGCCTCATCACCGATACCGACGCCGACCCGGGCGAAACGGCCGAATGGATAGACGCGCTGCAGGCCGTGCTGCAGTCCGGCGGCAGGGAGCGCGCCCGCTTCCTGCTCTCGAAGCTGTCCTCGGCGGCCTGGGAATGGGGCGTGCAGTGGCGCGCCGCCCGCAACACGCCTTACGTCAATACGATACGAACCGCCGACGAGCCGGCCTATCCGGGCGGCGCCGACGGCCTGCTGCTGGAACAGAAGCTGGCGGGCATCATGCGCTGGAACGCACTGGCGATGGTGGTGCGGGCCAACCGTGCGCATGCCGAGCTGGGCGGCCATATCGCCAGCTACGCGTCGGCCGCCGACCTGTTCGAAGTCGGCTTCAACCATTTTTTCCGGGCGCGCAACGGCGACTTCGGTGGCGACCTAATGTTCTTCCAGCCGCATTCCGCGCCCGGCGTCTATGCGCGGGCCTATCTCGAAGGCGCGCTGGGCGCCGACGACCTCGGCTTCTATCGCCGCGAACTGGAAGCCGCGCGGCACGGCGCGCGCGGCCTGTCCTCGTACCCGCATCCGTGGCTGATGCCGGACTTCTGGCAGTTTCCCACCGGCTCGATGGGCATCGGCCCGATCAACGCCATCTACCAGGCGCGCTTCCTGCGCTACCTCGAACACCGCGGCCTGCTGGCGGCGCAGGACCGGCGGGTCTGGGGCGTGTTCGGCGACGGCGAGATGGACGAGCCGGAATCGCTGGCGGCGCTCAGCCTGGCCGCGCGCGAAGGCCTGGACAACCTGACCTTCGTCATCAACTGCAACCTGCAGCGGCTGGACGGCCCGGTGCGCGGCAACGGCCATGTCGTCGACGAACTGGAAACCCTGTTCGACGGCGCCGGCTGGAACGTGATCAAGCTGCTCTGGGGCTCGGACTGGGACCCGCTGTTCGCCCGCGACGCCGACGGCGCGCTGGTCGAGGCGCTGAACAATACCGTCGACGGCCAGCTGCAGACCTTCGCCGCCAATGACGGCGGCTACAACCGCACCCATTTCTTCGGCCAGTCGCCGGCCATGCAGGCGATCGGCGCGACGCTGACCGATGCCGAGATCGACCGGCTGCATCGCGGCGGCCATGACATGAAGAAGATCCATGCGGCCTATGCGGCAGCCGCCGCGCACCGCGGTCGGCCCACCGTGATCCTGGCGCAGACCAAGAAGGGCTTCGGCATGGGCAGCGCGGGCCAGGGCCGGATGACCACGCACCAGCACAAGAAGCTCGAGCGCGACGAGCTGCTGGCCTTCCGCGACCGCTTCGGCCTGCCGCTCACCGATGCGCAATGCGAATCGCTGGCCTTCTACAAGCCCGCCGACGACAGCCCCGAGATGCGCCACCTGCATGCGCAGCGCGCGGCCCTGGGCGGCTTCCTGCCGCGCCGCCAAGATCCGCGCGAGCCGCTGCCGGCGCCGCCCGTCGACAGCTACGCCCGCTTCGCGCTGGAGTCGGACGGCAAGGAAATGTCGACCACGATGGCGCTGGTGCGCATGATGGGCAACCTGCTGAAGGACCCGCAGCTGGGCCGGCGCGTGGTGCCCATCGTCGCCGACGAGGCGCGCACCTTCGGCATGGCCGGGCTGTTCCGCCAGGTCGGCATCTACTCGTCGCAGGGCCAGTTGTACGAACCGGAAGACATCGGCTCCATCCTGTCCTACCGCGAGGCGAAGGACGGCCAGATCCTGGAGGAGGGCATCACCGAAGCGGGCGCGCTGTCCTCGTGGACCGCGGCCGCGACCAGCTACTCGGTGCATGGCCTGCCTATGCTGCCGTTCTATATCTATTACTCGATGTTCGGCTTCCAGCGTGTTGGCGACCTGATCTGGGCCGCGGCCGACCAGCGCGCCCGCGGCTTCCTGGTGGGCGCGACATCCGGCCGCACCACGCTGGCCGGGGAAGGACTGCAGCACCAGGACGGCAGCAGCCACCTGGTGGCGGCGACGATACCGAACTGCGTCGCCTACGACCCGGCATTTGCGTACGAAGTCGCGGTCATCGTCGAGGACGGCATGCGGCGCATGCTGGGGGAGGGCGAGGACGTGTTCTATTACCTGACCGTGACCAACGAGAACAATGCGCAGCCGCCGCTGCCGGACAAGGCGCGAGAGGGCATCCTGCGCGGCATGCACCGTCTCGCCGGCTGCGCGGCGCCGCGTGCGCGGCTGCTGGCCGCGGGCGCCATCGTGAAGGAGGCGTTGCAGGCCGCCGAATTGCTGCGCACGCATTTCGGGGTGGAAGTCGAAGTGTGGAGCGTCACCAGCTTTTCCGAGCTGGCGCGGGACGGCATGGCGGCGGACCGCGCCAACCGCTGGCGCGAGCAGCCGGCGCTGGCCTACGTGACGGCGCAGCTGCAGGGCGATATCCCGGTGATCGCCGCGAGCGACTACGTGAAAGCCGTCGCCGACAGCATCCGCGCCTGGGTCCCGGCGCCTTACGTCGCGCTGGGCACCGACGGTTTCGGCCGCAGCGACACCCGCGCCGCGCTGCGCGACTACTTCGAGGTCAGTGCTGCATGGATCGCTTTTGCAACTATCGAGAAGATCATGCCTTCAGTACAGGAAAGGCGCGCCGCTGCCGCGACGCTTGGACTGGCCAGCACGGTTGGGGAAATCGGGGACGACTGATGGCGCGATCCGCGCCGACGGAGGCCGCATCCGGCGCGGGTTCGCCCGGGATGGACTTGCTGCGCCGGCCGTTGTCGTCCAGTCTTTGACGTTATCGTAGCCGCGCGTGCCGCGAACTGCAGCCGGCATGCCAGCCTGCTAACATGCGGCTACGTTTATCTGCCTTGCCGGCCTTCCGGCATCCATCTCGTAGGAGCAAGCTCATGACCCCGCAGGAACAGGAAAAGCTGCAGCAATTCTTAAACCAGATGCGCCAGGCGCAGGGCGTGCAGCGCGACCCGGAAGCCGACGCATTGATCAACGCGGCCGTATCGCGCCAGCCCGACGCCGCCTACCTGCTGGTGCAGCGCACGCTGCTGCAGGAACAGGCGCTGGAAGCCGCCCGCGTGCGCATCGCGGAGCTGGAGCAGCAGGCGCAGGCGCCGAAGCCGGCGACCAGCTTCCTCGGCGGCGCCGACGACTGGGGCAACAGCGCCCGCTCCAGGCAGGCCAGCAACATGCCGGCCATGGCCGCACCGTCCGCGCCCTTGCAGCAGCAGGGCTATGCCCAGCCGGAACCGGCGCAGCGCCAGGGTGCGTTGTCCCGCTTCGGCATGGGCGGCGGCGGGGGCGGCGGCAGCTTTCTCGGCACGATGGCGGCCACGGCGGCCGGCGTCGCCGGCGGCGCCTTCCTGTTCCAGGGCATCGGCAACCTGATGGGCGGCAATCATGGCGCGGACGCCGCGAAGCAGGGCCTGGCTTCCGACACCAGCGGAGCCGGCGCCGCCAGCGCCGCGCCGGCCAGCGACAACAGCCTGGCCCAGGAAGCGGGCTTGAACGATGTCAGCAACACGCCGGCGCAGGAATACGGCGCGCTGGACGACACCGCCGCGCTCGACGATTCCGCAGGCATGGATGACTTCGGCGGCGACGATTCGATGATCTGACACCAGGCGCCGGGACAACGGATGCGTCCGGTCCCGGCGTCGCGTTCAAGGGAAAATGCATGAAGCAGTCTATCAAGGCAATCGCGTTCGATGTTTTTGGCACGGTGGTCGACTGGCACGGCGGCATCCGCGCCGAAGCAGCGGCGCTGGCAGGCAGGCATGGCATTAACGGCGACTGGGCGCGTTTCGCCAACGACTGGCGCGCAGGTTACCCGGTCGCAATGAACCGGGTGCGCAATGGCGAACTGGACTGGACCCGCATCGACGGATTGCACCGGATCATCCTGGAGCAGGTTGCGGCCGACCATGGCCTCGGCGACCTGCCGCCGGCCGAGCTGGACGAGCTCAACCGCGCCTGGCACCGGCTTCCCGCCTGGCCGGACACGGTCGAGGGCCTGAGCCGGCTCAAGCGCGATTACACGATCACCACGCTATCGAACGGCAATTTCTCGCTGCTGACCGACATGGCGAAGCACACTGGCCTGCCGTGGGACTGCATCATCTCGGCCGAACTGTTCCACCATTACAAGCCCGACCCGGAGACTTACCTCGGCTGCGCGGACCTGCTGGGCATCGAGCCGCAGGAACTGATGCTGGCCGCCTGCCATCCGGAAGACCTGCGCGCGGCCAGGCAGCATGGCCTGCGCACCGCGTATATCGAGCGGCCGCACGAACATGGCGAGAAGGCCCGCTGGCCCGAGGTCGAAAAGGGTGAATTCGATATCGTCGCGACCGACATCGTCGACCTGGGGCGACAGATGTCGTAAGGCAATACCGGCTAGCGCCGGTTCTGCTTCATTACCGACTGGACTTCGCGCTTGACGTCGCGCTCGCGCTCGGTGGCGCGCTTGTCATGCTGCTTCTTGCCCTTCGCCAGGCCGATTTCGCACTTGATGCGGCCCTTGGAGAAATGCAGGTTCAGCGGCACCAGCGTATAGCCGGCACGCTCGACCTTGCCGATCAGCTTGCTGATCTCCGCGCCGTGCAGCAGCAGCTTGCGGGTGCGCACCGGGTCCGGGTTGACGTGGGTCGACGCGGTGGCAAGCGGGCTGATATGCGCGCCGAACAGGAACAGTTCGGCCTTGCGTATGATCACGTAACCTTCCTTCAGGTTGGTGCGGCCTGCCCGTATCGCCTTGACCTCCCAGCCTTCCAGCACCATGCCGGCCTCGAAACGTTCTTCGATGAAGTACTCGTGAAATGCTTTTTTATTGTCTGCGATGCTCATCGAATGGAAATGGTGGCTGTCGGTTAAAATTTCAACTTCGCATTTTATCAAACGGTTCACAGGCTATGGCATTGGTGCAGAAGTCAGTATTGGTCGGCTATAGCGCCGAACAGATGTTCACGTTGGTCGATCGCGTAGAGGACTACCCGAAATTCCTGCCATGGTGCGGCGGCGTCGACGTGAAGAAACGCGAGGGCGATATCCTGATCGCGACGCTGAAGATCAATTACCACGGCGTGCGCCAGAGCTTCACCACCGAGAACACCAACACGCCGCCCACCGCCATGCTGATGCGCTTCGTCGACGGCCCGTTCCGCGAGTTCGAAGGCGCCTGGTCCTTCAGGGCGCTGCGGGAAGATGCCTGCAAGGTCGAGTTCAACCTGCGCTACGAATTTTCCAGCCGCATCCTGGAGCAGATCTTCGGCCCGGTGTTCAACATGATCGCCAACAGCTTCGTCGACTCGTTTTCAAAGCGTGCCGACGTGGTGTATGGCTGAAATCATGGCTGGCGGCCTGGCCGGCGGGACGGCTGAAATACGGGTGCAGGTCTGTTATCCGTCAACGCCGCAGCCCCTGCTGCGCGCGCTGGCGCTGGCCGGAGGCAGCACGCTGCGCGACGCGCTGCAGGCCAGCGGCCTCATCGCGCCAGATGTGGACCTGGCCACTTGCCCGGTCGGCGTGTTCGGCAAGAAGAAGCCGCTGGAAACGGTATTGCGCGATGGCGACCGGGTGGAAATCTACCGGCCGCTGGTGGCCGACCCGAAGGATGCGCGGCGCAGGCGGGTGACGAAGAAGGCGGCCGGCTGAGGCTTCACCTTTTAAAGACGGCGCGCCACACCGCCGCTACATGTCGCAGTCAGTAGCGCATCACCGCGTCCTCGGATAAACCGCCGTCCATGCCGATCGGCGGTGAATACATGCGAATTGGCCGATTCGGCCCGGAGGTTCCCGGTGCCGGTTTTCAGACAGCTGCGCCTTTGTTCTCCACCTTTACTTGCACTTTGCCAGCACCCGCTGCGCCGCCGCTATTTCCTGGGCGCGTTCCTGGTCGCTCAGGTAGGCGCGTTCGCCGTTCTTGTCCATCGTTGCAATGCGCTGTCCCGAGGCCAGCGTACGCTCGTAACTGCGCGCCTGGTCGCAGTTGCGCGCATTGTCGGCGGCCGAGCGCGCCTGCTCGCCCGCCTTCGCTTCCCGCTCGGCCTGCTCGATGCGGCGCTTCTCGAATGCGGCATTGCGCTCGGCGACGCTGGGCGCGGCTGGCGCTTCCGCGGCTGCGGCAGCTGATGCGGCGCCGGATGCGGCCGCCGTGCGCGGGCCGGGACTTTGCAGCACGCGGCTGGCTGGCGTGCCGGGCGGCGGCGGCATGTCGGAGTACTGCTTGACGCCTTTTTCATTCAGCCACACATGTTGCGCCAGCGCGCCGCCGGCGCTGCAGGCAAGGAGGGCGCAGGCGACGAATCGCAGCAGGTGAGTCGAGGCCATGATGTTCCCGGTAGTGATTAAAGGAAACGATTTCGCCATGCTTCGTCCCGGATGTCAACCGAAAACGGCGGCAGCGACGGCTTTCCCATGGGCGATCCGCAACGTGATTTCTGTATAATTCGCTTTTGCGCCTACAGGAATCGCCATGCGTCTACTCCAGAAAGCACTCACGTTCGATGACGTGCTGCTCGTGCCTGCCTACTCGGACATCCTCCCCAAGGACACTTCCCTCAAAACCCGCCTGACCCGCAACATCTCGCTGAGCATCCCGCTGGTGTCGGCGGCGATGGACACGGTGACCGAGGCGCGCCTGGCGATCGCGATGGCGCAGGAGGGCGGCATCGGCATCATCCACAAGAACCTGACCGCGAAAGAGCAGGCCCGCGAAGTCGCCAAGGTCAAGCGTTTCGAGTCCGGCGTCGTGCGCGACCCGATCACCATCCCGCCCAGCATGAAAATCCGCGAAGTCATCGCGTTGTCGCAGCAGCATGGCATCAGCGGCTTCCCGGTGGTCGAAGGGCGTGAAGTGGTCGGCATCATCACCAACCGCGACCTGCGCTTCGAAGAGGAACTCGACGCCGAGGTGCGCGCCAAGATGACGCCGCGCGCCAAGCTGGTGACGGTGCGCGACGGCGCCGACCTTGCCGAGGCCAAGCGCCTGATGAACAAGCACAGGCTGGAGCGGCTGGTGGTGGTGAACGAGGCATTCGAACTGCGCGGCCTGATCACCGTCAAGGACATCCAGAAGGCGACCGAGCATCCGCTGGCGTCCAAGGACGAGCATGGCAAGCTGCTGGTCGGCGCAGCGGTCGGCGTCGGCGTCGACAATGAGGAGCGCATCGACCTGCTGGCCAAGGCCGGCGTCGACGTCATCGTGGTCGACACCGCGCATGGCCATTCCAAGGGCGTGCTGGACCGCGTGCGCTGGGTTAAGACGAATTATCCGCATGTCGATGTCATCGGCGGCAATATCGCCACCGCGGCCGCGGCGCGCGCGCTGCTCGAACATGGCGCCGACGGCGTCAAGGTCGGCATCGGCCCCGGCTCCATCTGCACCACCCGCATCGTCGCCGGCGTCGGCGTGCCGCAGATCACCGCGATTTCCAACGTGTCCGCGGCGCTGGCCGGCACCGGCGTGCCCTGCATCGCCGACGGCGGCATCCGCTTCTCCGGCGACATTTCCAAGGCGCTCGCCGCCGGCGCCTCCAGCGTGATGATGGGCAGCATGTTCGCCGGCACCGAGGAAGCGCCGGGCGAAGTCATCCTGTTCCAGGGCCGCAGCTACAAGTCCTATCGCGGCATGGGCAGCCTGGGCGCGATGTCGGACGGCTCGGCGGACCGTTATTTCCAGGACGCCGCCAACAATGCCGACAAGTTCGTCCCCGAAGGCATCGAGGGCCGCGTGCCGTACAAGGGCAGCGTCATTGCCATCCTGTACCAACTGGTCGGCGGCGTGCGCTCGTCGATGGGCTACTGCGGCTGCGCCACCATCGACGAACTGCGCGAGAAGGCCGAGTTCGTCGAGATCACGTCGGCCGGCATGCGCGAGTCGCATGTGCATGACGTGCAGATCACCAAGGAAGCGCCGAACTACCGCGCCGACTGAGCGCGCCGCATTGCACGCCGGGCCGCCGGAATGTCCCGGCGGCCTGTTCACTTTCAATACCGCCGTCATTACGTCCTTATCTAACGCCCCGCCATGCATTCAAAAATACTCATCCTGGATTTCGGATCCCAAGTCACCCAGCTGATCGCCCGCCGCGTGCGCGACGCCGGCGTGTTTTCCGAAGTCTTTCCCTATGACGTCAGCGACGACTTCGTACGCAGCTATGGCGCCGCCGGCGTCATCCTGTCCGGCGGTCCCAGCTCGGTGACGGTCGGCGACACGCCCCGCGTGCCGGCCGCCGTATTCGACCTGGGCGTGCCCGTGCTCGGCATCTGCTACGGCATGCAGGCGATGGCCGAGCAGCTCGGCGGCAAGGTCGAGAACGGCCTGGTCGGCGAGTTCGGTTACGCCGAACTGCGCGCCCGCGGCCACACCGCGCTGCTGAAAGGCATCTCGGACTTCGTCACGCCCGAAGGCCACGGCATGCTGAAGGTCTGGATGAGCCATGGCGACAAGGTGCTCGAAATGCCGCCGGGCTTCAAGCTGATGGCGTCGACCGACAATTGCCCGATCGCCGGCATGGCCGACGAGGAACGCCGCATGTACGCGGTCCAGTTCCACCCGGAAGTCACGCACACGATGCAGGGCAAGGCCATCCTGAGCCGCTTCGTGCACGAGATCTGCGGCTGCAAGTCGGACTGGAACATGCCCGACTACATCGCCGAGGCGGTGGAAAAGATCCGCTCGCAGGTTGGCGACGAGGAAGTGATCCTGGGCCTGTCCGGCGGCGTCGACAGCAGCGTGGCCGCGGCGCTGATCCATCGCGCGATCGGCGACCAGCTGACCTGCGTCTTCGTCGACCACGGCCTGCTGCGGCTGGACGAAGGCAAGATGGTGATGGACATGTTCGGCAAGAACCTGGGCGTGAAAGTCATCCGCGTCGACGCCACCGACCAGTTCATGAACAAGCTCGCCGGCGTCACCGACCCGGAAGCCAAGCGCAAGATCATCGGCGGCGAGTTCGTCGAGGTGTTCCAGCAGGAAGCCGGCCGCCTGGCCAATGCGAAATGGCTGGCGCAGGGCACCATCTACCCGGACGTGATCGAAAGCGCCGGCAAGGGCAAGAAGGGCTCGCACACGATCAAGAGCCACCACAACGTCGGCGGCCTGCCCGAGACGCTGAACCTGAAGCTGCTGGAGCCGTTGCGCGAGCTGTTCAAGGATGAAGTGCGCGAACTCGGCGTCGCGCTGGGCCTGCCGCATGACATGGTGTACCGCCATCCTTTCCCCGGCCCCGGCCTGGGCGTGCGCATCCTCGGCGAAGTGAAGAAGGAGTTCGCCGACCTGCTGCGCCGGGCCGACGCGATCTTCATCGAGGAACTGCGCAACACCGCGATCCCGCTGCCGGTCGAACTGGCCGAGGGGCAGGGCGCAGGCATGTTCCACAAGAACTGGTATGACGCCACCAGCCAGGCCTTCGCGGTCTTCCTGCCGGTGAAGTCGGTCGGCGTGATGGGCGACGGACGCACCTATGAATACGTCGTCGCGCTGCGCGCGGTGCAGACGCAGGACTTCATGACCGCGCACTGGGCGCACCTGCCGCATGAACTGCTGGGCCGGGTGTCGAACCGCATCATCAACGAAGTGCGCGGCATCAACCGCGTGGTCTACGACATCTCGGGCAAGCCGCCGGCGACCATCGAATGGGAATAAGGGCATAGCCGTCCGGCGACTGCCGCATACGCGTCACAACGAAAGCCCCCTGTATGCGCAGGGGGCTTTTGCTTGCCGGCTGCGCCGATTGCGACAGGAAAGGCAACGCAACCTGGACTGGTGAAACCATCATGCATTACCGCAACCGCAGGACTCGGCGCGATGCCTGTGCCTGAGGTTCAGCATGTGACAGACCTCCGCGAGCGGATAATCAGCGATCACGCTGTCTGGAAGGGGCATCGCCGCCAAGCCAGGTCCGGCCGCATGATTTCGTCAAGGCCAAGGCTGCCGGGCGCCGTATTGACTTTCCCAGGGTCATCCTCTACCTTCCATTTGCGACACCCGCAAATAATAATTCCGCCCAGCGGAGCATTCCGGAAAACCGGAGGAGACCTTCACCATGCGTATTACTTCACCCGCATTGCCGCGCCTGAAGGCCGGCATACTTGCGTTCGCCGCGGTCGCCGGTCTTGTGGCGGCGGCTCCGGCGATGGCGCAGATCAAGATCGGCGTCACCATCTCGTCGACCGGCCCGGCCGCCTCGCTGGGCATCCCGGAAAAGAATGCCATCGCGCTGCTGCCGCGCGAGATTGGCGGCAAGAAGGTCGATTACATCATCCTCGACGATGCGTCCGACACCAACACCACCGTGACCAATACCCGCAAGCTGATCGCCGAGGAAAAGGTCGACGCCATCATCGGCTCGACCACCACGCCGAACTCGCTGGCGATGGTGGACGTGATCGGCGAGGGCAAGACGCCGACCATCAGCCTGGCCTCGTCCAACCGCATCATCGAGCCGATGGATGCGAACCGCGCATGGATGTTCAAGACGCCGCAGACCGACACGATGATGGCGACGGCGATTGCGCAGCACATGAGCGACAACGGCGTGAAGACCATGGGCTTTATCGGCTTCTCGGACGCGCTGGGCGAGAATTTCCTGATCGAGGTGTCGAAGTTCGCCGAGCTGAAGAAGATCAAGGTGATCGCGGTCGAGCGTTTCAGCCGCACCGACACCAGCGTCACCGGGCAGGTGCTGAAGGTGGTGGGAGCCCGGCCGGACGCGGTCGTCATCGGCGGCTTCGGCACGCCGGCGGCGCTCCCGGTCAAGGCGCTGGTCGAACGCGGCTACAAGGGCCCGATCTACCATAACCACGGCGTCGCCAACAGCGACTTCCTGCGCGTCTGCGGCAAGGATTGCGACGGCACCTTCCTTGCCACCGGCCCGGTGATGGTGCCGGCCCAGCTTCCCGAGAGCAATCCGACCCGGAAGGCCGCGCTGGACTTCTCGAAGAAATACGAGGCGATACACGGCGCCGGCAGCGTGGCGGCGTTCGCGTCCTATGCATGGGATGCCGGCCTGCTGCTGCAGCGCGCGATCCCGGAGGCGCTGAAGAAGGCCCAGCCCGGCACGCCCGAATTCCGGTCCGCGCTGCGCGATGCGCTTGAGGGCATCAAGGACCTGCCGACCACGAACGGCATCGTCAACATGAGCGCCAAGGACCACCTTGGACTCGATGCGCGGGCGCGCGTGATGGTGCAGATCAGGAACGGCGGCTGGCGTTATCTGCCGTGAAGGCCGTGCGCTACGCAGGTTGAACGCATAAACCGGCGGGTGCAGGGCCGGCCCGGCCCCGGAAGACATTGGCGAAGTCCCGTATCCTGTCATGCCGCGACCACGGATGACCGGATGACGACATGGCTGCACCGATAGAAGATTACGCAATGCTTGGCGACTGCCGGAGTGCGGCGCTGGTGTCCCGGGACGGCTCGATCGACTGGCTGTGCCTGCCGCGCTTCGACTCCGCGACGCCGTTCGCGGCCCTGCTGGGCGGCCCGGAGAACGGCCTGTGGCAGATCGCGCCTGACCAGGCTTACGAAACCAGCCGCGCCTATCGCGACGGCACCATGGTGCTGGAGACCCGCTTCCGCACCGCGGACGGCGCGGCGACGCTGATCGACTTCATGCCGGTCGACTCCCATTCTCCCGGCGTGGTCCGCATCGTCGAAGGCGTCGAAGGCGAGGTGCCCTTCCTGATGAGCCTGGTCATGCGCTTCGACTACGGGCACATCGTGCCCTGGGTCGAGCGGCTCGACGGCGAGACGCTGACGGCGGTCGCCGGGCCGGAGCTGCTGGTGCTGCGCACGCGGGCGCCGCTGCATGGCGTCAACCAGCATACCGTCAGCCGCTTCAGCGTCCGGGCCGGCCAGCGCGTCGCGTTCTGCCTGCATCACCAGGCGTCGCACCTGCCGGTCGCGCCGCCGGTCGATGCGGAGCAGGCGCTGCGGGATACGCAGGCATGGTGGGAGGAATTCTCGTCACGGTGCCCGGCCTGCGGTCCCTACAGCGCGCAGGTGAAGCGCTCGCTGGTCACGATGAAGGCGCTGACCTACCGGCCGACCGGCGGCATCGTCGCGGCGGCCACCACGTCGCTGCCCGAGTGGCCGGGCGGCGAGCGCAACTGGGATTACCGCTATTGCTGGCTGCGCGACGCGACGATGACGCTGATGGCTTTCATGAAGCTCGGTTATTTCGATGAAGCCCGGGCGTGGCGCGACTGGCTGATGCGCTCCATCGCGGGCAATCCCGAGCAGATGCAGGTGATGTACGGCGTCAGCGGCGAGCGCCGCCTGCCGGAGATGGAACTGCCGTGGCTGTCCGGCTATGCAGGCTCGCGGCCGGTTCGCATCGGCAATGGCGCGGCGAGCCAGCGCCAGCTCGACACCTACGGCGAGGTCGTCGACGCGATGACGCAGGCGCTGCGCGGCGGCGTGTCCGGCCATCCGCGCGGGCCGGCGCTGTCGCGGCAGATCGTCGCCTTCCTGGAGTCGGCATGGCGCGAGCCGGACCACGGCATCTGGGAAGTGCGCGGCGCGCCGCGCCACTATGTGCATTCCAAGGTAATGGCCTGGGCCGCCTTCGACCGTTATGCGACCTGGTTCGCCGAGACCTGGAACGATGAAGAAGGGCAGGCGCTGGCAAGGCGCTGCCGCGCGGTGGCCGACACCATCCATGAACAGGTCTGCCGCGAAGGCTACGACGCCGCGCTCGGCAGCTTCGTCCAGTACTACGGCGCGGACGACGTCGACGCCAGCCTGCTGCATATCGTGCTCACCGGTTTCCTGCCCCCGGACGACAGCCGGGTGCGCGGCACGGTGGAGCGCATCGAACGGCAGTTAATGCGCGGCGGCCTGCTGCAGCGCTACCTCGGCGGCTGCGACGTCGACCGGCTGCCCGCCGGCGAGGGAAGCTTCCTGATCTGCTCGTTCTGGCTGGTCGACGCGTGGGTGCTGCTGGGACGCCGCGACGACGCGCGCGCCCTGTACGAACGGCTGCTGGCGCTGTGCAACGACGTGGGCCTGCTCGCGGAGCAATACGACCCGGAGCGGCGGCGCATGCTCGGCAATTTCCCGCAGGCGTTCAGCCACATCGGCATCATCAATTCGGCGCTTAACCTGGCGCATGCGGACGACGCGACGCCGGGGCCGGCATTGTCGCGCGCGGCGACCGGCTGAAACACGGCCGTCCAGGCGCGAGCGCTACCAGTAATTCTCGGTGACGAACTGCCCGGGATTCATCCGCCGCACCGGCCGCATGCCGCGTTCATGCAGCAGCTTGCGCGTCTCCTCGATCATCGCCGGGTTCCCGCATAGCATGACCCGCGACCGTTCCGCATTCAGCGGCAGTCCGGCCGCCTTTTCGAGCGCGCCGTCCTGCAGGAGGGTCGTGATGCGGCCATGCAGGTAGTCGCCGGCCGCTTCGCGGGTCACCAGCTGCAGCACGCGCAGCCTGCCGGGCCCGCCGGCAGCCCCGGTCTCGGCCCGTACCATCGCCGCCAGTTCGTCGGCATAGGCCAGCTCGTCGGGATGGCGCACGCAATGCACCAGCACCACGTTGCGCCAACGCTGCCACAGCGGCTTGTCGCGCAGTATGGAGATGAAGGGGCCGACGCCGGTGCCGGTCGCCAGCATCCACAGGTCTTCGCCATCGCTGAAGCGGCTTTCGGTCATGAAACCGAACACCTGGCGGTCGAGCCATATCGGGTCGCCCGCCTGGAGTTGATCCAGCCTGCTGGTGAACTGGCCGCCTTCGACGATGATGCCGTAGAACTCCAGCGTGTCCTCGCCCGGCGTCGAGGTGATCGAATAGGCCCGCCATATCAGGCTGTCGCCGTCGGGCAGGCCGAGGCGG
This sequence comes from Noviherbaspirillum suwonense, assembly GCF_900182955.1. GTDB lineage: Bacteria > Pseudomonadota > Gammaproteobacteria > Burkholderiales > Burkholderiaceae_D > Noviherbaspirillum_A > Noviherbaspirillum_A suwonense. The sequence goes on along the minus strand of NZ_FXUL01000002.1, from coordinate 355,912 downwards.
GCGTACTGGCCCGGCGTGAACTCGTAGTTGGCGGGGCGCGTGATGCGGAAGGTGATGAGCTTGTCGGTCCAGCGATGCAGTTGCGTGATGGTTTCGCGCGTGCCCTTGTCGCTGGTCAGGGGTCCTGTTGTCATGGTATGGCCTTAAAAGTGGTGCTGCCCCTTGTGATTGCCGATTCTGCCATAAAATGCCCTTCAGCTAATCGAGGGGGAATGCATTGAACGACAAGATCGTACTACTGGAAAAGATTCATCCGAGCGCCGTGGAAAACCTGCAGGCGCAGGGCTTCACCAACATCGTCCAGGTGCCCCGCGCGCTGGCCGGGGCGGAACTGATCGACGCGCTGTCCGACGCCGACGCGGTCGGCATCCGCTCCAACACCCAGCTGACCGCCGATGTGCTGCACGCGCTGCCCAGGCTGCGCACGATAGGCTGCTTCTGCATCGGGACCAACCAGGTCGACCTGAATACCGCGGCGACGCTGGGCATCCCGGTGTTCAACGCGCCGTATTCGAATACCCGGTCGGTGGCGGAACTGGTGATCGCGCAGGCCATCCTGCTGTTGCGGCGCATTCCGGAAAAGAATGCCCGCTCGCATCGCGGCGTCTGGGACAAGAGCGCGACCGGCGCGTTCGAGACCCGCGGCAAGCTGCTGGGCATCATAGGCTACGGCAACATCGGCGCGCAGGTCGGCATCCTGGCCGAGAGCGTCGGCATGCGGGTCTGCTACTACGACCCGGAAAGCAAGCTGCCGCTGGGAAATGCCCGTCCGATGCCGCTCGATGAACTGCTGCGCCAGGCCGACGTGGTGACGCTGCATGTGCCCGGCGGCGCGTCCACGACCAATCTGCTCAGCGCGGAACGCATTGCGCTGATGCGGCCGTCGGCCGTGCTGATCAATGCGTCGCGCGGTGGCGTGGTCGACATCGACGCGCTCAATGCGGCGCTGCGCGGCAACAGGCTCGGCGGCGCCGCGCTCGACGTCTACCCGGTCGAGCCGCGCAGCGAGAAGGAGGAATTCGTGTCCCCGCTGCGCGGGCTGGAGAACGTGATCCTGACCCCGCATATCGGCGGCAGCACCGAGGAAGCACAGGAAAACATCGGCCGCGAGGTGTCCGACAAGCTGGCGCGCTACCTGTCGGCCGGCACCACGCGCTCGGCGGTCAACTTCCCCGAGGTTGCGCACCAGCAGAAGGAAGTGGTCAGCCGCATCCTGCATGTGCATCGCAATGAGCCGGGTGTCATCGCGCGGATGAATGCGCTGTTTGCGGAAAGCGGGCTGAACATCGTGGCGCAGCACCTGCAGACGCGCGGTCCGATAGGCTATGCGGTGACCGACGTCGACGCGCCGATCGAGCAGTCGCTGATGAAGAAGCTGTGCGGGGAAAGCGCGGCGATACGCTGCCACCTGGTATAGCGAAGACGATGCGGGGAGGGCGGCGCCGCTCCCCGCATTCATCCGTTCAGAGGTAGTACGCGAGCCGCCTGGCGCTCCATTCCTTCACGCGCTCGGCCGGCGAGCGCTGCTCCCACTCTTCCAGCTTCACTTCGTGCGAGTTGCGGATGTCTTCCTGGAAGGCAGATTCCATCGTGCGGCCGAACGGGTCGCCCAGCACGATCACATTGATCTCGCTGTTGTGCATGAAGCTGCGGATGTCGAAATTGGATGAACCGACGGTGGACCAGAGGCCGTCGACCACCGTGGTCTTCGCATGCAGCACCGACCCCTTCAGTTCGAAAATGCGCACGCCCGCCTGCAGGAGTTCGGTATAGAACGAACGTCCCGCGTAATAGACGACGCCCGCGTCCGACTGGCTGGGGAAAATGATTTTTACATCGATCCCGCGCCGTGCCGCGTCCAGCAGCCGTTCCAGTATCTGAGCGTCCGGCGCGAAATAGGCGTTGGTCATGTGGATCGACTGCTTCGCTTCCTGCAGCGCCAGCGTGAATGCCTTGTAGATCTCGAAGTCGCCGCCCGGGTGGCTGGCGACGATGCGCACGACCTTGTCGCCCACCGGCGGCAGGGACGGGAAATAATCGAGATCGGGAAGCGGGTTCTTGTTCTGCTGCGCCCAGGTGTCGAGGAACAGCCATTGCAGCGACGCCACCGCCGGCCCTTCGAGCTGCAGGTGCGTGTCGCGCCAGCCGAGTTCGCCGCTGCGCGTTTTGCGGGAGCGGAACAGCGAGCTGTGCGAGTAGTCTTCCGCGATATTGACGCCGCCGGCAAAGCCGGTCTTGCCGTCGACGATCAGGATCTTGCGATGGTCGCGGTTGTTGATGCGCCAGTCGCCGAAGCGCTTGAGCGGGTTCACCGGGTTGAATTCGGTCAGGTTGACGCCGGCGTCGCGGAGGCGCTGGAAGAAGCCGGCCGACACGCCCAGCGTGCCGACGCTGTCATAGATGATATTGACCTGGACGCCCGCGCGCTGCTTGGCGATCAGCAGGTCGGCAAACTTGAGGCCGACCTCGTCCTCGTCGAAGATATAGGTTTCGAAATTGATGTGGTCGGTCGCACGCTCGATCGCAGCCATCATCGCGCTGATCGTGGCCGGGCCGTCGAACAGCAGCGTGGTCTTGTTGCCGGCGGTCAGCGGGCTGCCGGTCGCGGCTTCTTCCAGCGCCGCCAGCGCGGTCAGGTCGGTTTTCTTCGCGCCACGGAGCCGCTGCGCCAGGAGGGACTGTGCCTTCGATGCGGGAAGCGCGCCATTTTGCGTCTCGACCGTCGCGACCTTGCTCGGCTGCAGCGATGCCGACAGGTCGCGCAGGTCCGGCAGGCTGGCGCAGGCGCTCAGCGCCAGGCACAGCAAACCTGTCTGCAGGGCGGTCATCAATCTGCGGCCAACGCCAGGACGCGCCGCGCCGCGCTGCCGGTCATTCGATCCGGCAGGTATTGCAAACGTGCTTTTCATTCTCTTTTCATTCCCTTGCGCTATGCCGCCCCACGGGAAACATTCCCGGTCAGAATCGAGCATAGCATCGCCGACGATGACAACTATAGCTTCTGCGCAACTTATTCGCTTGTTGCCAAAAGTGCATCGATCTCTACCGAAGTTAGGGGAGTGTGATCTTTGTTAATCGTGGTTAAAATGCAGCTTTACGACAACGGTGGGCGGTATGGAAACAGCGGAATCCCTGCACGCCTGCTGGTTTGGCGGTCCTGCCGACGACTCGGCGGCGGACCGGCAGTCCAAGTTATGGTGGAGCAAATCGGCCGCGCTGGATGCGGAACTGGCCACGCGCTTCACGCCGCTGGTCGAAGCAGCTCGCGCCGGCGCGTTGGATGACTGGAAAGCCGCGCCGCAGGGCGCGCTGGCCTTCATCCTGCTGACCGACCAGCTGCCGCGCAATATCTACCGCGGTTCCGCCGCTGCCTTCGGGTCCGACCAGGCTGCCCATGCTGCCGCGGTCGCCGCCATCGACAGCGGCATGGACCGCCAGCTCAAGCCGATAGAACGGGTTTTCCTTTACCTTCCGCTGGAGCATGCCGAGTCCATCGCCGACCAGAACCGCTCGGTCCAGCTATATACGCAGCTGTTTCACCAGGCCCCGCCTTCCCGAGTCGAGCAGTACCGGAATTTCCTGACCTATGCGCTGCGGCACCGGCGCGTGATCGAACGTTTCGGCCGCTTCCCGCACAGGAACGCGATCCTCGGTCGGGAATCGACACCGGAAGAAGTATCCTTTTTGCAAGAACCGGGCTCCTCCTTTTGATTCGCGGCTATGATCTGCGGAGAATGTTTCCTTGAATCACGATAAACTTGCACTCGATCAACTTAACTTTGTTGTCATTGCCATAAAGTAAGTGTGTTAGCTTGTGATAATCGCCCACGGACGCTGGTGCGGTTCCGGAAGCGCACCGACTGAAGAGAGAAAATGCGATGAAGCCCAAAGTCCTACTCGTCAATGATCATCCGGCAAGCCTGATGGCCCTGGAAAGCGTGCTGGTGCGCAAGCATGACGAGGCTGACTACGAGGTCATTACCGCGCAGTCGGGCCAGGAAGCGCTGCGGCACGTGCTGCAGCAGCAGTTCGCGGTAATCCTGCTGGACGTCAGCATGCCGGGCATGGACGGTTTCGAGACCGCGCAGATCATCCATTCCCACCCGCGCTCGGCATCGGTGCCCATCATTTTCGTGACCGCGCATTATGCGGACGAGATGCACCGGCTCAAGGGCTACCAGAAGGGCGCCGTCGACTACCTGTTTACGCCCATCATTCCGCAGATCCTGCAGAACAAGGTCGCGGTGTTCGTCGACCTGGCCAGGAAGAACCTGCTGCTGCAGCGCCAGGCCGAGGAGCTGGCCGAACTAAACCGCGACCTGCAGGTGCAGCGGATGAAGGACCTGAAGGACGCCAACGCGGCGCTGGAGGCGGAAATCGTCGAGCGCCGGCAGGCAGAGGAAAGGGCGCATGGCCTCGCCACGCGCGACCCGCTGACCGGGCTCTACAACCGGCGCTCGCTGATGGAGCGGCTGGAGCAGGCGATCACCCGCGCCAACCGCGCCGGCGGCAGCCTGGCCGTGCTGTTCCTCGACATGGACCGGTTCAAGACCATCAATGACACGCTGGGCCACGATGTCGGCGACGCGTTGCTGATGCAGGTGGCGAGCCGCCTGTCCGGCGCGGTCCGCGAGTCCGACGTGGTTGCGCGGCTGGGCGGCGACGAGTTCGTGGTGCTGATGGAAGGCCTGCCGGACTATCCGGACGCCGCGGCGGTCGCGCGCAAGATCGTCCAGGCCAACAGCGCGCCGTGCGAGATCGGCGCGCATGTGCTGAAGACCTCGGTCAGCATCGGCATCAGCGTCTATCCGCAGGACGGCGACAGCGTGCAGACGCTGATGAAGAACGCCGACCTCGCGATGTACCACGCGAAGCAGCAGGCGCGCGGCAGCGTGCAGTTCTTCCACGAGGAGCTGAATGTTCGGGTGCAGGAGCGGGCGCTGCTGGAACAGGAACTGCAGCAGGCGCTCGAGCGCGGCGAGTTCGAGCTGCATTACCAGCCCAAGGTCGACATCATGAGCTCGCGGGTGGTCGGCATGGAAGCGCTGCTGCGCTGGAGGCACCCGCGGCTGGGCATGATGGCCGGCGCGTCCTTCCTGCAGCAGGCAGCCGACAGCGGGCTGCTGGCGCCGATCGGCCGCTGGGTCATCGACGCGGTCTGCACGCAGATGCAGCAGTGGCAGCGCAACAAGACCATGGCCAACCTGCCCATCGCGGTCAACATCGCGCTGCCGCAGGTCGACGCCGACCTGCCGGCGAGGCTGCTGGACATGCTGCGCCAGCACGGGCTGCCGCCGCGGCTGCTGCACCTCGAGCTGACCGAATCGATGCTGATGCGCGACCTCGACCGCGCCGGCGCGATGCTGCGCGAGATGAGCGAAGGCGGCATCACCATCGCCATCGACGACTTCGGCTCGGGCTATTCGTCGCTGTCGGTGCTGAAGTCGCTGCCGATCGACATCTTGAAAATCGACCAGTCCTTCATCCGCGACCTCGGCAAGACCGCCGGCGACACCGCGATCGTCGCGGCCGTGGTCAGCATGGCGCGCGCGCTGGCGCTGCGGGTCGTGGCCGAGGGCGTCGAGACCCGGGAGCAGCTGGCGCTGCTGAAGTCGCTCGGCTGCGACGAATACCAGGGCTACTACTACAGCAAGCCGCTGCCGGCGGACTTCCTCGAACGGCAGATGTCCCAGACCAGCCGCGCCTGATGCGATCGTCGCGCCGGCGCGCAGCATGAAGGAAGGAAACGGATGACCAATCCCGCGGAGAACAGCCACGAGGACCCGCTTTCGGGGCTGCCATCCGACGCTGCCTACAATGCCGGCGAACTGCTGCGGGCGCTGCAGGCATTCAGGCGCGGCGATTTCTCGGTGCGCCTGCCGGCCGACGCCGACGGCGTGGCCGGCAAGATCGCCGACGCGTTCAACGACATCGTCGGCATGAACCAGTGGATGGCCGAGAACCTCAGCCGGGTCAGCCAGGCGGTCGGCCAGGAAGGCCGGCTGGCGCAGCGCGCGCCGATGCCGTCCGCGCTGGGCGGCTGGGCCGACACGGTGCAGGCGGTGAACAACCTGATCGACGACCTGGTGCGCCCGACGACGGAGATGGCGCTGGTGATCGGCGCGGTCGCCAGCGGCGACCTGTCGAAGAAGATCACGGCCGACGTCCGCGGCGAGATCTTGCAGCTGAAGAACATCATCAACGTGATGGTCGACCAGCTCAACGCCTATGCGTCCGAAGTGAGCCGGGTCGCGCGCGAGGTCGGCACCGAGGGCCGACTGGGCGGCCAGGCGCAGGTGCGCGGCATGAGCGGCATCTGGAAGGACCTGACCGACAATGTCAACTTCATGGCGTCCAACCTGACCGCCCAGGTGCGCAACATCGCTGAGGTCACGACCGCGGTGGCGCGCGGCGACCTGTCCAAGAAGATCACCGTGAATGTGAAGGGCGAGATCCAGGAGCTCAAGGAAACCATCAACGTGATGGTCGACCAGCTGAGCGCCTTCGCCGCCGAGGTGACCCGGGTCGCGCGCGAGGTCGGCACCGAAGGCCGGCTGGGCGGCCAGGCCAGCGTGCCCGGCGCGTCGGGCACCTGGAAGGACCTGACCGAGAACGTCAACCAGCTCGCGGCCAACCTGACCACGCAGGTGCGGGCGATCACGGACGTGGCGACCGCGGTGACCCGCGGCGACCTGTCGCGCTCGATCCAGGTGCGGGCGCGCGGCGAGGTCTCGCGGTTGAAGGACAACATCAACGAGATGATCCGCAACCTGAAGGAGACGACGCAGAAGAACGCGCAGCAGGACTGGCTGAAAACCAACCTGACCCGTTTCACCCGGTTGCTGCAGGGCCAGCGCGACCTCGCCACCACCAGCGCGCTGATCCTGTCCGAGCTGGCGCCGCTGGTGTCTGCCCACCATGGCGTGTTCTACCTGATGGACGACCAGGGCCGCGACGCGATGCTGACCATGATCGCCGGCTACGGCTTCCAGGCCAGGGACAGCGTGGCGCCGGCGTTCGCGCTGGGCGAGGGGCTGGTCGGCCAGTGCGCGCTGGAGAAGCGCCGGATCTGGCTGGACCAGGTGCCGCCCGACTACGTGCGCATCTCGTCCGGGCTCGGGTCGGCGCCGCCGGCCAACATCGTGATGCTGCCCATCCTGTTCGAGCAGCAGGTCAAGGCGGTGATCGAGATCGCGTCGCTGGAACGCTTCACCGACACCCACCTTTCCTTCCTCGACCAGCTGATGGAATCCGTCGGCGTGGTGCTCCACACGATCGAGGCCAACGGCCGCACCGAAAGCCTGCTGACGCAGTCGCAGTCGCTGGCGCACGAGCTGCAGCAGACCAATATGGCGCTGGCCGAGAAGGCGCGGCTGCTGTCGGAGCAGAACATCGAGGTCGAGCGCAAGAACCGCGAGGTCGAGCAGGCCAAGCTGGCGCTGGAGGACAAGGCGACGCAGCTCGCGCTGTCGTCGAAGTACAAGTCCGAGTTCCTGGCCAACATGTCGCACGAGCTGCGCACGCCGCTGAACAGCCTGCTGATCCTGGCGCAGCAGCTGGCCGACAACCCGGACCAGAACCTGGTGCCGCGCCAGGTCGAATTCGCCCGCACCATCCATGCGTCCGGCAGCGACCTGCTGACGCTGATCAACGACATCCTCGACCTGTCAAAGATCGAATCGGGCACGGTCACGCTGGAAGTGACGAAGTACCCGCTCGAACAGCTGCAGCATTACGTGCTGCGCACGTTCAGCCACATGGCCGAACTGAAGCAGCTGGCGTTTTCGGTGGTCATCGAACCCGGCCTGCCGGCGGCAATCTCGACCGACATCACGCGGCTGCAGCAGATTCTGAAGAACCTGCTGTCGAACGCGTTCAAGTTCACTGCCCGCGGCCGCATCACCCTGTCGGTCGCCGCCGCCCGTTCCGGCTGGACCCCCGGCCATCCCGGGCTGGAGCGGGCCGACACGGTGCTGGCCTTTTCGGTGACCGACACCGGCGTCGGCATCAAGGCCGACAAGCTGCAGCTGATCTTCGAGGCATTCCAGCAGGCCGACGGGAGCACGGCGCGCAAGTACGGCGGCACCGGGCTCGGCCTGTCGATCAGCCGCGAGCTGGCGCGGCTTCTTGACGGCGAGATCCAGGTCAGCAGTGAAATCGGCGCAGGCAGCACGTTCACCCTTTACCTGCCGCAGCGCAGCCAGGCCGGGCCGCCGGCGCCCATGCCCGCGCCACTGGAAGCGATGTCGCCGGCGTCGCTGCAGCCGGCGACATCGCTGGACTCCCCGCAATCACCGCAACTGCTGCAGCTGCCGCAATCGCAACAGGCGACCGGCATCCTGATGGACGACCGGCGCAGCGTGCTCGTGGTCGAGGACGACCCGGTGCAGCGGGATGCGGTCACGGCGCTGATCAGCATGCCCAACGTCCGCGTGGTCGCCGTGGAAAGCGGCGGCCAGGCGCTGCATGCGCTGAAGTCCGAGCCATTCGATTGCATGGTGTTCGACCTGAATCTGCCGGACATCGACGGCTACGACCTGCTGGAAATGATAGACCGGGACGAACGCCTGCACGGGCTGCCGGTGGTGATCCATACGGCCACCGAGGTCGGCGACGACGACGCATTGCGGCTGCGGCGGCTGGTGCGCGCGGTGGTGCCCAAGGACGCGCGCTCGCCGCTGCGCCTGCTTGAGGAAACATCGCGCATTCTCGGCGGCAGGGAGGACGCCTACGACGGCGACGCGGCGGCCGGCGCCGGGCAGGCGGACGCCGACGCGGACAACGATGTGCTGGCCGGCCGCCAGGTGCTGGTCGTCGACGACGACCTGCGCAACATCTTCGCGCTCAGCTCCGTGCTGGAGCGGCACCGGATGACGGTGCTGTTCGCGGAAAACGGCAGGGAAGGCATAGAGGCGCTGGAACGGAGCGAACGGGTGGACATCGTGCTGATGGACGTGATGATGCCGGAAATGGACGGCTACGACACCACCCGCGCCATCCGCCGGATCGCCCGTTTCGCCACGCTGCCCATCATTTCCCTGACCGCGAAGGCGATGAAGGGCGACCGTGAAAAATGCATCGCCGCGGGCGCGTCGGACTACATCACCAAGCCGGTCGACGCCCGTCGCCTGCTGACCGTGATGCGCTACTGGCTGAAAAAATAAGATTCCGATAATCGCTTTAACGGTCGATTATGGAACAAAGATCGGTTCCGGATCACTTACCTGCCTGATGGGCCGGTCGCGCCGCGAGCATGACGCCGCTCACCGCGGGCGACCGGAATTTTGATTTATCGACCCTATTGAGGAATGGATGCGGGAGCTTTCAGTCAGCACGCACACGACGCCGGTCGAACTGGCGACCCTGTTCAACAGCCTGTCCCCGGGCGACGAGGTCGGCGGCAGGCCGGGCGCCGACGGCGCGGTCATCCTGTATGTCCGCACGGACCGCCCATCCCTGCTGCGGCAGGCAAGTCCGCGCGCCGCCGTGGCTGCGCGGGTCGCGATCGAAGTGGTGCTGCAGCATGTCGACGGCATGCCGGGCGCGCGGCCGCTGGTGGCCAACGTCCGCGAGCAGCTGGCCGGCAACGTCGTGCCGAAGGCCGGCTGGCTGGCGCCGCCGCTGACGGTGCTGGCCCGGCTGTATTGCAAGACCGTCAGCGCGCTGCCGGGCGACGGGTCGCAGGGCCGGATGCCGCATCGGCCGGGCTGCGTCCCGGATGACGGCTACCCGGTCGAGGCCGCGCCGTTCACGCCGGAACAGCGGCAGGCGCTCGACAGGCTGATCGACAGGCTGATGCAGTTGCCCTGTCCATCCAGGCAGCCGGACCGGCGCTGACCGGCGCGCCTGCGGCAAACCTTCCGGCGTGATGGAGGAACAGGCAATGGCCGATACAGGCAAGGAAGTCAGCGGCGTCCGCCAGGCGCCGCGCAGCCGCGACGACCCGGCGCCTGCCGCCGGCGCGCCGCGCAGCAGCGTCGGCGCGCTTTCCATGGCAAGCGTCGAGCCGCTGTCGATGGACAAGGTCGGACGTTTCTTCGACGGCGTGGTCGAGCCGCAGGGCAATGCGCTGGTCGGCGAAATGGTCGACGAGAACGGGCCGCTGGCCGGGCGCGAAAGCGCCCGTCCGGCGCGCAGGACCGGCAGTCTCGCCGGCCAGTTCGCCGACGACGACCGTTCGCTGCTGTTCGCGCCCAACGACGCGCCCGACGAAATGCCGGATCAGTCGACCGAACTCGGGCGGCTGCTGCGGGAGCAGGAGTTCCGCCAGCGCCGCCGCTTTGGCGCGTAGCGCCGTTACCCGTCATTCAGCCCAGCAACTTGCCAGCCGCGCCGCAACGGCCGGCGGCGAACCGGCCTGCCGGTCGGGTTACCAAGGCGCTCCATGCGGGGTGGGCAAGCGTGCCCTCGCCGTCATGGCATTTCGCCGAGGAGCCCATGCCCAAACAGCCGACACGCGGTCAAGCCGTCCGAACCGCCACCTTGCAGCTCCCGCTCGACCGGTTGCATTGCCGCCAGATCAATGCGGTGTTCCAGGACGCCCGCGACAAGGCCAGGCTGCGCGGCACCCACGACGGGAGCCTGGTGGAAGTGCGGGCGCTGCCGCATCGCGACCCGCTGGTCCGGCGGCTTTTCAGCCGCGGCGACATCGCCGCCGAGCGCATGACGCTGCGCGCCGCGCTGGCCAGCGCGGCCTGCAACGTGACGCCCGAGCGGCTGCGTTCGCTCGGATCGCCGGGGCGGCTCGCGGTGGACGCGCTGCAGAACGCGTCCGGCATCGACGTGGACCGCGACATCCGGGCCGGGCAACTGCGCAACGCGGTTGCGCTGCTGGCCGGGAACCGCAGGAAGCGCTCGTTCGCCGACAGTCCGGCAAAACCGCGTTCCGGCTGGCTGGCGCAGACCGGCGCGAACAGCCTGACCCTGGGCGACGGCGCGCGGCGGGTGCAGCTGCGCCGGTTCTGCATCGACAGCGTCGCCACCGGCAGGCTGCCCGCGCTGATGGGCGCCGCGAACGACGCGCCGGCATCGATCGACGCCTGCATCGCGATTTTCCGGGTGGCGGCAATGAACTACATCGTCGAAGCGATGAAAGGCGGCGGGCGCTCACCGGATGCGCTGGCGGCGCAGGCGCGCAAGGAGGCGGACGGCCCGCTGCTGCGCCTGTTCATCGCGCGCTGGCGGCGCGCCATCGTTGCAGGAAAGATAAGGAAGGCCGATTTTCTCTGGTTCGATGCGGTCGACTGGCTGGTCGGCGCGCTGCACGGCGCGAGGCCTACCAGCCCGGGCGCGACCCGTTCGCCCCGGAGTCCGCGGGTGACTTCCCCGGCCGCCGCGGCCTTGCGCCGGGCCCAGACCGAGGCCATGGCGGCGAAGCGGCCAACGCTGCCGGAACATCCTGCACGCCAGGCGCCGACGGCGATGTCCACATCCGGCCGGAGGGCTGTCGTGCGGCGAAGGGCGACGGTGGTGCGCGCGGCGCCGCAGCCGCAGGCGTTGCAGCCGGGCCGGCAGGGCGTCAAGCGCCGGATCCTGACCCAGTTGCAAAGTCCGACAAGGCTGGTCCATTTCCCGGCGCTGCCGCCCGCCCCCAAGCGCACCGCTTCCGATGCCGGCGATTCGCAAGGCCCGGCGTTCAAGCCGCCGCCGGCCCCGGCAGCCGCTCCCCGGACCGGCGGCACCGGACAACTCGCGCCCACCGTGACGCTGCTCGATATCCTCCTGCAGGAATATTCGGCCGGCATGCTGTCGGCCGTGCCGGGCAAGGACGGCGCCGACAGCGACGCCGAAGGCCAGGCCCGCAGCAAGTCCGATGACGCTCGCAAGGCGCTGGCCGCCGACGGCCAGCCATTGACGGATAGCGCCGCCAGCACGCAGTGAAGCGCCCGAAGCCGCGTTACCAGTAGGACCAGCGCCCGTCGATCAGCACGTAGGCGCACAGCAGCAGGTTGGTCGTGCCATGCGCGACGATGCTGTCGGACAGTCGTCCCGAACGCTGCCTGACCAGGTAGTAGGCGGCGCCCGCCAGCGTGCCGGCCAGCCAGGCGTCGTGCAGCGCGCCGAACAGCAGCGAGGACGCGGCGAAGGCCGGCCAGTGTATCGGGCCGCCGGGCCGGAACGCATCCGCGCCGCCCCTGAACAGCAGCGGCAGGTAGCCGCGGAACGCCAGTTCCTCGGCAATGGGGATGACGACGGACGATCCGGCGATGCGCATCACGATCCATGCCGCGGACAAGGCGGCCGGCGCGGCGAACAGGCTGTCGCTGAATGCGCGGTCCATCGCGGCCGACGGCGGCACCAGCGCGATCCAGAGTAAAAATACCAGCAGTCCGGCCAGCGCGGGGAACAGCCGCGGCAGCAGCGCAGCGGGGGTGAAGCGGAGTTGCAGGTACGGGCGCAGGTGCGGCCATAGAAGCGCAATGGCGGCGGCGGTCGCCAGCATGCGCACCGGGTACAGCCACGGAAAGCCGCTTTCCATTGCCGACGTCAGCAGCGTCGCCGCCAGCATCGCCAGCAACGGTATCGCCAGCGCATTGTCGGCATCGATCACCAGGCCGCGCGGCGCGGCGCGGCGGCAGAGGAATGCGCTGCGCCGTGCCAGCGCCACCATGCCGAGCGCCACGGCGATGAAGAAGATCCACCCGGCATTCGCATGGAAGCCGTCCATCGCGACTTCGGACGACATCGACGATCCGATCCCGATCAGCAGCGCGATGCGCAGGCAGTTGGACAGCCAGATCGCCAGCGCCGCCAGCGGGAACAGCCACAGCGCGGGGGGAAAGCGGAAGTCGCGGCTGAAGCTGTGCAGATACCAGATCAGGAACACGGTCATCATGCCTATGCCTTCATACCCGGAGCAGAGGTGATCGATGATGACGTCGAAGCGGCTGGTGCCGATGACCTTGGCCGCGAAGTCCATCGATACGTCGTCATAGGCCAGCTCGAGCAGGAAGCGCACGACCGCCATCGTCGGTCCGCTCAGCCAGTCCTCCGAGCGCACCACCAGCGAATAGACGATGAAATGGCTGAGCGGGAAGATGCAGGCCAGCAGCAGCGTCTTCCATTCCCTGCGCGCGAACTGCGCCCACCATGCGGCCGGCGCGACCAGCGCCAGCGAGAAGCCGCAGGTCAGCGCGACCGACACGGCCAGCAGCATCGTCCACCATGCCGACACCGGCCACGCCAGTGCGGGCGCGGCGCTGAACGCGGTCGGCAGCAGCCGGCTGGCGCAGAAGGCGAGCAGGGCGTAGCTGGCCAGCTGCGGCGCGAGCATCCTGCGCCAGCGATGGTTGCGCGCCGAATCGACCAGCGACTGCCACACCGCCGCGTAGCGGGTGGACAGCAGCAGGCCGAAGCCGAGGACGAGATACAGCAGCGGCTGGAACAGCCCGCCGGGCAGGGTCAGGAAGGCGCCGTCGGCGCGCGGGTGTATCGTCAGCTTGAGCAATGCCGCCTGTGCGGCAATCGCGGCCAGCAGCAGCAGGACACGGCGTCCCTGGCCCCGGCGCGCCCGTGGCGCTGCGCCGGCCAGGCTGCCTGCGGGCGGCGTCGGGTGGAATGCGGGCAGGCGCTCTTCCATCACATCATGTCAGCCGGCATCGCTGTGGGAGAGACAAGTCGGGTTGAAACAGCGGGCGACGTTCCGGCTGCGCGCGTAAGCCCGGCATTGCCGGGCGCCGCGCGACGGCCACGGTGACGCCGCCCCGGTTGGTCAGCGGTTCTTGCGCCGACGGCTCAGGCTCAGGATGCCGCCCAGCAGCGCGAGGGCCAGCACGACGTTGCCGCCGTTGATCTCGGGCGCATGCCGGCCGTGCCCGTTGCCATGGCCATAACCATGGCCATTGCCTTGCCCGAAGGCGAGCAGGGGGGCGAGCAGGATGGAGGTGGCGGCTAATTTTCGCAACATGGCAATACTCCTCTTAAAGCCAACTGTTAATGTTTGCTGGACTGCGAGGTTCACCTTAGCCTGCTGCGTAATGGCCGAGCTTGAGATAGCACAGACCGGGCGCATGCGGCATGCCCGCCGCCTTGCCCGGTGATGACAGGTCAGCTGGAGCCGGCGGCGCGGTCGGAGCCAGGAGCGCCGGCAGATCCGGAGAGGCCGGATGCCGCCGCCTTCAGCTGGTCGCGGGGCAGCGTGATCGTAAACTTCGTGCCCTCGTCCTCGCTGGAGGTCAGCGCGATGCTGCCGCCATGCGCATCGACGAAGTACTTGGCGATGTACAGGCCCAGTCCCAGCCCCGGCTGGCCGCGCGGCTCGCGGCCGGGACGGAAGGGCGTGAATGCCTGCTCGAGCACCGCGGCCGGCATCGCGCCGCGGTTGTGGATGCACATTGTCAGCCGCACCGGGTCGGCGCCGTCGATGCGCACCGAGACGCTGCCTTCCGGGTCGCCATGCTGGAGCGCATTGCCCAGCAGGTTGGACAGCACCTGGCCGATGCGGTGCGGGTCGAACACGCCGTCGGCGTCCCCGGCCGCGTCGATCTGCACCGGGTTCGCATGCCCGGCCTGCTTCAGTTCGTCGGCGATGCGCCGGCACAGTTGCGCATAGTTGCCGCGCGCGAGCTCCAGCGCAACGCCGCCGGCGCGGATGCTGGCGACGTCGAGCAGCTGGCTGACCATCTTTTCCATGCGCCTGGCGCTGGAGCGGATGCGGCTGGCCACCGCGCCGACCTTGGGCTCGGCCGAAGTCAGCAGCAGCAGCTCGGCGCCGTTGAGCACGGCGGCAAGCGGATTGCGCAGGTCGTGGCCCAGCACCGCGGTGAACATCTCGTTGACATGCAGCGCCTGCCGCAGCTCGTCCATCTGCGCCGCCATCTGCTTCTTCTGCGCGAACAGCTGGACGAAGACATTGACCTTGCTGCGCAGGATGTCGGGCTCGACCGGCTTGTAGAGGAAGTCGACGGCGCCGGCCTGGTAGCCGAGGAAGCTGCGCTGCGGCTCGTTGATGGCGGCGGTCATGAAGATCAGCGGGATGTCGCGGGTATGCGGATTGCCGCGGACCAGTTCGGCCAGCTCGAAGCCGTTCATGTTGGGCATCTGGACGTCCAGCAGGATCAGCGCGACTTCCTGCACCAGCAGGATCTCCAGCGCGGCCACGCCCGAGTCGGCCTTCAGCACCCTGATTCCCGGACGGGTGAGCAGCGCCTCGATGGCGACCAGGTTCTGTTCGACGTCGTCGACGACCAGGACGGGAACGTCCTGCGTGGAAACGACGCGGTCTATGGATGGATGCATGGCGGTTCAGGAATCATGTCAAAGGCGCTGGTAGAGCCGCTCGGCGGCGCAGAATTCGGAAAAGTGCGATGCATGGCTCGAAAACCGCAGGGTTTCGCGGCTCCCCAGCCCGAGGAATCCGCGGTGGATCAGCGCATCGTGGAACAGGCCCAGCGCGCGCTGCTGCAGCTCCCGCTCGAAGTAGATCAGCACGTTGCGGCAGGATACCAGATGGACCTCGGAAAACACGCTGTCGGTCGCCAGGCTATGGTCGGCGAAGACCGCGTTGCGGCGCAGCGACCGGTCGAACAGCGCGCCATGCTCGCTGGCGGTGTAGTAGTCGGCCAGCGAGCGGGTGCCGCCGGCCTCGAGGTAGGCGCGGCTGAAGTCGGCGATGCGCGCGATGTCGTAGATGCCGGCCTCGGCCGCCTTCAGCGCCTCCGGGTTGATGTCGGTCGCGTAGATGATCGTGCGCTCCAGCAGCCCGGCCTCGGCCAGCAGGATGGCGAGCGACCAGACTTCCTCGCCGGTGCTGCAGCCGGCGACCCAGATGCGGATCGACGGATAGGTCGACAGCACCGGCAGCACGTGGCGCCGCAGCGCCAGGAAGTAGGCGGGGTCGCGGAACATCTCGCTGACCTGCACGGTGAAGTACTGCAGCATCTGCGCGAACACCTCGGGTTCGTGCAGCACGCGCTCCTGCAGCCGCGACACGGTCGGGCAGCTGAAGCGCTCCTGCGCCTGCCGTATGCGCCGCCGCAGCGACGCGCGGGCGTAATGGCGGAAGTCGTGCTGGTACTTCTGGTAGACCGCTTCCAGCAGCAGGTTCAGTTCGATATCGAAGGTGGTCGGCGCATGCGGCATCCCGTTCTCCCGGCGCTCAGCGCGGCATCCAGACGCGGCACAGCGACACCAGCTTGTCGACGTCGATCGGCTTGGCGATATAGTCGTTGGCGCCGGCGTCCAGGCAATGCTGGCGGTCGTCGCGCATGGCCTTGGCGGTCAGCGCGATGATGGGGAGCCGCGCATGCTGCGGCATCTTGCGCACCGCGCGGGTGGCGGCCAGGCCGTCCATCTCCGGCATCATCAGGTCCATCAGCACCAGGTCGATGTCGCTGCGCGCGGCCAGCGCGTCGACCGCCTCGCGGCCGTTGCGGGTCACCACCAGTTCCGCGCCCAGCGGCTCCAGGATGCTGGTCAGCGCGAAGATGTTGCGCACGTCGTCCTCGGCGATCAGGATGCGGCGGCCCTCGAAGGCCGCGTCGCGCTGGCGCGCCTGCAGCAGCAGCGCGCGCTGGTCCGGCGGCATCGTCGCCTCGACCCGGTGCAGGAACAGCGTGACCTCGTCGAGCAGCCGTTCCGGCGAGCGCGCGCCCTTGATGATGATGGACTGCGAGTACTTGCGCAGCCGCTGCTCTTCCTGCGGCGACAGCGCGCGCCCGGTGTAGACGATCACGGGCGGGAACGAATGCTTGCCGCCGGCCGCCATCTGCTCCAGCAGCTGGTAGCCGGAGGCGTCCAGCAGCATCAGGTCCATCACCATGCAGTCGAAGGTGACCTTCGACACCTGGTCCAATGCCTCGGCCACGGTGCCGGCCGTCGCGATCTCGATGCCGTCGCCGCCCAGCAGCAGCGCCAGGTTCTCGCGCAGCGGCTCGTTGTCCTCGACCACCAGGATGCGGCGGGCCTCCTTCCGCAGCTGCTGCTCGAGCCGGCCGATGGCGCTGATGAGTCCCTCGCGCGCGACCGGCTTGAGCGCGAAGCCGACCGCGCCCATCTCCAGCGCGGTGTGCGTATGGTCGTCCACCGACAGCATGTGGATGGGGATATGCCGCGTCTGCGGGTCGCGCTTGAGCCTCTCCAGCACGCCCAGTCCGGACTGGTCCGGCAGGCCGACGTCGAGCAGGATGGCGCTGGGCTGGTGCTCGCGGGCGAGCCGGTAGCCTTCGTCGCCGGTGACGGTGTGGATGCAGTCGAAATCGAGCTCGTGCGCAAGCTCGTACAGGATGCCGGCAAAGCGCAGGTCGTCCTCGATGACCAGGATCAGCCGCTCCCGCTTGCGGCTGCCGCGATCGTCGTCGATGCCGGCCGCCGGTTTCTCCGGTTCCTGCTGCGATTTTGATTGCGATTGCGGTTTCAGCTGGGACTGCTGCGGCGCAGTCGCCTTCGAACCGGCAGCCACGGCGCTGCGCACCGGTTCGGCCGCAGGCGGCGCGGCCCGTTCGCTGCCGTCGAGCGCCGCGGCGACGTCCAGCGTGAAGGTGCTGCCGATGCCGACCGCGCTTTCGACGCGGATCTCGCCGCCGAGCAGCCGCGCCAGCTGGCGCGAGATCGACAGGCCGAGGCCGGTGCCGCCGTATTCGCGGCTGGTGCTGCCGTCGGCCTGACGGAATGCCTCGAAGATCATGTCCTGCTGTTCGGCCGGGATGCCGATGCCGCTGTCGCGCACCGCGAAGCGCACCTTGTCGCCGGCGGCCGAGACTTCGAGCGCAACCTCGCCCCTGGCGGTGAACTTGAATGCGTTCGACAGCAGGTTGCGCAGCACCTGGGTCAGGCGCTGGCTGTCGGTCACCAGCGAGGCCGGCGCGTCGGCGGCGACGCGGACCTGGAAGGACAGGCCCTTTTCCTGCGCCAGCGGCTCGAACATGCGGCGCAGCGGCTCGGTCAGCGCAGCCATGGCAAGCGGCAGCGGCCGCACTTCCATGTGGCCGGCCTCGATCTTGGACAGGTCGAGGATGTCGTTGATCAGCGCCAGCAGGTCATTGTTGGACGCATGGATGGTCTGCGCATACCGCACCTGTTCGGCGCTCAGCGTGCCCGGCTTGTTGTCCGCCAGGATCTGCGACAGGATCAGCGAGCTGTTCAGCGGCGTGCGCAGTTCATGCGACATGTTGGCCAGGAATTCGGACTTGTACTGGTTGGCCCGCGCCAGCTGCGCGGCGCTTTCCTCCATGCCTTTCTGCACCTCGACCAGCCGCGCCTTCTGCAATTCGAGCCGCTGCGTGCGCTCTTCCAGCTGCGTGTTGGCCTGCTCCAGGTCGGCCTGCTGCAGTTCAAGCTGCGCCTGCGACTCGCGCAGGATGCGGCTCTGTTCCTCGAGTTCCTCGTTCGACTGGCGCAGCTCTTCCTGCTGCACCTGCAGTTCCTCCGCCTGGCGCCGGGTTTCCTCCAGCAGCGCGGCCAGGTGCTGGCGGTACAGCGCCGAGCGGATCGCCACGCCTATGCTTTCGCCGGCCATCAGCAGCAGCTCGCGCACCGCGCCGATATTCACGCCCGGCCGCAGGAAGCCCAGCTCGATCACGCCCTGCAGCTTGCCGTCGGCGCTGACCGGCGCGATGACCAGCCGCGACACGCGGCTCTCACCGGCGCCGGAACTGATGCGCAGGTAGTCCGGCGGCAGGTCCGACAGCACCAGCACCGCGCCGTCGCGCGCCGCTTCGCCGGCCAGGCCCTGGCCGAGCGCGAGCGGCGGCAGGTCCGCCAGCGGCCGGTCGGATGCATACGCGGCCGCCGGGAACAGGTTGGCGCCCTCGGCGCGGTAGAACAGCGCGAGCTGGGCGTCGGTATAGCGGCACAGCGTGTGCAGCAGCTGGTCGCCGAGCTGGCCGACGTCGAGTTCGCCCAGCATGCTGGCCGACAGTTCGCTGTCGCCCCGCTGCAGCCAGATCAGCTTCTGGGACCGGTTGCGTTCGACGATGACCTTGTTCACCAGGAAGGCGATGGCAATGAGCACGATGAAGCCGACGACCCGGTTGGTCGCGCCGATCTGGGAATCGATGCCGTCGGGCGACATCAGGAAGCCGAGTATCAGCAGCACGATCTGGCTGGCGACCACCAGGAACGGCGCCAGCGGGCGCGGCTGGAACATGGTCAGCGCCACCGGCACGAGGTACAGCAGCCATTCGGCGTAACCGACGCGGGTCTGGGTGTCGATGACGAACACGATGGCGCTGATCGCGGCGATGGCCAGATAGAGGGCGAGGGTGTTTTTTGCGCTTGGCTGCATGGAGATTGCGTTGAATAAAATAGGCGCGCCCGGGAAAGTGTCAGGCTGGCAAGGTCGATAGGCAGCGGAATTATAGGGGCGAGCGCAGAAAAAGACGACCGGTGCGCACAATGACCGCAGTCAAAGGTAATTGCAGCAGAGAAATTATTTTATGAATAAAAGTTTCTTTCTGGCATATACTTTAGGTGAGCAGGCTTTCCAAACGCGGCGCTGCATGAGATGCTTCGCCGGTTCCGCTACAGCACCCTGGAGTACCATGCCAACTGACCACGGAGCACTGACAGGACGCCGCAACCGCCGACTAGGAAAGTACTGATGCGCGCCTGCTGCCCGATACCCATCCCGACCCCGAATTCGCCTTCCACAGCACGCCGGCGCTGGGCCTTGCCGCCGCTGCCGGCGCGCATGCTCGCGCCCGTCCTCGCGCTGCTGTCCCTGTTCGCCTTGATCACCGCGCTGACCGGCGCGGTCGCCGCCCCCAACGAGCAGAAGCAGGAAGACGCCGGCGCCCGCGCCGCCTACCTGTACAGCTTTCTCGGCTATATCGAATGGCCGTCGCGCACCTTGCCGCTGACCGACTCGCCGCTGGTGATCGGCGTGCTCAATGCCGACGACGTCGCCGCCGAGCTGCTGCTGACGACGATGGGCCGGAAGATCAGCAACCGCACCGTCACCATCCGGCGGCTGCAGCCGGGCGACAGCCTGGAGGACATCCACCTGCTCTACATCGGCCCGGGCGAGCCGCAGCAGGTGCAGGCGCTGATCCGGCAGGTGCCGCAGCGCTGGACCGTCACGGTAACCGACGACGCAAGCGCCGACACGCTGGCCGGCGTGATCAATTTCCGCCACAGCGACGGCAGGCTGCGCTTCGACGTGTCGCAGGCGGCCGCCGAACGCGGCGACTTCAAGCTCAGCTCCAGGCTGATGTCGGTCGCCATCGTCCAGCCGGGCCCCAACTGATGCTGCAGTTCTTCGGCAAGTCGATCAGCCGCAAGCTCATGCTGGTGGTGCTGTCGACCACCTTCACCGGCCTGCTGCTGTCGGCGCTGGCCATGCTGGCCTATGACATCCGCACCTACCAGTCGGCCTGGCTGGACGACCTGCGCACCCAGGCCGACCTGATCGCCCGCTCCAGCGCGCCGGCGCTGACCTTCAACGACCCGCGCGCCGCGACCGAGAACCTGGCGCTGCTGAAGTCGCGCCCGGCCATCGTCGAGGCCGCGATCTACGGCCCCAACGGCAAGCTGTTCGCATCCTATGCGCGCGAGGGCGAGCGCGGACCGGTGCCGCCGGCGGCGGAGCCGGCGGGCTACCGGATCGACGGCGAGCACATCGTGGTCTACCAGCAGATGGTCGCCAACCGCGAGCTGGTGCTGACGGTGTACCTGCGCGCCCGCTACGAACTGATGGACAGGCTGCGCAACTATGCGCTGATCCTGGGCACGGTGATGGCCGGCAGCCTGGCGCTGGCAGGGCTGATCTCGCTGTGGCTGCAGGCTGCGTTTACCCGGCCCATCCTGGCCGTGACCGAGGTGGCGCGGGAAGTCATGCAGCGGCGCGACTTCTCGCTGCGTGTCAAGAAGACCACCAGCGACGAAATCGGCGTGCTGGTCGATGCGTTCAACGACATGCTCAACGAGGTCGGCCAGCGGGCGGCCGCGCTGGAGGAGTCCAACCGCATCCTCGAACACGAGACCGCGGAACGGCGCAGCGCCGAACAGGCGCTGCGGGTCGCCGACCGCCGCAAGGACGAGTTCCTGGCCACGCTCGCGCACGAGCTGCGCAACCCGCTGGCGCCGTTGATGAACGGCCTGGAAATCCTGCGCATGGCCGGCGCCAACCCGGCGATGGCGGAGCGCTCGCGCGAAGTGATGGAGCGCCAGCTGCGGCAGATGGTGCGCCTGGTCGACGACCTGCTCGACGTCTCGCGCATCACCACCGGCAAGCTGATGGTGCGGCGCACGCCGGTCCAGCTGCAGCAGGTGATACGCAGCGCGGTCGAACTGGCGGAACCCTTCATCAAGAGCCGCGGCCATACGCTGCAGCTGGACCTGCCGGCCGAGCCGGTATGGCTGGAAGCGGATGCGACCCGGCTCTCGCAGGTGTTTTCCAACCTGCTCAACAATGCGGCAAAATACACCAACGCCGGCGGCGCCATCCGCCTCGACGCCAGGGTGGCGGGCGCCAGCGTCGCGGTGCGGGTCATCGACAATGGCATCGGGCTGACGCCGGCGATGCTCGGGCGCGTGTTCGACATGTTCACCCAGGTCGATTACTCGCTGGAGCGTTCCAATGCCGGGCTGGGCGTCGGACTGACGCTGGCGCGCCGGCTGGTCGAGTTGCATGACGGCAGGCTCGAAGCCGAAAGCGATGGCCCGGACCAGGGCAGCACCTTTATCGCGACGCTGCCGCTGTCGCAAACCGCGGCGCCGCCGGCCAGCGCAGCCAAGCCGGACGAGACGACCGGGCGGCGCTTCCGCATATTGCTGGCCGACGACAATGTCGACTTTTCCAGCAGCCTGGCGACGCTGCTGCGCAGCCTCGGCCACGAGCTGCTGGTGGCCGAGGACGGCCTGCGGGCGCTGGAAGCGGCGCCGTCGTTCCAGCCGGACTTCGCCTTCCTCGACATCGGCCTGCCGGGCCTGAACGGCTATGCGCTGGCGCGCGCGCTGCGGGCCAATCCCGCCACCGGCGACACCGTGCTGGTGGCCGTCACCGGGTGGGGCCAGGAGCGCGACCGGCAGCTCGCGCAGGAGGCCGGCTTCGACCATCACCTTGTGAAGCCCGTCGAGCCGGCGAAAATCCGCGAGGTGCTGGCGCGCGAGTGGCGCGCCGCTTGATCGTGATCAAACTTTTCCGGCCTTCCTACAGGGCTATGGGAAAGACGCCTATCAGAGGATAACGGCCGGGCTGGTAGGCTTCGTATCGATGCAGAAGCAGTACTTGGCCGCTAGCGCCGCCTGTATCACGACTCCTTCCTCCTCAACCCATTTTTGCCCCGACGCATGCCAGTGCAGACGCACCTGGCGCATTGCTCGCGAGGCACGTCCCTATGAGGCAATAATATGGCTACAAAGAAAAACAAGAATGATGGCGGCGATGAAGGCGCAGGATCGATCCTGAGCACCGTGTCCGCTCCTTCCACCGGCAGCGCGCCTTCCACGCTGCAGAGCAAGGAAACGCAGAAGCAACGGCTGCTGGAAAAAATGACAGCCGGCCAGGCCACCGCGGCCGGCATGCCGCAGAACCCGACCAAGGGCGGCGAGTATGGCGAGCCGGCGCGCACGCCGCAGCCAGGCGCGACCGTTGAGCCGCCAAGCCCGCTGGTCGGCGCGAGCACCACCTCGGAAAACATCGCATCGGCCAAGGTAGGCAAGGGCGTAGCGCCCGTCGCCGCCAGCCCGGTCGCCGACCCGCTGGACCGCGTGCGCAGCGATGCGACCGGCCAGACGCTGACGACCAACCAGGGCGTGCAGATCGCCGACAACCAGCACTCGCTGAAGGTCGGCCTGCGCGGACCCACCGCGCTGGAAGACTTCATCCTGCGCGAGAAGATCACCCATTTCGACCATGAGCGCATCCCCGAGCGCGTCGTGCATGCACGCGGTTCGGCTGCGCATGGCTACTTCGAGGCTTACCAGGACCTGTCCAAGGTGACCCGCGCCGCGCCATTCGCCGCGGCCGGCAAGCAGACTCCTGTGTTCGTGCGTTTCTCCACCGTTGCCGGCGAACGCGGTTCGACCGACACGGCCCGCGACGTCCGCGGCTTCGCAGTCAAGTTCTATACCGACGAAGGCAACTGGGACCTGGTGGGCAACAACATCCCGGTCTTCTTCATCCAGGATGCGATGAAGTTCCCCGACCTGGTCCACGCGGTCAAGCCGGAGCCGAACAACGGCATCCCGCAAGCCGCCAGCGCGCATGACACGTTCTGGGACTTCGCATCGCTGTCGCCGGAGTCGGTGCACATGATGCTGTGGACCATGTCCGACCGCGCCATCCCCCGCAGCTACCGGATGATGCAGGGCTTCGGCGTGCACAGCTACCGCATGGTCAATGCGGAAGGCGAGTCGGTGTTCGTCAAGTTCCACTGGACGCCGGTCGCAGGCACGCACTCGCTGGTCTGGGACGAGGCCGTCAAGATTTCCGGCGCTGACCCCGACTTCCATCGCCGCGACCTGTGGGAATCGATCGAGGCTGGCGCATTCCCGGAATGGGAACTGGCGCTGCAGATCTTCACCGAAGAACAGGCAGCCGGCTTCGGCTTCGACATCCTCGATTCGACCAAGCTGATCCCGGAAGAACTGGTGCCGCTGACCCCGGTCGGCAAGATGGTGCTGAACCGTAACCCGGACAACTTCTTTGCCGAGACCGAGCAGGTGGCATTTTGCGTCGCCCACGTCGTGCCCGGCATCGACTTCAGCAACGACCCGCTGCTGCAGGGCCGTATCCATTCCTATCTCGACACGCAGATCACCCGCCTCGGCGGCGTGAACTTCCACGAGATCCCGATCAACTCGCCGGTTGCCCCGGTCTACAACAACCAGCGCGACGGCCATCATCGCCAGGCGATCCATCGCGGCCGCGTTGCCTACGAGCCCAACTCGCTGGCAGGCGGCTCGCCGGCCCAGGCAGGCTATCGCCGGGGCTTCACCACCTTCCCCGAGCATATCGTCGAAGACAAGGTGCGCGGCAAGGCGGAACTGTTCGCCGATCACTACTCGCAGGCGCGCCTGTTCTGGCAGAGCCAGACCACGCCGGAAAAGCAGCACATCGTCAAGGCCTTCCGTTTCGAACTGTCGCGGGTGCAGACCCTGGCGGTGCGCGAACGCGTCGTCTCGCTGCTGATGAACGTGGCCGACGAACTGGCCCAGGGCGTCGCCGGCGGCCTCGGCATGCCGCTGCCGGAAGCCGCTCCGGTGCTCGCACTGCAGCCGCTGCCGAGCTATGAGCCATCGCCGGCGCTGTCGCTGATGAACTTCCCGGGCGACGGCAGCATCAAGACGCGCCGTGTCGCGATCCTGGTCGCCAACGGTGTCGAGTCCGAGGCTATCCGCGGTCTCTACACCAAGCTGCTGACCGAAGGCGCGGTACCGCGCCTGGTCGGCCCGCTGCTCGGCCAGGTGACGCCTGTCGACGGCGACCCGCTGAATGTCGAGGTCTCGGTCGAGGCAATGCCGGCAGTGCTGTACGACGCCGTCATCGTCTCGTCCGGCGACGCCGCCGTCAGCACCTGGATGAACGACCCGGACGTGATGGACTTCCTGCGCGACCAGTATCGCCATGGCAAGCCGATGCTGATGCTGGGCGGTTCTTCCGCGCTGCTGAAACAGGCCGGCATTCCGTCCGCGCTGCCTGACGGCAGCGTCGACGATGCGCTGCTGATGGCTGACAGCGCCGGCGCAGACGCCGCATTCGCCAGCTTCAAGACGGCGCTTGCCGGCTTCAGGCAGGCCAAGCGCGACGCCAACGCGCCGAAGGTCTAAGCAACCGTCACCGCCTGTCGAAGGCGGTCGAACGAAACCCCGCACCGGCAACGGCGCGGGGTTTTTTTACGTCCAGCGCGCCACACCACAGGGTGTAATAAGCGCAAGCGCATTACACCATTGCTTGCGCACAGGCGACGGTGATTGATCGGTCAATGGCGTAATGCGCTGCGCTTATTGCACCCTTACGACTTGGCGGCGCGTCTTCTTACCGGTTGCGCTCGTACCGGTCGCTCGACCCCGCTCCGAAAACGGCGTGGGGTTTTTTATGTCCGGCGCGCCGTTGGGATTGCATTCCGGTGTGCCAGTGACTATTCTGGCGGCTTCTTTTTCCAGGAGATCACCATGGCCCGCATCCAACCTGCTACGAAGCTGCTGCTGTCGATGGCGCTGGCCTTGAGTTGCGCCGGCCCTGTGGCGGCGGCGGTGACGGTCGGCGGCTTTCCCTACGAAGAGGTGGTCCGGGCCGGCAGCCAGGATTTGAAGCTCAACGGCGCCGGCACCCGCTACAAGCTGATCTTCCCGGTCTATGCGGCGGGCTTGTACCTGAATGAAAAGAAGAAGACGCCGGCCGAGGTGTATGCGGCGCCGGGCGCCAAGCGCATGCGGCTGGTCATGCAGCGCACTGTCAATGCGGACGAGTTCGGCCAGGCCTTCATCGCCGGCATACAGCAGAACAACGACAAGGCCGAGCAGGCGCGCATGGCAGAGCCGCTTGCCAAGTTCGGCAAGCTGTTCGCCACCGTGCCGGAACTGAAGAAGGGCGACACCATCACGCTCGATCTCATTCCGGGGCAGGGCACGGTCATCCAGATCAATGGACGGCAGGCGGCCGAGCCGATCGGCGAGCCGGCCTTTTACACGATGCTGCTGAAGATATGGCTGGGCGACAAGCCGGCGGACAGCAAGCTGAAGAATGCGCTGCTCGGCGACGCCGACAGCGCATCCTGAACATCATGCCGTGCGCATGTCAGTGCCTGGGTTTTCCCAGCACCTGGACGAAGCGCTTGCGCATCGTCGCATAGCATTCGCAGCTCGCTTCCTCCAGCCCGGCGCGGTCGACAATATGGACCAGGCCGCGGCTGTACCGTATCAGCTCCAGTTGCTGGAAGCCGCGCGCGATCAGGCTGACGCTGGGCCGGTGGACGCCCAGCATGTCGGCCAGGAACTCCTGGGTGATCGCGATCTCGTCGCCGGTCACGCGGTCGTGGCACATCAGCAGCCACTTGGCGAAGCGCTCCTCGGTCGTATGCAGCCGGTTGCAGGCAACCGACTGGCTTACCTGCGCCAGGTAGAAATACAGGTAGCGGTAGACCATGTCGCGCAGCGCGGTCTTGCCCTCCATGGCTTCGAGGAAGGGACCGATCGGCATCCGCAGCGCTTCGCCCGGAATCTGGCAGGTGACATTTTCGAGCGCGATGCTGTTGCCGGTCAGCGCCTCGATCGTGGAGAAGCCTTCATAGCCGACGGTCCCGACCTCGATTGCCGAACCGTTTTCCATGATGGCCAGTACCGAGTGCTCGCCGCTCAGCGGAAAGTAAACGAAATCGATCGTCTGGCCGCGTTGATAGAACGAGGATTTCAGCGGGCAGGGCATCCATTCCAGGAACGGCTTGAGCTGGCGGTATTCTTCCTCGGGTAGCTGGGACAGCAGCAGGTTGCTGCAGTCAGCGGCATGCAAGGGGACATTCATGGCAAATTCCTCACATGGGTCGATGTCTTACAGAAAATGGACGCTCAGGTCCGCCCCTGCTTCTTCTCCGGCATGCTCTCCGCCGGCTTGAACTCGGTGTCGACGGTTTCCTCGACGCCGCGCTGTTCCCGCAGGTCGGTGTCCACCTGGCCCTGGGTCACGTCGTCGTAGGCCTGCTTGATCACTTCGCGCGGTCCGCCATTGCCGGACTGGGTGCCGCCGACCGACTCGTCGCGGTCATTCGGCTGCTTCGGCGTCTGGTCCTTGTCATTCGAATTGGACAGGTCCACCGTGAACGGCCGGGTGCCGCTTTCGCGCACGCTCTTTTCGCCGCCGGTGCTGGAGATGGTCGACTTGTCGTCGGGCATGGGCGTTTTCTTTTCCTGGTCCATTATCGTTTCCCTTGTTGTTGACTGTTAAATTGATGACTGCAAAGTTATGACTGCAATGACTGGGCTTAGATTCCGCGATCCCGCCTGAAACCTGCGCGCTTCATGTTTTCAATCTAAACACGCGTCAACATTTCGGCGGCCGGAAGAATGGCACACACTATGCTTTGACGGAATCGGGCAATCCGGATGGACCGGCAACCATGGAAAGGACCGCAATGGACTTGAAGACGGTGGAAGCACTTATCAGGGAAATCGACATTGCCGACCCGATAGACTGGGGCATGCTCAACATCAGCGAAGAGGATGCGACGCGGCTGATCGCGCTGTCGGTCGTGCAGCATTACGAGGCGCAGATCCGGCCGATGAGCGAAAGCGACCGGGAGTACGTGTTCGTGTCGGCGATCGCCAAGCTGACGCTGGAGAACTTCGTGCTGAACATCAAGCTGGCGCAGGCGCTGGGCCACTAGGGTCGCCGCCGCGCACGTTCGCGGTTTTCCCAGGCGTATTTTCCCGCCAACCATCATTCGCCGTGATACCCGTTATCACGCGCAGCGAATACCGTATATTCATTGGATCAACTATGCCGGCGTGCGGGGTGCGATATCGTCGTGCCCAATTCCACGCCGGCACCCGCGGGTTCCGGCTCATGACAATCAGATCAGGAGACAGCCGTGTCATTGCTCGAAAAATATTTCAAACTCCGGGAAAACGGGACGGACGTGCGCACCGAGCTGCTTGCGGGCCTGACGACCTTCCTGACGATGGCCTACATCATCTTCGTCAACCCGGCCATCCTCGGCGACGCCGGCATGCCGAAGGACGCGGTGTTCGTCGCCACCTGCCTGGCCGCCGCGATCGGCACGCTGATCATGGGCCTGTACGCCAACTACCCGATGGCGCTGGCGCCGGGCATGGGACTCAATGCCTACTTCGCCTATACCGTGGTGCTGGGCATGAAGATACCCTGGGAAGCGGCGCTGGGCGCGGTCTTCATCTCGGGTTGCCTGTTCATCCTGGTCAGCGTGTTCCGGCTGCGGGAAATGATCGTCAACGGCATACCGCCGTCGATGCGCACCGCGATCACGGTCGGCATCGGCCTGTTCCTCGGGCTGATCTCGCTGAAGAGCGCCGGCATCGTGGTCGCGAACCCGGCAACCCTGGTGGGCCTGGGCGACCTGCACAAGGCGCCGGTCGTGCTGGCCGTGGTCGGCTTCCTGATGATCGTGGCGCTCGACCGGCTGCGCGTGCGCGGCGCGATCCTGATCGGCATCCTGGCGGTGACGCTGCTGAGCTTCGTCTTCGCCGGCAACAAGTTCGGCGGCGTCGTCTCCATGCCGCCGTCCATCACGCCGACGCTGTTCAAGCTCGACATCATGGGCATCCTGTCGATCGGCATCCTGAACGTGGTGCTGGTGTTCTTCCTGGTCGAACTGTTCGACGCGACCGGCACGCTGATGGGCGTGGCCAACCGCGCCGGCTTGCTCAAGAACGGAAAGATGGAAAGGCTGAACCGGGCGCTGCTGGCCGACAGCACCGCCATCGTCGCCGGCTCCTTCCTCGGCACGTCCAGCACCACCGCCTATGTCGAGAGCGCCGCCGGCGTGCAGGCCGGCGGCCGCACCGGCCTGACTGCGATCGCCGTCGCCGTGCTGTTCCTGCTGTGCCTGTTCTTCTCGCCGCTGGCCGGCGTCGTGCCGGCGTATGCGACCGCGCCTGCGCTGCTGTATGTCGCCTGCCTGATGCTGCAGGACCTGGTGCATGTGGACTGGACCGACTCGACCGAGAGCGTGCCGGCCGCCGTCACCGCGCTGACCATGCCGTTCACGTTCTCGATCGCCGAGGGCGTCGCCTTCGGCTTCATCACCTATGCGGCGCTGAAGCTGCTGACGGGCAGGGCGCGGGAAGTGAAGCTGATCGTATGGATCATCGCCGCGGTGTTCCTGTTCAAGCTGATCTACCTCGGCAGCTGAGGCGGCGGCGCAGGGTGCGATGCCGGCAGCCTGTCTCACCCTTGCCGGCGCAGCTTCAATGGCCCGACGCGCCCGATGCGCCGATGCCTGTCTCCGAGCGCACCTTCATCGCTTCGTAGCCTTCGCGGTCCAGCTGCGCCCGCGCGCTGTTGTCGGTGATGGAAAACAGCCAGATGCCGACGAAGCCGGCGGTCATCGAGAACAGGGCCGGCGACGTGTACGGGAAGATCGCGCTGGCATTGTGGAACACGTCGACCCAGACCGACTTCGACAGCACTGTCAGCACCACCGCGGTCAGCAGGCCGAGGAAGCCGCCGACGGTTGCGCCGCGCGTCGTGCAGTTGGGCCACAGCACCGACATGAACAGCACCGGGAAGGTCGCCGACGCGGCGACCGCAAAGGCCAGCGACACCATGAAGGCGATGTTCTGCCGCTCGAACACGATGCCGAGGATCACCGCGATGATGCCCAGCGCCACCGTGGTGATGCGCGACACCTTCAGCTCCTCGAGGCTGGTCGCGGTGCCCTTGCGGATCACCACCGAATATAGGTCGTGCGACACCGCCGACGCGCCCGACAGCGTCAGGCCCGCCACCACCGCCAGGATGGTTGCGAATGCGACCGCCGAGATGAAGCCGAGGAAGACATTGCCGCCGACGGCGCTTGCCAGGTGCACCGCCGCCATGTTGTCGCCGCCGAACAGCTTGCCGGGCGACTCCGTGAACTGCGGGTTGGTGCTGACCAGCACGATCGCGCCGAAGCCGATGATGAAGGTGAGCAGGTAGAAGTAGGCGATCCAGGTCGTCGCCCACAGCACCGACTTGCGCGCTTCCTTGGCGCTCGGCACGGTGAAGAAGCGCATCAGGATATGCGGCAGGCCGGCGGTGCCGAACATCAGCGCCATGCCGAAGGAGATGGCCGAGATCGGGTCCTTGATGAAGCCGCCGGGCGCCATGATCGCGTCCTTCTTCGCATGCACCTCGACCGCCTTGGCGAACAGCGCTTCCGGGCTGAAGTTAAACTTGAGCAGCACCATGAAGGACATGAAGCTCGCCCCGCCCAGCAGCATGATGGCCTTGATGATCTGCACCCAGGTGGTCGCCGTCATGCCGCCGAACAGCACGTAGATCATCATCAGCGTGCCGACGATGATCACCGCCATCCAGTACTCCAGCCCGAACAGCAGCTTGATCAGCTGCCCGGCGCCGACCATCTGCGCGATCAGGTAGAACGCGACCACGACCAGCGTGCCGGAAGCAGCGAAGATGCGGATCGGCTGCTGCGCGAAGCGGTAGGCCGCGACGTCGGCGAAGGTGAAGCGCCCGAGGTTGCGCAGCCGCTCCGCCATCAGGAAGGTCAGCACCGGCCAGCCGACCAGGAAGCCGATCGAATAGATCAGGCCATCGTAGCCGTTCAGGTAGACCGCTGCCGAAATGCCGAGGAAGGAGGCGGCCGACATGTAGTCGCCGGCGATCGCCATGCCGTTCTGGAAGCCGGTGATGCCGCCGCCGGCCGTGTAGAAGTCGGATGCCGACTTGGTCTTGGCGGCTGCCCACTTGGTGATGAACAGCGTGAAGATCACGAAGGCCCCGAACATCAGGATCGCGGTCCAGTTGGTGGCCTGCTTGACGGTCTGGCCCAGCGAGTCGCCGGCCGCCCACGCGGCGCTTCCTGCGCCGGCCATCGCCATGGCCGCGCCTGCTGCGAGGAGGCGCTTCACCGCAGGGCCTTTTCGCGGATGCGTGCTGTCAGCTCGTCGAACTCGCCATTGGCGCGACGCACGTAGATGCCGGTGATGAGGACCGTGAAGACGATGACGGCCAGTCCTATCGGTATGCCCCAGGTCATCACGCCATTGCCGATGCGTGTGGCCAGCAGGTCGCGGTTGAAGGCGATCAGCAGGATGTAGCCGTAGTAGACCACCAGCATGATGACCGACAGGACCCAGCCATAGGTGGACCGTCGAGAGACCAGCGTGTGATAGTCGGGATCGGCCTTGATGCGTTGGACCAGCTTGTCTTCCATGGTTTCTTCCCCCGGTATATGGCGGTGACGCATCGACAGCGCATGCATGCTGCGCACGATGCAGCAAGCGTGCGGCTGGTCGCGTTTAACGGCGTTCCATGGATGGAAGCTAAAGGTCGGCAGGTCAAATGTATTTGATTTGCCGCAAAAAATTCGGAATGGCGTTTTTCGGCAGGCGTGGCCGGATGGCGTGGAAGCGGGGAGCGAGGAAGGGTGTCGGGGGTGTTGCCGGCCCGGCCGGTCAGGCCGGGCTTTCAGCTGCGGAAGGACGCGGCTTGCGCGTCAGGGAATCTCGGCAGAGGTCAGGGAAAGGAATAGCTGACCTTCAGCGACACGAAGTTGACGCCGCTGTTCGGGTGCTTGATGCCGCCGTTCGAATAATGCTGGATCGACAGGCCGACATCGGCGCGCGGGCTGATGTTGTAGCCTATGCCCAGCTGGCTGCCGAATTCCAGCGCGGTCGAAAGCTTGCGGTTGTTGTTGTCATAGAGTTCGGACAGCAGGTGCGCGCCGATGCCGGCCTCGCCGTAAAACTTGCTGCCCGGCTGCTGGATGCGAAACATCGGCGTGATGCCGATCTCGGTCAGGTTCTGGTGCTCGCCCGGCCGGTTCTGGTAACGGTTGCCACGCCATTGCGCAAGGCTCAGGTCCCAATAACCCTTGATCGCGATGCGGTCCGATTCGTAGATCGCGCGCTGGAAATTCCATTGCAGGCTGCCGCGGGCAAACTGCGTTGAATTTCCGGTGCCGAACTCCAGCGAGGCGCCGTCGACGGCATGGGCAGGGATGTGCGCCGCTGCCAGCAGGAGGCTGGCGGCAAGGGTGGAAAAGGTCAGGTGTTTCACAAATACTCCGTCTTCAGCGGTTGTCTACAGCGGTGGTCAAGGGGCGACTGGTAACTGGTCATGTTCGTCAGCCGATGCGCATACTCCTATTGACGATACGCATCAACAACGTTGCTAATATTGCATGCAGAATGAGACACGAGCTTGATCGTTTCGAGATTGGACGCGCGCACCATCGAATTCAGCGTCTTTCGTGATTCATTTGACTATGTTATGGGATCGCGGCGCAACACCCGCCGTTGCATAAAGGCTTTTCCCGTTTTATAGTCCTCGCCTTCACGCCATTTTCCCCATGCGCTCCCGAGTCTCTTCCATCGGCCTCATTGTCAGGCCCAATCCGGCATCCGGATACTGCTATCCCGACCATATCGACCGCGCCAGCCTCGATGCGCTGCCGCGCGAGCCCGGGGTTTATCTCTTCGTCGGGCACGATGGCGAGCCGGTCTACATCGGCAAGAGCGTCTGCCTGCGCAGCCGCGTGCTGTCCCACCTGCGCACGCCCGAGGAAGCGGCGATGCTGCGCGACACCGCGCGCATCGACTTCGTGCGCACCGCCGGCGACATCGGCGCGCTGCTGCTGGAGTCGCGGCTGATCAAGCAGATGCAGCCGCCGTATAACGCCTTGCTGCGCATGGTGCGCGACACCTATGCGCTGGGACTCGATGCCGGCGCCGCGGCGCCAGCGGTGTGCAGCTCGGGCACGCGGCGTCCGGGGCGGCAGCTGTTCGGGCTGTTCGGGTCGCGGGCGTCGGCCGAGGAAGCGCTGCGCGCGCTGGCCCGGCGGCACGGCCTGTGCCCGGCGCTGCTCGGGCTGGAAGCCATGGTCTGCAAGCGCGGATGCTTTTCACGCCAGCTCGGCCGCTGCAACGGCGCCTGCATCGGCGCCGAGACGGCCGAGCAACATGCGGCCCGGCTGCGCGCCGCGCTGGCAGGCATGCAGGAAGCGGTATGGCCGTTCGCCGGCGCGGTCGGCATTGTCGAGCGCGGCGCCGGAATGCGCCAGGTGCACGTGGTGGACCGCTGGGCCTACCTGGGTTCGCTCGAAGGTCGCCGCCGCAGGCTCGCGCGCAGCGGGCCGCCGCTGGTCGACATCGACACCTACAAGATCCTGGCCGCGCCCCTGCTGGGAGGCTCGTTCGAGCTGGTGCAATGCACGGTGCAGGACGGGCTGGTGACCTTCGTCGGGTGACGGGCGACACCCGTCCCGGCTCGCAACGTGCCTTGAAACGCCGTAGGGTGTAATGCGCTGCGCTTATTGCACCCGCGAGTCGCAACCATCGATGCGCTCTAGTGCCAGGAATCCTGGTTGCGCGGCAATGCATGCCGCGGGTCGTGCGCCGCGAGCCTGTCGCCGGCGGCCAGCGCGTCGTTGTACAGCACGAGGTTGGCGCCGCCGGTAAGGACCGAGCGGAATACGATGCCTTTCGCGCCCGCTGCAAGCACCTGGTCGCCGATCACCCAGGACGGCGGTTCTATTCCTTCGTTGAACACCATCCGCCGCCAGTCGCAGTAGAAGTCCTGCCAGAGCGGGTCCCAGCCGCTTGCGAAGCCGCCGCGGAAGTCGACCACCGGCCCGACGCTGATTTCATAGCTGACCATTAATGCCGGCTGCAGCAGCGCGTCGGTCTGGCGGTATTCGGCAAGCGCGGTTTCCAGTTCCAGCGACAGGTAGATCGCATTGACGCCGGGCCGGTTGGCGCGGCCGCCATGCTTCCCGGCGCCGGCGCCGCTGGTCGGCGCATAAGCCCATTTAGGATCGTGCACGCGGTAGGCAATGGCGTCCAGCGCAGTCAGGATCATCCGGCAAAGCCCGCCTGCAGCGACTGGATGTAGCGGATCAGCGCGCCGGCCCGGCCTTCGGAGACGAGTTCCTGGGGCGTCTTGTAGTCGAACGGGGCAAGCGGGTTGTTCTTGAACCAGAAGATCGCCTTTTCGACGCTGCCCGTCACATCGGCCGCTGCGCGTATCACCCGTACCGACTCGCGCAAATAACGCTGCACGCTTTCCGCATCGGGCGCCCGGCTGATGGTGTTGCGATGGACATGGGCCTGCGTGGCGAGGGTCTGCATGTCCAGCCGCAGGATCTGGCCATAGCGTTTCGGGGACAACGATGTCGTCCCGGTTTCGCTATCCTGGAGGTAATGCAGGAACTGGTCGAAATTTTGCTCGAAGACAGGAACGGCTGCCACGGTGCTCATCATTGACCCCTTGAATCGATGCACTAAATATGCAGCATTGTTGCACTTTTCCGCTCCGCCGGCAAATGCGGCCAGGGAACATCCGATATTGAATAATGTTAAGATTTCGCTGCTCAGGCAGTATTCGCATGCGCCATCCCCAGCGCGCATGGCAGCGGGCCTGCAGCAGTGCGAGAAAACAGCGTCATACGAACAACACCAACACCTGAACAAGGGGACACATGAACACAAGAAAACGCATGCTGCTGGCTGCCGCGCTGGCATCCGCGGCGGCTGCCGCGCAGGCCGGCGAACTGGTCATCGACAAGTACACGTCGGCCGCCTTGGGCCGTGACATCAGCTTCACGGTCTACCTGCCAGACGGCTACAAGGAAGCCACCGCGCGCTACCCGGTAACCTACCTGCTGCACGGCGCCGGCGGCGACGAGCTCGAATGGGCGCGCAAGGGCGGCGCGGTCGAGACGCTGGACGGCCTGAGCAAGCGCGGCCTGATGCGCGCCACCGTCGCCGTGATGCCGACCTTCGGCCCGGCCTCGTGGTGGACCGACGGCGCCAGCGAGAAGGCCGAGACGGCGATGATGAAGGAGCTGATCCCCTACGTCGAAAGCCGCTACAAGGTCGCCACCGAACGCAGCAACCGCTCCATCGGCGGCCTGTCGATGGGCGGCTACGGCGCGCTTAACCTGTCGCTGAAATACCCGGACCGGTTCTGCGCCGCCGCGGTGATCAGCCCCGCCATCTACGACCCGCTGCCTCCCGAAACGTCGGCGGCGCGGCGCACGCCGCAGTTCGTCCGCGACGGCAAGTTCGACCCGGAGACCTGGAAGTCGCTGAACTACGCGGCGCGCCTGGACGGCTACAAGCAGGGCAGCGCCAGGGTGCCGATGTGGATCGTCTCGGGCGACCATGACTTCCTCGGCATCGCGCAGATGTCTGCCCAGCTGTACTGGCGGATGTACCAGGTGCAGCCCAAGCAGGTCGAGCTGCGCGTGATCGACGGCGACCACGAGTGGATGACCTTCCGCGACGCGCTGCCCGCGGCGCTGCAGTATGTCGACGCCCAGTGCGTG
Source organism: Noviherbaspirillum suwonense (assembly GCF_900182955.1). Taxonomy (GTDB): domain Bacteria; phylum Pseudomonadota; class Gammaproteobacteria; order Burkholderiales; family Burkholderiaceae_D; genus Noviherbaspirillum_A; species Noviherbaspirillum_A suwonense. The sequence continues at coordinate 321,011 of NZ_FXUL01000002.1, read as the reverse complement.
CGCAACAAATAAGAAAACCGCTTGCAACGCCGGGCCGGCGGCCTGCCGGCCCGGCGACACGATTCATCCCACGAACCGCCTGGAGACTGTAGTAATGAAGCAAACCATCAAGACCTGCACCGCAGCCGCATTCCTGTGCGCCGCATCCTGGAGCGTCGCGCAGACCGCTCAGCCTGCCGCACCGGCCATGCCGACCATGCCCGCGCTGACCCCGGAACAGCAGCGTTTCCACGATATCTACAAGGAGCTGGTGGAGATCAACACCACCAACTCGGTCGGCAACAACACCGAAGCCGCCCGCGCGCTGCAGAAGCACCTGCTGGCCGCCGGCTTCGCGGCTGAAGACATGCAGCTGTTCGAACCCTTCCCGCGCAAGGGCAACCTGGTGCTGCGCTTCAAGGGCAACGGCTCCAAGAAGCCGGTGCTGCTGCTCGCGCATATCGACGTGGTCGAAGCCAAGCGCGAGGACTGGAAGACCGACCCGTTCAAGCTGAAGGAAGACGACGGCTATTTCACCGCACGCGGTTCGTCCGACGACAAGGCGATGGCGGCGGCCTTCGTCTCGGTCCTGTCGCAGCTCAAGCGCGAAGGCTACAAGCCCAGCCGCGACATCATCCTGGCGCTGACCGCCGACGAGGAACTGGGCGACGTGCCCAGCAACGGCGCATTCTGGCTGGTCAACAACCAGCGCGCGCTGATCGACGCCGACTTCGGCATCAACGAGGGCGGCGGCGGCCAGCTCAGCAATGGCAAGCCCATCCTGCACCGGGTCCAGGTCGCGGAAAAGATGTACACCACGTACAAGCTGGACGTGCGCGACGTCGGCGGCCACAGCTCGCTGCCGACCGCGACCAATCCGATGTACGACCTTGCCGGCGCGCTCGACCGCCTGGGCAAGTACCGCTTCCCGGTCAAGCTGTCGGAAGTGACCCGTTCCTACTTCGAGCGCAGCGCGCAGTTCGAGACCGGGCAGAAGGCCGAGGACATGAAGGCCGTTGCCGGCGGCTCGCCGTCCGAGGCATCGCTGGACCGGCTGTCGGCCACGCCGCTGTACAACGCGCTGCTGCGCACCACCTGCGTGGCCACGCAGGTCAGCGCCGGCCATGCGGAAAACGCGCTGCCGCAGTCGGCCACCGCGGTCGTCAACTGCCGCATCCTGCCGCATGACGACCCGGCCGAAGTCGACGCCACGCTGCGCAAGGTGCTGGGCAGCCAGCGCATCAACATGGTGGCCAGCAATCCGCCGCTGAAGAGCCCGGCGTCGCCGCTGCGGCCCGACGTGACCGGCACCATCGAGAAGCTGACCGCCGAGATGTGGCCCGGCGTGCCCGTCATCCCCGCGATGAGCACCGGCGCGACCGACAGCCGCTTCATGCGCAATGCCGGCATCCCGATGTACGGCGTCTCCGGCCTGTTCAGCGAGCCGAGCGACGCGCGCGCGCACGGGCTGGACGAGCGCATCGCGATCACGCGCCTGTACGATGGACGCGAGTTCATGTACCGGATGGTGAAGACGCTGGCGCAGTAATCGGCCGGCGTCCATGCCGCCGCGCATCGTCGTTCGTCAGGGCGTCGGGAGCGGCGGTCGGGTAAGCCTTACTCGTTGTCGATGAAGCGCATCCGGAACTGCCGGCCCTTGATGGTGCCGGCGGTCAGCTTCTGGGCAGTGCGCTCCGCGATGCCGCGTTCCAGCGCGACATAGGTCGTGAACTCGAACACGTTGATTTTCCCGACCTGTTCCTTGGTCAGGCCGGCGTCGCCGGTCAGCGCGCCCAGCAGGTCGCCGGGGCGCAGCTTCTCCTTCTTGCCGCCCTGGATGCACAGCGTGCGCATCGGCGGCTGCAAGGGGCCGCCCTCGGCCGGCTCCAGCGACTTCAGGTCGTCCCAGATCACGTTTGCGCCCTGGTCCTGTTCGATCGCCTTGACCCATTTGCGTTCGCCCGGGCCGATCAGCGTCAGCGCCAGGCCGGCGCGCTGGCCGCGGCCGCTGCGGCCGATGCGGTGGATATGCACGTCGGCGTCGCGGGAGACGTCGGCATTGATTACTGCTTCGAGCTGCTGGATGTCGAGGCCGCGCGCGGCGACGTCGGTCGCCACCAGCACCGAGCAGCTGCGGTTGGCGAACAGCACCAGGATCTCGTCGCGCTCGCGCTGTTCCAGCTCGCCGTACAGCGCCAGCGCCGAGATGCCTTCGGCACGCAATGCATCGGCCAGCTCGCGGCAATGCGCCTTGGTGTTGCAGAAGGCCAGCGTCGACTGCGGCCGGAAATGCGCAAGCAGCCGCGCCACCGCCGCCTGCCGCGCGCCTTCCTCGCCGCCGATCTCGTAGAAGCGCTGCTCGATGCCGCTGGCGTCATGCCGCGACTCGACCCGCACCTCGACCGGGTCGCGCAGGAAGGGCGCGGTCGCCTGCCGGATGTCGTCCGGGTAGGTCGCCGAGAACAGCAATGTCTGGCGCCGCTCCGGCGTCATCGACACGATGCCCGACATCTCCTCGTAAAAGCCCATGTCGGTCATGCGGTCGGCCTCGTCCAGCACCAGCGTCTGCACTTTCGACAGGTCGATGGTCTCGCGCTGTATATGGTCGGCGAGGCGTCCCGGCGTGCCGACGACGATATGCGCGCCATGCTCCAGCGACGCGATCTGCGGCCGCATCGGCGTGCCGCCGGTCAGCGTCAGCACCTTGATGTTGGGCGCGAAGCGCGCCAGCCGGCGCAGTTCGTTGGCGACCTGGTCGGCCAGCTCGCGGGTCGGGCACAGCACCAGCCCCTGTATCGCGAACCACGCCGGGTTGAGCTTGTGCAGCAGCCCGATGCCGAAGGCCGCGGTCTTGCCGCTGCCGGTGCGCGCCTGCGCGATCAGGTCGCCGCCGGCCAGCACCGCCGGCAGGCTGGCAGCCTGGATCGGCGTCATTTCATGGTAGCCAAGCTGCTCGAGGTTGGCGAGCATGGCGGGGGACAGGGGGAGGATGGAAAACGAGGTGGCGTTCACGGGCGGCGTCATGGCAGGTCAGGAGGATGCGCAGTGTAACAGCCGCCGGCGGGGACCGGCTGGAACGCGGGCTGCCAGCGGATCAGCTGCATGCCGGCGGTTTTCGACGCGTCAGATCCACGAGCGCCGCGCCCGCGCTGCGGCGATGGCCTGGTTCATGTCCTCGATGGAGGCCGGCTCGGCCGGTTCTTTCAGCATGCCCTTGAGCGAATGCACTTCCCCGGTTGCCGCGATGAGCGCAAATTGCCCCTTGCCGGTTTCAATGAATTCGACGCGGCTCCCGGCCTCGAGCGCGAGCGCCGCCCGCACATCGGCCGGAATCGTGATTCGTCCCTTCGAAGTGAGTTTGGCGCTGGCCATGCGGTTTCCTCTCGTCGCGACAGTGTCCTCACCTTGCCGCAAGGAGAAATGGTAAGCAAAGTTTGGCGCCCGGCAACCTTCCATCGGGCCGGTGTCGCCGGGCGTCACGGGCCGCGATATCGGAACGTGACGCCGCCGACCCATGCACCCCCGGCAACCGCCTTACTTGTACGGCCGCGGCTCCCACCAGGGCACGAAGTCCGGCATGTCCTGCGATACCTTCTCGGTGAACACCGGCGGGCGCTTCTCGAGGAAGGAGCTGATGCCTTCCTTCACGTCCTGCATCCGGCCGCGGGCATAGATGGAGCGGCTGTCGACCTTGTGCGCTTCCATCGGGTGGTCCGCGCCCAGCATGCGCCACATCATCTGGCGGGTCAGCGCGACCGACACCGGCGCGGAATTGTCGGCGATCTCGCGGGCCAGCGCGCGGGCAGTGTCCATCAGCGCATCGGGCGCGACCACCTGCTTGACCAGGCGGCCTTCCAGCGCTTCCTGGGCCGGGAACACGCGGCCGGAATAGGTCCATTCCAGCGCCTGGCTGATGCCCACCGCGCGCGGCAGGAACCAGCTGGAGCAGGCTTCCGGCGTGATGCCGCGGCGGTTGAACACGAAGCCGAAGCGGGCGTCGCTCGACGCGATGCGGATGTCCATCGGCAGCAGCATGGTCGCGCCGACGCCGACCGCGGCGCCGTTGATGGCGGCGATCACGGGCTTCAGGCATTCGTAGATCCGCAGCGACACGCGGCCGCCGCCGTCGCGCACCGACTCGTGGCTGTAGTCGATGCCGCCGTCGGGCCGCTGCGGCGTGCCCTGCTTGTCCGGACGGTCGGCGCGGGCCGCGAAGTCGAAGGTCTTGGTGCCTTCGGACAGGTCGGCGCCGGCGCAGAATGCGCGGCCGGCGCCGGTGACGATGATGGCGCGCACGTCGTCGTCGGCATCGGCCTTGTCGAACGCGTCGATCAGTTCGTTCATCATCGTGCCGGTGAAGGCGTTGAGCCGGTCGGGCCGGTTCAGCGTGATGGTCAGCACGTAGTCGCTGACTTCGTAGAGCAGGGTTTCATAGGACATGCTTGTCTCCTTCTTGTGTGAAAAATTTATCGCCGCGCGGTGCTGCATGATGACGCATGACGCATGACCCCGCCACGCTCCGGCTCAGCCCTGCGCGATCTGCAGCTCGCTGCTGCCGCCGGCGCCGCGCCTGACCATGATGCGCGTTGCAATCCGTTCCGTCATTTCCTGCACGTGCGAAATCACGCCGACCTTGCGGCCCATCGCCTGCAGGCCGTCGAGCGCATCCATCGCCACCCGCAGCGTCTCCGCGTCGAGGCTGCCGAAGCCCTCGTCGATGAACAGCGACTCCACCTTGACCCGGTTCGACGACAGCGAGGCCAGGCCCAGCGCCAGCGCCAGCGACACCAGGAAGGACTCGCCGCCGGACAGCGAATGCACCGAGCGCAGTTCCTCGCCCATGTCCTGGTCGACCACCATCAGCGCCAGCGTGTCGGGCACCCGTTCGAGCCGGTAGCGGCGCGCCAGGTCGCCCAGGTGGCGGTTCGCATAGCCGAGCAGCACGTCTAGCGTGAACTGCTGCGCATAGTTGCGGAATTTCTTGCCGTCGGCCGAGCCGATCAGCTCGTTGAGCTGCGCCCAGCGCCGCTGCACCGCTTCCTGCTCGCCGATCCGGCGCAGCATGTCGGCCGAGCCGGTGCGGCGGGCGTCGTCCTGCTGCAGCGTCAGCTGCAATGCGGTGGCGCGCTGGTGCAGCGCCTGCCGCTGCGTGGTCGCCGCGGCCAGCGCGCTGTCGAGCGCGGCCGCATCGTCGTCGGCCGCAGGCCAGTGCGCAGGCCGCGCCAGCGCATGGGCTTCGCGCCGCGCCAGGCGTTCGCGGGCCACCGCCTGGCAGCGTTCGACCGCGGTGTCCAGCGCCTGCAGCGACACCCGTTCCGCGTGGATCCAGCCGGCTTCCACGCGCAGCAGTTCATGCAGCGCGATGTCGTCCAGCTCGCGGCCCTGCTCGTCGCCGGCATGCTGCTCCCGGTAGTCCTGCAGCCAGTCGCCGAGCCGGGCGGCGGCGTCGGCCGCGGTCGCCATCATCTCGGCCAGCCGGCCATGGGCCATGTCCAGCGCCTCGGCGCAGCGGCTTAGCGCCAGCGCGGCCTGCTGCGCCGCGTCGTTCGCCTGCTGGTGCGCGGCGCGCGCCGCCTGCAGCGCGGCCGCCATCTCTGCTTCCACCGCGGCCACCGGACGGCCGTCGAACAGTGCCGCGCGATCGGCGGCCAGCGCCTTCTGCGCATTGTCGAGCGCGGTCCAGGCGTCGGCGGCGCGGCTGGCTTCCAGCCGCGCGGTGCCGGCGGCGGCGGCCAGGCCGCGGACCTCGACGTCCAGCGTCTGCAATTGCGCGCGGCCTTCGTCGCTGGCCTTGCGCTGCGACTGCCATGCCAGCGCATCGGCCTCGCAGCGTGCATGGAACGCCGCCGGGTCGGCCTGCCATGCCGCCTTCCAGCCGGCGTCCAGCGGCAGGCTGTCGAGGGCCGCCAGGCTGGCGGCCAGCCGCGCATCCAGCTCGCGCTGGCGTTCGGCGGCGTTCGCCAGCGCCTGGCCGGCGGCAGCGACGTCGAGCCGGGCGGCGGTCGCTGCCTCGCCGGCGGCGGCCAGCAGCGCGGCGCAGCGGTCGGTTTCGCGCTGCGCGGCGTCCCGCGCAGACGCCGCTTCCTGCCGCGTCCGTTCCAGCGCATCGAGGCTGCGCTGCCGCGCTTCGCAGGACTGCTGCTGTCCGGACAGCCATCCGGCGGGGTCGGCGCTCCGTGCCGCATCGGCGGCGAGCGGATGCGCGAGCCAGCGCGCGCGGCTGTCGGCCAGCGACGCTTCCAGCGCCGCCAGTTCATCGACGCTCTCGCGCTGCCGCGCCGTGGCGGCCGACGCCAGCGCGCGCTGGCTGGCCTGCTGCGCCAGCCCCTGCTGCGCGGCCGTCCGGCAGCGGACGACCTCGGCCTGCAGCCCGGCCAGCATCCGGTCCAGCCGCGGGTCCTGCTGACGGTACGGATGGTCGGTCGCGCCGCAGACCGGGCATGGCGCATCGTCCTCCAGCCGGGCGCGCAATTGCAGCACGCTCTCGCCGGAGGCGGCCTCGGCCAGTTTCAGCCCGCGTTCGGCCTGGCCCAGCGCGGCATCCAGCGCCGGCTGCTGCGCCAGCGCAGCGTCCAGCAGCGCCTGCGCATCGCCGGCGGCCTGCCGCAGCCGCGCCAGCTCGGCGCGCAACGCGGCAAGGCGGGCGTCGCCGCCCTGGACCACGGTCCACAGCCGCTCGGCGTCGGCCAGCTGCTGGCGCTCGTGCTGCAAGGCCCGCCTGGCGTCGGGCAGATTGTGCGCATCCAGTTCCTGCAGCCGGGCAGCGGCTGCGTCGCGCGCGGCCAGCGCGTGTCGATGCGCCTCGCCGGCCTGGCGCAACGCGGCCGCTGTATGCTGCTCGGTTGCCTGCGCCTGCCGGTGGCGCGCGGCGCCGGCGCCGGCGGCGGCAGATGCAGCCGCATGCTGCTGCGCCTGTTCGTTGGCCTGGCCGAACAGCGTGTCCCAGCGCTGCCAGCTTTCCGACAGCAGGCGCAGGTGGCCGTTCCGGGCAAGCCAGTCGTCGGCGGCGGCCTGCCGCCGGCGCATCGCGGGCAGTTCGGCGTCGCGGTCCAGCTGCCGCTGGCGCGCGGCCGCCGCGGCAAGGCCGGCCTCGGCGGCGGCGCGGCGCGCCACCTCGTGTCCCGGCTCCATCTGCGCAATGCGGGCGTCCAGCGCCTTGGCCTGGTCCAGCCGCACCGCGGCGGTCGACTGCGCCAGTTCCTCGGCCTGCATCGCCTGCGTCGCCGCCTGCAGCCGCTGCTCTGCAACGCTCCTGGCGGCGGCAGCCTGCTGCTGCTGCCGTTCATGCTGCGCGATGGCGACGCGGATGCGGGCCATTTCCATGACGATGCGCTGGCTTTCGTCCATCAGCGGCCGCGCCGGCTGCACGGATTCCACCCGCGCCAGCCGCGCCGCGCGGCCGTTCGCCGCGGTGCGCTGGCCCGCCGCGTGCGCCGCATCGGACAGCGCCTGCTGCTCGGCCTGCGCCAGCTGGTCGGCCTCCTGCCGCCAGCGCAGCTGCCGCGCCGCCTGTTCGAGCTGCGCGTCGGCGTCGGCCAGCTGCAGGCCGGCGTCGCGCGCTTCCTGTTCGACGCGGGCGCGCTCTTCGGCCGGCAGCGGCCGCTGGTCCGCCAGCCGCTCCTCGAGCCGCCTGACCATCGCCAGTTCTTCCTTCGCCCGCTCGTAGGCGCGGCGCGAGATCTCGGTGTAGACCAGGTTGCCGGTCAGGGTTTCGAGCAATTCGCCGCGTTCGTTGTCGTCGGCTTTCAGGAAGCCGGAAAACTCGTTCTGCGCCAGCAGCACCGCCCGCGTGAACTGTTCGAAGGACAGGCCGATGCAGCGCGCGATCTCGGCCTTCACTTCCATCTTGGTGCCGCCGACCGGCTGCGCCTCGGGCAGGCGCAGCAGCGTCATCGTGGTGTTCTGCAGGCTGCCGTCGGCGCGTGAGCGGGCGCGGCGCACGCTCCAGCGGGCGCGGTGGCTAAGGCCGTCGTTGCCGACGAAATCGACTTCCGCATAGCCCTCGGCGGCGCCGCGCCGCAGCAGGTTGCGGGTGTCGTACGGCGTGACCACTTCGCCCCTGACGTCGGGCAGCGCGATGCCGCGGGTGCCGGCGCGCAGCAGCCGCGGCGTGGCGTCGTACAGCGCCACGCACAGCGCGTCGAGCAGCGTGCTCTTGCCCGCGCCGGTCGGCCCGCTGATCGCGAACAGGCCGCTCGACGCCAGCGGCTCCTGCTGGAAGTCGACGCAGAACTCGCCGGCCAGCGACGCCAGGTTCTTGCCGCGTATCGCCAGGATCTTCATGCTGCCGGCCCGACGCCGGCGGCGGTCATCAGCTCGGTGAAGGCGGAGAGCTGGTCGTCGGGCGCGTCGCGGTCGAACTTCTGCCGGTACAGGCGGCGGAAAATGTCGTCCGGCCGCAGGCTGTCGATCTGGTCCAGCGACAGTGTTTCGGCCTCGTCGCCGCCGCGCTGCGGCAGGCTGGTGTCGATGCGCGCCAGCCGCGCATGCCGGCCCTCGAGCGCCGCCTCGACCCGGGCGCGCAGCCCCGGCTCCGGCGCATCCAGCCGGACCCGCACTTCGAGGTAGGGCGGGTGTTCGCCGCTGCGCGGCGGCAGCGCCTGCAGCGCGGCCAGCACCTCGTCCAGCGGCCCCGGCGTGGCCGGCACGCGCAGCAGGTCCACCGTGCGCGGCACATGCAGCGGCGTGATGTCGGTAGCGCGCTCGCCGTCGAGGTCGAAGCGCAGCACCTGGTGCCGGTAAGGGATCTCGGAAAACGACATCGGCAGCGGGCTGCCGCTGTAGCGCAGGTGCGGCTGCTTGCCCACCACCTGCGCCAGGTGCAGGTGGCCGAGCGCCGCATAGGCCACCTCCGGCCCGAACATGGCCGCCGACAGCGCCTCGCTGCCGCCGATGATGACCCGCCGCTCCGAGTCGGCCGACTGGGCGCCGCCGGTCATGTGGCAATGGCCGAGCGCCACGATGGCCTGGCCCGGGCTGCGCTTTTCAAGCGCCAGCGCAAGCGCCTGCCGGTACAGCAGAGCGATGCCCTCGGCATACGGGTCGGCGCTGTCGACCCGGGGCACGTCGCCCGGGCGCAGGAAGGGCACCGCCAGGCACCATGCGGCGATCTCGCCGTCGCGGTTCTTCAGCGGCAGCACCAGCCGCTCCAGCGCGATGGCGCCGGCCGCGTCGCGCAGCACGTTGCCGACCAGGCTGACGTCATGCTCTTCCAGCAGCGGCCCGGGCGCCTCCAGCCGTCCGGGCGAGTCGTGGTTGCCGGCGATGATGACGATGTTCAGGTGCCGCACCGCCGACTTGGCCTGGCGCAGGAAGCGGTACAGCTGCTTCTGCGACGCCGCGGACGGGTTGGCATTGTCATAGACGTCGCCGGCGATCAGCAGCGCGTCGATGCGCTCGTCGACCAGCGTCTGCAGCAGCCAGTCGAGGAAGCACTGGTGTTCGTAGACCCGTTCGAAGCTGTGCAGTGTCTGGCCGAGGTGCCAGTCAGAAGTGTGCAGAAAACGCATTCAAGAATATTCCCGATGTTGCTGGTGGAGCCGATGTTGCGCGCCGGACGGCGCGGCAAGCGCATTGCGCCGCGCCGTCATTGTAATGGCCGGCGCGGTTGGGCGGGCAGGGCAGGCGTCCCGCTTCAGTCCGCCCGGCCGGGTGGCGGCCTGCGCGCCTGCCGGCGCTTTTCAAGCCGCTCGATGACCTGGTTCGCCAGGAACTGCAGCATTTCGATCTGCCCGCGCTGCAAGGTGCGCGGTACGCGGTCGATCACGCACAGCGTGCCCAGCGCATGGCCGGACGCGGTCACCAGCGGCGCGGCCGCATAGAAGCGGATGTTGGGGTCGCCGGTCACCAGCGGGTTGTCGGCGAAGCGCGCATCCTGCGCGGCGTCGTTGACCACCATCAGGCTTTGCGGCGTCTGGATCGCATGCGCGCAGAACGCATGTTCCCGCGGCGTCTCGCGGACCTGGACCCCGACGCGGGACTTGAACCACTGGCGGTCGCCGTCGATCAGCGAGATCAGCGCGACCGGCGTTTCGCAGAATTGCGCCGCCAGCCGGGTCAGCTCGTCATAGGCTTCCTCCTCGTCGGAGTCCAGTATCGCCAGCGCGTCCAGCTGCGCCTGCCGCAATGCCTCGCGTTCGGCCGGGGTCGCGGCCTGGGCGTCAGGGCCGGCGCCCGCATGCCGGCGCGCGGCGCGCGAGCGCGCCATGGTCTCGGCCAGCGTACGGGAAAGGTTTTCCAGCGTGTAGGGCTTCGGAAGCAGCGTGAATCCATGGTCGGGATTCCTGGCCAGCACATAGCTGTAGCCGCTCGACAGCACCACCGGCACCGACGGGTAGAGCCGCTGCACTTCCTTGCCGAGTTCGATGCCGCTGATGCCGGCCATGACGACGTCGGAGAACACGGCGGAGAAGGCGCCGGCGTCCTTTTCCAGCTCGGCCAGCGCCGCTTCGCCGCTGGGCACCAGGAAGGTCGCATAGCCCAGTTCCTCCAGCGTCTGCTCGACCGACACGGCGACATCGGGATTGTCTTCCACCACCAGGATGCGGTCGCCGTGGCCGCGGACGATGGCTTCGTCGGCGGCCTGGGCGTCGGCCTGCTGGCCCGGCTGCAGCGAGCGCGGCAGGTAGAGCGTGAAGGTGGTGCCCGTGCCCACCTTGCTGTCGACCAGGATCTCGCCGCCCGACTGCTTGGCGAAGCCGAACACCTGCGACAGGCCCAGGCCGGTGCCCTGGCCCGATCCCTTGGTCGTGAAGAACGGCTCGAAGATCTGCGTCAGGTGCTGCGCCGGGATGCCCACGCCGGTGTCGGACACGGACACGGCCACGAAGCTGCCGGAGACCGGGGCGGTGGCCCGGCCTGGCGGGATGTCGGAGACGCAGTTGACGGAGATGGTCAGCGTGCCGCTGCCGTCCATCGCGTCGCGCGCATTCACCGCCAGGTTGACGATGGCGGTGTCGAACTGGCTGGGGTCGGCATACACCAGGCATGCATGGTCGGGCAGGTGGATGTCGCGCCGGATGCGCACGCCGGTCAGGCTGCCTATCATCTCGCTGACCATCTCCAGGTTCTGCCGCACGTCGAACACCACCGGCTGCAATGCCTGGCGGCGCGCGAACGCGAGTAGCTGGGCGGTGAGCTTGGTGGCGCGGGTCACCGCGTCGGAGATGGCGTCCATGTAGCGGCGCCGGCGCTCGTCGCTGAGCTGCACCAGCCGCATCAGGTCGATCGAGCTGCGCATGACGGCCAGCACGTTGTTGAAGTCATGCGCGACGCCGCCGGTGAGCTGGCCGATGGCTTCGAGCTTCTGCGACTGCCGCAGCGCGTTTTCGGTGGCGCGCTCGCGGGTGATGTCGCGCGCCACCGCATGGATCCTGCCGGCGTCCGGCACCGCGGTCCAGCTGAGCAGCCGGTGCCCGCCGTCCCTGGTCAGGTAGCGGTTCTCGAACGCGAGCGTGGTCACGCCCTCGCTCAGCTTGCGCACTTCCGCGGCCGTCTCGGCCAGGTCGTCGGGATGAAGGAAGTCGCTCAGCGCCCTGCCCACCATCTGCTGCGCCGGCCAGCCCAGGTGCAGGGTGGTGGCGGGGTTGACGGCAAGGATGCGGCCCTCGAAGTCGCAGACCAGCATCAGCTCCTGCGACAGGCTCCAGATGCGGTTCAGGTCGCGCGTGTTCTGCGTCTCCAGCAGCTTGCGCTCATGGATGTCGGTGGACGTGCCTATCCATTGCCTGAGGGGGCGCGACGCTGCCCGCAGCGCCAGCGCCCTGAGCAGGTGCCAGCGGTACTCGCCGTCCCGGCGCCGCAGCCGGAATTCGGCCTCGTAGGGTTCGTCCGTGGCGACGCAGCGCTCCCATTGCGCGACGGCGTCCGCCGCGTCGTCGGGATGCACGAGCCCGGTCCACACCGCGCCGTCGTCGCCCACCGGCACATCGCCGCAATAGTCGTTGAACTGCGTGTTGACCCAGTCCAGCCGGCCGTCGGGCGTGGCCATCCATACCTGGTTGGGCAGCGCCTGCGCGAGGATGCGGAACTGCTCGGCGCTTTCCTGGAACGCCTGCTCGGCGGCGCGGCGCTCGGTCACGTCGACGCCTTCGACGAAGATGCTGGTGACCACGCCTTCGGGGCCCTTGATCGGCTGGTACACGAAATCGACGAAGCGCTCGACCACCGGGCCGCCGGGCGTGGCCCGGGACGCGTAACGGGCGCCGACGGCGGTATGCGCGACGCCGCTGCGATAGGTTTCGTCCAGCGTCGCCAGGTAACCCTGTTCCACCGTTTCCGGCAGCGCTTCCGCCACCGTCTTGCCGAGCACGTCGCGGTGGCCGATCAGCTGCGCATAGCCGGGGTTGATGCGTTCGATCCGGTGCTCCGGCCCGCGCAGCACCGCCATGAAGGTGGGCGCCTGCTCGAACAGTTCGACGAACTGCTCGCGCTCCAGTTCGAGCTGCCTGGACACCAGCATCAGCTCGGTTTTCTCGTGCACCAGCGCCAGCACGCCGACCACCGTCGCGTCGTCGAACACCGGCGAATAATCGAGGTCGAACCAGCAGCGCTGCGATTGCCCGTTGCGCTCCAGCACGAAGAACTGGTCGCGGTAGCTCAGCGATTCGCCGGCCAGCACCCGGCGCACCACGTCCATGTTGAAGTCGGCTGCGTCCGGCCATACGTCCCGCACCGGGCGGCCCAGCGCATGCGGGTGCTTGTCGCCCAGCACCTTCGCATAGCCGTCGTTATAGATCAGTATGCCGTCCTCGCCCCACAGCAGCGCCATCGGCGTCGGGCAGCGGACGACCATGGAAACGGTGGTCTTCAGGTTCCGCTGCCATGCGCCGATCGGACCCATCGGGCTGTCCGACCAGTCGTGCGCAACGATGGTCGATGCGCTTGCGGAATCGCCAAGGGTATCCGCATAGGACGCAAAGGTTGAACGGCTCATCGAATTCAGTCCCATCATGCAAAAGTGGCGACGCCAGGCGTTCGCCTGCCCGTTGATGCCGGAAAAAGTGTGTGGCCAGGTTGACTGGCGGTGCAGCCCGGCCGGTGTCGCGGCGCATGCCGGGCAACCGGGTCCCGGATTGTTGCGCAGGCGGCCCGGCGTCAGGCGCGGCAATGCTGGCATGCCTCGCGGAATCGCTTCTCCGAAGGCAAAACGCGGCTATTTTAACGTGGAACGCCAGGCGCGATCGATGCGCGCCGTTTCCTGTGAAGGCATGGCGGCGGTGGCCGGCGGCTGCCGGCCGCAAGGGCGCCGCGGCATGTCGGAATTTTGCGTCAACCAGGCATTTTTCAGGAAGGCAAGATGCACGATACTGATCAAGATCACGTTCGCAGCTCTTAATCGACTTATAGTCGAAAGGCAATTTACAAGAAATGCCTGCCGGCCGCCGTGCGCATGCACGGAATGACAGGCCGGCTGACTTTCGCTTGCTTCAGTGACGTTACGTGAGTTCAATTTCTATAACGGAGACAGCATGACAATGACAACCCGCATGAGCCTGGCCGCCACCGTTGCCGTGGTGACGGCAGCCATGCCGCTGCACGGCATGGCGCAGGACAATATGAAGAAGCTGGAAAATTTCCAGTCGACCGGCGCCAACCTCAACATGGAGACGATCCCGCAGACCGGCGCCAAGGCCGACGCGCTGCGCGCCAACCTGAAGAACGTCAAGCTGCCGCCCGGCTTCAAGATCGACCTGTATGCGCTGGTGCCGGACGCCCGCCACATGGCGGTCGGTCCATCCACCGGCATCGTGTTCGTCGGCACCCGCAAGACCCAGGTCTGGGCCGTGACGGACCGCGCCAAGACCCGCGTGGCCGACGAGGTGAAGGCCTTTTCCCCGTCGATCAGCATGAAGGTGCCGAACGGCGTCTGCTTCTCGCCGGACGGCGTGCTGTACGTGGCCGAGCACAACCGCGTGCTGGCCTTCCCGGCGGCCGAGTTCTTCTACGAAGGCCCCGATGTCGCCGCCGCCAACGTGGTGCCGCAGGGCCAGCTGATCCCGGTGGAGGAGGAGAGCTTCAACCACGGCGCGCGCACCTGCCGCATCGGCCCGGACAACAAGCTCTACATCACGATGGGCAACCCGTTCAACGTGCCGGCCAAGGAAAAGCTCGCGCTGTACGACAAGGTCGGCATGATGGGCATCCTGCGCATGGACCGCGACGGCAAGAACCGCGAAGTCTTCGCGCGCGGCGTGCGCAACTCGGTCGGCCAGGACTTCAACCCGAAGGACAAGACGCTGTGGTTCACCGATAACCAGGTCGACGGCATGGGCGACGACACGCCGCCGGGCGAGCTGAACCGGGCGACCAAGGCCGGCCAGCATTTCGGCTTCCCGTGGTACGGCGGCGGCAAGGTGCGCACGGTCGAGTACAAGGCCGAGACGCCGCCGTCCGACGCAGTGTTCCCGCAGGTCGAGATGGCGGCCCATGCAGCCGACCTCGGCATGACCTTCTACCGCGGCAACATGTTCCCGGCCAAGTACCAGCACGGCATTTTCAGCGCGCAGCACGGCTCCTGGAACCGCACCACGCCGGTCGGCGCCCGCGTGATGTTCACGTCGCTCAAGGCCGATGGCACCGCCGACAAGACCGAGGTGTTCGCCGACGGCTGGCTGACCTCGAACAAGGAATACCTTGGCCGCCCGGTCGACGTCGCCAACCTGCCGGACGGGTCGCTGCTGATCTCGGACGATTATGCGGGCGCGATCTACCGGGTGTCGTATGCGGCGCAGTAAGGCCGTCGTCGCCTGCCTGGCGGCGGCGCTGCTGGCCGCCGCCGGCGCGCCGGCGCTGGCGGCGGACCCTGCCGCCGCCAAGAGCCGCGCCGGCCAGTGCTTCGTCTGCCACGGCGCGGACGGCCTGGCCAAGGTGCCCGACGCGCCCAACCTGGCGGGCCAGAATGCCGCCTACCTGGTCAAGGCGCTGAAGGACTACCGTTCCGGCAAGCGCGAGAACGAGGTGATGTCGATGATGGCGAAGAACCTGTCGGACGACGACATCGCGATGGTGGCGAGCTACTTCAGCAGCATCGCCGTGACGGTGAAGGCGCCTTAAAGGTCCGCCCCGTCGCCCGCCGGTGACAGGCGACGGGGCGGCGCATTGTACGCAGGAGGTTAGCGCTCCCTGCGCGCAACGCGCCTGGCAAATTCGCAACGGATTTGCCGGCCGGCCCGACGGTCATGCCCGCGCCGGCCCGTAGTGACAGCGTGTTTTTCGATACGCTATTTCCTATTGGAAATAAGTTGCCTTATAATGCGTCCGGTCAATTCCTGCCCGGACCGCGCCCGTCTGCCGCGTCCGATGTCTTCATTCCTCTTCGACGTTGCCTGAACATGAAATTCAATCGTCTTAAAATCGGGAACCGGCTCGGTCTCGGTTTCGCGCTCATCCTGGTTTTCCTGATCGCCATCACCGTCATCGGCATACTGCGCCTGCAGGCGCTGGCCGACGCCACCCACGCAATGATGGAACAGCCGCTGGCCAAGGAGCGCATGATCTCCGACTGGTACCGCTACGTCTACGCCGGCATCCGCCGCACCACCGCCATCGTCAAGAGCGCCGACCCGTCGCTCGGGCCGTTCTTTGCCGACGACGCCGCCAATACCGTGAAGCAGTCGCAGGACCTGAAGAAGCGCATCGACGACATGGTGTCGAGCGACGAGGAGCGGGCGCTGTTCGGCAAGCTCGCGGATGTCTCCAAGCGTTACCTGTCCACGCGCGCCGACATCACCAAAGCCAAGGACGCCGGCAACCAGGAAGAAGCCAGCAGGCAGTTCGAACAGGGCTACCTGCCGGCGTCGAAAGAATACGAGAGCATCGTCCAGCAGCTGCTCGACCTGCAGCGCAAGAGCATCGACGCCAGCGCGCAGCGGGTCGACGCCATTGCCGCGGACAGCCGCAGGCTGCTGACCGCGCTTGCGGTCTTCGTGCTGGCGCTGAGCGCATTCTGCGCATGGCGGCTGACGGTCGGCATCACCCGCCCGATCGGCAAGGCCGCCGCCATGGCGCGCCGGATCGCCGACGGCGACCTGTCGCAGGACGCGTCGGTCAAGATCGATCCGGACAGCCGCGACGAGTCCGGCCAGCTGCTGCTGGCGCTGGCCGACATGAACGCCAGCCTG
The DNA here is from genome assembly GCF_900182955.1 of Noviherbaspirillum suwonense. Lineage (GTDB taxonomy): Bacteria > Pseudomonadota > Gammaproteobacteria > Burkholderiales > Burkholderiaceae_D > Noviherbaspirillum_A > Noviherbaspirillum_A suwonense. The sequence goes on along the minus strand of NZ_FXUL01000002.1, from coordinate 304,911 downwards.
CTGCGCATCGTCTCGCAGGTCCGCGCCGGCACCGAGACCATCGCCACCGCGTCCGGCGAGATCGCCGCGGGCAACCTCGACCTGTCGTCCCGCACCGAGCAGCAGGCCGGCTCGCTGGAGGAAACCGCGTCGTCGATGGAGGAGCTGACCGCGACCGTCAAGCAGAATGCAGACAATGCGCGCCAGGCCAACCAGCTCGCGATCAGCGCGGCAGACGTGGCCGTGCGCGGCGGCGCCGTGGTGTCCGAGGTCGTGGTGACGATGGAGTCGATCAACGACGCGTCGCGCAAGATCGTCGACATCATCAGCGTCATCGACGGCATTGCGTTCCAGACCAACATCCTGGCGCTCAATGCGGCGGTGGAAGCGGCCCGCGCCGGCGAGGAAGGCCGCGGCTTTGCGGTCGTCGCCAGCGAAGTGCGCAGCCTCGCGCAGCGCTCGGCGGCGGCGGCGCGCGAGATCAAGGCCCTGATCGGCGACTCGGTGGACAAGGTGGGCGCCGGCAGCGCGCTGGTCCACCAGGCTGGCGCGACGATGAACGATGTCGTCCTCAGCATCCGCCGCGTCACCGACATCATGGCCGAGATCAGCGCGGCCAGCAGCGAGCAGAGCGCGGGCATCGAGCAGGTCAACCAGGCCATCGCGCAGATGGACCAGGTGACCCAGCAGAACGCCGCGCTGGTCGAGGAAGCCGCCGCGGCGGCGGACTCCATGCGCGAGCAGTCGCGGCAACTGACCCTGACCGTCAGCGCATTCAGGCTGGGAACAGAGGATCAGCCGGCGCTGGCGCCGGTCGTGAAAGCGCCGGCGCCGGCTGTGAAGGGCCGGGCGGCGGGGGAGTGGGAATCGTTCTGACCGCGGCCTTTCCCGCACCCGTTAGCTGAAGCCTATTTCTTCACCAGCGCGCACTTCGAATCGGCCAGCCGGGTGAAAGCCTGTTCGCCCGGGATGGTCGCCACCGTCTTCATGTAATCCCACGGCTTTTTCGACTCGGCCGGGGTCTTCACCTGCATCAGGTACATGTCGTGGACATAGCGGCCGTCCTCGCGGATCGTGCCTTTTGCATAGAAGTCGTCCAGCTTCATTTTCTTCAGCTCCGCCATCACCTTGTCGGCGTCGTCGCTGCCGACCGCCTTGACCGCCTTCAGGTAATTCGAGGTGACCGAGTAGTCGGCAGCCTGGTGCGAACTGGGCATCTTCTTCATCCTGGCGAAGAAGCGGTTGGCGAACTTGCGGGACGGCTCGTCCTTGTCCCAGTACCAGCTGTCCGTCATCACCAGCCCCTGCGCCACCGGCAGCCCGAGGCCGTGGATGTCGTTGATGGTCATCAGCAGGCCGGCGATCTTCATGTTCTTGGTCAGGCCGAAGTCCGCCGCCGCCTTGATCGAGTTGATGGTGTCCGCGCCGGCGTTCGCCAGGCCCAGCACCTGCGCCTTCGACGCCTGCGCCTGCAGCAGGAAGGACGACATGTCGTTCGCATTCGGCGGATGCTTGACCGAGCCGACCACGGTGCCGCCGCTGGCCTTGATCACGTCGCTGGTGTCGTTCAGCAGCGAATGGCCGAACGCATAGTCGGCCACCAGGAAGTACCAGCTCTTGCCGCCCTGGGCCACCACGGCCGATCCGGTGCCGCGGGCGAGCGCCACGGTGTCGTATTCATAATGGATGGTGTAGGGCGTGCAGTCTTCGTTGGTCAGCCTGGCGGTCGCCGCGCCGACATTGAAATAGACCCGCTTCTTGTCCGCGATGACCTTGTTCATCGCAAGGCCGGCCGCGGAATTGACGCCGCCGATCAGCATGCTCATCTGCTGCTGGTCTATCCATTCGCGCGCCCTGGCGGCGGCGGTGTCGGCCTTGTTCTGGTGGTCCGCCGACAGCACTTCGATCTTCCGGCCGAGCACGCTGCCGCCCGCATCCTCGACCGCCATCCTGATGGCTTCGAGGCCGCCGGCGCCGTCGGTGTCGGCATAGGCGCCCGACATGTCGGTGATGAAGCCGATGCGGAAAGGTTCGCTCCCGGACTGCGCATGCGCATGGCCGGTGAGGAGGCCGAATGCCGCTGCGGCCAGTGCGAGCTTGCGTGGCGCGATGCCTGATTGTCTCTTCATGATGCCCTCTTGTATGGTGGACGGGTCGTTGCCCGTTTCTGTGGTCTTGTTGTGGATTTAGAGTCTCCCGACTTGAAAGCCTGTGGCCCGCCGCTGCGCTGCGGGCTAGCTGTTGCCCCGGGCGGCTTCGGCGGCGCGCAGTTCCTGCAGCAGCGCGAGCGCGCGGTCGGTGCGCACGTCGTGTTCCTCCGCCATGCGCCTTGCGACCGCATCGACTTCCTGCCCGGTGGCGCCGGCGACCAGCGCGATGTTCCGCGCATGCAGCGCCATGTGGCCGCGCTGTATGCCTTCGGTGGCAAGCGCGCGCAGCGCGCCCAGGTTCTGCGCGAGGCCGACGGCGACCGCGATCTCGCCCAGTTCCTGCGCCGACTTCACGTCCATGATCTTCAGCGACAGCCGCGCCAGCGGATGGGTCTTGGTGGCGCCGCCGACCAGGCCGACCGGCATCGGCATCTCGATGGTGCCGACCAGCGCGCCGCTCCTGTCCTTTTCCCACTGGGTCAGCGAGGTGTAGCGGCCGCTGCGGCAGGCATACGCATGGGCGCCGGCCTCGACCGCGCGCCAGTCGTTGCCGGTGGCGACGACCACCGGGTCGATGCCGTTCATGATGCCCTTGTTGTGCGTGGCCGCGCGGTACGGGTCGACGGCCGCGAACGTATAGGCGTCGAGCACGCCTTCGATGATGTCCGCGCCGCTGCGCTCGCTGGTGTCGAGCGCCTCGGGCGTGATGCGGACGCGGGCCCGGGCCAGACGCAGGTCGGCCAAGTTGGACAGGATGCGCAGGCGCACCGTGCCGCCGGTCAGCTTCTCGACCAGCGGCGACACCGACTCGGCCATGGTGTTGACCGTGTTGGCGCCCATGGCGTCGCGCACGTCGACGATCAGGTGCATCACGATCATCGCGCCGCGCGGCGTGTCGGGGAACACGTGGACCTCGATGTCGCGGCAGCCGCCGCCCAGTTCGATGAGCACCTTGTCACGGCTGTTGGCCACGGCCAGGATGTCTTCGCGATGCCGCAGCAGCGCCTGGCGCGCGCCGTACGGGTCGGTGATGCCGAGCACCTGTACCTGGGCGCGCATCAGCGGCTCGGTGCTGGACGTCTCGAAGCCGCCGCAGCCGCGCACCAGCTTGGCCATGAAGGAGGCGGCCGCCACCACCGACGGCTCCTCGACCGCCATCGGGACCAGCACGTCGCGCCCGTTCACCTGGAAGTTGCCGGCGATGCCGAAGGGCAGCTCGAACGTGCCGATCACGTTCTCGATCATGCCGTTGGCAAGGTCGACGCCGAGCGCGCCGGGCGCGGTGACCAGCGCCGCTTCCTCCACGGTCAGGTTGGCGGCGCGGGCGATATGCGCGAAGCGCTGGGCAGGGGTGAGGGCGCGGAAATTGGGTAGCCGGGAATCGGTCGTCATCCATTGTCTCCTATGTTTTTATGGAATGTAGTGGACACAATATAGGCGGACTGTACCAGCGTTGAAAGGTACAGTTTTGCGGGACAGTGCGGGCACGGTCATTTTTCGGCCGACGCTGTGTCATACTTTTTCGATGAAGAAGATGCCCGATCCGCCGCCGGATTCCGCCAGGCCGGCCACCATTTCGCAGCGGCTTGCCGATGAAATCGAGCGGCATATCCATGAGGGCGCCTACCGCGTCGGCGACAAGCTGCCGTCGCTGCGCGAACTGGCCCAGCTGCACCAGTATGCGAAGAACACCGTCGTCGCCGCCTTCGAGATCCTGGTGTCGCGCGGGCTGGTGGAGCCGCGCCGCGGGTCCGGCTATTACGTCGTCGGCAAGCCGGCCGCCCGGCGCGGCGAGGAAGCGGAGTCGCTGGGCCGTGCGATGGACATCGTCTGGCTGATGCGCGAGCAGTTGAAGAGCGAGCCGGGCACGCTGGCGGTGGGCGACGGCTTTCCGCCGGTCGAATGGCTGGCCGACGTGCGGCTGGACAAATACCACCAGAAGGTGGTCCGCACCGGCGTCGGCGGCCTGTTCCGCTACGGCAGCCGCTTCGGCTATGCGCCGCTGCGGGAACACCTGGTGCGCAAGCTGGGCGACTTCGGCATCGCCGTCGAGCCGCGCCAGATCGTGCTGACCCACGGCGCCAACGAGGCGATGGATATCGTGATCCGCTACTTCGTGCCGCCCGGCGGCACCGTGCTGGTCGACGATCCCGGCTATTACCCGCTGTTCGGCAAGCTCAAGCTGGCCGGCGCGCGCATGCTGGGCGTGCCGCGGCTGGCCGACGGGCCGGACCTCGACATGCTGGACCGCCTGCTGTCGGCCGAACGGCCGCGGCTGTTCTTCACGCAATCGCTCGCGCACAACCCGACCGGCTCCGACCTTTCGCAGGCCAAGGCCTTCCGCGTGCTGCAGCTCGCGCAGAAGCATGACGTGCTGATCGTCGAGAACGACCCGCTGGCCGACTTCAAGCCGGTCGGCTCATCGCGGCTTTCGTCGCTCGACCAGCTGGAGCGCACCATATATATAGGCAGCTTTTCCAAGTCGTTCTCGGCGGCGCTGCGGGTTGGTTTCATCGCCTGCGGCGCGGCGCTGGCCAGCGACCTGGCCGACCTGAAAAGCCTCATCCATATCAACAGCTCCGAATACGCGGAGCGCACGGTCGACGTCATATTGAGCGCCGGCCATTACCAGCGCCACCTGAACCGCCTGCGCACCCGGCTGGGCGACGCGACCGCGCAGGCCGCGCAGCTGCTGCAGTCGTTCGGCGCGGAAGTGTTCGCGAAAACCCCGCAGTCGCTGTACCTGTGGGCCGCGTTTCCCGGCATCGACGATTCATTGACGCTGGCCGAGGACCTGCTGCAGCAGAAAGTCATGATGGCCCCCGGCAGGATCTTCGGCGTCGATTCCGCGCTGGTGTCGCGCTGGTCCCGCTTCAACGTCGGCGCGGTGCTCGACCCGCGCTTTGAACAGGCGCTGGCGGAGATAGCGAAGCGGCGGAATCTGGGAAGCTAGTTTTCGGGATGCGTGGAGCCCTGCGTTACGCCTGCTGCGCAGGCTACTCAGGATGAAAGGGGACGGGGATTTGCAAACCGTGCAAGCCATTCCATTCGACCAACCATCCCGTTTCCGATTTCCATTCCTGCTTTCCATTTTTAATCTTCATTTTTAATTTCCATTTCCTGCTGCCATTTCCGCCAGCCCGGCAATTCCATTTCCCCGACTTGCCCGCTTCCACATCCAGATTCGTCCACCTATTTCTCTCCCCTCCAATTTGATCCGAACCAATGGTTCTTAATGTTTCTCCTGCGAATGCTGCTGAACTGACATGAGATATACTGTATATTTGTACAGTAATCAGCGCGGCCGTGCGTCTGCGCGCCATGTCATCACCAGGAGATCAGCATGTCCGGGTCAACTTCACGCACTATGTCGGCTGCCGCGGTCACCGCGGCGATCGACAGGAATATTGCCCATACCGTCTGGCGGGCCAACCAGATGGGTTCCTACCAGGCCGACGTCACCGCCACCGGCTACCAGTCGCTGGACCGGGAATTGCCCAATGGCGGCTGGCCCGCATCCACCCTCATCGAACTGCTGCTGCAACAGGCCGGCATAGGCGAGATGCGGCTGCTGCAGCCGGCGCTCTGCGCGATCGGGCGCAAGCGCCGCATCGTCATGGTCCAGCCGCCGCACCTGCCGCAGGTCGCGGCCTGGGCCGGCTGGGGCCTGCCGGCCGACCGCTTCGTCTGGATCAGGGCGGCCCGCACCGCCGACGCGCTGTGGAGCGCCGAGCAGGTGCTGCGCAACGGCAGTTGCGGCGCCTTGCTGTTCTGGCAGCCGCAGGTGCGCAACGAGGCGCTGCGCCGGCTGCACCTCGCCGCGCAGGGTTCGACCACCGTGTTCTGGATGCTCAGGCCGCTGTCGGCCAGCGAACATGCGTCGCCGGCGCCGCTGCGGCTGGCGCTGCGGCCGGCGCCGGCCGGCGTCAGCGTCGACATCGTCAAGCGCCGCGGCCCGCTGGCCGAGCGGCCTCTCTACCTGGCGCTGGCGCCCGACGCCGCGCTCCCATCAACCTCTTACCGTTCCCACCATGCGCCTATGGATAAGCATGCACCTGCCGCTGTTGCCTCTCGAAGTGTTCCGGCCGCACTGGTCTGAGCGGACAGACACGACGCCGCATGCGGTCATCGACCATGGGCAAGTATTCTCGCTATGCGAACTTGCCCGCCAGGCCGGCATCCGCCACGGCATGCGGCGCGGCGGCGTCACCGCGCTGGCGCCCGACGCCATGCTGCACGAGCGCGACGCCGGGCGTGAGCGCGGCGCGCTCGACGGCGTCGCGCTGACCCTGCTGCAATACACTCCGGAAGTGGCGATGGTGGACGCCGCCAGCCTGGTGCTGGACGTCAGCGCCAGCCTGGCCGCATTCGGCGGACGCCTGGCGCTGAGCCGCCGGGTGCGCACCAGCGTGCGGCAGATGGGCTTTTCCGCGCGGCTCGGCATGGCGCCTACCGCCCAGGCCGCGTGGCTGCTGGCGAATGCCGCCGGGCTGAAGCTGCGCCGCAGCCTGCGCCACGCCAGCATGGTGCGCCGGCTCGACACGCTGCCCGCGCTGCTGCTGCCGGCGGCCCGCCCGTATGCCGACTGGCTAGACGGCATAGGCTGCGCGACGCTGGGCGCGCTGCGCCGGCTGCCGCGCGCCGGCCTGCAGCGCCGCTGCGGCGGTGCGCTGATCGAGGAAATGGACCGCGCTTACGGCGAGGCGCCCGAACTCCATGAATGGATCGAAGTCGCGCCGCACTTCGACGGCCGGCTGGAACTGCCCGAGCGGGTCGAACAGGCCGAAGCCGTGCTGTTCGCCGCGCGCCGGCTGGTGCTGCAGATGGTCGGCTGGCTCAACGCCCGGCAAATGGCGGTATCGCGCTTCGTGCTGCTGCTTGAACACGAGCGCGGGCGGCAAGCCGTAGCGCCTACCGCACTCGATATCACGCTGGCCGAAGCCGCCTGGCGCGAAGACCACCTGCTGCGGCTGCTCAAGGAAAGGCTGGGCCGGATGGAGCTGGCCGGGCCGGTCATCGCCATCCGCCTCGAAGCCGCCAGGCTGGAAGCGATGGCGCCGCCGACCGAGTCGCTGTTCCCCGAGCCGGGCGGCACCATCGCCGACTATCACCGGCTGCTTGAACTGCTGACCGCCCGCCTCGGCGCAGACAATGTGCTGACACCCGCGCCGCTTGCCGACTACCGGCCGGAAATCAGCAACCGCTGGCTGCCGGCGTCCTCGTCGGACATCGACGCAGCCAAGCCGCCGGATGCGGACCGCCCGTTCTGGCTGCTGGAAAACCCCTTGCCGCTGATGATGCGCGGCAACCGTCCGTTCTACGGTTCGCCGCTGATGATACTGGCCGGCCCGGAACGGATAGAAACAGGCTGGTGGGATGCCAACTGTGCGGTGCGCGATTACTTCATTGCCCAGGGCGCCGACCAGGCCTGCTACTGGATCTACCGGGAACGCGTCGGCGAGGACATACGCTGGTTCCTGCACGGGCTGTTCGCATGAACGGCGTGCAGGCGCCGCTCCCGTTCGGCAAGCCGGCGGCGGCCTTGCCCGACTATGCCGAACTCCAGTGCGTCTCCAACTTCAGCTTCCTGCGCGGCGCGTCCCACCCGGAGGAGCTGGTGGCGCGGGCGATACAACTGGGCTATGGCGCATTGGCATTGACGGATGAATGTTCGCTGTCCGGCGTCGTGCGTGCCCATGTCGAGGCGAAGAAGCATGCGTTCCCGCTGATCGTCGGCAGCCAGATGCGGGTCGGCGACATGCTGCTGGTGGCGCTGGCGACCAACCGCAACGGCTACGGCAACCTGTCCGAGCTGATCACGCTGGGCCGCACCCGCGCCTCCAAGGGCAGCTACCTGCTGTACCCGGACGACCTCGCCGCGCCGCGCGGCGACCTGGCGCACCTGCGCGGCCTGCCGGACTGCGAAATGCTGCTCGCGCCGGCCTACGGCGTCGACACCGCCACGCTGGCGCGGCAGGCCGAATGGCTGCGCGCCACCTTCGGCGCGCGCGGCACGCTGGCGCTGACGCTGCTGCACCATGCGCGCGACGAGCGCCACCGTTCGCTGGTGCAGGCCGTAGCCAGCGCGCACGGCCTGCCGGTCGCCGCCACCGGCGACGTCTGCATGCATGTGCGCTCGAGGAAGCCGCTGCAGGACGCCCTGAGCGCCATCCGCCTCGGCAAGCCGGTGGCCGAATGCGGCTACCAGCTTGCGCAGAATGCCGAACAGCACCTGCGCGCCCGGCTGCGGCTGGCCACGCTGTACCCGCCCGAGACGCTGGCCGAGACCGTGCGGCTGGCCCGGCGCTGCCATTTCTCGCTCGACGAGCTGCGCTATGAATACCCGGACGAACTGGTGCCGCCGGGCCAGACCCCGGCCGGCTACCTGCGCCAGGAAACCTGGATAGGCGCGCACCGGCGCTTCCCGGCCGGCATACCGGCCAGCGTGCAGCAGCAGGTCGAGCATGAACTGGCGCTGATCGGCGAGATGGCCTACGAGCCGTATTTCCTGACCGTGTACGACATCGTCCGCTTCGCCCGCAGCCGGCGCATCCTGTGCCAGGGACGCGGCTCGGCCGCCAACTCCGCGGTCTGCTACTGCCTCGGCATCACCGAGGTCGACCCGGCGCGCGGCAACCTGCTGTTCGAACGCTTCATCTCGAAGGAGCGCAACGAGCCGCCGGACATCGACGTCGACTTCGAGCACCAGGAACGAGAGCAGGTGATCCAGTACATCTACAACAAGTACGGCCGGCTGCGCGCGGCGCTGACCGGCGTGGTGATCAGCTACCGGCCGCGCAGCGTGCTGCGCGATGTCGGCAAGGCGCTGGGCGTGGACATCGGCGTGGTCGACCAGGTCGCCAAGTCGCACCGCTGGTGGGACGGCAGGAGCGGCCTCGCGGCCCGCTTCACCGAGTGCGGCCTGGACCCGGACGCGCCGCTGGCCCAGCAGTGGTGCTCGATGGCCGAACAGCTGATGGGTTTTCCGAGGCACTTGTCGCAGCATCCGGGCGGCTTCGTCATCTCGCGCGGCAAGCTGTCGCGGCTGGTGCCCATCGAGAATGCCGCGATGGCCGACCGCAGCGTGGTGCAGTGGGACAAGGACGACCTCGACGCGCTGGGCCTGCTGAAAGTGGACATCCTCGCGCTGGGCATGCTGACCGTGATCCGCCGCGCGCTCGACCTCGCCGCCGGGCGGCGCGGCGAGCCCTTCGAGCTGCAGGACATTCCCGCCGAAGACCCCGAGACCTACCGGATGATCAGCCGCGCCGACACCGTGGGCGTGTTCCAGATCGAGAGCCGCGCCCAGATGACCATGCTGCCGCGGATGAAGCCGCGCACCTTCTACGACCTGGTGATCGAGGTCGCCATCATTCGTCCCGGCCCGATACAGGGCGGCATGATCCATCCCTACCTGCGGCGCCGGCAGGGCCTTGAGCCGGTGAGCTACCCCAGCCCCGCGATCGAGGAAGCGCTGTCGCGCACGCTGGGCGTGCCCATCTTCCAGGAACAGGTGATGCAGATCGCCATGCTGGCCGGCGGCTTCACGCCCGGCGAGGCCGACCAGCTGCGGCGCGCGATGGCCGCCTGGAAGCGCAAGGGCGGCCTGGAAAAGTTCGAAGGCAAGCTGATCAGCGGCATGCTGGCGCGCGGCTATACGCAGGAGTTCGCCGATTCCATCTTCCGGCAGATACAGGGCTTCGCCGAATACGGTTTCCCCGAAAGCCACGCGGCCAGCTTCGCGCTGCTGGCCTATGTCAGTTCCTGGCTCAAGTGCCACGAGCCCGAAGCCTTCCTCGCCGCGCTGCTCAACAGCCAGCCCATGGGTTTCTATGCGCCGTCGCAACTGGTGCAGGACGCGCGCCGGCACAAGGTCGAGGTGCTGCCGGTGGACGTGATGGTCAGCGACTGGGACGCCGCGCTCGAAGCCGGCAGCCGGCCGCCGCGTCCCGCCGTGCGGCTGGGCCTGAACCTGGTGCGCAGCCTGAGCCGCGAAGCCGCCTGGCGCATCGAGGAAGCGCGCGCGATCCGCCCGTACGCCGACGTCCAGGACCTGGCGTTGCGCGCCCAGCTCGAACGGGCCGATCTGCAGGCGCTCGCCGCCGCGAACGCCTTGTCCGCGCTTTCCGGCAACCGCCGCCAGGCGCTATGGCAGGCGCTGGCCGGCGCGCCCGACAAGGGCCTGCTGCGCCACGCCCCGGTCGCGGAACAGGCGCCGCTGCTGGCCGCGCCATCCGAAGCCCAGGACATCGCCGGCGACTACCGCAGCATGGGCCTGACGCTGGGCCGACACCCGGTCGCGTTATTGCGCCAGCGCCTGCTGGCCAAGCGCTTCATGCCGGCGGACGTGCTGCACACCTACGCAAACGGCCAGTTCGCCCGCGGCTGCGGCATCGTGACGGTCAGGCAGCGCCCGGAAACCGCCCACGGCGTGCTGTTCGTGACGCTGGAGGACGAGACCGGGCTGGTCAACGTGATCGTCTGGCCGTCGCTGGTGGAGCAGCAGCGCCGGGAAGTGCTGGGCGCGACGCTGCTGGGGGTGTACGGGATATGGCAGAACGAGCAGGGGGTGATGCACCTGGTGGCGAAGCGGCTGGTGGATCTGTCGGGCTGGCTGGGCAGGGTGGAGACGCGGAGCCGGGATTTTGCGTGAGGGGATGTGCGCAGGTTTTTGAAAACCGGCTTCCAGATCAAGCGGAGCCGGCACGGCGGTCAGGATCGGGATTGACCGGCGGCCGGGTTATCGGATTGAAAACCAGGAGGCTCGCTTGCGTGTCGACTGCCTGGCCACGCGCAGTGCAATTAACCGCCATGACGGATCGATGGCGCAGCGGGCCCATGCCGGCAACGACTGCTCAACAGCGGAATTTGCCTACATATCGTTGGTGTCGTTCCTGTCATCGAAACCCTCATGCCAATCCTTGCCTTCCTGGCTATCGGTCTCATACGGGCACTCGGTTTTACTCTTGCCCAATTCTGCCGCTTCCTGGCCTTCTACAAATGCTTTGGTAATAGACATCTTGATTCCCATAATTAAACGTTCACTGCGAAAATATCAATTCCAGAAACATGACCCTTGATCAGGCCAGTCAATTCTTCAGACCCATTGACAAGCATTGCGCCAGTATCTTCTGCTTCCTTGCCTAACCTTGTAATTTTTCAGGAAATATGGCGCAGGTAGCTGTTCAAACAATTTGTCAGCAGTTAATTCTTCGCTTTGCCTTATCCCTGCTGTGCTGATACGCCTGGCGCGCCGTCGGCGCCAGGCACCTCCAACAACTTTTTGCTGTCCTCTTCAGGCAATTCCAGGCATTCGCGCTTTATCTCAGCACGTCACTATTCCTCTGGCATTGCATGGAATGCGCCGTCACTCCAGCTTCACGTTGGCGGACTTGACCACCGAACCCCAGCGCTCGATCTCGGAATCGACTTTGGCGGCGAATTCCTGCTGCGACATCTGCGGCACGTCAGACCCGGCGTCGTTCCAGCGGTTCTGGATCTCCGGGCTGGCCAGCGCCTTTTTCACTTCCGCCGCCATCCGCTCGACGATCGCCGGCGGCGTGCCCTTGACCGCCCACATGCCATACCAGGTCGACACTTCATAACCCGGCACGCCGGCTTCGGCCGCGGTCGGGACGTCCGGAAAGCCCGGCGCGCGCTTGTTCGACGCCACCGCAAGCGCCTTGAGCTTGCCGTTCTTGATATGGCCCGACGAAGAGCCCAGGCCGTCGAACATCATGTCGATCTGTCCGCCCATCAGGTCCTGAAGCGCCGGCCCGGCGCCGCGGTAGGGCACGTGGCTCAGATTGGTCTTGGTCTGAATCTTGAACAGTTCTCCCGCCAGGTGATGCGAAGTGCCGTTGCCGGCCGAGCCGAAATTGATCTTGCCGGGATTTTCCTTCGCGTAGGCGATGAAGGCCTTCAGGTCCGGCGCCGTTACGCGCTGCGGGTTGACCACGATCACCTGGGGCGGTGTGGCAATCATGGTGATCGGAATGAAGTCCGTCTTGATGTTGTAGTCCAGCTTGGAATAGATGGCTGGCGCAATGGCATGGTGCGCTGCGCCGATGAAGAAGGTATAGCCGTCCGGCGCGGCCTTGGCGGCCAGGCCCGCGCCCAGCGTGCCGCCGGCGCCGCCGCGGTTGTCAATGATGACGGTCTTGCCCAGCTGCTTGGTCAGTTGAGCCGCCAGGGGGCGGGCAAACGTGTCAGTGCCCCCGCCGGCGGGAAAGGGCACGATGAAGGTTACAGGGCGGTCCGGCCAGGTCTGCGCGGACGATGCCGCGCAGAATCCCAGGCCGGCAAGCAGCAGCAGGGCAGGTTTAAACATGGTTGTCTCCGTCTATTGTTTGAAATGTGTAGGAAAGCGCCGTCTGTCTTTATGGTTATGCTTGTCGACAAATATTCATGACGACGCCTTTCACATAAGCAAGGTGGCGCAGAATATATGCATTGTCAAGTACCGGGCATTCATCAATCAGCATGACGCAGCCTACGGCGAACAAAGCAGGATCTAACGCGCATCAAACCCAGATGATGAAAGAAGCCACCCGAGCGCGACGCAATTGGCAATGACCGTAAACCAGAACACCTGCTGGAAAGCCTGCTTCTTATACTTGTGCCGGAAGATTTGCTGGGCAAACAAGGCCCCCGGCCAGCCTCCGGCAAAACCAAGCGCATGCAATGTGCTTTCCTTTGTCCGCCATCGATTATTCCGGGCGGCAGACTTGTCCAGCGCATAAGCAATGAATGCGACGACGCTCATTACAAGGTAAAGACCAGAGACCAGGACGGGTAATTTGCCAGTAAGCGTGCAGGTGGTAACGAATCCCAGAAAGACGACAGCCGCGATCAGCGAACTCATGCCTGAGCGGCCAGATGGCTGCAGCGCATCCCGATTGCGAACGTAGGCGACATTCTCGGCCCGTGGCTGGCCTTTCTCGTTGATCGCAAGGTGATAGGTGACGATCTCATTGCCCGCAGGGCGAACGCCCTGGCGCGCAAATGATTTTATATGCACAAAAACATTCGGGCCTCCGCCATTCGGCGTGATGAAGCCGAATCCCTGATCGTCCTTCCAGACGCTTATCCTTCCCTGATAACGGGGATTTTTCAGACTATCCATTGTTCGCGGTTTTGATTCTTCAGAGGGAAACGAGCAGCGGCGACCTGCAATGAGTAGCGTCTTCCATGCCTGCGCTAATGCCATCAGATCGGCATCGATATCGGGTTTCCGAATCACATAGGCGATCATCCTGCCAGCAAAACGAAACGAGCAATCTATATTGCCGGTCGCCCCTGATAAGGGGAGCCAATATACCCGAAACAATTCCTGAAAGCTCCATAACAGCTTTGAAGTAGACACGGCCGAAACCTTTGGCTAAACTCTTTCTTTCCTAAAAGAAACAAAACTGGCCGAGTTCGCATCCACGTACTGCAGCCTAATCACTGGGCAAAACCATCCCGATAATGAAAATGAAAATGAACCGGTGCATCATTAACCCGCTGCTGCCTGGGCTGCGGCAATTGATGCCTTTCATGTAACGTCACACAGCCTCGCCCCACATGCTGAACAATGTGATGAGCCGTTTCCATAATCACCTTGCCGACATAATTGCCGTGGCCGACATCAGCAGCCTCGACAACGTAGCTATTGCATTCTGCAAATGCGATAGCATCCAGCCGCGACGTCTCCAGCGCCGCTTTGAGTCCCAGAAAATAGGCTGATACCTTATCCGCAGCGTGCTCAAAACTCGGCTGATATCCAAGTGTATGAATATCCCGAAACTGCGCAATGAATCGCGCGCTCGGCGTCCGGAGATGTTCGATGACCTTATCCGCATGGCGGAAGAAAAATGGTTGTGCGAGCGCCATTGCACCGGGTTCGCGCTCAATAACAAGCGCCAGGTCGAAAAGGTCGCGCGCCGTCGCCTTATCTCCTCGATGGAACATTTTTTTTGCGACGATCTCTGCCGCTGTTTCAACGCGCACGCTTTCGCCGAACAGGTCCCAGCGTTCAAATGCGTTTTCTTCGGGTAGCAGATTAGGCGCTGCAACAAAATCAATTTCCCCGGTCTCAAGCTGGAGCTTCACATAGAGCGCTGCTTCCACGTATTGCGACTGGCACAAGGCGTCGGCGACATCGCTCAGACGGGGCGTCACATAGGCGAGGCTTTGCGGGTCCGGGACGAAGAGGTCGATGTCCTTGCTCAGCCGATGCTGATGACGCAGCATCAGGACGGTGCCGCCACCGAAGGTAAAAAAACGGATCGGCGCGGCCGCCGTGCCTGCGGATTTCATTGACGAGCCCCAGTGCGCTCTGAAGAAGCGATTGCCAGGCGCCGTCCGGCAATACCGGCGGCTGGCTCATGCCCATAACTCGCGACGGATTGCGCCAAGCTGTTTTCCCAGCTTGCCGACATTCGTCCATATGGTGGCCGGAGCCACTTTTTCCTGTTGCGCGGTTTCTTCCACGGCCATGACGACGACGGGCAAGGGCGCTTCATCCAGGAAATGCAGCAGGTTGGACTGCAAGCCGGTGGGCACGGTGCCGCTGAAAAGCGCGTGCTCAAGTTCTTCGCTGCTCATTTCCCGCCGGTAGCTGACGCTCGACGTTTTCGCCGCCATCCACAACCCGTTCTTGCGCTGCCTGGCCGCGAGGGACGGTGTATCGAGATTCAGCCCGATCACACTCATCAGCCTGGTCAGGCGCTGGAAGCTCAAGTCCTTGATCGTTCCCGCTTCGAGCCGCTGCACGGTCTGCCGCGAGAGGTCGGCAAGCCTGGCGAGGCGCGTCTGGCTGAGCCCAAGCGCCTCTCGACGGGTCCGTATTTCCTTGCCGATTTCATGGATGGTCATCATCACGTTCTCGCACGGTGGCTGTACAAAATATTGTACAGCGTATGCTTGGAACGCAATAAGGGTTTGAACCGGGGTTTAACTGGCCGGGAGGTTGGAAATAAGTGAAGGACAGGATCTTTAAGTCAGCCGCCCGGTCAACCCGCGCCGCCTCCCTTTACCCGTCCGCCGCCATTTCCCAGCCTGAACTGGCGCAGGCCGCTTGCCGCGCGCCACCTGTCCATCCATGCGCGGGCTTTCTCCCTGTCGGCGGGCGACGTCGCGCGCATGTAGCGCTGCGCGGCCGAACTCATGCGGTGGATCGCGTAGGCCTTGCGCTGAAAACTGTCGCGTCGTTTCATCTTGTTCTTTCATGCTCGGAATAAGGCGTCCGGGTGCCGATGGGTCTCGTCACCCGGCCTGACGCGGCGCGTAGCGGGTACGCACCGCGTCCATGCCGTCGCGGAACCGGGGTCGCGCCGGCAGGGCTGGCTCAGCCGAAGTAGGGGCTGGTCACATCGCCCGCACGGTATTGCCGGGCCGATTCGGCTGCTTCAGCGCGCACTTCCGCGCGGCTGCGCTGGCCCTTGGCATAGACGGGGTCCTGGCCGGTGTGCTGCTGCTGCACCAGCGCGTGTTTGCGATAGGCACTCAACATTTCCTGGCGCACTTCGGCGCGGGTCATGGTCAGCTTGACGCCGGCGTCGGGCGCGACGAACTCGGTCTGCTGGGCATGGGCGGAAGCGGTTGCGGCGAAGACGGCAACGGTGACGATCAATTGCTGGATTTTCATGGTATCTCCTGATAGGTTTGGGTTGGTTGATGAGCCTTGCATTGCGCTCCCGGGGCTTATTGCATGGCCCGTGCCAACCCGTGCCAAAGATCGGAAAACGACGTGTATAAGGCTAAAACAGCGCGTTTTCAGTGTCAGAAAATCTATTTTTAGGGGATTTTGGGCCGACTTGTCAGAAGGACCTGTATGGCGGCGCCAGATAGATTGCCAGGCCGATTAAGCAGGTGTCGGCACGGGCAAGACGCAGCGGGATTTTGCTTGTAAAAGCGCTATCGGAAAGGCGGGAAAATTGTCCGGTTTGCCATGAAACCGGATCGAGCATGTATGGAATCACCGGACACTGGCATGGGCCGCCGATCGTGGCGGAAAGCAGGTGCGCTTTATCAGGCAAGCCTGCGCTCGGCCGGATTTCCGCGGTAGTAGCGGGACTGGAGATGCCGGCGCAGCCGTCTATTCCGGCACGACCGCCGTCACTTCGATCTCCACCCGCGCCCGGTCCTCGATCAGCGCCACCACCTGCACCGCCGTCATCGTCGGGTAATGCCGCCCGATGATCTCGCGGTAGGCTTCCCCGATCTCCGGGTAGGCGGCCACATACTCCCGCTTGTCCACCACGTACCAGGTCATGCGCACGATGTGTTCCGGCTTCGCGTCCGCTTCCGCCAGCACCGCGACGATATTGCGCAGCGCCTGCCGTACCTGCCCGGCGAAGTCGTCGGTCTGGAATCGGCCGTCGGCGTCCCAGCCTATCATCCCGCTGACGAAGACCGTGCGGCCGCTGGCAGCGATGCCGTTCGAATAGCCCCTGGCGCGCGGCCAGCCGGGTGGTTGTAGAAAATCCATGATGTCTTCCTTCCCTGTTCAGTTCGTTCTATCCGCGCAAGCCACGCAAGCCGCGCCAGGCTACGCAAACGCCGCGATGCGCGAGCGCAGCGGCTCGGGTATGCGCACCGCGCGGCGCTCCTTCAGATCCATCATCACCAGCGCCAGGCTGGCGCGCACCCGGTCTTCTCCCGCCAGCCCGGCCAGCCTGATCGACACCGTGACCGATGCGCCGCCAAGCTTCTGCACGCGCAGTTCGGCCCGCAGCACCTCGCCCAGTTCGCTGGGCGCGATGAAGGATGTCTCGACATGCACGGTCGGAAGTCCCAGGCCGCGTTCCAGGTGCAGTTCGCGGAAGCTCGCGCCCAGGCCCTGCGCGCACCAGTCCTCGACCAGGTTGTTGAACATCTCGAAGTAGCGCGGGTAGAACACGATGCCCGCCGGGTCGCAGTCGCCGAAGCGCACCGTCACGTCGGTCGCGAACGCCTGCTTGCCGGCTGCCTGGCTGGCGTCGATGCCGTCGATGCCGTCGCCCATGTCAGGCCGTCGCCGCCGATGTCTCGCGCAGCAGTTCGCGGCCGATGATCATCTGCTGCACTTCGGTCGCGCCCTCGTAGATGCGAAGCGAGCGGATCTCCCGGTACAGGCGCTCGACCGGCTGCTCGCTGACCACGCCGAGGCCGCCGAACATCTGCACGGCCGCGTCGATCACCTGCTGCGCGGTCTCGGTCGCTGCCAGCTTCGCCATCGCGGCTTCCTTGGTCACGCGCTGGCCCTGGTCGCGCTGCCACGCGGCGCGGTAGGTCAGCAGCGCTGCGGCGTCGACGCCGGTCGCCATCTCCGCGAGCTTGGCCTGCGTCAGCTGGAAGTCGGCCAGGGTCTTGCCGAACATCCTGCGCGTGGTGGCGCGCTGCAGCGCTTCGTCCAGCGCCCGGCGGGCCATGCCCAGCGCGGCCGCCGCGACCGATGTCCGGAAAATGTCCAGCGTCGCCATCGCCACCTTGAAGCCCTGTCCGGCCTCGCCGAGCAGGTTGGCCGCGGGGATGCGGCAGCCGGTGAACTTCAGCCGCGCAAGCGGATGCGGCGCGATCACGTTGATGCGCTCTGCGATGTCGAAACCGGGCGTGCCGGCCTCGACGATGAAGGCCGAGATGCCGCGCGCGCCGGGCGCTTCGCCGGTGCGCGCGAACAGCACGTAGATGTCGGCGATGCCGCCGTTCGAGATCCAGGTCTTCTCGCCAGTGAGCACGTAATGGTCGCCGTCCAGGGTCGCCGCGCATTCCATCGCGGCGACGTCGGAGCCGGCCTCCGGTTCCGACAACGCGAAGGCCGAGATCGCTGCGCCCTTGGCCACGCGGGCCAGGTAGGTCCGCTTGTGCGCTTCGCTGCCGAACAGCGTGATCGCGCCCGAGCCCAGCCCCTGCATCGCGAAGGCGAAGTCGGCCAGCGCGTTGTGCCGCGCCAGCGTCTCGCGGATCAGGCAGATCGCCCGGGTGTCGATCGCGTCGCTCGCGCCGCCGTAGGCCGTGCCGCCGATCGCATGGCGCAGCCAGCCTGCCTGGCCGAGGTCGCGCACCAGGCCGCGGCACAGCGCGTCGACGTCGGGACCGTGCCGGTCGGCCACGTGCTCCGCCGCCCATGCATCGAGCGACTCGGCCAGCGCGCGGTGGCGCGGCTCGAAAAAGGGCCAGTCCAGGTAACTTTTATCTGCCATGTCGCTTCCTCAATTGCCTTCGAAATCCGGCTTCTGTTTTGCCACGAACGCGTGGTACGCGCGGTGAAAGTCATTGGTCATCATGCAGATGGCCTGCGCCTGCGCTTCCGCCTCGATGGCTTCGTCGACGCCCATGTTCCATTCCTGCTGCAGCATCTTCTTGGTCATGCCGTGGGCGAAGGTCGGGCCGCCGGCGAGGTCAGCCGCGAACGCCTGCGCCTGCGCCAGCAGCTCGTCCGGCGCGCACAGCCGGTTGAAGAAGCCCCAGCGCTCGCCTTCCTCGCCGCCGAGCGACCTGCCGGAATACAGCAGTTCGGATGCGCGGCCCTGTCCGATCAGGCGCGGCAGCAGCGCGCAGGCGCCCATGTCGCAGCCGGCAAGGCCGACCCGCGTGAACAGGAAGGCAGTCTTGCTGCGCGCCGTTCCCATGCGGATGTCGGACGCCATCGCCAGGATCGCGCCGGCGCCCGCGCAGACGCCGTCGATGGCCGCGACGATGGGCTGCGGGCAGGCCCGCATCGCCTTGACGACATCGCCGGTCATCCGCGTGAAGGCCAGCAGGCCGGGCATGTCCAGCCTGGTCAGCGGGCCGATGATTTCATGCACGTCGCCGCCGGAACAGAAGTTGTCGCCGGCGCCGGCAATGACGATCGCATGCACGTCCTCCGCATAGGCCATCGCCCGGAACAGCTCGCGCAGCTCGGCATAGGAATCGAAGGTCAGCGGGTTCTTGCGCTCGGGGCGGTTCAGCGTGATGGTGGCGACGCCGTCGGCGGCGGCGAACAGGAAGTTGCGGGCCTGGTAGCCGGCGATGCGGCTCTGGTTGTTGAAGCCTTGCGCCGGCTCTCCGGGTAGGTAACGCATGGTGTGCATCCTTGTGTTCGTTGATATCGGGTAGGGGCGTACGAATTCATTCGGCGGGACGCCGGCCGCGCATCCTGCGGCCACGCAGTGCGGCCATCACTCGCCGCTTTCCGTGGGCGGCTCGTTCAGGTGCCGCTTCACCTGCGACAGCAGTTCGATCAGCTTGCGCTGGCCCTGCGACGACACGCCGCCCATCAGCTCGGTGATCCATTCCTCGTGCGCCGCCGCCATCCGCTCGAATGCGCTGCGGCCCGCGGCGGTCAGCTTCACGCTGTAGGCGCGCCGGTCGTTCATGTCGGACACGCGCTCGACCAGTTTTTCCTGGACCAGCTGCTCGGCGATGCCGGTGACATTGCCGCCGGTGACCATCATGCGCTTGGACAGCTCGCCCATGCGCAGCCCCTCGGGATGCCGCTCCAGCTGCGCCATCAGGTCGAAGCGGGGCAGGGTGATGCCGAACTCATTGCGCAGGCGGGACCGTATCTCGGTCTCGATGCGCACGGTGCATGACAGCATGCGCAGCCACAGCTTCAATGGCTGGTGATGGTCATGCGTCAGCCGGCTTTCCAGGTCGATGACCTGCGCCGGTTCGACGGGCGCGGCGCGCGCCGTCTTCGCCGCCGGCTTGCGTGCATTCTTCGGGGTGCTCATAGTATCTCTCCGCCTGCGACCGCCAGCGCCTGCCCGTTCATCGCGTCCGAGCCGGGCAGGCATAGCCAGGCGACCGCGTTCGCCACTTCCTCGGGCTGCACCAGCCGCTTCTGCGGATTGCCGGCGGTCAGGTCGGCGAGGGCCGCGGCTTCGCTGCGGCCGGTCTTGGCGACGATGTTGGCAATCGCTTCCCTGACGATGTCGGTCTCGGTATAGCCGGGGCAGACCGCATTGACCGTGATGCCTTTCGTCGCAAGCTCCAGCGCCAGCGAACGCGTGAGGCCGATGACGCCGTGCTTGGCCGCGCAGTAGGCCGATACGTACTTGTAGCCGGTCAGGCCGGCGGTGCTGACCACGTTGACGATGCGGCCCCAGCCGGATGCCAGCATGTCCGGCAGCGCGGCCTGCGTGCAATGGAAGGCGCCGGTCAGGTTGACCGCCAGCATCTGCTGCCACAGCGCTTCGTCGGTTGCGGCAAACGGCGCGGACTGCGCCTGCCCGGCATTGTTGACCAGCATGTCGACCGCGCCGAAGCGCGAGCGCGCATTGCCGAATGCGCCCGCCACCGATGAGGCCGACCCGACATCGACGATGACATGGCCGATCTCGCCCAGCCCGGCCAGCTCGGCCGCGGTCCTTTCCAGCGCGTCGGCATTGCGCCCGCTCACGGTCACCCGCGCGCCGTGCAGCAGCAGCGCCCGCGCGACCGACGCGCCAATGCCGCGGCCGCCGCCGGTGACGAATGCATGCTTGCCCGCCAGTGCTTCGCTATGCAGCATGTTCATCCCTCCAGCAGCCTGGCGGCGATCTGCGCCGGCGTCAGGCCGCCGCTGGCGGCGGCCATCTGCTTCTCGCGCTCCAGGTTGCGTTCCAGCTGGCTCTTGCCGGCGGTGTACTGCTTCGGCCATTCCATGTCGCGATACCCGATGCGCGCGGCCTCGTTTAGCGTCCACGCCGGGTTGGCGAGGTGGGGGCGCGCCACGGCGCACAGGTCGGCGCGGCCGGCGGCGATGATGCTGTTCGCATGGTCGGCCTCGAAGATCGAGCCGACCGCGATGGTCGGTATGCGTGCCTCGTTGCGGACCCGGTCGGCGAACGGCGTCTGGAACATGCGGCCGTAGACGGGCTTTTCCTGCTTGCTGACCTGGCCGGAGGAACAGTCGATCATGTCCGCGCCCGCCGCCTTGAACAGCCGCGCAATCGCCACCGCGTCATCCGGCGTGATGCCGCCCTCGACCCAGTCGTGCGCCGAGATCCGCACGCTGATCGGCTTGTCCTGCGGCCACACGGCGCGCATCGCCCGGAAGACGCGCAGCGGATAGCGGCAGCGGTTTTCCAGCGAGCCGCCGTAGTCGTCGGTGCGCCTGTTCGTCAGCGGCGAGATGAAGGTCGACAGCAGGTAGCCATGCGCGCAGTGCAGCTCCAGCCAGTCGAAGCCGGCCTTGGCCGCCTCGACCGTGGCGCGCACGAAATCCCGTTCGATCCGGTCCATGTCCTCCGCGGTCGCCTCGCGCGCCAGCTGCGACACGCCCTCGATGTACTGCTGCGGCGACGCCGCGACCAGCGGCCAGTTGCCGTCGTCGAGCGGCAGGTCGATGCCGTCCCATGCGCAGCGGGTCGAGCCTTTCGGGCCGGCATGGCCGAGCTGGATCGCGATCTTCGCGTCCGTGTTCGCATGCACGAAGTCGACGATGCGCTTCCATGCGGCGGTGTGCTCCGGCGCATACATGCCGGGACAGCCCGGCGTGATGCGGGCGTCCGCCGAGACGCAGGTCATCTCCGCGAACACCAGGCCGGCGCCGCCCATCGCGCGGCTGCCGAGGTGGACCAGGTGGTAGTCGCCGGCCACGCCGTCGACCGCCGAATACTGCGCCATCGGCGAGACGACGATGCGGTTCTTCAGGACCGTGCCGCGCAGCCTGTACGGGGTCAGCATCGGCGGAATGCTGTGGCGCGCCTTGGCCGGCAGCGCGGCGGCGTCGGACGCATGCTGCGCAATCCAGCGCTCGTAGCCTTCGACGTAGCCGGCGTCGCGCACGCGCAGGTTCTCATGCGACAGGCGCTGGCTGCGGGTCAGCATCGAGTAGGCGAACTGCTCGGCTTCCATCTGCGTGTAGCGGTCGACATTCTCGAACCATTCCATCGAGTTGCGCGCGGCGCTCTGGATCTTCAGCACTTCGACCGAGCGCACTTCCTGGTAGGCCGCAATGACCTGCTCGATGCCGCCGGCCCCGTGCTTCTCGAAGCAGCGCGCCAGTTCGATCGCGTCTTCCAGCGCGAGCTTGGTGCCGGAGCCGATCGAGAAATGCGCGGAGTGCGCGGCGTCGCCCATCAGCACCACCGGGATGCGCCTGCCGTCGATCTCGTTCCACTGCACCCAGTTGTCGCAGATGATGCGCGGGAAGCGGGTCCATATCGCCGAGCCGCGCAGGTGCGACGCATTGCTGATCAGCCGGTTGCCGTCGAGCTGCACGGCGAACAGCTTCTCGCAGAAGGCGATCGCTTCTTCCTGGCTCATCCTGTCGAGGCCGGCCTTCAGCCAGACTTCCTCGGGCGTCTCGACGATGAAGGTGGAGGTGTCGCCGTCGTACTGGTATGCATGCGCCTGGAACCAGCCGTGCTCGGTTTCCTCGAACGCGAACGTGAAAGCCGGGAACAGTTTCTTGGTGCCCAGCCAGACGAAGCGGCACTTGCGGGTCTCGATGTCGGGCCGGTAGGTCGCCGCATAGCGCGTGCGGATGCGGCTGTTCAGGCCGTCGCAGGCAATGACCAGGTCGGCGCCATAGGCCCTTGCGATGTCCTGGTCGTCGGCGACGTCGGTCTCGAACACCAGCTTCACGCCCAGCGCCTCGCAGCGATGCTGCAGGATGTTGAGCAGGCGCTTGCGCCCGATGCCGCAGAAGCCGTGGCCGCCCGAGGTCACCGTGCGCCCCTTGAAATGGACGTCGATGTCATCCCAGTGGTTGAACGACTGCAGGATCTCCTTTGCCGTCGGCTCGTCCGCATTGACGAGGTTGCCCAGCGTCTGGTCGGAAAACACCACGCCCCAGCCGAAGGTGTCGTACGGCCGGTTGCGCTCGATCACCGTGATTTCATTGGCCGGGTCCTGCTTCTTCATCAGCAGCGCGAAATACAGGCCGGCGGGGCCGCCGCCGATACAGACTATGTTCATCATCGTTCCTTAAAAGTCGACCTGGCCTGCGGTCGCGGTGTTCATCACGCAGCAGCAGGTAGTCACAGCATGTTCACCATTTGCCGAGGCGCAGCTTGTAACGCTGCACCTTGCCGGTCTGCGTGCGCGGCAGCGACATGACGAATACAATCGAGCGCGGATACTTGTACGGCGCGATGGCCTGCTTGACGAAGTCCTGCAGCGCCTTCGCCAGCGCATCGCCCGGCTCGGCCTCCGGCCGTGGCACCACGAAGGCCTTGACGATCTGGCCGCGTTCCTCGTCCGGCTCGCCGACGACTGCGCATTCGGCGACCGCCGGATGACGCTGCAATGCATCCTCGACCTCGGGCGCGGCAATGTTGTAGCCGGCGGAGATGATCATGTCGTCGGTGCGTGCGCGGTACCAGAAATAGCCGTCGGCATCCATCTCATAGGCGTCGCCGGTCAGGTTCCAGCCCTGGTGCACGTAGTCATGCTGGCGCTCGTCTGCAAGGTAGCGGCAGCCGGTCGGCCCCTTGATCGCGAGCCGTCCGACCGTGCCGGGCGGCAGCGGCTCGCCCTGGTCGTCCAGAACGCAAGCCTGGTAGCCCGGCACCGGCTTGCCGGTCGCGCCCGGGCGCACGTCGCCGTCCGCCGCGGAAATGAAGATGTGCAGCATCTCGGTCGCGCCTATGCCGTCTATCATCTGGATGCCGGTCGCCTGCTGCCAGCTTTCCCGTGTCGCGACCGACAGCGCCTCGCCCGCGGACACCGTCTTGCGCAGGCTGGACAGGTCGTACCGGCCTGCCAGCGGCGCCATCTGCCGGTAGAAGGTCGGCGCGGTGAAGCAGATCGTCGCCCGGTAATTCTGTATTGCCTGCAGCAGCAGGTCGGGCGACAGCTTTTCCAGCAGCACCGTCGATGCGCCCGCGCGCAGCGGAAACAGGAGCAGGCCGCCGAGGCCGAAGGTGAAAGCCAGCGGCGGGGTGCCGATGAAGATGTCGTCGGCCTGGCTCTTCAGGGTCGAGCGCGGGAAGCAGTCGCAGACTGCAATCACGTCCCGATGAAAATGCATCGTGCCTTTCGGCTTGCCGGTGGTGCCGGACGTGAAGCCGAGCAGGCAGACGTCTTCGGCATGCGTGTCGACCGCCTCGAAGCCGGCGGGCTTGGACGCCATCAGCTCTTCCAGCGAGCCGGGCGCGTCGTCGTTGAAATAGACGACCGGGCCGAGCGACGCGGACTGGCTGCCCGCCAGCACCATCTCTTCCTTCAGCGGGAACGCGCACAGCGCGGCATTGACCTGCGCCTTGTCGAGTATCGCCACCAGTTCGGATGCGCGCAGCAGGGGCATGGTCGGCACCGCGATGCAGCCTGCCTTCCAGATCGCCAGCACGCTGGCCGCCATCATCGCGTTGTTCGGGCCGCGCAGCAGCACGCGGTTGCCGGTGACGAGCTGCATGTCCTCGCGCAGCACGCGGGCAATGCGGTTCACCCTGTCCAGCAGCTGCGCGTAGGTCCAGGCGCCATGCGCGCCAAGGATGGCGGGTCGGTCCGCATGGCCCGATGCAACCATCCGGTCCAGCAGTTCCACCGCGCAGTTCAGCCGCTCCGGGTACTGCAGCTCGGGCAGGTCGAAGCGCATCTCCGGCCACATGTCGGCCGGCGGAAGATTGTCAGCTGCAAAGGTGTCGACGTACGCTGTCACTGCCATTTCTGTCCCCGTTATCCGTTCCGGTCTCTACAGGATCGTTGCGCCATGCCGCGGCGCGCTTTTAATAAATACTTTAGACCTAAAGTAAATTCGGGGCAAGGAAAATTTTTGGGAATAGGCCGGGCAGGGGTGCGGAGCGCGCTGGCAGCCAGGGCGGGCCGCCGTTCCCGATCCGCCAGGCAAAAAGCCCCTGCCGCAACATGTGCGGCAGGGGCAAGGGATTTGCTGCGTTCGGGCCAGGGTTTACTGCAGCTTGGCCAGGTCGATGGTCGCTGCCATCACGCCATAGCCGGCATCGTTCGGATGCAGATGGTCGCCGCTGTCATACGCCGGGTTGATGGCGCTGGGGTCGGCTGGATTCTGGATGGCGCGGTCGAAGTCGACGATGCCGTCGACTTCCCGGTTATTCCTGATCCACGCGTTCACTACCTCCCTCTGCGCATCGACCGATGCCGGGCAGAATGCCTCGCCCTTGCAAGGCAGTATCGTGCCCAGCAATACCTTCAGGCCCTTTGCCTTGGACCTGCTGACGGCGTTGGTCATCGACGCGATCAGCTGGTCGGTCGTCACTGCCTCCGCCGGGAAGCGGAAGGAATTGCGGAGATCGTTGACGCCCAGCAGTATCACGGTATGGGTGACGCCTGGCACGTTGAGCACGTCGCGTTCGAAGCGGCCGTTGCCGTTGGGACCGGTGATGTCATTGATCCAGCGGTTGCCGGATATCCCGGCATTGACCACGCCCGTGCGTGCCTGGCCGGCCGCCTTCAGCCTGTCGTCGAGCTGGTTGGGATAACGCTTGGCCGCGTCGACCGTCGAGTTGGTTCCATCGGTGATCGAATCGCCGAAGGTGACGACGACCCTGGCCTGCTCGGTGCTCGCCGCCTCGACAGAGGTCAGGCCGTAGTAGGCCTGGCGCTGGTCGGTCGTGGCAGCCGGGATCGACGCCGCGGCCAGCTGGTTGCCGGCGCCGATGTAGGACGTCTGGCGGCCGACCGCATGCACTGTCGCCACGGTGGTCGAGCTCGCGAAATACATCGTGACGGCGAGGTTGGTCTGCGGCGTGACCGGCAGCGCAATCGGGTCGCTGAGCAGCTCCGCGCCGGCGGCCAACGTGACGGAAGGCTGGCCACTGAACGTGACAGTGCGGCTGCTGCTCACGTCGATGCTGGAAGCGCCGGTGCTCCTGGCGACCTGCACGCCCGAGAACGTGATCGGCGCCTTGCCAAACAGGTTGGACACCTTGACCCGGATGCTGTCTCCGCCCAGCGAAAGCCGCAGCACGTGGCGTATCGACTGGTCGCTGAAGACCTGCGCGACCGGCGTCGCCGCGCCTGCGCGCGCCTGCGTGGCGTCCAGCATCGAGGCTGTCCATGATGCGTAAGAGCGGCTCTCGAGCGGCGTGTCATTGTCACTGCCGCCGCAGCCGAACAGGCCGACCGCAAGCGCGGTGGCTGCGACGATGGACTTGAGGGCCGTCCTGCGAGTGAACGGGTAAGGTGTCTGCTGCGTCATTATTGTCTCCGGTGATTGCCCTGATGAAGCCGGGCTCGTTATGGTTTTCTGGACCTGCACCGAAAACAGTAGTCAGCAATCCTTACATCGGGCTTACTCGAAAAAGTAACGTTGTGCCGCCTCCGCACCATCCTTTGCGCCGGAATAAACCATCGCGGACTTTCAGCGCCGCGGACATGAAAAAGGCCCGGAATACATTCGGGCCTCATGCGCTTGCCAGGCATTCGCCTGCTGCGCGCCGGTTTGATCGCCGGTGTTATTTGCCGCGATAGATTGCGCAGAGCTTGTGGCCGTCGGGGTCGCGCACATAGGCCAGGTGCATCGGCCCCATGCTGCCTTCGCGCAGGCCAGGCGGGTCTTCGACCGACGTGCCGCCGTTGGCAACCGCGACGTCATGGAAAGTCTTCACCTGTTCGGGCGAGTTGCACTTGAAGCCGATCGTGCCGCCGTTCGCATAGCTGGCTTCCTCGCCGTTAATGGGCTCCGTGATGCCGAAGGTGCTGCCGTCATGACGGTAAAACAGCCGGGTGTGCCCGGAATTCGTCTGGTTGCGCGCCGGCTCGCCCGCGCCCAGCGTGCCGAGCACCGCGTCGTAGAAGCGCTTCGAGCGCTCGATATCGTCCGATCCAACCATGATGTGACTAAACAAGTTATTTCTCCTTTTTTTAGAAAAGACCTACCCAAACCTATTCCGGAAAGCGCGGCATCTTCGTCGCATATTGCGGCGACACGTACTGCGCGACGTTCAGCTGCATCGCAAGCAGCGTGTAATACGCGTTGATGCCGGTCAGGTCGACCACGCCCTTCTTGCCAAAGCGCTTGTCCGCGCGGGCAAACGTGGCATCGGACACGCGCTTGTTCTTGTGCAGCTCGGTCGAGAAATCGTAGACGATTTCCTCGTCCTCGGTCATGCCGGTCGGGCGGCGGCCATCGCGGATCGCATCGGCAACGCTGGCCTTGATGCCGGCCTTGAGCGCGATCGGATAATGAAAATTCCACTCGAAGTCCTGCGACCATTCGCGCGCTGTGACCAGGATCACCAGCTCGCTGAGCATATTCCCCAATGCCGAGTTGAAGCGCAGGTAGTCGCCGGTGGAACGGGCCAGCGTCATCACCTGCGGGCTGTGCATCAGGGGCTCGAACGGACCAAAGACCGGACCCTTGCGCGCAGCCATGAAATCGTCGGCCGCCTTCTTCTGTTCCGGGGTATAGCTTTCCGGCGCAACGGTAGGCAGCCGGTCGCTTGCATGTGCGCCGCCCGCAAGCAGGGCAAGCAATAAAGTCGAATAAAGGAATTTCAAGCCGGTCTCCGTATGGTTGTCATCGGAGAGAAATTCCCCGCTTGTTTTTACCGACGGACGATATCACAAGTCGGTTTTGTCGGAGGCGTTCTGGAAACCGGGTGGCAGCAAAACACAACCGGGAATTTCCCGCTGCATAGCCCGGCAACTCAGGCAATGCGCAGATAAGGACTGATTCATCCGCCTGCGGCAAACTGGCGAAGCAGCCCTGCGGCGTTCACGATCACGAAACCGGCATCCCCAAAGACCAATGCGAGCGTTGGATAGAAGGTCAGCGCAAAGCCGAATGCGCGGGACTGTGCGCCGTGCGCATAACCGGCAAAGAACAGAATTCTTCCGAGCAGGAAAAGCAGTGCCGCCGCCGGCAGCGCGGGCATGAGAAAGTCCGGCGCAAGCGCGCACCAGCCCGCATAGGCCAATGCGGCAAGCACTGCCTGTTCGAGCGTATTCTGCAGCAGGGATTGCAGCTGCCTCGCGGTATCGGAACCGGCGCTCGACGCGCTGCCGTCGATGTCTTCCGCGTTGAAGAAGCGATGCCGTGCAAGCCGCGCGATCGAGAACGCCAAAGCAAGCGCCGGCGCGAGCAGAGCCACCGCACAAAGGCCAGCCCGGTCCGGGCCGCCAAATGTCCGGCCAAACAGCGCCACCATGCCGGCCATGCCCGCGAGCGTAACCATGACACCGGCGCCCATGCCCTTGGCAACGCCGGCCTGCTTATCGCTTAGCGGCATCGAATCTCCTGTTCGTTCGGATTGCCGATTTTAAAGCGATTCACTTGGGGTCGTGATCGAGCGCATGCTCGTCATCGGCTAGCCGGCGAAATGGCACGGAAGCTGCTGCCAACCTATCTTCAAAATTATCCAAAACTAGTTGCAACGCTAACTATAATCACCTATATTCATCCCATGTTCGATCACTGCCTCTACTTCAACACCAGCGCGCTTGCCCGCGTCCTTGAGCGCGAATGGACCAAGGCGTTCAAGCCGTTCGGCATGACGCCGCCGCAGGCATTCATGCTGCGGGTCATCCTGGAGAAGCCGGGGCTGCTGCAGAATGAACTGGCCAGGGAACTGGCCATCTCCCGGCCGACTGCCACGCGCACGCTCGATGGGCTGCAGACGATGGAAATGGTCGAACGCCGTCCGACGCTGGCCGACGGCAGGGAATATGCGATTTATCCGACGGCCGCGGCGCAGGAATTGAAGGATGCGCTCAATGCGGCCAGCGCCGTGGTCACGCAGCGTTTGAAAAAAGATTTGGGCGCGCAGCATTTCAAGGAGACAGTGGAAAAGGTGAGAAGCACGCGCAATAGCCTGACGTAAAATTTTTTTTCCATGTAGTTGCATAGCTAACTAATAGGAGATGTTCATGCCCATCCTTAATGTAAAAGTAAGCGCCGCCAAGTCCCCTGAACTGACCAGGCGTATTTCCGAACTGCTGCTCGATTTGACGACCCGCATCCTGAGGAAGAAGCGCGAGGTGACCGCGATTGCGATCGATTACATCGATCCGGCCGACTGGATCATCGGCGGCGTGTCATTGAAGGAGCAGCGCAGGAACAGTTTTTATTTAGATATAAAGATCACCGACGAGACCAATACCAAGGACGAGAAGGCGCTCTACATCAAGGAAGCGTTCGACGGCATGGCGAAGATGCTCGGCGACCTGCACGAGGAAAGCTATATCCATGTCGAGGATGTGAAGGCGGCATCCTACGGGTACGGCGGGCGCACGCAGGAGTACCGCTACCAGCACCCCGCCTGAACGCGGCGCAAGCGGCGCGGGGTTTCAGCCGGCGTCCAGGCAAAGCCGTGCGCCGGGTTCGCCCGTCAGGACTTCTTCAGCGCAGTCGCCTTGTGCGCAGCCTCGGCGCCGGTCTTGTCGCTGACGACCAGGTACTCCGGATTGTCCGGCGAAGCCGCGACTTCGTGGCCCTTGATGCTGGTGTGCGAGGTGAGTTTCTTCTTGATGGTGCCATGCACGATGCCCTGGGGCGAATGCCATGACACCTTGTCGCCTACCCGGAATTCATCGCTCATCTCGTCTCCTCGAAGTTAAAGGAATGACCACGGGTCGGCGGATGAAGTTCCTTTCAGGCAGCAGCGAATGCGCCGGATAACGATGCAGCGCCGGAACGAGGACGCCTGCGGCCGATAGACCAGGCGTTATTTTCATTCCTTTATACGACCTCCCAATTGTTATCCACCTGGCAAGGTTACCGCCATGCCAGTGTTGCTAACCGGCAGTTAAATCTTACTTAAAGTAAACTTTTCCTGTCCCTCACCGCTGATTAGTTGCTATGATGAAACTTTGTGAACCGCAGCGATTGCGGTTCCCGGAGCAAGCTCAACTTTTCCCACTGGACATGAAGATATTCCGCAATAACCAAGCCCGTCGGACCGTCGGAGCCAAACTCACCCTGTTTACGTTTCCGCTGGTCGGCTGCCTTTTTCTGGGACTGATCCTGTTCGTCTCCTACACGATGTCCAATGCGCTGGAAAAACGCGCGACCGAGCTGGTCGGCACGCAGACGCATGACATCGGGAGCATGATCGAGACCTTCAATAAGACCCAGCTGGGCGCGGTGGAAAAGTTTTCCCACGTGTTCGCCAGCCTGCTGCCCGGCAGTTTTGCCGTCGATGCGCAGCGCACGGTCGACACCGGCGGCACGGTCGTCCCCATCCTCAAGAACGGCGACGCCGACCTGAACCTGAATTTCGATGCGGTGGACCGGTTCTCCCGGATGACCGGCGGAAATGCGACCGTCTTCATCAAGCACGGCGACGACTTCCTGCGCGTGGCGACTTCGGTGAAGAAGGCCGATGGCGCCCGTGCTGTCGGCACGAAGCTGGGCCAGTCGCACCCGGCCTATGCCAGCCTGATGCAGGGGAAATCGTATCGCGGCCTGGCGGTCCTGTTCGGCAAGCCGCATGCGACCGACTATGTGCCGGTGAAGGACGCGGCCAACCGGGTGATCGGCATCCTGTATGTCGGCGTCGACATCTCGTCCGACGTGGCTGCGCTGAAAGATCGCATCAAGTCGATGAAGGTGGGCGAGTCGGGCTATTTCTTCGTGCTGAACGCCAAGGAAGGCGACGGCTTCGGCAGCTTCGTGGTCCACCCGCGCAGCGAGGGCGAGCAGGCGCTGGGCATGCGCGACGCCGATGGCCGCGAATTCATCCGGGACATCCTGCAGGCCAAGGCTGGCAGCCTGCGCGTGCAGCCGGTCAATGCCGAGGGCGTGCTGCAGCCCGAGCAGATGCTGGTGTACGAAACCAACAAGGACTGGAACTGGACCATTGCCGGCGTCGCTTTCGTGGACGAAGTCAGGCGCGAGGTCACCAGCATGCGCAACGTGCTGCTGCTGACCGGCGGGCTTGCGCTGCTCGGCTTCGCTGCCGCGTTCCTGCTGATGGTCAGGCGCGTGGTGTCGACGCCGCTGGGCGCGGCAAGGGCGGCCGCCGAAAGGCTGGCGGAAGGCGACCTGACGGTCACGCTGACGCCGCCGAGCCACGATGAAATCGGCCGGCTGATGATTGCCATGAACGGCATCAGCGCCGGCCTTGCAGGCGTCGTCACATCGATACGCCAGGGCACCGAGCAGGTGGCCGCCGCGTCGTCGCAGATTGCGGTGGGCAACCAGGACCTGTCGACGCGCACCGAACACCAGGCCGGCGCGCTGGAAGAGACTGCGTCGTCGATGGAAGAGCTGACGGGGACGGTCAAGCAGAACGCGGACAATGCGACGCAGGCGAACCAGCTGGCCGTGTCCGCATCGGCGGTCGCGGCCAGGGGCGGCGAAGTCGTGTCGCAGGTGGTGGCGACGATGAACGCGATCAACGACTCTTCGCGGAAGATCGTCGACATCATTACCGTCATCGACGGCATCGCGTTCCAGACCAACATCCTGGCGCTCAATGCCGCGGTAGAAGCGGCAAGGGCAGGCGAACAGGGCCGCGGCTTCGCGGTCGTGGCCGCGGAAGTGCGCTCGCTGGCGCAGCGTTCCGCCGGCGCGGCAAAGGAGATCAAGCTGCTGATCGACGATTCCGTGAACAAGGTCAGGACCGGCAGCGAACTGGTCGGGCAGGCGGGCGGCACCATGGACGAAGTGGTCGACAGCGTCCGGAAAGTCGCCGGCATCATGGCGGACATCATGGCCGCATCCTGCGAGCAGAGCGCCGGCATCCAGGAAATGAACCAGGCGCTGAGTTCGATGGACCAGGTGACGCAGCAGAATGCCGCGCTGGTCGAGGAAGCCGCCGCCGCCGCGCACTCGCTGCAGGACATGGCCGCCGCGCTGGAACGCTCGGTGAGCGTGTTCAAGCTGGACAGGAACGCCGCGGCGCCCGCATTGCCGCATCATCCGCTGTAAGCGTCGCCGCCGCATGCGCGGCGGCGGACCCGCGACTGCTAACCCGCGATCTCCATGCGTCCCGTGATCGGCGGCGATTCGGCGGACTCCGATTCGAGCAGGGCCTTGTAGGTAAAGCCCGCGAGCGCCGCGCCCAGCATCGGCGCCAGCCAGAACAGCCAGAGCTGCTGCAAGGCCCAGCCGCCGACCATGATGGCCGGGCCGGTGCTGCGCGCCGGATTCACCGAGGTGTTGGTCACCGGGATGCTGATCAGGTGGATCAGCGTCAGCGCCAGGCCGATCGCCACGCCGGCGAAGCCGACCGGCGCGCGCTTGTGGGTGGCGCCCAGGATCACGATCAGGAACATGAAGGTCATCACCACTTCGGACACCAGCCCCGAGACCATGTTGTACTTGCCCGGCGAATGCTCGCCGTAGCCGTTCGACGCGAGGCCATCGGCAAGGCTGAAGCCGGCCTTGCCGCTGGCGATCAGGTAGAGCAGGGCCGCGCCGACGATGGCGCCGGCCACCTGCGCCAGGATGTAGGGCAGCAGGTTGGCGACCGGGAAGCGCCCGCCAGCCCACAGGCCCACCGACACTGCCGGATTGAAATGGCCGCCGGACACCGGGCCGAGCGCATAGGCCGCGGTCAGCACGGTGAGGCCGAATGCAAGCGAGACGCCGAGCAGGCCGATGCCCAGCTGGGGAAATGCCGCGGCGATCACGGCGCTGCCACAGCCGCCCAGCACTAGCCAGAGCGTGCCGATAAATTCTGCCAACAGTTTCGGGAACATGGAACACCTCCTGCGCAGTAGGGGAGAAAGACGAACCATCGGGCGTGCGCCGGGAAATGGGACTTGCGGAAAGTCCGGTGTGCCGCGGCATGCCCGCGCCGGCGCAGTCGGGCCGCACGCAGCGGAGGATGGCGCTGCGCCGGAAGCCGGCGACGTAATGTTGGGCTAGATCGTGCGCGCCACTGCGATAAAAACTTTGACATAGCGCAGTGAATCTGACGCCGCAGGCCGCCGGCAAGGGTGCGCGGGCGGCCTCCGGCATCCGGGTGCTGCATCGGGGCGGCTGTGCGGCCGACCCGGGACCATCTTCAGCTGGCCGTCAGTCGACCGTGACGCCCGCGTCCTTCACCAGCTTGCCCAGCTTCACCGTGTCGGACTTCACCAGCGCGCCGAAAGCCTCGGGCGTGCCGCCGACGATCGGCGTGCCCAGCTCTTCCCAGCGCTTTTTGAATTCGGGATCGGCAAAGATCTCGTTGATCGCCTTGTTCAGTTGGGTGATGACGGGCTTGGGCGTGGCCGCGGGCGCGGCAATGCCATGCCAGCCCGAAATGTCATAGCCCGGCAGGCCGGCCTCCGCCATCGTGGGCACGTCGGGCAGCGCCGGGCTGCGTTTCGCGGTGGTCACGGCCAGCGGGCGTAGCTTGTCGGACTTGATGTACTGGACTGAACTGCCAAGGATGTCGAACATGACCTTTACATGGCCGCCCAGCACGTCGATCAGCGCTGGGCCGGCGCCCTTGTACGGGATGTGCTGCAGCTTCAGGCCGGTCGTGGTGTTGAACAGTTCGCCGGCCAGGTGCTGCGGCGTGCCGTTGCCCGCGGAAGCGAAGCCAAGCTCTGACGGGTTGGCCTTTGCCAGCGCCAGGAATTCCTTGAGGTTGTTGGCCTTGACCGACGGATGCACTTCCAGCACCAGCGGGAAGGCCGAGATCTGGATCACCGGCGCCAGGTCCTTCATCGGGTCGAAGGGCATCGAACGGTACAGCGTGCTGTTGACCGCCATCGGGCCGCTTGCCGCGAGCACGATGGTGTAGCCGTCCGCGGGCGACTTGGCGACGAAGTCGGTGCCGATATTGCCGCCCGCGCCGCCGCGGTTCTCGATGATGACCGGGGTCTTGAGCTTGGCCTGCAGCGGCGTCTGGATCAGTCTGGCCATCGCGTCGGTCGGGCCGCCGGGCGGATAGGGCACGATGAACTTGATCGGTTTCGACGGATAGTCGCTGGCTGCCGCGCCCAGCGCCTGCACCAGCAGCAGCGATGCGAAAAGGGCTTTCCTGAACATGGTTCTGTCTCCTTGCCTGTTGTAATGGTTGTTGTCGGTGTGGCTATCGGCGATGCCGTGGGCGATGCAATCCGCGGCGGGTTCAGCCGCCCGCGGCCGCCAGCCGCCGCTTCAGTTCAGCGACCGCGCTGCCGACCGTGGTCAGCACCCGCAGCCCGGTCGCTTCCTCGCACAGGCCGCGCGCCCGCGCCATGCTGAACTGCGCCAGCGCGATGGTCTTGCAGCCCGCGGCCTGCAGGCGCCCGGCCTGCTCGGCGATCAGGCGGTCGTGCGTCTCGGCGTCGCCGCGGTTGAGCGCGTCGAGCGCGCCTTCGGCCAGCGCGCATTGCAGCGTCGCCGAGGCAGGAAACTCGGGCGGCATCGAGGTCAGCGTCGGGCCGAACGTGGCGATCAGCCCGATCGGGCCGGGCGCGCCGGCGGCATCGGCCACCATCGCTTCGTTAGGCTTGAGCACCGGCATCGGCGCGTAATGGCGGGCCACCGCCTCGATGCAGGGACCGAAGGCGGAGCAGGTGAACAGGATGGCGTCGGCGCCGGTGCCGACCGCGTAGTCGGCCAGGTCGCGGAAGCGCCTGTTCATCGTCTCGTCCAGCCCGCGGCCCGATGCGGCCAGGTCGGCCGACAGCGAGTCGTCGAGCAGGTTCATGCGCGTGGCTTCCGGCCAGTCGCTGGCCATTGCCTGGTTGATCGGGTCCACCGAGTGGCTGAGGGCATGTATCAATGCGATGCGTGGCATGGGGCTCCAGTTTTGCTAGGGGGGTAGGGACAGCGATGCGCGCTTACTCGTCGGCGATCTTCGGCAGTTCCGGGGCCAGCAGCCGCAGGCCGGCCATCAGCATGTCGTCATAGCGCTTGCGCTCGGCGGCGATGGTTTCCGGCGTCCACTTGTAGAAGCCCTCGCCGGTCTTCATGCCGAAGCGGCCGCTTTCCAGCCGTTCCGTCAGCGCCTTCGCCGGCACGGTGTTGGTCGCCAGCGACGGGTACATGGTGGCCGCGGCCGGGCAGTGCACATCGATGCCCGCATGGTCGCGCTGCAGCACCGGGCCGGCCGCGAGGAAGCGGAAGCCGAAGCCGAAGCGCACGGCCGCATCGACGTCCTCGGCGGTGGCGATGCCGGCGTCGATCATCGCGAATGCCTCGCGGGCCATCGCATGCTGCAGCCGGTTCGCCAGGAAACCGGGCAGGTCGCGGCGCACCAGCACCGGCACCATGCCGCAGCCGCGCATGAAGGCCGACAGCGATTCCGCCAGCGGCGGCGACGAGCGTTCGCCCAGCACCACCTCGACCAGCGGCACCAGGTGCGCCGGCATGAAGAAATGCAGGTTGAACATGCGCGCGGCGCTGGCCAGGCCCTCGGCAATCGCCGAGATCGGGAAGCTGGAACTGTTGCTGGTCAGGACCGCGTCGGGCCGCGCGCGCTTTTCGAGTTCGGCAAACAGCGCCTGCTTGGGCGCGAGCTTTTCCGGGATGCATTCGATGACCAGGTCCACCGCCTGCCAGTCGACGTCGTCCATGGACGCGCAGGCCGATACGCGGTCGCGCCGGTGCGCCGCGCCGAGGTTCTGCAGGCCGGCGTCGAGATAGGCGCCGAGCGCCTGGCGCCGGGCTTCCGACGGCTCCAGCACCAGGGTGCGGCAGCCGGCGCGGGCCAGCACCAGCGCCACGTCGGCGCCCATGGTGCCGCCGCCGGCGATGAGCGCGCAGGCGCGCGATGGCGTGGGCAGGCCGGCGGCCTGTGCTGGATTGGGTGCTGCGGCGGTGTTCGATGCGTCCATGGTGTCGGCGTCAGGGTTAAAAAAAATGCAGTGTGCGCTGGCATGTTATTTCTGTGAATCGCATATTTTCTATAGACTTATCGACCATGGAGATAAATCTTTCAACCCGTGACCTGCGCGCCTTCCTGGCGGTGGCCACCTCGCTCAGCTTCAGCAAGGCCGCGAAGGAAATGCACCTGTCGCAGTCCGCGCTGTCGACGCTGGTGGTCAGGCTGGAAGCGACGATGGGCAGCCGGCTGTTCGACCGCACCACGCGCGCGGTCGCGCTGACCGCGGCGGGCGCGGTGCTGGCCTCGCATGCCGGGCAACTGCTGTCCGAGCTGGAGCGCACCGTGATCGCCGTCCACGACGTGGCGGCGGTGCGGCGCGGCCAGGTGGCGCTGGCCGCGATGCCCTCGCTGGCCGCGCGCATCGTGCCGCGGCTGTTCCGCGCATTCGGCGCGAGGTACCCGGATGTCAGGCTGTCGCTGGTCGACACGCTGTCCGAGCCGGCGTTCGAACTGGTGCGGGAAGGCCGGGTCGATTTTGCGCTCACCGCCGCCAACCCGGCCTACACCGACCTCGACTACGCGCCGCTGACGACCGACTCCTTCGTGCTGCTGGCCGCGCGCGCGCACCCGCTGGGACGCGCGCGCGGCCCGGTGCGTTTCACCGACACGCTGTCCTCGCCGCACATCTCGATGTCCCGTCACACCAGCGTGCGCCAGTACGTCGAAGCGGCGGCGCTGCAGAACGGGTTTGCCTTCCATCCCGCCTACGAGGTTGACCACCTGGCGACGATAGGCGCGATGGTGGTCGAGGAACTGGGCGTGGCCGCGCTGCCGGCCATGGCGGCGGACGTGATCGGCAGCGTCGGCATCGCCCGCCGGCCCCTGGTCGAGCCGGCGATACGCCGCTCCATCGGCCTGGTGACCCGCCGGGACAGCGCGCTGTCGCCGGCGGCCGAGGCGATGCTGGCGATGCTGAGGGAACAGCTGGGAGAGGCGGCAGGCTTGCGGCCGAACTGAACGCCACGCTGCCGCGCGAGGAAACGGTCTTGCAGACGAGGCCGCAACCTTACGCGTCCATCAACTGCATCATCCGCATCGCATTCCACGGCGCATACCCGTGTATGTCATTGTTGAAGAACACATAGGCTTCCTTCGCCGCCTGCGAGCCCAGCAGCGCCAGGTCGGCCGACAGCGCGGCATCGTCGTAGCTGCTGGCATACAGCGCGCCGGGCCCATGCCGGCGCAGATAAAGGAAATCGCAGGTGGCAACGAGCGGCGTGCTGAACTCGGGCCAGTCGGACGCCACGAGTGCGGCGCCGTACCTTTCCAGCAGGCCCAGCGTCGGCGCGACGAACCAGGAAGGATGCCGTATCTCGAGGGCGAGCCTGACGCGGTGCGCATCGAACAGCTCCAGCACCGCTTCCAGCCGCGCCAGGTCGACTTGCATCTGCCCCGGCAGCTGCAGCAGCACCGGGCCGCGCCTGTCGGCTTCGATGCGCAGCACGCCTTCGATGAAATACGCCAGCAGGTCCGCGCCCTGTCTCACGCCGCCTTCGCTGTGCAGCTTGAGCCGACGCCGGTGCGACACCGACTGCGGCGCTTTCAGCACCAGGCGTCGGCCAGCCGGCACGCTGCCGGCCCACTGCGCCACCGTGTCCGGCGGCGGTATCCGGTAAAAGCTGGAATTGATTTCCATCGCCGTCATCCGGGCCATTGCATAAGCCAGCCTGTCCTTCACGCCGCGCGGGTAGAAGACGCCGTTATTCCAGTGCCGGTACAGATAGCCGCTGGTGCCTACATATAGCTGCATCGGTGCCGCCGCCATCCTTCACGGCTTGCGGAAAATGACGATGTGCTGCCACGGCAGGGTTTCCACCGTCTGCTGCCACAGCAGGCCCTGCGCGCCGACTTCGCGGCGGATCTGCGCGACGCTCATCTTGTGCAGGCGCTTGATCGGCACGCTGTCGTCCTCGGCGCGGTACTCGACCAGCGCCAGCCTGCCGCCGGGGCGCAATGCCCGCAGCACGCTGTCGAGGATCTCGCGCGGATGGTCGAGCTCGTGGTAGACATCGACCATCAGCGCCAGGTCGATGGAAGCCGGCGCCAGGCCGGTGTCGGTCGCGGCGCCCAGCACCGGCTGCACGTTGCGCACACCGCGCTGCCGCATGCGCTCCTTGAGCAGGTCTATCATCTGCGGCTGCACGTCGACCGCGTAGACCCGGCCCGTCTCGCCGATGCGGGTTGCAATCTGCCACGAGTAATAGCCGGTGCCGGCGCCGACATCGGCCACCGCCATGCCGGGCTTCAGTTCCAGCGCCGCCAGCAGCAGGTCCGGCCTTTCCTCCTTTTCCCGGCTGCCGCGCTCCAGCCAGTCGGCGCCGGGATAGCCCATCACCTGCGATATTTCACGGCCCATATAGGTCTTGCCGATGCCGTCGGCGCTGGGCCTGGAAGCGCCATACGGTTCGTCGCGGGCGGCGGCGGTCTGGGCGCCGCACAGCAGCCCGAGGATCAGCAACGGTGTCAGCGTCAGTTTCAGCGCCAGGGAGGCCGGGAATGCGCGCATCGGAAGTCCTTTCGGCAGGGGCAGCAACGTTCGGACCCTGCAGCATAGCCGGCTTCGCGCGGCCCGCAGTCGAGGCTGCGCAATACCGGCAAGGTCTGCGCAGCCCGGACTTCGACCGCAGGCCGCGCCTGACGAACTAGGCCGGCTGGCGCGCGCCTTCGCCGAACCAGGCTTGGGCGACCAGGTATTCCAGTCCCACGGCCGCGGCCATCAGCAGCGCGCCGGCGGCCAGCATGACGGCAGGCGGCATCGCGGTCGACAGCGCCCAGAAACCCAGCAGCGACGCCATGCGCAGCGCCCACAGCGTGACCTCGCGAACGACGATGCGGTCGCCGAGGTCGCCGGCAATGTCGAGCGCCCTCTGGTTCAGCACGTGTTCGCTGGCGCCGAGAAAGGGGCCGGCCGCGGCCTTGGCGATCAGGTGAACCACGAACAGGCCGGGTATCCAGGCGCTGCCGGCCAGGAACAGGAACGCGATCGCCATGGCCAGGCAGGAGCCGCCCAGCCAGGAAGCGCGGTTGTCGACGTCGCGCCGGCGCGCGGACAGGTAGAGGCCGACGCCGCCGGCCAGGCCGGCGACCGTGGCGACGGTGCCGAGCGCGGCTGCCGATCCCATCGCGCGGGAAGCGCCGATCGAGGTGATGGCCTGGCCCAGGCCGAACAGCCCGGATTCGAGGAAGAACAGCGGCAGGCAGGCCAGGAAATCGGGCCGCCGCACCAGCGCAAGCGGCGCCTTGAGCGGCTGCAGCGGCGCGTCCGGCATGCCGCGCCCGAGGCGCCAGGCGGCCAGCAGGCAGGCGGCGCCATACAGCGCATACAGCAGCCGGGCGCTGTTGACGGTCTGCGTCAGCAGCAGGGTGGAGAACAGCGTCGCGGCGATGCCGCCGGCCACTGCCAGCGCGCCGGCATGGGATGCGTAGGCGTCGCGCTGGCCGTCGCTCAGCAGCTGCATCTCCAGCCAGTGGCGCGCGCCCCAGGTCAGCCCGAGGAAGCTGCCGAAGGCGAAGGACATCGCCCAGACCGACTGGTTACCCGACAGCAGCACCACGCCGGGCACGAAGAATCCCAGCTTCATCAGCATCTTGCCGCCGAGGCCGAGCCTGGCGCCGAAGCCGTAGGCCAGGGTAGCGGCCAGCATGGCGAAGGTCAGCATGATGGACGTGAACTCGAACATGGCCTGGTGGCCGCGCTCGCGCATCAGGAAATAACCGATAAAACCGGAGAGGGTGCAGATGGCGCCCTGCAGGGTGACGAAAGGCAGAAGGCTGCGTTCCTGTGTTGGAATAGGCATGTAATAGGGTGCGGAGATTACTGGAGGCGCCGAGGCAGCGGCATCGCGGAAGATGCATTTCGGAAAGTCATCAGCCTAAGAGAAATGCCCGAGGCTGGCAATGCCAGCTGGCAACTTTCGGGCGAAAGCAGTCGTCGCGATGTATCCCGCATGCAACATGGTGAATGCCTGGGCGGACGCGCGGGATCCATCGCCATGCCGGCGCGGCAGGGAAGCGGGCTGGCAGGTTTTACGGAAATGCCGGCATTGCGCCGATCCGGCATCGATAGCCTGATAAGGTGGAACAATGTGTCTCACCGTCTACAACCGCGAACAACCAGGAGGACTCCATCGATGTGCGACTTTCCTAAGCGCCTGCACGAATGCCGTGCGCAGCTGCTACGCCCCGGGAGCGCGCGGTGATCATTCGCGAACGCCCATCGGGACTTAAACTGTTCCTGATCATGCGGGGTTCGGTGCTGAGCCGGATCTGGAAGAGCCTGGTGGTGACCACGCTGCTTGCGATTGCGGTCACGCTAACCCACGGCTCCATCCTCCACCACAAGATCACGCTGACCACCATCCCGTTTACGCTGATAGGGTTGCCGCTCGCGATCTTCCTCGGCTTTCGCAACAACTCCGCGTACGACCGCTACTGGGAAGGCCGGCGGCTATGGGGCGAAGTCGTATTCCATAGCCGCAACCTGGCCCGCCAGTGCCTGAGCCTGATTGCCGCGAGGCCATCCGCCGCATCGCATGCACCGGCCGGGCTGGACGACATCCGCGTCCGCATGATCTACCGGGCGATGGCGCATGCGCATGCGCTGCGCCACCATCTGCGCGATTCCGACAGCAATGCCGATGTCGAGTCGCTGCTGGCGCCGGAGGAGTGGCGCCGATTCGCCGGCGCGGTCCACAAGCCGAACTTCCTGATGGACCGGATGGGGCAGGACCTCGCCCGGTGCATCGCAGACGGCCGGATCGACGGCTGCCTCGCGGTGGCGGTGGACGCCAATGTGTCCGCGCTCGTCGCGGCCTGCTCGGCCTGCGAGCGGATCAAGGGCACGCCCATCCCGTTTTCCTATACCCTGCTGCTGCACCGGACCGCCTACTTCTATTGCTTCCTGCTGCCGTTCGGGCTGGTCGATACGCTGGGCTTCATGACGCCGTTCGTGGTGGCCATCGTCGCCTACACCTTCTTTGCGCTCGATGCGCTTGGCGACGAGATCGAGGAGCCGTTCGGCCTGGCGCCCAACGACCTGCCGCTGGAAACCATCTGCCGGGCCATCGAGATCAGCCTGCGCGAGACGCTGGGCGAGACCCGGCTGCCGCAGCCGCTGCTGCCGGTCGAATACCAGCTCGTCTGAGGCCGGCGCGCAGCGGTCATGCCTGCCGCCCGCGCCGCTGCTATGCTGTAGCACAAATCATAACGAGGAGATAAACATGAACAACAGAAAATGGTCTCGCCGCGTCGTGTCCGTCGCGCTGCTGTTTCCGTGCATCGTCATGGCGGCCCCGTTCGCTTATGTGTCCAATGAGAAATCCGGCACGATCTCGGTGATCGACATTGCGACCGACAGCGTCGTCGCCGAGATGAAGGCCGGCGCCAAGCCGCGCGGCGCGGCTGCGGCGCGCAACACGCTGTATGTCAGCGACCAGCCGGCCAATGCGCTGCTGATGCTGGACCTGCAGAGCCGCAAGGCTTCCGGCACCGTGCCGCTCGGCGAGTCGCCCGAAGGCGTGTCCGCTTCCGCGTCCGGCGAATGGATCGCCGCGGCGAGCGAAGTGTCGAACGCGGTCAGCTTCATCAGCACGGCCACCAATCACAAGGAGTTTTCCGTCTCCACCAGCGGCAAGAACCCGGAGCACGCGGTGTTCAGCCCGGACGGCAAGCTGGTGATGGTCAGCGCCGAGGATGCCGACACCGTGGACCTGATCGACGTGGCGGCGCGCAAGGAAGTGGCGTCGGTCAAGGTCGGCATGCGGCCGCGCGGCATCGCATTCCGCCCCGACGGCAAGGTCGCCTATGTCGCCTGCGAGATCGCCAGCATGGTCTACGCGATCGACGTGCCGGGCCGCAAGGTGCTGAAGGAAATCAAGGCCGGCAACTTCTCCAACGGCGTGACGATGGCGCCTGACGGCAGCCGGGTCTACGTCTCGAATGGCAAGGACGGCACGGTGTCGGCGATCGATACGGCCAGCAACGCGGTGGTTGCCACCATCCCGGTCGGCAAGCGTCCGTGGAACATGGCGATCACGCCCGACGGCAAGAAGCTGTATGTCGCCAACGGCCGCTCGAACTCGGTCTCGGTGATCGATACCTCGGCCAACGCGGTGGCCAAGGAAATCACGGTCGGCGAGCTGCCGTGGGGCGTGGTGATCCAATGAGCGCGATCGTCGAGAACAGGCAGGCCGCGGCGCGCGCCGGCGCGCCTGCCCGCTATACCTGGCAGGCCATGGCGCTGCACTGGCTGCTGGCAGTCCTGATCATCGGCATGCTGTGGCTGGGCTTCTCGCTGGAAGACATCCCGCGCAACACGCCGGCGCGCGGCTTCTACGTCAACCTGCACAAGTCCTTCGGCGTGCTGGTGCTGCTGCTCGTGCTGGTGCGCCTTGCCTGGCGCGCGACCCACAAGCCGCCGCCGCTGCCGGCCGGCCTGCCGGGCTGGCAGGCGCGGGCCGCCGCCTGGAGCCACCGGCTGCTCTACCTGTGCATGCTGCTGCAGCCGCTGTCGGGCTACCTGGCGTCCTCGTTCGGGAAGTATGGCGTCAAGTTCTTCGGCATTCCGCTGCCGCAGTGGGCCTGGGAAAGCAAGCCGGTGCAGACTTTGTTCGGCACCATCCACGGCGTGGTGGCGGTGACCCTGCTGGTGCTGGTGGCGCTGCACGTGGCCGCCGCGCTGAAGCACCTGCTGGTCAACCGGGACCAGGTGTTCCAGCGGATGTGGCCGGGGCGGCGCGGCGGCTGACCGGCCGGGTCATTGCCCCGCATGCGCGTCGAACTCGGCGCGCATCGAATCGGCCAGCGTGGAAAGCGCTTCCGGCGGCGGCCGGCCCTTGCGCGTGATTTCATAAAAATTCAGCGACACCGCTGGCGCCGATAACAGCGCGATCCGCACCCGGTAGCGCCGGCAGGCCGGGGCGATGAAGGACGGCAGCACCGCGACGCCCAGGCCGGCTTCCACCATCGCCAGCAGGGTCTGGAAGTTCTCGTAGACCGGCCTGTCCTCGTCGCCGCGCCCGATCCGGCGTAACTGCTCCTCGATCAGCTCCTGCACCGGGTTGTCCGGCGGCAGCCCGATCAGTGGCTGGTCCCGCAGCGCCGACCAGTCGGTCTGGCCGGGGCCGGGCCTGGCCCGTGGCGCTTTCTCCTTACTGTCGAGCGGCGACACCGCGCACATC
Source organism: Noviherbaspirillum suwonense (assembly GCF_900182955.1). GTDB lineage: Bacteria > Pseudomonadota > Gammaproteobacteria > Burkholderiales > Burkholderiaceae_D > Noviherbaspirillum_A > Noviherbaspirillum_A suwonense. The sequence continues at coordinate 261,996 of NZ_FXUL01000002.1, read as the reverse complement.
GCGAATTCGGCCAGCGGCGTACGCGCGATGCCCGACGATTCCTTGAAAAACGCGCCGTAGCCGGCGTCGAGCGCGCCGTTGGCCACGCCTTCCTGGATCGCCTGCCGGCTCAGGTCCCGGATCCGCAGGTTGATCTGCGGATGTGCGCGCCGGAACGCGGCGGCCGCCGAGGGCATGACGCCGTCGGCAATGATGGGCGTCGCGCCCACGGTCAGCGTCCGCTGCGCGGTGCTGGTGATCTGGCTGATCGCGTCCGACACCGACGCCAGCTCGGCCACGATGCGGCTCGCCACCGGCACCAGCTGCAAGCCTTCCGCGGTCAGGCTGACGGAGCGCGTAGTCCGGTCGAACAGCCTGCACTTCAGCTGCTCCTCCAGGTCGCGCATCATCGCGCTCAGGCCCGACTGCGTGATGTGCAGCCGCTCGGCCGCGCGGGTGAAGCTGCTGAGGCGCGCGATGTCGAGGAAGGCCTGCATCTGCCGCTGGGTTACATTCATGCGCGCTGCTTCTTAATTCAGAAAATAATGGCGATTATATTCTTGATCGGAATGCGGTTAAATGCGCTTGGACCAGGCCATACCAACAATAAGGAGACTTGCGATGACTCTTACCCGCTCGATGCGCGCCGCCGCCCCGGTGCTGCTGTCGGCCCTGACAATGCTGACGGTGCAGGCATTCGGCAGCACAGCCGCTCGCGCCGCGGACTACCCGGAGCGCACGGTGACCATCGTCGTGCCGTATGCGCCGGGCGGCGCGACCGACGCCAGCGCGCGGCTGCTGGCGCAGGCGTTCCAGAAACAGTCGGGCGGCGCCTTCGTCGTAGAGAACGTTGCCGGGGCCGGCACCACGATAGGCGCGGCCAGGGTGGCGCGCGCGCCGGCCGACGGCTACACGCTGCTGTGGGGCGGGCTGACGTCCAATGCGATGGCGCCGCACCTGTACGCGAAGCTGTCCTATGACGGCATCACCTCCTTCGCGCCGATTTCGCTGATCGCCAGCCAGCCGTACCTGCTGTTCGTCAATGCGCAGTCGCCCTACAACAAGCTCGGCGACCTGGTCGCGAAAGCTAGGGCGGAGCCGGGCAAGCTCAACTTCGCGTCGCCCGGCGAAGGCAGCTCGCCGCACCTGACGACCGAGCTGTTCCTGAACGCAACGAAGCTGTCGATACAGCACGTGCCGTACAAGGGCGCGGCGCCCGCCATGACGGGGCTGCTGGCCGGCGACGTCGACATGATGGTCGACACGCCGACCGCGCCGCTGCCGATGATCAAGGCCGGCCGGCTGCGCCCGCTGGCCGTGACGAGCAGGCAGCGGCTGCCGGAACTGCCGGACGTGCCGACCATGCAGGAAAGCGGCCTCGCCGATTTCGACGCAGCCACCTGGTTCGGCCTGTTCGCGCCGCGCGGCACGCCGCCCGAGGTGATCGCCGCGCTGAACCGGCTGGCGACCGCGGCGCTGAAGGAGCCGGCGGTGCTGGCGCAGATGAAGCTGGCAAGCTTCACCCCGACGCCATCGACGCCTGAACAGCTGGCCGAGAAAGTCCGATCGGAAAGCGCGAAGTGGAACCGGATCATCAAGGAAAAGCATATCCGCCTCGAATAGCCGGGCGGCCAATCCCATGCGGTCGGCGGCCTGCGGCATGCAGGCGGCCGATCCAGTGTCAAGGAACAAGGTTGAAATGAACAGGAAGCTACCGATACTCATCGCCGGCGCCGGCATCGGCGGGCTGACCGCGGCGCTTTCCCTGCTGCAGAGGGGCTACGACGTCCAGGTCTGCGAACAGGCAGCGGCGTTGCAGGAGGTGGGCGCCGGGCTGCAGCTCAGCCCGAACGGCCTGCGCGCGCTGTACCGGCTGGGGCTGGGCGACGCGCTGCAGGCGCTCGCCAGCGAACCCGAAGGCAAGGAGATCCGGCTGTGGAACAGCGGCCGCACGTGGAAACTGTTCGACCTCGGCGCGAGCTCGGTGGCCGACTACGGCTATCCGTACTTCATGATCTACCGTCCCGACCTGCACAGGGTCCTCGCCGACGCGGTCCGCGCCATCAAGGCCGACGCGATCATGCTGGGCGCGCACTGCGTGTCGTTCGAGGAAACCGGGGAGGGCGTCCGCCTGGCGCTGGGCGACGGGCGCACCTTGCATGGCGAGGCGCTGATCGCGGCGGACGGCGTGCATTCCCGCATCCGCGGCCAGCTGTTCGGCGCGGACCGGCCGGCGTTTTCCGGCTGCATGGCCTGGCGCGGCGTGATCCCGATGGCCCGGCTGCCAGATGCGATGCGCCGCCCGGTGGGCACCAACTGGGTCGGGCCGGGCGCGCACGTGATCCACTATCCGCTGCACGGCGGCGCGCTGATGAATTTCGTCGGCATCGTCGAACGCGACGACTGGCAGGTGGAGTCGTGGACGCAGAAAGGCACGCTGGACGAGTGCCATGCCGACTTCGCCGGATGGCATGACGACATCCACCAGCTGATCAGCCAGATCGACGTGCCGTACAAGTGGGCGCTGATGGCGCGCCCGCCGCTGGAACGGTGGTCGTTCGGGCGCGTGACGCTGCTGGGCGACGCCTGCCATCCGACCTTGCCCTTTCTTGCGCAGGGCGCGGTCATGGCGGTGGAGGACGGCTATCTCCTGGGCCGCTGCATCGAGCAGTACCGCGGCGATATCGTCACCGCGCTGGCGAAGTACGAGCAGGCCCGTATCGAGCGCACGACCCGCATCGTGCTGCGCTCGACCGAGAACGGCAAGCGCTTCCATAATCCCGCGCTTGCGTCGGCCGAAGGCGCCGCGGCCTACGTCGACCGCGAGTGGGCCGAGGACAAGGTGCGGGAACGCTACGACTGGCTGTTCCGCTACAACGTCGACGACGTCCCGCTGTAATCAAGAAGTAAGGGTCGGGCCGTCCATCGGCCCGGCCGGCGCCGCCCTATGCCCGGGCCAGCGCCTGGCGCTGCTGGCCGGCGGCGGCAAGCAGCGTCAGTATCGCCGCGATGATCGAGCAGCCGGCGACCTGGACGATGCCCGCGGTCGACCAGCCGAAGTTTTCCTTCAGCGTGCCCAGCAGGTAGCCGGCGAAGGCGGCCGGGATATACAGGCTGGCGACGAACAGGCCGGACGCATAGGCGGCGCTGGCGCGGCGCACGGACTTGATGATGCCGGCCGACAGGTTGGCGTAGACCATGCCGCTGATGGCGCCGCCGAACACGAAGGAAAACACGATGTGCAGCATCAGCGACTTTTCCAGGCCGGTGAACAGCAGCCCGCCGGAGACCGCCGAGATCACCAGCGCGATGAACAGCAGCCGGCGGTAGTCGTACTTGTCGCCGAGCCAGCCGCCGAACAGCGACAGCAGCGCGCCGAAGCCATAGAAGCTCACCGCCAGGCCCGCCTGTTTGGGCGTGAAGCCCAGCGCGTCCCGCAGGTAGGTTGGATACAGGCCCAGGTAGCCATAGATGGCCAGTCCGGCGAACATCGTGGCGACCGCCAGGATCATCGGCTGCCTGGCCCAGATCGAATCGGCCAGCCCTTCCTCGGACTGCAGGCTTGCCGCCTGCTGCACCGCCTGCACTTCGCTGAACCAGGGCTTCACGAACAGCAGGATCAGCGCCAGCGCGATGATGCCGGACAGGCCGAACACGACGAAGGGCATCTGCCAGTGGGTCGCGCCGAGTATCGCTGCACCCAGGTTCGGCCCGATCACCGCGCCGATGCCGAAGGTGAAGTTCAGCGAGCTGGCAGCCACTGCGCGGTGGTTCATGAAATAGGTGGTGCCGATCGCCAGCAGCGCGGTCAGCTGCATCGCTTCGCCCAGCCCGGAGACGAAGCGGTAGAGCAGCAGGTCGGGCATGCCGGTCGCGTAGGCGGTCAGGTAGGTCGCAACCGAGAAGATGATCAGGCCGAGTATCGCGACGCCGCGGCGGGACATGCGGGTCAGCAGGTAGCCGGTCGGAATGCCCGCCAGGCCCATGCCCAGCGTGAAGACGGTGGCCGCCAGCCCGACCTGCGGCAGGGTCAGCCCCAGCGCCTTGCGGACATCGGGCGCAAGGACCGAGAACAGCTGGCGGTCCATTGCATTGACCACGTAGGACAGCAGCAGCACGACAAACATCCAGAATGCCGCCTTGTTCTTGTTCATTCTATTCATCCTCCATTATTCGGTGAATGCCGGCATGCCGGCACGATAGGTCGCTGCGTGAATCGGTGCGTGTGCTTATGCGTTCATCCATGCATGTATAAACATCGCTGCGGGCGGACAAGGGACCGCATGCATTCCGCCGGCCGGCTCAGCCGGCGTCGAACAACATGCCGTTGCAGCGCGCGATGTAGGCCGCCTTCAACGGCTCGCCAACCAGGCCGGCAGCCAGCAGCAGCCGCAACAGCAGGCAGGCCTTGCCGCCCGCGTAATAGCCGCCGGGGATCGCGCCGCGCGCGATCAGGTCCATTTCCGAGCCGGGAAATCCATAGGTGCCCTGGAACACCGGGCCGGCGGCGACGCGGGTCGCCAGCACGACCGGCATTGCCCCGGCCAGCGTGCCAAGCAGTTCGGCCAGCCCGGCCGGCAGGTGGCCCGCGCCCATGCCTTCGATAACTGCGCCGCGGTAGCCCAGCCCCGGCAGCGCGCCGAGCAGCCGCCCGTCGTCGCCGAGCGCGACCCTGATCAGCGCAACCGGTGCGCCTTCGATTGCGCCGATCGCCGGGCGCGGCAGCGCGGCCAGCCGCGGCAGCCGCGCATACAGGTGCAGCCGGCCTTCGATGACATGGCCGACCGGGCCGCTGCCCGGCGAGGCAAACGCGGACGGCGCCGACGTATGCGACTTCTGCACGTGACGCGCCGCATGCACCTCGTCATTGAGCACGACGACGGTGCCCAGGCCGCCCGCCAGCGGACTGGCGGCGACGGTGGCCGCGGCCAGCAGGTTGGCCGGCCCGTCCGCGCCCGGCGCAGCAGCTCCGCGCATCGCGCCGGTGACCACGACGGGCCGCTCCGACGCCACCAGCATGTCGAGCACGAACGCGGTTTCCTCTATCGTGTCGGTGCCCTGCACGACGACCGCGCCGGCATAGCCATCGGCCAGGCGCAGGTCGATCAGTTCGGCGATGCGCACCAGGTCTTCCAGCGTCAGCGACGCGCCCGGCTTGGTCGAATACGAATGCACGTCGACCGTGGCAGCGCCCGCCAGTTCGGGCACGGCCCGCACCAGGTCCTCGCCGGTCAGCGTCGGCGCGATGCCGCCGCTGGCCGCCGCGGTCATCGTGATGGTGCCGCCGGTGGAGACCAGCAGCACGCGCCGGCCCGCCGCCGGCTGCCGCAGGTTGACGGCGTCAGCCATGCGACGCCCGTTCGGCGGCAGGATTCTGCGCGTTGTACAGGTCGAGGATTTCCTCGCCGGTGCACATCACCACGCCCGGATGCGACAGGATGTAGTCGTACAGCGCCTCCAGGTACTTGATCCGGTGCGGCACGCCCGTCAGGTAGGGATGGATCGAGATCGCCATCACGCGCGGGATGCTGGCGCCTTCCTTGTAGAGCTGGTCGAACTGATCGCGCCCGCGGCGGAGGATCTCGTCGGACGGCTGCTGCTGTATCGCCGACATGACGACATCGTTGATCTCCACCGTGTACGGCACCGACACCATGCTGCCGCTGCGTGTGCGCAGCGGCACCGGCTGGTCGTCCATCACCCAGTCGGCGACATACTCGATGCCGGCCTCGGCCAGCAGGTCCAGTGTCTCGGCGGTCTCGGTCAGGCCCGGGCTTTCCCAGCCGCGCGGCGGCTTGCCGGTGAAGTCGCGGATCGCATCCATCGTCTGCCTGATCGCCGCCGCCTGGTCCTCGACCCGGTGCATCGGCTTCTGCACATGGCCATGCCCCATGAATTCCCAGCCCGCCTCCAGCGCGGCGCGGCAGGCCGGCGCGTACTGCTCGCAGGTGGTGCCGTTCAGCGCCAGCGTCGCCCGGAGGTTGCGGGACTTGAGCGCGTCGAGGAAGCGCCAGAAGCCGACCCGCATTCCATACTCGTGCCAGCACCAGTTCGGCACGTCCGGCAGCAGCGGCTGGCCCATCGGCGGCGGCAGCACCGTGCGCGGCATCGGGTTTTCGGGAAGCCAGTTCTCGATGTTGACGATGGTCCAGACCGCCACCCGCGCATTGTCCGGCAGCACGAATGGGCGGCGCTGGGTGATCGGTTCATACGGCAGCCGGTCGCGGCTGGTGGGGCCAGGGCTGGCTGCCCCTTGCGCCTGTTCGTTCATGCTGTTCTCCTGTGCGGCGCGACGCGCATCGCTTGCGCGCCGATCGCCTTTGCGTATCGGATATGTCCACTATATGGAACTTTCGTGCCCGGTCTGGCGTCTTTCGCAGGCCAACCTGGACCGTTGATTGAAGACCATGCTATTTTTCCGGGCGAAGCGCTGTCAAATGGAATGTTTTTAGTTTCACTATTTGGAATTACTGGATGAATATGACCAAGCCGCCAGCCGGCGCGCAAACCATCACGCGGGCCATCCGTGCACTGAAGCTGATCGCCGAGCGCGCGCCCGGCGGCCTGCGCCTGGTGGACCTGGCGCAGGCGCTGCAGCTCGAGCGGCCGACCGCGCACCGGCTGCTCAAGGCGCTGATGGGCGAGGGCATGCTGGTGCGCGACCCCGTGACGCGGCAGTACACGCTGGGTTCGCTGGTGTTCGAACTCGGGCTGGCGTCTACCCACCAGTTCAACCTCGGCGACATCTGCAGCCCGGTGCTGCACAAGCTCGCGGAGCGCACCGGCGACACCAGTTTCCTGTTCGTTCGCAGCGGTAACGATGCGGTCTGCCTGAACCGGGTGCAGGGCACCTATCCGATCCAGACGCCGGCGGTGCCGGTCGGCAGCCGCCAGCCGCTTGGCGTGAATGCCGGCGGGCTGGCGCTGCTGAGCTGCCTGCCGGAGCCGGAAGTGGCGCGCATCTTCGATGCGGTCGGCGCGCGGCTCAGCATCTACGGCGACCTCGACGAGCCGGAGCTGCGCAAGCATGTCGACCGCGCGCGGGACAAGGGTTATGCCTGGATCGCGAACCGGGCGGTGCCGGGAGTGAGCGCAGTGGGCCTGCCGATCAGGAGCCTGACCGGCACGCCGATCGCGGCGGTCACCGTCGCGACCACCCAGGCCCGGATGACAGAGAAGCATGTCGGCGACATCCTGCCGATGCTGAAGGACGCCGCCGCCGACATCGCCCGGCTGCTGCGGCAGTAAGGGCGGCAGCGGCGGGGCCTTGCCCGCCAGGGGCTTCAGGCCGGGAAATCAAGCGGGCCGATCCGGTCCGCTTGCCGAATGGGACCGTCGAGCCGGCTCATTCCTCCATCGTGACGCCCGAGCCGCCCATCTCGGCCGGAAGGTCCTTCATCTTGGGCAGGCCGTCGCGCATCGGCAGCCTGGTTTCGGCATAGTGGACATGGATGCCGGGCTTGTACGGAAAGGTTGGAATGCTGGCGGCATAGATGTCGGTCAGCCCCATCCCCGGATGATCGGTGAACAAATGGCCGCCGCATGTACGGCACCACTTGCGTACGCTTTTGGGCGTCTTCGCATAGCTGCCGATGTTGTCGGTGCCGCTGGTAATGTGCAGCGCGCCGGGCTGCCAGAGCGTGAATGCGTTGACCGGCCCCGCCGACCAGCTCCGGCAGGATTCGCAATGACAATAACCCATGCCAACCGGTTCGCCCTCGACCGTGAACGTGACTGCACCGCAAAAGCAGCTGCCTTGATAGGTACTGGTGTCGCTCATGATGTTCTCCTTGGTGGTTGCTGCGCATTGCCCCGCGGACGACCTTCCACGGGGTGATACCCGTGCATCGCGTAATGCCGTGCTGGATTGGGCAGGGTCCCGGAGTGCGGTCCTGGCGCTGCGGCCCGTATGCCTCGCGCATGCCATGCCTGCCCGCCGCGAACTGAAATAGTAGCGCGGCGGCGGCGCGGGCCATACCCTCTTGCCGGTGGGGTTTTTGCGGTCTGGAAGGGGTGGATGGCGGGCCGGAAATCCTGGCCGGGGGAGAAGGTGGGAGCCGCGCGGCGAAAGCGCGTTGAGCCGGGCGAGGCTAGCGCCAGCCCTTACCGTTCAGGCACTTGCCGACGAAGGTCTGGCGGCGCATCGCCTGTTCCATCTCCAGGCTGACCGCGTCGGACATGCTGGGGTCGCCGGTTGGAAAGCGCGTCCTTGCGAGGGCGGCGCAGCCCTCGGTGTCGGCGGCCAGTTCGGCGGCGCCGGCGTCCTGCCTGTGCAGCGGCGCCTGCGCGCAGGCGGCGAGCAGCATTGCCAGCGCCAGCGAGGAAAGGAGACGGTTCATGATGGCTGCCATCGATTTATCCGGTTGCCCTATCAGTCACGGAATATCCTGCGCCGCATTCTTCCGGCGCAGGATATGGCCGGTCGCCTCAAGCATATCAAGGCATGGGCGGTTCAGGGTCCGCCATTCCCGCCCACCGCGCCATAGACCTGGCCCGTCGCAAAGCTCGACTCCGCCGACGCCAGCAGCACGTAGACGCCGGCCAGTTCCGCGGGCTGGCCGGGACGGCCCATCGGCGTGTCCTTGCCGAAGGACGGCAGCTTTTCCGGCGGCTGGCCGCCGGTCACCTGCAGCGGCGTCCAGAACGGTCCGGGCGCGACCGCATTGACGCGGATGCCCTTGGCCGCGAGCTGCTTTGCCAGTCCCTTGGTGAAAATCATGATCGCGCCCTTGGTCGATGCATAGTCGATGATGTTCTCGCTCGGGTCGTAGGCGTTGACCGACGAGGTGTTGATGATGGTGGCGCCGGGTTTCATCAGCGGTATGGCCGCCTTCGTGATCCAGAACATCGCATACACGTTGGTCTTGAAGGTCTCGTCGAACTGCTCGGTCGTGATGTCGAGAATGGAATCCTGCGAGACCTGGCGCGCGGCATTGTTGACCAGGATGTCGAGCCCGCCCAGCAGGCGCGCCGACTCCTCGACCAGGCGCTTGCAGAACGCTTCGTCCTTGATGTCGCCGGGTATGGTCACCGCCTTGCGTCCCTCGGCCCGGATCAGCGCCGCCACTTCCCGTGCATCTTCCTCTTCCGCCGGCAGGTAGTTGATGGCGACATCGGCGCCTTCGCGCGCATAGGCGATCGCGGCGGCCCGGCCGATGCCGGAGTCGCCGCCGGTGATCAGCGCCTTGCGTCCGCGCAGCCGGCCCGAGCCCTTGTAGCTGGTCTCGCCATGGTCGGGCCGCGGATTCATCCTGCTCGCCAGGCCCGGCCACGGCTGCTGCTGGGACGGGAATGGCGGACGCGGGTAGGCATTGACCGGGTTGGTCAATGGCGCCGCGGCGGCCGTAGCCATGCCATTGCCCGGGGACTGCGCGACCGCGGGCGCGACTGCGCCGGCAAGCAGGCCGCCGGCCATGCCGCCAAGCACCATGCGCCTGGAGCGGTTCGGATTATTCTCATCCATGCTGATTCCTCTTCTGTATTCCGCTGAATACTGTACTGATGCAGCAAACGGCGGAAGTTCCGTGCGATGGGCTGAAGACGCCGGGAAACGAATGGTTTGTTGACGCGGCCGATGCGCGCCGACACGGTTGCCGGCGCAACGGCGTTTTTCGGGCGTGTCGCTGCACTATAGTAGTCAGCACCGCATCCTTCACTGCAGCCCCTGTGCCGCAGCCGACCCGCAGACAAAGCCCGACCATTCCCATGCATTTACCCGGCCTCCATACGACAACGCCTGGCAAGGTCCTGAAATGCGCAGTGTCCCAGTTCGTCCGGCATGACCTGCTGACGCACGTGAGGGCAGTGACCTACCAGGTCTTGTTCTCCTTTTTCCCCTTCATCATTTTCCTGATGGCCCTGCTCGGGTTCCTCGACCTGTCCGACCTCTTCGACTGGCTGCGCCGGCGCACCGAGGTCTTCTTCCTGGCGCAGACCGCGCAGCAGGTCAACCTGATCATGGACCAGCTGCAGCAGCGGCGCGAAGGCATGCTGTCGTTCGGCGTCGCGTTCTCGATCTGGGCGTCGTCTTCGGCGATGCGCTCGCTGATGAAGGCGCTGAACGTGGTGTACGGTGTGCAGGAACGGCGGCCGCTCTGGAAACGCTATGCCGGCTCCATCCTCGCGACGCTCGTCGTGGGCCTCTGCATGTCGGCGGCGGTGACGCTGCTGCTGGTGCGGCCGCAGGCGATGCAGGTGCTGGCGCAGTACATGGGCCTGCGGCCCGTTTTCGCGATCCTCTGGTCATGGTGGCTGCGCTGGCCGGCCATCTTCCTGCTGCTGACCCTGACCGTGGTCGTGATCTACTGGGCCGCGCCGGACGTGGAGCAGCGCTTCCGGTTCGTGACGCCGGGCGCCTGCGTGGCCGTGCTCGCCTGGGCCGCCGCGTCCTTTTCGTTCGACTTCTATGTCCGCAATATCGCCGAATACGACCGGCTCTACGGCAACGTGGGCACCGCCGTCGCGCTGCTGCTCTATGTGTTCATCTCGACGTTCATCCTGCTGTTCGGCGCCGAGCTCAATGCCGCCGCCGAACACCTGGCGCCGACCGGCAAGAACGACGGCGAAAAGACGGCGCACTAGCAAGGCGCGGCGTCTGCCTGCTCGACAGAGGTCCGCCTATTACCTGCGGCGTAATCGACGCGCCGGGATCCATCCGCGACCATGGGCGCATCGTCACCCAACCGGAGGATCGCCATGAAAACCGTCCACCCATCCCGCCTGCTCAGGAACGCGCTGCTCGCCGACGCCGTCGCCAGCGGCGCGGTCGCGCTGCTGCACCTGCTGCTCAACCGCATGCTGTCCGAGCGCCTGGGCCTCGACAGCCGGCTGCTGCTCTATACCGGCATGTTCCTGCTCGGCTATGCGAACCTTCTGCTGGTGCTGGCATACACGGACCGCATCTGGGTCAGCCTGCTGCGCGTCATCATCGCCGGCAACGCGGCCTGGGCCGCGGGCTGCCTGCTGCTGATCGTGGAAGGGGTGCTGGCGCAAGGCGCGGCGGCGCCGCTGGCGGCCGCGTTCCTGGGCATGCAGGCGCTGGCCGTGCTGGCATTCGCCGGCCTCGAATATGCCGGACTGCGCGCGTCGTCGGGCATGCGGCCACGCGCCGCGCTCCGGGCCTGAATGCGGAAAGGAAAGGGGAAAACGCCATGACCAACGTTGCCTATGTCGCGCTAGCCTGCGGCATCATCATCGGCCTCGGGGCAGTCGGCGCCTGCATCGGCATCGCGCTGATGGGAGGCCGCTACCTGGAAGCGTCCGCGCGCCAGCCCGAGCTGATCAATACGCTGCAGGTGAAGATGTTCCTGCTGGCGGGCCTGATCGACGCCAACTTCCTGATCGGGGTCGGCGTCGCCATGCTGTTCGCCTTCGCCAACCCGTTCGCCGGCTGATGCCGGCCGGCGCCGGGCGGGCTCAGATGACGGTGTACTCGGGCAGCCTGATGATGCGCATGTTCAGCGACGCGTCCATCAGTTCCTCGTGCTTGCTGACCAGCCTGACCTCGTAGTCGCTGCGGCCATTGCGGAAGCGGATCTCCGGCACCAGTTCGTCCCAGTCGGTGCGGTCGCGGATGTCGTCGGTCGCCAGGCACAGGAAGACCAGCAGGTCGGCGTCCACCTCGTGCAACGCGCGCAGGCCGACCCGCACCAGAGGGCTGGAAATGCGGTCGTCGATGATCATGCCATACACCTTCATCGACTCCGGGTAGTTGAACTGGCTGGGGCCGGGCGTGGATTCGTTCGTGTCCATATTGTTTTCCTTGGAGAGTTGGTCGACTGCAGGCATGCGGACTTCGGCCGGGGCCGGCGTCGGCAAGCGAGTCAGGGCGAATATGTTCTAGTGTCGGCCAACATCGGCCGCGGCGCATTGACGGGATTCGGCTCCTTACCGGAAAGACGCCGGAATTCCCGGGGATGGGCCGGATACGGCTGCGGGATGGCATGCCGTTCGCGCATGCCATCCCGCATCGTGGCGACCCCGGTCAGGGGATCAGAACGTCAGCGCCGCCCAGGCCGTGTTGCACTTGTGGTCGGCCTCGAAGGTGTTCAGCTCCCTGATGCCGCCGGCGGAGCCGACATCCAGGCCCAGGACCTTCGACGGACCGCTGAATGCCGGCCAGCTGACGGCAACCTGATCGCCCTCGTTCGGGTTGCCGGTGCGCGCGAAGTTGGTCCAGTAGCGGGACATCGCGGTCTGCAGGTCGCGGTGCTCGGCCGTTTCCAGGTCACGCAGGTTGAACAGGTACTGCAGTTCGTACGAGTGGCCCGCGCCCTGGTTGAAGCTGACCGTGTTGCGCCCGATGGACGGGATCGCGGTGCGGTCGCGGAACTCGTACATGTAGATCGGCGAACCCTGCGCCAGCACCCGCTTCGATGCATTGAGGCCCGGGCAGGAGAACAGCAGGTCGGTGCCGGCCGCGGTTGCGCCGAGGCTGGGCTGCTGCGCCGGGTTCGTGCCGTAGTCTGCCAGCGGGTAGAACGCGGCAAGCGTCGGCGGCAGGCCAAGCGAGGTCTGCAGGTAGGACGGGTACTGCGCCGCGGTCAGCGGCCCGGCCAGCAGTTCGCGGGAGGCGACGAACAGCGACCATTCGTCGCGGTTCGAGCCGTTCACCAGCGGCACCTTGTTGTTCTCGCCGGCAATGAAGGTGTTCTTGATCGTCTTCGGCAGCACCTTGCCGTCGACCGATGGCACCGGGCTCGAATTCGCGGCCGTGAAGGCGGCAGCCAGCTGGTTGTTGACCACGTCCGCCGGCAGCCCGCGCAGGCAGGCCGCGTCCACCGTGGCGCAGGCCACGCCTGCCGCGGCCAGCGCGCTGTTGACGACCGCGGTGCTCTGCGTCTCGAGCTGCGCCTGCGTCAGCTGCCGGTCGAAGCCATAGCCGCCGCTCTCGACGATGGCCTTGCTGAACAGTCCTTTCGACAGCGGCGACGCCAGGTGCGTCATCACGCTGAAGCCGCCGGCGGATTCGCCGAAGATGGTGACATTGGCCCGGTTGCCGCCGAAGGACGCGATATTGTCCTGCACCCAGCGCAGCGCCGCCTGCTGGTCCATGATGCCGTAGTTGCCGACGCTGCCGTCGGCGGCGCGCAGCGACGGATGGCCCAGGAAGCCCATTGCGCCCATCCGGTAAGCGATATTGACGACAATGACGCCCTTGCCGACCAGCGGCGACGGATCGGCATAGGTCACCGTGCCGCCTGTGTTGAAGGCGCCGCCGTGGATCCAGACCATGACGGGGAAGGGGCCTGCGCCGCTTGCCGGCGCATGGACGTCGAGGTAGAGGCAGTCTTCCTGGCCGTTGGGCAGGCGGAAGGCGCTGCTGCTGGTCTGCAGGCAGGGCGCATTCGACTGGGTTTTCGCCAGCGGCGCGGTCCACGGCTGCGCCGCCGCCGGCGGCAGCCAGCGCATATTGCCGACCGGCGGCGCGGCGAACGGGATGCCGAAGTAGCTGCGCATGCCGAGCCGGTCCACGGCCTGCACCTGGCCGGCGGTCGTGGCGGCGACGGCCGGCGCTGCCTGGCCGCCGCCATTGTCATCGTTGCCGTTGCCGCCGCCGCAGGCGGACAGGACGGCAAGTCCTGCCAGCGCAAACAGCCCTGGCAGGCGGGAATAATTCGATCGGGGTTGACGCTGCATTGATGTCTCCTGAGTTCACGGTGATGGAACGTATGTTTCGCTCTGCGAAATCTTGTTTTAGGTCTGATCGCCAGGTCGATCCTAGCAACAGACTTGCAGCGGCGTAAAGAAATGCGGTAGCCGGGGACGATTGCGATCAATCAGGCGGTTTTTAGGATGGTACGCACAACGATCGTGCGGGAGAGATCAAGGGCGGCAATTCGGCACGTGGGCTTGTATTGCCATCAGGGGCAGCCGGAAGGAGTAATGCCATTTCCAGTTCGCGGTGAACCGGGCGAGATCGATGCTTCCGATTCGTCACCGCAACTTGTAGGGTGCAACAAGCGCAAGCGCATTACGCCATTCGTCGCGAACAGGCGATGGTGGTTGATTGGCCGGTGGTGTAATGCGCTGCGCTTTTTACGCCCACGGATTTGGGTGGCGCTTGTGAAACGGGATTGGTCCAGGGCGTGGACGATCGGCGGGATGGGGCGGATGAAGGCGGGGCGAAGCGCCACGGCCGGCGCCGCCGCTCAAGACGGCGTTAGGGACTTAGGCATGGCGCCCGATCGATTTCGGCTGCACGACGGCTGCCAGGGTGCGCAGCCTGCGTTGCCGCAGCAGGTCCTCGAACGCATCCAGCTCGAGCGGATACGCGTACAGGAAGCCCTGGCTGAAGTCGCAGCCGGCCGCGCGCAGCCAGTCATGCTGCTCGGCCAGTTCGACGCCCTCGGCGACGACCTTCAGTCCCAGCTTGTGGGCCAGGATGATCATGGTTTCGGCGATCGCCTTGCCGGCCGTGTTGTCCCGGCCGCAGTTGACGAAGGACTGGTCGATCTTCAGGAAGTCGACGTTGTAGTTGGTCAGGTAGGACATCGACGAATAGCCGGTGCCGAAATCGTCCAGCGCGAACTGGATGCCGGCGCGCCGGAGCAGGGAGATGCGCTCGTTGACCGTCGGCGTGGCCTGCAGCAGCAGTCCCTCGGTGATCTCGATGACGATGCTGCTGGTGTCCAGCCCCAGGCGTTCGAGGAAGGCCAGCCAGTCCAGTTCGGGCAGGCTGTCCGGCGACGACAGTTCCAGCGGCGACTTGTTGATGCTGACCTGGAATGGCATGCCCAGCACATTGCCCAGGCGCAGCGCGGCTGCGGCGGCCTGGGTGAACACCCAGTCGCCGATGCGGCCGATCAGGCCGGCTTCCTCGGCCAGGTGGATGAACTTGTCCGGCTGTATCAGCCCGCGCGTCGGATGGCTCCAGCGCAGCAGCGCCTCGGCCTTGACGATCTCGCCGGTAACCATGTCGATGATGGGCTGGAAATACAGCTTCAGCTGGCCGTCGATCGCGTCATGCAGGTCGTTGGTGATGCTGATCCGCGCGATCGCCTTGTCCTGCATGTCCTGCGAAAAGAAGCGGCAGCAGTTGCGCCCGGCGTTCTTCGCCACGTACATCGCCTGGTCGGCATTGCGGACCAGGTCGCCGCTGTTGTCGGCGTCGCGCGGGAAGCAGGTGACGCCGATGCTGGCCGAGATATGCACGACGTTGCCCGCGAGCTGGATCGGGTCCGACAGCTTGCGCAGGATCTGCGCGGCGATCAGTTCGAGCTGCAGCGGGTTGGCGAGCGCCGGCAGGATGACGGTGAATTCGTCGCCTCCCAGCCGCGCCACCGTGTCGGACTCGCGCACCGATCCCCGCAGCTCGTCGGCGACGATGCGCAGCAGCAGGTCGCCGGCGCTATGGCCGTGCAGGTCGTTGACTTCCTTGAAACGGTCGAGGTCGATGAACATCAGCGCAAACGGCGTACCCGCGCGCCTGGCCTGCACGACCTCGTATTCGAGCCGGTCGAGGAAGAAGCTGCGGTTGGGCAGCGCGGTCAGGTGGTCGTAATTCGCCCGGTACCAGATCTCGTGTTCCGCCACCTTTTTCTGCGAGATGTCGCTCAGCGTGCCGATGACCCGCGTCGCCTGGCCGCGATGGTCGCGCTCGACCACCGCGCCGCGGCTCAGCACCCATTTCCAGTGGCCGTCCTTGCACCTGATCCGGTATTCATGGGAGAACCAGCCCGGCTCGCCCTTGGCGCAGGCGCGGATGTTTTCCAGCACGCCCGGCTGGTCTTCCGGGTGGATCAGCGCCTCCCATTCGCCCGGCGTGCCGCTGCTGAGTTCATCGCTGTCGTAACCCAGGATGCGGCGCCAGGCCGGCGACAGCAGCGACTTGTTCGACACGACGTTCCAGTCCCAGATGCCGTCGCCGGCCGCTTCCAGCGCCATCCGCCAGCGCTGTTCGCCGGTGCGCAGGTTTTCCTCGGCTTCCTTGCGCATCGAGATGTCGATCAGCGTGATCACGGCGCCGGTCGCCTGGTTGTCGGGCGACAGGTAGGGGACGATGCGCAGGCTGTACCATTTGCCGGAATTGCTGCGGACTTCGCGGTCGACCTTGTGCTGCTGCAGCGCGGCTTCCAGGTCCGGGCCGAGGCTGCGGTATTCCAGCTTGTGCGCAATGTCGAGCAGCGGCCGGCCAACGTCCTTCGGCAACAACTTGAAGACCGTCGTGGCCGGGCTGGTGTAGCGGCTGATGCGCAGGTTCGCGTCGACGAAGATCAGCGCCAGCTCGGTCGCGCCGACGAAATTCTCCAGGTCGTTGTTCGACTTCGTGACCCGGTTGACCATTTCGGTCAGCGCCGCATTGCCGGCTTCCAGCGTGTCCCGGTTCGCCTCCAGTTCGGTCGACGCACTGCGCAGCTCCTCGTTGATCGAATAAAGCTCCTCGTTCAGCGTCGCCATATTGCTGACGGTTTCCTCGTGCTCGATCGTCAGCCTGTGGAACTCGTCCCGCGACAGCATCAGTTCGGCATACAGGTCGGAAATGATGCTCTGGCTGGACAGCGGGTCGGCGGCGACGCATCCGCCAACGTCGCCGGCTTCCAGCGGTTCGAAAATAAGGATCACCGCGCCCGGATCGAGGTCGGCGTCGCTGATCGCCTGGGCGCTTACCCGGATCTCGTCGGCGATGTCGCCGCGCCGCAGCTGCAGCGCCTGGGAATGGGCGATCAGCCCGGTGCGCCGGGCGCGGATCAGCGTCGCCAGGAGTTCGGCCTGCGGGGCCAGCGCGACCGACGCCAGCGCAAACGGCCGCGTCGCGATGTCCCGCCGGTTGAAGTACGGCAGCGCCCGGGGGGAAACGAACTGCACTTCGTCGCTCCCGTTCAGAAGCGCGAACGCGAGGTTCTCTGCCATCGCCTTGCGGTACGGCTCCTCGGGTGCTGCAGTCATCGGTGGGCCCATGGTCTTTCCGGTAATGCCTGCCTGGCTTGGCAGACGCGCTGCTTTGTAACAAAAACCTGGCTGTTTTTGTTTTTCCTGCCGGTTGTTCAAACAGACGGCCGAGCGAAAAACTCAGACAGGACGGGCAGTCGCGGCATTTCCAGGGAAGGTAAGGCAAATTGGATAAATCTTATTGCATAATTAATTAATCGACAACTCGAAATTAAAACTAAAAAGGTAAAAACTGACGCTATTAAATTAACGGTAATAAACAGGCTTGCGCGCCTGGGCGGTAGACAGGCAAATGTCGCCGCCGCGGCCGCTTGACAAGCCTGCCGGCCGCTGCCAGCGTCAGCCGGGAAACTGCACCACCGGTCCGCCCGGCGTCCCGCCCGGCCCGACGAATGCCGGCGCCGGTTCGCCCGCCGGGCCGAGGTGGCGGATGAAGCGGTAAATGGCCCGCAGGTCGGCGGCCTGCATGTCGCGCAGCGCGAACCAGGGCATGGGCGGCCGGTACTGCTTGCCGTGCGCGGCCCTGACCCAGTCGTCCTCGCTCAACGCCGCCATCGTCAGCCGCAGGTTGGCCGCATAGGTCGTGCCCCACGGACCGCGGAA
Organism: Noviherbaspirillum suwonense; assembly: GCF_900182955.1. GTDB lineage: Bacteria > Pseudomonadota > Gammaproteobacteria > Burkholderiales > Burkholderiaceae_D > Noviherbaspirillum_A > Noviherbaspirillum_A suwonense. The sequence goes on along the minus strand of NZ_FXUL01000002.1, from coordinate 244,524 downwards.
ACCGACCGGGCTGCCGGTCAGCCATTCCTTCTCGGGAACGGCGCCGCCGCGTTCCGCGTAAGCCGGCGTATGGCAGTCGTTGCAGCCGGCAATGCGGACCAGGTAGCGTCCGCGCTCGATCGCCTTTCCGCCGGCGGCGGGAACGGGCCTTGCTGCCTGCTCGGCGGCGGATGCGATGACGGGACAACAGCTGAGCAGCGCAGCCAGCGCACTCGAGAGCAGCGCGGCGCGGGAAGTGGAACGGTGCATGCAGCCTCCATGAACGGGATCGTGACGGGTTCGTCGCTGCTTGATGAAATAGCGCCCGTGCGCCGCCTGCCTTGAGGAAGGTCAGAAACCACGCCGGCGTCATTCGGCATCCGAACAGTTTTTGTATTGCCCGGCGAAAGGCTATCGCCTACAATGATAACTATTCTCATTCGCATTAAGGCCATGCCCGGATGCGAGCCGCCGGAACTGCAGCGCATTCTTCTCCGTACCGGATTCGTCGCGCAGGCCGGCCCTACCTGGACCATTCCATGACATCATTGCGCCGGTTCCTTATTGCCGCCTTGTTCCTCGCGGCCGCGTTATGCGGCAGCGTCGCGCAGGCGGCCGGCTCCACCACCGAAGACAGCGCCAGGCAAATCTGGCAACTGCTCGACTACCTGGCCGTCGACTATGCAGGCGCGGTGGACAATGGCAAGGTCGTCGCCGCCGGCGAATACGCCGAAATGCAGGAGTTTGCGCAGACGGCCGCCACGCAGCTGGCGGGCCTGCCGGACAAGCCGGAACGGACCGCGTTGCTGGCGCAGGCGGCCAGCCTGCAGGCCGCGATCGCCGCGAAGGCCGCGGCTGCCGACGTCGGTGGCCAGGCGCGGCGCCTGGCCGCGGCCTTGCTGGCGGCCTATCCGGTGCCGGTTGCGCCGTCCGGCGCGCCCAGCCTGGAGCGCGGCCTTGCGCTCTACCAGGCGCAATGCGCGTCATGCCATGGCGCCGAGGGCCGGGGCGACGGTCCGCTGGCGTCCCAGCTAACGCCGCCGCCGGTGGCTTTCTCGAACCGCGAGCGGGCGCGCGAACGCAGCCTGTTCTCCCTGCACCAGACCATCACCCGCGGCGTGTCCGGCACGTCGATGCCGGCATTCCCCGCGCTGAGCGAGGACGACCGCTGGGCGCTGGCATTCTTCGTATCGACGCTGGCGTTCGGGGAGCAGGAACGCCAGGCCGGCGCCGCGCTATGGAAATCCGACGCGGCGGTGCGCGCCGCGCTGCCATCGCTGGCGGCGATGACGCAGGCGTCCGAAGCCACGCTTTCCGCATCGATCCCGCCGCAGCAGGCAGCCGAGGTGCTGGCCTACCTGCGCAGCAACCCGGCGTCGCTGGCCCAGTCGAACGGCGGCGGCCTCGCGCTGTCGTCGGCGCGGCTGCGCGAAAGCCTGGCGGCGCTCGACAAGGGCGACCGCGCGAATGCGTCGCGGCTGGCGCTGTCGGCCTACCTGGACGGCTTCGAGCCGGTCGAACCGGCGCTGGCGGTGCGCGACGGCGCGCTGTTCAAGGCGGTCGAGAAGGACATGGGACTGTACCGGGCCGCCGTCGCCGCCGGCGACGTCGCGCAGGCGCGGGCCGTCGAACAGTCGCTGCAGGCGTCGCTGGTGCGCGCGCAGGATGCGCTCAGCCAGGCCGGCAACGACCCGATGGGCGTATTCGTCGGGGCGCTGACCATCCTGCTGCGGGAAGGCGCCGAAGCGCTGCTGGTGGTGATCGCGATGGTTGCGTTCCTGAAAAAGGCCGGCCGGCAGGACGTGCTGCCGGTGGTGCATGCAGGCTGGATTTCCGCGCTGGCCGCCGGCGGCCTGACCTGGTTCGCCGCCACCTACATGGTCGAGATCAGCGGCGCCAGCCGGGAGCTGACGGAGGGCTATTCGTCGCTGTTCGCGGCGGCCATCCTGCTGAGCGTCGGCATCTGGATGCACCAGAAGAGCATGGCCGGCCGCTGGCAGGCGTATATCCGCGACAAGCTGTCCGCGGCCCTTGGCCGGCAATCGGCCATCATGCTGTTCGTGCTGGCCTTCGTCACGGTCTATCGCGAGGTCTTCGAGACCGTGCTGTTCTATGCGGCGCTCTGGACCGAGGGCACCGGCGCCTACCTGCTGGCCGGCCTCGGCCTGGGCGTGGTGCTGCTGGCGGCGGTCGGCTGGATCATGCTGCGCACGTCGACCAGGCTGCCGGTCGGGCGCTTCTTCGCGATCAGCTCGGCGCTGGTGGCGGTGCTGGCGGTAGTCATGGTCGGCAAGGGCGTGGCGGCGCTGCAGGAAGCCGGCGTGCTGGGCATCACGCCGATCGCCGGCCCGAGCCTGGACCTGCTGGGTATCCATCCGTCGATGCAGACCATGCTTGCGCAGCTGGCCGTGATCGCCGTCATCGTCGTCGCCGTGCTGTTCAATGCGCGGTCGTCGCGGTCGCTGCGGGCCGCCTGAACCGGCGCCCGCGGCGTCCGGGATTGCAATAAACCTTCCTTTGCGGCGCATTTGAGACATTTACTGCAGGAAATAATGCTTATAATTATTTCTTGCAGGCATCGCCTCAATATTTTTGCCATCATGCCGTAAACCGTAGAGAACCGGCCCCATGGGTCGGACCTGCGCCGGTCGCGCCCGTCGATGCTGAAACAGGCAACCGGGCGCGCAGCGCAGCCGCCTCGACGGGATGCACCGATGGATAGCCAAGGAAAACCACGCAAATGAACGATCTGACCGAAGACCTGGACGCGCTGTTTGATGAAGTCGCAGCGCAGCATGCGGCCGTAGCCGCGCCGGCGGCGCCTGTCGCCGCCGCGCCCGCCGCCACTGCGGCTGCTCCCGCCGCCGCGGACGCCGGGCAGGATGGCCAGGAACCCCAATCCCAGCTGTTCGACCGTCTCGGTCATATCGTTCGCCAGCTGCACGACTCGCTGCGCGAACTCGGCTACGACCGCAGCCTGTCGGACATCGCCACCGAAGTCACCGATGCGACCGACCGGCTGGAATACATTGCGACGCTGACCGAACAGGCCGCCAACAAGGTGCTCAATTCGATCGACGAGGCGATGCCGGTGCAGGACAAGCTGATCGCCAGGGCCAGGGATGTCGACAGCCGCTGGAATGCGCTGTTCGACGGCAAGCTGGATGTCGAGCAGTTCAAGGCGCTGGCGCACGACTCGCGCGACTTCGCCGCTACGGTGGTCGAAACCGGCGAAGCCGAGAAGGCGCGGCTGATGCAGATCATGATGGCCCAGGATTTCCAGGACATCACGGGACAGATCATCAAGAAAGTGGTCAATATCACGCAGAAGCTGGAGCGCGAACTCGCGCAGCTTCTGGTGGACACCGCGCCGCAGCAGCACAAGCTGCGGGAAAAGGACAAGGTCGTGGACCTGCTGGCCGGCCCGGCCGTGCCGGCCTCCGCGATGGCGCAGACCGACGTTGACGACTTACTGGCCGATCTGGGATTCTGATGGACGACATGCTCAAGGACTTCGTGGTCGAGGCGCTGGAACTGGCGGTCGACGTCGAGGAAAGGCTGCTGCAGCTGGAGCGGCACCCGGACGACCCGGACGCGCTCAACGCGGTGTTCCGGTCCTTCCATACGATCAAGGGCGGCGCCGGCTTCATGAACCTGCCCGGCATGGTGTCGGCCTGCCACCTGACCGAGAACCTGTTCGACGCGCTGCGCACCGGCAAGACCGCCGTGACGCCGCTGGCGATCGAGGCGGCGCTGCAGGCCAGCGGCTTTGTCGCCGACCTGCTCAACCAGCTGCATAACGGCGCCTCGCCCGAAAGCCTGGCGCCGATGCCGCCCGAACTGGACCGTATCCTGACGGATGCGATCGAAGGCCGCCAGACCCTGGCCGCGCCGATTGCGCCGGCTGCGCCTGCCGCGGTCGCTGCCGCTGATGCCGGCGCTGCGCCGCAGGCCGGCGTCGATGACGCTGAAGTGGACTGGATCGCCTTCTACAATGCGGTCGTCCCGGCCGGCATGCAGGCCGCGCCAGCCCCGGCTGCCGCCACGGCCGAACCGGCGCCGCCGGCCGCGTCCCAGACCGGGCCGCAGGCCATATCGCCCGTTTCGGCCCAGCCGGCCCAGGCGTGGGACGGCGCGGAACGCCGCGGCTCGTCGACCGAGGCGCGTGCGCCGGAGGAAAGCATCCGGGTCGACGCAGTGAAGCTCGACGCGCTGCTGGAAGTGGCGGGCGAATCGGTGCAGGCGGCCAACCAGGCCGCCGTGCTGCTGGAGAAGCTGCAGCAGTTCAAGTTCGACGGCGGCGCCGCGACGCTGATGGCGACGCTGTCGGAAACGCTGGGACGCGCATCGCGCTATGCCACCGAACTGCAGCGGGCGACCCTGGCCACGCGGATGCAGCCGGTGGGCCGGCTGTTCCAGAAATTCCCGCGCCTGGTGCGCGAACTTGCCCGGGATCTCGGCAAGGAAGTCGAGCTGGTGATCGAAGGCGCGGAGACCGAGGTCGACCGCGTCGTGGTCGACAGCCTGTACGACCCGCTGGTGCACATGCTGCGCAATTCGCTCGACCATGGCATCGAGAACAGCGACGAGCGGCTGGCAGCCGGCAAGCCGGCGCGCGCCCGGATCCTGCTCAAGGCCTGGCAGGAAGCCAACAGCGTGATGATCGTGATTTCCGACGACGGCCGCGGCATGGACCCGCAGCGGCTGCGCTCCAAGGCGGTGACCAACGGCCTGATCGCCGAATCCGCCAACCTGACGCCGACCGAGGCTTACCAGCTGGTCTTCCTGCCGGGATTCTCGACCAAGGAAGTCGCTTCCAGCGTGTCTGGCCGCGGCGTCGGCATGGACGTCGTCAAGACTGCCGTCGAGAAGCATCGCGGCGCGATCAGCATCGACTCCACGCTGGGCACGGGCACCCGGTTTTCGATCCGGCTGCCGATCGAGCTGTCCATCGTGCCGACGATGCTGGTCACCGCCGCCGGCGCTGCGCTGGGCATGCCGCTGGCGCTGGTCGAACGCGTGGTCGAGTTGCCCGAGACCTTCATGCATGTCGGCGGCGCGCCGGTGCTGCGCGACCAGGGACTGACGCTGCCGGTGCGTTCGCTGGCGGCGTCGCTGGGTTACGAGCCGGGAGAGGAAAGAGTCGGCATCGTGGTCGCCGCGCCCAGCCCGTATGTGCTGGCCGTAAGCGCGGTGGACGGGACTGCCGACCTGGTCATCAAGCCGCTGACCGCGCTGTCGGTGCCGGGCATCACCGGCACGGCCAGGTCCGCCGAGGGCGAGCTGGTGCTGGTGGTCGGCCTGTCCTTCCTGCTCGCGGGCGCCGGGCTCGACGCCTACGCCTGATCGCCGATGACGCCGCCGCCCGTCTATCGCTGCTGCCAGCCCGGACTTCTGTTCGATGCAGTCGATCGCGACGCCGTCATCTTCCTCGACCTGGCGCAGGTCTTTCACCAGGAAACCATCGCGCGTTTCGATGACATCGTACGGGCGTCGGCGGCCGGCGCGTTTGCCGACATGGGCTACGAGGCGCATTCGCTCAAGGGCACGGTCGGCGCCGTCGGCGCCACCGGGCTGGTGCAGCTGCTGCGCGACATCGAAACCGCCGGCCTTGAGCAGCGCCGGCCTTGCACCGCGGAACAGCTTGCGCAACTGCAGCAGCAGCTCCAGGCTGCGCGCGACGACATGGCTGCGTTCGTTGCGACGCTGCAGCAACCGGACTAAACAACCGGACTAAACAACGGGCCCGAGAAACCGGCCTGAGAAACCGGGCTGGCCGCCTGCCTCGGCCGGCCTTAAGCGCGTCCCGCCTTACCTATCCCGCACATCGTTCCAGATTTCCCCCTGCCGCATCGATGGGCTGCCGCTGCCGGCCGTCCTGTCACGACATTCAATCCATATCAAACCTGATCTGCAACCGATGCTGGGTCGCCGGTACTCATTTCGCGCTTTTTTTGGGTCGTGCGATCTGGCAGCGCGCGATTGCCGGCTTCATTTATCCTTTAAAGGAAGAACCATGGCGTTTGATTTGAAGAGCGAAGCGACTGCGTTACGAACGCCTGTTCCACAGGGCCAGGCTCATCTTCCCACGCAGCCGCGCCCCATCGCCGACCGCGACCGTTCCGGCCAGAAATCACGATCACCGTCGCCGACGCTCTATTCGGTCCACTTCGGCGCCGCCGCGGCGAAAACGAGGGATACCGGCAGCTTCCTGGCGCTGCACAAGAACAAGCCGGTCAACTTCAACGACGCCCATATGCATCCGGGCAATTACCGGCAGGACGGCTACAAACTGGACCGGTACATGCAGCACATGGACGAGCTCGGCATCGGTTACACCACGCTGATGTCGATTCCCACGAGCCTGAAGGGCCGCACCGAACCCAAGCTGGTCGACGGGGTCGGCATTTGCGGCTGTGCGCCTTCCTACTACCTGCCGCGCGATCTGCTTGAAAAGAATTACATCACAAGGGATGACGTCAGCAAGGTCTGCAAGCTGCAGACTCTCTACGCGGACACCGAGGTCGACGACATGCTCGCCGAACGCTACAAGCAGCTCACCGAGTCGCAAAAGAGCAGGTTCGACCCAATGATTACCGGGCTGCACATAGGCGCCGACGACTGCAGCAACAGGCTGCTGCACAAGCTGGAGCGCAACAGGGGCGTCTTCACCGGCGTGGGGGAAATCACCATCCACAAGGAAGTGGTCGATGCGCTGATGGGCGAGGGCTGGGCGCACTTGAAGAAGAACATCAATCCGCTGATCCAGCTGCTGTATACCTGCGGCGAGATCGGGATGCCGGCAGTCGTCCATTGCGATATCGACCACTATGCGCCCACGCCAGGCAAGGCCGCGAAATATCTCGACGGCTTGAGCAAACTGTTCTCGCACGAGCATGTCAGCAAGACCACGATCGTCTGGGCGCACGCGGGCGGCCTCGGCCGCTTCGTCAATGCCCCGGACGGCCATGTGCGGAGCCTGCGTGCGCTGCTGACGGCAAATCCCAGGCTGCATGTCGACATTTCATGGACGGTGGTGGCTGACAAGGTGGTCGGCGACACCGTTGGGTTGAACGAGTGGAAAAGCCTGATCCAGGACTTCCCGGACCGCTTCCTGTTCGGCTCCGACACGCTGGCGCCGGCCAGCGCCGGGGTCTGGAACGCCACCTATGAAAAATATGAAGCGCTGAGGGACGTACTGGACGAGACTGTCGTCCAGAAAGTGTTCGTGGACAATTACAGGCGCGTATTCGTCGACGCCCGGAAAAACGTCCGCAGGTACGAGCAGGAACGGCTGGGTACCGACCTCGAGCGGCTGCAGAATGCCTTCGAGGCAACGGGGATGCAGGCGCCTGGCATCCAGGCCTCGTCGGTGCTTGCGGCAGCGCCGGGGTCCGGATCGAGCCCGACCACCTTTGCTTCCCCATCCCCGACGACGGTTGCGCCGGCGTCCATGAACCTGGGAAGCGCGCTGTCTACGTCGACGTCGACGACGTCATCGTCCTCGACTTCCAGCACCAGCACGGTGCCGGCCGGCGACACCCGCCTCCAGCCCGAATACGTCTGAGCGCCGTCAGAACTCGGCTTCCAGCTCGTCGATGCCGTCCGGCTCCAGCAAGGCCTCGGCGACCCATTCCTGCACCGGCTCCAGCGACATGATGGCGTCGCAGTAGCCGGCGCACACCGGGTCGACTTCGACGCCGTAGGTGATGAAACGGGTGACGACCGGCGCGAACATCGCGTCGGCCATGCAGGGCTGGCTGCCGAACAGGAAGGGGCCGCCATAGGTGTTGATGCAGACCCGCCAGATCACCGTGATGCGGTCGATGTCGGCCTGCGCCCGCGCCCAGACGCGAAAGTTTTCATACCTGGCCTTCAGGTTCATCGGCAGCGCCGAGCGCAGGGCCGAGAAGCCCGAGTGCATCTCGCCGCTGATGGCGCGGCAGTGGGCGCGCGCCTTGCGGTCCGCCGGCAGCAGGCCGGCGTCCGGACGGATCTCGTGCAGGTACTCGGCGATGGCCAGCGTGTCCCAGACCTCGATGCCCTCATGCCGCAGGCAGGGCACCAGGATCGACGGCGCGAGCAGCAGGATCTCGGCGCGCATCGCCGGGTCGTCCGGCGAGATCACGATCTCGTCGAACGGCAGCCCGGCCAGGCGCGCAAGCAGCCATCCGCGCATCGACCAGGACGAGTAATTCTTGCTGCTGATGGTAAGCGTGGTCAGTTGCATGCGGTCGTCCTCGGGCGGTTGGCCATGCCGATCCGGCATGGCGATCGGTCATCGATCAGCAGCGCGCATGCAAGATTGATACCGAGGCCGTCGCCCGATGGCGCAGTCCTTGCTAGAAAGACTGTACGGATTGCATCACCATCGGAGCCCGAATGAAGTATGAAGCCTACCAGGCGCACGCTGACCTCATGGCTCACATGCGCCTGTACACCGAGGCGACGCTGAATACCATGCGGCAGCCGTGGCTGGCCGAGCTGCCCGCCGCCCGCCGGCTCAGCGCCGCCTGCATGGTATTCGCCAGCGCCGAGGTCACGCATCGCCGCCCCGATTTCGGGATTTCCAGCGTCATGCTCGGCGAAGGTGCGTTGGCGCGGGAAGTTTTGGTGCAGGAAGAGCAGGTGCACGTGGCGCCGTTCTGCACGCTGCTGCGTTTCAGGAAAGAAGGCGCCGCCCAGCTGGCGCAGCCGCGCGTGCTGCTGGTCGCGCCGATGTCGGGCCATTTCGCCACGCTGCTGCGCGACACCGTGCGCACGATGCTCCCGGATCATGACGTCTATATCACCGACTGGCACAACGCCCGCGACGTGCCGCTGTCCGCCGGCCCGTTCGGGCTGGAGCACTACACACGCTACCTGATCGATTTCCTGGCCCTGATCGGCGAGGGCGCGCACATGCTGGCGGTGTGCCAGCCCTGCGTGCCGGCGCTCGCCGCGGCTTCCATCATGGCCGAGGACCGGCATCCGGCGGCGCCGCGCAGCCTGACGCTGATGGCCGGGCCGGTCGACGTGCGCATCAGCCCGACCGCGGTCAACCGGCTCGCCACGTCCAAGCCGTTTTCCTGGTTCGAGAACAACCTGATCAGCGCGGTGCCGCGCCGCCATCCTGGCGGCGGCCGGCGGGTCTACCCGGGGTTCCTGCAGCTGACCGCATTCATGAGCATGAACCTGGAGCGGCACATGGACGCGTTTCGCGGACTTTACCGCGACCTGGCCACCGGCGAGTCCGACAAGGCGGCGGTCACCCGCGCGTTCTACGCCGAATACTTCGCGGTGCTGGACCTGCCGGCCGAGTTTTACCTGGAAACCATACGCGACGTGTTCCAGCATCCGGCGCTGGCCTGCGGCACGCTGAGCTTCGAAGGCAGGACGGTGCGGCCCGCCGCGATACGGCGCACCGCGCTGCTGACGGTCGAGGGCGAGCGCGACGACATCTGCGCGCTCGGCCAGACCATGGCCGCGCAGGACCTCTGCACCGGCATCCCGGCCTTCCTGAAGTCGCATCACATGCAGGCGGGCGTCGGCCATTACGGCGTTTTCAGCGGCCGACGCTGGGCCCAGCAGACCTATCCGATCGTACGAGAACTCATCTACAGCACGGACAGCCTTTGAACGGAGGATGGATGAAAACCGCAGATCACGCGTTGCAACCGGAATGCATGCCGACCGTATTCACGCTGCGGCTCCACGGGCAGGTCTACCGCTGCGCGGTGTCGGACGAGGCCCTGTACCTGCTGTCGCAGAAGATGGACCCCGGGCTGGACCGCATCGACGCCTACCTGCTGCTCAAGCGCCGCGTCGCTTGCGCGGCGCAGGCCTGCCTGGACGACGGCGCGGCCGGACTGCCGGCGCTGATGGAAGCGCGGCACGTGATCGCGCATGCCTGAGGCAGGGGAGCGGCAGGGGATGCCTGGCGCAGGCGCCAGGCGGCACGGCCGGGAAAAGCGGCTGGACGCGCCGCGCCACACCGGCTACTCTGGCATGGTTGCGCACGGAAAAGTTACCATTCGGACAGAAGCGTGGGTGGGCGAGCAGATAGTGGGAGCGGCTGTATGTTCGCCAGCGTACTGTTGATTGCAGGGAGTCTGGTGTATAAAAGGCAAATATGCTGCCTCGTCACGGGCGGCATCCTTACCACAACAAACAGGAGCTAGAAGATGGTCGATTACAACGCCGACAAAGCAAGCAGCGAAATTAAATCGCTGGTATCGGATGCGCAGGACTTGTTCAATGCCGCGGCTTCGGCCTCGTCCGACAAAGCCGCTGCGCTGCGCTCCGAGGGCATGCGCGTACTCGAAAACGCGCTGTCGTCCGCGCGCGACCTGCAGGACAGCGCCGTGAAGACCGGCAAGGAACTGGCGAGCACCGCCGATGACTTCGTCCATGAAAACCCATGGAAGACGATCGCCATCTCGGCAGGCGTCGCGCTGCTGATCGGTGCGCTGCTGACACCGATGATTACCAAGAAGTAAGTATTTTCTCGCCGGGCGGCAGCGCTCGCTGCCGGTCCCGGCAGTTCCAAGGGACACAATAATGAGAAACAACGAAGAGAACGCGGCACGTCTGGAAGACCTGATGAAATTGCCGCCCATGACCTCGCAGCAGCACGCGGAAATCATGCGCAAGCGTATCGGGGGCCGTCACGCGCTGGAAGAAGCACGCGATCGCCGCCAGCTTGGCCTGGACGATGAGTTGTTTCCCAGTTGAAACAAGATAAGGATGGTTCTGGATGAATGCAATCGATTTTCTGGTCAGCCAGCACCGCTCCATGGAGACCATGCTGGCCGGCGTGATGGATGCCGGCCCCGAAGCGCGCCAACGCCTGTATGCGGAGGTCGCCGACCAGCTGACCATGCACATCAGCGCCGAGGAAGTGGTTTTCTACCCGGCAGTCCGGGCAGCCCGGACCGAGGACATCCTTCTGGAGTCGCTCGAGGAACATTTGTCGCTGAAGCGGCTGATGGCAGACCTGCTGGCGCTGAATCCTGATGAGCAGACCTTCGAGCCGAAATTCAAGGTGCTCAAGGAGCAGGCGGAGCATCATCACAAGGAAGAAGAGGAGCATCTCTTCCCCAAGGTAAAGGCCGCGCTCGACGCGTCCCGCCTCAACGAACTCGGCGCGCAGATGATTGCGCTGCAGACGCAGCAGAAAATGGAAGGCAGCCCGCGCGACAATGTCGCCGGCGAGACTGACGCCGCTGCGCCGCTGTAGTACTCCCGCCTGGTGTTTCGACGCCGGGCGGCTGGAGCCGGAAAGCCTGATCGCGACGCGATAGTGCTGTTTCCGATCCGGTATTGCGAACGGGCTGTATCACGGCAACACCGTGATACAGCCCGTTCTGCTTTTGGGAGCCTGGATTAGAGCACTTTGCCCAGGAAGGACAGCGACATCCCGTGCGCGACCGCGGAGGCCTTCTGGTTATACGACGGACGCTCCCAGCAATTGAAGCCGTGGTCGACATCCGGATAGGTCTCGATCACCGCATTGCGCGCCTTGCCGAATGCGGCCTGCACCGCGTCGATCGCGGACTTGCTGATGAAGTGGTCCTTCTCGGCAAAATGGAACAGGATGGGGCAGGTCACCTTGTCCGCCTGGTTCAGGTGGCCGTCGATGCCGCCGCCGTAATAGCAGACCGCGGCGTCGACGCCGGCATTGGCCGCGCACAGGTAGGACAGCAGGCCGCCCATGCAGAATCCGAGCGAGGCGACGCCGCCGCTGACTTCCGGCATGCCGCGCAGCATGTTGACCGCCTGGGTCAGGTCCTGGACCGCCAGCGGCAGGTCGAGATTTTTCAGGTAGGCGAAGGCCTGGGTCGAGCCGGCCTCGTCATACTGCAGGTCGACGCCCGGCTTCTGCCGCCAGAACACGTCCGGCGCCAGCACCACGTAGCCGTCAAGCGCGTACTGGTCGGCGACCGCGCGGATGTGGCCGTTGACGCCCCAGATTTCCTGTATCAGCACGATGCCCGGGCCGGTGCCCTTGGGCGGCAGGGACAGGTAGCCGCGAAAGGCGTTGCCATTGTTCGTGTCGATGTCGATCCAGCGTGAATTCATGCTTGCTCCTGATATGAGTATGGGTATGGGATTGGGATTGGTGTGCTTGAGGTCGTGGCCTGCGGCCGGCGCGGGTCATTGTAGCCGCTATCAATTGCGGCTGCTTCCGGCCGAAGTGTGTCTTGGCGCACCGACGCCGCGGGCCTGTTGCCACTAAGGTAATGGCTTGCTAAACAATAAGGAGCCATCATGAGCCAGGAAGCCAGCACCCAGTTGAAAGACCTGAAGGAAAAGATCAAGGACGTCAAGTTCGGCATGTTCACGACGCTGGACCCGGACGGCAAGCTGTCGTCGCGGCCGATGACCAGCCAGCAGCTGGACGATGACGGCAACCTGTGGTTCTTCACGTCGGACGTCACCGATTTTGTGCGCCACCTGAACGAGCATCCCAATGTGAACGTCGCGTTCTCCGATCCTGACGACAGCCTGTACGTGTCGGTCGCCGGCCACGCCGAACTGACGCGCGACCGCGCCAAGATCGACGAGCTGTGGAGCCCGCTGGTGTCGGCATGGTTCGACGGCGGCAAGGACGATCCGCACCTCGCGCTGATCAAGGTGGATGTCAGCAGCGCCGAATACTGGGACACCCATTCCAGCAAGATGACCCAGCTCTACGCGCTGGCGAAGTCCGCGCTGACCGGCAAGGCGCCGCGCGATCTGGGCGAGCACAAGAAGATCACGCTGTAGTAGATCACGCTGTAGTCAGGCGCGCTTCAGTCGTGCTCCGGTCGCGCGCCAACCCCTGTTCAGCGTCGGATCGGCCGGGACTCAGGCCGGCGCCAGGCTGAAGCGGGGCATCGATAAGCGGTGCGTTGGAACTGGCCGGCCGGCCGGGTTCAACGCACCGCTTTTCCTATCCGGCGACAGATCCGCTACCATATCCGCAAATTTTTCCCGCGGAAATCCCATGGTCAAGGTCTACGAAATCGACGGCATCACGCCCGTCGTCCATCCCACCGCCTTCGTGCATCCCAGCGCCGTGCTGATCGGCGACGTGATCGTCGGCCCGCACTGCTATGTCGGCCCGGCCGCCTGCCTGCGCGGCGACTTCGGGCGCATCGAGCTGGAGGAGGGCGCGAATGTGCAGGATGCCTGCGTGATGCACAGCTATGCAGACAGCGACGCGGTCATCGAGCGCTACGGCCATATCGGGCACGGCGCGATCCTGCACGGCTGCCGCATCGGCCGCAATGCGCTGGTCGGGATGAATGCGGTCGTCATGGATGGCGCGCTGATCGGCGCGGAGTCGCTGGTGGCGGCCATGAGCTTCGTGCGATCCGGCATGCAGGTGCCGCCGCGCAGCATGGTGGTCGGCATGCCGGCCCGCGTGCTGCGGGAACTGACCGACGAGGAGGTCGCGCAGAAAACCCGCGAGACCGAGGAATACATCGCGCTGGCGCAGCGTTCGCGGGACACCATGCGCGAGGTCGATGCGCTCGACGCCCCGGAAGCGGGACGACGGCGCATCGGGGCAGGGCGGATCAGCCCAGCTTGACCGGCAGGAAGATCTTCTCGTCGCCGCGCTGGACCAGCACGGCAAGCTGCTTGCCCGCTTCGCCAACCAGCTTCTGCAGGTCGGCGGCCGACGTGATCCGGGTGCCGTTCACCGCGACGATGATGTCGCCGGGCTCGATGCCCGACCGGGCCGCCGCGCCGCCCGCGCCCTCGACCAGCAGGCCGCCGTTCAGGTTTGCCTGGCGGCTCTCCTCGGGCGACAGCGGCCGCACCGCGACCCCGAGCTTGCCGCGCGGCGCATTTTCCTGGCCGGCCGCGGCCGCCACCTTTTCGGTAGCGCCCGACAGGGTGGCGCTCAGGGTTTCCTTCTTGCCATTGCGCCAGATGTCGATGCTGGCGCGGTCGCCCGGCTTGGCCATGCCGACCAGCGCCGGCAAGTCGCCGGAAGCAGTGATCGGCTGGCCGTTATAGGCCAGGATCACGTCGCCCGGCTGCAGGCCGGCCTTGGCCGCCGCGCCGCCCGGCACCAGGCTGGCGACCAGTGCGCCTTCCGGCTGCGGCAGCTTGAACGAATCGGCCAGCGACTGGTTCAGCTCCTGCACCGTCACGCCCAGCTGGGCGCGGCTGACCTTGCCGGTGGCGACGATCTGGTCCTTGACCGACAGCGCGACGTCGATCGGTATCGCAAAGGACAGGCCCATGTAGCCGCCGGTCTGGCTGTAGATCTGCGAATTGATGCCGACGACCGCACCGCCGGCGTCGAACAGCGGGCCGCCCGAGTTGCCGGGATTGACCGCGACGTCGGTCTGGATGAAGGGCACGTAGCCGTCGCCCGGCAGGCTGCGCCCCTTGGCGCTGACGATTCCCGACGTGGCGCTCTGCTCGAAGCCGAATGGCGCGCCGATGGCCAGCACGTAGTCGCCCACCGCCAGCTGTTTCGGATTGCCGAGGTTGACCACCGGCAGGTTATGCGCGTCGATCTTCAGCACGGCGACGTCGGTGGCCGGGTCGCTGCCCAGCACCTTGGCCTTGTATTCGCGGCGGTCCTGCAGCTTGACGGTGACTTCCTGGGCGTCGCGGACCACGTGCGCGTTGGTCAAAATGATGCCATCGGCGCCGACGATGAAGCCCGAGCCCTGGCCGTGCACCAGCGCGCGCGGCGCATTGCCGCCGTTGGGCTTGCCCTGCATGCCCGGCATGCCGCGGAAGAACTGGTAGAACGGGTCGTCCTCGTCGACCTGGGGCATGCCGCGCGCCGAGGCCTTGACCATGCCCTCGGTGTTGATGCCGACCACCGCCGGGCCGTAGCGCTGGACGATGGCGCGGTAATTCGGTGCGGTCATTGCGGCAATTGGCGCGCTCGGCGCGGCGCTGGCCGCTGCCGGCGCGGCGGCAACCTGCTGTGCCGGCCTGGACAGCCATTCGGACGGATTCCAGCCTGCAGCCGCGGCGACCGAACTGGCGAGTATGCCGGCGGCGACAAGGGCGGAAGTGACTTTGGTGCTTTTCATTGTCTTATCCTTTCGGTGCGTTGTTGGTTTAACGGTTGGGTGCGTTGATGCTTTGGTTAAGGAGATGATAAGGAAGCAGACTTAAGCCAGCCTTAAGGGCGCGGCTGTGGCGGCGATGCAAACGACGCTGGCTGCGGCAAGGCCGGTCACCGGCCCGCCGGGTAACGAGCGCTGCGCTGGCGCTCCCCCGCATGCAACGGCACTGCGCCGCGAAGGAGGGTGCAGACCTGCGGCGCTTGCTAGAATGGCGGCCATCCCAACCAGAAAAACAACCATGAAACTGCGTCGTTCACTGCTATGCGGCCTGGCCGCAACCTTCCTGATTTCGGCCGCGCCGCTGGCGCAGGCCCAGTCCCAATCACAATCGCAGTCCACGCCCCAGGGCCAGGCGTACCCGACCCGGCTGATCCGCTTCGTCGTGCCTTACCCGCCGGGCGGCCCGCTCGACGCGATCGCGCGCATGCTGGCCGAGAAAATGCGGGAAGGCCTGGGCCAGCAGGTGATCGTGGACAACCGGCCGGGCGCCGGCGGCAACCTGGGCGCGGACATGGTCGCGAAGTCACCGCCTGACGGGTACACCATCGTGATGGGCGCGGTGGCGACCCATGCGATCAACCCGACGCTGTTCGCCAAGATGCCCTACGACCCGGTGCGCGACTTTGCGCCGGTGTCGCTGGTGGCCAGCGTGCCCAACGTGCTGGTGATTAACACCGAGATCGCCGCCCGCCACAACATCGCCACGCTGCCCGACCTAGTCCGGTATGCGAAGGCGCACCCGGCCCAGCTCAATTTCGCGTCCGGCGGCAACGGCAGCGCCGGCCACCTGGCCGGCGAGCTGTTCAAGTCGATGGCGAAGGTCAGCATGGTCCATATCCCGTATGCGGGCGCAGCGCCGGCCCAGCTCGGGCTGCTGGCCGGACAGACCGACCTGATGTTCGACAACCTGGCGTCGGCCAGCCAGAACATCCGCGCCGGCAAGCTCAAGGCGCTGGCGGTGACGACCGCCAGGCGCGCCGAGTCGGTGCCGGAGCTGCCCACCGTGGCCGAGGCCGGCCGGGATTACGGACTGGCCGGTTTCGACATCAATACCTGGTTCGGTGTGCTTGCGCCGGCGAAGACGCCGGCGCCCATCGTCGAGAAGCTGAACGCGGAAATACGGCATGCGCTGCAGTCGGCCGACGTGCGCGAGCGCATGGCCAAGCTGGGTGCGGAACCGTCGCCGACCTCGCCCGAGCAGTTCGGCGCGCTGATCCAGGCCGAACTGAAGAAATATGCGGCGGTCGTCAAGGCTTCCGGCGCCAAGGTCGACTGATCCGACTGATCAGGCGCTCTGCAGCAACGCCGGGAACAGGCTGCCGGCGCGCAGCAGCCGGGCCGCCGCCGCGGCCGGCAGCGGCCGCGACACGTAATAGCCCTGGACCTCGTCGCATCCGAGGTCCTGCAGTATCGCCAGCTCCTCGGCATTCTCGACGCCTTCCGCGACCACGCTCATGCGCAGCACGTGCGCCATCGACACGATGGCCCGGAAAAACGCCATGCCTTCGCGGCCGTTGCGCAGCTGCGCGGTAAACGCGCGGTCCACTTTCAGCACATCCAGGTCCAGCTGCTGCAGCTGCGACAGCGACGAATAGCCGGTGCCGAAGTCGTCCACCAGCAGCTTGATGCCGAGCGCCTTCAGCGCGGTCAGCTCGTCGGCCACGGGGCGGTCGGTGGCCAGCATGCAGGACTCTGTCAGCTCGACTTCCAGCAGCGACGCCGGCACGCCGTGGCGGG
Organism: Noviherbaspirillum suwonense; assembly: GCF_900182955.1. Lineage (GTDB taxonomy): Bacteria > Pseudomonadota > Gammaproteobacteria > Burkholderiales > Burkholderiaceae_D > Noviherbaspirillum_A > Noviherbaspirillum_A suwonense. The sequence goes on along the minus strand of NZ_FXUL01000002.1, from coordinate 227,746 downwards.
ACATGCAGCGGGCGATCATGCCCGGCACGTCGCCGTGGTTGAACTGCCGGGCCGACACGTTGATCGACACGGGCACCAGCGGCAGGCCGTCGGCCTGCCATGCGCGCAGCTGCCGGCACACCTTGTCGGCCACCTGGCATCCCAGCGCCTCGATCAGGCCCATGGACTCGGCCACGCCGATGAATTCCAGCGGGCCGACCAGGCCGCGCAGCGGATGCTGCCAGCGCACCAGCGCCTCCATGCTGCGCAGCTCGCCGGTCACGGCGTCGACCCGCGGCTGGTAGTGCAGCACGAACTGGTCTTCGTCGACCGCGTCCCGCAGCGCCTGCTCCAGCGCCAGCCGCTGCACCAGGCTGGCCGACAGCGCCGGCTGGTAGAAGCGGTACTGGCCCTTGCCGCCGGCCTTGACCGCATACATCGCGATGTCCGCATGCTTGAGCAGCGTGTCCGCGTCGTTGCCGTCGTCCGGGAACATGCTGATGCCGATCGACGCATGGACTTCATGGCGGCTGCCGTCGGACAGCACAAATGGTTCGCCGAGCGCGGCGATCACGCGCTCGGTGATCCGGGCCACGTCGTCGACGCTGTCGACCTGTTCGAGGACCACCGTGAACTCGTCGCCGCCGAGGCGCACCGCATGGTCGCCCGGGCGCAGCGCCGCGCGCAGCCGCAGCGCGGTCAGCCGCAGCAGGTCGTCGCCGGCCGCATGGCCCAGCGTGTTGTTGACGTTCTTGAAGTCGTCGAGGTCGAAGAACAGCAGCGCCAGCTGGCGCCCGCCGGCGCGGGCCGCTTCCAGCGACTGCGGCATCGTCTGCATCAGCCAGTGGCGGTTATGCAGCGTGGTCAGCGCATCCTCGCAGGCCAGGCGCGCCAGCGCCTGCGCATGCGCCTTGGCGTCGGAGATGTCGCGCACCGTCATCGCCAGCGCATCCTCCGAGCGCACCAGCTTGCGCTGCAGCCAGAGCGGACGCCCGCCGCGGTCGCGCCGGGCCATGAATTCATCCTCGTGGAAGCCGGTGTCCATCGCCAGGCGGAAGATGCCCATCACCTTGGACAGCGCGGCGCCGCGGTACAGCTCGCGGAAGCGCATGCCCAGCAGCTCGTCGCGGCCGAAGCCGACGAAGGCCGCGCCGCGCTCGTTGCAGTCCTGGACCACGAAATCGACGATCTCGCCATGCTCGTCGGCGATGCTGCGGATCATGAAGAAACCCTCGCGGGCGCTATCGGTGGCGAGCCGGTAGGTGTCCTTCACGCGTGCCTCGCGCCTGGCCCGTTCGGCCGCGCGCAGCGACGCGACGATGCCGCAGAAGCCGGCGACGGCCAGCAGCGCGGTGACGCCCAGCGCGGTCTGGCGGGCATGGTCCGACGCATCGTCGGCGCCGGCCTGGATATCGGCCGCCGCGAGGCCCACCGTTGCGGTCAGCGGGTAGCCCGACAGCCGCTGCCAGGCGACCAGCCGGGCGGCGCCGTCGGCAAACTGGCTGGCGTCGAGCGCCTTCAGGCCGGAAGCCTGGTCGAAGCGCGGCGGCGCCGGGAAGAGGCGCGCGTTGTTGCCGTCCAGGGTGCCGCCGACCTTGGCCGCCAGGAACTCGCCGTCGGCCCGGTGCACCGCGATGAAGTCCTGCTCGCCCAGGCTGGACCGGTCATAGAAGGCGGCGAGATACGGCGCCTCGACCGCGACCATCACCACGCCGTCGAAGCTGCCGTCGGGTTTCCGGAGCGCGCGCGAGAATGCGAGGACCTGCTTGCCCGTGGTCCGTCCGATGTACGGCTCCGAGATATACAGCCCGGACGCCCGGCCCGCCTGGTGCACGCGGAAATACTCGCGGTCCGACACGGCCACGCGCGCCGGAAGCGTGCCGGAAACCGTATCGCCCTTGCTGTCGACGATGAGCACATACAGTCCGTCCGACTTCGGGTACATCCCGTGCTCGGCCTGGTCCTCGAGCGACACGCTGCCGCGGGTGTGTTCCCAGTAATACTTGAGGGTGAGGGTGATCTGGTCCAGTTCGCCGATGCCGCGGCGCAGCTGCTCGGCATAGGCGCGCGACAGCGCCTGCGCCTGGCGCTGCGCGGCGGCGTTGGCCAGCGCATGGCGGTTGGTCGAGCGCGCGGCCTCGATGCTCCATACCAGCCCGATCAGCAGGCTGCAGCTGATGAAAACGATCAGGGCGAGCGGCGGTATCCGCCGGATGGCGGCGATCATCGCAGGAATTTCGACTCTTCTTTTAGCCATTCGAGTGTCGCTGTGTCCAGTGGCAGCGGGCTGCTGATGGGGTATTTACGGCCATCCGCGGAATTAATGAAGCCCCCGCAGCGGGCCGGAATGCGACCCGGCGAATTTTGATGTAGCTCAAGGGAGCGCCGGGGGCGGGGTTCTAGCATGGCCTTGCTTTCAATCCGGGGCCACCGGGCCATCGTTTCCCATAGGAGATCAACATGTTCAAGCATCTGCTGGTTCCAACCGACGGCTCGCCGCTGTCTGCCAAGGCAGCCAAGGCCGCCGTCGAGTTTGCCGCTGCCGTGGGCGCACGGATCACCGCACTGTCTGTGGCCGAACCCTATCCATACTCGGCGCTGGCGGAGTCGACCTATCTGCCCGACCAGAGCCGCTATGAGAAGGAAATGCAGGACAATGCGCGGCGCTTCGTGACCGAGGTTGCCGAACTCGCCAGCGCCGCCGGCGTCCAGTGCGACGCCCGGGTCGCGCTGTCTTTCAGCCCCTACGAGGAAATCACCAATACCGCCAAGGATCTCGGCTGCGACGCGATCTTCATGGCGTCCCACGGCCGCAAGGGCATCAACCGGCTGTTTGTCGGCAGCGAGACCCAGAAGGTGCTGGCGCACACGATGCTGCCGGTGATGGTGTTCCGATGAGCGATGAGGACGCCGCGCGGGCAGGGCGCTACTGGTCGCCGCAGCTCAGCGTGGGGGTGGACGCGGTGGACGCCTGCCACCGCGAACTGCTCAGCGAACTGGCGGCGCTGGAAGATGAGCAGGATGCACAGTTCGCGGACCGTTACACCGGCTTCGTCGCGCGCGTCGAACGCGACTTCCGCGAGGAGGAGGCGCTGATGGAGCGGACCGCCTTTTCGGGCCTGCATGGCCACCGGGAACAGCATGCGCGGATGCTGGGCGGGCTGCATCATGTCGCGCGGCAGGTGATGGCCGGCGACCTCGCCGCCGGGCGCGACCTTGTCGCGATGCTGCCGGGCTGGTTCATGCTGCACATTGCGACCATGGACGGCGCGCTTGCGGCCGGCGTGAGCACGCCGGCGCGGGAGACGCCGGCCTAGCGGGGGCGGGCTGGCTGCGCGGTGTGCGCCGCTGGCAGGAACTAACGCAGGCAACAGGGCAACGGCGGCGATTACTGCCTGCGCACCGGAGGAAACAATTAGATCCTGCCAGCAGGAGTTACGCAGACCAATCCAAAAACACCGAGGGATAACGGCCTGTAGCTGTTATCCCTTGCGTTTACCGGTTAAATGCAACTATCCAGAGAACCATTCATTTAACAACAGACAAAAAAAACCGCGCCATCAGCAGCGCGGTTTGTCACTCTCGTGATGCCTAGCGCATCGTTCCGCCGGTGGCGCCGCCGCCCATGCCGCCCGAACCTGCCGCATTCGACGCGCCGCTGCCGGCGGCCGATCCGGCGCTGCCGGATGACTTCAGGCCCGTGCCGGGTTGCCGGCTGGCGCCGCCTTCGAGACCGCCGCTGCCGAGGCCGCTGCCGGTCGCACCCGAACTCGAACTTCCGGATGGCGCCGACAGGCGGTCGCTGTTCGCAGTGGCGCCGGGCGAGCCCGTTGCGTCGCTGCGGCGGTTGACCGACGGCGTGTCGCCGTCGCGCGCGATGCCGCTCGGGCCTTTTTTCGTCGCGTCCGAATGCGCGCCGTGGCCGGAGCGGTCGGTTGGCGTCGTCGGGTTGACCTGCGCCAGGGCGCTGCCAGCAAGCAGCAGCGATGAAACCAGGATAGCGATGGATGGCTTGTTCATATGAATCTCCTGAAAACCGTTTGAAAAGTGGCCGGCGCATGATGCATGCCGGCGCAGCGCATGCCTGTTAGAAAGGTATGCGGCACGGAGTTCAAACAAACGGGGCGGGATGGCGCTTTGCGCAACAGTTCTGCTTAAAGCCTTGCACCGTATCAAGCTGGCACTGCTCGTCCGGAAGGACGCGTAAGCCCGGGGCATGTCTTCAGAGCACCGGAATAACGGTCATGGTGCGCATTTCTGACACACGGCCGGGCTATCGTCCTATAGAGAGTTGCAGCGCTGTTGGCTAGGATGAGCTTATGCCGGCGCATTGCCTTTTGCTAACTGCGGCATCCGGCATCCGCTTAACCGCATTGAAAGGAAATCGATCATGGCCTCCACCAAGCAGGACGTTAAGGAACAGGGCAAACAGGGCGAGCGCACCAGCCGTCGCGGCTTTGCGTCCATGGACCCGAACCAGCAGCGCGCGATTGCCAGCGCAGGCGGTCGTGCCGCACACCTGAGCGGCAATGCGCATGAGTTCACTTCGGAAGAAGCGCGGCGCGCCGGCAGCATGAGCCGGAAGAACAGCGCCAACCGGGGCCGTGCGGCGCAAGCCGGCGGGGCCGACGGCGCGCAAGCCGAGGTCGATACCGCCGGCAAATAAACCGGCGGGCGCGGCGCGCGCTCAGCCGGCAGCCGCCCGAGGCGGGAAGGCTGTCAGATGTTGATCAGGCGTGCGCCGGGCCGTGGGCTGAAGTCGCGGATCTCGTCGATCAGGCCCGCGGCCAGCGCGTCGCGGGCCGTCAGGTGCAGGTCCGTGCGCGCATGCACCAGCAGCTGTTCAGGCGTAAGCCGCAGGAACTTGCGCAGCACGGACTCGGTGCGATGGTCGTCGGCCCGCAGTCCCTCGACCACGACCGCGAGTTCATCGGCACCGATGCCGGCGTTGGGCGACGCATGCGACTTGTGGATCATGAAGCGCGCCGTTTCCGATGCGTAGCGCTGCTGGCCCGCGAGGAAGAGCGTGACCGCGATCGACGCGACCACGCCGGCGTTGTACATCACGAAGCGCACGGGCGACGCCGACAGCACGTTGTACAGGCACAGGCCGTCGCTGATATAGCCGCCGTGCGAGTGCAGCAGCAGGTGCGCCACCTGCACGCCTTCCTGCGCCATCTGCGCGCTGGCGTCGAACACCCGACGCACCATCGAATCGTTCACATCGCCCGACAGGGTGTACCAGGCTTCGGCGCCTGCATCGTTCTCCATGCGACATTCCTCCTTTTGCCAGGCCGTAAGGCGCGGCGGTGAATTTCATCTGTTCGATGTCAGATCGCAGCAGCGCAGATTTGTTCTGGGGATCGGACCGACGGCTTTTTGTCCCGCCGGGCGGAAAGCCCCGGAAACGGCCCGCGCCTTCGAGCCAGGCTTCCCTATAATGCGCGGATGGAAAAACTCTTCATCATTGCCGGCGCGATCTCGGCTTTCATCGGTGTCGCCGGCGGCGCATTCGGCGCGCATGCGCTCAAGTCCCGGCTCGCTCCCGACCTGCTGGCCGTGTTCGAGGTCGGCGTCCGCTACCAGATGTACCATGCGTTCGCGCTGATTGCCACGGCCTGGATCATCGGCCGCTGGCCGGGCGGCGCGGCGAATGCGGCGGGCTGGCTGTTCATTGCCGGCACGCTGCTGTTTTCCGGCAGCCTGTACCTGCTGAGCCTGACCGGCGTGCGCTGGCTCGGCGCGATCACGCCGCTGGGCGGCCTGGCCTGGCTGGCAGCCTGGGCCTGCCTCGCATGGGCCGTCGCGAAGGGTTGAAAACCGGTCTTCGTCTGCGCGGCTCGCAGGCTCGCAGGGTGTAATGCGCTCTCGCTTGTTACACCCTACGAGGTGTCATGGCGCGTGGCAGACCGGGAGCGATATGGGGCGAACCGCTATGGCAGCAGCTTGAGGCCGGGCGGCAGGGAATCTCCGAGCACCCGCTGCTCGTCGGCCTCGTCGAGCTGCACCAGTTCCAGCACCATCGCGCTCCATGCGGGCGCGGCGCGGGCTTCGCGCAGTCGGGCCGCCACCTGCTGCCGCAACGCCGGGTCGAGGTCGCGGCTGCGGTCGCCGGTCATGCGGGCGATATTCGCGGCGGCGAAGGCGGCCGGTTCGATGCGCCGCCAGTCCAGCGTCAGCAGCCAGGCAACCCAGCGCTCCGCGGCCTCGGCCGGCGCGACTTCATGCGCGCTGCCCTGCAGCGGCATCCGCGCACCGACCCGGCCCAGCGCCCACAGCATCAGCCGCTGGTCCGGTAACGCCTGCAACTGCTCCAGCATCCAGTCGCCGATCTCCACCTTGTAGCTGCCCGGGATCCGTTCAAGCGACGCTGCCAGCCGCAGCATGTCGTCCAGCCCGCCCGGCGGCAGGTTCTGGGGCCGCTGGCGGCGTTCCTTTTCATCCGCCTGGACATTGAAGGCGAAGTCCTCGAGCAGCCGCAGCTGGGCTTCCGCCGGCAGGCCGCCGGCGGCGCGCCGCCACAGCGTCCACCATTCCGCGCAGGCCTGGCTGTCGCCGCGGTGCTGCACGCCGTCCGGGAATATCGTCCATAGCTGTTCGATGCGCCAGTCGTCGAGCGGATAGCCGGTGCCGGGCCGCAGGCAGTAGCCGGCCAGGTTCAGCCACAGCCGTTCATGGTCGGCCGAACGGCGGCGGCCGCGCGCGGCTTTCCACAGCGTGTCGAACAGCTTGCGCAGCAGCGGCAGGTCCCAGCGCTCGCGGCTGCCCAGCAGCTTTTCCAGCTGCAGCCGCAGCTGCCGGACGTCCTTCGGCGCCAGCTTCTGGCCGCGCAGCAAAAACACGCGTTCGATCGCTTCCACCGCCTGCGGAAAACGCACAGGCAGCCTGGCCTCCGCGCTGTCGGCCGCGGCTTCCGCGCCGCGCAGCTGGAATTCGAGCTGCCAGCGCTGCGCCGGATTCTTCGCGGCGACGCAGGCGACCTGCAGCGTGCCGACCTCGGTCAGCATGCTGGCCAGCCGCACCTCGATCTCACCCTTGCCGCCAGCCTCGCCGGCCGGCAGCACCGCCGCCAGCGGCGGCAGCCGCAGCGCGCCGATGTCTGCCAGGTCGACCAGCTGCCCGGCATTGCCGGCCCCGGTCGACGACGCCAGGTGAAAACGCACCGGCTGGCCGACGCGCAGCGCGAAGGCCCGGTCTTCCAGCAGCAGTTCCTGTCCCGGCTGGCTGCCGCGCGGCAGGATGCAGACGCCGGTGTCGGCCGCGTCGCCGCCTTCGAGCGCCAGGAAATAGCTCCGGGCCGCGCCGCCGGCGATGCGCGGCGCCGCGCCGCTGCGCGATAGCCCGTAGGCGACCGCGCCGCGTGCGACCGCGACGTCCGGGTCGTCGTTTTCAAGCAGGCGCAGCGGCGCGCCGCGCCAGCCTTCGAGCACCTGCCGCAGCCGTTCCGACAATGCCGAGGCGCGGAACACGCCGCCGTTCAGCAGCAGCGTGTCCGGCATCGCCGGCGCGCCGCTGTCGTCCGCATGCTGCTGCAGGAAACTGGCCAGGTGGCGGGTGATGGCCGGGTCGCTCGCATACGGCAGGCCGAACTCGACCAGGCCGGCGCGGCGCGGCTTGCTTTTCTCCGCCAGGCCGACGGCCGGGAGGAAGCCATCGACCAGCATCGTCCTGACCTCGTCGCGGCCCAGTTCGACGGTGCGGCTGGCGCCGACCAGACGGCTGCCGCCGCCCAGCAGCGTCACCGGCGCGCGTTCCGGCGCATCGGCCGCCAGCAACTGTTCCTTGGCCGCGCGGCAGCGCTCCATCAGCTGGGACAGGCGGCTCGCCGACAGTTTCTGCGGCGCCTGGCCGGCCTGCGCCGGCTGCAGCCGCGACTCCGCCAGGTGGGCCAGCACCAGGTCCATGTTGTCGCCGCCCAGCATCAGGTGCTGGCCGACGCCGATGCGCTCCAGCGCCGGTTCGCCGTTCTCGAGCCGGACGCTGATCAGGCTGAAGTCGGTGGTGCCGCCGCCGACGTCGGCCACCAGGATCAGCCGGCTGCCGGCAAGCCCGGCCGCCAGCGACGCCCGGTGCCGGTACAGCCAGTCATGCAGCGCCGCCTGCGGTTCCTCGACCAGGTGCAGGCGCGGCAGGCCGGCCATCCGCGCCGCCTCGACGGTCAGCGCCCGCGCGCCCTCGTCGAACGAGGCCGGGATGGTGAGCACCAGGTCCTGCTTTTCCAGCGGATGCGCCGGGAAGCGGGCATTCCAGGCGTGCCTCACATGGGCAAGATAGCCGGCGCTGGCCGCCAGCGGCGAGACTTTCTCGACGTCGTCCGGCGCGCCCCAGGGCAGGATGGGCGCGCTGCGGTCCACCGCCGCATGCGACAGCCAGCTCTTGGCGCTGGACACCAGCCGGCCCGGCACTTGGGCGCCGAGCCGCCGCGCCAGCGCGCCGACGATGGCCGGCTCGTCGCCGGCGCTCCACGGCAGGCGCAGTGCGCCGGGCGCGAACTCGCCGGGCGCGGGCTGGTAGCGCAGCGATGGCAGCAGGGCTTCGGCCCGCACTTCGCCGGGCGCGACGAGCTGCTCGACCTCGAACACCCGCACCGACGCATCGCCCGGCGCCGCATAGGCGACGACGGTGTTGGTCGTGCCGAGGTCGATGCCGACCACATAGCGGGCCATTGCTTAACCGGGAACGGCGCCGCGCACGTCGAACTCGACATTCCAGCGTGCGCTGCCGTCGCGCGGCACGGCGGCCAGCTCCAGCGTGCCGGTCTCGCTGACGCGCGACTGCAGCCGGACCTCGACCACCTGGCCGGGCTGGCGGCCATCGGCCGGGAGCGTCGCCTGGATCTCGTCGAGCTCCTGCAGTTCGTCATCCTGCCAGAAGTCGAGCAGCGTGCCGACGCCGTCCTGGCGCCGCACGGTCGAGCCGAAGAAACGGAAATGCACCGGCTCGCCGACCACCAGGCCGAATTCCTGGTCCAGCACCGCAGCCTCGGCGCCTTCTTCCATGCCGAACGGCGCGACGCACAACGCCTGGATCGGCGGCGCCATGCCGGGGATTGCGGGCATCGCCGATTCGACGGCGACATAGTAGGCGGCAGCCGTGCCGCCGCGGATGCGGACGCCGCGTCCGCGCCGCACGTGGCCGTAATAGGCGGCGCCGCGCGCAACGGCGAGGTCGAGGTCAGCGCCGGCCAGCAGCCGCGCTGGCGGCGCGTTTTCCGCCGCGAGCCAGCGGTTGACCGTCTCCAGCGTGCGCGAGGCCAGCAGGTCCGACTTGAAGATGCCGCCGTTGAACAGCACGGCGGTCGGGTGCAGGAAGGTCGCGCCGGGATGCTGCTCGACGAATCCGTCCAGCTCGGCGGTCGCGCCCTGCTGGCGGCCGAGGAAGGCGGCCAGGTGGCGGGTGATGGCCGCGTCCTGCGCGAACGGCAGGCCGATCTGCGTCAGGCCGGCGCGGGTGCGCGCAGCCGGGCGGGCCGACGCGTCGACCTGCGGAAAGAAGCCTTCGAGGATGGTGGCGGCCACGTCCTCGCGGCTGAGGTCTGCGCGGATCGCGCCGCCGATCAGCTTGGAGCCGCGGCTGGGGATGACCACCGGCACCGATTCGAGCGCGGCGTCCGACAGCAGGCTTTCCTTGGCCGCGCGGCAGGCATGGGTCAGCGAGCGCATCTGCCACGGGTCGAGCCGGGTGCCGTTGGCAGCCAGCTTCTGCGCCATGCCGTAGGCCAGCGTCAGGTCCATGTTGTCGCCGCCGAGCAGGATATGGTCGCCCACCGCCACCCGGTGCAGTTCCAGGTTGCCTTCGCGCTCCAGCACCGCGATCAGCGAAAAGTCGCTGGTGCCGCCGCCGACGTCCACCACCAGGATGATGTCGCCGGTCCGCACTTCCTTGCGCCAGTTGCCGCCGCTGCCCTGTATCCAGCTGTAGAGCGCCGCCTGCGGTTCTTCCAGCAGCGTCAGGCTGTCGTAGCCGGCCGCGCGCGCGGCCTCGGCGGTCAGCTCGCGGGCGGCCGGGTCGAACGAGGCCGGGATGGTGACGGTCACATCCTGCTGGTCGAACGGCGCGTCCGGGTGGGCGTTGTTCCACGCCTGCTTCAGGTGGTCGAGATAGCGGATCGATGCATCGACCGGCGAGACTTTCGCCAGGTCGGGCGGCGCGTCGACCGGCAGGATGGCCGCGCGCCGGTCCACGCCGGGATGCGACAGCCAGCTCTTGGCGCTGGACACCAGCCGGATCGGCGTGCCCGCGCCGCGGCTGCGCGCGAATTCGCCGACCGCGTACGGCAGGCTGTCGGTCCAGGGCAGGGCCAGCGCGCCGGGCGGCAGTTCGTCGGCATGAGGCAGGTAGAGGAAGGACGGCAGCAGCGGCAGCGCCTCGACCGCGCCGGGGCCGGTCAGCTGCGGCATCGGCAGCACGCCGTTGCTGGTCTTCTCGCCGTCGGACGCGCTGGTGTCGACCCAGGCCAGCGCGCTGTGGGTGGTGCCGAGGTCGATGCCGATGCTGTAGCGCGCCGCAGTCACAGCTCCACCTCCGCCGGGGCCAGCACGTGCACGTTGTGGCCGTCGGCGACCTTGGGCAGGTGGACGTCGGTCGCGCGCCAGCCGCGGTGGCCGACCACGCCGTTGAACGGCGCGGTGCCGACCACGTTGCCGGTCAGCCGGATCGCGGCGGCGTCGAAGCCGGGACTCACGGCGATCGGGCTGCCCTCGCTTTCGCGCAGCACGGGTTCGATCATGAAATGTTCGCGCAGCACCTTGCGGCAGCCTTCATGCACCACGCGGGCGGCGGCGCCGATGTCGGCGTCGCTGTAGCCGGACAGGTCTTCCTGCGCAAAATCGATCAGGCGCGCGTCGCGCTGCAGGATGCCCAGCAGCTGCAGCGCGGCGTCGGGCGAGGATTCCTTCAGGATGCGCAGCGCCGGCTTCGCCTCGGGCTGGGCGGCAGGACGGGCCGGCGCTTCGGCGCCCTCGGGCATCCTGTCGATACGTTCCGCGTAATCCGGATTGCCCACAATCCGGAAAAAAGCGCTGAAGGCGAGCGATACACGATTAAAGAACGATGGACGGGCGCCTGGCCGGTCCTGGTTGGGCTTATTCATTGACTCTTCCTTTGATTGCGACAAGCGGGGGATTATGTCAGAAGCCGGACGAATGCGACTTGATCTGGCGGAAATCGCCGGCGTTCGGCGAGATCGCCGGCGAGAACGGATTTCATTGTCGCGTCCGGTCAGCGGTCACTGGGGCGGTAACTGCATCCGGTTCGGGCATTTTCAAGCACCCTATGGTGTAATGCGCGGTGCCGGGCCCCGCGACCGGGGACGAATCCATAAAACCAATAGTGACGATTTCGATGAACTCAAAGACCCTGACCGACCGAGACAACAAGACCGAAAGCACTGCCCGCAGCGGCGGCCGCATCCTGGTGGACGCGCTGCGCAAGCATGGCACCGACCGCCTGTTCTGCGTTCCCGGCGAAAGCTACCTCGACGTGCTGGACGCGCTGCATGACACGCCCGAGATCGACACCATCGTCAGCAAGCACGAAGGCGCGGCCGCCAACATGGCCGAGGCCGACGGCAAGCTGACCGGCCGGCCCGGCATCTGCTTCGTCACCCGCGGACCCGGCGCCACGCATGCCAGCATCGGCGTGCATATCGCGTTCCAGGATTCGACGCCGATGATCCTCTTCATCGGCCAGGTCGCCCGCGAGCACCGCGGCCGCGAGGCATTCCAGGAAGTCGACTATGTGCAGATGTTCGGCCCGCTCGCCAAGTGGGTCGCCGAGATCGACGACATCGACCGCATCCCGGAACTGGTCGCGCGCGCCTTCCATGTCGCCACCTCGGGCCGGCCGGGGCCGGTCGTGCTGGCGCTGCCGGAAGACGTGCTGGACGGCTCGACGGTCGTTGCCGACGCGCCGGCATACCGGCCGTCGGCCAGCGCACCGGCTCCGGGCGACGCCGAGGCGCTGGCCGCCGCGCTGGCGGAAGCCAGGCAGCCGCTGGTGATCGTCGGCGGCGCCAACTGGAGCGGGCAGGCGCGCGCGGATTTCGCCGCCTTCGCCCGTGCCTGGAACCTGCCGGTCGCCTGCGCATTCCGCCGCCAGGACCTGTTCGACAACCGCGACGCCCAATACGCCGGCCACATGAGCCTGGGCATCAACCCGAAGCTTGCCGAGCGGGTCCGCCAGGCGGACCTGGTGATCGCGGTCGGCACCCGGCTGGGCGACATCACCACCGACGGCTATGTCCACCTGGCCGTGCCGAAGCCGGCGCAGAAGCTGGTGCACATCCATGCCGATGCGAATGAGCTGGGCCGGGTCTACCAGGCCGACCTGGCGATCAACGCCGGCGTCGGCCACGCGGCGGCGATGCTGAAAAGCCTGCCGCCGCCGCAGGACGCGGTCTGGGCGGCGTGGACCGCGTCGGCGCATGCGGACTACGAGGCTTTCACCGCGGTGCCCGCGGCGGCAGCCGATTACCAGGGCGTCGACATGGGGCCGGTGATCAACATGCTGGACGGCACGCTGCCGGACGGCGCCATCCTCTGCAACGGCGCCGGGAATTACAGCGTCTGGCTGCACCGCTTCTATCGCTACCGGCAAGGCCGCACGCAACTCGCGCCGACCTGCGGCGCGATGGGCTACGGTTTTCCCGCCGCGATCGCGGCCAAGCTGCGGCACCCGGAACAGGACGTGGTCTGCCTGGCCGGCGACGGCTGTTTCCTGATGTATCCGCAGGAACTGGCCACCGCGATGCAGTACGGCGCGGGCTGCATCGTCATCGTCGTCAACAACGGCATGTACGGCACGATACGCATGCACCAGGAAAAACGCTTCCCGGGGCGGATCAGCGCGACGGCGATCCACAACCCGGACTTCGTAGCGCTGGCCCATTCGTTCGGCGCCTACGGCGAGCTGGTGGAAGACACCGCGGACTTCGCCGCCGCCTTCGAGCGCGCCCGCGCCAGCGGCAAGGCGGCGCTCTTGGAGCTGCGCACCGACCCGCGCCAGATCACGCCGGCGGTGCGGCTGCAGCAGGCTTCCTAGTGCGGCGCCGATGAGCGCTGTCCCGATGTGGGCCCTGGCCGGCTTCTGGGGGCTGGTGGCCGGCGGCGCGCTGCTGATCGGCGCGGCCTTCGCCTACTTCGTGCATGTGCCGCAGCGGCTGATCGCCGGCGTCATGGCATTCGGCAGCGGCGTGCTGATCTCGGCGCTGTCCTTCGAGCTGATGGACGAGGCCTTCCGCCAAGGCGGCTTCGATTCCACCGCCATCGGTTTCCTCGGCGGCGCGACGGTCTATACGGCGGTCAACTGGCTGCTGGAAAAGCGGGGCGCCAAGCACCGGAAACGCTCGGGCGGTCACCAGCCGTCGGAGCAGGAGCACGCGGGCAGCGGCCTGGCGATCGCGGTCGGCGCGCTGCTTGACGGCGTGCCGGAATCCATCGTCATTGGCCTGAGCATGCTCAACGGCGGCGCCGTCAGCCGGGTCGCGGTGATCGCGATCTTTCTGTCCAACATACCGGAAGGGCTGTCCAGCGCGGCAGGCATGAAGAAGGCCGGGCGCAGCGCGGGCTATATCTTCGGCATCTGGGCCGGCATCGCATTGACGTCCGGCATCGCCGCGCTGGTCGGCTACACGGTGTTCCAGGGATTTTCGGATGAAGTGATCGCGGCCACCACCGCGGTGGCCGCCGGTGCGATACTGGCGATGCTGGCCGATACGATGATTCCGGAGGCGTTCGAGGTGGCGCACAACTTTGCGGGGCTCATAACCGTCACCGGCTTCCTCGCCGCCTTTGTGCTGAGCAAACTCGGCGGGTAGGCAGGGCGGGCAGGCAAGGCGCGCAAGCGTGGCGACCGACCATGATGCGAGCATTGCGGCCCGGCTGCTTCCATCGCAGCAAGCTTATTTGCATCCGATCAATCACCTGTCCAGCTAGCTGAACCATTTATCCACTTCAAACTCTGATCGATTCCAGATTGGAAAAGGAGAATTGAATGAATATTTTGATCACGGGACACCACGTCGAGCTTACCCCAGCCATCCGGGAGTACGTCGAAACCAAGCTGGAGCGGGTCATCAGCCACTTTGACCAGGTCATCGATGTAGCAGTGGTGCTCGGCGTCGAGGCGCCGGCGGAGAAGGAAAAGCGGCAGCGCGCGGAAGCCAACCTGCGCATCAAGGGCGATGTCATCCACGCCGAGTGCTATGCCGAGAACCTGTACGCCGCCATCGACATGATGATGGACAAGCTGGATCGCCAGGTCCAGAAGATCAAGGGCAAAACCCAGGGGCACAGGCAGGAAAGCCAGAAGCGGGCCGGTGAAGTCACGGCCGAGGACGAACTCTAGGCGCATGGCGCCGGCCGGCTCGTTGCTTCAGCCGGCAGGTCCTTGATGGCATCCTCCAATTAATGGCGATAGCGGAAGACGCTCTCGCCATTAATGCCATTCAGGGCGGCCATTTAAACCGACCATTCACGGCGGCCGTTAAAAGCCAGCCGTTAAACACGATCCTTAACCTTTAATTCCCGGTCGCCAGACCCAGCTCGGTCGTCACCTGCTGCTTGAGCAGGTATTTCTGTATCTTGCCGGTCACCGTCATCGGGAAGCTGTCGACGAAGCGGATATAGCGCGGCACCTTGTAGTGCGCGATCTGGCCGTTGCAGAACGCCCGGATCTCGTCCGCATCCGCCTGCGTGCCGGGCCGCAGGATGATGCAGGCGCACAGTTCCTCGCCATACTTCGCATCCGGCACGCCGACGCACTGCACGTCGAGCACCTTCGGATGCCGGTACAGGTATTCCTCGACTTCGCGCGGATAGATGTTCTCGCCGCCGCGTATCACCATGTCCTTGGAGCGGCCGACGATGCTGCAGAAGCCGTCGTCGTCGATCACGGCAAGGTCGCCGGTGTGCATCCAGCGCGCCGGGTCGATCGCCTCGCGGGTCTTTTCCTCGTCGCCCCAGTAGCCCAGCATCACCGAATAGCCGCGCGTGAGCAGCTCGCCTTTATGGCCGCGCGGCACGATGCGGCCGTCGGCGTCGACGATCTTCACTTCCAGGTGCGGATGCACCCGGCCCACCGTCGACACCCGCAGCGACACCGGGTCTTCGACCGAACTCTGGAAGCTGACCGGCGAGGTCTCCGTCATGCCATAGGCGATTGTGATCTCCTTCATGTGCATCTGGCTGATCACCCGGTTCATCACCTCGATCGGGCAGGGCGAGCCGGCCATGATGCCGGTGCGCAGGCCGGACAGGTCGTAGCTCGCAAAGTCGGGATGGTCGAGGATCGCGATGAACATGGTCGGCACGCCGTGCAGCCCGGTGCATTTTTCCGCCTGCACCGTGTCCAGCACGGCTTTCGGGTCGAAACCCTCGCCCGGATACACCATGGTCGCGCCGTGGGTGACGCAGGCCAGGTTGCCCAGCACCATGCCGAAGCAGTGGTACAGCGGCACCGGTATGCACAGCCGGTCGCGCTCGGTCAGGCGCATCGCCTCGCCAATGAAGAAGCCGTTGTTGAGGATGTTGTGATGCGTCAGCGTCGCGCCCTTGGGCGCGCCCGTGGTGCCGGACGTGAACTGGATATTCACCGCGTCGTCGAACTGCAGCGTCGCCGCAAGCTCCTCCAGTTCGGCCAGGTCCGCGGCCGTGGCGGACTCCAGCACCGCATCGAAGCGATGCATGCCCGGCGTCTCCTCGCCGCCCAGACGTATCACGTGCCGCAGCTGCGGCAGGCGCGGCGCATGCAGCTTGCCGGGTTTGCTTTTCGCCAGTTCCGGCACCACGTCCTGCAGCATGCCGATGTAGTCGCTGCTCTTGAAGCTGGGCGCCAGGATCAGCGCGCTGCATTGCACCTTGTCCAGCACGTACTCGAGTTCGGCGCGGCGGTAAGCGGGGTTGATGTTCACCATCACCAGTCCGGCCTTGGCGGTGGCGAATTGCGTGAGCACCCATTCGGCGCAGTTCTGCGACCAGATGCCGATCCGGTCGCCGGGCGCCAGTCCCAGCTTCAGCAAGCCGGCGGCCAGGCGGTTGACGCGTTCGCTGAACTCGCGGTAGGTCCAGCGCACGTTCTGGTGCACGACCACCAGCGCATCCTGCTCCGCATGGCGCAGCGCGATGTCGTCGAGGTAAGCGCCTATGGTCTTGCCGGTCAGCGGCACGTGATGCGCGCCATGGACGTAACTGGGTTGCTGTTGCATGGAAGTCTCCGTTTTTGTCGGCAGCCGGCCAGGGTTGCCGTGTAGATTGAGTAAAGCTCAATTTGTTCAGCGCTGATTCTAGAGCGGAAAGTATGCACCTTCAAGCGAAACTTTCCTATTAATTTTGTGACACCCCGAGTTTTAGTGAGCTATACTCAGGTCGAATTAAATTCGGTGGCAGGCGGTTCCCTTGCACCGCGGCTCTTTCCAATCCAACCACAAGGACGTCATGGCAAATTCCTTCATCAATCTCCCCGGCCTTACTTTTGACCATGGCGAGGACATCGCCGCGCTGCGCGACACCGTGCAGCAGTTCGCCCAGGCCGAAATCGCGCCGCGCGCTGCCGAAATCGACCGCAGCGACCAGTTTCCGATGGACCTCTGGAAAAAGATGGGCGACCTCGGCCTGCTCGGCGTCACCGTCGACGAGGAATACGGCGGCACCGCGATGGGCTATCTCGCGCACATCGTCGCAATGGAGGAAATTTCCCGCGCTTCGGCGTCGGTCGGCCTGTCCTACGGCGCGCATTCCAACCTCTGCGTCAACCAGATCCGCCGCAACGGCACCGACGAACAGAAGGCGAAGTACCTGCCCAAGCTGGTCTCCGGCGAGCATGTCGGCGCGCTGGCGATGTCGGAGCCGAACGCCGGTTCCGACGTCGTGTCGATGAAGCTGCGCGCCGAATGGAAGGGCGACCGCTGGGTGCTCAACGGCACCAAGATGTGGATCACCAACGGCCCGGACGCCGACGTGCTGGTGGTCTACGCGAAGAACGACATCGAAGCCGGCGCGCGCGGCATGACGGCTTTCCTGATCGAAAAGAGTTTCAAGGGATTTTCGGTCGCGCAGAAGCTCGACAAGCTGGGCATGCGCGGCTCGCATACAGGCGAACTGGTGTTCCAGGATTGCGAGGTGCCGGCGGAAAACGTGCTGGGCGGACTGGGCCGCGGCGTCAATGTGCTGATGTCCGGGCTGGATTACGAGCGCACCGTGCTGTCCGGCGGACCGCTGGGCATCATGCAGGCCTGCATGGATGCGGTGGTGCCCTATGTGCATGAACGCAAGCAGTTCGGCCAGCCGATCGGCGAGTTCCAGCTGATGCAGGGCAAGCTCGCGGACATGTATTCGACGATGATGGCCTGCCGCGCCTATGTCTACGCGGTCGGCCAGGCCTGCGACCGCGCGAAGACGCCGGAAGCGGTGCGCGCGCTGCGCAAGGATGCGGCCGGCGCGATCCTTTACTCCGCCGAAAAGGCGACCTGGATGGCCGGCGAGGCGATACAGGCGCTGGGCGGCAACGGCTATATCAACGAATACCCGGTGGGCAGGCTGTGGCGCGACGCCAAGCTGTATGAAATCGGCGCGGGAACGAGCGAGATCCGCCGGATGCTGATCGGCCGCGAGCTGTTCGGCGAGACCAGGTAAGGGCGGCCGGCGATGAATATCATTGAATCGAAACTGAATCCCCGCTCCGACGACTTCAAGGCCAACGCGGAGGCGATGCGCGCCGTGGTCGACGACCTGAAACAGAAGGTCGCGGCCATCGCGCTGGGCGGCGGCCAGGGCGCCCGCGACAAGCACACAGCGCGCGGCAAGCTGCTGCCGCGCGACCGGGTGCAGATGCTGCTGGACCCCGGCACGCCTTTCCTGGAATTCTCGCAGCTTGCGGCCTACGACATGTATGACGATGCGGCGCCGTCGGCCGGCATCATCACCGGCATCGGCCGCGTGGCCGGCCTCGAATGCGTGATCGTCTGCAATGACGCGACGGTGAAGGGCGGCACCTATTACCCGATGACGGTGAAGAAGCACCTGCGGGCGCAGGAAATCGCGATGCAGAACAAGCTGCCGTGCATCTACCTGGTCGACTCCGGCGGCGCCAACCTGCCCAACCAGGATGACGTGTTCCCCGACCGCGACCACTTCGGCCGCATCTTCTACAACCAGGCCAACATGTCGGCCGAGGGCATCCCGCAGGTCGCCGTCGTGATGGGTTCCTGCACCGCCGGCGGCGCCTATGTGCCGGCGATGAGCGACGAGTCCATCATCGTCAAGGAGCAGGGCACCATCTTCCTCGGCGGCCCGCCGTTGGTGAAGGCGGCCACCGGCGAGGTGGTCAGCGCCGAGGACCTCGGCGGCGGCGACGTGCATACCCGACTGTCCGGCGTGGTCGACCATCTGGCGCAGGATGACATGCATGCGCTGGCGATGGCCCGCGCCATCGTCGCCAACCTGAACCGGCAGAAGGCGGCCGACGTGCTGATGCGCGACGTCGCCGAACCCAAGTATCCGGCCGAGGAGCTGTACGGCGTGATCCCGGCCGACACCCGCAAGCCGTTCGACGTGCGCGAGGTGATCGCCCGCATCGTCGACGGCAGCGTGTTCCAGGAATTCAAGGCCCGCTACGGCACCACGCTGGTCTGCGGCTTCGCGCATATCTTCGGCATGCCGGTCGGCATCGTCGCCAACAACGGCATCCTGTTTTCCGAATCGGCGCTGAAAGGCACGCATTTCATCGAACTGTGCTGCCAGCGCAAGATCCCACTGGTCTTCCTGCAGAACATCACCGGCTTCATGGTCGGTCGCAAGTATGAGAACGAGGGCATCGCCCGCAACGGCGCGAAGATGGTGACCGCGGTCGCCACCGCGGCCGTGCCGAAGTTCACGGTCATCATCGGCGGCAGCTTCGGCGCCGGCAACTACGGCATGTGCGGCCGCGCGTTTTCGCCGCGCTTCCTGTGGATGTGGCCCAATGCCCGCATCTCGGTGATGGGCGGCGAGCAGGCGGCCAGCGTGCTGGCGACGGTGAAGCGCGACGGCATCGAGGGCCGCGGCGGCAGCTGGAGCGCCGACGAGGAAAACGCGTTCAAGGCGCCGATCAAGGAACAGTACGAACACCAGGGGCATCCGTATTTCGCCAGCGCCCGGCTCTGGGACGACGGCGTGATCGACCCGGCCGACACCCGCATGGTGCTCGGGCTGGGGCTGTCGGCCGCGCTGAACGCGCCGGTGGCGGACACGAAGTTCGGCCTGTTCCGGATGTAGGGAGACGACATGCAAGATACCGCTTACCAGACCCTGGAAGTCGTCCGCGACGGCGCGCTCGCCACCGTGTGGCTGAACCGTCCCGACGTGCGCAATGCGTTCAACGAGACCACGATCGCCGAGATCACCAAGGTGTTCAGGGCGCTCGACGGCGACCCGCAGGTGCGCGCGGTCGTGCTGGCCGCACGCGGCCCGGCCTTCTGCGCCGGCGCCGACCTGAACTGGATGAAGAAGATGGCCGGCTACAGCCGCGAGGAAAACCTGGCCGACGCCGCCGGGCTGGCCGCGATGCTGCGCGCGATCCACGACTGCGCCAAGCCGGTGGTGGCCCGGGTGCAGGGCGACTGCTATGCGGGCGGCATGGGGCTGGCGGCGGCCGCCGACATCGTGGTGGCGGCCGAGGGCGCGCATTTCTGCCTGTCGGAAGTGAAGCTGGGCCTGATCCCGGCCACGATTTCGCCCTATGTGATCCGGGCGATGGGCGCGCAGGCGGCGCGGCGCTACTTCCTGACCGCCGAGCGGTTTTCGGCGATCGAGGCAGCGCGGCTGGGCCTGGTGCACCAGGCGGTCGCCGCCGATGCGCTCGACTCGACGGTGCAGGCGCTGGTGTCCGCGCTGACGGCCGCCAGCCCGAACGCGGTGGCCGAGGCCAAGCGCCTCGTGCATGACATGACGGACCAGCCGCTGACGGATGCGCTGGTCGACGACACGGTGGCGCGCATCGCCGACATCCGGGCGTCGGACCAGGGGAAGGAAGGCGTGAAGTCCTTCCTCGAAAAACGCAAGCCGTCATGGCTCATCTGACACCGCATTCGACAGATCGCCGGACGGCGCACCTGACGCGCACCGGCGCCGGCGACTGCCGGCGCCAGCCAAAATAATGGAGAACGCATGTTTACGAAAATCCTGATCGCCAACCGCGGCGAGATTGCCTGCCGCGTCGCGGCCACTGCCCGCCGCATGGGCGTGAAAACCGTCGCGGTGTATTCCGACGCGGACGTCGACGCCCGCCATGTCGCGCTGTGCGACGAATCGGTGCCGGTCGGGCCGGCGGCGGCCAAGGAAAGCTACCTGCGCGCCGACAAGATCATTGCCGCCGCGCTGGCGAGCGGCGCGCAGGCGGTGCATCCGGGCTACGGATTCCTGTCGGAGAACGCCGGCTTCGCGCAGGCCTGCGCCGACGCCGGCATCGCCTTCATCGGCCCGCCGGCCTCGGCCATCGAGGCGATGGGCTCCAAGTCCGCCGCGAAAACCCTGATGGAAAAGGCCGGCGTGCCGCTGGTGCCCGGTTATCACGGCGACGAGCAGGACGCGGAATTCCTGCAGGTCCAGGCCGACCGCATCGGCTACCCGGTGCTGCTCAAGGCCAGCGCCGGCGGCGGCGGCAAGGGCATGCGCATCGTCGAGCACAGCGCCGACTTCAAGGCCGCGCTGGCTTCCTGCAAGCGCGAGGCGATCAGTAGCTTCGGCGACGACAAGGTGCTGCTGGAAAAATACCTGACCCGGCCGCGGCATATCGAGATCCAGGTCTTCGCCGATACCCACGGCAACTGCGTCTACCTGTTCGAGCGCGACTGCTCGGTGCAGCGCCGCCACCAGAAGGTGCTGGAGGAGGCGCCGGCGCCCGGCATGACCGCCGAGCGCCGGCGCGCGATGGGCGAGGCGGCGGTGGCGGCGGCCAGGGCGGTCGGCTACGTCGGCGCCGGCACCGTCGAATTCATCGCCAACCAGGACGGCTCGTTCTACTTCATGGAGATGAACACCCGGCTCCAGGTCGAGCACCCGGTGACGGAAATGATCACCGGACAGGACCTGGTCGAATGGCAGCTGCGGGTGGCCAGCGGCGAGGCATTGCCGCTGCGGCAGGACGAACTGGCCATCCACGGCCATGCGCTCGAGGCCCGCATCTATGCCGAGAACCCGGACAACAACTTCCTGCCGTCGATAGGCCGCCTGCGCCATTTGCGCATGCCGGACGCGGCGACCTTCACGCTGGGCGACAACCCGGCCCATCCGGCGCCGGTGCGCATCGACAGCGGCGTGCGCGCCGGCGATGCGATCTCGCCATTCTATGACCCGATGATCGCCAAGCTCATCGTCTGGGGCCGCGACCGCGAGGAAGCGCTGGCGCAGATGGCGGCCGCGCTGACGCATTACCAGGTGGTCGGCCTGACCACCAATATCGCTTTCCTGAAGCGCCTGGTGCAAAGCCGCGCGTTCGCCACCGCCGACCTCGACACCGGCCTGATCGAACGCAACCAGGATGTGCTGTTCCCGGCGCCGCAGCCGGCCAGCTTCGATGAGCTGGCGCTGGCCTCGGTGGCGCTGGTGCTGACCGAACCGCGCTACGGGGCGGCGGCGAAGGCCGGCGACCCCTGGGCACGCACCGATGGCTGGCGCATGAACATGCCGCTGCGCCGCCGCTTTCATTTCATCGACCGCGAAGCGCCGCTCGACATGGCCGTGTGCTACCAGGCGCAGGGCTGGATGCTGGCGCAGGGCGATGCGTCCGGGCAGGCGACGCTGGTGCGGCACGAAGGCACCGACTATGCGATCCGCGTCGACGGCCGTCTGGTGCGCGGCGCCGTGGTGATCGACGGCGAGGAAGTGCATGTGTTCGCCGGCGAGCGGCATGCGCGTCTGCGCTACATCGACCCGCTGCTGCATGCCGGCGAGGCCGAGGATGAAGGCGGCCGCCTGACCGCGCCGATGCCGGGCAAGATCGTCGCCATCCTGGTCGGCAAGGATGACGCGGTGGTCAAGGGCACGCCGCTGCTGATCATGGAGGCGATGAAGATGGAGCACACGATCACCGCACCGCGCGACGGCGTCGTGCTGGAACTGCTCTACGCCACCGGCGACCAGGTGGAAGAGGGCGTGCAGCTGCTGTCCTTCCAGGCGTAGCGGCGTGAGCACCCTGGCCAGGCCGGTGAGGAAGCGCGAAGTCCTGGGCGCACGCTCGGAGCGGCGCGTGAAGGAAATCCTCGGTGTCGCGCGCCAGGTGTTTTCCGAGAACGGCTATGAAAACGCCACCACGCTCGACATCGCCCGGCAGGCCGGCATTTCCGAAGCCACGGTGTTTTCCTACTTCACCAGCAAGCGCGACCTGTGCATGCAGGTGATCAAGGGCTGGTATGACGAGATCTCGCTGGTGCTGGAGCAGGAAGTGCCTATGGTCGAAGGCACCCGCGCGCAGCTCCATTTCGTCGTCCACAAGCACCTGGTCACGCTGATGCAGGACGGCACCGGCATGTGCAAGCTGGTGCTGTCCGAAGGCCGCAGCGCCGACGCCGATTTTGCCGGCCTGATCGCCGAACTCAAGCGTCGCTATACCGCGCCGCTGATGAAGGTGCTGGCCGCCGCCCAGCGCTCCGGCGAAGTCCGCCAGGACATGCCGCTGCCGCTGCTGCGGGACATGGTCTACGGTTCCATGGAACACGTGCTCTGGGACTACATGGTGAACCGCAACAAGCCGGATATAGCGACTACCGCCGGCCAGTTGACGGACATGCTGTGGACCGCGTTCGTGCCGGTCGAGCAGTCGCAGCAGAAGCTTGCGCAGTTCCGCGAAGATGTGGCGGAAGCATTGCGGCGGCTGGAGAACTAGGCATTTTCATTGCATCGCGGTGCGATCACGCTTTCGAAGAACCCTTTCCGGAAAGATAAGTACTCACCCCCGGTCGACACGTCCAGTGATGCGATCAACTTTCAGACCGGAGCAATGATGAACTACCAGACGTATGTAGAAGGCGTTCGCGTCAATAAGCCTAGCCTGCCTTACGCCGAACCCATCCTCAAGCCGAATCGTCCCGCGCAAGCCGCGCGTGCGCAGGCCAGAACCACCACCTATCACAAGACCAGCCTCTACCAGCGAACCCTGACGCAGATCGGCGACTGGATAAAATCCCGCGTTTCCGCTATCCGGATAGGCAGCGCGCTCGCGCCCTTCGTCCGCAACGCTGCCCGCAGTACGCCCGCTGCAGTTACCGACAGCCAGGTCAAGGCGCTCAATCAGGCGCTGTCGGCTGCGCAGTCGATTTCGGCGGGCGCGGAAGAAGTCGTGAGCCAGGCGATACGGAAGGCGATGGACCCGCTGGACCGGATGGGCCGGCAGGCATTGCGCAATCAATTGAGCGGCGATGGCCGATTGTGCGGGAGCATCAGCGACAAGCTGATGTACGAGGTAACCGGTTCCGTCCAGGAGGCGATCGCAGCGCACGCTGACTTCTTCGTCCTGGCGGCGCTCGACAGCATCGCGGCCATGGATCATTCGCCATTATTGGCCGGACAGGTCGTCAGCCATGCAGGCCCGTATCTGAATGGGCATCGGCAGGTGGTGTCGCCGGACCAGAAATCCACTTTCGAGGCCGGACACCTGCTTCCGCCGGAAAGGCAGCTTGCCTGCCTGTCCGCCAAAACACAAACCAAAGTGCAGTCCTGGTTCAGCGCCCAACCCCCGGCGGCGCAGCAAAGGGTCAAGGCGGCAATCAGCGGCGTGGTCGGCGACAGGATGCTGCAGGCAGCCGACGCAAGCGACAGCGCGAAGCGCACCCGGGCGTTCTGCGCCTGGTTCCAGCAGGCGCTGTCATCGGAACAGCGGGTATAAGCCCCGCCGGCGCCTAGTCGCTTCCCGGCGGCGCCAGCACATCCCGGCTGCCGTTGCTGGCCATTGCCGACAGGATGCCCGCCGTCTCCATCTGCTCGACCAGCCGGGCCGCCCGGTTGTAGCCGACGCGCAGCTGCCGCTGGACCGACGAGATCGACGCCTTGCGGGTGCGGATGACGAAGGCGACGGCTTCGTCGTACAGCGGGTCGGCTTCCGCATCGGCATCGGCCGGGGGCGCGTCGCCGGCTTCCTCGTTCGAGGCCGGCCCTGCCAGCACCGCTTCCTCGTAATCCGGCTCGCCGAACTGCTTCAGGTATTCCACCACCCGGTGCACTTCCTGGTCCGACACGAAGGCGCCATGCACGCGCTGTGGGTAGCCGGAACCCGGCGGCAGGAACAGCATGTCGCCGTGGCCGAGGAGCGCCTCCGCGCCCATCTGGTCGAGCACGGTGCGGGAATCAATCTTGGACGAGACCTGGAACGCGACCCGGGTCGGGATGTTCGCCTTGATCAGGCCGGTGATCACGTCGACCGACGGCCGCTGGGTCGCGAGGATCAGGTGGATGCCCGCCGCGCGGGCCTTCTGCGCGAGCCGCGCGATCAGTTCCTCGATCTTCTTGCCGGCGACCATCATCAGGTCGGCCAGCTCGTCGATGATCACCACGATCATCGGCAGCGGCTCCAGCGGCTCCGGCGCATCGGGCGTCAGCGAGAACGGGTTGGACACCTTGCGGCCGGCCGCGGCGGCGTCGCGGATCTTCTGGTTGTAGCCGGCCAGGTTGCGCACGCCCAGCGCCGACATCAGCCGGTAGCGCCGGTCCATCTCGGCGACGCACCAGGACAGCGCGTTGGCGGCCAGCTTCATGTCGGTGACCACCGGCGCCAGAAGGTGCGCGATGCCGTCGTAGACCGACAGCTCCAGCATTTTCGGGTCGATCATGATGAGCCGCACGTCGTCCGGCGTCGACTTGTACAGCAGCGACAGGATCATCGCGTTGATCGCCACCGACTTGCCGGAGCCGGTGGTGCCCGCCACCAGCATGTGCGGCGCGCGCGCCAGGTCGGTTACCACCGGCTTGCCGGTGATGTCCTTGCCCAGCGCGATCGTGACGTTGGACGGCGAGCCGCGGTATGCATCCGACTCCAGGATTTCCGACAGCCGTATCATCTGCCGCCGCAGGTTGGGCAGCTCCAGTCCCATGCAGGTCTTGCCGGGGATGGTTTCCACCACCCGGATCGAGGTCAGGCCGAGCGCCCGCGCCAGGTCCTTCATCAGGCCGACGATCTGCGCGCCGCGCACGCCGATCGCCGGTTCCACCTCGTAGCGGGTAATCACCGGGCCGGCGCCCGCGCCCAGCACGGTGACCGGCACCTTGAATTCCTTCAGGCGCTGCTCGATCAATTGACCGGTCTGGTCGAGCTCATGCTGCGGTATGTCGAAGCTGCCGCCATCTCCCGCGTCGAGCAGGCTCAGCCCGGGCAGGGGCATCCAGTGCGACGCCGGGCGCGCCGGAGGAATAGGCTGTGCGGACGGCGCGGGTGGGGAAGGGCGCGACGATGCCGGCGGCGCATCGCTGCGCGGCTGGGCCGCATAGGTCGGCTCGGGCGCGGAGTCGACGCCGAAGAAGATATCGCTGCTGTCGATGACCGGGATTTCTTCTTCCGGCGCTGTATCGGCCCGCCAGGGCATCGGCTCCGGCTCGATCATGAAGCCGGGGGGAAGGAACTCGCTGCTGTCGATGACCTCGGGCGCGAAGGGCGGCGCAGCCGGCATGGCGGGAACCACCGCAGGCGGAGCAGGTGGATGGCAAGCCGGCGTCCCGGCCGCGCCATGGAAGCGGGCAGGGTTGTCCTGCTGCTCGCGCTGCTTGCGCAGTTCGCGTTCCCGTCGGGCCGCTTCCTCGCGTGCCTGCGCACGGGCCAGCATCGCGTCGGTAGGCCGGAGGCTCTCGACGGCGTCCCAGGCGCTGGGGGCGCGGGCAGCGCTCCGGCCTTCGCTTTTTTCGGCCGGGACGAGCGGCGACGGATGGCGCCTTCCCGCCACCGTTTCCTGCGAAGGGATGGGCTTGGGCAAGCGCCACGACGGCTGGCGACGCGGCGGCGGGGTCGTGGCAGCACGCAGGCTGCCCGGGTTTGCGCGCAGCGGCGGAGGCGCTGCGGACAGGGTGCGGCGCGGATGCGAAAGCGGTTCCGCAGGAGCGGCCCGGGCTGGCGCCGGCTCCGCGTCGTCGTCGGTATCGGCGACACGCTTGAACATCCAGTAGAGGCTTAGCGCAACCGCGCCGGCGACGACCAGCACGCTGCCGGCCGTGCCAAGCGTACTACTTAATTTTGCATCTATCCAGCTTCCGAATAAATTACCACCTGAACTGCGCAAAGCGCCTTCAATGGCGCTGCTGGCCACCAGCATCAGCAGCGAGCCCAGCCAGAGGCGTATGGTGCCGCGTCCGCCTATGCCCGGACCATGTCCGAGCAGACCGCCGATGAAACGCACCAGGAGCGGCAGAAGCCACAACAGGGACCAACCAAACCAGTTTAGAACAGCGATGTGCATACCAGAGTTGCGATGAAGTAGACGCTTGCCAGGCATGCGGCTGGCAGCCAGGCGGGCAGGGCGGGGACGGGTACCAGGACGGACCTGCTGCAATCCACCGGCCGGCCCGCACCAGCGGCGGACTACTTCTGTATCCTTGGAATCAAAGCGTGGATATTAACCGAAACGAGGCCATGCGCGGCCTGCAAAACAACCCACTTGACCGACTGTTACAGACCATGACGACTGTCCGAGATACCAGCCTGCCGCCGACGGCCAGCGCGATCGTTGAACCCGCACCGCTTTTCCCTCCGATCGCGCCTTACCGCACCGGTTTCCTCGCGGTCGACGATCTCCATACGCTTTACTGGGAAGAGTGCGGCAATCCTGACGGCGAGGCGGTGCTGTTTCTTCACGGCGGGCCAGGTGGCGGCTTGTCGCCGCGGCACCGGCAGTTTTTCGATCCTTCCCATTACCGCATCGTCCTGTTCGACCAGCGCGGCGCCGGACAATCCACGCCCCATGGCGAAGTGCGCGACAACACGACGCCGCTGCTGGTCGACGATATCGAGAAGCTGCGCGAGATGCTGGGCATATCGCGCTGGCTGGTATTCGGCGGTTCGTGGGGATCGACGCTCGCGCTTGCCTACGGGCAGGCTTACCCGCAACGCTGTACGGGCTTCATCCTGCGCGGCATCTTCCTTTGCACCCAGGCGGAAATCGACTGGTTCATGGATGGGATGGGCCAGTTCTTCCCGGAAGCGCATGCCGATTTCCGGGCCGGCGCGGCGGAAGCTGAAGGGAAAGAGGAAGGGGAAGGGCTCTTGCAGGCATATGCACGGAAGCTGTTCGGCACGGACAAGCCAGCCGCGCTGCGTGCGGCGCGCAGCTGGAGCACCTACGAAGGCCGCTGCGCCTTCCTTCGTCCTAACGAGGAAGCGGTTGCCGACCTGGCTGCCGATGCGCTCAGCCTGAGCATAGGCCGACTCGAAGCACATTACTTCGTGCATGCGGGCTTTCTTGAGGACGGGCAGTTGCTTGCGAACCTGGACCGGATCCGGCACCTGCCGGCATGCATCGTCCAGGGTCGCTATGACATGATCTGCCCGCCTTCAGTGGCCTATCAGCTGCACAGGGCCTGGCCAGGTTCGCGGCTGGTCATGGTGCCGGATGCCGGCCACTCGGCAAGCGAACCGGGCAATTCGGCCGCGCTGGTTGGCGCCACCGAGGCATGGCGAAAGGGGCGGGCATTCTAGCGGCAAGCATCACCTGCATTTTGCCGGTTTTCCTACAATAGGACAGGAGGTTGTCTGATATCAACTATTCGGTGCTTCGCCTATTCTTCCATCATCGAATAGGGGAACCATCATGCGTAAATACCAGTCAGGCGTTATTGCTCTTGTGCCCACAGTGTTCTGTGCAGTGTCGGCTTATGTGCTGTGCTCTGCAGAATTCCTGCAAAACACGCTGCCGTTCGTTCCCTAAACTGGCTTGGGCATTGGCAGTTATCCCGGCTACGTAGCCTTTCACGTGCCGTAAATTGCAATTATCCAGTTTCAATGAACGAATATTAGAATCCCAACCAGCTTTCAGCGCTGGCGGTCGGATCGAGCAGTTTTTAGAAGTGCAAAATGTGAGGAAACATCAGACGGCGGAGTGAACTCCATGGTCTGCCTTGCTCTAGGCCCAAGCGCCGCCAATTAATCTTCCGTACTCGCTTAATTCGAGCCTTCCGAGGTGACGATCCAGGCCATTATTTTCCCAATCCGCAATACGAGATTAGCTAGATACGCATTCGGCGCTGTTTGATCGGCGGAATTGCATCGAAAATCCAATCCTGTCGGTGCTAGCCGTTTTAACGCCTTTGCAAATGGTCTAGAAGGGCAATCCCTACGAACATTGGGATCGGTGGCCGAAAAACACTTTAAACGCCCGTGCACGCACGTTCATTGCGCAACATGTCGCTGGGAAAGTCTCGGTTAGTCCCTCATTGAGCAGCAGACGAAACGATGCTTCGATAAACAGTTCAAGAATTAATTGCATCTAGCCACCGCGTCTCGCTGAACCGAAGCGGGGCGAGCGGTTAACGGTGTTGATGGATATCAGTGCTCCTGATGCAAGCCAAATGATTTATCGGAACAGCGCACGTCAAAAAATATCTATGTCTAACAACCATGCTGCCCGAAACGTCGTCGTTTCGCGTGGTTGTGGAAATTCAACTCACAGGAAAGGAAGAATGATGAACACATCTTCAACAGGCGTTCGTGTCGCACTTTCTGCGGTTGCATTGGTTTTGGTGCTTGGCGGCTGCAACCGTGGCGGCGGATCGAGCGGAACCCCGGCGGCGAGCGGGACGAGCAGCCAGAGCGGCACGACAGGCGCAGGCGCGGGAACAAGCGGAACGTCCTCGGGCGGCACGGCAAGCGGCACGACTGGCAGCGGCACTGGGACGGCAAAGTAGGCGTCCGGTTCATGCACGGCGAGCACCATTTCGGCGCCGTGCTTTCCCTGCATCAAAACTGCTTATAATTTGTATTATGTTAAATTAGGTCTGGAACCAGGATAATCCTGCAGGATTTATCAGCCCTGGTTTCCCAGGTCCGCCCCGGCCTGCCCAACTGCCTGGCCTCCAAAAGCAATCGAACGACTGCAGCAATGCAGCCGTTCGATTCTTAATTTCAGCTGCCATCGATATCAGGACAAGCTCTGCGGCCTGGCCTTCTTGCGTGCGGCATCCAGGTAGTATTCGGTAGAGCTCCGCCGTTCCAACCCCAGCAACTCCCCAACGAGTTCCACGGACTCGCTTTCCAGCTCGCGGACCGCGAAGGTGTTGCGCAGCGTGCGTCCACCCTGTCGCGGCATTTCCAGGCCGGCCCGGGCAAAGGTTTTCTTGACCTGGCGATAAACGGTGGCCTTGTCGAGCGGCTTGCCGGTTGCCAGCGATGCCGGAAACAGCAGCTGGCCAGGAATATCCAGCTTTCTCCGTTCCTCCAGCCACTGCATCACTTCCGGCACGGCGAACGGCCGCAACAGGGTCCGGTGCTCGCGCGTCGTGCTGTGACTGGATTCCGGATTGACCGTGACCGGCAAGGACCCGGTGTTATCCACGCTGCCAAGGTCGCGGGTCTTCGCGTGCATCGCCTCGGCCACGGTCAGGCCCGCACCCAGCATCAGCGCCTGCATCGCCCTGTCGCGGCGGCGTTTCCAGCCTGCCGGCGTATCGTTGGCAACCGGGAGCGCCTGCATGAAAGCCTGCTGCTGCGCTGTATCCATCACCACCATGTCGAGATCCTTGCCGCTCGCGCCTGCAGTCTTGTAGATCTGGAATGCAGTGCTCTGGGCCGGATTCGGCGCGACTTCCAGGTGCTGGAACACGCGTTCGAGCATGCGGACATATTTCACGCGGATCGTGCTTTTCAGCTGTTCGCCGGTTCCGCTCTCGTCCAGGGCGCGGGAATTCAGGAATTGCAGGATGTCGTCGTCGTTCACGGTGTAAAGGGTCTTGCCGTGATCCCGCATCCAGCGATGGAATTTTCCGAACATCAACGTGTAGACCTGGATCGTCACCGGCCGCAAGGGCTGGACTGCCTTGCCAGGGTCGCGGAAAGCCGGCACCCGCCGACCCAGTTCGACGAATTCGGAAGACGCGATGAATTCCTTGAACGGCGTCATCGGGTCCGTTGCCCAGAAATCACTTGTATCAAAAAGAGAGTTTTTCATCGTAAGCGATTAAATCCCGTGGCAGAACGAAAATGGTCACATAAATGTACTTCCAACCCCTTCAAATTATATTGAATCAAGCGAGCATCTGCACGCGACAAATCAATAAACGACGCAATTAAGTGTTTGAATTTTCAGATATATCCCGGTGAATCCGGAATTCAACTCATGCTCACACATACTTAAACTCGTTAATTATTTGAGCCGCCCTTCACGATCTCGAACCACTGATACTTTTCGAATAAAAACCTAAAAGGTCATCCCCTCTTTCGCTAACTGGCTACAAGCTTCCCTTTTTTTGATTGCGGTTTTAAGGTTTATTGTTAGGAGTAGTATTGCATTGGATAGTTGCATTTTTATGATTTACAGCGTACATCGTGCCAAGGTGGATTGATGCCGCTTCGTTCGGCCCTGCGTAGCTCAGATCCGCCTTTCTCGAAGCTCACCCCAGGCAACGCTAACCGCTCACGCACAAAAAAGGCCAGTGTCTCCACTGGCCTTGTTCCCGCGTTCGTCAGCAGCAGGCGATTCCTCCGCTAGGCGGCTTCCGCCAGCTTGCCCGCGATATGCGCGAGCGCTTCATCGATCTGGTCTACCAGGATCAGGCACAGGTCGCCTGCGTCGAGCTTGCTCATCGCGGTGTCGATCGCCTTGAACTCGCCGCGTATCTCCTCGATGTCGCTGGTCCGCCGCGCGCCTTCCAGCCCCTCGCGCAGCAAGGCGATGACCTCCCCGTCCTCGCGGCCGCGCTGGCACTGGTCCTGGTACAACAGCACGTCGTCGAACATGTCGCCGAGGATGCGGGTCTGCTGGCGGATATCGTCATCGCGCCTGTCCCCTGCCCCGCTGATCACCACCGAGCGGCGGCGGGCGGGCAGCGTGCCGACCGCGCGCACGAGCGCCAGCATCGCATCGGGATTGTGGCCATAGTCGGCGATCACGGTAGCGCCCCGGTAATTGAAGATATTGAAGCGGCCGGGCGCATTGTCGCTGTCATTGGAGAATGTCCGCAGGCCGGCCCGGATCACGTCCCATTCCAGCCCGGTCGCCCAGGCGGCCGCCACCGAGGCCATCACGTTTTCCACCTGGAAGCCGATGCTGCCGCCGCGGGTGATGGTGATGTCGGTCAGCGCAATCCGCTGCTCCATCGCGCCCTCGGCGGCGACCAGGTCATGGCCATCGATGAACACCACGCGCAAACCCTGCGCCCTGTGCATGGTCATCAGCGGATGATGCCGGTCCTCCGCAAAATACGTCACCTGCCCCGGGCAGTTTTCCGCCATTGACGCGACGATGGGATCCGCCGCGTTCAGCACCGCCATGCCGCTGCTCGCGACATTCTGGACGATCACGCGCTTGAGCACCGCCAGGTCTTCCACCGTGGTGATGTAGTTCAGGCCAAGGTGGTCGCCGCTGCCGATGTTCGTGACCACGGCCACCTGGCAGCGGTCGAAGGCCAGGCCCTCGCGCAACACGCCGCCGCGGGCAGTCTCGAACACCGCCGCATCGACATCCGGATGCATCAGCACGTTGCGGGCGCTCTTCGGGCCGCTGCAGTCGCCGCTGTCGATACGCCGTCCTTCGATATACACGCCGTCGGTGTTGGTCATGCCGACGCGCAGCCCGGCCTTGCCGAGCAGGTGCGCGATCAGCCGCACGGTGGTGGTCTTGCCGTTGGTGCCGGTGACGGCGATGACCGGGATGCGGCCATCTTCGCCAGCCGGGAACATGTCGTCGATGATGCTTTCGCCCACTGCGCGCGGCTTGCCGTAGGACGGCGTCAGGTGCATGCGCAGGCCGGGCGCCGCATTGACTTCGACGATGCCGCCACCCTGTTCCTCGATCGGTTTGAGCACGCTGTCGCACACCATGTCGACGCCGCAGATGTCGAGCCCCACCATGCGCGCCGCCTCGACCGCGCAGGCCGCCACGGCCGGATGCACGTCGTCGGTCACGTCGGTCGCGGTGCCGCCGGTGGACAGGTTAGCGTTGTTGCGCAGGATGACGCGCTGTCCGCGCGCCGGCACCGACCCGGCCTCGTAGCCCTGCTGCGCGAGCCGCGCCAGCGCGATGTCGTCGAAGCGGATGCGGGTCAGCGAAGTCGAATGGCCGCTGCCGCGGCGCGGGTCGCTATTGATCATGTCCACCAGCTGGCGCACCGTGTGCTCGCCGTCGCCGACGACCTGCGGCGGATCGCGGCGGGCGGCGGCAACCAGCTTGTTGCCGACCACCAGCAGCCGAAAATCATCGCCCGCAAGGTAGCGCTCGATGATGACTTCGTCGCCATAGGACTGGGCCGCCGTGAACGCGGCCAGCAGGCTTTCGCGGCTGTCGATATTGACCGTCACGCCCTTGCCCTGGTTGCCGTCCTTGGGCTTGGCCACGACCGGCAGGCCGATCTGCTGCGCAAGCGTCCATGCCGCTTCCGGGTCGCAGGCGATGCCGCCGCGGGGAACCGGCACGCCGGCTGCTGCAAGCAGCTTCTTGGTCAGTTCCTTGTCCTGCGCAATGGCCTCGGCGATCGCGCTGGTGCGGTCCATCTCGGCTGCCTGGATGCGGCGCTGCCTGCTGCCCCAGCCGAACATCACCATGCTGCCCCCGGTCATGCGCCGGAACGGGATATTGCGCGCCGCGGCGGCATCGACGATGGAGCCGGTGCTGGGGCCTAGCCGAACATCCTCGTCGAGTTCGCGCAGCTGGGCCAGCGCGGCGACGATGTCGAAATCTTCCGCATTGCGGGCCGCTTCGCACAGCGCGATTGCCACGTCGAACGCCTGGCGGCCGACTTCCTCTTCCGAATATTCGACCACGACCTGGAAGATGCCTGCCTCGGTCGTGGGTGTCGTGCGGCTGAACGTGACCGGGCAGCCTGCATGCGCCTGCAGCCCGAGGGTCACCAGTTCGACGACATGCGCCATCGAGACCGCGTCCCGGTGGCCGCTGGGCTGCAGCGGCGCCAGGCACGGAAAACGCTCCCGCAGTCGGGCTTCGAAGCCTGGCATGTCGGCAATCGCGCACTCATGCGGCGCGCAGTGGATGACTGCCTCGATGGCGGTGTGATGGCTCCAGAGGTTGGGTCCACGCAAAGCCCGGATTCTTGAAACTTCCATAAATCGTTGTCCTGTCTGATGTTAAACACCAGTCCGGCGGCGCCGGGCTCAGTGCTTCACGCGTGCCGATTCCGCCCGCGACGCTTCCGACCCGAAGGTACGCAAACCCGCGCAAATAAGTTCGGTCGGGACCTGCATCGCCCATGCGCTTGCCACGGCGGCCAGCACGCTTTCGGCCGGCACGGCCGGGCCGGCAAGCGCCAGCGCGCCATGCAGCACCGCGGTTTCATTCGTTCCGCTCGCCAGCACGATGTCGCCATCGCGGGCGAACACGGCGCGGCCGCCATCGTCGCGATGCGCGGCGATTACCTGCAGCGACGCGGTCGGCGCGTAGAAAATCACGTCGCCGTCGCACAGCTCGGCCATTTCGACCACCTGATGGTCTGCCGCATTGAGCACGGCGACGCCATCGGGCAGCACGACATCGACCTGGGTGCGCACGACGTTGTAGAGCTGGTCGCGGTTGCGGATATCGAAATCGGCCAGCGCTTCCAGCCCGGACACGTCGGTGACGATGCCCACCGCGCAGCGGTCATAGGAAAGGCCTTCGCCCAGGATGGTCCGGCTGCCGTTTTCCATGACGGCCGCCTGCACCGAGCGGTTGATCAGCAGGCTCTGGCCGGCTTCCCAGGTCGCGCAATCGTCGCTGCGGATCTGGCGGTTATTCAGGAACAGGCCGTCAGCGCAGGCCACGCCCACGTGGCGATGGCTTGCGCACAGGATTTTTCCAATCAGGCGGGCGATGCGGCTGGTGTCGCGGTTGCCGGTGACGCCAACGATGGGGATGCGGGCATGATCGCTGCCGCCAAACAGATGGTCGACGATCGCGGCGCCCACCGGCTGCGGCTGGCCGCTGGCAGGCTTCATGTGCGCCAGCAGCCCCGGCCCGGCATTGACTTCGATGATCGCGCCCCGCTGTTCGGACAGCGGACGGCTGATATCCTCGACCACGAGGTCGATCCCGGCAATGTCCAGCCCGACCACGCGCGCAGCCAGGCTGGCCAGCGCGGCGGTGTCCGGATGCACCCGGTCGGTCACGTCGAAGGCGACGTTGCCGTTGCGCTGCAGCTCGATTTTCTCGCCGGCCGCCGGCACGGTGGCGCCGCTGCGGCCCTGGCGCGCCAGTTGCAGCGACAGTTCGTCGCCGTCGACCAGCCGCAGCACATCCAGCGGGAACGCCTCGTCCTCGCCGCGCCGCGGGTCGCTGTTGACCTGGGATTCGATCAGTTCGGCAATGCTGGCGCGGCCGTCGCCGGTCACGCTGGTGGTTTCACCCGCCGCGGCGGCCACCACGCGCTTGCCGACGACCAGCAGCCGGTGTTCGACGCCGGAGATCGACTGCTCGACGATCACGCCGTTGCCTTCGCGGTTGGCGAGGTCGAATGCGGCCTCGACCTGCTCGCGGTTGGTCAGGTCCAGGGATACGCCCCGGCCGTGGTTGCCGTCGTAGGGCTTGACGGCGACCGGCAGGCCGATGTCCTCGGCGGCGTCCCAGGCGTCGGCCGCGCTGTCGACCAGGCGGCCCTGCGGCACCGGCACGCCGCAGCTTTGCAGCAGCGACTTGGTCAGGTCCTTGTCGCGGGAGATGCCTTCGGCAATCGCGCTGGTGCGGTCGGTCTCGGCGGTCCAGATGCGGCGTTGCCGCTCGCCGTAGCCCAGCTGGACCAGGTTGCCGTCATTCAGGCGGATCGACGGAATCCGGCGCTCGGTCGCCGCGTCGACGATGTGCGCGGTGCTCGGGCCGAGGCAGATGCTGTCGACCATGTCGCGCAGGCCGGCGATCGCCGCCTCGACATCGTAGGGCCGGTCCTCGATCGCCGCCATCAGCAGTTCCCGCGCCGACTGCAGCGCCGCGCGGCCGACCTGTTCCTGCCGGGTACGGAAAGCCACCTTGTAGACGCCGCTTTCCGAGGTTTCCCGCGCCTTGCCGAAACCGGTAGGCATGCCCGCCAGGCTCTGCATCTCCAGCACGACGTGCTCCAGGATGTGCGCGGCCCAGGTGCCTTCGCGCAGCCGCTCCAGGAAACCGCCGCGCTCGCCGACGCCGCAGCGGTGCTCGACCAGCGACGGCAGCCAGGCGGTCAGCCGTTCATAGAGGCCGGGTATGGTGTTCGACGGAAAATCCTCGAGCGCACCGATATCCACCCAGGCTTCGATCACTGGCCGGTACGTCCAGATATTTGGGCCACGCAGATGGGTCACGCGGCGAAATACGATGTCTTTCTTTTTCATCATTGTTTGCTTCTTCGACGGGCGCCCCGTCGCAGTGCTCGGTAAGATCGGCTGCTGCAGGCAATCTGCCGCCGCAGCCACGGGTCCAGGAAGGCGGTATACTTTCACTCCGGCGCCTGGCGCCAGGTCGACTGCGAGCATAACGCAATATTGCCTTCAAGCCATACACCTCTCAGGATCGGTTATATTGCCACCCGAGCCGAACGAGACAAGTCTCCTTACTTTTTTTAACAAAACAGCCTGCGCAATCTGCCAGGCCTGGAGTCCGCTGCACGATGACAACAGTTTCACTTCTGCCGGAGAGCGCTGCCGGCGACCTGCCCGACGTATGGCGCGACGCAGTCCGGAAACGCCTTGCCGCAGGGGAGAACGTTGTTACCTGGATTACGGTTGACCTTGATGCACAGCACCATTTTTCCGACGGCATCGTGGTGTTGACGGAACGGCGCGTGCTGGCCCGCGCCCCGGGGGAAAATGAATGGAGCGACTACCCTTTCCTGCCCGGCATGACGCTGGAACACCACGACCACGCGGGTGTCGGCCGCCTTGAACTGATGCTGCCGGAACGCCGGCTGGCGGCCTGGCACTTCACGCTGGGCATGAACCTTTTGGCAATGCGGGTGATCGATCAGTTCCAGTCGCGGCTGCAAAGCCACTTCGACGGCACGCCCGCCGAGGTCGACGACCAGACCGTCTGCCCGAGCTGCAAGGCGCCGCTGGAGCCCGACCAGGATGTCTGCCCGGTCTGCACCAAGGTAATCCACACGCCGCCGTCGACATGGACGCTGTTCCGTCTCTGGCGCTTCGCCCGGCCCTACCGCGGGCAGCTGCTTGCCGGCTTCCTGCTGACCCTGCTGGGCACGGCCGCCAGCCTGGTGCCGCCCTACCTGACCATGCCGCTGATGGACAATGTGCTGATCCCGTACCAGAACGGGCAGCAGATCGACACCGGGCTGGTCGCGCTCTACCTGCTGGGCCTGCTCGGCGCGGCGCTGCTGGCGTGGGGGCTGACCTGGGCCAAGACCTATATCCTCGCGCTGGTGTCCGAGCGCATCGGCGCGGACCTGCGCACGTCGACCTACGAACACCTGCTGCGGCTGTCGCTCGAGTATTTCGGCGGCAAGCGGACCGGCGACCTGATGGCCCGCATCGGCAGCGAGAGCGACCGCATCTGCGTGTTCCTGTCGCTGCACCTGCTCGATTTCGCGACCGACGTGCTGATGATCCTGATGACGTCGGCCATCCTGTTTTCCATCAACCCGTGGCTGGCGCTGGTCACGCTGGTGCCGCTGCCCATCATCGTCTGGCTGATCCACGTGGTGCGCGACCGCCTCCGCACCGGCTTCGAGAAGATCGACCGGGTCTGGGGCGAGGTCACCAACGTGCTGGCGGACACCATACCCGGCATCCGCGTGGTCAAGGCGTTTGCGCAGGAAAAACGTGAAGCCGCCCGCTTCCGGACGGCCAACCGGCACAACCTGGCCGTCAACGACCGCATCAACCGGATCTGGTCGCTGTTTTCGCCGACCGTGTCGCTGATGACCGAGCTGGGCCTGCTGGTGGTCTGGGCCTTCGGCATCTGGCAGGTCTCGCGCGGCGACATCACGGTCGGCACGCTGACCGCCTTCCTGGCCTACATCAGCCGTTTCTATTCGCGGCTCGATTCGATGAGCCGCATCGTCTCGGTCACGCAGAAGTCGGCGTCGGCGGCCAAGCGCATCTTCGACATCCTCGACCATGTTTCCAGCGTCCCGGACCCGGCGCAGCCGGTAAAGCTCGACCGCGTCGAAGGACGCATCGAGGTGCGCGACGTCGGCTTCCGCTACGGCAACCGCGCCGTGAACCGCGGTGTCAGCCTGACGATACAGCCGGGCGAAATGATCGGCCTGGTCGGGCACAGCGGCTCCGGCAAGAGCACGCTGGTCAACCTGATCTGCCGCTTCTACGACGTGGCCGAAGGATCGATACGGCTGGACGGCGTGGACATCCGCTCGTTCGCGGTGGCGGATTACCGGCGCCACATCGGCCTGGTGCTGCAGGAACCCTTCCTGTTCTTCGGCACGATCGCCGAGAACATCGCCTATGGCAAGCCGGACGCCACGCGCGCCGAAATCATGGCGGCTGCCCGGGCCGCCCATGCACATGAATTCATCCTGCGGCTGTCGCACGGCTACGACTCGATGGTCGGCGAGCGTGGCCAGGGCCTGTCCGGCGGCGAACGCCAGCGCATCTCGATTGCCCGTGCGCTGCTGATCGACCCGCGCATCCTGATCCTGGACGAAGCAACCTCGTCGGTGGACTCGGAAACGGAAAAGGAAATCCAGAAGGCGCTCGACAACCTGGTCAAGGGCCGCACCACGATCGCGATCGCGCACCGGCTGTCGACGCTGCAGCGCGCCGACCGGCTGGTGGTGATGGACCGCGGCCAGGTGGTCGAGCAGGGACCGCACGAGGAACTGATGGCGCAGCAGGGTGCGTACTACCGGCTGTACCAGGCGCAGGCACGCAACGTCGACCGCGACCTCGACGACAGATTGGAAAAGGAATGACGATGGATGCTGCCCAGATCGACCTCGCGCGCGACCCGTACGGCAAGCTGGTGCTGACCACGGCCGACGGCGAACGCCATGCCGGCGTCGCCCCGGTGCGCGCCTTCCCGATACAGGCGCCGGACGAAGGCGTTTCGCTGATGACCGGCGACGGCCGCGAGGTCGCGTGGATACCGTCGCTGGCCGACCTGCCGCCAGCGCTGCGCAGCCTGATCGAGGAAGAGTTGCAGGGCCGGGAATTCATGCCCGTCATCCACGCGATCCGCTCGGTCTCCAGCTATGCGACGCCGTCGACCTGGCAGGTCGGCACCGACCGCGGCGACACCAGCTTCGTGCTGCGCGGCGAGGAGGACATACGGCGCATCGGCCAGGACACGCTGCTGATATCCGACAGCCACGGCATCCATTTCCTGTTGCGCGACCTGCAGGGACTGGACCGCCAGAGCAGGAAAATCCTCGACCGCTTCCTCTAGCCGCGGCGCTCAGCGCGCCGCATGCCGGCGCGCCCAGGCGACGATGCTGCCGGCGTCCATCGCGCCGGCCTGGCGCGCGACCTCGCGGCCGTTCTGGAACAGCGCCAGCGTCGGGATGCTGCGTATTCCATGCCGCGCGGCGAGTTCCTGCGCCTCCTCGGTATTGAGCTTGACAACCCGCATCGCCGGCTCCAGCTGGCTGGCGGCCTGTTCATAGGCCGGCGCCATCGCGCGGCATGGCCCGCACCACGGCGCCCAGAAGTCGACCAGCACGGGGATGTCGCTGCGGCCTACCTGTTTTTCAAAACCGGGCGCATCGAGCTCGGCCGGATGGCCGGTGAACACCGGGCGGCCGCACTTGCCGCAGTCCGGTTGCATCGCCAGCCGCGCGGACGGCACGCGGTTGACGGTATTGCAGTGGGGGCAGACCACGTGTAATGCATCGCTCATCGCTTGCTTTCAGAGTAAGTTCGGGAAGGATCCGTGCAATCCGCATGCCGGGACGCGGATCTCGCCGCATCGGGTTGGCGCAAAAAATGCTAAGAACCTGGCGTTGGCAAAAACGCGGGCGCTCCGCGCCTGATTTCCATTTTCCCCATCTTGATCCAGGAGACCTATGTTTCAACCCCGCCAGCCCATACTGCGCCTGCACCAGGAGCCGGGCCAGATTCCGCCGGAAGTTCCCAACGTCCCGTCGCCGCAGCCCGAGATCGAGCCTGGCAGCACGCCGCAGCCGGAAATGCCGCCGCCGTCCCAGGATCCGATCATGCCCGATTCGCCGACCGGGCCGGAAGTCATGCCCGAGCAAGCGCCGCAGGAAGTGCCTGCAACGCCGCGCATGGATGCCGGCCGCTGGCTGCACTAACCGCAGGCCTCAAACCTACGGGCGGGTAAGCCGCCCGGTTTTACCGGCAAAATTTTCAAAACGGCTTGTACGGCGGCAGGTGCGCACCGCAAGCATCGTGCTCCTGCCTGTCCGGCTGGTCTATTGACGTAAGCCCTGCCTTTCCACCCGCTCCCTCCGCCTCCTTTCCCGGCTTTCCCGGCGCCATGCCGCGCACCCGCCCCGCCCACGTAAGTTTCCCGTAAGTTTCAAGCAAGCCTCCAGTAAGCAAAGCTCCCTACACTCGGCAACAGCAGCACGAATCATGGGTTGCGAAACAAAACCAAATCTAACGGAGACATCATGGGCACTGTACAGACCGCCGCATCGGGCAGCATGACCAAGGAGGAACGCAAGGTTATCTTTGCGTCCTCGCTGGGCACGGTATTCGAGTGGTACGACTTCTATCTCTACGGCTCGCTGGCCGCCATCATCGCCAAGCAGTTCTTTGCCGGCACCGACCCCAACACCGCCTTCATCTTCGCGCTGCTCGCCTTCGCCGCCGGCTTCATCGTGCGTCCGTTCGGCGCGCTGGTCTTCGGCCGCCTCGGCGACATGATCGGCCGCAAGTACACCTTCCTCGTCACCATCGTCATCATGGGCGCGTCGACCTTCATCGTCGGCCTGCTGCCCAACTACAATTCGATCGGCGTCGCCGCCCCCATCATCCTGATCGTCCTGCGCATCCTGCAGGGCCTCGCGCTGGGCGGCGAATACGGCGGCGCGGCGACCTACGTGGCCGAGCATGCGCCGGAAGGCAAGCGCGGCTTCTTCACGTCATGGATCCAGACGACCGCGACGCTCGGCCTGTTCCTGTCGCTGATGGTCATCCTCGGCACCCGCACCGCGATCGGCGAGGACGCATTCGCCGCCTGGGGCTGGCGCGTTCCCTTCCTGGTGTCCGTGTTCCTGCTGGCCGTGTCGGTCTGGATCCGCCTGTCGATGAACGAGTCGCCCGCCTTCGCCAAGATGAAGGCCGAAGGCAAGGTCTCCAAGGCGCCGCTGTCGGAAGCGTTCGCGAAATGGGGCAACCTGAAGATCGTGATCCTGGCCCTGATCGGCCTGACCGCCGGCCAGGCAGTGGTCTGGTACACCGGCCAGTTCTATGCGCTGTTCTTCCTGACCCAGACGCTGAAAGTCGACGGCGCCGCAGCCAACCTGTTCATCGCCGCCGCACTGGTGATCGGCACGCCGTTCTTCATCGTGTTCGGCTCGCTGTCCGACAAGATCGGCCGCAAGCCCATCATCCTCGGCGGCTGCCTGATCGCCGCGCTGACCTACTTCCCGATCTTCTCGGCGCTGACGCACTATGCAAACCCGGCGCTGGAAACCGCGTTGAAGAATGCGCCGGTGGTCGTCACCGCCGACCCGGCCAAGTGCCAGTTCCTGTTCAACCCGACCGGCACCAAGAAATTCACGTCCTCCTGCGACATCGCCCGCACGCTGCTGGCCAATGCGTCGGTCGCTTACACCAACGTCGCCGGCGCCCCGGGATCGGTGGCGACCATCAAGGTCGGCGACAAGCTGATCAACGGCTACGATGCCAGCACGACGCCGAAGGAAGAACTGGCCGCCAGGGATGCGGCTTTCAAGAAGGAACTGGGCGATGCGATCAAGGCCGCCGGCTACCCGACCAAGGCCGACCCGGCGCAGATCAACAAGCCGATGGTGCTGCTGCTGCTGACCATCCTGGTGCTGTACGTCACCATGGTCTATGGCCCGATCGCCGCGATGCTGGTTGAAATGTTCCCGACGCGCATCCGC
This sequence comes from Noviherbaspirillum suwonense, assembly GCF_900182955.1. Classification (GTDB taxonomy): domain Bacteria; phylum Pseudomonadota; class Gammaproteobacteria; order Burkholderiales; family Burkholderiaceae_D; genus Noviherbaspirillum_A; species Noviherbaspirillum_A suwonense. The sequence continues at coordinate 186,647 of NZ_FXUL01000002.1, read as the reverse complement.
TACACGTCGATGTCCCTGCCCTACCACATCGGCAACGGCTGGTTCGGCGGCCTGCTGCCCACCACCGCGTTCGCGCTGGTCGCTTACAAGGGCGACATCTACTACGGCCTCTGGTACCCGATCATCATTGCGCTGGCGACATTCGTCATCGGCCTGCTGTTCGTCCGGGAAACCAAGGACCGTGACATTTACGCCGACGACTGACCCCGTTCCACCCTCACCCTGAAAACCGCCGGCCAGAGCCGGCGGTTTTTTTGCGTTCGATCCAGTCTGCTGGCACGATGCATGTCAAAATCTGCTACCTTTCCATATTGTCGCATTGGTAATTTTCTTCCTACTTTCCCCCTCAGAACACAAAATGAACAGTCCAGTACGCATAGGCACACCTTTGTCATCCACGGCGACCCGCGTCATGCTGCTGGGATCAGGCGAACTGGGCAAGGAAGTGATCATCGCTCTCCAGCGCCTGGGCGTCGAAACGATCGCTGTCGACCGCTATGAAAATGCGCCCGGCCAGCAGGTCGCGCACCGGTCCCACGTGATCGACATGACCGACGGCGCCGCGCTTGCGGCGCTGATCGCAGCCGAGCAGCCTCACCTGGTCGTCCCCGAAATCGAGGCGATCGCTACGGCCACGCTGGTCGAACTCGAAAAAGCCGGGCAGGCCACCGTCATCCCCACGGCGCGCGCCGCCTGGCTGACGATGAACCGGGAAGGCATCCGCCGGCTGGCCGCCGAGGAACTCGGCCTGCCCAGTTCGCCCTACCGGTTCGCCGACAGCCTCGACGCCTTGCGCGCGGCCTGCGGCGAGATCGGCTTTCCGTGCATCGTCAAGCCTGTCATGTCGTCTTCCGGCAAGGGCCAGTCGAAGCTGGACGGACCGCAGGACGTCGAGAGCGCGTGGAGCGCGGCGGCCGCCGGCAGCCGGGTCGATGCCGGCCGCGTGATCGTCGAGGGATTCATCGACTTCGACTACGAGATCACGCTGCTGACCGTGCGCGCGCGCAATGCGGATGGCCGGATCGACACCCATTTCTGCGAACCGATCGGCCACGTGCAGGTGCAGGGCGACTATGTCGAGTCGTGGCAGCCGCATCCGATGCCGACGCTCGCGCTGGAGCGCGCGCGCGACATCGCCCGCAAGGTCACTGGGAACCTCGGCGGCACCGGCCTGTTCGGCGTCGAGCTTTTCGTGCGCGGCGACATGGTCTGGTTTTCCGAAGTCAGCCCGCGGCCGCATGACACCGGCATGGTGACGATGGCCAGCCAGGCGCAAAATGAATTCGAGCTGCATGCGCGCGCGATCCTCGGCTTGCCCGTCGACACGACGCTGCGCTCGCCCGCCGCGTCCGCCGTGATCTACGGCGGCCTGGAAGCCGCCGGGATCGCATTCGACGGCCTGGCGGACGCGTTGAGCATGCCCGGCGTCGACATCCGCCTGTTCGGCAAGCCGCAGTCGTTCGCGCGTCGCCGCATGGGTGTGGCGCTGGCGGCGGCAGGCGATGTCGAGACCGCACGGACGCATGCGAAGGAAGCGGCTGCCCGGGTCAGGCCCGTGGCGCCATGAAGCTGCCGCTGGTACGTGCCGGCGGCGCCTATACCGGACCGGAAATTTTCCGGCTCGCGTCCCTCTTCCTCTATGCAAGCCTGCTCCTGGAGATATGCCTGCTGTGGTGGATGGACAAGCCCGGCTCGACCCGCTCGGTCAAGGTCTCGCTGTTCGTGGTGGCGGCGCTGGCGGTGGTCGCGCTGATCCGCTTCGCCAGGCCTGGACTGCACTTGCTGGGGCGCCGGCATGTGCTGCTGGAACTGCTGGCCGCGGGCGCCGCCATCGGCATGCTTTCGCTCCAGTCGCAGTTGCCGATCGCGCCGCTGCCCTGGTGGATCGGCCTCGCAAGCGTATTCGCGCTTGAGCTGCAAGGGTCGCTGGCGCTGGCGGTCATCCTGGCCGTCGCGGTCGCCGGCGCGCTGACCAGCGTGGCCACCGGCGGGCAGCCGGAGGACTGGCTGCCCGGATTCTTTGTCACCCTGTTCGCCGGGCTGCTCTCGGCGTCGCTGTCGAAAGCCATGGCGGCGAACCAGGCGTCGCTGGAACAGGCGCTGATGAACGAGCGCCGCTTCAACGTGATCGCTCGGGCGGCCCGGCATGTGTTCATGATCACCGACAGGCGGTTCAGGACCACCTATATCAACCCGGCCATCACCGATGTGCTCGGCTATTCCGAGCAGGAAATGCTGGCGGGGGCCGCCCCGGCCATCCACCCGGAAGACCTGCCGCGCCGCAATGCCAACCTGCAGCTGCTGCGGCGCAAGGCCGGCGCCAGCCTGTCGATGAAGCTGCGCATCCGCCACCGCGAAGGCCACTGGGTATGGCTGGAGATACGCGGCTACAACATGCTGCATGATCCGGCCATCGGCGGCCTGGTTTTCAGCATCGAGGACATCAGCGCCCGTGTCGAGGCCGAGCGCAAGCTGACCGAGGAACATGCGCTGCTGCGCACCGTGCTCGACCTGAATCCGTCGATGATCTACGCGAAAGACAGCAACGGCCGCTTCACGATCACCAATGCAAGCTTCCAGAAGCACTACGGCTATGCTTCCGACGCGGAGCTGCACGGCAAGACCACCGAGGAACTGCCTGGGGCCGGCGGCGAGGACGGCCGACATCCGGTGCTGCCCGAGACCGCGCGCCGGATGCACCTGCAGGACATGCATGTGATCCGCAGCGGCGTCGCGGTGGAAAACCTCGAGGTGCAGGACATGCGCGACGGGGAAGTGGAACGCTGGTATCGCACGTTCAAGTACCCGCTGCGCGACAGCAGCGGCGCGGCGTCCGGCATGCTGGCCATCGTGCGGGACGTAACCGACAGCAAGGAATACGAGATGCGGCTGGAGCACCTGGCCATGCACGACTCGCTTACCGGCCTGCCGAACCGCCGCTTCATGCTCAAGATGATCGCTGACCTGATCCTGCCCGAAGGCGTGCCGCCGCCGCAGATCGCGGTGCTGTACTTCGATCTCGACTTCTTCAAGAGCGTGAACGACACCCACGGCCACGATACCGGCGACCGCTGCCTGATGGAAGTGGCCCGCCGCATCCGCTACGAGCTGCCGCCCGAGGACATGGTCTCGCGCTTCGGCGGCGACGAATTCGTGATCCTGACCCATGCCGGCATGGATGCGGCCCGCGAGCGCGCCTCGCGCCTGCTGAGCGCGCTGGACCGGCCCGTGGTCATCGACGACATCGTGGTGAAACTGCATGGCAGCATCGGCATCGCCAAGCTGCTGCCCTCGCACCGCACGCCGTCGGAACTGATACGGGATGCCGATGCGGCGATGTACCAGGCCAAGGAGCGCGGACGCAACCGGGTCGAGGCGTTCAATGCCGAACTGCAGGTATGGGCCACGCGCCGGGCGCAGATGGACGTGGCGCTGCGCTTTGCGCTGGAACGCAAGGAACTCACGCTGGTGTACCAGCCGCAGGTCGCGCTGGCCGACGGCCGGCTGTGCGGATTCGAGCTGCTGCTGCGCTGGAACAGCCCGCAATATGGCGAGATCAAGCCGGACGACTTCATCCCGATCGCCGAAAGGTCGGGCATGGTGGTGCCGATCGGCCTGTGGGCGCTCGAACAGGCCTGCATACAGCTGAAGAAATGGCACCAGGCCTACCCGCGCCAGACGCCGGTGACGCTGGGCGTCAACGTCTCGATGCGGCAGCTGATGCATTCATCGTTCATCGGCGAAGTCGCGCAGATCCTGGTCAGGACCGGCGTGGCGGCGAATTGCATCGAACTCGAACTGACGGAATCGTCGGCGATGGCCAATCCGCAGCAGACGATAGAAAACCTGTCCAGGCTGAAAAGCCTCGGCGTGCGGCTGGCGCTGGACGACTTCGGCACCGGCTATTCGTCGCTGGCCTACCTGCAGCGGCTGCCGATCGACGTGCTGAAGATCGATCGTGCATTCGCCCGCGGCCTCGGGCTCGACAACAACGATGCGGGCATTGTCCAGATGATCCTGACGCTGGCGCAGCTGCTGGACCTGGACACGATCGCCGAGGGCGTGGAAACCGCCGAGCAGATCACCGTGCTGCGCCGGCTCGGCTGCCGGATGGGACAAGGCTATTTCTTTTCCGCGGGCGTGCCGGCGGCGCAGGCCGAGCGCCTGCTTGCGGCCGACCAGCCTTACCCGCTTTCCCTGACCGCCCACGCCTGAACCCTGCCTGGCCGCAGGCGGCGCCCGCCGCCTGCGCCTGCCGCTCCTCCTGATGCAAACCTGCCTGCCGGAACTGGTCCGGGGGGCGGGTTACAAAGCCTGCCGCTTTGTCCTTGCTGCAATTTCATCGCACATCGATTCACGATCGATACGCGTCGCAGCCTGGCCGACTGCACGTCTTTTAATCATCAGGAGCAAGAATGCAATCAAGTCCAAACGCCGCATCAGGCTCCGCCGCAAGCGCGGTCCAGACCGGCGCTGCCGGTCGCCCAGCCGAGCGCAGCGCATCCCCGTCGAAAGCGCCGCGCGTCAAGGTCACTTCCCCGAGGCCGGAATCGAAAAGCGCCTACGCCGTGCCGCTGCGCATGCACGACTTCTATAACGCCGACCCTGTTTTCAGGCAGATGCGAACGCTCCTGAAGGTCGGTGACGCCGGCATTGAAGGCAGGAAGCTGCTCGAGAACTTTGCATCGCAGCTCGACCTGATCAGGAAGGCCGTACTCGACGCGGAGAGATCGTTCACACCCTCAACACGCAGGGATTGCGCGTCGCGGCTGGAAGCGGCGAAGGCCGGCCAGGTCAGGCTCCTGGGGGACATCGACGACGTGCCTGACGACACGCTGTCGACGGCCAGGCGCGAGGAACTCCACGATGCCTGCGCCGAACTGGGCAAGGGACTGACCAAGATGATGGTTCAGGCCATGGCCCTGGAAAAAGCGAAACCGGACGAACAGCTTTCGCCAGCCCAGGACAAGAAGAAGCGGTCGCAGAACCACCCGGACAGCCCGCCGATGACGGGAGCATCCGCAAAACGCAGGAAAACCGGGACGTTCTCGCCGCAGTCGCCGCGGTCGCCCGGTCCGGGTTCGTCGCCGCGCTACCAGCCTGCGTCGCCAGGGGATAATCCGTCTACGTCATGCACCGAGGAAGCCGCGAGCGAAGATGCGCAGACATCGACATCGACTGCGGCGACTACGACCACCTCTACGACGAACTCCGGCACGTCAGGCGCGGCCCTTTCCACCGGCGCACAGGTCACAGCGGCAACGTCCGTGGCGCCTGTCCCTACCGGCACCGCTGCAGCGTCGACCGCCTCGCCCGTGCGCGACCGTGACGACCAGCATGCGCAACAGCATGCCACAAGCCCGAACTCGCCGCAGCCGCGCAAGCACCGCCTGCCCGGCCCCCAACGCCGGCCGCGCCCGGCAAGCCAGCTCTTCACAGCGCCTCCGGTGTTCGGCTCGAAAACCTCCAGCGGCGCGATACCGCCAGTGGCTGCGGACGGCATGCCACCGCCACCGCAGGCGGAACCGAGCGCCAGTTTGGCCGTATCCGAACACCAGTAACGCGCAGGGAACGGACACGCAAGTCCCGGCCTCGCCACGCAGGCCGTCGGTTCATGCGTGCCGTACTGATCAAATTTCCGGAATATAGGCAGGAACATGAAAAGAGCAGGGTTGGGCGAACGCCCTTCAGATTCCTTGTGCAGTGACCACACACACCGTGAAGGCGGCAAGCGAGCGGACGCAGGTTCGGTAGACGCGCAGCAGGCAGCGATGGCCTCCGGCGGCGCAGCAGCGGTATTTTCCCGACCGGCCGCCGTCGTGACGGAACCGGCGTCCGTGTCCGGATCGAAACCGGAAGCGGAAGCGGCAGACCGCCGGGAAGCCTGGCTGGATCGCGGACAGTTTCCTTCATTCGAATTCGCGAGCATCGAGGACGCCGAGGTGCTGGAAGCGGAAGCCGTACTGCGCGGCGTGGCGCGGCCCGTTGCCACGCCGCCCCGCTTCCAGGACGAGCAGGCCCGACGACTGACCGGCGTCGCGGCCGACATGCAGAAGTTGATACAGTCCGACGTAGCGCTGATCATGAAGGAACTCGCAATGCTGCCTGCGCCCGGGAGCACTGCGTCGTCCACCGTGTCCGGTGCAAAGACCGCCTTCTCGCTGTTCGTCAAACACCTGCAGGACGCCAAACTGGCAGCCGCCGCCGGCGACCAGGACAGGATGACGGCTGAACTGACGCTCGCGCTGGGCAGGCTGCAACATTTTACCGACAGCCACGCCGCGCCGGGCGCAAGCAAGCCGTTGGCCTTCAATGCTTCACAGCCGAAGGTACGGTCGACGCTGGCGAGCCTGGCGTCCGCATGCAGGCACTGGGGCGGCGCCGAGGCCGCAACGGAAACGTCATCGTCAAGTACCGATGCGCATGACAGCACCGGTCTCCTCGCAAGCGAGACCCGAGCACGCTCCGTGTCGAGCCCAGAGCGGCCTGCGGTCGTGCCCACGCCCGGCGACAGCCGGTCGCCGGACAGCAGCAGGCCGGCGTCGCCAGGCAGGAAGCCGTCCGACCGGAAAAACGAGAAAGACCGTGAGAAAGCAAGATCGCCAAACAACACGGCCGGACGGAAGTTGAAGGCACTGTTTACAAGAAGCAGTGAAGGACGCAACAGCAAGAAACCCGAAGCCGATGCTGGAAGCGATCCGCGCAGTCCACGCAGCAGGGCAGGTTCTGCATCGGAACCTGCAGGTCCGGCGGCGGATAGGCCCGCAGCGGACGCGGTCGCTTCCCCAACGCGCAGCAGGGCGTCGAGCGGGTTGGCCAGCCCGGTGCGCGGGGAAAAGCATACCGACACCGATACCTGATAGCTGATAGCCGATAGCCGATAGCTGATTTCCTGCTGCAGCCGGCGCAGCAGCATCCAATCCGATTCATGTCCAGGCGCCAGGCGCCTGGCCGAAAACCAAGGAGAAGCAAAGCATGATCCCCGATACCCCGAAGTCCACGTCCACGTCCTCGTCCGCATCCGGTTTATCGATCGCATTGAGCACAGCAAAGCCAACAAAGGCAACGGGCGCGACGCCGGTTTCCACCGCCGCGACCGGTGCGACCCCGCCAAGTTCAAACGTCGCCGCCGCAACATCGGCGGTGCCTGGCCTGCACTCGCGCCCGGGTGGGCAGTCGATACTGGATCTCAGCCTGGACTTGCGCACTGTCACCGGGCTGCCAGTGCCGGTAGACGAGCCTGCTTTGCCCTCCCGGTCTTCGACGATCCGGGTGAAGGAAAAACACAGCAGGTCCAAGCAGGAATCCCGCAAGCGGTCCACGTCCAGCATGGAGGAGCGCACGCATGCCGAAGTGCGCTCTTCCAAGCAACGCAGGATTTCCGCAATGCAGACGTCGCCAGGTTCACCACGCATGGTCAAGTCGCCCCGCCCGGTCCAGGACCTGCGCGCCGCAGCGGGGCTTTCACCACGGCGATCCGAAACCGGGTCGCCGCCAACGTCGCCGCGCAGTACGATGATCGACGATCGCACTGAACCTGGCAGCCCGCAGGCGGCGAGTAAGGAGCGGACGGCGACCCAGGCGCGCACCGGATCCTGGATCCAGCCGGTGTTCAGGGACCGGGCCGGACATCCGGCACAGGGCGGGCTGACACTGTCGCCCCGCCGGGCCATCAGCAGCGGCAGCGTGCCTCTTATCAGCAGCAGTAGCGGCAGCGTTCCATCCATCCCGGTATTGGCGTTTCCTCAGAGCAGCGAGCCATCCACCGCTTCCCAAGAGGCCAGCCTGCGCGGAAACGCTGTTGCTTCACCCGGTACGCCGGCGCACCAGCCGGCCGTCAGCCCGTCGGATAAAGCCGATGACTTCAGCTTCCAGGATTTCGATGCCGGCCTTCAGGCGAATGGCATTGCACAGACACGCCTGTTCGACACGGATGAAACGTCTTTCCTGAATGCGCACACGCCGGTTTTCATCGTCATGATCAGCGCAGAACTGTCTATCGCCAAAGCCGCTTTCCGGGAAGCGGCAAATGCTTACTTATTTGCATCGTCATCCGATTCCGTGCGGTTTACCGGCAACTCGCCTGGCAGCGCGGTCCGAGAGCCCGATGCGCAAGCTGCGCTGCCGAAAGAAGCGTTCGAAAGTGCTTACATAGCGCTCCAGGCCAAGCTCGCTCTGGCTGACTTCACCTTCGGCCTCGAATACAACGGCCATATCAAGGAGGCGCTGACGGAAATACTGCAAGCCGTGGAAGCGTGCGGGAATCTGCTGGAGACGCCGGACGCCATCCGGAATGCGAAATGCGCGAGCCTTCGGGCCAGCCTGGGCGCGCTGGAAACGGCATGCAAGACGGGACTGGAAGCCCTGGCAGACGAAGACGTTCAGGAAATCCGCGCCCAGGGCGATCACGCTCCGGGCCCGGAGGCCACCCGCAGCGCCGAACCGGCCAGGCTGCCCTTCACCCTGAGCACCGAGGCCTTGATGAACGATCTGTCGGCGTTGATGGATCAGGAAATCTCGGTCAACCCGCATGCCGCAGCCACGCAGGAGAAAAAGCCGAAGGCGTAGGCGCTGCGTCGGAAGCGCTGCTATATCAGGGCGTCAGGGCCAGCGTGCCGAGCATGCCCTTCTCCACTTCGGCACGCACGGTGCGCATTGGCAGGTAGGCCACGTCGATCCAGCGCTGCGCATAGTTGCTGTATAGCGGCGAAAACACGTTCCCCGACTGCCCGGTCGAGTGGATGAAGCGCGAGTTTTCAAGGTTGGACAGGTCGTATAGAGCGCGCAGGCTGGCCGCATGATGGTTGGTGAACGGGGCAGCCTCATCCCGGAGGTTGTGCCGCCCGACGTTCACCGTGTAGGTGTCGCCGGGCGACGGCAAGCGGATGTCAAAATACTTGGCAAGCGACGGCACTTTCGAAAACGGCCGATGCTCCGACAGCGCTTCGTGCGCCTTGCCCCATTTCCATGCCTGCATGTCATCACCGTAACGCGTGCGCAAGTCCGCCAGCGCGCTATCGAGCGATGCGCTCAGGACTTCGGTGCATCGCGGCAGGCCATTGCCGGCTGACGCGCCGCTGCACCACAGGTTGCCCGTGTCCATCGTGCGCAATGCCTCGGCAGTCGGCTGATGGATATTGCGCTGCTCCCAGTAATCCTTCATCAGCGATTCGCCCAGCGGCGCGGCGAACAGCTGTCGCGACAACTCCCGCATCCAGGCGTTGTAGACCAGCGGCTCGAACCTGGCCGCATCCATCTTCCCGTCCCATTGCTTCAGCGCTGCGAGCGCATTGCGGGCCTGGTCGGATTTCGGCGCAGTACGCGCGAGCAGCGGCAGCAGCTCGCGCGCGGCCAGCGAGAAATCATCTTTCTGGATAGTTGCAAAGCTATCCATGTCATGCAGCGGTTTTGCTTCGAGCAGGCTGGCGATGCGCTGCGCCCGGTACGGCAAGGTCCATTCGCTGGTGATGAAATGCGAATAGGCCGGGCCGACAATCTTCTGGTTGGCCGTGACGATCTGCTGCGACAGCGGATTGTACTCGCGCGGCAGGTCGTCGAACGGGATGAAGCCGGTCCAGTCGTAGCGCGCATCCCACCCCGGCGCTGGCGCCAGGCCCTTCAGGTCATTGTCCCGGCGCCGCACCGGCACCCGTGCCGGCGCGATGAAGCCGACGTTGCCGGCCACATCCGCATAGACCACATTCTGCTGCGGCGCGCTGAAGTCCCGCATCGCCGCCAGGAACTGCTCCCAGTCCCGCGCCCTGTTCAGCCGCAGGCTGGCCTGGTAGGTCAAGTCGTCGGGCCGCAATGCGGTCCAGGCGAATGCGATCACGTGCGTGCGCGCATCGACCGGCGCGCGGTCCGCCAGCGGCAATGCGCCGGTAATGACCGGGCCATGGCGGGTTTCCCGCACGGTCAGCTGCACATCCGCCTGCCCTTTCACGCGGATAGTTTCGGTGCGGTGGTCGAACGCAGCCCAGCCATCAGGCGTGCGGTACTGGGCTGCGTTGTCCGGGTTGATTTGCTCGATGAACAGGTCCTGCACATCGGGCGCGGTATTCGTCAGGCCCCAGGCTATCTGGTCGTTATGGCCAAGGGTGTCCGCCGGCACGCCCGGCAGCGTCGCGCCGATCACGTTGAGGCCGGGCGCGGACAGATGGGCGAAATACCAAAGCGCCGGCGCGCTCAGGCCGAGGTGTGGATCGTTCGCAAGCAGCGGCTTGCCGGTTGCGCTGCGACGGCTGCCCAGCACCCAGTTGTTCGATCCCATGCCTTCCACCAGCGAAGGCGGCGCGATGCGGGACACCTTCTCAAGCTGCGCCGCGGTGCCGGCCAGCGACCTGTACAGGCTGGTGTAGTCCTGCGTATGCAAAGGGGCGTCGCCCGGATACGGCGGCAGGAAAGCCTGGATATGCGCCATGTCCATGCGCTGCGCCAGCCGCATGCGCAGCAGTTCCTGGGTCCAGTTTGCGCTCAGGTCCCATGCCATCATGGTCTGCCAGGCGATGGAGTCGGCCGGCTCCCACGGCGCCGGGGCGAGCGCGCCGGTCAGAAGGAATTCCGGCGGCAAGGGGCCGGAGCGCTGTTCGAGATAACGGTTGACGCCTTCGGCATAGGCATCAAGCGCGGCGCGAGCGTCCGGCGCCAGGTTGCGCACGATGGCCTCGGCATTGCGCCGGACGCCGAGCGTGCGCAGGAACCTGTCGGTGTCGAGCGCTGCCGGCCCCAGCACCTCGGCCATGCGGCCGGCGGCGATGCGCCGGTTCATTTCCATCTGCCAGAGCCGGTCTTGCGCATGGGTCACGCCCAGCGCGAAAAAGGCGTCGTGAGCGGATTTTGCATAAATGTGCGGAATGCCTTCCGCGTCACGCACGATGTCCACCGCCTCCTGCAGCCCGTTCATCTGCAGCTTGCCGCTGACCTGCGGCTGGGTGGCGCTGCGGTACCAGAAAAACGTGGCGGCCACGATGACGAGCAGCGCGGCGAGCAGCAGGGCTGCGATTCTTGCGAAGGATTTCATAGAGGATAGCGACAACAGGGAGAAGCGGGATTCTGCCAGTTCGCGGCATTCTTGTGTTGGCCTGTTGGCCTCGTTCGCCTGCCGTGCTTGGTGGACTGCCGGGAGAATCTCGGGAAGATGCAGGCGCCGGGCGTGCCGGCGCCTGCCGGATGCAACTTACTCGATGCCCTGGCTTGCCAGGTATTCCTCGTAATTGCCCTGGAAGTCGACGATGCCGTCTTCCTTCACCTCGAGGATGCGGTTGGCCAGCGACGACACGAACTCGCGGTCATGCGAGACGAAGATCAGCGTACCCGCATATTTCTCCAGCGCGATGTTCAGCGACTCGATCGACTCCATGTCCATATGGTTGGTCGGTTCGTCCATCAGCAGCACGTTATGGCGTCCCAGCATCAGCTTGCCATACATCATGCGGCCCTTCTCGCCGCCGGACAGCACGCGGACCGGCTTCTTCACGTCGTCGCCGCCAAACAGCAGGCGGCCCAGGATCGAGCGGACTGCCTGATCATCGTCGCCTTCCTTGGTCCACTGGTCGATCCAGTCGGTCAGCGTGCGGTCAGTGGCGAATTCGTCGGTCGGATCCTGCGGCATGTAGCCGGGATTGGCGTTCTCCGCCCACTTCACGTTGCCGCCGTCGGGCGCCAGGCCGCACAGTTCTTCGCCGCCGATACAGCGCAGCAGCGTGGTCTTGCCGGCGCCATTGGCGCCGATGATCGCAATCTTCTCGCCGGCCTCGACGCTGATGCTGAAGTTCTTGAACAGCGTGCGGTCGAAGGCCTTGGTGATGCCCTGCACTTCCACCGCCAGCCGGTGCAGCTTCTTCTCGCCGTCGAAGCGCACGAAAGGATTGGCGCGGCTGGATGGCTTGATGTCGTCCACCTTGATCTTCTCGATCTGCTTGGCGCGGGACGTTGCCTGCCGCGCCTTCGACTTGTTGGCGGAGAAGCGGCGCACGAAGTCCTGCAGCTCGGCGACCTTTTCCTTGGCCTTCGCATTGGCGGACATCTGCTGCGCCCGCGCCTGCGACGAGGCCAGCATGTAGTCGTCGTAGTTGCCCGGATAGACCTTCAGCGTGCCGTAGTCCATGTCGGCCATGTGCGTGCAGACCTGGTTCAGGAAGTGACGATCATGGGAAATGATGATCATCGTCGAATTGCGCTGATTCAGCACGTCTTCGAGCCAGCGGATCGTGTTGATGTCAAGGTTGTTGGTCGGCTCGTCGAGCAGCAGGATGTCCGGGTTGGAGAACAGCGCCTGCGCCAGCAGTACCCGCAGCTTCCAGCCGGGGGCGACGTTGCTCATCGGTCCCTGGTGCTGCTCGATCGGCACGCCGACGCCCAGCAGCAGTTCGCCGGCGCGCGCCTCGGCGGTGTAGCCGTCGAACTCGGCGAATTTCGCCTCGAGGTCCGCGGCCTTCATGTAGTCGTCGTCGGTGGCGTCGGGGTTCGCGTAGATCGCATCGCGCTCGCTCATTGCCTGCCACATTTCGACGTGGCCCATCATCACCACGTCCAGCACCCGCATTTCCTCGAATGCGAACTGGTCCTGGCGCAATTTGCCCAGGCGCTCGTTCTGGTCGAGCATCACGTTGCCGGTGCTCGGCTCGAGGTCGCCGCCGAGGATCTTCATGAAAGTGGACTTGCCGCAGCCGTTCGCGCCGATCAGGCCGTAACGGTTGCCTTCGCCGAACTTGACGGAAATGTTTTCAAACAGCGGCTTGGGGCCGAACTGCATCGTGATATTGGCGGTGGAAAGCACGGGAAAATCCTTAAGGCATCGATTGAATAACCGGTGATTTTACCATGGCGTGCAGGCCCATCCGTTCCGGGTGGCGCCATTAACGGCCGCAACCGGCAAAAAAAAACGCCTGCGCCTGGGACGCAGGCATTAATGAACGGTAACCATGCCGCTTATCGGAGGTCGAGGCGTTTTTCGAACCGCTGGACGCGGTCCAGCAGCTTGTCCATCGTTAGTTGCTGGTGCGCCATGTCGTCGGAGAGATGCACGACGCTGCGCCGCATGTCGACGACCGAATTGTCGATGCTGCCGAGCCGCCGGCGGATGCCTATCGTGTCCGTCTTCACGGCTGCAATCCCGGTGCGTATCGCCCTGAGATGTTCAATGACCAGGTTATCGCTGCTCATCCGCTCTCCCCTTTCATGCCCGGCGTGGGCGACGGTGCATCAAACTTCTCGGTGCTCAAGAAGGTCGCGAATGATCCTACAGTTCATCGGGTGAACGTAAAGAGTATCGAGATAGGAACGGCGGGCCTGATTCAAATTTGGAACATTCCGGTACGGAAATTAATCACCTTGCCCGATAAACGGATAAGCCCGCAGTCGAAGTCGCATGTTGCGCGCATCGGACTGCAGATGCGCGTCGGCGCCGACCGGCAGCGTCGCCTTGTCGCGGATATGGCCGAACGGCAGCCCGTTGACAACCGGGATCGGCAGTTCGCGCCTCAGCCAGACCAGCATCGCGTTGAAGTCGTAACCATTGTCGTAATCGCTGAGGCGATAGTTCGCGAAGTCGCCCAGCACAAGCGCCTTCTGGCGGGCCAGCACGCCGCTGTGAAGCAGCTGCAACAGCATGCGTTCGACCCGGTAAGGATGCTCGTTGACGTCCTCGACGAACAGGATGCCGCCGTCGACCGCCGGCAGATAAGAGGTGCCCATCAGGTGCGTCAGCATGCTGAGGTTGCCGCCCCAGAGCATGCCCCGGCAATCCACGGCCGGGTTATCGTCCAGCGATTCCGGCACGATGCCCGCGACTTCGCATTCTGCATGCGTCAGGCAGTCCTGGAAGGCGCCCATCGTGTAGTCGCTGGCTTCTTCCCGGGTGAAGTCGTCGCAGATCATCGGACCGGCGAAGCTGATGGCGCCATGGCGCAGCAGACCCATGTGCAGCGCGGTGATGTCGCTGTGGCCGACAAACAGCTTGCGGCTTTGCGCGAGCATCGCGAAGTCCAGCCGCGGCAGCAGCCGCGACATGCCGTAGCCGCCGCGAAGCGCGATCACGACCTCGACCTCCGGGTCGCGCGCGGCGTCATGCAGCTGGGCGATGCGCTCGTCGTCTGTCGCGCCGAAACGATGATGGCGGGCGTCGTGCCGGTAGTAGTTGCGCACGATGCAGCCCTGCGCTTCGAGCCTGCCGAGCGCCCTCTGCAGGCCGGCCTCGTCCGGCGCATAGCCGCCCGGCGACACGATGGCGACGGTGGTTCCCGCTAACGCCGAGCGTCCCGGCGCTGCCGACGGTGTCAGTGATGCTGTATTCATGCATTCCCCTCCTGCGCCGTTTCCACATCGGCGGGTCCGGCGGCTTGCGCCAGCCGCCGCCGCGCCGCCATCTGCCGCCGCATCGCAAAGAACTCCCGCAGCAAGCCGCCGCATTGCTCGGCCAGCACCCCGCCCTGCAGCGCGGCATGGTGATTCAGCCTGGGCTCGTCGAACAGGTTCAACACCGAGCCGCAGGCGCCCGTCTTCGGGTCGCTTGCGCCGAACACGACCCTCTCCAGCCGCGCATGCATCATCGCACCGGAACACATTGCGCAGGGTTCCAGCGTCACATACAGCGTGCATCCCGGCAGCCGGTAGTTGCCGAGCACGGCTGCCGCGGCCCGCAGCGCCATGATCTCCGCATGCGCGGTCGGATCATGCGTGCCGATCGGATGGTTATAGCCGGTGGCGATGATGACGCCGTCCTTCACCACCACCGCGCCCACCGGCACTTCGCCCAGCGCTTCGGCCCGGCGCGCCTGGGCGATGGCCTGCTCCATGTAATAGGCGTCGTCCGTCATGCTCAGTCCGCGGTGATTTCCGCCCAGCAGTTGGGCGTCTCGTGCAGCACCAGCTTGTGCAGTTTCAGGCCGGTGCCGTAGCGGTCATGAAATACCGCCTTCAGGATCGCGAACGCGGTCTGCGCCAGGTTTTCCACGGTGGGAATACGGTCGATGATCACGGTCTTGTGGCCTGGCAGGCTGTCGAGGAAGGCGAGCACCGCGGTGTCCTCCCGATAGACCAGGAAGGCATGGTCCCAGACGTCGACCAGGTGTTCCTTCGCCAGCGCCTTGACGTCGGAAAAGTCCATGATCATGCCGTTGTCGGAACTGCCTTTTTCATCGATCACATTGCCCAGCAACGTGATTTCCAGCGTATAGCGATGCCCGTGCAGGTTGCGGCACTGGCTCTTGTGGTCGGGGATGCGGTGGCCGGCGTCGAACTCCAGCTTGCGGGTAATGGTCAGCATGCGTGCCTAGGGTATCTGTAATAGTTTGTGCGTCTGCAGGCTCAGCTTCCACTTCGGGTTGCTTTTGCAGGTTTCGATGGCGAGCCGGATGTTGGCCGCCGCATCGGGGCCGTCCATCGCCTGCAGGTAGAAATGCTCGAACGACAGCCCTTCATAGTCGGCGAGGTTCTGGCCGGCCTGCGGAATCACCACCTTGAGCTCGCTGCCTTGTTCCACGTTGAGGAAGGAACCGGCCTTGGGGCTGACGCAGATCCAGTCCACGCCCGGCGGCACGGCGAGGGTGCCGTTGGTCTCGATGGCGATCTCGAAGCCGCGTTCATGCATGGCCGCGATCAGCGCCTCGTCGAGCTGCAGCAGCGGTTCGCCGCCGGTAAAGACCACGTACTTGCTGGCCGCATGGCTGGCCGGCCACAGGCTGTCGATCAGGCCGGCAAGTTCGGCCGCGGAACGGTACTTGCCGCCGCGCTCGCCGTCGGTGCCGACGAAGTCGGTGTCGCAGAACTGGCAGACGGCGGTCGACCGGTCGCTTTCGCGGCCGGTCCACAGGTTGCAGCCGGAAAAGCGGCAGAACACCGCCGGCCGTCCGGCGCGCGCGCCTTCGCCCTGGAGCGTGTAAAAAATTTCCTTGACGCTGTAAGTCAAAACGTGAATTCCGATGGGTTGGATGGATGGCGCCGTGCGGCGCGAAGGGGCGATATTCTCGCATTTTATCCGTGGGCATGCCGGAACAACGGTTTTCCCGGGAATTTCCGGTGCCGGTTCACCCACGCCGGCGGCAAGGCAGCTGCCGTCCCCGGGCAACCATCCGGTCAGGGCGCGTACACCACCAGCTTGCGCGTTTCCGGGTCGGCTGACACATCGGTCACCAGTCCCCCGGCATCGAAGCTGACCCGGAATTCGGCGAAGCTGCTGGTCCAGAATCGCAGCGTGGCGGCCGCGAGGCTGGGGTTCTCGCTGCTCACCGGATAGCCGACCGCCATGAATACCTGCTCGCGCGTCATGCCCGGCGTCAGGCGGGCGCCGGCGATGGCGGCGCGGATGTTTTCGGGATAAGTGGCCAGCTTCAGTGACGGGTCTTCCCGGACGATATAGCGGGATGCGAAGGCATCGAGGCCGAGGTTGCGGCTGTAGTCGTTGCCCAGCGCCTGCCGGCCGCCCAGCACCTCGATGTAGATGCGCTGCCTGCCCTGGCCGGTCACCTTGACCGGCGTGCCTGCCGGGATCAGGGTCTTGCCGTCCTCGATGTAATTGATGTCGCTGATCCATCTGCCGTCGGTGCGCAGGTTGCAGCAAAGGTAGCCATCGGAACCGGTGTCGGCGCGGGCGTGATGGGAGGTCAGCAAGGCAGGAGCGATGAGGATGATGAAGGTGATGAAGCGGAATCGCATGGCGTTCTCCGGGTTAACGACAGGGGTAAGGTACGCTGTTGCAGCGCATGGGTCGCGGGAAGGCAGCCGCAGTTCCGGCTGCCAGACACGGGGGCAGTCATGTAGACGTCGGCTTCGACCATGCCCATGACACCCAGCGCCTATGGAGGCGGTCGATGCACATCGTTTAAGCGCTCACCGGCCATGAATTCGGCTGGCCAGCGCGCCATCGCACTCATATTGCCGGGCTACCGGGAAAACATCATCGATTGCCACATCCAGGCAATCCGCGCTAGGACTGACTGGAGACGGCCAATCCGGCGCAGCCTTTCCGATGCATCAGGCACTGCCCTGACCGGCTCCAGGGACCTTCGCCTGCGCCCGCTTGTTTCCAATCAAGCGGGCGCCACTTCCCCCCGTGCCGCTGTTTGACCATGCCTGTTTCACCCCTATCATGCTTCCCAGACAAGCATAGGGAGCGACGCATGCCGGACATGGTGGTGGCAAGGAAGGAAGGGCTTTATTGCGTGCCCGGGCAGTTCTACATCGACCCGTGGCGGGCGGTGGAACGGGCCGTCATCACCCATGCGCATGCCGACCATGCGCGCGTGGGCCACGGCAAGTACCTGGCCACCGAAGCCGGGGAAAACGTGCTGCGCGCCCGCCTCGGCGAGATCGATCTCGACACGCTGGCCTATGGCGACACCGTGGTCCACAACGGCGTGACGATTTCGCTGCATCCTGCCGGCCACGTGCTCGGCTCGGCCCAGGTGCGGATGGAGTACAAGGGCGAAGTCTGGGTCGCGTCCGGCGACTACAAGGTCGAGCCGGACGCCACCTGTGCGGCCTTCGAGCCGGTGCGCTGCGACACCTTCATCACCGAGTCCACGTTCGGCCTGCCCATCTACCGCTGGCAGCCGCAGGCGGAGGTGTATGGCGAGATCAATGACTGGTGGCGGGCCAATGCGGAGGAAGGCCGCGCCAGCGTGCTGTACTGCTATTCGTTCGGCAAGGCGCAGCGCATCCTGTCCGGGCTGGACCCGAGCATCGGCCCGATTTTCTGCCACGGCGCGGTGGAGCCGCTGAACCGCGCCTACCGCGCAAGCGGCGTCGACCTGCCGGAGACGCTGCTGGTGACCGAGGCCACCGGCGGCAAGGCGGCGTTTCGCAATGCGCTGATCCTTGCGCCGCCATCGGCCGGCGGCAGCAGCTGGATACGCCGCTTCGGCGACTACAGCGACGCCTTCGCCAGCGGCTGGATGCAGCTGCGCGGCGCGCGCCGGCGCCGGGCGGTCGACCGCGGCTTCATCCTGTCCGACCATGCCGACTGGCCGGGGCTGATGTCGGCCATCGGCGCGACCGAGGCCAGCCGCGTCATCGTCACCCACGGCCAGATCGGGGTCATGGTGCGCTGGCTGCAGCAGAACGGCTTGGAAGCCGGCGCCTTCAACACCGAATACGGCGACGACGACAGGGAGGACGTCAAGGCCGACGACGCGAAGGCGAGCAAGGAGCCGGCTGCCCATGCGTGAATTTGCCCGCCTTTATACCGAACTGGATTCGACCACCGCGACCAACCGCAAGCTGGCGACGCTGCAGGCCTATTTCGCCAGCGCCCGCCCGGCCGACGCCGCCTGGGCGGTCTACT
Organism: Noviherbaspirillum suwonense; assembly: GCF_900182955.1. GTDB lineage: Bacteria > Pseudomonadota > Gammaproteobacteria > Burkholderiales > Burkholderiaceae_D > Noviherbaspirillum_A > Noviherbaspirillum_A suwonense. Next base: position 168,367 of record NZ_FXUL01000002.1, on the reverse strand, counting down.
TCCTGGCTGGCGGCAAGCCGCGGCAGGCGGTGCCGACCAAATTGCTGCGCCAGTATGCAATCGAGCGGGCGGCGCTGGACGACTGGCTGTTCGACGAATGCTATGACGCGGTCGGCGACCTGGCCGAGACCATTGCGCACATCCTGCCGCCGCCGACCAGCGAGAGCGATGTCGGCCTGGCGGTATGGATGGACGAACGCATCCTGCCGCTGCGCGGCGCCACGCCCGAGACCATACGCACCGCGCTGTTTGCGCTGTGGGAGGAAACCGCCTGGCGCGAGCGCTTCCTGCTGATGAAGCTGATCGGCGGCGGCTTCCGGGTCGGCGTGTCGCGGCTCCTGGTGACCCGCGCGCTGGGCGAGGTCGCCGGCGTCGACGCCAAGCTGGTGGCGCAGCGGCTGATGGGCTGGATAGACGGCCGCGTGCGGCCCAGCGCCGAGCGCTATGCGCAGCTGATCGCGCCGCAGTCGGATGCCGAGCACGAGCTGCGCGGCGGCCAGCCCTACCCGTTCTTCCTCGCCCATGCGCTGCAGACCGACCCCGCCGCCACGCTCGGACCCATCGCCGACTGGATGGTCGAATGGAAGTACGACGGCATCCGTGCGCAGCTGGTCAGCCGCGGCGGCCAGAGCTGGCTCTGGTCGCGCGGCGAGGACCTGATCACCGACCGCTTCCCGGAGATCAGCGCGGTGCCGCTGCCGGAAGGCACGGTGGTCGACGGCGAAGTGCTGATCTGGCAGGACGGCGCGCCGGCGCTGTTCGCCGACCTGCAGAAGCGCATCGGCCGCAAGACGCTGTCCGCGAAGATGATGCAGGAGCTGCCGGCGGCGCTGATCGCCTACGACCTGCTGGAGCAGGATGGCGAGGACCTGCGCCGCCTGCCGCAGCGCGAGCGGCGCAGGCGCCTGGAAGCGCTGGTCGCATCGGTCGCGTCGCCGCAGCTGGTGCTGTCGCCGCTGGTCGAGGCGTCCGACTGGGATGCGCTGGCCGAGCTGCGCGAGTCGTCCCGCTCGCGCGCGGTCGAGGGCATGATGGTCAAGGGCGCCGATGCGCAGTACGGCGTCGGCCGCACGCGCGACGTCGGCACCTGGTGGAAGTGGAAGATCGACCCCTACAGCATCGACGCGGTGCTGATCTATGCGCAGGCCGGCCACGGCCGGCGGGCGTCGCTCTACACCGACTACACCTTTGCGGTCTGGGACGACGACCCGGAGGGCGGCCGCAAGCTGGTGCCGTTCGCCAAGGCGTATTCCGGCCTGACCGATGCCGAGATCGCCGTGGTCGACGCGGCGATCCGCCGCACCACGACCGAGAAGTTTGGCCCGGTGCGCAGCGTAAAGCCCACCATGGTGTTCGAGATCGGCTTCGAGGGCATTGCGCGTTCCAGCCGCCACAAGGCCGGCATCGCGGTGCGCTTCCCGCGGATGCTGCGCATCCGCGACGACAAGAAAATCGACGAGGCCGACACGCTGGCGACGCTGCAGGGCATGCTGCCGTGAAGGCCGCGCGCGGCGCCGCACGGGTCGAAGAAGCCGGCGACCTGCTGCGTCCCGAGGAAGCGGTCGACGCCTGGTTCGCCGAACGCGGCTGGAAGCCGTTCCCGTTCCAGCGCAAGGTCTGGAAAGCCTTCCAGCGCGGCGAGTCCGGCCTGCTGCATGCGGCAACCGGCGCGGGCAAGACCTATGCGCTGTGGATGGCGGCGCTGCTGCGCGGCATGCGCGGCCAGTCGGCGCCCGGCGCCGGCCTGCGGGTGCTGTGGATCACGCCGATGCGGGCGCTGGCCGCCGACACGATGAAGGCGCTTGAGACGCCGGCATCTGCGCTGCTGCCGGGCTGGACCGGCGGCCTGCGCACCGGCGACACCGGCTCGGCCGAACGCGCGCGCCAGACCCGCAACCTGCCGTCGGTGCTGGTGACGACGCCGGAAAGCCTGACGCTGCTGCTGTCGGCAGCCGACGCGCATACCCGGTTCAGGCACCTGGATGCGGTCATCGTCGATGAATGGCACGAGCTGCTGGGCAGCAAGCGCGGCGTGCAGACGCAGCTGGCGTTGGCGCGGCTGCGGCTGTGGCGGCCGGAACTGGTGGTCTGGGGGCTGTCGGCGACCATCGGCAACCTGCAGGTCGCGCAGGATGCGCTGCTGGGCGAGGGACAGGGCGTTCTGGTTGAAGGCGCGAACGACAAGGACATCGAGGTCGACACGCTGCTGCCGAAGAACATCGGCCGTTTCCCGTGGGGCGGCCATCTCGGCATCCCGATGCTGAAGGCGGTGATCGCGGAGATCGACGCCAGCCCGTCGACGCTGGTCTTCACCAACACCCGTTCGCAGTCGGAGATCTGGTACCAGAACCTGCTGGCCGAACGGCCGGACTGGGCCGGGCTGATCGCGCTGCACCACGGCTCGCTCGACAAGGGCGTGCGCGACTGGGTGGAACTGAGCATCAAGGACGGCAGCCTGAAAGCGGTGGTCTGCACGTCCAGCCTGGACCTCGGCGTCGACTTCGCGCCGGTCGAGCGGGTGCTGCAGATCGGCAGCTGCAAGGGCATCGCCCGGCTGCTGCAGCGCGCCGGGCGCAGCGGCCACTCGCCCGGCCGCCGTTCGCGGGTCACGCTGGTGCCGACCAACAGCCTGGAGCTGCTGGAAGCGGCCGGCGCGCGGCGGGCCCTGAAGGAACGCCAGGTCGAGGCCCGCGTGCCGCCCAGCAAGCCGCTGGACGTGCTGGTGCAGCACATGGTGACGATGGCGCTGGGCGGCGGCTTCCGCTCCGACGAACTGTATCGCGAGGTCCGCAGCGCCTGGTCCTACCGCGCGCTGGGCGAGGACGAATGGCAATGGGCGCTGGACTTCGTCGCCCGCGGCGGCCAGAGCCTGGCGGTCTATCCCGAATACCGGCGCGTGCTGCCGGACGAGGAAGGCGTCTACCGGGTGCCGGACGCGACGCTGGCGCGGCGGCACCGGATGAACATCGGCACCATCGTCGCCGATGCGACGATACAGGTGAAGTTCCTGTCCGGCGCGAAGCTGGGCGCGGTCGAGGAGTCCTTCATCTCGCGGCTGGCCAAGGGCGACAATTTCCTGTTCGGCGGCCGCGTGCTCGAGTTCATCCGCATCAACGAGATGACCGCCTATGTGCGCCGCGCCAGTGGCCGCAAGGGCGCAGTCCCGCGCTGGCAGGGCGGCAAGATGCCGATGTCGTCCGAACTCGCGCATGCGGCGCTGGCCTGCCTCGAGGATGCCGCGGCCGGCCGCTACCCGGGGCCGGAAATGCGGACCATACAGCCGCTGCTGGAACTCCAGCAGCGCTGGTCCAGCCTGCCCACCGCGCGCGTCCTCGTGCTGGAATCGATGAGGAGCCGCGAAGGCTGGCACCTGTTCCTCTACCCGTTCGCCGGCCGCTCGGTGCATCTCGGCCTCGGCTCACTGCTGGCTTACCGCATCGCGCGCCAGCGTCCGGCGACATTTTCGATCGCGGTCAATGACTACGGGCTGGAACTGCTGTGCCCGGACGAGGTGGACTTCGCGGGGCTGGTGCAGCGTCCGGCCGCACCGATGCACGATCTGTTTTCCGACGACAACCTGCTGGAGGACGTGCTGGCCAGCCTGAATGCGGCGGAACTGGCGCAGCGCCGCTTCCGGGAGATCGCGCGGATTTCCGGGCTGCTGTTCCAGGGCTACCCGCACCAGAAGAAAAGCAGCCGCCAGCTACAGGCGTCGTCCAGCCTGTTCTACGAAGTCTTCCGCAAGCACGACGCCGGCAACCTGCTGCTGACGCAGGCGCAGCGCGAAGTGCTGGAACAGGAGCTGGAGCTGTCGCGGCTGCGAGAGACGCTGGCTGAAATGCGCGGCCGCACGCTGACGTTCCACGAAGTGCCGCGGGCGACGCCCTTCGCGTTCCCGCTGATGGTGGAACGTTTCAGGGAAAAGCTGAGCACCGAGAAATTGTCCGACCGCGTCGCGCGGATGGTGCGCGAGCTTGAAAACGCGGCGGCGCTGCCGGGGAAACGCCATGGCTGACGGCGCGCTGGAAATCGAAGTGGCAGGCGAAAGGCTGCTGATGCTGCCGCAGCGCGCGCTGTACTGGCCGGCGCGGCAGATGCTGGCGATTGCCGACATCCATTTCGGCAAGGCGGCGTCGTTTCGCGCGGGCGGCATCCCGGTGCCGCGCGGCACAACGACCGAGAACCTGCAGGCGCTCGACGCGCTGGTCGACGCCTGCCAGGCAACGAACATCCTGTTTCTCGGCGACTTCCTGCATGCCCGCCATGCGCATGCGGCGGCGACGGTTGCCGCGCTCTCGGCCTGGCGGGAGCGGCGCAGCGGCCTGGACCTGGTGCTGGTGCGCGGCAACCATGACAAGCATGCCGGCGACCCGCCCGCCGCGCTGCGCATCGAGGTGGTCGACGAACCGTGGAAGATCGGCCCGCTGCTGTTCGCGCACCATCCGCAGGCGCACCCGGACGGCTACGTGCTGGCAGGTCATGTCCACCCGGTCTACCGGCTCGCGACCCGCGCCGACGCGCTGCGGCTGCCCTGCTTCATGTTCGGTCCGGAAAGCGGCATGCTGCCATCCTTCGGCAGCTTCACCGGCGGCCACCCGGTAACGCCGGGACCGGGCGACAGGGTGTTCGTGGCAACCGACGACCGCGTCATCGCGATACCGGCGAAACCGGCGAATCGCGCCTGACCGGGCGCGGATAGGGCAGGATCTAGTTCAGGTCCGCCGCCACCACCCTGATCGGCCGCGGGCAGCCGTCGAGAAATTTTTGCCGGGCGAGCGCGTCGATCACCTTGCGATTCCGCTTGTAGGCGCTGCGCGGCTCGACCGGCGCGCCGGAATTGTGAAGCAGGCGTTCCAGCGCGTCGGCGGCAAGCAGTGCGACGAATTCCTCGCTGTCGATCTTGATGGAAAACCAGAGGCCCGCCGGCCCGCTCACACGCTGTTCGCTCGTCATCTTTATCTCTCCTGGAAGTAGGCAGCACCGCTAAATTTTTCAAGAGTGATTGCTGCCGAGCACAAAGTATCCAAAAGACCGCGGGACGACGCTATCGGTGAACGCTGTATTTAATGTAGGGGATCAACTACAAATGTTGGCTATTTTCACTAAAAGTGACAGAACTACCGGGTTTCTTCGGCTAACTTCACCAGCAGTGGCAAGCGTAGAGATACCAAGGTTCCACCGGCCGGCGCATTGCCGACATGGAGGCTGCCGCCAAGGTAATGCGCCCTTTCCCGCATGCCGCGCAGCCCCCAGGTCGAGTGTTCCGACAACTTTTCGAAGGCGATGCCGACACCGTCGTCGGTGACTTCCAGTAGCAGGTCGTCGTCCTCGCGGCGCGCGGAAATTTCGACCGACGTGGCGTTCGCATGCCGCGCAATATTGGTCAGCGCTTCCTGCGCGATGCGAAAAAGCATCGCGCTGCCGTCCGGCCCGGGCGGCGGCAGGTCGGGCGCGATCGTGCAGTGGCAGGCGACGCCGGTCTGCGCCTCGAGCTGGCTCGCCAGCCATTCGATCGCTTCCCAGACGCCGAGCTGGTCCAGCACGCTCGGGCGCAGGTCGGCGATCACGCGCCGCACGGTGTCGAGCGCGGTGTCGGTCTGGGCCATCGCCTCGGCCAGCAGCGGCGCGGCGGCCGCATCGCTGCCGACCCGGCTGCTGGCGACCGACACATAGGCCTTGATGCCCGTGAGCAGCCCGCCCAGCTCGTCGTGGATCTCGCGGGCGATACGCTTGCGTTCGTTCTCCTTGATGCGTTCCTGGTGCCCGCCCAGTTCGCGCAGCGAGGCCTGCGACTGCCGCAGCTCGGTTTCCACCCGCTTGAATTCGCTGATGTCGAGGACCGATCCGGCCGCGGTGCGTCCCTGCGCCGCGTCGCCGGCAAGTTCGGCGTGCAGCATCAGGTGGCGGACGCTGCCGTCCGGACGCACGATGCGCTGCTCCCCGCTGTCGACGCCGTCCGAAAGCAGGCGGTCGCGGATCGCGTCCCACATTGCGCGGGTCGCCGGCGGCAGCGCGGCCAGCGACGGCACGCCGTCGGCGCTGGCCGGCAGGCCGAAGATGCGGAAGCATTCGTCGGACCAGTGGTGCGCGCCGCTGTCGAGGTCGATCTCCCAGCTGCCGACGTGCGCGATGCGCTGCGCATTCTTCAATGTCCGGTCGGTCCGGCGCAGCACGCCCTCGACCCGCTCGCGGGCCGCGATATCGGCATTCAGCCTATCGTTGGCCGCATGCAGCGCAGCCGTGCGCTCGGACACGAGCTGGCGCACGCGCCAGTTGCGTGACGCCATCGCCCACAGGTAGAACGCCGCCATCATGCTGATGATCGCACCGAACAGGGCCACCAGCAGCGACCCGGTCTGCCTGGCCGGCCCCGCGCCCAGCGCCTGCCCGCGGACCTCCACCCGCCAGTTCAGCCCGGCCACCTCGAACTGCTGGGACTGCATGCGCATCTCGTTCCGGGCAGGCCAGGGCCAGCCGGCGCCGCGGCCGGACTGGGCCTCGACCGGGTCCGCGTAGGCCAGCCTGTCCGCGCCCTCCTCGCCCATGTGGACCGAGATCCACACCCCGGGCATGCGCAGCATGCCGGATGCGTCGAGTATCCCGGCAATGGTTTTTTCAGCCGGCATGCCGATGGTGGTGTAAGCGATCACGGCATCCTTGCGGGCCTCCCCCGTGGCAATGTCCGCGCCGGGCCGGTAGACCGGCTTGACCAGCACAAAACGCGGACGGACGTTCGGCAGGTCGGGGTAGCGGAACAGCGTGGCGGCCGACGTGGCGCCGGTGACGGCCGAGCGTTCCATCGCCTGCTTGAGGCTGGGCACCGACAGCGTGTCGAAGCCGACCGCGGCCACGCCTTCGATCGCGCCCGGCTCCAGGTACTCGACCGCAATGTAGGCGTCGCGTACCGGCGCCGGATGCATGGACCCATCCAGCAGTTCGGTGATCGAGAAGCCGGGTATGGACTGCTGCATGCGGGCTTCGTAGTCCGACCTTTGCGCCTGCGTCACCACCCGGCACAGGGCGATCGCGCTTGGATAGGGTTCGCCCTTGGCGAACGGCTGGACGAAGGCATGGAACTGCGCGGCGCTGACCGGCTGGAATGTCGACACCGCGCGGTTGATGTCGTTGAGCGTCTCGACCAGTTCCTCCAGGCCCTGGCGCACGGTCATGATGCGGAAGTTGGCCCGCCGCTCGAAGAAGACGTGCTCCAGCTCCTGCTCCTGGCTCCGGGTCCAGAGAAACAGGGCGGCCGTGGCAGCCAGCCCGAGCACGAGCGCCAGCAGCGCCGGCAGCACGGCCAGCACGGGCGCGCGGCGGAATGTCATCGGGCTGGAGTTAGGCAATCGGCTGGCCTTTCTTCGGCACCCCGTGCGCTGCATGCCCGCCGGCATCGCGGGCAAGCCGCGTCCCGCGGCGGGAACGCGTCAGGCGCCGCCCGCGATCAACGGATGCGGGCGGGTATTTCAAGAAAGCCACGAAACCTGGCGCGGCCGCCGCGCACCGGCGGGCCGGCCAGCGCAAAATCGGGAAAGCGCGCCAGGAAAGCCGACAGCGCGATGCGGCCCTCCAGCCGCGCCAGGTTCATCCCGGCGCACTGGTGTATGCCGGATGCGAACGCGACATGGCGATTGGGCGTGCGGCCGATGTCGAAGCGGTCGGGGTCGGGAAACTGCGCCGGGTCGCGGTTGGCGGCGCCGATGCAGACGGTGACCTGCGTCTGCGGCGGCATCAGCACGCCGCCGATCTCGACAGTCTCGGTCGTGATGCGGTTGCCGAGCTGATTCGAGCTTTCGTAGCGCAGCACTTCCTCGATGGCGGGCCGGATCAGCTCCGGGTCCGCCAGCAGGCGCGATTTCTGCGCGGGATTGTCATGCAGCGCGACCAGGCCGTTGCCGATCAGGTTGGTGGTGGTTTCATGGCCGGCGTTGAGCAGGAAGATGCAGTTGTGCAGCAGCTCGGCCGGCGTCAGACGTTCGCCGCCCTCCTCGCCCTCGATCAGCCGCGTCAGCACGTCATGCGCCGGGTCGCCGGGCGCGCGCCGGCGGCGGGCGATCAGGTCTTCCAGGTAGGCGCTGAATTCGGTGACCGCCGCATTGCCGCGCCCGGCGGCCTGCGGCGTCAGCACCGGCTCCAGCGCGCCGAGTATGGCCAGCGACCAGTCCCGCAGCGGCGCGCGCTCGTCATGCGGCACCGCCAGCAGGTTGCCGATGACCTCGATCGGTATCGCCGACGCGAAGTCCTCGATCAGGTCGGCGTCGCCTTTCGCCTCGATCCGGTCCAGCAACTGCGCCACCAGCGTCACCAGCCCCGCTTCCATCCCGGCGATCGCACGCGGCGTCAGCGCGCCCGCGATCAGGCGCCGCACGCGGGTGTGCAGCGGCGGGTCGTTGAACACCAGGCTGGTCGTATGGTGGCGAAACAGCGGCGTGTCGCCATACTTCGGCCCGAACTCCGCGTGCTTGTCGGAGCTGAACACCTTCGGGTTCTTGTAGACGGCCATCACGTCGTCGTAGCGGGTCAGGAAGTAGCTGCCGTTCTGCATCCGCTTGACCGGCTGCAGTTCGCGCAATGCGTGATACCAGGGATACGGGTCCCGGTAGAAGTCCGGCGTCAGCGCCGACAGGTCGAACCGGTCGACCAGCGCCTGCCTGTCCAGCACGCCGGCCGTCGTTTCAGTAGTAGCGGTTGCAGTCATCGCGGTCTCCGCCGGTCAGCCCACGAAGGATCGGATCAGCCCGTTGATGCGCTGCGGCTGCTCGTGGATCACCCAGTGCGTGCCTTCCGGTATGCGCTCCAGGCGCGCGCCGGGCACGACCTCTTCCAGGCCATCGAGCAGGCTCTTCGGCAGCGCCATGTCGTTCTCGCCCCAGATCACCATGGCCGGCACCCTGACCGTGAAGTCTTCGGGCTTCATCTGCGTTTCCAGCCTGAGCGGGCCGGGGTTTTCCGCGGTGGGCGGATGCAGCGGCGAGGCGCGGTAGTAGTTGGTGCCGCCGGTCAGGCCGCGCGACCAGCATGCGTGATACCTGTCGCGCGTGTCGCCGGCGAACCAGGGCGCCGGCGACTTGCCCATGCCGGTCAGGAAGCCTTCCATCATCGCGAAGCCGTCCTTGGCCAGCGCCTGCTCCGAGCCTTCCGAGCGCAGCCAGTTCATGTAGCCGCTGGCCGCCTGCTGCGCCGGGTCATGCGCCAGCGCCTTCATGAACAGGTAGGGATGCGGCGCATTGACGATCACCAGGTTCGTCAGCAGCTTGGGCAGCGCCAGCGCCAGGCTCCAGGCAATCGCGCCGCCCCAGTCATGCGCGACCATCACGCATTGCTCGTAGCCCAGCTCGGCGACCAGCAGGCGCAGGTCGTCGATGATCATCCTGGGCTTGTACTGGGCCGGGTCGGACGGCATGTCCGACAGGTTGAAACCGCGCAGGTCGGGCGCCACCGCATAGTAGTCCTGCCCGAATTCGGCGAGCTGTTCATGCCACTCGTACCAGAACTCCGGGAAACCATGGACAAACAGCATTAGCGGCTTGCCGCGCTCGCCGGCGCTGGCGTAATGCAGGCGGGTGCCGTTCGGCAGGCTGGCGAACTGGCCGTCCTTGATTGCAGCAGACATCGCGACTCCTCGAAAATGGATGGAAACCGGCCCGGCTCGATCAGCCTTTCAGCTTTTCACGCAGCATGTCGCGGATATGCGGCGCGGCTGCATACGGGTCGCCCGGGTTCTGCTGGGTGACGATCTCCTCCATCCGGTGCTGCACATTGCCCAGCGCGCCAGGATGCGAATAGATGTAGAAGCGGTCGTCGCGGATCGCGTCGAAGGTCCATTCGGCCACCTGCACCGCCGACACCTTGCCGGAGCCGACCGCCTTGTCCGACATGGCCTGCGCGGCCCGCTGGCTGGCGGTGGCCGGCGTGTCCTGCTTCAGGTCGTCCGGACGGTTGCGGTGCGAGGCCGAGATGCCGGTCGGCACGAAGTAAGGGCACAGCACCGACGCGCTGATCGGCGCCTCGACCAGTTTCAGGTCCTGGTAGAGCGACTCCGACAGCGACACCACCGCATGCTTGGAGACGTTGTAGATGCCCATGGTCGGCGCGTTCAGCAGGCCGGCCATCGACGCGGTATTGACGATATGCCCCTGGTAGTCGGCATCCTTCTTCGCGCATTCCAGCATCAGCGGCGTGAAAATGCGCACGCCGTGGATCACGCCCCAGAGGTTCACGCCCAGCACCCATTCCCAGTCGGCCTGGGTGTTTTCCCAGACCAGGCCGCCGGCGCCGACGCCGGCATTGTTGAACAGCAGGTGCACCGCGCCGAATGCGCGCATCGCCTCGTCGGCCAGCGCCTGCACGTCGGCCGCGTGCCGCACGTCGCAGCGCAGCGCGGTGACCTGCGCGCCCTGCTGCAGCAGTTCGTCGCGGGCCTTTTCCAGCGCGTCCTGCTGGACGTCGGCCAGCACCAGCTTCATGCCGAGGCGGGCGCCGATGTTGGCGAATTCGCGGCCGAAGCCGCTGGCCGCGCCGGTGATGACGGCAACCTTGTTTTCAAATGTCTTCATGCTGTCTCCTTGATGATGCCTGTCGTTGTCATTGTCATTGTCGTTGCCGCTGCATGCCGTCGCTAGACGGCGGCGCGCAGCTGGTAGCCGATGCGCGGGAAATGCACGACCACGGCGCCGGCCCGGTCGTCGCTGCGGCGTATCGCATATTCCCGCTCGCTGGCCATCACCAGCTCGCCGGCGACCGGGTCCAGCGCATAGTCGGCGGGCGTCACCGTGACCTGCGCGCCGGCGGCGATGCCGTGGCTGTCGACGAACGGGCCGCTTGCCGGCGCGGGCGTGGACGAGCGCGCGACTGCCAGCGCGTCCTCGGCGCCAATCACCTCCGGCGCGCCGTGCTCGAACGCCGCCATGGTCCGCATCCAGGCCAGCAGCCGCGGCGTCTGGTCCAGGATCACGGCCAGCGCCTTGGCCCGCGCCAGGAACCACAGGCAATGATAGACCGAAAAGTCGGCGATGCTGGCATGCGCGCCTAGCAGGAACGGCGAACCGCCGGCCAGCATGTCGTCCAGCCAGCGCAGGTATTGCGGCAGCGCGGCCGCGGCGTCGGACGGATGCATGCGCGGCGCATTGCCGCGCATCGCGGCGCGGTCGGCGCCGAAGACCTGCATCTCCTCCGGCTTCAGGTGGCCCAGGATGTCCTGCGCGCCGGCGGGCTGGAACACATAGGGAATAACGGTCCAGAACAGCGTGCTGTCGGCCCACTGCGCCAGCAGCCGCGCCTGGCCGGCCACCGGCGCCGGATACAGCGACGGCTCGGGCGCGATGCGCTCGAGCACGTCGCAGATGATCGCGGTGTCGCAGTAGATGTCGGCGCCGACCTGCAGCACCGGCGTGCGGCGGTAGCCGCCAGTCAGCGCGGTCAGGTCAGGCTTGGGCATCACGGCCGGGATCGTCACCGACTTCCACGGCAGCTTCTTGTAGGCCAGCACGCGCCGGACCTTTTCGGCGAACGGCGAAGTCGGGTAATGGTGCAGGATGATGTCGCTCATGTGCGCCCCGTTCAGACCAGCTTGACCAGCTGCTTGCCGAAGTTCCTGCCCTTGAGCAGGCCGATGAAGGCTTCCGGCGCGGCGGCCAGGCCCTCGGCCACCGATTCGCGGAACTTGAGCTTGCCGGACGCGACCAGCTCGCCCAGTTCCTGCAGTCCCTGCGGCCAGAACTCCGGGTGCTCGGAAACGATGAAGCCGCGCATCGACAGCCGCATCGTCAGGAAATTGCGCAGGTTGTTCAGCACCATCGGCTCGCCGTCGTAGCCGGCGATCAGGCCGCACAGCGCGATGCGGCCGAATGGGTTCATCCGCGCGACGCAGGCGTCGAAGATCTCGCCGCCGACGTTCTCGAAGATCGCGTCGATGCCGTCCGGCGTCGCCGCCTTCAGGTCGGCCTGCAGGTTGCCGGCCTTGTAGTCGATGCAGGCGTTGAAGCCCAGCTCGTTGACCACGTACGCGCACTTTTCCGGGCCGCCGGCAATGCCGACCGCGCGGCAGCCGCGCTCCCGCGCCAGCTGGCCGACGACGCTGCCGACCGCGCCGCTCGCGGCCGAGACGACGATGGTCTCGCCGGCCTTGGGCTGCATGATCTGGGTCAGGCCGTACCAGGCGGTCATGCCGGGCATGCCGACCGAGCCGAGGTAGGCCGACAGCGGGATCGGGCCGTCCTTCACGCGGCGCAGGCCGACGCCGTCGGACACGCCCATCTCGGCCCAGCCCATCATGCCGACGATCTTGTCGCCGACCGCGAACTTCGGATTCTTCGACTCGACGACTTCGCCGACGGTCCCGCCCACCATCACCGCGCCGATTTCCTGCGGCGCGGCGTAGCTTTTCACGTCCTCCATGCGCATGCGCATGTACGGGTCGAGCGACAGGTAATGGTTGCGCACCAGGATCTGGCCATCGCCGATGGCAGGCACCTGCGCCTCTTCCAGCCGGAAATTGTCGGGGCTGACCTGCCCCTGCGGGCGCGATGCGAGAACGATCTTCTTGTAGGTGCTCATAAAATCTCCTGGGTGATATGGAACGTTAAGCCGGTCAGCCCTGCTCGATGCGGGGTCCGGCGTCGGTGCGCTTGAGGTACTTGAACGTGCCCATGGCCTTCGCCACCAGGCGGTCGCCATCCCACAATTCGCCGTCGCAGAAACACATGGTGCGGGAGCGGTGGAAGGCATGGCCGCGGGCGACGATGCGCCCGCCGGCGCGGCCGCCCGGCTCCATGAAACTGGTCTTCATCTCGATGGTGACGCCGCCGCGCGCGTCCGGGTCCAGCGACCGGCCGGCCATCGACATCACCACGTCGAGCAGCGTCATGACGACGCCGCCGTGGGTCACGTGCCAGCTGTTCATGTGGCGCGGCTGCAAGGTCAGCGCGACTTCGGCGCGGCCGTCGGCCATGCCGAGGAAGTCGACGCCGAGGTCGTGCAGGAACGGTATCTCGGTCGGGAATGGCTGCAGCGCGGGAACCGTCGACTGCATCAGTGCACCGCCGAGACGCCGCCGTCGACCGCGAGGATCTGGCCGGTGATGTGCTTGCCGGCGTCGGACGCGAACAGCAGCGCCGCGCCCTTCAGGTCCTCGTCGTCGCCGATGCGCTGCAGCGGCGCGCGGCGGGCGATGTTTTCCTCGCCGCGCTGCTCGAGCAGGCCGCGGGTCATCTTGGACGGGAAGAAGCCCGGGGCGATCGCGTTGACCGTGATGCCGTGGCGGCCCCATTCGCCGGCCAGCGTGCGGGTGAAGTTGACCACCGCGCCCTTGGACGTGTTGTAGGCGATGGTCTGCATCGACTCCGGGCCGTTGCCGGACAGGCCGGCGATCGACGCGACATTGACGATGCGGCCATACTTGCGTGGAATCATCGACTCGCGGCCGACTGCCTGCGACAGCAGGAAGATGCTGCGGATGTTCAGGTTCATCACCTTGTCCCAGGCTTCGGCCGGATGGCTTTCCGCCGGCGCGCCCCAGGTGGCGCCCGCATTGTTGACCAGTATGTCGATATGGCCGAGGCGCTTCATCGCTTCCTGCACCAGGCCGTTGATCGCGGCTTCCTGCGACACGTCCGCCGCGATCGCGGTAGCCTCGATGCCGCGCGACTTCAGGTGCGCCACCGCTTCGTCGAGGTCGGCCTGCTTGCGCGACGACAGCACCAGGGTCGCGCCCTGCTCGCCCAGCGCTTCGGCGATCTGCAGGCCGAGGCCGCGCGAGCCGCCGGTGATCAGGGCGGTCTTGCCCTTGAGGTCGAACAGTTGTTGGGACGTGCGCATGATGAGTCTCCTAGTTTATATTCGATGCCGGCCGCGGCCGGCGTATCCGCTTGTGTTAATCGGCGTTGGGTTGTGTCGATTTGCGCGGACCGGTCCGGTCCGCGCCGGCTTGCACTGTCAGACGATGTAATCCATGCATTGCCGCGCCTCGCGCACCGCGAGGACAAAGGGCTTGAGGGCGACATGCTGCGGATGTTCCTGGTAGGCGTCGAGCGCGGCCTTGTCCGCGAACTCGGTGTACAGCACGATGTCGTAGGTCGCTTCCAGGCCAGGTTCGGCGATGGCCACTTCCAGCTTCAGCATGCCCGGCACCAGTCCGTCGCAGGCGTCCAGCAACTCCTTCATCCTGACGGCGTTGGCGGCGCGGTCCGCGCCTTCGGCCGTCTCTTTCAGTTTCCACATCACGATGTGCTTCAGCATGGCTTTTTTCCCCCGACGTTCAGAACCATGCGTCCTGCATGTCCAGCGTGGTGGTGTCGACGGTTTCCAGCAGGTCCAGCTGCTGGTGCACCTTGGGCAGTTCCCATTTGAAGAAATAGGTCGCCGCCTGCAGCTTGCCGCGGTAGAAGTCGGCGTCGTGACCTTCCTTGCCGGTGGCTACCATCGCCTGCTCGAGCCAGATCCAGGCCAGCACCGTGTGGCCGAAGGCTTCCAGGTAGACCGACGCGTTGGCCAGCGTCTTGTTCATGTCGCCGGCCGCGTACAGCACCGCGGTCACGGCCTCGATGCGCTGCAATGCCGCGTCCAGCGCATGCGCATCGGCCGCCAGCGACTGGATCGCCAGGCCGCGCTCGACGCTGCGCCGGACGGCTTTCGCATACGCCTTGAATGCCGCGCCGTCCTGCATGATCACCTTGCGGCCCAGCAGGTCCAGGCCCTGTATGCCGTGGGTGCCTTCGTGGATCGGGTTGAGCCGGTTGTCGCGGTAGAACTGCTCGACGTTGTATTCGCGGGTATAGCCGTAGCCGCCATGCACCTGGATCGCGAGGTTGTTCGCCTCCAGGCACCACTGCGACGGCCAGGACTTGACGATGGGCGTGAGCACGTCCAGCAGCAGCGTCGCTTCCTTCACCGCTTCCGGGTCGGTGCCGGTGCGCTGCTCGTCGACCAGCAGCGAGCAGTACAGCGCCAGCGCCAGGCCGCCCTCGACATAGGATTTCTGCGCCAGCAGCATGCGCTTGACGTCGGTATGCTCGACGATCCTCAGCTGCGGCTTCGACGGGTCCTTGTTCATCGGGTGCCGGCCCTGCGGACGGTTGCGCGCATAGTCGAGCGCATGCAGGTAGCCGGTATAGCCGAGCACCACGGCGCCGAGGCCGACGCCGATGCGTGCCTCGTTCATCATGTGGAACATGTTGGCCAGGCCCTTGTGGACCTCGCCGACCAGGTAGCCGATGGCGCCGGCCCGGCCCTGCGGCCTGAACTTGCCCTCGCCGAAGTTGAGCAGGCAGTTGGTGGTGCCGCGATAGCCCATCTTGTGGTTCAGGCCGGCCAGCACGACGTCGTTGCGCTCGCCCAGGCTGCCGTCATCGTTGACCAGCTTCTTCGGCACGATGAACAGCGAGATGCCCTTGACGCCCGGGATCAGCTTGCCGTCGGGGCCGGGCACCTTGGCCAGCACCAGGTGCACAATGTTTTCGGCCAGCTCGTGCTCGCCGGCCGAAATCCACATCTTGTTGCCGGTGATGCGGAACGTGCCGTCTTCCTGCGGCTCGGCGCGGGTGACGATGTCGGACAGGCTCGAGCCCGCCTGCGGTTCGGACAGGCACATGGTGCCGAAGAAACGGCCTTCCAGCATCGGCTCGACGAAGGTCTTGATCTGCTCGGGCGTGCCGCATTTCAGCAGCGTGTTGGCATTGCCTATGGTCAGGAAGGGATAGGACGACGTGCCGACGTTGGCCGCCTTGAAATAGGCGAAGCCCGCTTTCTCGACCACGCAGGGCAGCTGCATGCCGCCGCGGTCGAAGTCCTGGCCGGCGGCCATCAGGCCAGCTTCGCAGAACACCTTCAGCGCAGCGCCGACTTCGGGGATCATGTCGACCCGCTCGCCGTCGAAATGCGGCTCATGCTGGTCGCTCTTCTTGTTATGCGGCGCGAACAGGTCGGTTGCGATCTGCTCGCAGGTGTCCATCGCGGCGTTGAAGGTCTCGCGGCTATGGTCGGCATAACGGGGACGCGACGTCAGCGATTCGACGTTCAGCCATTCGTACAGCAGGAAGTCGAGGTCGCGGCGGGAAAGAAGTTTGGATTGCATGCTGGTCTCCGTCGCGCCAGCGTCGCCGGCGCGAACCTGTTGATGAGATGAGGCGGCGCGGCGGCGGGCATGGCGCCCGCCGCCTGGAGTAAGGCTACTTAATTAAACGACTTCGAACAGGCCCGCTGCGCCCTGGCCGCCGCCGATGCACATCGTGACCACGACCAGCTTCGCGCCGCGGCGCTTGCCTTCGATCAGCGCATGGCCGGTCAGGCGCGCGCCCGACACGCCGTACGGGTGGCCGACGGCGATCGCGCCGCCGTTGACGTTGAGGCGGTCCATCGGGATGCCCAGCTTGTCGGCGCAGTACAGCACCTGGACCGCGAATGCCTCGTTGAGCTCCCACAGGTCGATGTCCTCGACCTTGAGGCCGGCCTTCTTCAGCAGCTTCGGAATCGCGAACACCGGACCGATGCCCATTTCGTCCGGCTCGCAGCCGGCGATGGCAAAGCCGCGGAAGATGCCCAGCGGGGTCAGGCCGCGCTGCTCGGCAAGCTTGCTGTTCATCACGATGGCCACCGATGCGCCGTCGGAAAACTGGCTGGCGTTACCGGCGGTCACGACGCCGCCCGGCACCGCGGTGCGGATCTTGGACACGCCTTCGAGCGTGGTGTCGCCGCGGATGCCTTCGTCGGCCGAGATCGTGACTTCACGGGTCATCAGCATGCCCGAGGCCTTGTCGGCCACGCCCATGATGGTGGTCATCGGCGCGATCTCGTCGTTGAACTTGCCTTCGTTCATCGCGGCGAAAGCGCGCTGCTGGCTGCGAACGCCGTATTCGTCCTGGCGCTCCTTGCTGATGTTGTAGCGCTTGGCGACATTCTCGGCGGTCTGCAGCATCGGCCAGTAGATCTCGGGCTTGTGCTCCTTCAGCCAGGTCTCGACGATCATGTGCTTGTTGGCTTCCTGCTGCACGCAGGAGATCGACTCGACGCCGCCGGCGGCATAGACGTCGCCTTCGCCGGCGATCACTCGCTGCGCCGCGGTGGCGATGGTCTGCAGTCCGGAAGAGCAGAAACGGTTGATGGTCATGCCGGCGGTGGTGACCGGGCAGCCGCCGCGGATGGCGATCTGGCGGGCGATGTTGCTGCCGGTGGCGCCTTCGGGCGTGGCGCAGCCGATCAGCACGTCCTCGACTTCGCCGGATTCAATGCCGGCGCGCTGGATGGCAGCGGCAAGCGCATGGCCGCCCAGGGTGGCGCCGTGCGTCATGTTGAATGCGCCCTTCCACGATTTGGCGAGGGCGGTGCGGGCGGTCGAAACGATGACGGCGTCAGTCATAAGGGTCTCCTAGATGGAATGAAATTCGGGGTGCGGCGTTTATCGCGCCGGTAAGAATCAATTACGGGACGACTTTTCTTGTGCAGCGAGAATAGCATAATTAAGTACGGTCGTTCGCAAAACTTTATCGGTCCTGACAAGATTTTCGGCCGCCCGATGCCGCTCCCGATGCTGCCCCTGCCCGGCCTCAGGCCGCGCCTGGACGCTTGATCCCGAAGGTCGCCAGCGCCTCGCTGATGTCGGCGAACTTGACCGGCTTGCCGCACACCCGGTTGAAGCCCGCCTCCAGCGCCCTCTGGACGTCGGCCGGGCTGTTATAGCCGGACACGGCCACCAGCGGGATATGCGCGAGCGCCGGGTCGGCCCGCACTGCGCGCGCGAACGCGAAGCCGTCCATGTCGCCGGGCAGGCCGATGTCGCAGAAGATCAGCTCGGGCAGCCGCGCATGCGCCCGCGCCAGCCCGGAACGCGCGTCGGTGGTGATGTCGAGGTCGCAGCCCATGATTTCCAGCATGTGCCTGAACAGCTGCGCGAAGTCGCGGTTGTCCTCGATCGCCAGCACCCGCAGGCGCGGCTGGCTGGGCGCGGACAATGCGTCGGCCTGGCGCGCCGGCGCGTCGCCGGCGGCGAGCGGCAGCGTCACGAATATCGTCGACCCCTTTCCCGGCCCGGCGCTTTCGGCACGCACGCTGCCGTGATGCAGTTCGGCGATGGCCCGCACGGTCATCAATGCGACCGGCACCTTGCCCTGGCCGTCGGGCGCGCCCTTCTCGGGAAAGGGCGACACCGTGAAGCCCGGCCCATGGTCGGTCACGGCGACGCTGACCTGCTGCGCCTGGATGCTGACGGCGATGCGCAGCGGCTGCGGCGAGCGACTTATTTTCAGCCCGTTCAGCACCAGGCTTTCGATGAGCTGCGCCAGGCGCCGGGAGTCGCCGGTCACGGCGGCGCGCGGGTCGTCGGTCTGCCGCTCGACCGCGATGCCTTTTTCCTCCAGCCGCGGCGCCAGGTTGCGCAGCACGCCATTGATCATGTCGTCGACCACGACCCGCGCGGATGCCAGCTGGACCTGTCCGTACATCAGCGCCGACAGGTCGACCATGCCTTCCAGCGTCTGGCCCAGCGCCTGGACCTGCCTGTGCAGGATGTTGCTGGCGCTGCGCAGCCTGTCGTCGGACATGCCGACCACCTGGAACATGTCCGACACCGCGCTGATCGCGGCGATCGGGTTGCGCAGTTCGTGGCTGAACAGCGACAGGAAGCGCTGGTGCTCGGCGTCGCGACGGTCCGGCGACTGCGTCACCTGGGGCGATGGGGAGGATGGGGAAGATGGAGGCGTTTCGGATGCGGGCAGCGCCGGCGCCGTCATGGCGCTGTCCTGCCGCCGCCGCGGCAGCGCTTCCTGCCGCAGCAGCTGCGCCAGCTCGGGCTGACTGTCCAGCAGCGCGCGCATGTCCGGCTCGATCGCGATTTCCTCGTGCAGCCGCACCCAGAAATGCAGCTTGGCGACATGGGCCATCAGCGCGAACGCATGCTCGCTGAGCTGCCTGCCCATCAGGTGCGCAAGCGCGTCGCGCGCCGGCTGGTTGCCGCCGGCGTCGAGATGGATTGCGCCGCAGGCGATGAATATCGCCTGCTCGAGCGGATCGCCAGCCGGCGGCAGGCTGGACAGCGCCGCCGGCGTTGCCAGCAGCAGCTGCAGCGCGGCCTGCAGATAGGAAGACGTCGGCGGCGGATAGCGCAGCAGCGCGATCAGCTGCGGCATGCCCTGCGGCGCGGCCGCGCTGTCGCCGGCCGGCCGGCCATGGTCGCCGCCCAGCAGGTAACCGGCATGGCGCACCGCGCAGTAACGAACGCCGGCGATGCACGAGAGATAGACGACCAGCCTTTCCTTGAACAGCGACGGCAGCGGATTGTCCAGGTAGGCCTCGACGCCTTCGCTCCAGAAGCGTTGCAGGACTTCGGGCGCCGCCGGCGCAGACTGGTACAGGTTGGGCACAAGGCCGAGCCGGCCCTGTATTTCTTGTTCGAACTCGGCCTTGGAATGGTAACTGCTGGACATGGATGCGAGGATCAGATTGATGGAAGGGCGGGTCGATGAAACCGGACGCGACAGGCCCGCCGGACGGCAGTTGAGCGTACCACGAAAAAACGCTGCGACCGCCCCCGCGGTGATGCCTTCGGGACACCTTTGCGCGCGCGCATTACCAGAGCGCCTGTGCCCGCGCGCGATTCGGCGCGTCGGCGATACTGTCCCAATTTCCCGCCATGAACGACGACGTCAAACAGCCGCCCGCATCGGCCCATTCCCACTTTCATGCCCGCCATCGCGAGCAGGTCAGGCTGGGGGCGTCGCGTCTGCAGGCAAGGCTGGGCATCACGATCTTCGTATTGTCCGCCATCGCCTTCGTGCTGCTGGCGTACCAGGTGGTGACGCGCGGGCCGGCCGCCGCGCTGGACATCCGGCTCGCGCACTGGCTGCATGGCCAGGCATCGCCGGCGTTGACCGATGCGCTGCTGGCCGTGACGCAGATGCATGCGCCTGCCGGCATCGCGGTGCTGGCGGCGGGAATGGCGATCTACCTGGCGCTCAAGCGCGACCATTACTGGCTGCTGGCCGTGCTGCTGACGATGCCGGCGGGGATGATCCTGAACGTGCTGCTGAAGAACCTGTTCGAACGCAGCAGGCCGGTATTCGACGAGCCGCTGGTGGTGCTGGCGACCTACAGTTTCCCGAGCGGCCATGCGGCCTACAGCACGATGCTGTACGGCCTGCTCGCAGCCTACGTGGCCCACCGGGTCGACCGCTGGCAATGGCGGCTGGTCAGCGTCATGGTCTGTGGCGCCATCGTCGCGCTGGTCACCTTCAGCCGGCTCTATCTCGGCGCCCATTACCTGACCGACGTGCTCGCCGGGGTGTGCGAAGGGCTCGCATGGCTGGCGCTGATCTGGCTGGTGGTGACCCGGCTGCGCCGGCGGCAGGCGCCCGGCGCCGGCTACTGACAGGCCGGCGGACCGGACACCCGGCGACGGTGGCGCATGTCCCGGCGGCAGCTTCGGTTTCAGCTGAACGGCTCCGGCGCTTTCGGCCGGTCCGGCAGCGGAATGAATTCGGTCTCGCCGGGCACCGGGTCGAAGCCGCCCGCCTGCCAGCGTTCGCTCGCCTCGTCGATGGCGGCCCGGTCGCTGGCGACGAAGTTCCACCACAGGAAGCGCTCGCCGTCCAGCGGCGCGCCGCCCAGCAGCATCAGCCGGGTCGGCGCATGCGCGGACAGCGTCACCGGCTCGGCGGCGTTGAGCACCGCCATCGACGCCGCGCCCAGCCGGCCGGTGTTGATGTTGATGTCGCCGGACAGCACGTAGACGGCGCGCTCCTCGTATTCGTCGGGCAGCACGAAGCTGGCGCCGGCTTCCATCTCGACGGCGATGTAGAACATGCTCGACGCCACCGCGACCGGCGACGTCTGGCCGAACGCGCTGCCGGCGATCAGCCGCATCGTGATGCCCGGCATCTCGATCACCGGCAGCGTCGCGGCCGGGTGATGGACGAACGCCGGCTCGCAGCGTTCCTGGTCGCGCGGCAGCGCCACCCAGGTCTGCAGGCCCTCCATCCGGTAGCCGCTCTGCCTGAGATCGGCCGGCGAACGTTCCGAATGCACGATGCCGCGGCCGGCCGTCATCCAGTTGACGTCGCCCGCGGTGATCGTCTGCACCGTGCCCAGCGAATCCCGGTGCTGGATCGCGCCTTCGAACAGGTAGGTCACCGTCGCCAGCCCGATATGCGGATGCGGCCTGACGTCGATGCCATGGCCTGGCGCGAAGTCGGCCGGCCCCATGTGGTCGAAGAACACGAACGGACCCACCGTTCGCCGCGCAGCCGAGGGCAAAAGCCGCCGCACCGAAAAGCCGCCGAGGTCGCGCTCGTGCGGCGAAATGGCGATGAAAGGCTGCATGGACATGGGACTTTCCTCCTTGGTCGGAATGAAATAGCGAAAATGGGAGAAGCAGCGACGCCGCGGCTCAGCCGGCCGCGCCCTGCCGCAGCCGTATCAGCCCTTCCTGCGCCAGCGTCGCCACCAGCACGTCCTTGCTGTCGTACACGTGCGCGAGGCAGAGGCCGCGGCCGCCGGACGCGTTCGGACTTTCCATCTCGAAGCGCAGCCAGTCGTCCATGCGCAGCGGACGGTGGAACCAGATGGTGTGATCCAGGCTGGCGATCTGCAGCCGCGGGTCGCCCATGCGTATGCCATGCGGCTGCAGCGCGGTCCACAGCAGGCCGTAATCCGACACGTAGGCGAACAGCGCCTCGTGCATCAGCGGATCGTTGTCCATGCGCATCGGCGCGCGGGTCCATACCTGCTTGGTCGGCTCGGTGGTGTGGGTGCTGAACAGGTCGCCCTGATGGCGCGAACGGAAATCGACCGGCACCGGCTGGAAACCGCGTGTCCTTCCCGCCGCCAATTCCTTCCAGCGCGGCACGCCGGGTTCGAGCGTTTCCGGGTCGGTGTCGTCGGGCATCGACTTCTGGTGCGACAGGCCGGTTTCCTCGGCCTGGAAGGACGCCGACATGACGAATATCCGCTTGCCTTCCTGCAGCGCCACGACGCGCCGGGTGCTGAAGCTGCCGCCGTCGCGGACACGTTCGACTTCGTAGTCGATCGGCAGCCGGTGATTGCCGGCCAGCAGGAACATCGCATGCATCGAATGCGGGCGGCGGCCGTCGACCGTGCGCACGGCCGCATACAGCGACTGCCCGAGCACCTGGCCGCCAAAAACGTTGGGGCTGCCCATGAAGTGGCTCTCGCCGCGGAAAACGTCGGGGCCGGTCTCCTTGAGTTGCAGCAGGCGGAGGATTTCTTCGGTGTTGTACAGCGCGGTGTCTGGCATGCTTGTCAAATGTTAAACGGGAATGAGCCGCATCTTATGCCAGAAACGCCCGATTCGTCGATGTCCGACCGAGCCAGGCGCATATCGGCGCTGGCGCAACCGGGCTGAAACCGGGCGGAGTATGATGCCTGTGATGCGCTGCCAGCCCGGCAACAGGCCGGTTCCTGCCGGCGCACATGATGATCTTCAAATACGGAAACCCCCACCCATGGAATACAAAGTCGTCGACACGCAAATTTCTCCCGAAGGCCATCTCGAAGTCCTGTCCAAGGCTGAAATCCACAAGCTGCTGGACAACAGCCACGGCGGCCTGCACCAGGTGTTCCGCAACTGCTCGCTGGCCGTGCTCAACTGCGGCAACTACCTCGATGACGGTAAGGAACTGCTGGAACGCTACCCGTCATTCGACATCGACATCATCGAGCGCGAACGCGGCATCAAGCTCGACATCAAGGGCGCGCCCGCCAGCGCCTTCGTCGACGACAAGATGATCCGCGGCATCCACGAGCACCTGTTCGCCGTGTTGCGCGACGTGCTGTTCATCTCGGACGAAGTCAACGGCAACGTCAATTTCGACCTCGCGACGTCGGGCGGCGTCACCGATGCGGTGTTCCACATCCTGCGCAATGCCGGCGTGCTGCGCCCGATGACCAATCCCAACCTGATCGTCTGCTGGGGCGGCCATTCGATTTCCCGCATCGAATACGAGTATTCGAAGAAGGTCGGCTATGAGCTCGGCCTGCGCGGGCTGGACATCTGCACCGGCTGCGGCCCCGGCGCGATGAAGGGGCCGATGAAGGGCGCGACCATCGGGCATGCGAAGCAGCGCATCGCCAACGGCCGCTACCTGGGCATTTCGGAGCCCGGCATCATCGCGGCCGAGTCGCCGAACCCGATCGTCAACGACCTGGTGATCCTGCCCGACATCGAAAAGCGGCTCGAGGCTTTCGTGCGCGCCGGGCATGGCATCGTGGTGTTCCCGGGCGGCGCCGGCACCGCCGAGGAAATCCTCTACATCCTGGGCATCCTGCTGCACCCGGACAATGCGGACCAGCCGTTCCCGCTGGTCTTCACCGGCCCGCAGAGCGCCGCGGATTATTTCACGCAGATCGACGCGTTCATCGGCCTCACTCTCGGCGCCGATGCGCAGAAGCGCTACCAGATCATCATCGACGACCCGGTCCAGGTGGCCAAGACGATGGACGCCGGCATGCGCCGCGTCCGCGAGTTCCGCAAGGCCAGGACCGATGCGTACTATTTCAACTGGACGCTGAAGATCGACCACGAGTTCCAGAAGCCTTTCATGCCGTCGCATGAAAACATGCGCAACCTGCGTCTGCAGAAGAACCAGCCGCCGCACCTGCTGGCGGCGGACCTGCGTCGCGCGTTTTCCGGCGTGGTCGCGGGCAACGTGAAGGAACAGGGCATACGCGCGATCGAGCAGTACGGCCACTTCGAGATCCATGGCGACCCCGACATCATGGAGCCGATGGATGCGCTGCTGACCGCCTTCGTCGAGCAGCACCGGATGAAGCTGCCCGGCAAGCAGTACATCCCGTGCTACCGGGTCATCAAGTAGGGTTGGCGAAGCGCTGCGGCGCTTCGTGGTCGGCGTCGAGTTCCGGGTAGTGCCGGAAGATGCCCTCCTCGTTGAACGGCTGGCGGCGCGGCGACTTCAGGTAGGCGGCGATGCCGGGCCGGCGCGACACCGCGTCGCACAGCGCCGTGACCTGCGGCAGGCTCCGCGCCATCCGCGCCATCGCTTTCGGGAATGCATAGCGCAGTCCCTCGACCAGCTGGAACAGCGACAGGTCGGCATAGCTGGCGGACGCGCCGGCCAGGCAGCCGGCGCCGCCGGGATTGTTCGCCAGTATTTCTTCGAAGTAGGACAGGAATTTCGGGATGCGATTTTCGGTGAAGTCCCTGGCGCGCCGCAGCGCCTCGGCTTTCTGGTCGTCGTAATAAAGCCCGCTGGCCACCGGGTGGTGGGTGTCATGCGCCTCGGCCACCATGTCGGCGATGGTCAGCTGCAGCTGGTTGACCCACAGGCGCCCTGCTTCGTCCGCCGGCGCCAGGTCCAGCTTCGGCCCCAGGCAGTAAAGGATGTTGGCGGTCTGGCCGACCAGCACGTCGCCGTCCTGCAGGAAAGGCGGCGCGAACGGCCGGTGCACCGGATCGAGTTTCTTCATCGCCGCCATCAGCGCCGCCTCGCCCTGGCTGCGGCCGACATCCTCGTAGGCCGCGCCGGCGTCTTCCAGCGCCAGCCGGACGAATTCGCCGCGTCCCTGTATGCCGGGCCAGTAGAAAAGTTTGTAAGCCATGTTCATCCTCGTTCAGGTGCTGGCGGCCCGCACCGTTGCCGGTGTACGCCTCAGCAATATTAGAAAGCGATAATTATTGTTGTGGGATAAGGTTGCATCCACGTACGTTCTGCCGCTCATCCAAACGGGAGAACCTGCCTATGTATCCTGCAACCGGCGATACGCCATCGCGCAGCCTGGTCGCCATCCTCGTCGACCGCGCGGCGTCCCAACCCGACGATGCAGCCTACCATTTCATCGGCGACGATCCGGCGAGCGAGATCAAGCTTAGCTATTCGCAATTGCTGCAGGAAGCGATCAGCCTGGCGGTGTCGCTGCAGATCATGGAACTGCCGGGCAAGCCGGTGGTGCTGGCCTGCAAGACCCACTTTTTCTTCATCGTCGGCATCTACGCCTGCCTGCTGTCCAGCACGCTGGCGGTGCCCGCCGCGCCGCCGCGGCGGGCGGCGCTGGAAGAACGCATCGCTTTCCTTGCCGCCCATTCCGGCGCCGCGGCAATGCTGACCGACAGCGACGCCGTGCTGGAGATGGAGATGGAAAACAGCCTGCCGCTCATCGACATGCGCCATGGCCGGCCGGCGGCGGGCGACGCGCCGCGACGCTGGGACCGGGACGTTGCGGACGCCGACCGGCCGGCGCTGATCCAGTACACGTCCGGCACGGGCGGCGATCCGCGCGGCGTGGTCCACAGCCAGCGCAGCCTGCTGGCCGCCAGCGACGCGGTGCATGCCTCGTTCGGCCACGGCGCGCATAGCGCGACCCTGCTGACGCTGCCGCTGTTCCACGAGACCGGCCTGATGCTTGGCGTCATCCACCCGCTTGCGGCCGACGTGCCGGTCTACCTGATGACGCCCGCCCAGTTCGTGCAGCGGCCGGAACGGTGGCTGCGGCTGATCGGGCAACTGCGCATCACCACCGCCGGCGGACCCAATTTCATGTTCGACATGGTCGCGCGCGCACTCGAATGCGGCCAGCCTGCGCCGCTGGACCTGTCCTGCCTGGATGTCTGCTTCTGCACCGGGGAGCCGGTCAGGGCGGGAACCATCGCACGGCTCCTGGAACTTCTGCAGCCTTATGGGCTGCATCCCGGCGCGCTCGCGCCTTGCTACAGCCTCAGCGAGGCCGGGCGCCACGTGACCGGCGGCCCGGCCGGACATGCGCCCGCCCGCCTGGCCGCAGGCATCGCCGGGCTGGTTCAGCCATTGGTCAGTTGCGGCAGACCGCATATCGACTGCAGGCTGCTGATCGTGAACCCGCTGACCCGTCGCGAGGTCGCTCAAGGGGATATCGGCGAAATCTGGCTTCAGTGCGCCAGCATCGGCCTCGGGTACTGGAATGCGCCGCGGCTGACCGAAGCGCAGTTCGGCGCCCGCCTGCAGGATGGCGGCGGCGACGGCGCCTACCTGCGAACCGGGGACGCCGGCCTGCTGTGCGACGGGCAGCTCTACGTGCTGGGCAGGCTGGCCGACCGGGTCCGGCTGGGCGGCATCGATCATGCGGCGCACGAGCTGGAGCTGCAGGCCGAACGCAGCCATGCCGCGCTGCGTCCTTCCTGCGCGACCGTGTTCACTGCCGACGTGGCCGGGCGTCCGCGGCTGGTCGTCGCCTGCGAGCTGAAGCGGGAAATGCTGCGTTGCCGGGAAAAGTGGCCGCACGTCGAAGCCGCCATCCGCAGCGCCATCAGGCGGGTGCATGGCCTGGCGGTCGACGAGGTGCTGCTGCTGGCGCCGGGCGCGCTGCCGAAAACGTCGAGCGGCAAGGTCAGGCGCGGCCAGTGCCGCGACGACTACCTGGCCGGCCGACTGGTGCGGGCGAAGCCGGCCCCGGCCGCGTCTCCGCGCCACGGCGAACTGGCGCAGCCTAACAAGCACTAACAGGCGGACCATCCAGTCATCCGGCCTGTGCGCCCCGGGTTCCGCGGTCGCTCGGTCGCTGGTCTGCTGGCAGGGACCGTCTTCACCAATCAGGCAAGGAAACCATGGAAATGCAAAATATCGATCCCGGCAACCAGTACGCATTGCGCATTGAAGGCCGCGACTGGATGGACGACCTGACGCTGGAGCAGGTCTGGGCCATGCTGAGTTCCGCTTACCAGCAGCTGCAGCAGAAGCAGGACCTGTTGTTCATCACCCTGCTGCCGAACGGCGAAATGCCTGCCCGGTGCCTGCCGAAAGCGATGTTCGATTACTGCATGGCGAATCCGGCGATGCTGGCCCAGACCCTTGCACCGATGCCGCCCGCGCCACTGATGCTGGCTGACGGATCTGAAATCGCCGGCAAGAATTAACCGCTAGCCGCTAACCGCTTGGCCCGATCAGGCGGCCGGGCGGCTCAGAATTTGTGGTCGGGCCGCAAAAAAGCCCACTGCCCCACCGGAAGCCCGGCAAGCGGCACGCGGCCTATCCTGATCCGGCGCATTCCCAGCATCTGCAGCCCGGCCTGCATGCACAGATGCTCGATGAGCCCGCGGGGCGGCGTCTTCAGCGCAAACCGCAGCCGGCATTCGCTCTGGCAGCTGGCCTTGATATCCTCGATCTGCTTGCCGTTGAAGCGCGTGCCCTGGTTCAGCAGCGCCAGCTGCCATGGCGTGACCGGCGCGGCGGTCTCGACGATGAATTCCTGCTCGACCCGGCTGGCGTCGTCGACCAGGCGGCGCGCGACGCGCCAGTCCTGCGTCAGCACCAGCAGCCCGCTCGCGATCGTTTCCAGCCCATCGGTCAGCGTCAGACCTGCCAGGTGCTTTTTAAGCGGCCTGATACCGGAGCGGTCGGTCGCGCTCCGCTGTTCCGGCAGCAGCAATGGCACGATCAGCGCGCTGTCCGGGCTCCCGGCGGGACCGGTCGCCAGATCCGCCGGCTTGTGGAACAGGATGGTGACAGCCGGGGCCGGCTCCGCCTTCGCGCCGGGCGCCAGGCTGACCACCTGCTCCGGCCCGATGCGCCGGCCGGGCTCCTCGCAGGTTTCCCCGTCGACCAGCACCCAGCCGCCCTCGACATATTGCTGGGCGTCGCTGCGGGAACAGCCGGTCTGCTGCGCCACCCGGCGCGCCAGGCGTATCGGCTCGGTCACGCGGCCGCCTCCGGCACCAGCAGCGACATCTGCGCGTCGTCGAGGTAGCGCCATTCGCCTTCGTCGAGTTCGAGCGAAGCCAGCGTCAGGCCGCCGATCGCGGTGCGGCGCAGCGCCGAGCAATGGTTGCCGGCCGCGGCCAGCATGCGCTTGACCTGGTGATACTTGCCCTGCTCGAGCACGATCTCCAGCTCGTGCGGCGCCAGCCTCTCGCAGCGCTGGGCGGCGAGCGTCTCGTTTTCATCGTGCAGCTTGACGCCCTCGCGCAGGCGGGCGACGAGTTCGTCGGTCACCGGTTCGTGGGTCGTGGCGACATAGACCTTGGGCACATGCCGCCGCGGCGACGACTGCGCGTGGATGAAGGCGCCGTCGTCCGACATCAGCAGCAGGCCGGTCGTGTCATGGTCCAGCCGGCCGACCGGCTGCACGTCGCGCCAGGTGAATTGCTCGGGCAGCAGCGTCAGCACGCCGGGCCGGTGGCTGGGCTTGCGCGAACATTCAATGTCGGGCGGCTTGTTCAGTGCGATATAGACATGCGCGCGGTAGGTCCATTCCTCGTCGAACACGGTGAATGCCAGCCCTTCGGTGTCGACCGTCATCCGGTAATCGTCGACCGCTACGCCGTTGACCGTGACTTCCCCGTCTTCCACCAGTTGCCGGCACCATTTCCGGCTGCCGAAGCCCTGCGACTGCAGCATGCGATCCAAGGTCATTTTGCTCATGGCGGCACTGTACCAGATGGCCCGCGGCGTCGTCTTCGCCGAATCCGGTTAAGCTAGGGTCGAATTTCTTATACCAGGAGCAACATGGGTTTCAGACCGTTCGTCCTCGCCGCGCTGCTGATGTGCTGGCTCGCCGCCGCCGGCGCCGACACGCTGAAGGTCGGCTCCAAGCGTTTCACCGAATCCTATGTGCTGGGCGAGATCCTGACCGCCACCGCGGCGACCCAGGGCCCGGCGGTGCATCGGCAGGGGCTGGGCAATACCGCCATCGTGCTGGAAGCGCTGAAGTCGGGCAGCATCGACGTCTACCCGGAATACCTGGGGACGATAGCGCAGGAAATCCTGCATCTCGACGGCGCCGCGTCGCTGGAAAGCATCCGGCCCGGGCTGGCCGCCCTGGGGCTGGGCGCGGCCGCGCCGCTCGGCTTCGACAACAGCTATGCGCTGGCGATGCGCGATGCCGATGCGGCCCGGCTGGGCATCCGGACGCTGGGCGACCTCGCCGCCCATCCGGCGCTGCGCCTCGGCCTGTCGCATGAATTCCTCGGACGCGCCGACGGCTGGCCGGGCCTGGCGCAGCGCTACGGCCTGCGCAACCGGCCGCAGAGCCTGGACCACGGCCTGGCGTATGACGCGATCGCGGCATCCCAGATCGACGCGATGGACATCTATACGACCGACGCCCGGATCGACCGCATGCGACTGCGCGTGCTGCAGGACGACCGGCAGTATTTCCCGCGTTACGACGCGGTGCTTCTGTACCGGCTGGACCTGCCGGCCCGCTTCCCGGCGGCATGGCAGGCGCTGCTCGGGCTGGAGGGGAAAATCAGCCAGCAGCGGATGATCGCGCTGAATGCGGCAGTCGAACTGGAGGGACGCAGCTTCGCGCAGGCGGCGCAGGCATTCCTGCACGGCGCGCCCGAGAGCCCGGCTGCGCGGTCGGGGCTGGCCGCGAAGCTGCTGGACCGCCTCGGCACGCTGACCTGGCAGCACCTGTTCCTGGTCCTGGTGTCGGTCGGCGCGGCAACCCTGGCCGGGGTGCCGCTGGGCATGCTGGCCGCCTTTGCGCCACGCCTGCGGCAGGTCGTGCTGGGGCTGTGCGGCGTGTTGCAGACCATACCGTCGCTGGCGCTGCTCGCAATCCTGATCTCGCTGCTCGGCACGATAGGCACGGGGCCGGCGCTCATCGCGCTGTCGCTGTATGCGCTGCTGCCGGTTGTGCGAAATACCTGCACCGGCCTGCTGCAGGTGCCGCCGGGCATCCGGCAGGCGGCGCTGGCGCTGGGGCTGGAGCGCCGGGATACGCTGCTGCTGATCGAGCTGCCGCTGGCGCTCCCGGTGATCCTGGCCGGCGTCAAGACCGCGGCCATCATGAGCGTCGGCACGGCCACGATCGCCGCCTTCATCGGCGCCGGCGGCTATGGCGAGCGGATCGCCGTGGGCCTGGCGCTGAACGATCACCAGATGCTGCTGGCCGGCGCGATCCCGGCAGCGGTGCTGGCGCTCGCGACGCAGGGTTTGTTCGAAGGCGTCGAATACCTGGCGCGCAGCCGGCGGCCGGGATTGTGAACCCACCGGACGCGGATGCGGACGGGCACGGCGATGCGCGGATGTCGAACCGCGTCTGGAACAGGCTATGGCCGGATTGCAACGGGAATACGGCGATTAGAGCTTGCCGGCCTTTTTCAGCCGGTAGGTCAGCCCTTCGACGATATCCTTGAAACCGCCTTCCCTGGCGAAATCGAGCGCCGTCATGTTGGCGCCGTTCTTCAGCGTCACGTCCGCGCCTTCGTCGAGCAGCAGCTTGACGGTCAGGATGTGCCCGCCCCGCGCTGCCATCATGATCGGCGTGGTCTGGTTCGGCGACTCCGCGTCGATGTAGGCGGAGCGGTCCAGCAGCAACTGGACGATGTCGTTGTTTCCGACGGTCGCCGCATAGTGGAGCGCGGTCCAGCCGGTCTGGTTCGGCTCGGCGCCCCGGTCCAGCAGGGCCCGCACCGCGGCCAGGTTGCCCTTGTAGGCGGCCAGCATCAGCGCGGTGTCGCCGTTGCGGGAGCGGGCGTCTAGCTTCACATCCTTGTTCTGCAGCAGGATGTCGAAGACCTTGGCCGACCCCTCGCGCGCGGCGAGGATGATGGCGGTGTCGCCACGCTCCTCGTCAACGGTGTTCGGGTCGATGCCGCGCCGGAGCAGGTTCCTGACCTGCTGGTCGAGGTCCAGCTTGATTGCCTTGAACCAGTCGTCGTAGGCGCCGGCGAAAGCCAGTTCCGGCAGGCACAGCGCCAGCCCCGCCGCCGCGACCGCCTGCAGCGTCAGGCGACGCATCGGGCTGGCGATGGACGATATTTCATCGAAGTCATGCATGGGAACGGGCCATCCGGAAAAGGTTGAAAAAGTTGTCGCTGGTCTGCTGCGCGATGCGCTCCAGCGGCTCGCCGCGCAGCGTCGCGATGTATTCGGCGACATGGCGCACATAGCTCGGCTCGTTGGTGCGGCCGCGGAACGGCACCGGCGCCAGGTAGGGCGAATCGGTCTCGATCAGCATGCGCTCCAGCGGTATCGCCCGGGCCACGGCCTGCAGGTCGCGGGCGCTCTTGAAGGTGACGATGCCGGAAAAGGAGATGTAGAAGCCCAGTTCGATGGCCGCCTCGGCAACCGCCAGCGACTCGGTGAAGCAATGCATCACCCCCGAACTGGCGCCTTCCTCGCGCATGATGCGCAAGGTGTCGTCGGCTGCCGCGCGGGTATGGATGATCAGCGGCTTGCCGGTCGCCTGCGATGCGCGGATGTGCGTGCGGAAACGTTCCCGCTGCCATTCGAGGTCGCCTTCGAGCCGGAAATAATCGAGGCCGGTCTCGCCGATCGCAACGATTTTCGGGTGATCCGCGAGCCGGACCAGGTCGGCGACCGTCGGCTCCGCCGTGTCCGGATAATCGGGATGCACCCCGACCGATGCGAAGATGTTGTCATGCTGTTCGGCCAGCGCCAGCACCTGCGGGAAATCCGGCAGGTCGACGGAGACGCAGAGCGCGTGCGTGACCTTGTTCTCCGCCATCCGGCCGAGAATGGCCGGCATGTTTTCAGCCAGCTCCGGAAAATTGATATGGCAATGGGAATCGATGTACATAGGCCGCCATTGTACGCAATGGCCGGCGGCCTTGCCCGTGCGGGTCGCCCGGGCCCACTGCCGCGACGCCGGCTTTACAGCGTGTGCGTCGCGCGTGACGAACTGATGGCCGCGCCGAGGATTTCCTCGATGCGCTGGCGCACCCGCTGGCCGCTTTCGTCGGCGGGAAAATGCACGCCCACGCCCTGCACCTTGTTATTGTGCGCGCCGGCCGGCGTCACCCAGACCACCTTGCCGGCAATCGGGTACTTGCTCGCATCTTCCATTAGCGACAGGATCAGGTAGATTTCGTCGCCGAGCGCGTGGACGCGGCTGGTCGGGACAAAAATGCCGCCATTTGCCACGAAAGGCATGTAAGCCGCATACAGCGCCGATTTTTCCTTGACGGCAAGCGACAGCACGGTCGGACGGGGCGGCGAGGCGCCGCTGATTTCTGCCATGGCGGTCCTAAGCAAAAACGGTGGAGTAATCCAGCAACATGTCTTCGATGAATAATTTCGCCGACAGCGGATGGTCTGCAATCGCCCGCCGGTCAGTCACCTGCTTCAGCACCGCCAGCAATTGGCGGGCATCGGCGCGCGATGCCAACGCATCTATTTCCCGGCGGTACTTTGGATAATAACGGATCTTTCCAGAAAACTTGACTGAAAACAGGTCATAAAGCCAGCGCTGCAGCCAGGAAGTCACGTCGGCCGGCGCGGTCTTCTGCAGCAGGTCGGCCGTTTTGAGCGCCGTATCGGCGGCCGGATTCGCCAGGTGGGCCAGCAGCGCATCGATCGCTTCCCTGGAGCCACTCTCAGCCTCGGTCAATGCAGCCAGCGGCGCGCCACCCTGCTCGGCGAGCCAGCTTTCCGCGTCCGGCACGCCCTGCGCCTTCAGCCATGCCAGGGACTGGTCGGCATCGGGCAAGCCCATCGGCACCTTGCGGCAACGCGAAAGGATGGTCGGCAGCAGCCGGTCGATATTGTTGCTGACCAGGATGAACACCGTGTCCGGCGGCGGTTCTTCCAGGGTTTTCAGCAATGCATTCGATGCGACCGAATTGAGCGCCTCGGCCGGATGCAGCAACACCACGCGGCGCCCGCGCCTATGGGTAGAGACGTTCATGAAGTCGCCCAGCGCCCGGATCTGCTCGATGCGGATCTCCTTGGACGCGGTCTTCCCGGCCTTTGCCGGCTTGGCCGCTTCGGCCTCGGCTTCGTCGCCTGCCGCTTCCTCGAGATTTTCCGGGCGGACGCGCCGGTAGTCGGGATGGGCATATTGGGCAAACCAGCCGCAGGCCAGGCAAACGTCGCACGGCTGGCCATCCGCCAACGGCTGTTCGCAAAGCAGCGCCTGCGCGAGCCGCTCCCCGAATCGGGTCTTGCCTATGCCCTCCGGCCCGTGCAGCAGCAATGCGTGGGGGAAACGGCCACGAAGCTGCATGACCTGGGCCCAGCTTGCTGGCTGCCACGGCAGTAAGGGGTGGCTCATTGGATAGTTGCAAAAATACGCATCTTAATAAAGCACTTTAGATGTTTAAAATTATTCAATTAAATCAATGAGTTATAAACTCCTCTTCGACTTAATTAAAACTCTTCGAATAATCTTACAAGTCCTTGATTTACATCGCTTATCGGCTTCGAAGAATCAATCACGCGGAAGCGCTCCGGAAACTCTGACGCGCGGCGCAGGTACTCAGCCTGCGTCGCCGCGAAGAATGCCGCCTGCTCTTGTTCGAACCGGTCCAGGTCACGCGATTTCTCCAGCCGGGAGCGCGCTACCTCCAGCGGCACATCGAACAGCAGCGTCAGGTCCGGCTGCAGATCCGGATGCACCCACCGCTCCAGCGCTTCCAGTTTCCGCCGGTCCAGCTTCCTGCCACCTCCCTGGTAGGCGAACGTCGCGTCGGTGAAACGGTCGGAAATGACCCAGTCTCCCCGCTTCAGCGCCGGCTCGATCACCTGCGCCAGGTGTTCCCGGCGGGCTGCGAACATCAGCAGCGCCTCGGTTTCAAGATGCATTTTTTCGTGCAGCAGCAAGGCGCGCAGCTTTTCGCCCAGCGGTGTGCCGCCAGGTTCGCGCGTGGTGAGCACCGTGTGTCCACGGTCATGCAACAGGCTGGCGACAAAGGAAATGTGCGTCGACTTGCCCGCGCCGTCGATGCCTTCGAAGGTAATGAATTTGCCCGGCTTCATGGTTCCTGGGAGTTGATTTAACGTTGGTATTTGTTGACGGCCTGGTTGTGCTCGTTGAGGCTGCCCGAGAAATGGCTGCTGCCGTCGCCCCGTGCGACGAAATACAGCGCCTCGGTGCGGGCCGGATTCAGCGCGGCCGCGAGCGCTGCGGCGCCAGGAAGTGCGATCGGCGTCGGCGGCAGCCCGGCCCGGGTATAGGTGTTATAAGGCGTGTCGGTCTGCAGGTCGCGCTTGCGGATATTGCCCTGGTAGCGCTCGCCCATGCCGTAGATGACCGTCGGGTCGGTCTGCAGCAGCATGCCCTTGCGCAGCCGGTTGACGAAGACGCCGGCGATCAGCTCGCGGTCGGCCTTCTGCCCGGTTTCCTTTTCCACGATGGACGCCATCACCAGCGCTTCATAGGGCGCCTTGTAAGGCAGGTCGGGCGCGCGGTTGGCCCAGCCCTCCTCCAGCTTCTTCCGCATCACCGCATGCGCCCGCTTGTAGATCTGCAGGTCGCTCGCACCCTTGGCGAACAGGTAGGTGTCCGGGAAGAACAGGCCTTCCGCCTGCTGGTAGTCGGGCGCCACCCTGGCAAGCAGCTCGGCGTCGGACAGGGCGACCGTGTCATGCTTCAGCGCCGCATTGTCGGCCACCGCCTGCCGCATCTGGCGAAAGGTCCAGCCCTCGATCACGACCAGGGAGTGCTGCGCAAACTCCCCACGCACCAGCTGCTGGACCAGGCGCTGCGGCGTCGTGCCGGGTTCCAGCTCATAGCTGCCGGCCTTGATCCGGCCGCCGTTTCCGGTCAGCCGCGCCAGCGCTTCCAGCAACACGGGCTGCACCGGCACGCCTGACTTGGCGACTTCCTCTGCCGCGCCCCGGACGCCGCTGCCCGCCGTGACAGTGAATGGAATCGCCTCGCCGCCCGCCTTGACGATGGGTTGCATGGACCAATAGAAGAAGCCCGCGGCGAACGCGACCGCGAGAATAATTATTCCTGATAGAAACTTTTTCACCACACTCCGCCTGTTCAAATCCGTGTCTATCGAACGCGATTTTCTGACGCCACTATAATCGAGCCGTCATGATAATCGCTGGAACTTCCATTCCACTAATACGATGAGCGCAACCACTACTCCCTGGCTCGACTTCCTGGACGCACAGGGCGGCCGGCTTTCTGCATCGACCACGCCCGAGGTGATCGGTTTCCACGACGTGGCGGCCCCGGCCAGCAACTTCGTCGCGCCATTGACGCACCTGGGCCTGATGTCGGCTACCGGCGACGACGCCGCGGGCTTCCTGCATAACCAGCTGACCAACGATGTCGAGAAGCTGGGCACGGCCGAAGCCCGGCTGGCCGGCTACTGCACGCCCAAGGGCAGGCTGCTGGCGACCATGATGGTGTGGAAGTCGGCCGACGCGATCTTCCTGCAGCTGCCGCGTGAAATACAGCCAGCCGTGCAGAAGCGGCTCCAGATGTTCATCATGCGGGCCAAGGCCAGGCTGGCCGATGTCAGCGACGCCGTCGTGGCGCTCGGCCTGGCCGGTCCGGCAGCTGTTGCCGCGCTGGCACCGTGGTTCCCCGCGCCGCCTTCGACCGCGTATGGCGTGGCCCATGCGGACGCCGGCACGCTGATCCGCCTGCCCGATGCGGACGAGATATCGCGCTTCCAGTGGCTGACGTCGCCGGAACAGGCGCAGCAGGCCTGGCCGCAGCTCGTGCAGACGCTGCAGCCGGCCGGCGCACAGGCCTGGCGCCTGCTCGACATCCGTGCCGCGATGCCGATGGTCGTCCAGGCGACCCAGGAGCAGTTCGTGCCGCAGATGATCAACTACGAAGTGCTGGGCGGCGTCAATTTCAGGAAAGGCTGCTATCCGGGCCAGGAGATCGTCGCCCGCAGCCAGTATCTGGGCAAGCTGAAGCGGCGCATGCTGCCGGCCGTGGTCAATGCGACCGGCGTGACGCCCGGCGCCGAAGTCTACGCAAGCACCGACACCGCGCAGCCGTGCGGACAGATCGTGAATGCCGAAGCCAGCGGCGACCAGACCCATTGCCTGGTCGAACTCAAGACCGCGGTGCTGGACGAAGGCGCGACGATACACCTCGGGTCGGCCGACGGCCCGCTGCTGCAGATCGGCACGCTGCCCTATGCATTGATCGACCCGACCTGACATGGACCTGTATATCTATTACAGGGTGGACGCGGCGTCGGCCGCCGAGCTTGGCGCCAGGGTCACGGCGATGCAGTCGCGCCTTTGCGCCAGCCACCGGGTGGCGGCGACGCTGCGCCGCCGGCCCGGCGAACAGGATGGCAGGCAGACCTGGATGGAAGTCTACCCGGCTATCCCGGACGGCTTCGAGGCCGCGCTGGCGCAGGCGGTCGGTGAAAGCGGCCTCGCAGCGCTGACCGACGGCCCGCGCCACACCGAAATCTTTGTGGAATTTCAAGCATGTGCCTGATCGTTTTTGCATGGCAGGTCATCCCCGGCCTTTCCCTGCTGGCGGCCGCGAACCGGGACGAGTTCTACGATCGGCCGGCGCTGCCCGCCCACTGGTGGCCCGACCATCCCGAGGTCTATGCAGGCCGGGACCTGCGCGGCAACGGCACCTGGCTGGGCATCACCCGCGGCGGAAAATTCGCGGCGCTGACCAATGTCCGCGATCCGCTGCGCCAGCGCAGCGACGCGCCGTCCCGCGGCGGGCTGGTGACCGACTTCCTGACCGGCAGCGACTCGGCCGCCGACTATATAGAAGCAATCGCGGCGGACGCCGGCCGGTTCAACGGCTTCAACCTGCTGGTCTGCGACGGCGTCGAGCTGATCTGGTACACCAATGCCGAGACCGAGGACCCGCGCAACGGCCTGCCGCTGCCGCATGGCATCTACGGCATATCGAACGCGTTTCTCGACACGCCATGGCCCAAGGTGGTGCGCAGCAAGGCCGAGTTCGCCAGCCTGATGTGCACCGGCGCGCCGGCGGACGCCTACTTCGACATGCTCAGCGACACCACCCGCGCCAACGACTGC
Organism: Noviherbaspirillum suwonense; assembly: GCF_900182955.1. Lineage (GTDB taxonomy): Bacteria > Pseudomonadota > Gammaproteobacteria > Burkholderiales > Burkholderiaceae_D > Noviherbaspirillum_A > Noviherbaspirillum_A suwonense. The sequence continues at coordinate 131,708 of NZ_FXUL01000002.1, read as the reverse complement.
AGGCTGCCGCAGACCGGCATCCCGATCGAATGGGAACGGACGCTGTCGCCGGTCTTCATCGAGTCGCCGGGTTACGGCACCCGCTGCTCGACGGTCGTGCAGCTATTGCAGGACGGCAGCGCGCAGCTCTACGAACAGCTTGCCGATGCGGTGGAAGGCGAGGCGCCGGTCATCCAGGAACGAATGCACGGCGCATTGCGATGTGCTCGATCCCGGCGTCCATGAATACCGCGCCCTCGGGCGCAAAACCGTGCCGCTCGTAGAAACCGCGGGCGGTCAGCTGGGCGTTGAGCACCACCGCGGCGTCGCCCCGCCGCTGCGCCGCCTGCATCAGCGCCTGCAGCAGCAGGCTGCCGACCCCGGCGCCGCGCGCCTCGCGCCGCACCGCCATGCGGCCGATATGGCCGTCCGGCAGCAGGCGGCCGGTGCCCAGCGCCGTCTCGCCGTCCAGCGCGAGCGCATGGATGGAGACGGCGTCGAACGCGTCCATCTCCAGCTCGACCGGCACGTTCTGCTCCCTGACGAAGACCTCGTGCCTGATCCCGCTGGCCGCGTCGCCCAGGCTGGCCCAGGAGCCGGTAAGGACGGTGACGCTCATTGGACCGACGGCGCAAGCGATTCCAGCGCGCATAGCCTTGCCCGCCAGTCTTCCGGCACCGCCACGCCCTTGCGGGCCGCTGCGTCCGCATACACATAGACCAGTTCGCCGGAGACCAGCAGTTCGCCGTTGCGATGGATCTCGAGCAGGTAGCGCATCGAGCTGCGGCCCAGCGCCGCGCAGCGCACGCCGATGTCCAGCATGTCGTCGAAGCGCGCCGGCGCGTGGTATTCGACGGTGGCCTTGCGGGCGAACATTTCCTGGCCGGCGGCGGCCTGCTGCACCACGTCGGGCAGCCCGGTGGCGCGCCAGTACTCGGTGAACGCGACATCGAAATAGGTCAGGTAATGGCCGTTGAAGACGATGGCCTGCATGTCGACCTCGGCCCAGCGCACCCTGAGGGTATGGAAAAAGGAAAAATCGCTGCGCGCCATCGCACTCTCTTTATTCTAGTAAGTCATGGTGGTTGACCGGCGGCGGGCTCAGCCCTGCCAGCTGCTCTCGGACAGCACTTTCCAGGCGCCGCCCTCGCGGGTCCAGTACTGGCGCTTGCGGCTCGATACCCGCTTCGCGCCGGCGACCGCGTCGACCGTGAAGGTCGCGACCAGCACTTCGTCGCGGCCCGGATAGCGGAACAGGCTCAGCGCGCGCAGGGCCATCGCCGGCTTCACCAGCCCCTCGGTCGACTTGCGCTGGCGGGCCAGCCAGTCGTCCAGCTCTTCGCCCTGCTCGGTCCGGAAACGGGACGAGTATTGCGCCCGCAGCTTCTGCGGGTCCGGGTCCTGCAAGGCGGCGCGCCAGCCTTCCACCATCGACTGCGCCTGCGCGCGTTCGTCGGCAACCTGCTTGCGCGTGACGAAATCGGCTTCGCTGGCGATCACCACCGGCGTCTTCCCGACCTCGACGCTGCCGTACACGTCGCGCAGGTCGGGATTGGTCAGCACCACGCAGCCGTCCGACGACAGCGGCGGCCGGCTGTAATTGCGCGCCGGCGTCCCGTGCAGCCAGATGCCCGATCCGGCGCGGCCATGCAGCTTGTCCCATTCGTTCGGATAGCTGATGGGCAGCGCGCCCACGCCGTACAGGTCGGGAAGGCGCCGGCCTGCCAGCCTGCCGGTGATGTAATAGACGCCGAGCGGGGTCTTCTGGTCGCCCTCTTTTTCCTTGTTCACGCCCAGCTTGCCCTGGCTGATGTAGAAGTCGCGCAGGAAATGCATTTCCCCCTGGCGGTTCTCGTAGACATAGAGCCGGGAGCGGTGGGCGTCGACCACCAGCACCTTCTTCTGGTCCGGCCGCAGCTGCAGCACCGCGCGCGGCACCCTGGCCGGATCGGGCCGCTCCAGCAGGGCTTTCATCCGCGCCACCGCCTCGTGGCGAAGGTCCGCCAGCGCCTGCGGCGCCGCGCCGTCGACCGCGCCGAAGCGGTCGACCTCGTGCGTCTGCATCAGCAGCAGGTCGCCGCGTATCAGGTGGCCCAGCTGGAAATTGGGATAGGCCGCGACCAGCTTGTCGGCGCGGGCGAGCGCATCGCGCAGGTGGCGGGCGCCGAGGTCCTTGTAGACCTCGATCAGCATCTGATCCGGGTCCGGCGCGGGCCGGCCGGGCGCAGCCGCGGCCAGCGTGACGGCGCCGGCCAGCAGCGTGCCGACCAGCGTGCGCATGACCGCCAGTTGTCGTATGCGAAGCGCCATCAGCCCGTGCGTTCCTGCTTGATCAGCCACTTGCCGCGCTGGCGCTCGAGCTCAAGCGTCTTGCGGCTGCTGGCGCTGAGGCGGTCGGAAATATAGCTCTGGCGGAAACGCACCGTGGCCGTGTTGCCTTCGGTGCTGACCTGCGGCGCGTCGATGCTGACCTTGATCCGGCCCTTGCCGGCGATGCGCGCCTGCCTTTCCTCGATCCAGGCCTTGCGGGTCTGGCTGCCGGGCGGGTTGAAATCGAGCGCGTAATGGGCGAGATAGGCGGGCACGTCCTGCGCGCTCCAGGCCCGGGCCCAGCTTTCGACCGCATTCAGCACGGATTCCTTCTCGACTGCCGCTTCCTGCGCGGCGCGGGCTTTCGGGTCCGGCTTGTCTGCCTTGACCAGCCGGACCGCGCGGGAATCAGCTGGCGCCGGGGCTGCCTTCGCCAATTCGGTACGGGCCGGCGGCGCTTTCGGTTCGGCTTGCGCTGCGGCTGCCGGCTTCGCAGCCTTGGGCGCTTCCGCGACCGTGGCCGGCTTCGCCGGTTCCGGCGCCGCCGGCTTGGCAGCTGCCGTGACGACCGGCTTGGGCGCTTCGACTGCAACCGGCCTGGGCGCTGCCGCCACGACCGGCTTGGGCGCTTCGGCCGCCACCGTCTTCGCCGCGTCCGCGACGACAGGCTTGGGCGCCTCGGGGGCCGCCTTCGGCTTGACCGGCTCGGCTGGCGCCGCCGGCGTCAGCGCGGCGACGACCACCGGCGCCGGTGCGCCCGGTTTCTGCGGCGGCAGCGGCGCTACCGCGACCGACGGCGCCTGGCCGGCCGGCACGCCGAGGCTGCGCACCAGGGCCAGCCGCGCGACCGGCGCCGGCGTTCCGGGAACAGGCTGCACCTGCAGCGCCTTGTCGTAGGCCTGGCTCGCCAGCCGGGCGTGGACGTCGCCGAGGTTCTCGAACGCGGTCGCATAGGCGGGACTGGTGCGGATGGCCCGGTCGAGCGCGGCTTTCGCCTTGTCGTACTGCCCGGCGGCCGCATACAGCACGGCGAGGTTGTTATAGGGTTCCGGCAGCTTCGGGTAGTCCCGGGTCAGCCTGGCAAAAATGGCAATCGCTTCCGTCGGGCGCGACTCGGACAGCATCACGCCCTTCATGAAGCGCATCTGCACGTCGGCGGGCTGCCGGCTCAGGATTGCGTCGATGCGCTTGAGCGCTTCGTCGCCCTTGCCGCTCTGGGCCAGGCGGGCGATGTCGGCTGCGTCGTCGGCATGCGCGGGCGCTGCGCCCAGTGCGGCCAGGAGCAGGGGCAGCAAGCCCATTAATGGAAGGCGCAGGCGGGGCGGCGTAAAAGGCGGAAAACTCATCAGGCTGGCTGCACGGAAAAAACGGTATGGTACACCGGCCGTGGCCGGACTGGGGTGCGTTTCATGCAGGCAAACCGCCCCGCGCGACACGATCGAAGGAAAGACAATCGAAGCGCGAAAAAAATCCCGCAGCCTGGAAAGGCTGCGGGATTTTCCTGATGCGGCCGAAACCTAGTTGAAGGTCTTGCCTTCGTCAGCCAGGCGCTTGAGCAGCGGCGCCGGGGTCCATGCCTCGGCATGGCTGCCGCGCGCATATTTCTGCATCGCCATCACGACGTTCGGCAGGCCGACCGTGTCGGCGTAGAACATCGGGCCGCCGCGGAAGACCGGGAAGCCGTAGCCGGTCAGGTAGACCATGTCGATGTCGGACGCCCGCATCGCAATGCCCTCTTCCAGGATGCGCGCGCCTTCGTTCACCAGCGCATACACCAGCCGCTCGACGATTTCCTCATCGCTGACCTTGCGGCGCTCGATGCCAAGGTCGGCCGAGTGCTTGACGATCATGTCGTTGACCATCTGCGACGGGTAGGCCTTGCGGTCGCCCGGCTTGTAGTCATACCAGCCGGCGCTGGTCTTCTGGCCGAAACGACCCATCTCGCACAGCAGGTCGGCGGTCTTCGAATACGTTACTTCTGGCTTCTCGACATAGCGGCGCTTGCGGATATACCAGCCGATATCGTTGCCGGCCAGGTCGCCCATGCGGAACGGTCCCATCGCGAAGCCGAACTTCTCGACGGCCTTGTCCACCTGCTCGGGCGTGCAGCCCTCTTCCAGCAGGAAGCCGGCCTGGCGGCTGTACTGCTCTATCATGCGGTTGCCGATGAAGCCGTCGCAGACGCCCGAAACGACGCCGGTCTTCTTGATCTTCTTGGACAGCGCCATCGAGGTCGCCAGCACATCCTTGCCGGTCTTCGCGCCGCGCACGATTTCCAGCAGGCGCATCACGTTCGCCGGGCTGAAGAAATGCAGGCCGATCACGTCCTGGGGACGCTTGGTGAACGCGGCAATCTTGTCCACGTCCAGCGTCGAGGTGTTCGACGCCAGGATCGCGCCGGGCTTCATCACTTCGTCGAGCTTCTTGAACACGGTTTCCTTGACGCCCATGTCCTCGAACACGGCTTCGACGACGATGTCGCACTGGCCGATTTCCTCGTACGACAGGGTGCCGGTGATCAGGCCGACGCGCTGGTCGAACTTCTCCTGCGTCAGCTTGCCCTTCTTCATCGTGTTTTCGTAGTTCTTGCGGATGGTCGCCAGGCCCTTGTCGAGCGCTTCCTGCTTCATTTCCAGGATCTTGACCGGGATGCCGGCATTGGCGAAGTTCATCGCGATGCCGCCGCCCATGGTGCCGGCGCCGATCACGGCAACCGACTTGATCTCGCGCTTCGGGGTGTCTTCCGGCACGTCCGGGATCTTGCTGGCGGCGCGCTCGGCGAAGAACGCATGGCGCAGCGCCTTGGACTCGTTGGTCTGCACCAGTTCCAGGAACAGCTCGCGCTCGATCCGGATGCCTTCATCGAACTTCTGGGTGACCGCGGCGGCGACTGCCTCGACGCACTTGAGAGGCGCCGGGAACGGGCCGGCCATGGCCTTGACCGTGTTGCGGGAGAACTGCAGGAAGCCTTCGTAGTTCGGATAGTCGATGCGGATGTTGCGCACCTTGGGCAGCGGACGCGCGTCTGCCACCTTGTTGGCGAAAGCGATCGCGCCCTGCATCAGGTCGCCGTCTATCATCTGGTCGAACAGCTTGGTCTTGGCCAGCTTTTCCGACGGCACCGGGGTGCCGGAGACGATCATGTTCAGCGCCATCTCGAGCCCGACCACGCGCGGCAGCCGCTGCGTGCCGCCTGCGCCCGGCAGGATGCCCAGCTTGACTTCCGGCAGCGCGATCTGCGCGCCCGGCACCGCGACCCGGTAATGGCAGCCCAGAGCCAGTTCCAGTCCGCCGCCCATGGCGACGCTGTGGATCGCGGCGACGACCGGCTTTTCCGCATTCTCGACGACGCGGATCACCGTGTGCAGCGTCGGCTCGGCCATCGCTGCCGGCGTGTTGAATTCCTTGATGTCGGCGCCGCCGGAGAATGCCTTGCCGGCGCCGGTGATGACCACTGCCTTTACCGCCGGGTCGTTCATGGCCTTGTTGACGCCGTCGACGATGCCCTTGCGGGTGGACAGACCGAGTCCGTTGACGGGAGGGTTGGCAAGGGTAATGACGGCAACAGCGCCATTGACTTGATATTCGGCAGTCATGTCTCTTCCTTTTAAATTGATGAAGCCTGTGTTGATCTGGTATGCGCCCGGAGATGTCGCGATGATCCGTAAATCGTGCAAAAAACACAGTGCCAAACTATACCGCAGAATAGAACGATCGTATTATTTCAAATGAAAAAAAACAGCGCCGGCATCGCTGCCGGCGCTGGCGTCGACCGTTTTATTGCCCGGAAGGACGCTTCATCTGGCAGGAGGTCGGCTGCGCAGCGACGAAGGCGTCGATCTTCTGGTCCGTCTTCCAGCCATAGCCGGTGTTTTCCTGGTCGTATTTCACGTCCTTGCCGTTGACCTTGGTCCAGGTGGCGATGTACAGCGGCTGCTGCAACTGGTGGTCGGCCTTGCGCATCTCGACCTCGCCGTTCAGGCTCTTGACCTTCATGCCTTCCATCGCGAACGCCACCTTGACCGGGTCGGTGGTCTTGACCTCGTTGAAGGCCTTGGCCAGCATCGCGATGCCGGTGTAGGTCGCCATCGCGTAATAGTCGTCGTTGTATTTCTTCTTGAAGCCCTCGACGATCTCCTTGCCGACGAAGCCCTCGTTATTGACGTTCCAGTAGCCGACATACTTGACCCGGTCGGCGCCGGCCGCGCCCATCGCCGTCGGCACCCCGGTGGTGGAACCGTAGTAGGTGTAGAAGTCGGCCTTCAGGTCGGCATCCTTGGCGGCCTTGATCAGCAGCGCGAGGTCCGCGCCCCAGTTGCCGGTCACCACCGTGTCCGCGCCGGACGCCTTGATCTTGGCGATATACGGGGCGAAGTCCTTGACCTGGCCGATCGGATGCAGGTCGTCGCCGACGATCTGCACGTCCGGGCGCTTGCGCTTCAGGTAATCCTTGGCCGCGCGGGTCACCTGGTGGCCGAACGAGTAGTTCTGGCCGATGATGTAGACCTTCTTGATCTCGGGCTTCTTCGCCATGAAGGTGGTCATCGCCTCCATCTTCATGTCCGAGTTGGCGTCGATGCGGAACTGCCAGAAGCTGCACTTGCTGTTGGTCAGGTCGGGGTCGACCGCCGCGTAATTGATGTAGACCACTTCCTTGCCGGGATTGCGTTCATTGTGCTTGTTGATCGCGTCCAGCAGCGCGGCGGCGGCGGCGGAGCCATTTCCCTGCGTGACATAACGGTAGCCCTGGTCGATCGCGCTCTTGAGTTGCGACAGCGACTCCTGCGGGCTGGCCTTGTTGTCGAAGCCGACTACCTCGAAGGTGTTCCCGGGAGACCATTTTTCCTTGTTGGCCTGGTCGGCGATCATTTGCCAGCTATACAGGATGCCCTGTCCGACCGGCGCGAACGGCCCGGACAGCGGGTCGATGAAAGCGATTTTTACGTTTTCTGCCAGCGCCGACGCGGGCAGGCAGGCGGCGGCAACGGTTGCAAGGACAAGCGAGCGTAGTTTGATAGCCATTTATGTCTCCGTTTAGGATTATGGAACTGCACTGACCACTGGTAACGCAAATTGATTTTAGCGACTTTCAATTAAATGCCAACCGGTTTCCCTGCCTCCTTCCCCACCTGTTTCAGACGATCACACCTCCAGCCATTCCCGCCGCACAGCGGCATTGGCCCGCAGGTCGTCCGGCGTGCCCTCGAACACGATGGAGCCATGCCCCATCACGTAGACCCGCTGCGAGATTTCCAGCGCAATGGCGAGCTTCTGCTCCACCAGCAGCACCGAGATACCGCGCTCCTTCAGGGTTTTCAGGTAGTCGGCCACCAGGTCGACGATCTTCGGCGCCAGCCCCTCGGTCGGCTCGTCGATCATGATCAGGTCCGGGTCGCCCATCAGCGTGCGGCACAGGGTCAGCATCTGCTGCTCGCCGCCGGACAGGACGCCGGCCGCCGTGTTCTGGCGCTCCTTCAGGCGCGGGAACAGCTGGTACATGTCGTCCAGCGACCAGCGCGATTTCTTGCCCTTCTTCTCGCCCAGGATCAGGTTCTGCTCGACCGTCAGCGTCGGGAAGATGTCCCGGTTTTCCGGCACGTAGCCGAGCCCGCGGTAAGCGATCTGGAATGCCTTTTCGCCGATGATCTCCTCGCCCTTGAACTTGATGGAGCCGGTCGCCTGCACCTGGCCCATGGTCGCCTTGACGGTGGTGGAACGGCCCACGCCGTTGCGCCCCAGCAGGCTCACGATCTCGCCCTCCGCCACCGTCAGGTCGACGCCATGCAGCACATGGCTCTTGCCGTAGTAAGCGTGCAGGTCCCTGATTTCCAGCATTGCCTTGCTCATGCGTGTGCCTCCGCCGGCGCGTGTCCGCCGAGATATGCTTCCTGGACCTTCGCATTGCCGCGAATATTGGCCGGCGTGTCGCAGGCGATCACTTCGCCATACACCACCACCGCGATCTTGTCGGCGAGGCCGAACACCACGCTCATGTCATGTTCGACCATCAGCAGCGTCTTGCCCACCGTCACGCGGCGGATCAGCTCGACCGCGTTGTCCGACTCGGAGCGGCTCATGCCGGCGGTCGGCTCGTCGAGCAGGATGACGTCGGCGCCGCCGGCGATCGTGATGCCGATCTCCAGCGCCCGCTGCTCGGCATAGGTCAGCAGTCCGGCGGAGGTGTTGCGGCGGCGGCGCAGGCCGATCTGCTCCATCACCGCTTCGGCCCGCTCGTGCGCATCGCGCAGGCCGTTCAGCCGGTGCCAGAACGAGTACTTGTAGCCGAGCGACCAGAGCACCGCGCAGCGCAGGTTTTCATACACGGTCAGGCGGTGAAAGATGTTGGTGATCTGGAAGCTGCGCGACAGCCCGCTGCGATTGATCTCGAACGGCTTCATGCCCCGTATGCTCTTGCCATTGAGCAGGATGTCGCCCGAGCTCACGCCGAAGCGGCCGGAGATCAGGTTGAACAGCGTCGACTTGCCGGCGCCGTTCGGCCCGATGATGGCGTAGCGCTCGCCCCTGGGCACCTGCAGCGTGGCGCCGCGAATGATCTCGGACTTGCCGAAACTCTTGCGCACTTCCTTCAGTTCCACCGAATACGCGCTCATGCATGCTCCTTGCGAATCATTTCCTCGATCTCCAGGTTGGCTTCATCCCATGTGTGCCGGAACGCCGGCCGTGCGCGCACGAACAGGAAGAGACCGACCGCAACCAGCGCCAGCGCAATCAGCCAGCCGCCGATGCCGGCGGCGTCGACCTGCATGCCGAACAGCCGCATCATCGTGCCGTTGGCGGACTCCAGCGTCAGGTGGTACAGCATCTCGATGATCATCACCGCGCCGACGCAGGCGATCAGCGTCGCAACTACCATCGACAGCAGCCGCGGCCAGACCCTGGCGAAGCGTTTATAGACCATCAGCCGCACATTCATCATCAGCAGGCTGGCGATGCCGCCCGGCGCGTACATCACGATGATGATGAAGAACACGCCCAGGTAGAGCTGCCAGGCCTTGGTGAAGTCCGACAGCAGCACCGTCAGGAACACGCCCACCACGGCGCCGATCAGCGGGCCGAAGAAGAAGCCGACGCCGCCGATGAAGGTGAACAGCAGGATCGCGCCAGAACGCACCGCGCTGACGTTTTCCGCGGTGACGATCTCGAAGTTGATGGCCGCCAGCCCGCCCGAGATGCCGGCGAAGAATGCCGACAGGATCAGCGTCAGGTAACGCACCCACTGCGTGTTGTAGCCGATGAACTCGACCCGCTCCGGGTTGTCGCGCACCGCGTTGATGATGCGGCCCAGCGGCGTCTGCGTGAACGCGTACATGCCGACGGTGCTGATGAAGAGCCAGAACGCGATCAGGTAGTACACCTGGATCTGTGGCCCGTAGGTGATGCCCAGCACCGGCTGGCCCATCACGCGGTTGGTCGAGATGCCGCCCTCGCCGCCGAAAAAGGCCGGGAACATCAGCGAGCATGCAAAGACCAGTTCAACGATGCCCAGCGTGATCATCGAGAACGTGGTCCCCGACTTCTTCGTGGTCACGTAGCCGAACAGCACGCCGAACACGGCCCCGAAGATGCCGCCGACCAGCGGGATCAGGGACACCGGGATCGGCAGGCTGCCGCCGCTGGCAAGGTTCATCGCATGGATCGCGAAATAGGCGCCGAGGCCGGAGTACACCGCGTGGCCGAAGGACAGCATGCCGCCCTGTCCCAGCAGCATGTTGTACGACAGGCCGAAGATCATCACGGTGCCCATCTGGCACAGGATGGACAGCGCGGCGCCCTTGTTGAAGATCAGCGGCGCGACGACCAGCAGGACGACAAACACGGACCAGACCAGCCAGCGGCCCAGGTTGATCGGCGCGAAGCGCATCGTGGACGTGGTTGCGGAAGTAGTGGAGCTTTGCATGGTATTCATCCTTCCCTCGTTCCCATCAGGCCCTTGGGCCGGAATATCAGTATCAGCACCAGCAGCAGGTACGGCAGGATGGGTGCGGTCTGCGCAATCGTCAGGTTCAGCACCGAGAAGCCCAGCGTGTCGGGTCCGACGTTGAGGCCGAAGCCGGAGAACACGCTCAGCAGCGAATAGTCGAGCGCTACCGCGAAGGTCTGCAGCAGCCCGATCAGCAGCGAGGCCACCAGCGCGCCGGCCAGCGAGCCCATGCCGCCGACCACCACGACCACGAAGATGATGCTGCCCACTGTCGCCGCCATGCCCGGCTCGGTGACGAAGGCATTGCCGCCGATGACGCCGGCAAGCCCGGCCAGCGCGCAGCCGCCGCCGAACACCAGCATGAAGACGCGCGGCACGTTGTGGCCCAGCGCCTCGACCGCGTCCGGATGGGTCAGCGCGGCCTGGATCACCAGCCCGATCCGGGTCCGGGTGAGGACCAGGTAGATCGACACCAGCATCAGCAGCGCGATGAACATCATGAAGCCGCGATACATCGGGAAGGTGGTGGTGTAGAGCGTGAACAGCGGCCCGTCCATCTCGGCCGGTATCGGGTAGCGCACCGCGGCGCGGCCCCAGATCAGCTGGACCACCTCGACGATCACATAGGACAGGCCGAACGTGAACAGCAGCTCGGGCATGTGGCCGAACTTGTGCACGGTGCGCAGCCCGTAGCGCTCTACTAGCGCGCCGACGACGCCGACCAGCAATGGCGCGATCACCAGCGCCGGCCAGAAGCCGATCTTGGCGCTGATCGTGTAGGCAAAGTAGGCGCCCAGCATGTAGAAGCTTGCGTGCGCAAAATTGAGCACGCCCATCATGCTGAAGATCAGCGTCAGGCCGGATGACAGCATGAAGAGCAGCAGCCCGTAGGCCAGGCCGTTAAGCAGCGTGAATATCGTGAATTCCATCTTTATCCCCTGTTGCAAGTGCATTTACAGGCGGCGTGCGCGCTCGTGCGGCACGCTGCGGCGTTGTATCTCACGGCAGGACTCCGCTGCCATGCAGGCTTTAGGTGGGCGCTGGGCCGGCGGGGAATGGGAACATAGCCGGCGGACATGAGCGCGTGTCCTTATATCCGCGGACGGGGCGAACGCTGCGCGGCAGAACAGGGAAAGGGTAGGTACGGATGTGGGCGATGCGCCCGACATGGCTGCTTCATTGTCTCGTCCTTGTCAGTATTTTTATGGTTTGACTATATCGGTGCGGATGCTGGCTGTAAAGCAGCATACGACTGCGGAAATCACCTAGTCGCCTGCGCAGAAAAATGCTGCGCAGGCAGCTATCGGGACCGTGATGACGCAGCGTTCAGGCAGTCGGCAGGACGTGGTCGCGGAAGGACTCGCGGATGCGGTTCTTCAGCACCTTGCCGGTCGCGCCTATCGGCAGCGCGTCGATGAAGGCGACGTCGTCGGGCGTCCACCACTTCGCGATCTTGCCCTCGTAGAAGGCCAGCAGCTCCTCGCGGGTGACGTCCATGCCCGGGCGCTTGACGACCACCAGCAGCGGCCGCTCGTCCCACTTCGGATGCAGCACGCCGATGCACGCGGCCTGCAGCACGGCCGGATGCGCCATCGCAATGTTCTCGAGGTCGATCGTGCCTATCCACTCGCCGCCGGACTTGATGACGTCCTTGCTGCGGTCGGTGATCTGCATGTAGCCGTCGCCGTCTATCGTGGCGACGTCGCCGGTGGGGAACCAGCCGTCCTCGAGCACATCGCCGCCCTCGCCCTTGTAATAGTCCTGGATGACCCACGGCCCCTTGACCAGCAGGTTGCCATAGGTCTTGCCATCCCACGGCAACTCCTTGCCGGCGTCGTCGACGATCTTCATGTCGACGCCGAAGATCACGTGGCCCTGCTTTTCGAGCATCGCCTGCTGGCCTTCCTCGGGCAGCGCAAGATGACGCGACTGCAGCGTCGCGCAGGTGCCCAGCGGCGACATCTCGGTCATGCCCCATGCATGGACGACCTCGATGCCGTACTTGTGGCGCAGGGTCTTCATCATTGCCGGCGGGCAGGCCGAGCCGCCGATGACGGTGCGCTTGAAGGACGAGAAGGTCAGGTTGTTTTGCGCGACGTAGTTCAGCAGGCCCAGCCAGACGGTCGGGACGCCGGCCGAGAAGGTGACCTGCTCCGCCTCGAACAGGTCGTAGAGCGACTTGCCGTTCAGCGACGGGCCGGGGAACACCATTTTCGCGCCGGTCAGCGGCACCGAATACGGCAGGCCCCAGGCATTGACGTGGAACATCGGCACGACCGGCAGCACCGCGTCGCGGCCCGAAACGTTCAGCGCATCCGGCATCGTCGATGCATACGAATGCAACAGCGTCGACCGGTGGGAATACAGCGCGCCCTTCGGGTTGCCGGTGGTGCCCGACGTATAGCAGAGGCTGGACGCCGAATTCTCGTCGAACAGCGGCCATTCGTAATCGTCGGAATTGCTGTCGATCAGGTCTTCGTAGCACATCAGGTTGGGAAGCGCGCTCTGCGCCGGCATCCGGTCGCGGTCGCACATCAGGATGTAGCCCTTGATGGTCTTGCAGTGCTGCGCCACCGCCTCGATCAGCGGCAGGAAGGTCAGCTCGAAGATCAGGTACTGGTCTTCGGCATGGTTGGTGATGTAGGCGATCTGCTCGGGGAACAGGCGCGGGTTCAGCGTGTGCAGCACGGCGCCCGAACCGGACACCGCGTAATACGCTTCCAGGTGACGGTAGCCGTTCCAGGCCATCGTGGCGACCCGGTCGCCCATCTGCACGCCGAGGCCGCGCAACGCATTGGCGAGTTTCTTCGAACGGGAATGGCAGTCGCTATAGGTATAACGGTGGATGTCCCCTTCTACGCGACGCGAGACGATCTCGTTCTTACCAAAATAACGGTCTGCGTGCTTGATGATGCTGGAGATGAGCAGAGGCTGGCTCATCATCTGGCCCATCAACGGGCTGCGGGGATACTCCGACATCTGGTCTCCTGTTGTGTTGTGCGTGATGTGACGGATTCTGGTACGACCGTACTAAAACCGTCAATCACTTTCGATGCTGCGTCGCGTCAACAGGAGACCAGCGCCAGCTTCACTCGGTGACGCTGCGATAGATCGAGTTTTTTGGCTTCGCCATCACGCGCCGCAACATGGGCTCGAAAAAGCTCAACGGCAGCGTATCGTAATCGGGATCGAAGGCCGGCGCGTCATACTTTTCGCAGAATTCCAGCGTGCGGTCGTAAAGCGGCTGTCCGGCGAACTGGTCGCGCAGGTTGCGGTCCAGGCCCAGGTGATGGAAAAAGTAATAGCCCTGGAAAACGCCGTGCTTCTCGACCATCGCCAGGTTCTCGGCGCTGACGAAGGGTTTCAGGATCGCCGCGGCGATGTCCGGGTGATTGAAGCTGCCCAGCGTGTCGCCGATGTCATGCAGCAGCGCGCAGACCACGTATTCCTCGTCCTTGCCGTCGCGGTGCGCGCGGGTGGCCGTCTGCAGGCTGTGGGTCAGGCGGTCGACCGGGAAGCCGCCGCAGTCGCCGTCGAGCAGCCGAAGATGCGCCATCACGCGGTCCGGCAGCACGGCCGAGTAAGCGCGGAATTCCTTCGAAATGATGGCCCAGTCCTGCGCGGTGCCATCCTGCATGTCGTGGAAGGTGGCGCGGGCTTCCGCAGTTGCCACCGCTTCCATCGAGTCGTTCGTGTTTTCCATCTTGTCTCCTGAATATTCTTGCTGTCGCTTCAAATGGGCCGCATCAGTCGCGCCAGCTCGGGTCGACCTTGTCGAGGCGGCGCAGCAGGCCGGGCCAGGCCAGCATGCCGCCAAGCGACTTGGTCGCGGCTTTCGACTGGGCCATCGCGCCGTCGATGATCTGCTGCGGAATGTGGATCAGTTCGCCGCCGCCGGCCTGCGCGCGGACCTGGATGTTGCAGGCGTTCTCGAAGGTGTACATGTTCAGGAAGGCGTCGGCCACGGTCTTGCCGACGGTCAGCAGGCCGTGGTTGCGCAGCATCAGGAAACTGTTGCGGCCCAGGTCCTGGACCAGGCGCGGCTTCTCTTCCTCGTTCAGCGCCACGCCCTCGTAGTCGTGATAGCCGAGGCTCGACAGCACGAAGATGGACTGCTGCGACAGCGGCAGCACGCCGCCCTTCTGCGCCGACACCGCGACGCCGTTCGCGGTATGCGTGTGCAGCACGCAGAGCGCATCGTGGCGCACCGCATGCACCGCGGAATGGATGGTGAAGCCCGCCGGATTGACCGGGTACGGCGAATCATCGAGCTTGGTGCCCTGCTGGTCGATGCGGACCAGCGAGGACGCCGTGATCTCGTTGAACATCAGGCCGTAGGGATTGATCAGGAACTGGTCCTCGGTGCCCGGGACACGCGCGGTGATATGGGTAAACACCAGGTCGCTCCAGCCGAAGTCGGCAACCAGGCGGTAACACGCGGCGAGGTCCTGGCGGACCTGCCATTCCTCGGGCGAGACGCGCTCGCGCAGCGATGGAAATGCCAGTTTTTCAGGTGCGTTCATATCGGTCTCTCTCTTCTCTGTCAAAATAAGGGGCGTACCGGGTTCCGGGCGCGCTTCGGCCGTTCTTCGGGGCCGTGGTCCGCAAGTATCGTCGCATACGCCGCCGCCAGACTGTCAACTCTTTAACATTTGCATGCCCATTCCCGCGAAAACCGATCTGGACAAGGCTGCGCTGCTGCGCGAATCCTGGCTGGCGGACCTCCCCGACGACGTGATTGCCGAAGCCGCCGCCTGCGGCTCGCTCCGGCTTTATGCGGACAGCGAGCTGGTCCATGCGCGCGGCGACGCCTGCGACGGTTTCTACACCATCGCCAGCGGCTCGGTGCGCTTCACCCGCGCCACCGCGGACGGGCACACGACCACGATTGCCGTGATGGAACGGCCCAACTGGTTCGGCGAGATCTCGATGTTCGACGGCCTGCCGCGCACCCATGACGGCCACGCGTCCGGCCCGAGCATCTTGCTGTTCCACGCGCGGACCGACTTCAACCGGCTGCTGATGCGCCATCCGGCGATTTACGAGCGGTTTGCGCGGATGCTGGCGCTGCGGCTGCGGGCCACTTTCGACCTGGTCGAGGAAGCGGCGGTCGCGCCGCTGGCGCAGCGCCTGGCGCGGCGGCTGCTGGAACTGGCGCAGCTGCAGCCGTCGGCGATGTCGGCCGCGGTCATCCCGCGCGGCCGCGAGGTCCCGCTGACGCAGGAAGAACTCGGTCACCTGCTGGGCAAGTCGCGCCAGAGCATCGCCAAGCAGCTGCGCCTGTGGGAGCACGACGGGCTGATACAGACCAACTACGGCCGGGTCTTCATCGAGGACCCGGCGGCCATCACCGCGATCGCCTACCCGGAAGGCCGCAGGCGCCGTCCGGCACCAAGCGCCGCGGCCACGGTCATACCTGCATCCGCCACCGATCCGGCAATGCCTTTGAAGGATATTTCATGAATGTAAGCACACGGCAACGCCCGCTGTTTTCCCTGGATGAATTGCCCCTGGAGAATTCCTACACGTCGCTGCCCGCGTCGTTCTACACCCGCCTGCAGCCGACGCCGCTGTCGCGGCCCTACATGGTCTGCGGCAGCGCGTCAGCGGCCGCCCTGATCGGGCTCGATCCGGCCGAATTCGCCCGCCAGGAATTCATCGACGCGGTCAGCGGCAACCGCATCCCGGCCCAGTCGCAGCCGCTCGCGGCCGTCTATTCGGGCCACCAGTTCGGCGTCTGGGCGGGCCAGCTCGGCGACGGCCGCGCGATCCTGCTCGGCGACATCGACGCGCCAGGCGCCGCGGCGCCGGGCAAGCTCGAGCTGCAGCTCAAGGGCGCGGGCATGACGCCGTATTCCCGCATGGGCGATGGCCGCGCCGTGCTGCGTTCGTCGATCCGCGAATTCCTCTGCTCGGAAGCGATGGCCGCGCTCGGCGTGCCCAGTTCCCGCGCGTTATGCGTCACCGGCTCGGACCAGCGCGTGATGCGCGAGACGCCGGAAACGGCGGCGGTGGCAACCCGGATGGCGCCGAGCTTCGTGCGTTTCGGCAGTTTCGAGCACTGGTTCTACCAAGGCCGCGAGGATGAGCTGAAGCTGCTTGCCGATTATGTGATCGGCCGCTTCTACCCGGAGCTGAAGGACCAGCCGCAGCCGTACAAGGCGCTGCTGGCCGAGGTCACGAGACGCACCGCCGAGATGATTGCCTGGTGGCAGGCGGTCGGCTTCATGCACGGCGTGATGAACACCGACAACATGTCGATACTCGGGCTGACGCTGGACTACGGTCCGTTCGGCTTCATGGAAGCCTTCGACCCGCGCCATATCTGCAATCACACCGACCAGCAGGGCCGCTATGCGTACAGCATGCAGCCGCAGATCGGCGACTGGAACTGCCACGCGCTGGGCCAGGCCCTGCTCCCGCTGATCGGCGACGTCGACGAAGCCAAGGATGCGCTCGCGGTCTACCGGCCGGCATTCGCCGGGAAAATGGATGCGCTGCTGCATGCAAAGCTGGGGCTTGCGACCACGCAGGACGAAGACGGCAAGCTGTTCGACGACATGTTCGGCATCATGGCGGCAAGCCACGTGGACTTCACGCTGTTTTTCCGCCGGCTCGGGGACTTGCGCATCGCCGAGCCGGGGTCGGAGGAAGCCGTGCGCGACCTGTTCATCGACCGCGCCGCATTCGACCAATGGGCAGTACAATATCGCGCCAGGTTGCTCCAGGAAAATAGTAACGATATGCAACGACGCCTTGCAATGCACCAGGCGAACCCCAAATACGTGCTTCGAAACTACCTGGCGCAGCAGGCGATCGAAAAAGCCCAGATCAAGGACTTTTCGGAAGTGCAGAAATTGCTTGCCGTGCTAGAACATCCGTATGACGAACAGCCAGAGAATGAGCAGTATGCCGCGCTGCCGCCGGACTGGGCGAGCGAACTGGAAGTCAGCTGTTCCTCCTGAACGAGACCAAGAAAGGCAATCATGACAGAGAAAGTCAGGAAAACCGATGCCGAGTGGCGTCAGATGCTGGACCCGATGGAGTACCAGGTCACCCGCCATGCCGCGACCGAGCGCGCCTTCACCGGCAAGTTCTGGGACCATCACGAGCACGGCATCTACACCTGTGTCTGCTGCAACACGCCGCTGTTCGAGTCCGACGCCAAGTTCGAGTCCGGCTGCGGCTGGCCCAGCTACTTCAAGGCGATCAACCCGGAGAACGTCGCGGAGAAAGTCGACCGCAGCCACGGCATGGTCCGCACTGAAATCCTGTGCAATGTCTGCGACGCCCACCTCGGCCATGTCTTTCCCGACGGTCCACCGCCGACCGGACTGCGCTATTGCATCAACTCCGCGTCGCTGCGGTTCGACCCGCTACCGGAATAAGGAAAAGAGCGCATGAAGTTTCTGTTCGATATGTTTCCCGTCATCCTGTTCTTCGGGGTGTTCAAATGGGGTGAGGGTCATACCGCTGCCGCGCAGTCGATGGTCGGCGAATACCTGTCCGGCCTGGTTTCCGGCGGCAGCGTCGGACCGGAACAAGCGCCTATCCTGCTGGCGACTGCGGTCGCCATCGTCGCCACGATCGCGCAGATCGGTTACCTGCTGGTGCGCAGGAAGAAAGTCGACGCGATGCTGTGGGTGTCGCTGGCGATCATCGTCGTATTCGGCGGCGCCACGATCTATTTCCATAACGAAGCATTCATCAAGTGGAAGCCCACCGTGCTCTACTGGGTCTTCGCCGTGGTGCTGATCGGCGCGCAACTGCTGATGAACAAGAACCTGATCCGGCTGATGATGAAGGGACAGATCGACCTGCCCGACCCGGTATGGACCCGGCTGAACCTGGCCTGGGCTGCATTCTTCGCAGCAATGGGCGTGATCAACCTGTACATCGCGTTCAACTTCCCGACGTCGACCTGGGTGAATTTCAAGCTCTTCGGCTTCATGGGCCTGATGATCGCCTTCGTCGTCGCCCAGACAATGTTTCTTTCCAAATATGTAAAGGACCCAGGATGATGCCGCCAAACCAGCGCATCGCGCGGATCAGGGCCCTGCTGGAGGCCGGCCTGGCGCCGGTCGAATGCGAGGTCGAGGACGAGTCGGCGCTGCATGCCGGCCATGCCGGCGCGGCATCCGGCGGTGGACATTACCGCTTACGTCTCGTATCCTCGCGCTTTGAAGGGCAACCCCGGGTTGCCAGACATCGCCTCGTGTATGATGCGCTGCAGGACATGATGCAAACCGACATCCACGCACTCGCCATTACCGCGCTGACGCCCGCCGAAGCCGGCGCTGCAACTTAAGCGCCGCGCCGTTACTGATCAACTCCCCATTCATTTCCCAACTCAAGGAACAGACATGACCTTAAAACCCGCTCGCCTGCTCGTTCTTCTACTCGCAACCGCCTCCCTGCCCGCCATGGCCCAGAACCTCGCGGTTGTGAACGGCAAGCCGGTGCCCTCGTCCCGCGCGGACGCCATGATCAAGCAGATGGCGACCCAGGGCCAGCAGGACACGCCGCAGCTGCGCGCGATGGTCAAGGAAGAACTGGTCAACCGCGAAATCCTGATGCAGGAAGCCGACCGCCAGGGCCTGACCAACAGTCCGGAAGTGAAAAACCAGATGGACATGGCCCGCCAGTCGATCGTGATCCGCGCACTGGTCCAGGACTATGTGAAAAAGAATCCGGTCAGCGACGCCGACATGAAAGCCGAGTACGACAAGTTCAAGGCGCAGGCCGGCGACAAGGAATACCACGCCCGCCACATCCTGGTCGAGAAGGAAGAAGACGCGAAAGCCATCATCGCCAAGCTGAAAGGCGGCGCGAAGTTTGAAGACCTGGCCAAGCAGTCCAAGGACCCGGGTTCGGCAGCAAATGGCGGCGACCTCGACTGGGCGCCACCGACCGCCTTCGTCAAGCCGTTCTCCGACGCGATGATCGCGCTGAAAAAGGGCGACATCACCGAGACCCCGGTCAAGACCCAGTTCGGCTACCACGTGATCAAGCTGGAAGACTCCCGTGCGGCAAAAGTGCCGACCTTCGAGGAAGTCAAGCCGCAGATCGCCGAGTCGCTGCAGCAGCAGAAACTGCAGGCGTACCAGCAGGAACTGAAGAAAAAAGCCAAGATCCAGTAAGGTTTTTCCATTGCCGCCGACGCGGCGATGTCTTCAAAGGCCCTGTCTTCGCAAGGAGACAGGGCCTTTTTGCAATGCGCGCCTCAGGAAAGTCACGGAAGCGTCGTTAATTGCATGAATGCACGGAGCCGCCGTGCCGGCCAACCTGTGCCTGCCATCCTGTATCAGAGAACAGGCAGGCAGCCTTGCAGCGCCCGAACCAAAGTCCGTGCGCTGCAAGGCGCATGCGCGGCGGAATTCTGTCGTTCCTCAAACCTGCGGACAATACGACCGCTAGGCTTTAATAGACCGTAGCACTGCGAGGACGCCCGACATGCCTACTGATCCTGCCGCCCTGCCCGGATTCGATGATGCACAGGCGACGCTGCTGTTGCAGCCGCTTTACCGGCGCGCCGGCGGTCGCCGCGCTGCAACGCCGGATGTAATGCTGCGCACGATTGCCGACGACGCCAGCAACCTCCAGCGACTGGACGCTTTCCCGCAAGGATTCGAGGCCGCGGCGATCGCCGTAGTGCAGCGGCATGGCGCACGGATCGACGCCGAGCTGCGGATCGACCTGCTGGCGCTGGCCTGCGAGGCCGGTTACGACGGGCTGGCCGCGACGCTGCTGGCGGCCCGCATCGCCTGGCGCGACGGCGACCGTTTCCAGTGCATGGCGCTGGCGATCCGGTCGCGCCGGCCAGCGCTGGTCGGGCTGCTGCTCGACGCCGGCATCGACGTGCGCACCCGCAGCGCATGCGGCGCGACGCTGCTGGTGCAGGCGATCGATGCCGGTGACACCGGCATCGTCCAACTGCTGCGCAATGCCGGCGCCGTCGCCGACCCGGATGGGCAGGCGCTCGCGGCCGCTGCGGTGAGCGGCGATCCCGACCTGCTCGGGATGTGCATCAGCGACGGCGCCACCAGCGCCGCGCTCGCGAACGCGCTAGACCATGCGGCCCATGCCGGCCAGTACCCGGCGCTCGTCATGCTGCTGCAGGCGGGGGCGGCGGCCGAGCCGGCGCTCGGACACGCGATGAAGCGCGGCGACGCCGAGGCGGCGGACCTGATCAACGGCGCGCTTGCTGCACGTCTGCTGGCGGCTGGAAATATCGTTTCCCAGCCCGTATAAACCGCGCAGGCGCGGAACGGGCCGGCGTCCCGTCCCTACCCGACCCACACCCGCGCATTGCGGAACATCCGCATCCACGGCGTGTGCTCGCCCCAGCCGTCGGGGTGCCATGACTGCTGCACGGTGCGGAACACGCGTTCCGCATGCGGCATCAGCACCGTGAAGCGGCCGTCCGGCGTGGTCACCGAGGTGATGCCCTGCGGCGAGCCGTTCGGGTTGTACGGATAGGCTTCGGTCTGCGCGCCCTGGTTGTCGACGAAGCGCATCGCCACCAGCGCGTCGCTCAGGCTGCCGGTCTGCGTGAAGTCGGCATGGCCTTCGCCATGCGCCACCGCGATCGGCGCCTGCGTGCCGGCCATGCCCTGGAAGAAGATCGACGGCGAGTCCGCCACCTCGACCATTGCAAAGCGCGCCTCGAACTGCTCGGAGCGATTGCGGGTGAACTTGGGCCACGCATGCGCGCCGGGGATGATGGACTTCAGGTTGCTCATCATCTGGCAGCCGTTGCAGATGCCCAGCGCAAAGGTGTCGTCGCGGTTGAAGAAGAGGGAGAATTGCTCGGCCAGCTGCATGTTGAACAGGATGGTCTTGGCCCAGCCCTCGCCCGCCCCCAGCACGTCGCCGTAGGAAAAGCCGCCGACCGCGATGGCGCCCTTGAAGTCGGCCAGCCGGGCGCGGCCGGAAATCAGGTCGCTCATGTGGACGTCGACCGCGTCGAAGCCTGCCTGGTGCATCACGTAGGCGGTTTCGATGTGCGAGTTCACGCCCTGCTCGCGAAGGATGGCCACGCGCGGCCGCGCGCCGGTGGCGATGAACGGGGCGGCAACGTCCTGCTCCATGTCGAATGCCACCCTGGGCGTGATGCCGGGGTCGGCGGTGTCGTCGATGCGGTTGTACTCGGCGTCGGCGCAGGCCGGGTTGTCGCGCAGCCGGGCGATGCGCCAGCTGGTCTCGCTCCATGCCTTCTGCAGCGCGCTGCGCGGCGCCTTGTAGATCACCTTGGCGTCGCGGGTGAACTCGATCGCATCCCGCGGGTTGAGCTTGCCGATGATGTGGCTGCAGGCCCCGAGATTGAATTCGCGCAGCACGTTCATCACGTCCGAGCGCTGGTCGGCCCGCACCTGCAGCACGGCGCCCAGCTCTTCGCTGAACAGCGCGCGCAGCGTCATTTCATTGCGGCGTTCGCCGACCTGGCTGGCCCAGTTCTTCGAGTCGCCCCAGTCGGACGCATGCTCGCCCTCCATCGCCAGGATGTCGAGGTTGACCGACACGCCGGTGCGTCCGGCAAAGGCCATCTCGCACAGCGTCGTGTAGAGGCCGCCGTCGGAACGGTCGTGGTAGGCCAGCAGATGGCCTTCGGCGTTGAGCCGCTGGATCGCGGCGAAGAACGCCTTCAGGTCGTCGGCGCTGTCGAGGTCCGGCGCGTCATTGCCGACCTGCTGCATCACCTGCGCGAGGATGGAGCCGCCCATCCGGTTGCGGCTGCGGCCGAGGTCGACCAGGATCAGCGCGGTGTCGCCGAGGTCGGTGCGCAGCTGCGGCGTCAGCGACTTGCGCACGTCGGTCACGCGGGCGAAGGCCGAGACGATCAGCGACACCGGCGAGGTCACCGACTTTGCCGTGCCGTCGGCTTCCTTCCAGGTCGTGCGCATCGACAGCGAGTCCTTGCCGACCGGGATGCTGACGCCCAGCGCCGGGCACAGTTCCATGCCGACCGCCTTCACCGTGTCGAACAGTGCCGCGTCCTGGCCGGGCTGGCCGCAGGCGGCCATCCAGTTGGCCGACAGCTTGACGTCGGACAGCGACGCGATCGGCGCGGCGGCGATGTTGGTGATTGCCTCGCCGACCGCCATGCGGCCCGAAGCCGGCGCGTCGATGACGGCCAGCGGCGTGCGCTCGCCCATCGCCATCGCTTCGCCGACATGGCCTTCGAAGCTCATCGTGGTGACCGCGCAATCGGCGACGGGCACCTGCCACGGGCCGACCATCTGGTCGCGCACGGTGGTCGCGCCGACGGTGCGGTCGCCGATGGTGATCAGGAAGGACTTGTCGCCGACGGTAGGCTGGCGCAGCACGCGCAGAGCCGCTTCCTCCAGCACGATGCCGGTCAGGTCCACCGGCGGCAGGCTGGCGGCGACGCGGGCGACGTCGCGGTGCATCTTCGGCGGCTTGCCGAGCAGCACGTCCATCGGCATGTCGACCGGCTTGTTGTCATGCTGCGGGTCGATCACCTGCAGCTGGCGTTCCTCGGTTGCGTGGCCGACGACCGCGAACGGGCAGCGTTCGCGCTCGCACAGGTACTGGAACAGCGCCAGGCAGTCCGGGGAAATCGCCATCACATAACGTTCCTGCGACTCATTGCTCCAGATTTCCTTGGGCGCCATGCCGCTTTCTTCCAGCGGCACGCGGCGCAGGTCGAAGATCGCGCCACGGCCGGCGTCGTTGGTAATCTCGGGAAAGGCGTTCGACAGGCCGCCGGCGCCGACGTCGTGGATGGACAGGATGGGATTGGCGTCGCCCATCGCCCAGCAGGCGTTGATGACTTCCTGCGCGCGCCGCTCCATTTCCGGGTTGCCGCGCTGGACCGAGTCAAAGTCGAGGTCGGCGGTATTGCTGCCGGTCGCCATCGACGACGCGGCGCTACCGCCCATGCCGATGCGCATGCCCGGCCCGCCCAGCTGCACCAGCAGGCTGCCCACCGGCAGCGCTTCCTTCTTCGTATGCGCGGCCGAGATGTTGCCGATGCCGCCGGCGATCATGATGGGCTTGTGATAGCCGTAGACGGTGCCGCCGACGTTCTGCTCGTAGCTGCGGAAATAGCCGCCCAGGTTGGGCCGGCCGAACTCGTTGTTGAATGCGGCGCCGCCGAGCGGGCCTTCGACCATGATCTGCAGCGGCGAGACGATGCGCTCCGGCTTGCCGTAGATGCCGCCCTGCGCATGCGGCGCGCGGGCGGCCGGCGGTTCTGCCGCATCGCGGGCGTTTTCCCAGGGCTGCACCGCATGGGTCAGCATCAGGTTGGAGACGGTGAAGCCGGTCAGTCCGGCCTTGGGCTTGGCGCCGCGGCCGGTGGCGCCCTCGTCGCGGATCTCGCCGCCGGCGCCGGTGGAGGCGCCGGGGAACGGTGCGATCGCGGTCGGGTGGTTATGGGTTTCCACCTTCATCAGGATATGGGTCAGCTCTTCGCTGGCCTTGTAGACATTGCCCTCGGCCGCGCCGCGCGGATAGAAGCGCTGCACGTTCGCGCCTTCGATCACCGAGGAATTGTCGCTATAGGCGACGATGGTGCCCTCGGGATGCAGCTGGTGGGTATTGCGGATCATCGCGAACAGCGACTTGTCCTGCGCTTCGCCGTCGATGGTCCAGTCGGCGTTGAAGATCTTGTGCCGGCAATGCTCGCTGTTGGCCTGCGCGAACATCATCAGTTCGACGTCGGTCGGGTTGCGGCCTGCCCTGGTGAAGGCGTCGAGCAGGTAGTCGATCTCGTCGTCCGACAGCGCCAGCCCCAGCTCGGTGTTGGCCGTTTCCAGCGCGTCCCTGCCGCCGGCCAGGTCGACGAATGCCAGCGGCTTCGGCGCGAGTTCGCGGAACAGGCCGGCCGCGTCGTCCGCGCTGCGCAGCACCATCTCGGTCATGCGGTCATGCAGCACGGCTGCCACCGGCCCGGCGCTGCCTTCCGCCAGCCGGCGCGCGCCGCCCAGCAGGCCGGACTTCACCTGGATGCGATAGGAAACGCCGCGCTCTATCCGGTGGATGTGCTCCATCCCGCAGTTGTGCGCGATGTCGGTCGCCTTGCTGGCCCACGGCGAAATGGTGCCGAAGCGCGGGATCACGACGAAGATATCGCCGTCCTGCTCTGCGGCAGCCGGCTCGCCGTAGGTCAGCAGCGCGTCGAGCCGTGACACGTCGTCGTCGCCGAGCGTGCGGGCGCTGTCGATGAAATGCTGGTAGCGGGCGGAGACGGCGGTAATCGCCGGGTCGATGTCCTGTAGCTGGGTCAGAAGGCGTTGGGCGCGGAAGGCGGACAGGGCATTGGAGCCCGGCAAAATCAGCATGGCGAGAAGGAAGTTGATGCACTGCGGCTCGGTCCTGCGTCCACGGTGCGGGGTTGCGTCGGGAAACCGCGATTATAACCGGCGGCACCATGAGTTGCCCTGTCCAGCCGGAGCCGGCAATCGGGCGCGAACGTGAACGCCAGGAAAACACTGGACATCTTGACCAACCCATGATAGGTTTCTCCAGAAATAAAACGCACGATTATTTCAACAGAAAGGAATGGAAATGAAAGCCGTGGCCGACCGACCAGCAGTGCCGCAAGTCCATCCCGACGCCGGCGCTACCCTGAGCAAGGCAGTGCGCAATGCCGCCAGCCTGCTTGAAATCCGCCAGAACGCGTTGGCCCGCATATTGGGCGTGAGTACCGCCACCGCCTCCCGGCTCTGCGCCGGCACCTACCAGTTAAGCCCGGAACGCGGCAAGGAATGGGAACTCGGCATCCTGCTGGTGCGACTGTTCCGCTCGCTGGACGCCATGGTCGGCCACGATGCCGATGCAAGGAAATGGCTTACTTCCGACAACCTCGGCCTCGGCCAGGCGCCGCTAGCGATGATGGAAAGCGCGGAAGGCCTGGTCCGCGTGCTGCATTACGTCGACGCCCACCGTGGCAGGATCTGAGGCGGTGGCCGACACCCTGGCGGCGCATGCCGCGCCGTTCAGGCTCGACCTGTGGCGCGCGGTGGAAGCGCAGCACAAGATCGCGACCATGGTGCTGGTCGATACGCTGGACGAACAGGCCTTGCTGGAAAGTTTGCTCGACCAGTCAAAGCCAGCGCTGGACGAGTCCCTGCGCCGCCTGCACTGGCTGCTCTTCACCCCGTTCCGCTATCCGCCACTGCCGTCCGGCTCGCGATTTCGCGGGCCGGCCGAACCGGGCGTCTTCTACGGCGCCGACGAACGCCGCACCGCATGCGCCGAACTCGGCTACTGGCGCTGGCGCTTCCTGATGGACAGCCCGGCGCTGGACGGCATCGGCCCTATTCCGCAGACCCTGTTCCGCACGCCGGTCGCCGGCCGTGGCATCGACCTGCGCCTGCCGCCGTTCGACGGCCGGCGCACGGCCTGGACCGATCCCGCCGACTACGCGGCCTGCCAGGCAATCGCGCGCACGGCCAGGGCCGAAGGCATCGAGCTGATTCGTTATGCATCGGTGCGGGACCCGCAGTCGGGCGCCTGCGCGGCCGTGCTTGCGCATGCGGCCTTCGCCGCCAGCCAGCCGGCGGAGACCGAGATCTGGATGCTGGTGGTGGCCCGTCAGCACGTGATCTGGCGCCACAACTCGGTGTTCGACGACACCGCCTTCGAGTTCGACGCCACCGCCTGGACCGGCGGGCCGCCGGCCCCGCCGAATCCGCCCGGTACGTCGAGTCCGCTCAGCCGTTGATGATTTCGCCGCCATTCGGGTGCAGCACCTGGCCGGTCATGTAGCTGCCGCCATCGGACGCCAGGAACACGTAGGACGGTGCGACTTCCTCGGGCTGGCCGGGACGCTTCAGGGGCACGCTCTGGCCGAAGCTTTCCACCTTGTCGGGCGTGAAGGTCGACGGGATCAGCGGCGTCCAGATCGGCCCCGGCGCCACGCCGTTCACATGGATCTTCTTTTCGGCCAGCGCCTGCGACAGCGAACGCGTGAACGCGACGATGGCGCCCTTGGTCGATGAATAATCCAGCAGCTGCGGGCTGCCGCGGTATGCGGTGACGGACGTGGTGTTGATGATGCGCGCGTCTTCCTTCAGGTGCGGCAGCGCGGCCTTGACCATGTAGAACATCGAAAAGATGTTGGTGCGGAAGGTCTTCTCCAGCTGCTCGGCGCTGATGTCGAGGATGGACTCCTGCGGATGCTGTTCCGCCGCGTTATTGACCAGCACCTCGAGATGCCCGAGGTCGGACAAGGTCTGCTGCACCGCCTCCTGGCAAAACGACTCGTTGCCGATATCGCCGGCGATCAGCACGCACTTGCGGCCGGCCTGCTCGACCAGGCGGCGGGTCTCGGCCGCATCCTCGTGTTCGTTGAGGTACACCACGGCCACGTCCGCGCCTTCCTTGGCGAAGGCGACGGCCACCGCGCGACCGATGCCGCTGTCGCCGCCGGTGATCAGGGCCACGCGCCCTGCCAGCTTGCCGCTGCCCTGGTAATCGGGAGGGATGGTGTTCGGCTGCGGCGTCATCTGCTGCTGCGACCCTGGCTGCTGGTCCTGTTCCTGGGGCGGCACACTACCTGGTTCATTCATCCTGGGTTCCTTGGCTGGTCTGAGAAGATTGCGGAATGGATGCGCCGGCAATGCGGCGCGCATTCGGAATCCTACGGTTTAATGCCGGGCCGGTCTGTCGGACAAAACTCGAATCGCAAGTAGGAAAAGCAGGGCTGACTGAAGGAAACAAGCGGAAAGAAACGGAGATAACCGGTCCCGCAGCGGCTGCGGAAGCAGCCGCGAGACGCAAGGACGGGCAAGCGACGCTCTGCGCACGATGCCGTCGGCCCGTGAAGCCCGGCGCCGCCGCAGGCGCGCCGGGCCGTTGCGTCAGGCCGCCAGCTTGCCTGCCGCCTTGGCGACGTGGGTCGAGATTGCGTCCATCAAGGCTGGCGACAACGCGTCATACGGCTCCAGCCCCAGTTCCTTGAGCCGCGCGCGCACCGCGGCCATGTTGTTGGGATTGGCGCCCGCCTCGATGATGGACGAGACGAAGGCCGCGAACTCGGGCGCGGCCCAGCCCTCCTCCGACGACAGCTCGGTATGGATGAAGTCCAGCCCATAGAACGGGTGCTGCTTGTTCTCGATGCGGCCGAACATGTGCACGCCGCATTCCTTGCACGCATGCCGCTGTATCGTCGCGCTGGGGTCCACGATGTACAGCTTGTCCTCGTTGGCGACGACCTTGACCTTGTCGCGGGAGACCACCGCCACCTGCGAGAACAGCGCGCCGGCTGGCTTCCAGCAGCGGGTGCAGCCGCATACATGGTTGTGGGCGGTCTGCGCGCCGATCTCGACCTCGACCTTGTTCTGCGCGCAATGGCATGTCAGCCTGCCGCCGGCGAAATTGGGCGCCGCCGGCTTGATGCCATTGTCGACCGCGGGATGAATCTTGACGTCACTGCTCATTGTTGCCTCCTGGTTTATGTTTGCTGCGTTGTCCGCGCCGGCAGGCCGTCCTGCGCCCGCCGGCCCCCTTCCACCACCAAACGCGCGGCCCGGATTGCCGCCCGCTCAGAACGTGACGACCGAGCGGATCGACTTCCCTTCATGCATCAGGTCGAACGCATCGTTAATCTTTTCGAGCGGCATCACGTGCGTGATCAGGTCGTCGATATTGATCTTGCCCTCCATGTACCACTCCACGATCTTGGGCACATCGGTGCGGCCGCGCGCGCCGCCGAATGCCGAGCCCTGCCAGACGCGGCCGGTGACGAGCTGGAACGGGCGGGTCGCAATTTCCTGGCCGGCGCCGGCGACGCCGATGATCGTGCTCTTGCCCCAGCCCTTGTGGCAGCACTCCAGCGCCTGGCGCATCAGGTTGACGTTGCCTATGCATTCGAAGGTATAGTCGGCGCCGCCCCGGGTGAGGTCGACCAGGTAAGGGACGATGTCGCCCTCGACCTCTTTCGGATTGACGAAGTGGGTCATGCCGAACTTGCGCGCCAGCTCCTCGCGGGCCGGGTTGATGTCGACGCCGATGATCATGTTGGCGCCCACCATGCGCGCGCCCTGGATCACGTTGAGCCCGATGCCGCCGAGGCCGAACACCACCACGGTCGAGCCCGGCTCCACCTTGGCGGTATAGATCACCGCGCCGATGCCGGTGGTGACGCCGCAGCCGATATAGCAGACCTTGTCGAACGGCGCGTCCTCGCGGATCTTCGCCAGCGCGATCTCGGGCACGACCGTGTAGTTGGCGAAGGTCGACGTGCCCATGTAATGGAACACCTGCGTGCCGCCGAGGCTGAAGCGGCTGCTGCCGTCCGGCATCACGCCGCGCCCCTGGGTGCTGCGGATGGCCTGGCACAGGTTGGTCTTGCGCGACAGGCAGTATTCGCACTGGCGGCATTCCGGGGTATAGAGCGGGATCACATGGTCGCCCGGCTTCAGGCTGGTCACGCCGCTGCCGACCTCGACCACGATGCCCGCCCCTTCATGCCCGAGGATGGCGGGGAACAGGCCTTCCGGGTCGTCGCCCGACAGGGTGAACATATCGGTATGGCAGATGCCGGTGGCCTTGATCTCGACCAGCACCTCCCCCGCCCGCGGCCCTTCCAGCTGGACCGTCTCGATGGTCAGCGGGGCGCCCGCCTTGTGGGCTACTGCGGCTCTCACGTCCATTTAAAGCTCCTTCAACATAAAAGGACAGACATCTCGGGACTGCTCTGATTTCGAAACACGATGCTGCGATGTGTCATGTCTATCGAACAGTTCGGCAGGAAAATTGTCGTTTGCGCAAACGGCCAAGTTGACCTAAGGCTACGCTGAACAAGCCTGCTTTTATCCGTTTGCGAAGTTTATAAAGTAGGATTTGGATAAAAGGACGGGTCCAGTGCCCTGTCTATCGTCCTTACGGGCGGCTGCTGCAGGCTTTTCAGCCTGCTTTGCCCACTATGGGCGTCCTGGTGCCATCAGCCGATGGCGCGCCAGGTAAATATTGGCCAACGCCAGCGCCGTAAAGGCCCGGCCGGCATTTTTAGCCAAGCCGCGATAGCGCACCTTCGAGAAGCCCCACAGCCGCTTCACCACGCCAAACACGTGTTCCACCCGCGCTCGGATTTTCGACTTGCTGCGGTTCTTTGAGCGCTTAGCTTCATCGACTTGGCCGGCTTTGCGGACACGTTCGTTTGTAAAATCTTTCGCTTTCGGTGCCTTGCCACGGATCAGGCCCTTCTGGCTGGTATAGGCGCTGTCGCCATAGACGCGTCGTTCCTGCCCATGCAGCAGGTCGGGCAACGGGTGCTTGTCATGGATATTGGCCGGCGTCACCACAGCGCTGTGCGCCAGGCCGCTCTGGCTGTCCACCCCAATATGCAGCTTCATACCGAAATACCACTGCTTGCCTTTCCGGGTCTGGTGCATCTCGGGATCACGCTGCCGGTCGGCGTTCTTGGTCGAACTCGGCGCGGCAATAATCGTCGCATCGACAATCGTGCCGGTCTTGAGCGTCATGCCGCTGCCCTGCAGTACACGGCCTACTTCTGCAAACAAACGCTCGGCCAGCTTATGCTGCTCCAGCAGGCGGCGGAATTTGAGCAGTGTGGTCGCATCCGGCACCGGCTCACTGCCCAGGTCAATGCCGGCAAAGCGGCGCAGACTGGCGCTGTCGTACAGCGCTTCCTCGCACGCCAGATCAGCCAGGTTGAACCAGTGCTGCAGGCAATGAATGCGCAGCATACGCTCCAGCCCGATCGGTGGTCGCCCATTTCCCTTCTTAGGATAATGCGGCTCGACGACCGCGCACAATGCGTCCCAGGGAACAACCCGGTTCATCGTCTCCAGAAACGCATCGCGCCTGGTCGGCTTGCGATGCCGTTCAAAGCCTTGGTCTGCTGCCATTGCCAGAGTCTGCTGCTTCATCATTCGTTGCCGCGGTCTTTGTTATTGCCCTCTATAACGCTCTTCTGTCGGAATCCGTTTACTTATTCAGCGCAGCCCTAAGCTCTCACCCAGCCGGTCACAGAACAAAGCCAACAGGATCGGACCGTTGCAAGCTTATTAATAGCAAAATTGCAGCAAAAACCGGGCCACCAGAGCGCGGGCACTGTCAGAGGAATCATAAAAAGGGCTGAACAATCAGCTTAAGGAGACCAGACATGCTCACCAGCAATCATCACTGCAGCCGGATCAAGGCTGCCGTCGAAAACATCTCGGTCGCGGCGCTGTCGGCGCCCGGCTACATCACGGACTCCTGGATACGGTGCATGCGCGACTACGCGCTCGATTCGAGCATCGTGTACGAGCCCTATATCGTCGAGCGGGTCGAGCTGCAGGAACGGCAGGCAAAGCTGGCGCATGTGCTGAGCGCGGCCAAGGGCGAGATGGCCAACCTGTTCCAGCAGATTGCCGGGTCCGGCTACGCGATCATGCTCACCGACGCCGACGGCGTGCTGATGAACTTCTTCGGCGACCCCGGCTTTACCCATGCCGCGTCCAAGACCGGCATGATGCCGGGCGCAGTCTGGTCGGAGCGCTACCAGGGAACCAACGGCATGGGCACGGCGCTGCTGGAGAAGCGGCCGACCATGGTGCAGCAGTACGATCATTTCCTGTTCCGCAATACCGGCCTGATCTGCGCCGCCGCCCCGATCTTCGACGCCAACGGCGATGTGCTCGCGGTGCTGGATGCGTCCGGCGAGACCCATCTCGCGCCCAAGCACGTGCTGGACCTCGTCAACATGTCGGTGCACACGATAGAGAACCGGATATTCCTCGACACCTACGCCGGCCAGCGCTTCATCCATTTCCACAGCCGCGCGGAATTCGTCGGCACGCCGAGCGCGGGCATCCTGGTCATGGATGAGAGCGACACGGTGATGGCCGCCACGCGCAACGCGCTGCTGCAGCTGGGCGTGGCGGCGCAGGAAGTGGTCGGGCATGCGCTGGAAGAATTCCTCAACGTGTCCTTCGAATCGCTGGTCCGCGACACCAGCAAGCTCGGCCGCCCGGTGGCGCCGGTGTTCGACTCGCGCTTCGGCCGCCGCTTCTTCGCCTATGCGACCGCGCCCAGCCAGCCCAGGCTGCACCTGTGCGGCCAGCCGGCACGCGACGCCGACGCCGACAGCGAAGGCCGCACGCCGCTGCAGCAGCTGCAGGTCGGCCCCGATGCGGCGATGAGCCACAACGTGCAGGCCGCGACCCGTGTGATGAACCGCGACGTGGCCATCCTGCTGTGCGGCGAGACCGGCACCGGCAAGGAACTGTTCGCCAAGGCTATCCACATGTCCGGCCCGCGCGCGCAGCAGGCCTTCGTCGCGATCAATTGCTCGTCGATACCGGAGTCGCTGATCGAAAGCGAATTGTTCGGCTACAAGCCCGGCGCATTCACCGGGGCCAGCAAGGAAGGACAGCGCGGCAAGTTTTTCCAGGCGAACGGCGGGACGCTGTTCCTCGATGAAATCGGCGACATGCCGCTGCACCTGCAGGCGCGGCTGCTGCGGGTGCTGGAGGAACGGGAGGTGGTGCCGCTGGGCGGCGAGACGCCTGTCAGCATCGATATACGCGTCATCAGCGCCACGCATTGCGACCTGATGGAAAAGATAGAGCGGCACGAGTTCCGGGAAGACCTCTACTACCGGCTGCAGGGGCTGACGCTGACCATGCCGCCGCTGCGCGAGCGGGGCGACCGCCGGCAGCTGATCGCGCACCTGCTCTCGCGCGAGCAGGCCGGGTGCGGGCCGCTGTCGATGACGCCCGAGCTGCTCGCAGTGCTCGACCAGTACCGGTGGCCGGGCAACATACGCCAGCTGCGCAATGTGCTGCGCACCATGGTCGCGCTGCGCAACGCCGATGTGCTGGACGTCGAGGACCTGCCGCCGGAGATCCGCAAAAGCAGTCCGCAGCCGCCAATGCCCGCATCGGCGCACCGCGGCGAAGGCGAGAGCTGCCTGAATCCCTTGAAGCAGGCGGAGCGGGAGGCGCTGCTGCAGGTGCTGGAGCAGGCGCGCTGGAACATCAGCACGGTCGCGCGGCAGCTGGGCGTGGGCCGCAACACGCTGTACCGCAAGCTGGACCGGCTCGAGATCCATCTGCCCGACAGCAAGAAGCCGGCCAATGCGCACGGCCTTGCCTGACCTTGCGCCGCGCTAGCCAGCCGCATTGCGGTGCCGGCTCTCGGGCGGTTCCGGAAACGGGCTGATATCGATGCTGACGGGCTTGATGCGCCGCGCTTCCAGCGGCGCGCAGGATTTGCCCAGCAACAGCTCCAGCAGCAGCTGCGCCGGGTTATGGCCGGTCGACTGCCGCAGCGCCGCGTGCGCCATCGTCACCCGCGGATTCACCTCGAGCACCACCGGCCCGTCCTCGGTCATGATGAAGTCGATGCCGACGCAGCCCCAGAGTCCGGGCAGCGCCCCGATCACCCGTTCCGCCAGCGCCCTGCACTGCCGCTGCTGTTCGCGCACCCCGTTGACCGTGCTGCCCATGTAATGCAGCTGATTGTCGAACACGGCCATGCGCTGCTCGTTCACGCTCATCAGCAGCACCTGCTCGTCGGCGCACACCATCGACATGCTGCGGTGCGCGCCGCGGAGGTAGGGCTGCATCACGTACCGGCCGCCGTCCCGCTCGCCGGTCGCCAGGCGGGCGGCGTCGCAGTCGGCATAGATCCGGGTTTCGCTGCAACCGGCGCCGTCATCCGGCTTGACGACCCAGGCGCTGGCGCCGGCAGGCAGCGCGTCATGCAGCAGGAAGGTGTCGACGACCGCGATGCCGGCCGCCTTCAGCACGCGCGCGGTCTCGTGCTTGCTCGCGGCCACGCTGACCGCGTCCGGCCGCGAGCCGAGCAGCAGGCTGCCGCAGCCTAGGATGTGGCGCGACGCCAGTTCCAGCATGCCGTACGATTCAGGTACGACCGGCCACACCGCGTCGGCATCGGCGATGCAGGCGCCGACGGTTTCCGCCGCGCGTTCCGGCGCGCACGGAATGACGCGCACCGCGTCCGGCAGCTGCAGCCGCGCCAGGCCGGGAGCGCGCAGCAGCGTGACCTCGACGCCCGGCAGCCGGCACAGGTCGCCCAGCACGCCGAGCAGCGGGCGGTCGGCATGGAACCCGGCGCACGACAGCATGCCGCCTCCGGCGCCATATCGCGCGGTGTGATGATCGAAGGCCAGTATCTTCACGGTGCCTCGTCATAGGGTGACTGATGCGCGCGGCGCGAGGCAGGCGGCCGACGCTCACGGTCCGCCGCTCGCGCCGGCCAGCGTCATCGTCTCCTCGACCTGCGCGGCGCTGGCCTTGGGCTCGCCGGGCACGGTGGATTTCAATTCGTAGACGGCG
Source organism: Noviherbaspirillum suwonense (assembly GCF_900182955.1). Lineage (GTDB taxonomy): Bacteria > Pseudomonadota > Gammaproteobacteria > Burkholderiales > Burkholderiaceae_D > Noviherbaspirillum_A > Noviherbaspirillum_A suwonense. The sequence continues at coordinate 98,198 of NZ_FXUL01000002.1, read as the reverse complement.
CCCGGAATCTCGTCGCTCAGCAGGAAGACGTAATTCTTGCCGACGTACTTCTGCATCTTCTCGCGCATCGGATCGTTCAGGTAAGGCTGGATCGCGATCTTCCTGCCCTGCACCTGGCGCCCGTCATAGGCCAGCGAGACCGGCTCCACGCTCGCCGCCTCGGCCAACGCGATCCGTATGCGCTTGCGGAAGTAATTGGTCGAGCCGCCGGTCAGGCGCTTCATTTCCGCGATGTCCCGCTCCAGGAAACCCAGCAGGGCCGGATTGCCTTCCGCGCTGCTGAGCGGCGGCAGCGCCACCTGCCGCTCGCCGCTCAGGAATTTTGCCGTCACGGCGATGCCGCCGTCGCTGTTCCGGGCGCCGACGTCGACCTGGACGGCGTCGCTGAAGCCGGCGCCGTCCTTCTCCTTGTGCACGTAGCGATAGCGCAGCGCCTGCGGGCCGGTCAGGTTGCGCAGGTGGTTGGACTGGAACAGGAGCTTCTCGGCCTGCGAGACTTCCTGGGCGAGCGCCGGCGGCACGCAGGCCAGCATCGAAGCGCACAGCAAGGCCGCGGAGGCGACGTGCCGGCGGCGCTGCGCTTTGCGGGAAACTGAATTGCTCATCATCGGGCGTCCATTGCGAAAGATTGAACATCCGGCGGCTTCGCCTGCCCGGCCGGGTTCCAGGGGACGGCCGCGTATCTCCGTCTAGTCTTCCTTGACCGGCAGGGACGGCACGCCGTACTCATCGAGCAGCGCCTTGATTTCCGGACCGCTGGCGGCGATCAGGCCGTCGATGCGGTCGCGCAGCGCCTTGTCGCCGTGCCGCACCGCCATGGCGATGCTGAAATCGTATTTCAGCCCGCTGCTGTCCGGCATGAACGGCACCACGGCGATCGGCCTGGCGGTCGACTGCTTCGCGAAATAGCCGACGATCGGCCCCCATGCCATCGCGACGTCGACCGTGCCGTTGACCAGGTCGCGATCAATGATCTGGCCCGGATACTGGTCGGGGTCGCCGGTCTGGTGCTGGTAAGGCACCATCTGGTCGATCAGCCCGTTCCGCAGAAGCCAGTCCACGGCCGGCGACTTCGAGAACGCGCCTATCTTCAGCTTGCGCAGCACGGCCGGGTCGAGTTTCAGCAGGTCTTCCGGCGTCTGCACGCTGTCGAGGCCGCGCCCCTTCACATAGGCCAGCGCATAGGTCGAACGGTAGTACGGCCTGGTCGTCAACCCGAGCTCGAAGCCGGTCGCCACGCCGGTGATCAGGTCGCACTTGTAGTGGTCGGTGTCGGGCACCTTGGCCCGCAGCGTGTTGCGGACGAAGCCGATGCGCTGCGGATACCAGGTGTGCTCGAGCTTCCAGCCCAGCTTGTCGGCGAACAGCGCGGCGATCCGGTTTTCCAGGCCGCGGCCGTCGCGGCTGGAGAATGGCAGGTTGTTCGGATCCTGGCAGACGCGCAGCACCTTGGCGCCGCCGTCGTCCTGCGCCTGCGCGCCCTGCATGAAGGCCGCCGCAGCCGCCAGCGCGGCCGCCTGCAGCAGGCTCCCCAGCCGGATGCGGATGCGGCCGCCGCCTTTAATGCCGTTCTCGGCGAAGGACATGATTCATTTCTCCATGCTCTCGACACGGCCCGGCTTGATCGCGCCATCCGACCGGCCTTTCAGGTAGGCATAGAGATTGTCGATGTTCTCGACCACCTGCTGCGAGCCGCTGAAGTTGGGCATGCCCTTGTCGATGCGCCCCTGCAGCACCGTGGTCTTGAACTGTTCCTTGGTGAGCACCTTCAGGCTGTCCACCAGCGACGGGCCGACCATGCCTTCCTGGTTGGCGCCGTGGCAGCGCTCGCAGGCCATCGCGCGCCATGTCCTCCATCCCTTCAGCGTGAGGCCGTCGACCTTGTTGCCGTCCACGACCGTATAGATCTTGCCGCCGGCGGGCGCGTCCTGCGCCTTGGCTGCGTTGTCGGCGGCCTGGGCGCTGCATCCAAGGCCCCACAGGAATGCTGCAATTATCGTGATGCTTCCTCTCATCAGAGTCTCCTCGCGATCATGTGCCGGCGCCGGGACGCAGCATCCCGAAGCCGGTTCTACCCCGCTGTTCGTGCATGTGCGGGACGGGCTCCTTTCATGCCGGGGTCAGGACTTGCCCGGCAGCGCGAACACCATCAGCGTGCCGCCCAGCTCGGTGTACTTCGCCAGGTCCTTGTAGCCGCCGACTGCGCCCAGGCCCTCGTTGTCCTTCGACAGGCCGGCCGCCATGCCGATGCCGGCCCAGCCGCCTATGCCCGAGAGCACGCCGACGTACTGCTTGCCCTTGTATTCCCAGGTGGTGACATTGCCGATGATGCCGGACGGGGTCTTGAACTTCCACAGCTCCTTGCCCTGGTTGTCGACAGCCTTGATATAGCCTTCCAGCGTGCCGTAGAAGTTCACGTCGCCGGCCGTGGACAGCGCGCCGCTCCATACCGAGAACCGCTCCGGCTTGGACCAGACGATCTTGCCGGTGCCGGCATCCCAGGCGATGAAGTTGCCCATGCCGCCATGGCTGTTCGGCGCAGGATACATCGACAGCGTCGCGCCGACGAAGGGCTGGCCCGCGGTGTAGTCGACCTGGTACGGCTCATAGTCCATGCAGACATGGTTGGTCGGCACATAGAACAGGCCGGTCTTCGGCGAATACGATGCCGGCTGCTGGTCCTTGGTGCCAAGCGCCGCCGGGCACACGCCCTTGGTGTTGACGTCCGCGCCGTTCTGGCCGGTGCTGTACTTGGCCTGGACCACCGGGCGGCCAGTCTTCATGTCGACATGGCTGGCCCAGTTCACCACCGGGTCGAACTTCTCCGCCACCAGCAGTTCGCCGCTGACCCGGTCCATCGTGTAGGCGAAGCCGTTGCGGTCGAAATGCACCAGCGCCTTGCGCGGCTTGCCCTTGACCTTGATGTCGGCCAGGATCATTTCATTGACGCCGTCGAAGTCCCATTCGTCGTGCGGCGTCATCTGGTACACCCACTTCGCCATGCCGGAGTCGAGGTCGCGGGCGAAGATGGTCATCGACCACTTGTTGTCGCCGGGCCGCTGCGCCGGATTCCAGGTGCTGGGATTGCCGGTGCCGTAGTAGACCAGGTTGACTGCCGGGTCATAGCTGTACCAGCCCCAGGTGGTGCCGCCGCCGATCTTCCACTGGTCTCCCTTCCAGGTCTTGATCGACGAGTCCTTGCCGACCGGCGCCATCTTGCCGTCGGTCCAGGTCATCGTCTTGTCCGGGTCGATCAGCATTTCGGCATCGGGGCCGGTGCTGTAGCCCTTCCACACTTCCTTGCCGGTTTTCAGGTCGTAGGCGGTCATGCGGCCGCGCACGCCGAACTCGCCGCCGCTGATGCCGGTCAGGACCTTGTCCTTGAACACGTGCGGCGTGTTGGTGTTGGTCTCGCCGATCTTGGCGTCGCCATTCTTGACCTTCCAGACTTCCTTGCCGGTCGCCATGTCGAGCGCGACCATCGTGGTGTCGGCCTGCTGCAGGATGATCTTGCCGTCGCCAAAGGCCAGGCCGCGGTTGACGGTGTCGCAGCACATGACCGGGATCACCGCCGGGTCCTGCTTCGGCTCGTACTTCCACTTGATGCTCTGGTCCTCCAGGTTAAGGGCGAAGACCTTGTTCGGGAACGGGCTATGGACATACATGGTGTCGCCGATGACCAGCGGCCCGCCCTCATGGCCGCGCAGCACGCCGGTCGAGAAGGTCCATGCGACCTGGAGGTTCTTGACGTTGCCCTTGTTGATCTGGCTTAGCGTGCTGTAACGATGGTTGGCGTCGTTACCCGCCTGCATCGCCCAGTTCTTCGGGCTTTTCATTGCCTGCTGCAGGGCTTCGTCAGCCAGCGCAGTTCCGGTGACGGTCAGCACACCCGCCATTACCAGCAAATGCTTGAGTCTTAAATCTGAAACCATGGCTGTCTCCTGTCGTTTTCAAATCGCTGCATCAACGTTGCGGTCAATTCGGCCATTCATTCGTGATCCTGTGCATCTCCCAGCAGGAAACCATGTAGCAGTTAGCATGCCAGTCGCGCCGGCGGCCCGGAGCGCTTGCGCCAAGGGGCAGAAGCCTGGCCGACGCCGGCATTTGCGTCGTGGACATGTCCCCGGAAATGAACAGGCCGCCGTGCGCCTTGTTCCGATTTCGTATCAATGACCGCGCGTCGGCGGCATAGGCCGAACGCGCGCCGCTGGCATGCGGCTTGCAGCCCTTGTCCGGTTACGCCACCGTCCGCTGCGGCGGCGCTTGCATCACGCATGTCGATGCACGATGGAAAGGAAGCGCTCCTCATGAACATGTGCGGCATCCTGCGCCCTATCCTGATGCTGCTGCCGGCGATGCTTGGCGTCGGCGGCGGCAGCATGGCTGTCGCCGACGCCGGGCATGCCGCGCTGCCGGTGCGCGAGCTTGCGCCCGGCCTGTTCTTCCACCAGGGCCTGCAGCAGGAAATGAACGCCGGCAACCAGGGCGCGATCGCCAACAGCGGCTTCATCGTCGGCAGGCGCTGCGTCGCCGTCATCGACACCGGCGGCAGCCTGGCGAACGGCCAGCGGCTGCGCATGGCGATACGGCAGAAGACCAGCCTGCCGGTCTGCTACGTGATCAACACCCATATGCATCCGGACCACGTGTTCGGCAATGCCGCGTTCGCGCCCGATGCCCCGGTCTTCATCGGCCATGCGCATCTCGCCGCCGCGATGCTTGCGCGCAAGGCGGTGTATCGGAAGTCGCTGGCGGCCCGGCTGGGCGACGAGGCCGCGTCGGCATCGGCGATGATCACGCCCGGCAAAACGGTGGAATCGACGCTGTCGATCGACCTTGGCGACAGGCTGCTGCAGCTGCGCGCATGGCCGACCGCGCACACCGACAACGATGTCACCGTGCTGGACAGCCGGAGCGGCGCCCTGTGGCTGGGCGACCTGCTGTTCGAGGGCCGCGTGCCGGCGCTGGACGGCAGCCTCAAGGGCTGGCTGGCGGCCATGGACACGCTGCGCGGACAGCCGGTGCGGCTGGCCATCCCGGGCCACGGCGCGCCCGCCGCCGCGTGGCCGGATGCGCTGCGTCACCAGGAACGCTACCTGCAGGCATTGCTGCATGACGTGCGCCAGGCGATCCGCGACAGGAAGACGCTGGACCAGGCGGTTGCCGACGCCGCACAGGCGGAACGGCCGAACTGGCTGCTGTTCGACGACTACCATCCGCGCAACGTGACTGCCGCCTATACGGAACTCGAATGGGAAAACTGATGAGCAATGATCCGAACCCGGAACGGCACGGCATGACGATTACGCGTCCCGCGTTTTCCTTGCTTCCGGCGCTGCGCAGGATCGCGGCGCATGCGTGCGCGGCAGCCTGCGTCGTGCTTGCAGCCGCCGCGGCCACGACGGCCGCGGCCGCCGACAACTGGTCGCGGATCCGGCCCGGCCTGTTCCAGGACCGGGCCATTGCCGAGGACAAGGGACAGCTGCTCGAACTCATCACGCCGGTCCGCGCGGAGGACGCCGCGGTCGTGCCGGTTGCGATCCACGCCCGGCCGCCGCAGGACCGCGGGCTCACCGTCAGGCGGCTGTACCTGATCATCGACAACAACCCGGCGCCGCTCGCGGCGGTGTTCAACCTGACGTCCGACCTGGGCCAGGCCGACATCGAAACCCGGGTCAGGGTCGAGGAATACACCAGCATCCGCGTCGTGGCCGAACTGAGCGATGGCAGCCTGCATATGACCAGCCGTTTCGTCAAGGCATCCGGCGGCTGCTCGGCGCCTGCGGGCAAGGACCCGGCCGCGGCGGCAGCCGGACTGGGCAGGATGAAGCTCACGCTGGAGCGCACGCCGCAGCTGAACCAGCCGCTGCTGGCGCAGCTGATGATCCGGCACCCGAATTCGTCCGGCCTGGCGATGGACCAGGTGTCCCGCCTCTACGCGCCGCCGCACTACGTCCGGCATATCGACGTCGCCTATAACGGCAGGCCGGTCATGAGCGCGGACACCGACATCTCGATCAGCGAAAACCCGAACTTCCGTTTTTCCTTTGTGCCGAGGCAGGAGGGAACGCTGACGGTCGACGCGGTGGACTCCAACGACCTGACGTTCAAGGCGGCGATACAGGTGAGGCCGGGCGAAATCAACACGAACTGAGCGGCGAACCGAACGATGTTGCCGGCAGGCCGGCTCAGCGGTTCCCCTGGTGCGCTTCCTCCATGCCGCGCGCCAGGTAACGCACGCCGCGCAGCCAGCTGGCGTCGGTATTGCCGCGTATGTCCACCGACCTCGCCAGCACGATCTCGCCCGAGCGGACATCGCGGATCTGGATGTTGATGTTGAGGATCAGGTTGCTGACCTTCTGCACCCATCCGGTCAGCGTGCGGTCGGCGCCGAGCGCCTTGCCGATGTCGACGTCGCAGCCGTTGCAGTCATACAGCTTGAAGCGGCCGCCCAGGTCCGAAATCAGCGCAGCGGCCGGCTGGCTGTCCAGGACCTTGTACAGGTGACGCTCGGCGAATTCCTCGCGCAGCGTCCGGGAGATCATCTGCAGGCGCTCGCGCTGGGCGGCGTCGGATGCATGGTCCAGTCCGGTGTCGATCAGTTCGAAATCGAGCAGCACGATGGTTTTCAGCGGCGTTGCCGCCGATGGCGGGGATGGCGATGATGGCGAGGCCGCCGCCGCGGCAGGCGGCAGCAGCAGGCCCAGCGCCATCACCAGCGCGCAAGCCGCCAGCCATGCCGCCCTTGCCCGCATCATTTGACGAAGCAGGCTTCGTTCGCCTGCTGCTGCACGTTCTTGTACTTCCTGGCCATGCTGCGCATTTCTGGCGGATCGCAGAATTCCGCGCCGCGTTCGCCGCTGAGCGACTGGTTGCGCAGCGCGGTGGATGCTTCCAGGTAGTCGTTGTACTTCAGCTGCTGGGCAATCCGGTCCACCGCGCATGAACACTTGTAAAGGTACTCGTGCTTGCCGTCATGGTCCTTCATGCATTCCAGCACATACTCCATCCGCGACTGGGTCGGGAAGTCGTTTGCCGCGGAGATGCCGGGCACAAGGATTGCAAGGGCCCACACTGCAATGGGTAGTGAAATCTTCATCGGGTCTCCTGTTGGTCAAGCATCGGCCGCGCCGGCGCATGTCGCGCATGTCGGGCTCATCGCCCGCGTTGCCTGCATCGCCATCGCGGATGAACCGGAATCGTTCCGCATGACATCTGTTCTAGCAAGATTGCTGCCATCCCTTGCCTGGCTGCTGAACCTGGTTGTCGCCGCCGGCATCGCGCGCGCTGCGGGTGTTCCGAAACCGGAGCAGATTGCGCCGGATGTGTACGCGGTCATCGGCGCCACCGGGCAGGCCGCGCCCGCCAACCGCGGCGTGGTCGGCAATGCCGGCATCCTGGTCGGCACGGAGGGCGTGATCCTCATCGACACCGGGACCAGCGCCAGGCAGGCGCGCCAGCTGCTGGACGACCTGCGCCGGATCACGTCCAAGCCGGTCGTGCTGGCCATCAACACCCACCAGAATCCGGCTTTCCTGTTCGGCAACGGCATGCTGCGCAACGCAGGCGTGCCCATCATCGCGCACCAGGAAACCGACGCGCTGATCGCCGCGCGCTGCATGCGCTGCCTGAAGCTGCTCAACGACACGCTGGGCGCGGAGGAAATGAGAGACACCGAGGTGGTGCGCCCGACCCTGACCGTGTCGCAGTCGACCACTATCACCGCCGGCGGCAGGACCATCGACCTGCTCTACTACGGACCGACTTCCGCGCCGGGCTCCATCGCGGTGTACGACCGCCGCAGCCGGACACTGTTCGGCGGCGGCCTGGTGTCGCTCGATCGCATACCGGATGCGAGGGACGCCGACCTCGGCCAATGGCGCGCGGCGCTGTCCAGCCTGACGGCGCTGGGCGCGGAACTCATCGTCCCGGGCGAAGGGCCGGTCAGCGTGCCGTCGCGGCTGGCGGAGCTGGATGCCTACCTGGCGCTGCTGGGACCGGCGGTGGCGGCCGCCTACGACCGGCGCGTCAGCCTCGGCGAAGCGGCGGCCGCCGCGCCGGTGCCGGCCTACCGCCACTGGGTGCAGTACGACAACATGCACGCGAAGAACGTCGAGCAGCTCTACCTGCGGCTGGAACGGAACGCGCTCGATGCGCCGTGAGCAGGCGCAGCCCTTTGCCGATGCAGACTTAGAGTCACGCTCAGGCTCAGGCCCAGGCGCGTATCAGCGGGCCGCCTTCCTCGATCAGGAAATGCTTCAACGCATCCGCGGCCGGCGACAACCGCTTCGCGCTCAGGTGCGTCACGTGCCAGTGGCGTATGACCGGCAGGCCGACGATGTCGACCAGCGCGAGATGCCCGGCCGCAAGCTCGTTGCGCACGGTCCGCAGCGACAGGAAGGACATGCCCATGCCGGCCATCACTGCCTGCTTGATGGTCTCGTTGCTGGGCATTTCCATCACGATCTCGGGCCTGATGCCGTGTTCCGCGAACAGGCCCTCCATCGCGCTGCGCGTGCCGGAACCCGGTTCGCGCACCACGAACTGCTGTCCCTGCAGCACCGAGATCGCCGCTCCCCGGCGGCGCGACAGCGGATGGTTGGGCGCGCAGATGACGCCCATCGGATTGGTGGCGAATTCCGTCGAGGAGCAGTCGATGCCCTCGGGCGCACGGCCCATGATGATCAGGTCGACCTCGTTGCGGGCCAGCAGCTTCATGATGCTTTCCCGGTTATGGATCTGCAGCGAGAACTCGATCTCCGGGAACATCGCGCGAAAGCGCACCAGCAGCATGGGCATGAAGTATTTCGCCGTGCTGACCACGGCCAGGTCGACCCTGCCCTGCTTCAGCCCGCGATGCCCGGCCACCAGGTCGTCGAGCTCCTTGAGGCGCGCAATGGCGGCCGCCGCGCACTGTTCGACCTCCACGCCGGCCGCCGTCAGCCGCACCTGCCGGCCCACCGTCTCCAGCAGCGGCACGCCGAGGCCGTCCTCGAGCTGGCGCAGCTGCATCGACACCGCCGGCTGCGTCACGTGCAGCTTCTCGGCGGCGCGCGAGACCGAGCCGCAGCGCACGACTTCGAGAAACGTATCGAGTTGCCTCAAGGTATAGCGGCGCATGGCAATCCGTTTTCGGCTAATGCCTATCAGCTTTTCCTGATGCTGGGCCAATAAAGGCTTATTAGAACTTATCGAATACCGCTTGTACAGTGAAGCCTCGCAAAGCCAACAGGAGACGGCAATGGGCGCAAATGACATGGTGCAGATCACGGACCAGAAAAAACGCTATTCGGCCGGCGTATTGAAGTACGCGCAGATGGGCTATTGGGACAGCGACTACCAGCCCAAGGAGACCGATGTGCTGGCGCTGTTCCGCATCACGCCGCAGGATGGCGTCGACCCGATCGAGGCGGCCGCCGCGGTGGCCGGCGAGTCTTCCACCGCCACCTGGACCGTGGTCTGGACCGACCGGCTGACCGCCTGCGACATGTACCGCGCCAAGGCCTACCGCATCGACCCGGTGCCGAACAACCCGGACCAGTATTTCTGCTACGTCGCCTACGACCTGTCGCTGTTCGAGGAAGGCTCGATCACCAACGTCGCCGCGTCCATCATCGGCAACGTGTTCAGCTTCAAGCCGCTGAAGGCGGCGCGGCTGGAAGACATGAAGTTCCCGGTCGCCTATGTGAAGACCTTCGCCGGCCCGCCGACCGGCATCGTGGTCGAGCGCGAGCGGCTGGACAAGTTCGGCCGGCCGCTGCTGGGCGCCACCACCAAGCCCAAGCTCGGGCTGTCGGCCCGCAACTACGGCCGCGTGGTCTACGAGGGACTCAGGGGCGGCCTGGATTTCATGAAGGACGACGAGAACATCAACTCGCAGCCCTTCATGCACTGGCGCGACCGCTACCTGTCGGTGATGGACGCGGTCAACAGGGCGTCCGCCGCAACCGGCGAAGTCAAGGGCAGCTATCTCAACATCACGGCCGGCACCATGGAAGAGATGTACCGGCGGGCCCAGTTCGCGAAGGACCTGGGCTCGGTCATCGTGATGGTCGACCTCGTGGTCGGCTATACCGCGATCCAGTCGATGTCCCACTGGTGCCGCCAGAACGACATGCTGCTGCACCTGCACCGCGCCGGCCACGGCACCTACACGCGGCAGAAGAACCATGGCGTGTCCTTCCGCGTGATCGCCAAGTGGATGCGGCTGGTCGGGGTCGACCATATCCATGCCGGCACCGCGGTCGGCAAGCTCGAAGGCGACCCGATGACGGTGCAGGGTTATTACCATGTCTGCCGCGACGCCCAGACCCTGGTGGACCTGCCGCGCGGCATCTACTTCGACCAGGACTGGGGCGCGCTGCGCAAGGTCATGCCGGTGGCGTCCGGCGGCATCCACGCCGGCCAGATGCACCAGCTGCTGGACCTGTTCGGCGACGACGTGGTGCTGCAGTTCGGCGGCGGCACCATCGGCCATCCGCAGGGCATACAGGCTGGCGCCACCGCGAACCGCGTCGCGCTGGAGGCGATGGTGCTGGCGCGCAACGAGGGCCGCGACATCCGCAACGAAGGCGCCGACATCCTGAAGGAAACCGCCAGGTGGTGCAGGCCGCTGAAGGCGGCGCTCGACACCTGGGGCGAGATCAGCTTCAACTACACGTCGACCGACACCTCGGACTACGTGCCGACCGCGTCGGTTTCCTGAACCGCGACGCCAGCCATCAATGCACCAGCGAGGACATCATGCGCATTACCCAAGGCACCTTTTCCTACCTGCCGGACCTGAGCGACGAGCAGATCGCCAGACAGCTCGACTACTGCCTGCGAAACGGCTGGGCGGTCGGCATCGAATACACCGACGACCCGCATCCGCGCAACGTCTACTGGGACATGTTCGGCAACCCGATGTTCGACCTGCGCGATGCGGCCGCCATCATGCTGGAGCTAGACAGCTGCCGCCGCACCTTCCCGTCGCATTACATCCGCGTCACCGCATTCGATTCGACCCACACGGTGGAAAGCGTGGTGCTGTCCTTCATCGTCAACCGGCCCGCGCATGAACCGGGCTTCCGGCTGGTGCGGCAGGAAGCGGAGGGCCGCGCGATCCGCTACACACTGGAAAGCTATGCGGCCCAGGCCCGGCCCGAAGGCGCACGTTACCTGTAGGAGCGACCGCCATGTCCGTGACCGAATTGTCCCCGCCCGCCGCCGCCAGCACGCTGGCCACCGCGCTGGCCGCGTCCGGCATACGCGAGCTGCTGGCGCAGCTGGACCGCGAGCTGGTCGGGCTGGCGCCGGTCAAGTCGCGCATCCGGGACATCGCGGCGCTGCTGCTGGTGGACAAGCTGCGCCGGGAACGCGGATTCGCGGCCGGCGCGCCCAGCCTGCACATGTGCTTCACCGGCAATCCCGGCACCGGCAAGACGACGGTGGCGATGCGCATGGCGCAGATCCTGTTCCAGCTCGGCTACCTGCGGCGCGGCCACCTGGTCGCGGTGACCCGCGACGACCTGGTCGGCCAGTACATCGGCCACACCGCGCCGAAGACGCGGGAGATCCTGAAGAAGGCCATGGGCGGCGTGCTCTTCATCGATGAAGCGTATTACCTGTACCGGCCGGAGAACGAGCGCGACTACGGCCAGGAAGCGATCGAGATCCTGCTGCAGGTGATGGAGAACAACCGCGACGACCTGGTCGTGATCCTGGCGGGCTACAAGGACAGGATGGACCGCTTCTTCGAGTCCAACCCGGGCATGTCGTCCCGCATCGCCCACCATATCGACTTCCCCGACTACGGCGTGGAGGAACTGGCCACGATCGCCGGGCTGATGCTGGCGCAGATGCAGTACCGCTTCGACAGCGAGGCCGGTGACCTGTTCCACCGCTACATCGAACGGCGCATGGCCCAGCCGCACTTCGCCAACGCCCGCAGCATGCGCAACGCATTGGACCGGGCCAGGCTGCGGCATGCGTCGCGCCTGCTCGATCGCCCGGAGGCGGTGGACGACGATGCGCTGGTCACCATCACCGCGGCCGACCTGCTGGCAAGCCGCGTATTCGCCGACACGCCGGCCGCCGCGCCGGCGTCGTCCGCCTGACGCCTTCGTATGCCAACACAACCTGGGAAACCATCATGCTGCAAGCCCTGATTTTCGATGTCGACGGCACCCTTGCCGATACCGAGGACGCCCATCGGGCCGCCTTCAACGCCGCCTTCGCGCAGGCCGGCCTGGACTGGTACTGGAGCGAGGCGCTCTATACCCGCCTGCTGCAGGTGGCCGGCGGCAAGGAGCGCATCATGCATTACTGGCGCATGGCGGACCCGGACGAGGCGCGCAGCATGCGCGCCCGGACCATGGTGGACCGGCTGCACGCGCTGAAGACGCGGCTCTATGCCGAACAGGTCGAGGGCGGCAGGCTGCCGCTGCGTCCCGGCATGCTGCGGCTGATCCGGGAAGCCCATGCCGCCGGCATGCCGATGGCCATTGCCACCACGACCACGCCGGCCAATGTCGACGCGCTGCTGCGCGCGCCTTTCGGCCCGGACTGGCGCAGGCTCTTCAAGGCGATCTGCGACGGCGCCACCGTCGCCCAGAAGAAGCCGGCGCCGGACATCTACCACGCGGCGCTGCGCGGACTGGGGCTGCCGGCTTACGCCTGCCTGGCCTTCGAGGATTCCGAGCACGGACTGCGCGCGGCCACCGCGGCCGGCATCCCGACCATCGTCACGCCCACCGCCTACACCGCGCTGCATTCGTTCGCCGGCGCGCTGCTGGTGCTGCCGCACCTCGGCGACCCCGGCCAGACGATGGGCCAGCACATCGCCGGCGCCGACCATCGCTGGGTCGACCTGGATGCGCTGGCGCACTGGCATGAAGGCACGCTGTTCGAAGCCAGCTGAGAAGCCAGCCGGCGCGCCGCCCGACAATGAAGCCACCCGTGGAGACAGCAGATGAACCCGGACATGCGCATCACCCTGACCCAGTTCCTGATCGAGGAACGCCGCCGCTTTCCCGAAGCAGGCGGCGACTTCAACAGCCTGCTGCTCAATGTCGCCCTGTGCTGCAAGCGCATCGCCCGCAAGGTCGCGGCCGGCGCGCTCGGCGGCACGATGGGCAGCGACGGCGCCATCAACGTGCAGGGCGAACTGCAGCAGAAGCTGGACGTGATCAGCAACGACATCTTCGTCGAAGGCAACAACTGGGGCGGCTACCTTGCCGGCATGGCCTCGGAGGAAATGGAGCAGCCTTACCAGATCCCCGGCTGCTATCCGCGCGGCCGCTACCTGCTGGTGTTCGACCCGATGGACGGCTCGTCCAACATCGACGTCAACCTGTCGGTCGGCAGCATCTTTTCGGTGCTCCGCGGCGCCGACGACGACCGGCCGGTGACAGCGGCCGACTTCCTGCAGCCCGGCGTACGCCAGGTCGCCGCCGGCTATGCGATCTATGGCCCGACCACGATGCTGGTGCTCACCGTCGGCAATGGCGTGAACGGCTTCACGCTGTGCCCGCAGCTAGGCGAGTTCATGCTGACCCATGCCCGGCTCGGCGTGCCGCCGGACACCGGCGAGTTCGCCATCAACGCGTCCAATAGCCGCTTCTGGGAGCCGCCGGTGACTCGCTATGTCAACGAGTGCCTGGCAGGGCGCACCGGGCCGCGCGGGCGCGACTTCAACATGCGCTGGATTGCTTCCATGGTGGCGGACGCCCACCGCATCCTGATGCGCGGCGGCGTGTTCCTCTACCCGCGCGACAGCCGCAACAGCGCGGTGCCCGGCCGGCTGCGCCTGCTGTACGAAGCCAACCCGATCGGCTTCCTGATGGAGCAGGCGGGCGGCCGCGCCAGCACCGGCCGGCAGCCGGTGACGTCGGTGACGCCGACCTCGCTGCACCAGCGCATCGGCCTGATCTTCGGCTCGCGCCACGAAGTCGAGCTGATCGAGCGCTACCACAACGCGCCGCCGCCGCAGGAACTGCCGGAGCCGCTGTTCTGCGAGCGCAGCCTGTTCCGTGCGCCGGCCTGACGAGAGGAGACGCAACATGTCCGAACGCTACCCGATCATCGCCATCACCGGCTCGTCCGGCGCGGGCACCACCTCGGTCACCCGCACCTTCGAGAATATATTCCGACGCGAGAACATCACCGCCGCGATCGTCGAGGGCGACAGCTTCCACCGCTACGACCGCGAGGAAATGAAGGAGCGCCTGATCGAGGCCGAGAAAAACGGCGACCGCAACTTCAGTCATTTCGGCCCGGACAACAACCTGTTCGCGGAACTCGAAGGACTGTTTCGCACCTATGCCAGCACGGGCAGCGGGCGCCGCCGCAAGTACCTGCATGACGCGGACGAGGCCGCGCCGTATGGCCGGAAGCCCGGCACCTTCACCGAATGGGAAGAGGTCGAGCCGGGCACCGACCTGCTGTTCTACGAAGGCCTGCATGGCGCCGTGATCCACCAGGACATCGACATCGCGCAGTACCCGGACCTGCTGATCGGCGTGGTCCCGGTGATCAACCTGGAGTGGATACAGAAACTGTGGCGCGACAAGTCCAAGCGCGGCTATTCGACCGAGGCGGTCACCGACACCATCCTGCGGCGCATGCCTGACTACGTGAATTACATCTGCCCGCAATTCACGCACACCCATGTCAACTTCCAGCGGGTGCCCTGCGTCGACACGTCCAACCCCTTCATCGCGCGCGACATCCCGGCGCCGGACGAGAGCTTCGTCGTCATCCGCTTCGCGCAACCCAAGGGCATCGATTTCCAGTACCTGCTGAACATGGTCAAGGACTCGTTCATGTCGCGCGCGAACACCATCGTGGTCCCCGGCGGCAAGATGGAGTTGGCGATGCAGCTGATCTTCACGCCATTCATCTGGCGGATGATGGAACGCCGCAAGCGCGCGATGAACGAGCTGTAGCCAGCTGCGTCCCGGCGGCTCCACGGTCCGCATCAGGATCTTCGCTTGCTGCCCACCCATCCGAAAACAGCCTGGAATTCCGGCGGCTCATACCGATCCCAAGCGATCGCGTGCCGGATGGGATCGATCGTTCGGTTTCGTCTGCGTGGCTCGCAGGCTCGTAGGGTGGAATAAGCAAAGCGCATTACAGCACTCGGCAATCAGCCACCATCGCATGTTCGCAACTTGGGGTGTAATGCACATTCGCTTATTACACCGTACGTACACCCTACGGAATTTGATGGCGCCTTGTGAACCTGGGTAGTCGGGTCGGACGCCTGTGCCCGATGAGGTAACCATCCTTGACACGCGCCATGCTTACTACGCATGAGCGCAAGAGCCCCGCAGCGCGGCGCCCCACGCGAAACAGGCTTCAACGGCCTAGCGACTTCCCACGTTCCATGCCCGACAAACCGGCCAGCCCACGATCTACCGCTGCCACCCGCCTCCCAGCGCCTGTATCAGCGCCACCGCAACCACCTGCCGGTCCGCCTGCAACTGCGCCAGCGTGCGGCGGGCCTGCAGCGCGGTTGCCTGCGCGGTGACCACCTCGGTGTAGCTGACCTGCCCGGCCCGGTAGCGGTTCAGCACCTGCTGCTCCACCTGGTCGGCGGCCGTCGATGCGGCGCGGCGATAGGTCAGCTGCAGCGCCAGCACGCGGGTGGCGGCGAGCTGGTCCTCGACATCCTGGAATGCGACGAGCACGGTTTGCCGGTATTGCGCGGCGGTGCGCTCCTGGACCGCGCGGGCGGCGTCGACCTGGGCGCTGACGGCGCCGGCGTCGAACACCCGCTGCGCCAGCGACAGGCCGAGCGACCAGGCGCTGGCCGACGCGTTGAACAGGTCGCCGACCCGGCTCGCGCCGTAGCCGTAGGACGCGGTCAGGCCGATGCTGGGGAAGTAGCCGGCGCGGGCGATGCCGATCTCGGCGTTGGCCGCGGCCACGCGCCGTTCGGCGCCGGCGATGTCGGGCCGCCGCTGCAGCAGCGTGGCCGGCAGCACCAGCGGAATGTCGGGCACCGTGGGCGACCAGGCGGCCGGCGGCAACGAGAAGTCGGCAGGCGTCCTGCCGACCAGGACCGCGATCGCATGCTCGAGCTGCGCGCGCTGCCGCTGCAGGCCGACCTGGTCGGCCTGCGCGGTGGCCAGCTGGGTCTCGGCCTGCAGCAGGTCGGTCTTCGGGATCACGCCGGCGTCATAGCGGTTCTGCGTGATCTGCCGCACCCGCTGGTAGCCGGCGATGGTGGCCTGCAGCAGCTCGGACTGGACGTCCGTCTCGCGCAGGTTCAGGTAATTGGCCACCAGTTCGCCCTGGGCCGACAGCGTGGCCGAGGCCAGGTCGGCCTGGCTGGCCGCGGCGCTGGACGATGCGCTCTCGACGCCGCCGCGCAGCCGGCCCCACAAGTCCGGCTCCCAGCTCGCGCCCAGGCTGGCCTGGTAGGTGTTGCGCACCCGCGCGCCGCTGCCGAGGCTGGACGCGCTGTTGTTACTGCTGCTGCCGCGGTCGGCGCCCGCATCCAGCGACACGACCGGAACCAGGGTTGCGCGCTGGCCCGCCACCAGCGCGCGCGCCTGCGCATAGGCGGCGCTGGCGGCGGCGACATTCTGGTTCGACACCTGCACCGCGTTTGCCAGTCCGTCGAGCACCGGGTCGTTGAACACGCTCCACCACGGGCCGCGCGGCGCGTCGTCCGCCGGCGTCGCCGGCACCCAGTCGCCGGCTTCCTTGAACGCGGCCGGCAGCGGCAGCGGCGGCTCCCGGTACACCGGCGCCAGCGAGCAGGCGCCAAGGCTGGCCAGGACGGCCACGGCAAGCACATTGCGCCGCAACGCAGGCAGGGGAAACGCGGAACTCTTCAATAAGCGCATGGATATCAGGTGTGTAGCGGTTCAGTGGTGCGGGCCAGCGCCTGTTCGCCGGGCGAGCGGCGGCGCAGCTTGTCGAGGAGGATGTAGACCACCGGCGTCGTCAGCAGCGTCAGCACCTGGCTGGCCACAAGGCCGCCGATGATGGCGATCCCCAGCGGCCGGCGCAGTTCGGCGCCTTCGCCGAAGCCGATGGCCAGCGGCAGCGCGCCGAGCGCCGCGGCCAGCGTCGTCATCAGGATGGGCCGGAAGCGCAGCAGGCAGGCTTCGCGCACCGCCTCGATTGCCGACAGCCCGCGCGAACGTTCGGCTTCCAGCGCAAAGTCGATGATCAGGATCGCGTTCTTCTTGACGATGCCGATCAGCAGGAACACGCCGATCAGCGCGATGATGGAAAAGTCCATGCCGAACAGCAGCAGCGCGATGATGGCGCCGACGCCGGCCGACGGCAGCGTCGACAGCACGGTGATCGGGTGCACCAGGCTTTCGTACAGCACCCCCAGCACGATATAGATGACGATGAGCGCTGCGGCGATCAGCATCGGCTGCTTGTCCTGGCTTTCCTGGAAACCGCGGGCGGTGCCTTCGAAGCTGCCGCGCACATTGGTCGGCATGCCGATGTCGGCTTCGGCCTGGCGCACCGCCGCCTGCGCCTGCGTCAGGCTGAAACCCTCGTCCAGGTTGTAGGAAATGGTCGTCGCCAGTTCCGCATCCTGGTGGCTGACGGACGTCGCCGTCGCGCGCTCGGTGAAACGGGCGAAGGCCGACAGCGGCACCATGGTGGTCGGCGCGGTGCTCAGCGCCTGGCCGCTCGCCGGGTCGCGCAGCGCCGGGTTCACCGGCGCGGCGGCCGTCGTCGACGCCGCGCCGGCGGTCGTGCCCGTGCCGCCCGAGGCGGCGCTGGTGCTCGTCGCGGCGCCCGCGACGGTTGCCGTGGTGGACGTGGTGGAGGCAGCCGCAGCCGTGGCGGCGGTCGCCGTGGTTGCGGCCGCGCCGCGCGCCGGCACGTAGACATCCCGCAGCGACTCCGGGCTGCGCGCATATTCGGGCGCGACTTCCATGATGACCCGATACTGGTTCAGCTCGTCGTAGATGGTCGCGACCTGGCGCTGCCCGAAGCTGTTGTACAGCGCATTGTCGACATCGCGCGAATTCACGCCCAGCCGGGCGGCGCTGTCGCGGTCGACCGTGACGAAGGTTTCCACGCCATTCTCTTCCTGGTCGGTGTCGATGTCGGCCAGGCCAGGCTGCCTGCGCATCGCGTCGGCCAGCCGGGTCGACCAGCGCTTGAGGTCGTTCGCATTGTCGCTCTTGAGCGTGTACTGGTAGGTCGAGTTGCTGGAGCGCCCGCCCATGCGCAGGTCCTGCACCGGGTTGAGGAACAGGCGCACGCCGGTGATCTGCGCCAGTTGGGGCCGCAGACGGGCAATCACCGCCTGCCCGCGCTCGGTGCGCTGGTCGGCAGGCTTCAGCGCGATGAACATGAAGCCGCCGCCGGCCCGGCTGCCGCCGGTAAAGCCGACCACCGTGTCCACCGCCGGGTCGCGCTTGATGATGTCGACGATCTGCCGCAGCTTGGCCTGCATCGCCTCGAACGAGATGCTCTGGTCGGCGCGGATGCCGGCGCTGATCTGGCCGGTGTCCTGGGTCGGGAAGAAGCCCTTGGGCGCGGCCTTGAACAGGTAGACGTTCATGCCGACCACCGCGACCAGGATGAACAGCACCAGCCAGCGGCTGGCCAGCGCCCAGTCCAGGCTGTGCTCGTACGCGCGCTGGGTCGCCACGAAGCCGCGCTCCAGAAGCCGCGACACCCGCCCCGGCGGCTTCTGCTGGTCGGGCGACTTGAGCAGCCACGCGCACATCATCGGTGTGGTCGTCAGCGACACCACCAGCGAGATCATCACGGCGGCCGACAGCGTCATCGCGAACTCGCCGAACAGGCGGCCGACCTGGCCGCCCATGAACAGCAGCGGGATGAACACCGCCACCAGCGACAGGCTGATCGACAGCACGGTGAAGCCGACCTCGCGCGCGCCCAGGAGCGCGGCCTTGAAGCGGTCCATGCCCTGCTCGATATGGCGGCTGGTGTTTTCCAGGACGACGATGGCGTCGTCGACCACGAAGCCGGTCGCCACGGTCAGCGCCATCAGGCTCAGGTTGTTGAGCGAAAAGCCGAGCGCATACATGACGCCGAAGGTGCCCAGCAGCGACACCACGGTCGCCACCGCCGGGATGATGGTCGCGCGCAGGTTGCGCAGGAACAGGCTGACCACCAGCACCACCAGCAGGATGGACAGGATCAGCGTCATCTCGATCTCGTGCAGCGACGCCCGGATCGAGGTCGTCCGGTCCGAGGCGACCTGCAGCTTGACGTCGGCCGGCAGCTGCGCCTGCAGTTCGGGGATCAGCGCGCGCACGTTGTCGACGGTCTGGATCACGTTCGCGCCGGGCTGGCGCGTGATCACCACGATGATCGCCGGCAGGCCGTTGAACAGGCCCAGCGTGCGCTTGTTCTCCTGGCCGTCGACCACGTCGGCAATGTCGGACAGCCGTATCGGCGAGCCGTTGCGCCAGGCCACCACCAGCCCGCGGTAGTCGGCCGCGGTGCGGCCGCCGCCGGCGGACGACCTCGTATAGATCTGCAGCCGGCGCTCGTCGCCCTCGATCGCGCCCTTGGGCCGGTTGCCATTGCTGGCCTGGATCGCCGCGCGCACGTCTTCCATGCTCACGCCGTAGCGGTTCAACGCGAACGGCAGCAGTTCGACCCGCACCGCCGGCAGCGAGCCGCCGCCGAGCTCGACGTCGCCGACGCCTTCGACCTGGGCCAGCTTCTGCTGGACGATGTTGGAGACGTCGTCGTATACCTGGCCGGGCGTGCGCGTCGCCGAGGTCAGCGCGAGGATCATCACCGGCGCGTCGGACGGGTTGATCTTGCGGTAGGTCGGGTTGCTGCGCAGCGTGGCCGGCAAATCTGCGCGGGACGCGTTGATGGCGGCCTGCACTTCGCGGGCCGCCGCGTCGATCTTGCGCGACAGGTCGAACTGGAGGCTGATGCGGGTCGAGCCGTTGCCGCTGTTGGACGTCATCTCGGTGACGCCGGCGATCACGCCCAGCCGCCGCTCGAGCGGCGTCGCGACCGAGGTCGCCATGGTTTCCGGGCTGGCGCCGGGCAGCGAGGCCGACACCGAGATCGCCGGGAAGTCGACCTGCGGCAGCGGCGACACCGGCAGCACCAGGAAGGCGGCGATGCCGGCCAGCGCCAGGCCGATGGTCAGCAGCACCGTGGCGATGGGCCGGCGGACGAAGGGGCCGGACAGGTTCAAGCGCTGGCCCCCTCGGTATCGGGACGGGGCTGCCTGTTCCCGAACCGGCTGCCGAGCCGGTCGAAGGCCAGGTAGATCACCGGCGTGGTGTACAGCGTCAGCATCTGGCTGACGATCAGCCCGCCGAAGATGGCCAGGCCCAGCGGCCGCCGCAGCTCGGCGCCCTCGCCCCAGCCCAGCATCAGCGGCACCGCCGCGAACAGCGCGGCCAGCGTGGTCATCAGGATCGGGCGGAAGCGCAGCATCGCGGCCTGGTGGATCGCGTTGCGCGGCGTCTGGCCGTCGTTGCGTTCGGCGTCGATCGCGAAGTCGATCATCATGATCGCGTTCTTCTTGACGATGCCGATCAGCAGGATGATGCCGATGATGCCGATCACGCCGAGGTCCTCGCCGCTGATCATCAACGCCAGCAGCGCGCCGACGCCGGCCGACGGCAGCGTCGACAGGATGGTCAGCGGATGCACGTAGCTTTCATACAGCACCCCCAGCACGATGTACACGCAGACCACCGCGGCCAGGATCAGCCACAGCTGGTTGGTCAGCGACGCCTGGTAGGCGCCGGATGCGCCGAGGAAGGTCATGGTCACGCTGGGCGGCAGCTTCACGTCCAGCGCGGCCTCGCGTATCGCGTCCACCGCCCGCCCCAGCGACACGCCAGGCGCGGTGTCGAAGCCCAGCGTGGTCGCCGGATACTGCGCCACGTGCGTCACCTGCAGCGGCGCCGGCCTCTCGGTGATGCGGGCCACCGCCGACAGCGGCGTCGGCCGGCCGGCGCTGGTGCGCAATTGCAGCGCGCCCAGCGTCTGCGGCGTCGTCAGCCCTTCCTGCTGCGCCTCGAGGATGACCCGGTACTGGTTGGTCTCGGTGAAGATGGTGGAGACGATGCGCTGGCCGAAAGCGCTGTACAGCGCCTCGTCCACCGCCGCCGCGGTAATGCCGAGCCGCGACGCCGTGTCGCGGTCGATCTCGACCACCGCTGCGAGGCCCGTGGCGCCGGCGTCCGACGTGACATTCCTCAGCTGCGGAACGGCCTGCAGCTTCTGCGCGAGCCGGCCGGCCCATTCATTGACGGTAGCGCTGTTGGCGCCTTCCAGCGAGAGCCGGTACTGGGTCGGGCCGGATTCGGCGTCGATGGTCAGGTCCTGGGTCGGCTGCAGGTAGAGCGTGACGCCGGCGACCCTGGAAACCCGGTCGCGCAGGCGGGCCATGATTTCCTGCGGCTTGCCGCTGCGGTCGCCCTTCAGGTTGATCAGCATGCGCCCGGTGTGCAGCATCGTGTTGTTGGCGGCGTCGACCCCGACGAAGGACGCCAGGTTTTCCACGGCAGGGTCCTGCAGGATCGCCTCGGCGGCCGCCTGCTGCAGCTCGCTCATGCGCTGGTAGGACACCGACTGCGCGGCTTCCACCCTGGCCTGCAGCTGGCCGGTGTCCTGCGTCGGGAACAGGCCCTTGGGGATCAGCATGTAGAGCAGCACGGTCAGCCCCAGCGTCGCCAGCGCCACCAGCAACGTCAGCGGCTGGTGCGCCAGCACCCACTGCAGCGAACGGTCGTAGCGCACCATCACGCGGTCGAACATCTGCTGCATGCGTCCGGGCGGCTGGTCGCGCCGGCCGGCGTCGTGGCCCTTGAGCCAGCGCGCCGACATCATCGGCACCAGCGTCAGCGACACCACGCCGGAGATCAGGATGGTGATGGCCAGCGTGATCGCGAACTCGCGGAACAGCCGGCCGACCACGTCGCCCATGAACAGCAGCGGGATCAGCACCGCGATCAGGGACACGGTCAGCGAGATGATCGTGAAACCGATCTGCGCCGCGCCCTTCAGCGCCGCCGCCATCGGCGTCTCGCCTTCCTCGATGTAGCGCGCAATGTTCTCGATCATGACGATGGCGTCGTCGACCACGAAGCCGGTGGCGATGGTCAGCGCCATCAGCGACAGGTTGTTCAGGCTGTAGCCGAGCAGGTACATCATGCCGCAGGCGCCGATCAGGGAGATCGGCACGGCCACGCTGGCGATGACGGTGGCGCGGATGTCGTGCAGGAAGGCGAAGATCACCAGCACCACCAGCACCACGGCCAGCAGCAGTTCGATTTCCACGTGCTTGACCGACGCCCGGATGCCGGTGGTGCGGTCGCTCAGCACGTCGACCCGCAGCGACGCCGGCAGGCCGGCCTGCAGTTCCGGCAGCCGCGCCTTGATGGCGTCGACCGTGGCGATCACATTGGCCCCCGGCTGGCGCTGCACATTGAGGATGATGGCCGGCTTCATGTTGGCCCATGCGCCGAGCTTGATGTTCTCCGCGCTGTCGACCACGCGCGCCACGCTGGACAGCCGGACCGGCGCGCCATTGCGGTAGGCGACGATCAGGCTCGCGTAGTCGGCCGCGGTTACCAGCTGGTCATTGGAATTGATCGTGAACGAGCGGGTCGGGCCGTCGAAGCTGCCCTTCGCGCTGTTCGCGTTGGCCGCGGTGATCGCGCTGCGCAGCGTGTCCAGGCCGAGGCCGTAGGACGCCAGCGCCTGGCTGTCGGCCTGGATGCGCACCGCGGGCCGCTGGCCGCCGGACAGCGACACCAGGCCCACGCCCGTGACCTGGCTGATCTTCAGCGCCAGCCGGGTGTTGACCAGGTTCTGCACCTCGGTCAGCGGCAGCGAATCGGACGTGATGGCCAGCGTCAGCACCGGCGCATCGGCCGGGTTGACCTTGGCATAGACCGGCGGCGCCGGCAGGTCGGCCGGCAGCAGCGACGCGCCGGCATTGATCGACGCCTGCACTTCCTGCTCGGCCACGTCCAGCTTTTCGCCGAGGTCGAATTGCAGCGTGATGATGGACACGCCGGACGCGCTGGTCGAACTCATCCGCTGCAGGCCGGACATCTGGCCGAACTGGCGTTCCAGCGGCGCGGTCACGGTCTGGCTCATCACCTCGGGGCTGGCGCCCGGATACAGGGTCTGCACCTGTATCGTCGGGAAGTCGACCTGCGGCAGCGCCGACAGCGGCAGGAAGCGGAAACCCATGAAGCCGGCCAGCACGATGGCGACCATCAGCAGCGCGGTGGCGACCGGACGCTGGATGAAAGGCGTGGAGGGACTCATTTGCGGCAGCCTTCAGGTCGCGGCATCAACGGGCCGCCGGTGCGGAGCCTGCCGGGCTTGCGGGAGCGGCTGCGGGTGCGCCGGGCGAAGCCGGGGCAGACGATGCGGCCGGGGCAGCCGGTGTCGCGCCGCCGGCCGGCGCGGCGTCGCCCGCTGGGGCCGCGCTCCCGCCCTGCTCGCCGCGACGCCTGCCGCCGCCGTGCTCGCCGCCCGCGCCCTGCCGCCGGCCGCCATTGGCGCCGGCGCCCGGACGGTCGCCCGGCAATGTTACCTTGTCGCCGTCCTTGAGCCGGTCGGCGCCCTCGGTGATGACCCGTTCGCCCGGCTGCAGGCCGGTGACGATCTGCACCTTGTCGACGCTGGCCTGGCCGCGCGTCACCTTGCGCATCGCCACCGTGCGTTCGCGCGGGTTGAGCACATAGACATAGTCGCCGTTGCTGCTGTTGCGCAGCGCATTGACCGGTATCACGACGGCGCCGGTAATCGTGCGCAGCTGCATCTTCACATTGACGAACTGGCTCGGGAACAGCGCCAGTTTCGCATTCGCGAAGCGCGCCTTGGCCTTGACGGTGCCGGTCTGCACATCGACCTGGTTGTCCAGCGCATAGAACTTGCCTTCATCGAGCACCGTGGCGCGGGTGCGGTCGAGCGCGACGACTGTCATCTTGCTGCTCTGGCCCAGCCCCTGCTGCACCTCGGGCACCCGGTCCTGCGGGATGGCGAACTGGACGTCGATCGGCGACACCTGGGTGATCACCGCGATCCCGTTCGCATCGTTGGGGCCGATGACGTTGCCGACATCGACGGTGCGCAGGCCGACCCGCCCGCTGATGGGCGCGACCACCCTGCTGTAGCCGAGGTTGAGCTTGGCCGTGCCTTCCACCGCGCGGTCGGCGACCACCGTGCCTTCGAGCTGGCGGACCAGCGCGGCCTGGGTGTCGACATCCTGGCGGGCGATCGAATCCTGGGACAGCAGGGTGCGGTAGCGCTGCAGCGTCAGCCGCGCATTCTCCAGCTGCGCCTCGTCGCGCTGGCGCTGGCCGGTGGCCTGCATCAGCGCCATCTGGAACTGGCTGGGATCGATAACGGCCATCACCTGGCCCGCCTTCACCATCTGGCCCTCGGTGAACAGGATCTCGCGGAACACGCCCGACACCTGGGGCCGCACGGTGACCGTCGCCGCCGCATTGACCGTGCCTATCGCTTCGAGCGTCACCGGCAGGTCGACCTGCTCCGCCGTGCCGACGCCGACCGTCGTCGTCGGCGCACTGCGGGGACCCGCGCCGCCGCCCGGACCGCCGGGACCCGGGGCGCCGGCGCCCGGCTTGCCCGGGCTTCCTTCCGGCGCCTTGTGCGTCAGGTGCCAGACCAGCCAGCCAAGCGCGGCCAGCGCCAGCAGCGCGATGATGGCGCCGATGAAGCGACCTCGGGTTGTGGTTCGAACGGCGGGAGCAGTGCGAGGCGTGTCGTCGACGCGTGAATCCATTAACTATCCTTGTTTGCGGCATGCGCCTGTACAACGAAATTCGAGTCTTCCATCCTGGTGCGGCCGGACTATGAGCGGCGTAAATACTAGCATGGGCTTGTGTCCTGTTTGTATCAACAGTTCTAAACCAGCAACCATGTACGATGCGCGCAAACCCGCATGCCGAATCGCGAACCGGGCCCGGCGATACGCCCTCTCACACCGTGCCGAAGCCGCGGGAAATTCGCAAGCGGCGAAGCGTTGGGAACAGGGATAATCCCGCCATTCCCGGCCGATGCGGCGCGACCGCGGGCACAGCCGGATCGCCCGCCTGCAGCCGATAAACCGATGAACGCATGTCCGCCATGCGCAACGATCACCAGGAGTTTGCATTGTTACGTTTCACGACCTTGATCCTCAGCGCCGCACTCATTGCCAACCTGTCCCCGGCTGTCGCAGCCGACGTCGCGCCGCGCGCCGGGCTGTGGGAAATCAGCGCCACCAACGACCTGCTGGCGCTGGCGCCGCAAATACCGGCCGACCAGATGGAAAGGCTGCGCGGCCTGGCGCGGCAGCACGGCTTCGACATGCCCCGCATCGAAAACGGCGCAGCCAGTTCGCGGATCTGCATCACGCCCGAGATGGCCGCGCAGAACACCATGCCCGACCTGTACCAGCAGCAGTCGGGCTGCACAACCCGCAACGCGACGCGCAACGGCGCCCGCTACTCGATGGACATTAGCTGCAGCGGCGGCCAGGTGCGCGGCAACGGGCGCGCGGAAGGCATGCTAGAGAGCGCCGAGCGCTTCAGCGGCACCACCACTTTCAACGGCACCGTGCAGGGCAACCCGGTCAATGAAAAGGCGCAGACCAGCGGCCGCTGGATCAGCGCGAGCTGCGGCGGGCTGGGCGCGCCGCGTTAAACAGGCGCCCGGCCCGTAGCGCCGCCGGGCATCCCGCCTGGCGCGGCGGGCGGCAGCCGTTCCAACGCGGACGGATGCGCGGCGGCGAGGCGCTGCGTCAGGCCAGGGCCGGCCCAACGCGCCATGCGCATGCTACGGCGCCGGCGTCCGGGACTGCGACTTCACGATCTGCATTGCGCTGGCGATCATGCCGCCGAGGTTGCCGACGTCGCCCGGCACGATCAGCGAGTTGTTGGTCTTGGCCAGCTTGGAGAATGCCTCGACATAGCGCTCGGCGACCTTCAGGTTGACCGCGTCCAGGCCGCCCGGCTCGCGGATCGCCGCGCCGGTCTGGCGCAAGGCTTCGGCGGTCGCCGTCGCGATGGCGATGATGGCCGCCGCCTCGCCCTGCGCGCGGTTGATCGCGGCCTGCTTCTCGCCTTCGGAGCGGGCGATCGACGCCTCGCGTTCGCCGGTGGCGATATTGATCTGCTCCTGTTTGCGGCCTTCGGACGCGGCGATCAGCGCCCGCTTCTCGCGCTCGGCGGTAATCTGCGCCTGCATCGCATGCAGGATTTCCTTGGGCGGCGTCAGGTCCTTGATCTCGTAGCGCAGCACCTTCACGCCCCAGTTCGCCGCCGATTCATCGATCGCATTGACGATGGAGGTGTTGATGTGGTCACGCTCCTCGAACGTCTTGTCTAGCTCCATCTTGCCGATCACCGAGCGCAGCGTGGTCTGCGCAAGCTGGGTGATCGCGGCCACGTAGTTCGATGAGCCGTAGGACGCGCGCATCGGGTCGGTGACCTGGAAATACAGGATGCCGTCGACCTGCAGCTGCGTGTTGTCGCGCGTGATGCAGACCTGCGGCGGCACATCCAGCGGGATTTCCTTCAGGATGTGCTTGTACGCGACCCGGTCGATGAACGGCACCACGATATTGAGGCCCGGTCCGAGGATCGCATGGTACTTGCCCAGCCTTTCCACCACCCACGCATGCTGCTGCGGCACGACCTTGATGGTCTTGATCACGAACACGACGGCCAGGATGAAGAAAACGAGGGTCAGACTGCCAAGAGTGAGTTGCATGGTGCGCCCTTATTCCGGTTGGTTGCTGACGATTAAACGGCTGCCGCGGATCTCGCGGATGACGAACTCCCCGGGCCTGGCGACCGCGCCCGGCGCCAGGTCCACGTCCCACATTGCACCCCGGTACATCACGCGCGCCGTGTCGCGCCCGGCATGCCAGTGCGGCACATGCAGCGTCTGGCCGATGTCGAGGTTGATGTTGGGATCGTTGGCCGCATCGGCGCGCCGCGGGCGGCTGCGCCTGAGCAGCGCGGTCGCCGCGGCGCCGACTGCCGCGGCAGTAAGCAGCTGCACGGTCTCGGCGGCGCCGGCGAAGGCGACCAGCGCGCCGGCCAGCATGCCCAGCGCGATCATCAGAAGGTAGAACGTGCCGGAAAAGAGTTCCAGTATGGTCAATGCGCCGGCAAGCGCCAGCCACAGCATCCAGCTTGTCATCTTCTCTCCCCCTGCAGATATAAGAAGCCCCCGCGAACCATATGGTTGCAGGGGCATGAGAAAACAACGTGAAACTTTTTTGTTGGTTGTTATCCGGTCCAACTGCTGGCTAGTCTAACCACGGGGTTTATGAAAAGCAATATATTTCATGCGCCCTGTGGTTTATTTGACCGATTAACGGACAACTTTGGATCAATCCAGGCCCAGGCCCGGATTAACTCTTCAGCGCAGCCAGTTTCTGCCAGGTATCGATCACCGAATCCGGATTCAGCGACATCGACTCGATGCCCTCGTCCATCAGCCACGCCGCAAAGTCCGGGTGATCGGACGGCCCCTGGCCGCAGATGCCGACATACTTGCCCTTGGCGCGGCAGGCGCGGATGACCCGCGACAGCAAGGCCAGCACCGCCGGATCGCGCTCGTCGAAGTCGGCGGCCAGCAGCGCCATGCCGGAATCGCGGTCCAGGCCCAGGGTCAGCTGGGTCAGGTCGTTCGATCCGATCGAGAAGCCGTCGAAATGCTCGAGGAATTCATCGGCCAGGATGGCATTGGACGGCACCTCGCACATCATGATCAGCCGCAGGCCGTTTTCGCCGCGCACCAGGCCGTTCTTGGCCATCAGCGCGATGACTTTCTCGGCCTGCTTCAGCGTCCGCACGAACGGGACCATGATCTCGACATTGGTCAGCCCCATGTCCTCGCGCACCCGCTTCATCGCCTCGCATTCCATCTGGAACGATTCGGCGAAATCCTCGGCCAGGTAGCGCGCCGCGCCGCGGAAGCCCAGCATCGGGTTTTCCTCGTCCGGCTCGTAGCGCGAACCGCCGATCAGCTTCTTGTACTCGTTGGACTTGAAGTCCGACAGGCGCACGATGACCGGCTTCGGCCAGAATGCCGCACCAATGGTCGCGACGCCTTCGGCCAGCTTGTCCACGTAGAACGCGCGCGGCGATGCATGGCCGCGGGCCACCGACTCGACCGCCTTCTTCAGCGACGGGTCGATGTTCGGATATTCCAGGATGGCTTTCGGATGGACGCCGATATTGTTGTTGATGATGAACTCGAGCCGCGCCAGGCCGACGCCGGCATTCGGCACCGACTGGAAGTCGAAGGCCAGTTGCGGATTGCCGACGTTGAGCGTGATCTTCACCGGGATTTCCGGCAGTTCGCCGCGCATGACTTCGGTGACTTCCGTCTCCAGCAGGCCGTCGTAGATATGGCCCTCGTCGCCCTCGGCGCAGGAAACGGTGACCAGCGTGCCATCCTTCAGCACGTCGGTCGCGTCGCCGCAGCCGACGACCGCCGGCACGCCCAGTTCACGGGCGATGATCGCCGCGTGGCAGGTGCGGCCGCCGCGGTTGGTCACGATCGCGGAAGCGCGCTTCATCACCGGCTCCCAGTTCGGGTCGGTCATGTCGGCCACCAGTACGTCGCCCGGCTGCACGCGTTCCATTTCCGACGGGTCGGTGATCACGCGGACAGGGCCGGCGCCGATCTTCTGGCCGATGGCGCGGCCGGTTGCCAGCACCACGCTGCTGCCCTTGAGCTTGTAGCGCTGCTGCACGTCGGTCGCCTTCTGCTGCGACTTCACGGTTTCCGGACGCGCCTGCAGGATGTACAGCTTGCCGTCGCGGCCGTCCTTGCCCCACTCGATGTCCATCGGGCGGCCATAGTGGTTCTCGATGATGACAGCGTATTTCGCCAGCTCGACGATTTCCTCGTCGTTCAGCGAGTAACGGTTCCGCATTTCGATGGGCACGTCGACGGTCTGCACCGAGCGGCCGGCCTTCGCCTCGCCAGTGAATTCCATCTTGATCATCTTCGAGCCGATGTTGCGGCGGATGATGGGAAGCTTGCCCTGTGCGAGCATCGGCTTGTGGACGTAAAACTCGTCCGGATTGACCGCGCCCTGCACAACGGTCTCGCCCAGGCCGTAGCTGGACGTGATGAAGACCACGTCGCGGAAGCCGGACTCGGTGTCCATCGTGAACATGACGCCGGCGGCGCCGACGTCGGAGCGGACCATGCGCTGCACGCCGGCCGACAGCGCGACTTCCGCATGCGTGAAGCCCTTGTGAACCCGGTAGGAAATGGCGCGGTCGTTATAGAGCGACGCGAAGACGTGCTTCATCGCCTCGAGGATGTTGTCGATGCCGACGACGTTCAGGAAGGTTTCCTGCTGGCCGGCGAACGACGCATCCGGCAAGTCTTCGGCGGTTGCCGACGAACGCACCGCGAAAGACATCTCCGCGGTCGAATCGGCGACCAGGCGCTTGTAGAACTCGGTGATTTCCTGCTGCAGCCGGGACTGGAACGGCGTTTCGATGATCCACTGGCGGATTTCCGCGCCGGCGACAGCCAGCGAGCGGACGTCATCGATGTTCAACCCGGACAGCCGTTCTTCGATACGCTGCGCGAGCGACATCCCGCCGACTTCGCTATGCGCGAGGAAATCGCGAAAAGCTTGTGCGGTCGTCGCAAAACCGGTCGGCACACGAACGCCGGCGCCAGCGAGCTGGCTGATCATCTCGCCGAGCGACGCATTCTTGCCGCCGACCGAGTCGACGTCGGTCATTCTTAATTCTTCAAACGATGCTACGTAGGTGGCCTCCGGGGAGACCCCATTGCTTGCTGCATTGGACATGACAACCTCTGGTTTGATGGGAAATCGGGGCGTGCGCCGTCGCATCGTGGGGTTTTTGGTATTCTTCTGCAGATGCGGCCGGTATTCATCCGCCGCATTTTACAGGTGCATTTTAATTTTTGCCTTGCCCTATCGACAATTCACCATTCCAATCAAACTTCCCATGCGCGACATCGTCTCTCCCCACCTTCCGGCAGCCGAACGCACGGTCTTCTTCGTCTCCGACGGCACCGGCATCACGGCCGAGACATTCGGGCACTCGGTGCTGACCCAGTTCGAGCTGCGCTTCCGCCAGATCCGGCTCCCATTCATCGACACCCTGGAAAAGGCGTATGACGCGGTGCGCCGGATTAACGAGTCCTGCGTCGCCGACGGCAAGCGGCCCATTGTCTTCTCGACGCTGGTCAAGGCCGACCTGTCGGCCGTGGTGCGGCGCTCCAGCGGCATGCACATGGACCTGATCCACACCTTCGTCGAACCGCTGGAGCAGGAACTGGGCATCAAGTCCAGCCATACCATCGGCCGCAGCCACAATATCGCCGACTCCGACGAATACAAGAACCGGATCGAGGCGATCAATTTCTCGCTGGCACACGACGACGGCCAGTCCGACAAGAACCTGGCGCTGGCCGACGTGATCCTGGTGGGCGTGTCGCGCTCCGGCAAGACGCCGACCAGCCTGTACCTGGCGATGCAGTACGGCATCAAGGCGGCGAATTACCCGCTGATTCCGGAAGATTTCCAGCGCGGCAAGCTGCCGGGCAACCTGACCCAGTTCAGGAACAAGATTTTCGGCCTGTCGATCACGCCGGAACGGCTGGCCGAGGTGCGCAACGAGCGTCGCCCGGGCAGCAAGTACGCGGCGCTCGAAAACTGCCGCTACGAAGTCAACGAGGCGGAATCGATGATGCGGCGCGAGGGAATACGCTGGATGTCGTCCACCGTCAAATCGATCGAGGAGATCGCGACCATGATCCTGCAGGAAATCCGCCTGGATAAACGCGCCTACTGACCGCTCGTTCCAGCCAGTTTGCACGCCATGCGCGCTCGCGCAATTTCCCGGCGCGGATTTCCTCTACCATGGAAGTCGACGTCTGGAGGCGGTATGGACATCGTGTTGATTGAACTGGTGCTGTGGGCTGGCCTGATTTTTTTCCTGTGGGTATTGAAAGATACGCTGGGCAATTTCGAGTCGGAGATCGACCGGGCGGCGCCCAGCAAGGCCGGCGCGAGCCGAAAGCCGGGCGCGGCGCGCCCCGAGCGGCTGTACGACCCGATCGGCAGCTACGGCGGGACCACGATCTTCCGCTACGCGGTGATCGACGGCGAAACCTACGAGTTCGACTACGCCAGCGGCGGCGGCCCGGGCATCAGCCTCCGGCCGAACCAGCGCTATGTCTCCCCCGGCCTGATCTACTCGGCGCCGGCGCCGCCACCCTCGCCGCCCGTGCCGGCGCCGCATGACCGCGGCCCCGACCTGCCCTGACCCACGCTGGAACAAGCTGGCGATTTGCTCCACCCAGCCTTGACGTTTCTTTCGTCGACGTCCCTTTCGAATGACGAAAGTCCAGGCCTGGAGCATCACCATGCAATCTTTTTCATCCACCCGCCGGCGCATGCTGCTGGCAGCGCCCGGCATGCTGCTGTTTTCCTGCGGCGGCCGCTACAACCAGTCTTCCCTGAACGAATCCCAGCTGCAGGCAGCGGTAGGCAAGCTCAACGCCTACGCCGCCAAGTCAATGGCCAGCTCGGGCGTGCCCGGCATGGCCATCGCCGTCGTTTATCGCGACCAGGTGCTGCACCTGAAGGGCTATGGCATCCGCAAGGCCGGCCGGCGCGAAGCGGTCGACAGCGACACGGTGTTCCAGCTGGCGTCGGTCTCCAAGCCGATCGCCTCGACCGTGATGGCCGCGCTTGCCGGCCGCGGCCTCATTCACTGGGATGATGCGATCAGCCGCCACGACCGCACATTCCGGCTAAGCGATCCCGACGCCACCCGCCTGCTCACGCTGCGCGACCTGTTCTGCCACCGCTCCGGCCTCGCTGGCCATGCCGGCGACCTGCTCGAAGATATCGGCTATGAACGCAGCGAAATTGTGCGACGGCTCAGGTACCTCCCCATCGACGGCCGCTTCCGCAGGCAGTACGCCTATACCAATTTCGGCCTGAGCGCCGCCGCCTTCGCCGCCTCCGCTGCCGCCGGCGCGTCCTGGGAAGACCTGGCCGGCCGCTACCTGTTCGAAGCCGCCGGCATGCGCACCGCAAGCTACCGGCATGCCGACTTCCTCGCACGGGAAAACCGCGCGGCGCTCCACGTCGAGGTAAACGGCCGCTTTGCCGCCCGTTATGAACGCAACGCGGACGCGCAGTCGCCGGCAGGCGGCGCCAGCGCCAGCGTCGCCGACCTGGCCCGCTGGCTGCAGCTGCACCTGAACCAGGGCGTGCTCGATGGACAGCTCCTGCTGCCGGCCGCGGCACTTGCGGAAACCAGGACTGAACAGATCGAGACGGCGTCGGCTGCCGACTCGCCCAGCGGCCGGGCCGAGTATTACGGGCTTGGCTGGATTTCCAACCAGGACGCGCAGGGACGCCGGCGCAACAGCCACTCCGGCGCCTTTGCACTGGGCGCATCGACCTGCGTCCAGCTGGCGCCCGACCAGCAGCTCGGCATCGTGGTGCTGACGAATGGCGCACCGGTGGGCCTGCCGGAAGCAGTCGCGACCACTTTCATGGAAAACGCGCTGGATGGCAGGGTCTCGAAGGACTGGTTCACGCTCTTCAGCAATGGCGTGCGGGCCGCGATGGCAGCGGAATTCAAGGGCCCGACCGACTACAGCGTGCCGCCTGCCCAGCCGTTTCCGGCCCGTGCGGCCAGTGCCTACACCGGCCGCTACACCCAGCCTTATTACGGCGAAATCCGGGTGCAGGGTAATGGCGGCGGCCTGGCGCTGCTGCTGGGCCCGCAACGGGTCGCCTATCCGATGCGCCACTGGAGCGGCGACCGCTTCGTGTTCCAGCCCGCCGGCGAAAACGCGGTTGAAACCAGCGGGATCATTTTCGACGCAGGGGCCGACGGTGGCGGCCGTGCGGCGCGGGTTCGCATTGAATACCTGGACCAGAACGGGGAAGGCGACTTCGTGCGCGCGGATGGCTGAGCGTCAAAAGGCGCAATGAAAAACCGTAGGGTGTAATAAGCGGAGCGCATTACACCATTCGTCATGAACAGGGGAAGGTCGTTGATTGGCCATTGGTGTAATGCGCTTTGCTTATTACACCCTACAAGCCACGCTGGGAAATCGTCACCCTCAATCCCATCCGGTACCTTATGTCTTGGGATTGGTATGAGGCGCGCTTTGAGATTAATCGTCAGGCGTCTTCCGTAGCGCATTCAGCCAGCGGTATCACCGGCGGCAACCGGATCCACCAGCCGCCGCACCGTCGTTCAGCGCGGGCGGCCTTGCGCCGATGCCCGCGCGACCGCGGCCGCATCCGCCGTCCGCTGCCGCACCTGCTCGAACAGGCAGACCGCCGCGCTGGCGGCGACGTTCAGCGACTCCATCTCGCCCAGGTGCGGAATCGCCAGCCGCTGGGTCGCAAGCGCCAGCAGGTCGGCCGAGACGCCCTGCCCTTCATGCCCGAACAGCCAGGCCACCGGCTGGCGCAGGTCGACGTCGTACAGGCTCGCATCGGCATGGGAGCTGGTCGCCAGCACCGGGATGCTGGCCGAAGCGATGAGCGCCGCCAGGTCGGCCTGCTCGTGGATCTCCAGCCCGAAATGCGCGCCCATCCCGGCTCGCAGCACCTTGGGCGACCAGGCGAATGCGGTGCCGGGACTGCAATACACCGCCGCGACGCCGGCGGCAGCCGCGCTGCGCAATATGGAGCCGACATTACCCGGATCCTGCAGGTTGTCGAGCAGCACCGCGCTTGTCTCCAACCTGCCCGCGGCCTGCACCTGCGGCGTGTCGATCACGAACAGCAGGTCGATGCCATGCTCGACCTGGCTCAGCGCATGAAACAGCGCGTCCGGCATGACGATGCGCTGCGTCGCGGCGCAGCGCTCCAGCACCGCCGCGACTTCGGGATTGGCCTGCGCGCTTTCGCCGACCACGCACAACGGCGGCAAGCCGCGCTGGGACAGGTAGGCGCTGCACAGGTGCACGCCGTCGAGCAGCGTTCGCTGCGCCCGGCGCCGCGCCTGCGAACTCGTCGCCAGGTGCTTCAGCTCCTTGTACAGCGGATTGTCGCGCGAAGAAATCGCCTTGAGGCTCATGGCGCGCGGTCCAGCAGCGCCCGCACCGGCGCATAAGAACGGCGATGCACCGGCGAGACGCCGTGCTGCTGCAGCCGTTCCAGGTGCAGCGCGGTCGGATAGCCCTTGTGCTGGTCGAAGCCGTATTGCGGATAGGTCGCGTGCAGGTCCACGAGCACCGCGTCGCGCCCGGTCTTGGCCAGGATGGACGCAGCCGAAATCGCGTCCACCAGGTCGTCGCCGCCGACGATGGACAGGCAGCGCACCGCCGCCGGCGGGCAGCGGTTGCCATCGATCAGCGCCAGCGTCGGCTGGTGCCGCAGGCCCTCGATGGCCCGCCGCATCGCCAGCATGGTCGCGTGGAGGATGTTGAGTTCGTCGATTTCGGACTCGCAGCATTGCGACACCGACCAGGCCAGCGCATCGCGCCGGATCAGCGCCGCCAGCGCGTCGCGGCGGGCGGCGCTCAGTTTCTTGGAGTCGCGCAGGCCGGGTATCGGCCGCGCA
Source organism: Noviherbaspirillum suwonense (assembly GCF_900182955.1). Taxonomy (GTDB): domain Bacteria; phylum Pseudomonadota; class Gammaproteobacteria; order Burkholderiales; family Burkholderiaceae_D; genus Noviherbaspirillum_A; species Noviherbaspirillum_A suwonense. The sequence continues at coordinate 63,651 of NZ_FXUL01000002.1, read as the reverse complement.
GGGTCGAGGATGACGGCGGCCGCGAACACCGGGCCGGCCAGCGGCCCGCGTCCCGCCTCGTCGACGCCGCAAATGATTTCTCCCGCATGGTCATCCAGCGCGAGCGTCACTTTGCCTGTGGTCTTCATTACAAACGTCCCTGTCTGGCGGCGATCATGTCGAGTACGGCCTGCGCGCTCACGCGCGCGGTGTCCCGCAGCAGCGCATGATGCATCTCGGTAAAACGCTGGGTCAGCCGGCGGCGCCCGCTGGCGTCTTCCAGCTGCCGCCACAGCGCGTCGGCAATCGCTTCCGGCGTCGCCGCATGCTGCAGCAGTTCAGGCACCAGGAACTCGCGGGCCAGGATGTTCGGCAGGCCCACCCACGGCTGGTAGCCCATGTGCCGCATCAGCTGCCAGGAAGCAGCCAGCATTTTATAGGCAATCACCATCGGCTTCTTGAACAGCGCCACTTCCAGCGTGGCGGTGCCGGACGCGACCAGCACCGCGTCGGCGGCGGCCATCGCGGTGTGCGACTGGCCGTCGATGATCTGCAGCGGCACGTCGGACAGGCCGGCATCGGCCAGCAGGCTTTCAAAGTAACGGCGCTGGCCCTCGCCGGCCATGGGCGCGACGAATCGCATGCCGGGCTCCCGCGCGGCCAGCAGCCGCGCGGCGCCGACAAAGGCGACGCTGTTGTACTTGAGCTCGGACATCCGGCTGCCCGGCAGGATCGCGACGACTGCCGCCGTTCCTTCCAGTCCCAGCGCGGCGCGGGCCGCCGCCACGTCCGGCTGTATCGGTATCACTTCGGCCAGCGGGTGGCCGACATAGGTCGCCGGTATGCCGGCGCTGCGGTAGATCGCTTCCTCGAACGGGAACACCACCAGCATGTGGGACACCGCGCGCGCAATTTTCTTGATGCGGCCGCGGCGCCAGGCCCAGATCGACGGGCTGATGAAATGCATGGTGGGAATGCCGGCCTCTTTCAGCCGCGCTTCCAGACCGAGATTGAAGTCGGGCGCATCGACGCCGATAAAGGCGGCGGGCCTTTCCTCCAGCAGCCGGGCGCACAGCGCATTCTGTATGCCCTTGATTTCACGGTAGTGCGCAAGCACTTCGAACAGGCCGCGCACCGCCAGTTTTTCCATCGGCCAGTCGCTGACGAAGCCGTACTCGGCCATGCGCTTGCCGCCGATGCCATGCAGGCGGGCCTGCGGACGCAGCGGACGCAGGCCCGACAGCAGGCGCGCCGCGAGCAGGTCGCCGGACGGTTCTCCGGCCACCAGCGCGATCGCCAGCTCAGCGGACGATGCCACGGGATGCGTTGTCCAGGAAGTCGCGGAGGCTGACCAGGTGGGCGGCGGCCTTGCCCTGCAGGCCGGCCTGCTGCTCCGCCAGCGCGGTCCGGGCTTCTTCCAGCGTCAGTCCCGACTTGTAGATGAGCTTGTAGGCGCTGCGCAGCGCCGCGATTTCATCGGCCGCGAAGCCGCGCCGCTTCAGGCCCTCGATGTTGAGGCCGCGCGCGGCAATGGGGATGCCAGCGGCCAGGATGAACGGCGGCACGTCCTGCGACAGGCTGGCGTTCATGCCGACGAACGCGTGTTCGCCGATCTTGCAGAACTGGTGGACCGCGGCGAAGCCGCTCATGATCACCCAGTCGCCGACGTGGACATGGCCGGCCAGCGTCGCGTTATTGGAAAAGATCGTGTTGCTGCCCACCTGGCAGTCATGGGCGATGTGCACGTAGGCCAGGATCCAGTTGTCATTGCCCAGCCGGGTCACGCCGGCGTCCTGCACGGTGCCGAGGTTCAGGCTGCAGAATTCCCGTATCGTGTTGCGGTCGCCGATTTCCAGCCGCGTCGGCTCGCCGCCATACTTCTTGTCCTGCGGCGCGGCGCCCAGCGAGCAGAACTGGTAAATCAGGTTGTCGCGCCCTATCGTCGTGTCGCCCTCGATCACCACGTGCGAGGCAATGCGGCTGCCGGCGCCGATGCGCACCTTCGGACCGATGACGCAGTACGGGCCGACCGACACCGACGCGTCGAGTTCGGCCCCGGCGTCCACCAGCGCGGTCGGGTGTATCAGGGCCATTATTGTCCCGCGGGCTGGCTGGCGTCTGTGCTGCTGCGCATCGTGCACATCAGTTCGGCTTCCAGCGCGACCTCGCCGTCGACCAGGCCGCGCGACTTGAACTTGTAGATGCCGCGCGACGAACGGATGATTTCCACTTCCATCCGCAGCTGGTCGCCGGGGCCGACCGGGCGCTTGAAGCGCGCCGCGTCGATGCCGACGAAATAGACGACCGACGTGCTGTCGGGCTTCCTGCCCATCGTCAGGAAAGCCAGCAGCGCGGCCGACTGCGCCAGCGCTTCGATCATCAGCACGCCCGGCATCACCGGCTTGTGCGGGAAATGGCCGTTGAAATATTCCTCGTTGGCGGTCACGTTCTTGATCGCGACGATGGATTTGCCCAGTTCGTAATCCAGCACCCGGTCGACCAGCAGCAGCGGATAACGGTGTGGCAGGTATTCCTTGATCTGGTTGATGTCCAGGGTGTTCATGGTGATTTCTTTCAGTTTTCTTTTTTATTCTGGGCGTTGAGGACCGCAACGGTCTTCTCGAGTTCGCGCAGCCTGCTGCGCATCGTGCCTAGATTGCGGACAATGGCCGCGGATTTTTCCCACTCGGCGTTGGTGGCCAGCGGGTAGAAGCCGGTGTACTGGCCAGCCTGAGGTATCGACCGGCTGACCATGCTGCCCGAGGAAATATGCACATGGTCCGCGATCGTCAGGTGCCCAAGCACCATCGCGGCGCCGCCGAAGGTACAGTACTTGCCGATAATGGCGCTGCCGGCCACGCCAACGCAGCCCGCCATCGCGGTATGCGCGCCGATCCGGCAGTTGTGGCCGATCTGTATCTGGTTGTCGAGCTTGACGCCGTCCTCGATGACGGTATCGGCCAGCGCGCCGCGGTCGATGGTCGTGTTGGCCCCGATCTCGACATCCACGCCGATCACCACGCGTCCGGTCTGCGGAATCTTGATCCACGCGCCGTCCTCATTGGCGAAGCCGAAACCGTCGGCGCCGATGACCGCGCCGGAATGCACGATGCCACGCTCGCCGATCACGCAGGCCGCGTGGAAGCAGACATGCGCATGAAAATGCGTGTCGTCGCCGACCACTGCGTCGCGGCCGATGAAGCTGCCGCTGTCGATCACGCAGCGCTCGCCGACGACCGCGCCGGCCTCGACCGTCACGTGCGGGCCGATGACGGCGCTGGCCGCGACACGCGCGGCCGGATCGACCGCGGCGGTCGCATGGATGCCCGGCGTCCGCGGCAGCGCCGACTGGGACGCGAACCACTGGGCGGCCCGGGCGAAATATGCATAGGGACGGTCCACCAGGATGCGCGCGCCGGCATACTGGCTGCCGAGCCGCTCGCTGTCTTCCCTGGTCAGGATCATCGCCGCGGCCTCGCTGGCCGCGGCCTGCGCGCGCAGCCGGGGATTGGACAGGAAGCTGACATGGGCGCTGCCGGCCGCGTCCAGCGGCGCAATGCCGCTGACTTCCCGCTCCGGGTCGCCGACCAGGTCGCCGCCCAGATGCGCGACGAGCTGCCGCAACTGTATTGCCATGGGTCGGACGCCGCTTATTTGTTCAGCGCCTTGAGCACCTTGTCGGTGATGTCGATGCGCGGGCTGATGTAGACAGCCTCCTGAAACACGATGTCGTATTTCTCGGCTTCGGCGATCTGCTTGATCACCCGGTTGGTGCGTTCAAGGACGGTGGCCAGCTCTTCGTTGCGACGCTGGTTCAGGTCTTCGCGGAACTCGCGCTGGCGGCGCTGGAAGTCCTTGTCGAGGTCGCCCAGCTCGCGCTGGCGGCGGCCGCGGTCGACTTCCGACAATACCGGCGCATCCTTGTCGAGCTTGTCGGCCATGCTTTTCAGCCGGGCGCCCATGTCCTGCAATTCCTTGTCGCGCTTGGAAAATTCCTGTTCGATCTTGGCGTTCGCGGTCTTGGCGGGCGCCGCTTCGCGGAAGATCCGCTCGGTGCTGACGAAGCCGACCTTGACTTCCTGGGCCTGCGCCGAACCGGCGAAGAGCATGGATGCGGTCAACAGCATGGCGCAACGTGCTGCGAGGGAATGTTTTGGTGAAAACTTCAAGTGGTTTCTCCGCATTTCAAAAGTCACATTATGCCTGCTTCGCATCAGAAGCCGGTGCCCAGCTGAAACTGGAACGGTTGGGTGCGATCGGCGTCCTTTGCATTCAGCGCCTTGCCGAAGCTCAGCTTCAGAGGGCCGATAGGCGAAACCCAGCTGATGCCTATGCCGGCCGATGCGCGCATGTTGGCGACGCTGATCTTCTCGCCTGCGACGGTATTGAAGACGTTGCCGGCGTCGACGAAGGTGAACCAGCGCAAGCTGCGGTCGACGCCGGTGCCGGGGAACGGGAATTGCAATTCGGCGTTCAGGATCAGGCGCGCATTGCCGCCGGTGATGTCGACGTCCTGCACCGGGTTGACGGACAGCGACGACCCTTCGTAGCCGCGCACCGAGCCGATGCCGCCGGCATAGAAATTCTTGAACACCGGATAAGGACGCCCGCCGAACGAGCGGCCGTAATCGATTTCGCCGTTCAGCGCGAGCGTCGACGTGGTGAGGAAAGGCTTGAAGTACTGGTGCTGGTACGTCGCGCGGTAATAACGCAGGTCGCCCAGCGTCGACAGCTCGAAGTTGGCGCGCTGGTAGCGGCCGGTCGTCGGGATCAATGCGCTGTCGCGGCTGTCGCGTTGCCACGCCACCGTGAACGGGAAGGACGTGGTCAGCGCCGTCGAGCCGTCGCCGAAGTCGTTTGCATACTGGCGGTAGACCAGCGGGCTGGTCGAGTCCACGTCGACCTCGGTGCGCTCCACGCCGACGCCGAAGAACACCGTGTCGACTTCCGAGAACGGCACGCCGAAACGCACGTTGCCGCCCAGCGTGCGGACGCGGTAGTCGCCGGTGTTGACCAGCGGCGGCCGCGTGGTGCGGACGAACGCCTCGTAACTGCGGCTGATGCCGTCGTCGGTGAAATAGGGATTGGTCTGCGACAGCGCGATGGTGCGGTTCCGCTTGCTGGTGTTGACATCCAGCCCGATCGTGTTGCCGCTGCCGAATGCGTTCGCCTGCTGGATCGAGCCGGTCAGCGTGACCTTCTCGCTGCTCGAAAATCCCGCGCCCAGCGCGATCGCGCCGGTCGGCTTCTCGACGATGTTCATGTTCAGGTCGACCTGGTCGGTCGTGCCCTGGACTTCCGGCGTCTCGACATTGACCTCGGTGAAATAGCCGAGGCGGTCGACGCGGTCGCGCGACAGCTTGATCTTCGACGCGTCGTACCAGGAGCTTTCCAGCTGGCGCATTTCACGGCGGATCACTTCGTCGCGGGTACGCGTGTTGCCGCCGATGTTGATGCGGCGGACATAGACGCGCTTGCCCGGATCGATCAGGATCGTGAACGCGACTTCCTTCTTCTCGCGGTTGATCTGCGGGTTGGCATTGACGTTGGCGAACGCGTAGCCGAAATTGCCGAGGCGCTCGGAGATCTTCTTGGTGGTCTCGGTCAGCTTGGCGCCCGAATACACGTCGCCCGGCTTGAGCGTCACCAGCTGGCTCAATTCGTCCTCGCGGCCGAACATCTCGCCTTCCAGCTTCACGTCGGACACCGAGTACTTGTCGCCTTCGGTGATGTTGATGGTGACGTAGATGTCCTTGCGGTCCGGCGTGATCGACACCTGGGTCGACTCGACCTGCATTTCGAGATAGCCGCGGTTCAGGTAGAACGACTTCAGCGCCTCGATGTCGCCGGTCAGCTTCTGCTTCGAATACTGGTCGGACTTGGTGTACCAGCTGAACCAGCCCGGCGTGCTCAGCTTGATCTGGTCGCGCAGTTCCTTCTCGGAGTAAGCCTTGTTGCCGACGATGTTGATCTGGCGGATCCGGGACACGTCGCCCTCGTCCACCGCGAAATTGATGTTGACCCGGTTGCGCTCGATCGGCGTGACCGTGGTCGTGATCTGGACGCCGTACAGGCCGCGCGACAGGTACTGCCGCTTCAGTTCCTGCTCGGCGCGGTCCAGCAGCGCCTTGTCATAGATGCGGGATTCGCCCAGGCCGATTTCCTTCAGCGCCTTGGTCAGCGTGTCCTTGTCGAACTCCTTGGTGCCGCTGAACTCGACGGCGCCGATTGCCGGCCGCTCCTCGACGGTCACGACCAGCACGTCGCCCTCGGCCTCGACCCGGACGTCCTTGAAAAAGCCGGTCGCGTACAACGCCTTGATCGCCGACGCGCCCTTGTCGTCGGTGAATGTGTCGCCAACCTTGACCGGCAGGTAGTTGAACACGGTGCCGGCTTCAGTGCGCTGTATGCCTTCCACGCGGATGTCGCGCACCGTGAACGGCTCGACTGCAAGGGCGGACCCGGTGCAGAGTGCGAAGGCGGCGGCGGCAATCAGGCGACGGGAATAAAGAGGCAGGAGAGTACGCTCTGAATGTAATTTCATTGGCTGTTGTTGTGGTTTAGCTGATTGAACTGCCCGGACGGACATGAGCACGCCGGAGCAGACTGAGCCGGACCGGGGCAGTGACCCCGAGGCCGCGAACGTGGCCTCAGGAGATGAGCCGGACTATGTCGTTGAAGACTGCCACCATCATCAGGGTCATCAGGATGCCGATGCCGGCCCGCTGTGCCAGTTCGCCAAAGCGTGGGGGAACGGGACGCCCGGTCAAAACTTCCAGCGAATAATACAGCAAAAGACCCCCATCCAACACCGGTATCGGCAGCAAATTCATGACCCCCAGACTGATGCTGATGAACGCGATAAAGCTCAGGTAACTGACCCATCCGATGCGCGCGGTCTGGCCCGCATAATCGGCAATCGTGATCGGTCCGGTAATGTTTTTCAGCGACGCTTCGCCGATCAGCATCCGGCCCAGCATGCGCAGCGTCATCACGCTGGTGTCCCAGGTTTTCTGTGCGCCGCGCGCAATCGCGGTCAGCGGCGGCGCGCTGGCGGTGACCATCTCCGGGGACATCGCCACTTCGGCCTGGATGCGGCCGGTCGCCCCGCCGCTGGCCTCGACCCGCTGCGGCACCACGGTGATGTCCAGCGGCTGGCCGTCGCGCTGCACCGACACGACCAGCGCCTTTCCGGGCGCGGCCTTGATCATGTCGACGAACATGCCGCCGTCCGTCACCGGCTTGCCGTCGATGGCGCGTATCAGGTCGCCGCTGCGCAGCCCGGCGCGGGCGGCCGGACCGTCCGGCGTCAGCGCGCCCAGCGTGGCGGGCGGGCGCGCCAGATCGATGCCCAGGCGCGGCATGAAGTCGGTTTCGAGTTCCGAGGCCGACAGCGTGTTGGTCGGCAGGGTCGCGCTGAAACGGCTGACGCCGCCCGCGGCGGACGGGTCGGGCCGCTCGACGTCGATGCGGGCAGGCGCACGGTTCACGGCCGACTGCAGCAGCGTCCAGCGCAGGTCCGACCAGAGCTGCACCGGCTCGCCGTTGACCGCGGTGACGAGTTCGCCGCCGCGCAGGCCGGCGTCGTAGGCGGCGCTGTTCTGCGGCACCGCCCGCAGGCGCGGCGCCGGCTCGGGTATGCCATGCATGAAGAGGCCGGCAAACACCAGGATGGCCAGGATGAAGTTGGCGAGCGGCCCGGCGGCGACGATGGCGATGCGTTTCCACACCGACTGCACCGTGTATTCACGCTTCAGGTCGGCGGCGGACACGTCGGCCATGTTGCCTTCGCGGGCGTCGAGCATCTTGACGTAGCCGCCCAGGGGCAGCAGCGAGACCGCCCATTCGGTCTGGTCCGGCCCGAAGCGGCGCGACCAGACGATCTTGCCCATGCCGACCGAGAAGCGCAGCACCTTGACATTGCACCAGCGGGCAACCCAGTAGTGGCCCAGCTCGTGCACCACGACCAGCACGCCGAGGACGACGATGAACGCAAGCAGCGTCTGCAGCAGCATCATGATTTGAGGTACTCCCGCGCGGCTTCGCGTGCGCGCCGGTCCTGCTCGAGCAATCCGGCCATTTCCGTTACGGGTTCGTGCGGGACAGTGTCCATCACCCGGGCAATGAGCTGATCTATCATGCGAAATCCGATCTGGCGATTAAGGAAGGCGTCGACGGCGACCTCGTTGGCGGCGTTCATCAGCGCCGGCGCGGAGCCCCCTGCCTGCAACGCATCATACGCGAGTTTCAAACAGGGAAACCGCTGCAGGTCGGGACGCTCGAAACGCAGGTGGGCGATGGCGGTCAGGTCCAGCGGCGCGACGCCGGAGGCGATGCGCTCCGGGTAGGCCAACGCATGCGCGATCGGCGTGCGCATGTCCGGATTGCCGAGCTGCGCCAGCACCGAGCCGTCGACGTAGGACACCATCGAATGGATCACGCTTTGTGGATGGATCAGCACCTCGATCTGCGCCGCCGACGCGCCGAACAGCCATGCGGCTTCGATTACTTCCAGTCCCTTGTTCATCATGGTCGCGGAATCGACCGAGATCTTGCGGCCCATGACCCAGTTCGGATGCGCGACCGCCTCTTCCGGCGTCACGCTGTCAAGCGTGTCGGCGGCGCGGGCCAGGAACGGCCCGCCCGACGCGGTTAGCAGGATCTTGGCGATGCCGTGGCCGTCGGCGCCGGTGCCGCGGGTGAAATCGTGCGGCAGGCACTGGAAGATCGCATTATGTTCGCTGTCGATCGGCAGCAGCGTCGCGCCGCTGTCGGCAACCGCCGTCATGAACAGCTGGCCGGACATGACCAGCGCTTCCTTGTTCGCCAACAAGACCTTCTTGCCTGCCTGCGCCGCCGCCAGCGACGGCGCTAGGCCGGCCGCGCCGACGATGGCGGCCATTACCGTGTCGCAGCGGCTGTCCGACGCCACCTGACAGAGCGCGGCCTCGCCCCACAGCACCTCGGTCGGGACGCCTGCCCGCCTGAGCATGGCGGCCAGCTCGGACGCGCCGGCGGCGCTGCCGGTCACGGCGACTTCGGGCCGGAAGCGCTCGCATTGCGCGGCGAGTTCGGCGATGCGGGTGTGTGCGGTCAGCGCGAAGACCCGGTAGCGGTCCGGGTGCCGCGAAATGACGTCGAGCGTGGAGACGCCGATCGAGCCGGTGGCGCCCAGGATAGTGATGTTTTGCATTGAAACGATTCCAGCCCTAGAGGCGGTAGGCAATCAGCGTGGCGAGGGGCAGCACCGGGATCAGCGCGTCGATGCGGTCGAGCACGCCGCCATGGCCGGGCAGCAGGCTGCTGCTGTCCTTCATGCCGGCGCGGCGCTTCAGCATGGACTCGAACAGGTCGCCGGCCACGCTGGCGGCGCATACCAGCAGCATCACCGCGATCAGGCCGCCCCAGCCGAGGCTGCTCTGCACGTGCGTGGCGAAAGTATCCTGCAGCGCCGGCCAGAACACGCTTGCCGATGTCAGCACGAGGACGGCGATGGCGCCGCCGATCGCGCCTTCCCATGACTTGCCGGGAGAGATCGAGGGGGCCAGCTTGCGCTTGCCGAAGGCCTTGCCGGCGAAATAGGCGCCGATGTCGGCGATCCAGACGATCGCCATCACCGACAGCAGGTACAGCGGCGAATGCAGGTACAGCGCGGAAATGGCGACGAAGCAGCCGAGCACGGCGGTGCCGTAGACCACCGAGACCAGCGTGTTGGCAAAGCTGCCCAGCGGCGGCAGGCCCAGGCCCAGCGCCGGCGCGAGCCGGATCGCCCAGATCGCCACGCACAGCATGCTGAACGGATAGGCGGCATCCAGCGGATGCCGCACCAGCAGGAACAGCAGGATCGCGCTCCATATGACGGCGCTGAGCACCGGCATGCGGCCCTTGAACAGCCGCGCGCTTTCCCATTGCGCGGCGCCGAAAAAGATGACGAGCACCAGCTTGAACAGCAGCACCGAGCCGGTCCAGACCACGCCCAGCAGCACCGCAAGCAGGATGAGCGCGGTAATTACCCGGGTCCGCAGCATCAGGAGGCTTTCTTGGATTCGACCAGCTGCGCGCTGGTGCGGCCGAAGCGGCGTTCGCGCTGCTGGTAGGACAGGATGGCCTCGGCCAGCGATGCGCCGGTGAAGTCGGGCCAGTAGGTTTCGGTGAAATACATTTCGGTATAGGCGAGCTGCCAGAGCATGAAGTTGGAAATGCGCTGCTCGCCGCCGGTGCGGATGAACAGGTCGGGCTCGGGCGCGTAGGCCATCGCCAGGTGCGGCGCCAGCTGTTCCTCGCTGAAATCGGTGGCGCCGGGATGCGCGGCGACCATCTTGCCGACGGCCTGCATCACGTCCCAGCGGCCGCCGTAGTTCGCGCAGATGTTGAGCGTCAGCCGGGTATTGTTGGCAGTGCGACGTTCGGCATTGGCAATCATCTGCTGCAGCTTGGGATCGAAGCGGGACAGGTCGCCCACGACCTTCAGCCGGATGCTGTTGACATGCATCTTCGTGATTTCACGCTCCAGCGCGGTCATGAAGAGCCGCATCAGCACCGACACCTCTTCCGCCGGACGCCGCCAGTTTTCCGAGCTGAATGCAAACAGCGTCAGGAATTCGACCCCGCGCTCGACGCAGGCCTCGACCACGTCGCGCACCCGTTCGACGCCCTTCGCATGGCCGGCAACGCGCGGCAGGAAACGCCGGGTCGCCCACCGGCCATTGCCATCCATGATGATGGCGATGTGCCGGGGAACGGCGCTTACCTCGGGGACGTCTTTGGTCGAACTCGGTTGCATCATTGCTTGCTTTTCAATTGGAATTGCCAGGTGTTAAGTTATGACGATCAATGTGCGATTGTCAAACTAAGAATGCGAGGCACCTGATCAAACCGTCAGCACTTCCTTTTCTTTCTCTGCAACCAGCTTGTCGATCTCGGCCACGAAGCGGTCGGTCAGCTTCTGCACATCGTCCTGCGCACGGCGCTCGTCGTCTTCCGAAATCGCCTTGTCCTTGAGCAGCTTCTTCAGCCCCTCGTTGGCGTCGCGGCGGATGTTGCGCACGGCGATCTTCGCATCCTCGGCTTCGGTCTTGACCAGCTTGACCATTTCCTTGCGGCGCTCTTCGGTCAGCGGCGGCGTCGGGACGCGGATTATTTCGCCCTGGGTCGCCGGGTTGAGGCCCAGGTCGGACTCGCGGATCGCCTTCTCGATGGCGCCCACCATTTTCTTTTCCCAAGGCTGCACGCCTATGGTGCGGGCGTCGATCAGGGTGATGTTCGCGACCTGGCTCAGCTGGGTCGGGTTGCCGTAGTAATCGACTTTGACATGATCGAGGATGCCGGCGTGGGCACGGCCGGTGCGGACCTTGGCCAGGTCCGCCTTCAGCGTCTCGATCGACTTGTTCATCTTCTGTTCTGTGGTTTTCTTGACGTCGGCGACAGTCATGCTGCTCTCCTTTTATTACCGTTTTTGGGAGTTCGTTTCAAACGTGGACCAGGGTGCCTTCGTCCTCGCCCATCACGATGCGGGACAGCGCGCCGGGCTTGACGATGGAAAATACCCTGATCGGAAGCTTCTGGTCGCGGCACAGCGCAAAGGCGGTGGCGTCCATGACCTGCAGGTGCTGCGAGATTGCATCATCGAAGCTGATGCTCGCATAACGGGTGGCCGTCGGGTCCTTGTTCGGGTCGGCGCTGTAGACGCCGTCAACCTTGGTTGCCTTCAAGACAACTTCGGCGCCAATTTCGGAGCCGCGCAACGCGGCGGCGGTGTCCGTGGTGAAGAATGGATTGCCGGTGCCCGCGGCAAAGATGACGACCTTTCCCTCTTCCAGGTATTGCAGCGCCTTTGGGCGCACATAGGGCTCGACTACCTGTTCGATGCTGATCGCCGACATCACGCGGGCGACCATGCCGAACTGGCGCATCGCATCGGCCAGGGCCAGCGAGTTCATCACGGTGGCCAGCATGCCCATGTAGTCGGCGGTGGCGCGGTCCATGCCCTGCGCACCGGGGGCGACGCCGCGGAAGATATTGCCGCCGCCGATGACGATGGCCAGTTCGACGCCCATTTTGACGACTTCGGAGACGTCGGCCACCATGCGCTCGATGGTGGCGCGGTTGATGCCGTAGGAATCGTCGCCCATCAGGGCTTCACCGGAAAGCTTGAGGAGGACGCGCTTGTACGCTGGTTGGGTCATGAAGGAGGCTCCTAGTGATGGTCCGGTCTTGCTGGCTGTCTGCCAGCCCGGAATGCTGCTTTATACCCATTCCGGGACATAACGCGCGACGGCGTCGCGCCGCTTCCGCATGGAAAGTTATGGGCTGGAATGGCTATCAGGTCCGACATTTTACAGCGGCGAAGCAACGGTCCGGGCGCGGGCTGGCGGCCGTCGGCCGCCGCACCCTAAAAAAACGGGCCTTTCGGCCCGCTGTCGATTACGCCTGCTTGGCCGCTGCCACCTGGGCAGCCACTTCCGCGGCAAAGTCGTCCTGCTTCTTCTCGATGCCTTCGCCGACGATGAACATCACGAAAGACTTGATCGTGGTGTTGTTGGCCTTCAGCATCTGCTCGACGGTCTGCTTGTCGTTCTTCACGAACGGCTGGTTCAGCAGCGACACTTCCTTCAGGAATTTCTGCACCGAACCCTCGACCATCTTGGTGGCGATGTCCGCCGGCTTGCCCGACTCGGCAGCCTTCAGCGTCGCGACCGAGCGCTCGCGCTCGATCAGCTCGGCCGGCACGGCGTCGGACGACAGCGACACCGGCTTCATCGCGGCGATGTGCATCGCGACGTCCTTGGCGACCTGCTCCTGCTCGCCTTCGTACTCGACCATCACGCCGATGCGGGTGCCGTGCAGGTAGGAAACCAGCTTGGTGCCGTTGTCGAAGCGCTTGAAGCGGCGGAACGACATGTTCTCGCCGATGCGGCCCACCAGCGTGGTGCGCTGCTGTTCCAGCGTCTGGCCGTCCAGGTCCAGCGCACCCAGTGCGGCGATGTCGGCCGGGTTGCCTTCGGCGACCAGGCGGGCTGCGTCCGATGCCAGCTTCAGGAAGTCGTCGTTCTTGGTGACGAAGTCGGTTTCGCAGTTGACTTCGATCAGCGCGCCGACGTTGCCCTTGATGTACGCGGCAACCACGCCTTCGGCGGTCACGCGGGAAGATGCCTTGGATGCCTTGCTGCCGAGCTTGACGCGCAGGATCTCTTCGGCCTTGACCGGGTCGCCGCCGGCTTCGGTCAGCGCCTTCTTGCATTCCATCATCGGCGCGTCCGTCTTCGCGCGCAGTTCGCCTACCATCGCTGCAGTAATTGTGGCCATCTTGTTCTCCTAGCTGGTCGGCCGCCCTCGTGGACGGCCGGAATCGAAATTAGTGTGGATTTGGCTCGAAAAAAAGGGGCGAACCGCTGTTGCCCCTTTTTTTCGCGCCCGCGGCCTTGGCAGCGGGCAGAGGCAGATTACGCCTGCTCGTTGACTTCGACGAATTCGTCGCCGCCGGCGTTGGCCTGGAGGGATTCCACCAGGTCGTTGGTTGCGCTGTTGCGGCCTTCGAGGATCGCATCGGCGACGCCGCGCGCATACAGCGCGATGGCTTTCGACGAGTCGTCATTGCCTGGAATGACGTAGGCGACGCCGTCCGGCGAGTGGTTGGTGTCGACCACGCCGATGACCGGGATGCCCAGCTTGGCGGCTTCGGTGATGGCGCCCTTGTGGTAGCCGACGTCGATGACGAAGATTGCGTCAGGCACGCCGCCCATGTCCTTGATGCCGCCGATGGACTTTTGCAGCTTTTCCATTTCGCGGGCGAACATCAGGCCTTCCTTCTTCGACAGCTTCTCGACCGAGCCGTCTTCGATCTGGCCTTCCATTTCCTTCAGGCGCTTGATCGAGGTCTTGATTGTCTTGAAGTTGGTCAGCATGCCGCCGAGCCAGCGCTGGTCGACGTAAGGCACGCCGGCGCGCTGGGCTTCCTGCGCGACCAGGTCGCGGGCCTGGCGCTTGGTGCCGACCATCAGGATGGTGCCGCGGTTGGCCGACAGCTTGCGGATGTAGTTCATCGCCTCGTTGTACTTCGCGAGGGTGACTTCCAGGTTGACGATATGAATCTTGTTGCGGTGACCGAAGATGTACGGCGCCATCTTGGGGTTCCAGAAACGGGTTTGGTGGCCGAAATGGATACCGGCTTCCAGCATTTCACGCATGGTGACTGACATGTTTGCTCCAGGGTTGGGTCTGGAATCCGGCCAGTGACCCCGGCATGCTATGCAGGGGCACCCTTTTGGGCCGGATTCGCGATTTAAAAAGTTGTTCGCCTGACTATCGTGCCGCCGCCACCGCCGCTGGGGCTGCTGCCGGTATACAAGGCAATCAAGCTAACCCGAGATTCTACCCTATCTGGGCTGACGGGTTCAAGTGCGGCTGCCGGCGCGCCCGGCGAAGCGACTGCGGCTCGACTATAATTACCGCTCGTCTATCCTGTGTACCCCGTGCCGCTAGCGGCATACCTCTTCCGAATACGCTCCGACCATGTCAATCTCGATCAAGTCCGATGAGGATATCCGCGGCATGCGCATCGCCGGCCGCCTGGCCGCCGAAGTCCTCGACTACATCACGCCCTTCGTCAAGCCCGGCGTCACCACGGCAGAACTCGACCGCCTCTGCCACGAATACATGACGAATGTGCAGGACAGCATCCCGGCGCCGCTCAATTACTGCCCGCCCGGCTACACCCCGTATCCGAAGGCCGTCTGCACGTCGGTCAACGACGTGATCTGCCACGGCATACCGGGCGACAAGGCGCTGAAGAACGGCGACGCGGTGAACATCGACGTCACCATCATCAAGGACGGCTACCACGGCGACACCAGCCGGATGTTCTATGCCGGCCAGCCGTCCATCCTCGCCAAGCGCCTGGGCGACATCACCTACGAATGCATGTGGCTGGGCATCTCGAAGATCCGCCCCGGCGCCCACCTGGGCGACATCGGCTACGTGATCCAGCAGCATGCGGAAAAGGCCGGCTACAGCGTGGTCCGCGAATTCTGCGGCCATGGCATCGGCAAGGTCTTCCACGAGGAGCCGCAGGTGCTGCATTACGGCCGTCCCGGCACGCTGGAAAAGCTCGAGGCCGGCATGATCTTCACGGTGGAGCCGATGATTAACGCCGGCCGCCGCGAGATCCGCGAGATGGGCGACGGCTGGACCATACGCACCAAGGACCGCAGCCTGTCCGCGCAGTGGGAGCACACGGTGCTGGTCACCGAGACCGGATACGAGGTGCTGACCGTCTCGCCGGGCATGCCGCCGCCGCCGGCCTTCATCAAGCCTGCCGGACAGACCGAGACGGCCTGACGCATGACGACTCTCGCGCTGACGCTGAAGGAAGAACTCAAGGCGGCCCGCCAGCATGAAATGGCGGCCTATGCCGGCCATGGCCGGCCGGAGCGCCTGACGACGGCGCTGCGGCAATGCGTCGACCGCATCCTGTCGCAGGCCTGGCATGACTACGGCATGCCCGAGCGCAGCGCGCTGGTGGCGGTCGGCGGCTACGGCCGCGGCGAGCTTTTCCCGTATTCCGACGTCGACGTGCTGATCCTGCTGCCGGCGCCGCCCAATGCCCAGGAACAGGCGCAGCTGGAGGAGATCGTCCAGCTGTTCTGGGACCTGGGCCTGGAGATCGGCCACAGCATACGGACCATCGACGAATGCCTGTCCGAGTCGGCGGCCGACATCACGGTCCAGACCAGCCTGCTGGAAGCGCGGCTCGTCACCGGCAGCCGCGGCCTGTTCAACCAGCTGGTGGTCAAATGCCGCGAGGCGATGGACCCGCAGGCCTTCTTCCTTGCCAAGACGCTCGAACTGCAGCAGCGGCATGCGAAGTACGAGGACACCGCGTACAGCCTGGAGCCGAACTGCAAGGAGAGCCCGGGCGGCCTGCGCGACCTGCAGGTGATCCTTTGGGTCGCCAAGGCCGCGCAGCTCGGCGACTCCTGGCGCAAGCTGGCCGAGCGCGGGCTGATCACGCCGACCGAAGCGCGCCAGCTGACGCAGAAGGAACGGGCGTTCAAGGACATCCGCATCCGGCTGCACATCCATGCGAAGCGGCGCGAGGACAGGCTGGTGTTCGACGTGCAGACGCCGATCGCGCAGTCGCTCGGCTTCAAGAACACCGAGACCCGCCGCGCCAGCGAATACCTGATGCAGCGCTACTACTGGGCGGCCAAGGCCGTGACCCAGCTCAACACCATCCTGCTGCAGAACATCGAGGCGCAGCTGTTCCCGCAGCCGACCTGCCCGCTCGCCATCAACCCGCGCTTCAACGAAGTCAACGGCCTGATCGACATCGTGCGCGACGAGCTGTTCACCGACACGCCGTCGGCGATGCTGGAAGTGTTCCTGCTGATGGAGCAGCGCTCGTCGCTGCGCGGCATGACGGCCCGCACCCTGCGCGCGCTGTGGCATGCGCGCTTCGGCATCGACGCCGGCTTTCGCCGCGACCCGGCCAACCGCGCGCTGTTCCTGTCGATACTGCAGGCGCCCGAGGGCATCACCCATGCGCTGCGGCGGATGAACCAGCTGAGCATACTCGGGCGCTACCTGCCCAACTTCCGCCGCATCGTCGGCCAGATGCAGCACGACCTGTTCCATGTCTACACGGTGGACCAGCACATCCTGATGGTGGCCCGCAACCTGCGCCGCTTCACGATGTCGGAGCATGCGCACGAGTACCCGTTCTGCAGCCAGCTGATGGCCAACTTCGCGCAGCCCTGGCTGCTCTACATCGCCGCGCTGTTCCACGACATTGCCAAGGGCCGCGGCGGCGACCACTCGAAGCTGGGCATGGACGATGCGCGCCGCTTCTGCCGCGAGCACGCGCTGTCGGACGCGGACACCGCGCTGGTGGTGTTCCTGGTCGAGCATCACCTGTCGATGTCGCACGTGGCGCAGAAGCAGGACATGTCCGATCCCGACGTGATCAGCGATTTCGCCGCGCTGGTAAAGGACGAGCGGCACCTCACCGCGCTGTACCTGCTGACGGTCGCCGACATACGCGGCACCAGTCCGAAGGTATGGAACGCATGGAAAGGCAAGCTGCTCGAAGACCTGTACCGGATGACGCTGCGCGTGCTCGGCGGCGAGGCGCCATCGGCCGACCGCGAGCTGAAGAACCGGCAGGACGAGGCGCTGAAGACGCTGCGGCTGTACGGCCTGCCGGAGCATGCGCATGACGCGCTGTGGCAGCAGCTGGACGTCGCCTACTTCCTGCGCCATGACGCATCCGACATCGCATGGCAGACGCGCATGCTGTACAACCGGGTCAATGCCGATGCGCCGGTGGTGAAATGCCGGCTGGCGCCGATCGGCGAAGGCCTGCAGGTGACCGTGTTCATCAAGGACCAGCCCGACCTCTTCATGCGCATCTGCAGCTACTTCGAGCGCAAGAACTTCAGCATTCTCGATGCGAAGATCCATACGACGCGCAATGGCTATGCGCTCGACACCTTCCTCGTCACCGAGCCGAATTTCGCCAACAACTACCGCGACATCATCAACCTGATCGAGCACGAGCTGAGCCGCTCGCTGTCGAGCGACGACGCGCTGCCGCCGCCGCGCAAGGGCCGGCTGTCGCGGCTGTCGCGCACCTTCCCGTTCACGCCGACCGTCGACCTGCGGCCGGACGAGCGCGGACAGTATTACCTGCTGTCGGTGTCGGCCAGCGACCGCAACGGCCTGCTGTACTCGATCGCCAGCGTGCTGGCAAAGTACCGGGTCAACCTGCACACGGCCAAGATCCTGACGCTCGGCGAACGGGTGGAGGACGTGTTCCTGGTCGACGGCCCGGTGCTGCAGCATGCGCGCAGCCAGATCCAGCTGGAGCGCGAGTTGCTCGATGCGCTGCATGCCTGACTCCTACTCCGAATTCCTACCAGCCTCATGTCATGACCGAACCGCTACGCCTGTCCAAACGCATGTCCGAACTGGGCCTCTGCTCCCGCCGTGAAGCCGATGAATGGATCGCCCGCGGCTGGGTCCGGGTCGACGGCGTCGTCGTCTCCGAACTCGGCAGCAAGGTCCTGCCGCACCAGAAAGTCACGGTGGAGCGCCAGGCCGCCGCCGAGCAGTCGAAACGGGTGACGGTGCTGGTGCACAAGCCGATCGGCTTCGTCAGCGGCCAGGCCGAGGACGGATACCGGCCCGCGGTGGTTCTGGTGACGCCGGAGAACCGTTGGGAGGAAGACCGTGCGCCGATGCGCTTCCACCCGACCCAGCTGCGCAGCCTGGTGCCGGCCGGCCGGCTCGACATCGATTCGACCGGCCTGCTGGTGCTGACCCAGGACGGGCGCATCGCGAAGCAGCTGGTCGGCGAGGACGGCAAGGTCGAAAAGGAATACCTGGTGCGGGTCGAGTACACGCGGCCGGGACGGCTGCCGGATGCGGACCTGAAGCGGCTGAACTTCGGGATGACCATGGACGGCAAGAAGCTCAAGCCGGCGCAGGTGCGCTGGCAGAACGACGACCAGCTGCGCTTCGTGCTGCAGGAAGGCCGGAAGCGGCAGATCCGCCGGATGTGCGAGATGGTCGGGCTGCGGGTGCTGGGCCTGAAGCGGGTGCGCATCGGCGGCGTGGCGCTGGGCGACCTGCCGCAGGGGCAGTGGCGCTACCTGGGCGCGGACGAGCAGTTCTAGGCGTTCCGATCGGGACGGCGCGGGCCGCGCCTGCCGTCAGCGCCGCGGCGCCCCGGTTCAGGCGCGGGCCATCGTCACAGGCAGCTTGCCACCGGGTGACCCTGCAGCACGGCGTCGATCTCGCGCTCGATCACTGCAACCGCCTCGGGATTCAGCACGATCTCGAAATGGTTGCAATCGATATCGACCATCTGGATGTCGCTGCGGTGCCGCATCGAACCCAGCGTCACCACGCCGTCGTTCGCGGCGAGCATGAACGGCGAGCCGCCGCCGGTGCTGACCAGGTTGGTCCACGGCACGGTCACGCTCATGTTGCGGCCTGCGACGATCGGCGCGCTCCTGGGCCGGATGTCCCGCAGCACCTGGCTGAACGGCAGCAGGCAGGCGACCATTTCCGCCGCTTCGCTGCCGCCATACGGCGTGCTCATCGTGACGCCGCCGACGACCCGGCTGCCGAGTTCGTCGGCCAGGTGCAGCGCATGGATGCCGCCCAGCGAATGGGCGACGAAGAACACGTCGTCCAGCCCTTCGAGCCGCTCGAGCATGGTGGCGTGGTTGGTATAAAAGCCGTGGCTGCTGTCGTATTCCAGCAGGATGTCGTTGTGGCCGGTAAGCCTGCTGCGGATGAAGTTGAAACTGTCTGCGGTAGCGTGGTTGCCGTGTATGTACACGAGATTCATGAGTGTCCTTATCGGCGCTGTTTATGCCATGTAAAGACCCAGTTTATGCTGCGACGCAGCATCATGCCAATGCCTATTGGGAATGTCGTGTATCGGTCTGGTCAATGAACGGCGAGATTGACGGCGAGTTATTGCTTTAAGCAAACATTTCTCGCCGTTTATGATGCTTGTGCCGCTTTTGCCGCCAATGTTGCCCGCGCCGCTCTAGTCGTCGGCGTCGTCCATGCCGGGGAACAGCACGTCGGTATAGCCGAAACGCGTGAAATCCCGCACCCGCATCGGGTAGAGGATGCCGGCCAGGTGGTCGCACTCGTGCTGGACCACGCGCGCGTGGAAACCCTCCACCTCGCGCCGGATCGGCGCGCCGAACTGGTCGCTGCCCTCGTAGCGCAGCCTGGTCCAGCGCGGCACGATGCCGCGCAGCCCTGGCACCGACAGGCAGCCTTCCCAGTCTTCCGCGGTTTCCTGCGACAGGGGCGTCAGCACCGGGTTCACCAGCACGGTTTCCGGCACCGGCGGCGCATCCGGGTAGCGCTGGTTCTGCTTGAAGCCGAAGATCACCAGTTGCAGGTTGACGCCGATCTGCGGCGCCGCCAGCCCGGCGCCGTTGGCCGCATGCATCGTGTCGAACATGTCGGCAATCAGTTCGCGCATGGCCGGCGTGTCGAATTCAGTCACGGGTTCGGCCCGCTGCAGCAGCCGCGGGTCGCCCATCTTGAGGATCTCGCGGACCGTCATTGCCTTGCCTGCAGGTATTGCGCCAGTCCTTCGCCGGTTTCCGGGTGGCGCAGGCCCATTTCCACGGTGGCTTTCAGGTAGCCCAGCTTGGAGCCGCAGTCGAAGCGCTGGCCCTTGTAGCGGTAGGCCAGCACCGACTCCCGCTGCATCAGCGCGGCGATGCCGTCGGTCAGCTGGATTTCCCCGCCGGTGCCCTTCTCCAGGTTTTCGATGCATTCGAAAATCCGGTTGGTCAGCACATAGCGTCCGACCACGGCCAGCGTCGACGGCGCGCTGTCCGGGTCCGGCTTCTCGACGATGGCGTTGACCCGCTCGAGGTCCGGCTGGTACTCGTTGGCGCTGACGATGCCGTACTGGCGGGTCTCCGCGCGCGGCACGTCCTGCACCGCCAGCACGCTCAGTCCCTCGCGCGCATAGACGTCCACCATCTGCGCCATCACCGACTTTTCGCCGGGCGGCACGTCCATGAAGTCGTCGGCCAGCAGCACGGCGAACGGGTCGTCGCCGACCACCGGCTTGGCGCACAGCACCGCGTGGCCCAGGCCGAGGGCCTCGGACTGGCGGATGAAGATGCAGTTGATATGTTTCGGGATCACGTTGCGGACCAGGTCCAGCAACTGCTTCTTGCCGGCTGCCTCGAGCTGGGACTCCAGCTCGTACGCCTTGTCAAAATGGTCCTCGATCGCGCGCTTGTTGCGCCCGGTGATGAAGACCATGTCGGTGATGCCGGCGGCCACTGCTTCCTCGACCGCATACTGGATCAGCGGCTTGTCGACGATGGGCAGCATTTCCTTGGGCTGCGCCTTGGTGGCGGGCAGGAAACGGCTGCCCAGGCCGGCGACGGGGAATACTGCCTTGGTAATCTTTCTCATGACTCGCTTTCGTTGGATGGCGGCAGCATGTCGAGCAGCGCCGCTTCATCGATGACAGGAACGCCCAGTGTCTCCGCCTTTGCCAGCTTGCTGCCGGCGTCGCTTCCGGCGACGACATAGCTGGTCTTTTTCGATACCGAGCCGGCGACCTTGCCGCCAGCCATTTCTATCCGCTCGGCCGCGTCGTCGCGGGTCAGCGTGGGCAGCGTGCCGGTCAGCACGAAGGTGAGGCCCGCCAGCGGCTTGGGACGCGCGCCGGATGCGCCCTCTTCCCAGTGCACGCCGTTGGCGCGCAGCTGCGCGATCAGCTCGACATTCATCGGGTCGGCCATGAACTGCAGTATAGAACGCGCCACCACCGGCCCGACGTCGGGCACATCGAGCAATTGCGCTTCGTCAGCGTTCTGCAGCGCGTCCATGCCGCCGAAATGACGGGCCAGTTCCTTGGCGGTCGACTCGCCGACATGCCGTATGCCCAACGCGTAGACGAAGCGCGCCAGCGTGGTCGACTTCGACTTTTCGATGGCCTTCAGCACGTTGGCGGCCGACTTGTCGGCCATGCGCTCCATGGTCGCCAGCGAGCCCAGGCCCAGCCGGTACAGGTCGGCGGCCGTGGTCACGACATTGCGCTCGACCATCTGGTCCACCAGCTGGTCGCCCAGCCCTTCGATATCCATTGCGCGGCGGGAAACGAAATGCAGCAGCCCGCCCTTGCGCTGCGCCGGGCACTTGACCCAGCCGCCCGAGCAGCGCGCCACCGCTTCTTCCTCCGGCCGGACGATGGGCGAGCCGCATACCGGGCACAGCGCCGGCATCACGAACGGCCGGGCGTCGGCCGGGCGCAGCTCCGGCACGAAGGAAACGACTTCCGGGATCACGTCGCCGGCGCGCCGCACGATGACGGTGTCGCCGATCTGGATGTCCTTGCGGCGGACTTCGTCCTCGTTATGCAGCGTCGCATTGGTGACCGTGACGCCGCCGACCAGCACCGGCGCCAGCCTGGCCACCGGGGTCATCGCGCCGGTGCGGCCGACCTGCAGGCCGATGTCCTGGACGATGGTCATCGCTTCCTCGGCGGGAAACTTGTGCGCCAGCGCGAAGCGCGGCGCCCGCGAGACGAAGCCCAGCTGGGCCTGCTGCGCGACCGCGTTGACCTTGTAGACCACGCCGTCGATTTCATACGGCAGCTGCGCCCGGCGCAGGCCGATGTCGCGATAGAAAGTCAGCAGCCCCTCCGCGCCATGCGCGATGCGCCGCTCGGCCGCGACCGGGATGCCGAGCTGAACGTACCAGTCCAGCAGCGCCGAATGCGACGGCGGCAGCTCCACGCCTTCCAGCACGCCGATGCCATAGGCGAAGAAGCGCAGCGAACGCTGCGCGGTGATGCGCGGATCGAGCTGGCGCAGGCTGCCGGCGGCGGCGTTGCGCGGGTTCGCGAACTCGCGCTGGCCGGCGTCGCGCTGGCGCGCGTTCAGCCGCGCGAAGTCGGCCTTGAACATCAGCACTTCGCCGCGGATGTCGATCACGGCCGGCGGGTTGTCGCCCTGCAGCCGCAGCGGGATGGCCCGCACGGTGCGGATATTCGAGGTCACGTTCTCGCCGGTCGCGCCGTCGCCGCGGGTCGCGGCATTCACCAGCAGCCCGTTTTCATAGCGCAGGTTGATGGCGAGGCCGTCGAACTTCAGTTCGCAATGATATTCGGCCTGCTCGTCGGTCTTCAGGCCTTCGCGGACGCGGCGGTCGAAATTGACGATGTCATCGTCGCGGAAGCCATTGTTGATCGACAGCATGGGCAGCGAATGGCGCACCTGCTCGAACTGCGGCAGCGGCGCGCCGCCGACCCGCTGCGTCGGCGAGTCGCTGGTGACGAGCGCCGGGTGCGCCTGTTCGAGCGCCTGCAGTTCGCGGAACAGCTTGTCGTACTCGGCATCCGGGATGGTCGGATTGTCGAGCACGTAGTAGGCGTGATTATGCCGGGCGAGTTCGGCGCGCAGCTGGGCTGCGCGCTCCAGTGCCGCCGTCGGAATGGCTGGGGAATCGCTGGACATCGATCAGGCGAAAAGGCGCAGCGCCCGTGTCGATCCGGCCGGAATTTCGGAGTTTTCCATGTCGCCGTAGAAAGCCTGCACCTGGGTCGCGATCTCGGCCAGCGTGTCGTCGGTCAGCGGCTGGCTGGAGTCGTCGACCACGGTGCCGTCGAGACGGGTGGCAAGCGACCTGGCGCAGGAGATCATCGCGCCGTAGCCGTCTCGGGCCGCGGCGACCAGCGCGACATCGAGCAGCAGCGTCAGCCGCGACGTGGTCTCGTCGCCGCCGCCGGCATTGGTGGAGATGGAGAACAGCGTGCCGCCGTCGCCGTCCGGCATGATCAGCCGGCCGTCCGGGCGCAGCTCGAAACCCTGCCGGGTCAGCGCCGCCAGCAGCGTGCTGATCTGCCATGGCGCCCGGTTCGACTGCACGTTGACGCTCAGCTGTGCGCCGTATTCGGCGACGAACTGGTGCAGGCCGCGCGCGATCGAGACGATGCGGGTCATGTCGGGCACGTCGCACTCGGCGCCGAGCTCGTCGGCGACCTGGCGCAGGCGGCTGACGAATTCGGAATACTCGATCTCGTTGAGCGCCGACGTGCGGCTGGCCAGCTGTATGCCGGCCTGCAGCATCGTGTAGGTGCGGCCATGCGCGAGTGCTTCCCAGTGGCCGTCGTCGGCCAGGCCGATGAAATGGACCGGCTTGTTGCCGACATGGCGCAGCGTGTGCGTGACCGGGAGGACGCGGTCGCCGCGCAGCGGACTTTCCAGGCCGAGCGCGATGGTGCAGTCGATCAGCTGGTCGACCGGCAGGTCGAGGCGGGGCGCATGCAGCACGGTTTCCTGCATCGCGGTCGGTTCGGGCGCCGGCGGCGCCGGCACATCGTCGAGCAGCGGACCGGCCCCGGCTTCCGGCGGCAGATGCTCGGGATGCCCGGGAGGCTCGGCGTGGCCGGCCTGCTCGGCAAAACCCGGCTCGACCCGCCTTTCTTGCGCAGGCGCATGCTCGCCGTGCATCAGCACGTCATGCTGGTCGTTGGAGAACGCGCGCTCGACCGTCTTGCGGGTCTTGTACTCCTGCCACTTGTTATAGGAAATGACACCGACCACGATGGCGATGCCGATGGCGATCAGGCTTGCTTGTAAATCGGTCATGCAGCTGCCTTGGTCGAACGGACGGGCGCCAGCGCCGCGGGCGCCTCGCGGTCTCGTAAAGCGCCCCAGGCGGGAAAATCGGATCGGGTCATTATCGGTTCCAGAAAGTTGACAGGCTGTGGCGTTTGTCCAGTGCCGTTACAGCGGTTTGGGGTGCCGCGAATTCGCGGCTGGCGTCAACCGCGTTAGGGTAAGTGTTCATATGTAAACTTGTCAAGCTGGCCTTATTCCCGGAATTTGCCGGCCAAACGCAGGTTTGGCGCAAATTATGAAGACAGAATGACAAGATTGACGCCAATCAATTCTTTTTGTCGATTTGACCATAAAATGAAGTTCTGGCCGCATGCCGTTACACACTGCGGACAGCCAAAAATAAACAAGACAACCCATGACCGCCCAGACAGGCGAATCCTTCCAGAGAGAACATCATGTCAGATGCCAAGTCCCTGAAACTGCATGAACTCACGATGCTGCCCCTGAACCCGATCCGGTCGCTGGTGCAGCGCTGGTGGTGGAAGCGCGCGGAAGCGCATTACCTGATCTGCGCCGATGTCGAACAGGCGCGGGCCAGGGAAGCGCAGCAGAACGCCGCCTATTTCCAGAAAAAAGCCATCCTCGCCCGTTCGCAGTGGATGGGCACCCACTGACGTAGTCCGCCGGCGGCCGGTCGCCCGGCGCGCCTGGTCAGGCCGCCCGGGCTTCGCTGGCAAAGCCGGCCGCCGCTTCCATGTCGACGGCCACGATGCGCGAGACGCCCTGCTCCTGCATCGTCACGCCGATCAGCTGCTGCGCCATTTCCATCGCGATCCGGTTATGCGAGATGAACAGGAACTGGGTCTGCGAGGACATCCGCTGCACCATCTTGCAGAAACGCTCGGTATTCGCATCGTCCAGCGGCGCGTCGACCTCGTCGAGCAGGCAGAACGGCGCCGGGTTAAGCTGGAACATCGAAAATACCAGCGCCGTCGCTGTCAGCGCCTTTTCGCCGCCGGACAGCAGATGGATAGTGGCATTTTTCTTACCAGGCGGCTGCGCCATCACCTGCACCCCGGCATCCAGGATCTCGTCGCCGGTCATGATCAGCCGCGCATTGCCGCCGCCGAACAGCACCGGGAACAATTCCCCGAAATGATGGTTGACCTTGTCGAAGGTATCCTGCAGCAGTTCGCGGGTTTCCTTGTCGATGCGGTGGATCGCGTCCTCCAGCGTCGTGATCGCCTCGGTCAGGTCGGCGGTCTGGGCGTCCAGGAAATGCTTGCGCTCGGACGCCTGCTCCAGCTCGTCCAGCGCGGCCAGGTTGACCGGGCCGAGCGCGGCGATCGCATTGGTCAGCCGGGTCACCTCGCCCTGCAGCCATGACGGGCGGATGTCGCCGTCCAGCAGCGCGGACAGCGCCGCCTCGTCGGCGCCGGCCTCGGACAGGTGCTGCGCATACTGTTCCTGGTTCAGCCGCGCCGCCTGTTCCTTCAGCTGCAGCGCCATGATGTTTTCACGCTGCGGCTGCAGGCTGCGCTCGGTCTGCATCCGCGATTCTTCCAGGTGCCGCAGCTTCTGCGTGAGCTGGTCGAGCTCATGCCGGGCGTCGGCCAGCGCGCGTTCCTGCTGGCCGCGCCGGTCCAGCAATTCCTGCAGCCCGTCCTGCGCCGCCTGGTCGTCCAGGCCGGCCAGCTCGCTCTGACCCGCGTGCATCGACGCGCCCAGCTGCATGACCTGCTCGGCGGCGGTGGCGATGCCCCGCCGCAGCTCGTCGATCCGGCTGCGCTGCGACTTTTCGGCGAACTGCGCTTCCTGCGCCGCGCGCTCGAGGTCGCGCAGCCGCTGGCGGGCGTCGGCCAGCCTTTGCTCGCGCTCCTGGTAGTCGTTCTGGCCGGCCTCGTGCTGCTCCTGCAATGCGGCGAGATCCAGGTCCAGTTCCTCCAGCCGCGCCTCGGACTCGGCGCCGGCCTGCAGCTGCTCGGCTTCCTGCGCGGCGATCTCGGCCAGGTCGGCGCCGATCTGCGCATGCCGCTGGTCGTAGCGCATCTGCACCTCGGTCTGCTTGAGCAGGTCGATCTGCAGCGCATGGACGCTCTGGGTCAGCGCGGCGACGCGCTGGCGCAGTTCCTGCAGCCGCTGGCTGCCTTGCGACAGCGCGCTTTCGGCGCGCGACGCGCGGCTACGGGCCTCCTCGGCCAGCATCTGCTGCGCCCGCAGCTGGCGGCCGATGTTCTCGATGTCCTGCTGCCGCGCCAGCATGCCGTCCTGTTCGGCGTCGGCCGCGTGGAAACGCACGCTGGCGCGGCCCACCAGGTGGCCTTCGCGGGTCAGGAAGGCCGCGCCGACCGGCAGCCGCTCGCGCCCGGCATAGGCTTCGGCGGCATTGTCGACCACATAGATTTGGTGCAGCCAGTCCTGCATCAGCGCGCGCAGGCCGGGGTCCCGGATCTGCAGCAGGCTGAGGGCCGGCTTCAGGCCGCTGTTAGCGCCATTGTTCGGGCCGGGGCCCGGCTCGCTGCGCGCCTCGACCACGTCGGTTGTATACAGTGCGATCTTGCCCGGCGGCGCGTCGCCGAAGAATCCCTGGGTCCAGTCCAGCTTGCTGACCTCGAGCGCGGTGGCGCGTTCGCGCAGCACCGATTCGAGCGCGGTTTCCCAGCCCGGCTCGACCTGCAGCTTCTGCCAGAGCCGCGGCAGGCTGTCCAGGCCATGCTTCTTCAGCCAAGGCTGCACCTTGCCTTGCGACTGCACCCGTTCCTGCAGCTGCCGCAAAGCCGCCAGCCGCGCCTCGAGCTGCGCATTGGCCGCGGTTTCCGCATTCACCCGGGACTGCGCGTCGCGCCGCTCGGCTTCCAGCGCGGGCTGCTGCTCCTGCGCTTCTTCCAGCAGCATGCGGGCTTCTTCCAGCGTCGCCTGCTTTTCTTCCGTCTGCGCGCGCAGGTTGGCAAGGTGCGTGGTATCGGGCAGCTGCAAACCGTTCTTTTCCTGCGCCAGCCGCTCGCGCCGGGACACCAGCCCAGACAGGATCTGCGACCCATTGCGCTGCTGCGCGGCTTCGAGCTCGATGCGCTGCTGCGCCTGCATGATCTGCGCGCGCGATTCGCCGCTCCTGGCCTGGGCGTCGCGCCAGGCCTGCTCCAGCCCGGGCAGCAGGTCGTCCTGCTGCTGCGCCGCCTGTTCGGCCTGCTCGACCCGGGCGGCCTGCTCTTCCAGCACGATCCCGGCTTCGGCCAGTTCCTCCATCTGCGCGTCATGCTGGCGCTGCCACTGGTCGCGCTGGGCGGCCAGCGAGGTCAGCTGCGACTGCAGCCGGCCGCGCGACTCGATGACGAAGCGGATCTGCGCCTCCAGCC
This sequence comes from Noviherbaspirillum suwonense, assembly GCF_900182955.1. GTDB lineage: Bacteria > Pseudomonadota > Gammaproteobacteria > Burkholderiales > Burkholderiaceae_D > Noviherbaspirillum_A > Noviherbaspirillum_A suwonense. The sequence goes on along the minus strand of NZ_FXUL01000002.1, from coordinate 36,200 downwards.
CGCCGATCTCGGAATTGGTCTGGTACAGGTGGCCCTGCGCCTGGTGCATCCGGTCGCCGGCCGCGTAATGTCCCTGGCGCATCTGCTCCAGCTGGGCCTCGACGTGGCGCAGCTTCGCGGTCTGCTCCTCCAGCATTACCTGGCCGACCTCGATGTCGCGGAAATGCCGCTCCTGCTCGGCCTTGGCCTCGTTGCGGCGGACCAGCCAGAGCAGCTTCTGCTTGTCGCCCTGCTCGGCCTGCATCTCGTGGAACTTGCGGGCCACGGCGGCCTGCGCCTGCAGCTTTTCCAGGTTGGCGTTCAGTTCGCGCAGGATGTCGTCGACCCGGGTCAGGTTCTCGCGGGTGTCCTGCAGGCGGTTCTCGGTTTCCCGGCGGCGTTCCTTGTACTTCGACACGCCGGCCGCTTCCTCCAGGAAAATCCGCAGGTCTTCCGGCCGCGCCTCGATGATGCGCGAGATCATGCCCTGGCCGATGATCGCGTAGGCGCGCGGACCGAGGCCGGTGCCAAGGAAAATGTCCTGGATGTCGCGCCGGCGCACTGCCTGGTTGTTGATGTAATAACTGGAGGCGCCGTCCCGCGTCAGCGTGCGCTTGACCGCGATCTCCGCATACTGGCCCCACTGCCCGGCGGCCCGTGCGTCGCCGTTGTCGAACACCAGCTCGACCGATGCGCGCCCGGCCGGCTTGCGGTTGGTGCTGCCGTTGAAGATCACGTCCTGCATCGATTCGCCGCGCAGCTCGGACGCTTTCGATTCGCCCAGCACCCAGCGAACCGCGTCGATGATGTTGGACTTGCCGCAGCCGTTCGGCCCGACCACGCCGACCAGCTGGCCGGGCACCTGGAAGTTGGTCGGGTCGACGAAGGACTTGAAGCCGGATAATTTGATGGAGGTTAGGCGCACTTTTCTGACGTTCCCGGACGAGCTGATTGCAAACTGGCTGCCGGGCGCTGCCGGCAAGCCCGGGATGATACCACCGGGGCCGGGGCGGTCTGAACCCCTGCCGGCGCGGCGGCCGGCCCGGCTGCCAGCGGCGGTGTGAATGGCAATATAATGGCGCCTTCGCCCAGAACCTCTGCCTCCCGTGAATCCACTTCTCGACAAGCTCCAGCCCTATCCATTCGAAAAACTGCGCCTGCTGCTCAACGGCGTGCAGCCCGGCCCGCAACGCCCGGTCAGCCTGGGCATAGGCGAACCCAAGCATCCGACGCCCGATTTCATCAAGGATGCGCTGGCCGGCAACCTGGCTGGCCTGGCGGTCTACCCGAGCACGCCGGGGACCGACCCGCTGCGCGGCGCGATCGCCGGCTGGCTGGAGCGGCGCTACGGCCTGCCGAAAATCGATCCGGCGACGCAGGTGCTGCCGGTCAATGGCTCGCGCGAGGCGCTGTTCGCGCTGGCCCAGGCCGTGATCGACCCGCGCGCCGACGCGCTGGTGATCTGCCCGAACCCGTTCTACCAGATCTACGAAGGCGCGGCGCTGCTGGCCGGCGCCACGCCGTATTTCGCTAATTCCGACCCGGCGCGCAATTTCGCGCCCGACTTCGCCAGCGTGCCGCCGGACGCATGGAAACGGGTGCAGCTGCTCTACATCTGTTCGCCCGGCAACCCGACCGGCGCCGTGCTGTCGCTGGACGACTGGAAGGAGCTGTTCGACCTGTCCGACCGCTACGGCTTCGTCATCGCCGCCGACGAGTGCTATTCCGAAATCTATTTCAAGCCGGAAGCGCCGCTCGGCAGCCTGGAGGCGGCGCACAAGCTGGGCCGCGCCGACTTCCGCAACCTGATCGCGTTTTCCAGCCTGTCCAAGCGTTCCAACGTGCCCGGCATGCGTTCGGGCTTCGTCGCCGGCGATGCCGCGCTGATGAAGCGCTTCCTGCTGTACCGCACCTACAGCGGCGGCGCGATGAGCCCGCCGGTGCAGGCCGCGTCCATCGCCGCCTGGAACGACGAAGGCCATGTCGTCGAAAACCGCGCCAAGTACATCGCCAAGTTCAGCCAGGTCACGCCCCTGCTGCAGCAGGTGCTGGACGTGGACCTGCCGGACGCCGGTTTCTATCTCTGGGCCAGGGTCGACAAGCTGTGCGACATCTCGGATGTTGAATATGCGAAACGCCTGTACGCCGAATATAATGTCACGGTCCTGCCGGGCAGCTACCTGGCCCGCGACGCGCATGGCATCAACCCCGGCCAGAACCGGATACGCATGGCGCTGGTCGCCGAAGTCGACGAATGCCTGGAAGCCGCGCACCGCATCGTCGAATTCACCGGCAAGCTCGCCCGCCGCTGAATGGCCGCCGATGCGCAAGCCGCGATGTGCAAACTCCGATGTGCAAACTCATAACCACTAAGTAGACAACATGACCCAACAACTGCAACAGCTCCTCGACCAGGCATGGGAAGACCGCGCCAACATTTCCTCCAAATCGGCGCCCGCGGAAGTGCGCGACGCCGTCGCCCACGTGCTTGAACAGCTCGACGCCGGCACGCTGCGCGTGGCCGAGAAGATCGACGGCAGCTGGAGCGTCAACCAGTGGATCAAGAAAGCGGTGCTGCTGTCCTTCCGGCTGCAGGACAACGTCGTGATGCCGGCCGGCGGCGGCCTGCAGTTCTACGACAAGGTGCCGACCAAGTTCGCCGACTACACCGAAGAGGACTTCATCAAGGGCGGCTTCCGCGTGGTGCCGCCGGCCGTGGCCCGCCGCGGCAGCTTCATCGCCCGCAACGTGGTGCTGATGCCTTCCTACGTGAACATCGGCGCCTATGTCGACGAAGGCACCATGGTCGACGCGTGGGCCACGGTCGGCTCCTGCGCGCAGATCGGCAAGAACGTGCACCTTTCCGGCGGCGTCGGCATCGGCGGCGTGCTGGAGCCGATGCAGGCCAACCCGACCATCATCGAGGACAACTGCTTCATCGGCGCCCGCTCCGAGATCGTCGAAGGCGTGATCGTCGAGGAAAATTCGGTGATCTCGATGGGCGTCTACATCGGCCAGTCGACCAAGATCTATGACCGCGCGACCGGCGAAGTCAGCTACGGCCGCGTGCCGGCCGGCTCGGTCGTGGTGTCGGGCAACCTGCCGTCGGCCGACGGCAAGTACAGCCTCTACTGCGCCGTCATCGTCAAGCGCGTCGACGCCAAGACCCGCGCCAAGACCGGCATCAACGAACTGCTGCGCGACGCGTAAGCAGCCTGGCCCGGCGCGCGACCGCGCCGGGCCCCATCGAACGACCAATAACGTCAACGCGGGAGCCGACTATGGCCATGGAACGCCTGTTCCAGCTGATGAAGGACAAGGGAGCGTCGGACCTGTTCCTCGCGGTGAATTCGCCCATCCAGGTGAAGATCAGCGGCAAGCTGGTCGCAGTCAACCAGCAGCGCATGGACCAGGCGTCCATCCTGGCGCTGCTGAGCGAAGTGGTGCCGGCCGAACGGCTGGCCGAGCTTCAGCGCGAGCATGAGCTGAACCTCGGCATCCAGGCGATCGGCATCGGCCGCCTGCGGCTGTCGGCCTTCATCCAGCGCGGATCGGTGTCGGCGGTGCTGCGCTACGTGCCCTACGTGATCCCGCCGCTGGACGAACTGAACCTGCCGTCGGTGCTGACCGAACTGATCCTTGCGCGGCGCGGCCTGCTGCTGGTGGTCGGCGCGACCGGCTCCGGCAAGTCGACCACCATCGCGTCGATGCTGGACTACCGCAATGCGATGTCCAGCGGCCATATCCTGACGCTGGAAGACCCGATCGAATTCCTGTTTTCCGCCAAGCGTTCCATCGTCAACCAGCGCGAGATCGGCACCGACGCGCTGAGCCTGGGCATCGCGCTGAAGAACGCGCTGCGCCAGGCGCCGGACTGCATCATGATCGGCGAGATCCGCGACCGCGACACGATGGCCGCCGCGCTCTCGTATGCGCAGTCGGGCCACCTGGTCGTCGCGACGCTGCATGCGAACAACAGCTACCAGGCGCTGAACCGCATCATCAGCTTCTTCCCGATGGAGACGCGGCAGTCGCTGTACGCCGATCTCGCGGCCACGATACGCGCGATCGTGTCGCAGCGGCTGGTTCCGGCCATCGACGGCGGCCGACGCGCCGCGGTGGAAGTCATGCTCAACACCCGCCACGTGGCCGAGCTGATCGAACAGGGCGAGCTTGCCCAGATCCGCGAGGCGGTGGAAAAGAGCATGTCGGCCGGCTCCCAGACCTTCGAGCAGGCGCTGATGCTGATGATCCGGGACGGTGTGATCACCCAGGAAGAGGCGCTGGCGCATGCCGATTCCGCCAGCAACCTGTACTGGCTGCTCAACAACGAGCAGGCCGCCGAGTCCAAGCCGGCCGACAAGCCGGCCCAGGACGAAGGCGCGACCTTCACCGAATTCACGCTCAACATCTGAGCCGCCGCACGCATCCATGGACACCACCCTCTACGGCATACCCAACTGCGACACCGTCCGCAAAGCCCGCGCGTGGCTGGCCGACAGGAACATCGCCTACCGTTTCCACGACTTCAAGAAGGAAGGCGCCAGCCGCGAGCTGGCGTCGTCCTGGCTGGCCAGCCTGCCATGGGAGTCGCTGGTCAACATGCGCGGCACGACCTGGCGCGCGCTGCCGCAGGCGCAGCGCGACGCGGTGGTCGACGCCGACAGCGCCATCGCGCTGATGATGGCCGCGCCGTCGGTCATCAAGCGGCCGGTGCTGGCGACCGGCGGCGCATGCCACGTCGGCTACTCGGCGCAGCAGTATGCGCAGCTGTTCGATGCGCAGGCGGCGGCCTGAAACCGGCAGCCGCGCTGCCATGGTTTAGAATCGCGCACCGAAGCGCTCCACCATTCATCCCGGTAATCCCGGCCATGCCATGACATCGACACCAACCCGCACCGCCGGCAGGACCCAGGCCCTGACCGAAGAACTGATTGCCCTGTCTTCCGTGACGCCCGACGACAAGGGCTGCCAGCGCCGCCTGGCCGAGCTGCTGGCGCCGCTCGGCTTCCGCTGCGAAAGCGTGCAGTCGGGGGACGTCACCAACCTGTGGGCCCGGCGCGGCGACGCGCAGCCGCTGGTGGTGTTTGCCGGCCATACCGACGTCGTGCCGACCGGCCCGCTGACTTCCTGGACCTCGGACCCGTTCAAGCCAACGCTGCGCGACGGCAAGCTGTACGGCCGCGGCGCCGCCGACATGAAGACCTCGATCGCGGCGATGGTGGTCGCGGTCGAGGAATTCACCTCCGCCCACCCCGGCCACAAGGGTTCGATCGGCTTCCTGATCACCAGCGACGAGGAAGGCCCGGCGACCGACGGCACCGTGGTGGTCTGCGACATGCTCAAGGCGCGCGGCGAACAGCTGGACTGCTGCATCGTCGGCGAGCCGACCTCGGTCGACAGGATCGGCGACATGATCAAGAACGGCCGCCGCGGCACCATGTCGGGCAAGCTGGCGGTCAAGGGCATACAGGGCCACATCGCCTATCCGCAGCTGGCCCGCAACCCGGTGCACCAGGTCGCGCCGGCGCTGGCCGAGCTGGCCGCGACGGTCTGGGACGAGGGCAACGAATACTACCTGCCCACGTCCTGGCAGGTTTCCAACATCCACGGCGGCACCGGCGCGTCCAACATCATTCCGGGCGAAGTCGTCATCGATTTCAATTTCCGCTTTTCCACCGCGAGCACGGTGGACGGCCTGCAGCAGCGGGTGCGCGCCATTCTCGACAGCCATGGCCTTGAATACGACCTCAAGTGGACGGTCGGCGGCCTGCCCTTCCTGACGCCGCGCGGCAGCCTGTCGGACGCGCTGTCTTCCGCGATCCTGGCCGAGACCGGCATTACGACCGAACTGTCGACCAGCGGCGGCACGTCGGACGGCCGCTTCATCGCCGCCATCTGCCCACAGGTCATCGAGTTCGGCCCGGTCAACGCCAGCATCCACAAGATCGACGAGCACATCGAGGTTGCCGCGATCGACCCGCTGAAAAACATCTACCGCCGCACGCTGGAAAACCTGCTGCTGTAAACTCCGCCTTTCCGGTCCCCGTTCACGCAGCGCCCGCCGGGCGCTGCCCTTCCTACCCCTATTCCTGCCATGACCGTCACCTATTTTTCCACGCTGCGCGATGTGCTGCGCTACGCCACCACCCGCTTCAACGGCGCCGGCCTGTTCTTCGGCCACGGCAGCACCAATGCCTACGACGAAGCCGCCTACCTGCTGCTGCACACGCTGAAGCTGCCGCTGGACCGGCTCGATCCCTTCCTCGACGCCCGCCTGCTGCCCGAAGAGGTCGCGGCGCTGCTGAAAGTGGTCGAGCGGCGCGCGGCGGACCGCGTGCCGGCCGCCTATATCACCCATGAAGCCTGGCTGGGCAGCTACCGCTTCTATGTCGACGAGCGGGCGATCGTGCCGCGCTCCTTCATCGCCGAGCTGGTCCCCGAGCAGTTCGCGCCTTTCATCAGCGACCCGGACGAAGTCAGCGACGTGCTGGAGCTCTGCACCGGCTCGGGCTGCCTCGCCATCCTGCTGGCCGACGCGTTCGAGGCCGCCCATGTCGATGCGCTCGACCTGTCGGACGACGCGCTGGCGGTCGCCCAGCGCAATGTCGCCGACTACCAGATGCAGGACCGCATCGCGCTGATGCAGTCCGACCTGTATGACGCGCTGCTCCCGGAAAAGCGCTACGACCTGATCGTCAGCAACCCGCCCTACGTGAATGCCGGATCGATGGCCAAGCTGCCGCCCGAGTACCGGCACGAGCCGCAGATGGCGCTGGCCGGCGGCGAAGACGGCATGGACCTGGTGCGCCGCATCGTAGACGGCGCGCGCAGCCGGCTGAAGCCGCGCGGCGTGCTGGTGGTGGAAGTCGGCAACGAGCGCGCCCACGCGGAGGCCGCGTTTCCCGACCTCGAACTGACCTGGATGTCCACCAGCGCCGGCGACGACATGGTGTTCCTGGTGACCGCCAGCCAACTGGGCGTGCGCTGAGCCGCCGCCATCCAGCAACCATAAGCAAGCCATGATCCGTTTCCAGCAAGTCAGCCTGATGCGGGGCGTCAAGCCCCTGTTCGACAATACCGACCTGACCATCAACCCCGGCGAGAAGGTCGGCCTGGTCGGCGCCAACGGCGCCGGCAAGTCCAGCCTGTTCGGCCTGCTGCGCGGCGAGCTGCATGCCGACCAGGGCGACGCCGGCTTTCCGTCCTCCTGGCGGGTCGCCTACGTCGCCCAGGAAACCCCGGCGCTGGACCGCACCGCGCTCGACTACGCGATCGACGGCGACGCCGGACTGCGCCGGCTGGAAGCCGAACTGGCCGCGCTGGAAGCCGAGCCGGAAGGCGCCGACAACGGCCACCGCATCGCCGAACTGCACACGGCGCTGGCCGACGCCGACGCCTACACGGTGCGCTCCCGCGCCGAGCAGCTGCTGACCGGACTGGGTTTCACCCAGGAGCAGATGGGCAACCCGGTCGCCAGCTTTTCCGGCGGCTGGCGCATGCGCCTGAACCTGGCCCAGGCGCTGATGTGCCCGTCGGACCTGCTGCTGCTGGACGAGCCGACCAACCACCTCGACCTCGACGCCATCATCTGGCTGGAAGACTGGTTGAAGCGCTATCCCGGCACGCTGGTGGTGATCTCGCATGACCGCGACTTCCTCGACGGCGTGGTCAATGTCATCGTGCATATCGACGACCGCAAGCTCAAGCGCTATTCAGGCAACTACTCGGCCTTCGAGCGCCAGCGCGCCGCGCAGATGGTGCTCACCCAGAGCATGATCGAGAAGCAGACCCGCGAGCGGGCGCACCTGCAGTCCTACATCGACCGCTTCAAGGCCCAGGCCACCAAGGCGCGCCAGGCGCAGAGCCGGATCAAGGCGCTGTCCAAGATGGACGAGCTTGCGCCGCTGCGCGCCGCCGCCGAGTTCTCGTTCAACTTCCGCGAGCCGCAGAATGCCCCCAACCCGCTGCTGGTGATGGATGGCGTCGACGCCGGCTACCGCATCGAGCAGCCCGACACCCATGCGGTGACGACGAAGACCATCGTCGGCGGAATCACGTTTTCACTTCAGGCGGGCCAGCGCATCGGCCTGCTGGGCATCAACGGCGCCGGCAAGTCGACGCTGATCAAGACCATCGCCGCCGAGTTGCAGCCGCTGGCCGGCGATGCCCGTTTCGGCAAGGGCCTGGCCATCGGCTATTTTGCACAGCACCAGGTGGAAATGCTGCGGCACGAGGAATCGCCGCTGTGGCACCTGGCCCGCATCGCGCCGGATGTGCGCGAGCAGGAACTGCGCAATTTCCTGGGCGGCTTCAACTTTCCCGGCAACATGGTGACCAGCCCGATCGCGCCCTTCTCGGGCGGCGAGAAGGCGCGGCTGGCGCTGGCGCTGATCGTCTGGCAACGCCCCAACCTGCTGCTGCTGGACGAACCGACCAACCACCTCGACCTGGAAACCCGCGAGGCGCTGACCGAGGCGCTCGCACAGTTCGAGGGCACGCTGCTGGTCGTGTCCCATGACAGGCACCTGCTGCGCGCGACCACCGACGAATTCCTGATCGTCGCCGACGGCCGCCTGACGCCCTTCGACGGCGACCTCGACGACTACCGCGACTGGCTGTTCCGCACCAAGCTCGCCAACCGCGAGGCCGCTGCGGAAGCGCCGAAGGAAGCCGGCGGCGAAAACCGGCGCGGCCAGAAGCGCGCCGAGGCGCAGGACAGGCAGCGGCTGTCGGCGCTGAGAAAACCGATCGAGAACCGGATCAAGAAGCTTGAACAGCAGATGGAGGCGGCAACCGCCCGCAAGGCCGACCTCGACACGCGGCTGGCCGATCCCTCCGTTTACGAAGCCGGCAACAAGGATGCGCTGAGGACGCTGCTGGCGGACCAGGCGGCCTGCGCCCAGGCGCTGGAGCAGCTGGAAATGGAATGGCTGGAGCAGCAGGAAGCGCTGGAGACGGTGCAGGCGTAACGGACTTTTACGCTCTCATCCGTATCGGCCAGGCTACACCAATGGACCCGCCCGGACGATAGCGCGCATCGCCTCCTTTTTTCTGTCGCCAGCGGCAATCCGCGCGATAAAACCGGCAATCGACTGTCCCACTTCATCCGGAACCTGGACCGGCCATTCAGGCATTTTCGACAAGTCGCTCAATGCCTGCCCGGCGGCTTCGATCAATCCATTGGCCTTCACCTTGTCGCGGATTCGCCGGTCGACTGCCCCGGTTTCGCTGGTTTTTTCATAACCGCCCAAATTTAACCTGATACGCCTCAACGCCGTATTACTTTCCACCGCCGTCGCCAGGCTTTTCAAGCCGGCAGCCGACATGGAATCGGCAGGCAGGTCCAAGTCCGTCAGGGTCTGGTTGGACACCAGCCCATCGGCCACCGCATGGCCCAGAAGGTCGTACGGTTCATCGAGTGCGCCGGAGATCGACAGGGACTTCAGCCCGATATTGACCTTGAGCGCAGCGCCCACCAGGGAGAGTGCGTGGTCGGACGCATCGAAAAGATGGATTTGAAGTTCGGCCAGGTTCTTGCTCCGGCCAAGTGCGACTGAGAAAACCGCGGCGGTGGCGTCATCGAATGCATTCGAGTCCACGCAGAGCATGGAAAGTGATGGATGGCTGTCCAGAACATAGGCAATGGCCGTCATGCCTGCTGATCTCGCCCCCACATGGCGCAGGTCGAGCGACAGCACGCTCGTGTTTTCAAGGAGCCCCTTGCAAAGCGCCTGCACGCCTTCCTCTTCCAACGGGTTAAAGCCCAGATTGAGATCGACGACCGTGTTTGCCGCAAGCGCACTTGCCAGCAGGCCGGCGCCCGGTGGACCGATCTCGTTATCGCGCAGGTCGACCCTGACCTTGAACGGTATGGTTGTCAGCCACTCGGCGATCTTTGCCGCGCCGCCATTTCCCAGTTTGCAGTTGTCGAGGACAAGCGTGTCGGGAGCGGAATGGACCAGCAGCCAGGTCAACGCACCGAAAAGCCGGTTCGATAACAGGAACAAGGCGAGTCCCTTGTATTCCCGCGCAAGCACCGGGCGGTGTCCATCATTCAGGAAGCCCAGCACCAGTTCCCGGGTGACCGTTTTAGGCGCCTGCTTTGCCATATAGATCAGATGGCCGAGATAGCTGCTTGCGGGAACGTCGTGGTATCGCTCCAGCCAATGAGGGCCGCCAGCGGATGTTTCCGGCAGCGTAAATTCGTGGTGGTCGCACGGTGGAAGCGCTGAATCGCGTAATTGCTGCAGCCTGATATCCGGCGGAACCGGTGTCGACGGTAGGCGCAGGCTGGATGACGACGAACTGGCATCGGAAACGGAAACGGGATAACCGGTGGGGCAAATGGAACGGACTGGATCACTCATTGCTTGCTTTCGTCGGGTTAGATGCGGTGGAACGCGCTGGCATTGGATGAATTTGCGGGGCATTAAGTGACCCCGCTTACTACGCGGTTCCGCAGACGCATGCTGCTATCGATTGCATATGCGCTGATCGCCAAGCTTTACTGTTCCTGTACAAATGGGATGCGCGAACCCGGCGGCTCTGCCTGGATCACGCACTTCATCGCCGCCGGCCTGTTTTCATCGACCGCTAGCTGCGCTACGAATCCGGCAATGGACCGCCCTATTTCGTCCAGAATCGCAACTGGCAACTCAGGCTGACGTGAAAGGCCGGTCTAGGCTTTGCCGGCTGCTTCGATCGATGCATTTGCCCCGAGCTTGTCCTCGATCTGCTTCCCAGCCGCAGCCGCGCGGCTGTGGATCCGGCCTGCCCCATGCGCACGCCAGACTGGCCACACCTAGACCCTGCGCCCAGGGTCGGCCAATACATTCCCGCCCGCTTCGATCAGCCCGTTCGCCATGACCTTGTCCTGGATCCTTTTGTCGAATACGGCAGCTTCCTTGTTACTTTCATAGAAGGACATGCCGCATCCGAACGCGAGGAGTGCCGTGTTCCGATCGACCGCCTCGGCTAGCCGCTGGCCGGCCTCGGACGTAAGCGACTGCAGATTGCCTTCGAAGTGCGTCAGCGTGCGGTTAACCGCCAGCGCTTCCGCGAGCGCCAATGGCAGGCGTTGCTGCTCGAATCCCAGTCCAAAAATCGTCATCGATTTCAATGCGGTATTGGTTTTCAGCGCGCTGACCAGCATGGAAAGACCGGCATCGGACGCGTCGAGGTGCCTCATGACGACGCTGACCAGTGTCTTGTTATGCGCCAGCGCGTCGGCCAGAATTGCCGCTGCGGCGTCATCGAACCGCATGTCGCTGATGGAGAGGGTGCTCAGCGACGGATGGATGCCGAGTATGACAGCGACTGCCCGCACGCCGGCAGATCCCGCGCCGACGGAGGAAAGTCCAAGCGAGAGCATGCTTGAATTGTCCAGCATTGCTTCGCAAACAGCCTGCATGCCCTCTGCGCCGAGCGGGTTTGCACCGAGGTTGAGCGCTGCAATGGTATTTGCCTTCAATGCCGATGCCAGAAAGCGAACGCCTGCGGCATCGATACGGTTGCCCGAGAGGTCGAGCCTGATCATGAACGGCAGGGACGTGGCCCATTCGGCAATCATTCCCGCATGCTGATCAAGCAGATCGGCATGCCCCAGGTCAAGCGTGGGCGGGTCGGACTGGGCAACCAGCCATGTCAGCGCCCCGAGGAGCTTGTTGTTCAGCAGAAAAAGCGCAAGCGCCTTTCGTTCAATGTCTGCCTCCGGACAGCGACCGGTATCGAAAAAATCCTGGACGGTTTCTCTTGTCGCCATCAGTAATAGCCGGTGATGCTCGCCGAGCAATTCAACCGCCTTCTCAGAAGGCTCGTACCGGCACGCTGCCCTCTCGGCGTCCAGACGGACTTCGATCTCGGCGAGGCGTGTAGTCTGCGCAGCGGCCAGGTCGGGCAAGTCGTAGCTGGCACGGTCGTGCGGGGGACGGCTGGCCGCGCGCAGTTGCTGGATAATCATCGCCTGCGTGGTCGGTGCGGGCGGCACGGGACCGGTGGGGGAAGATTTGTGGGAATCGGTTAGCGACGAAATGCTCTTGGGCCGGGTGGCGCTGCCTGCATCGAACATGATTTTTCTGGGCCAGTTAAAGAATGCAAGAACGGAAGGATGAGGGGAAACGCCGCCGGCGTTAACAGGTGGTCGGTAACAGCGCATACGCCTGAGTTCATGATGCGATAGCGGTTCGCCGCGATCAGGGCGGAGGCATGGCGGCCCCGGTGCTACACTCGACGGCTTCCCTTCCGACCGTAAGACATGCAGCCAACTCTCAACATCATAGGCAGCGGCCACCTTGCCCAGACGCTGGGCAGGCTCTGGCAGGGCCATCGCAGCCTCGAACTCCGCGACGTGCTGAGCCGCAACGCCGGCAATGCCAAAGCCGCCTGCGCATTCATCGGCGGCGGCCGGCCGGTCGATGATTACGCGGACCTGTTTGCAGCCGATATCACGCTGATCGCAACGCCGGACGACCAGATCGCCGGCTGCTGCGAACAGCTGGCGGCAAGCGGCGTCATCCGGCCGGGCACAGTCGTGTTCCACTGTAGCGGCGCCCTTCCCTCCACGGTGCTGGCGGCGGCCGCGGAGCGCGGCGCGCTGACTGCCAGCATTCACCCAATACGCAGCTTCGCATCGCCGGAACAGGTGGCGCAGTCGTTTGCCGGTACCTGGTGCGGCGCCGAAGGCGACCCGGCCGCGCTTGCCGTGCTGCGACCCCTGTTCACCGGCATCGGCGCGCAACTGGTGGACATCGACCCGGCGGCGAAGACCGTCTATCACGCCGCGGCGGTCTTCGCCTGCAACTACCTGGTGACCCTGCTCGATGTCGCGCTGCAGGCCTATCGCCATGCGGGCATACCGGAAGCCGTCGCGATGCAGATGATGGCGCCGCTGGTGAACAAAACCGTCGAGCAGACGTTTAACGCTGGAACCACGGCGGCCCTTTCAGGCCCGATTGCACGCGGCGACATGGCGACGGTGGCGACGCAGCAGGCGGCGGTCACGGCGTGGGATGCGGACAAGGGCGCGTTATATGCGATGCTGGCGAAGGAGACGGTCGCGCTGGCGCGGCGAAGGACTACTGAACGATGACGGGCCGAAGGCGGTGGACGTCATAGAGGCGGCCTGGATTGTCGGATTCGATTACAACCGACAGCCGCCTTCCGCCATAAGCCAGCTCAAGCATGCGCTGATCACTTCGCGCGGGCTACGGCAAGCATTTCGCAAGACCGCAGCCAGGCCGTCGTCGAGAACTGAAACGCGCCAGGAGCGCCTTTCCCTGCCCGCTCAGGTCGCAACGACATCGCGTTCGGCATAGCGCCCATTCTGCTGGGCAAACCACAATGCGGCGTAACTCTCGCCCCTGGCAAGCAACTCCGCATGCGTTCCGCGTTCGACGATGCGCCCCTGGTCCATCACCAAAATCTGGTGGGCATGGATGACAGTGGACAGCCGATGCGCAATGATCAGGGTTGTTTTCTTCTGCACCAGATAGTCGAGTTCGAGCTGGATCGCCTGCTCTGCCCTGGAATCGAGTGAAGACGTCGCTTCGTCGAAAATCAAAATTTCGGGATTTTTAAGCAAGGCACGGGCAATGGCGATACGCTGTTTTTCCCCGCCGGACAGTTTCAAGCCGCGCTCGCCCACCATGGTTTCATACGCTTGCGGGAGGCTCACAATAAATTGATGAATATGCGCGGAGCGCGCTGCAGTTTCGATTTCAAGCTGACTTGCTCCCACCTTGGCATAAGCGATATTGTGCGCAATCGTGTCGTTAAAAAGCACAGTGTCCTGAGGGACGATGGCAATGGCTTGCCGCAGGCTAGCTTGCGTTACCGAACGGATGTCTTGTCCATCGATTAAAATCTGTCCGCTTTCGACATCGTAGAAACGGAATAACAGTTTTGCCAACGTCGATTTTCCTGCGCCGCTATGTCCCACCACGGCGACCGTATGACCGGCAGGAATCGTGAATTCAACTCCATGCAGAATCTTCCTGTCACCCCGCTGATAAGAAAAATCGACCTGCCTGAAATGAACTTCTCCCCCTTGGCACTGCAGGGGAAAAGCCGAAGGATGATCGGTCACCTCGGGCTGGCTATTTAATATCTGGTACATTTTCTCCAGATCGATCAGGCCTTGCTTGATTTCACGGTAGGTGACGCCAAGCGAACTCAGTGGCACATACAATTGCGCCAGGAATGTGTTGATCAACACCAAATCACCCAGGCTCAGGGTATGTTGAACAACACCGCTCGCGGCATACCACAGGACCAGAACCATCGCCACTACGATGATCAGCTGCTGCCCGGCGCTGAGAAATTTGAACGAATGCAGGACCAGACTTGCAGCCTTTTCTTTCTCTTCCAAAATAGCGTCGTAACGCTGCCTTTCATAAATCTCGTTATTGAAATACTTGACCGTTTCAAAATTCACCAGGCTGTCGGCTGCACATGCTGCTGCCTGCGCATCAAACAGGTTGAGCTGGCGTTTATAATGGGTGCGCCAATTTGTAACCACGACAGTAAACAAGACATAGGCAGCCATGCTGACTGATATGATGATAAAAAACTGGAACTGGTAATGCCAGGCCAGATAGGCAAGCACCAAGGTAATCTCAATGATTACGGGCAAAATATTACCCAGAAAACGACTCATTGATGTTTTAATGCCAGCCATTCCCAAGCTAATTTCGCGCGTGATTCCTCCACTTCGCCGACTGAGATGAAAATTCAGACTGAGCGTGTGCAGATGATGAAATGTATTTGAAGCGACAATACGGGTGGTTGCCCTATTGACGTGATCAAATAAAACGTCGCGCATACCGCCAAAAATATTTACTGCCAGACGCAACAAGCCATACGTACAAATTAACGTTATGGGCACGACCAGCAGTGCGGATTGAGATCCCCTAGCGTAAAAATAATCGATAATATGCTTGAATGTAATGGGTATCATCAGGCTGGCCAGTTTCACGCAGACCAGGCATAACATCGCGAGCAACACGCTTTTTTTATAGATCAGGATATAGGGCAAAAGAGTACGGATAATGACCCAGCCGGAATACGGCCCGCTGTTTTCTTTAAAAAACATCTCTCTGCCTGACCTTTCACGAGGTGCTTTGCTGGCATAAACAGGAATCAACTTAGGGTCTGCCATAAATGATCGCTGCCCGAGTGCAAACTCGGATCAGATGGCATCGTTGTCGCGTCCTGAAGTACGTCTTCACTCTGCTCCTGGCCGGAATCTTTACAGTTTCCCTGGGTTCATTTTAATTTTGCGATCAATGAACCGGGTTTCATTGTCTTGCTGAACCAATGCGAAAAGCGGCGGACGAGTTTTCTTTTCGTGGTGGGTGTATGGTTGGTCCTGCATTCCAGCAAGCGCTGCTGCAGGACTGCCATCGTTTGGGGCCGTTGTTCACGATCGAGGTGAAGACACCACTCAAGCAGGTCAATAAGATCGCTGGAATACCTGGTGCGGAGTAGTTTGAAGGTTTGGGGCAGTCTGTCATGCGTTTCGCGTTGATGCGCCGATTGCGGTGGAAAGCCGCACATGCATGCAAAAATTGTTGCTCCTATGCCGTAAGCATCGGTCCATGGCCCCATCCAGGCTAGTCGCCGCTGTGTTAACTCCGGCGCTGCGAATCCTTGGGTGGATACCCAGTTCAAATGTCTCCGGTTTTTTTCCTGGGTACGCCGGGCCGCACCGAAATCAAGTAGAAAGGGAGTGCCATCATGGCGTAAATAGATGTTTGCGGGCTTTAAGTCCAGATACAGGAACCCCTGATCGTGCAGCATGCTTATCGCATCAATCACGTTAAATAAAATTTTTTTAATCAAGCGCTCTCCAACAACCTGGCGAGAGCCAATTATTTTCTTTTTATAGCATCGGTAGTAAAGGTAGGCATGCAGTAAAGAATCTTCCTTGTAACCCAACTTCCTGTATAGGCGACGCGATATAACGTCTTTCAATGAGGACCCAGGCTCATAATTTGTGACCAGATAAAAAGTATTATGCGCACGAAAGAAATCAATGAGGCGCACGATCCCGGGATGCGTTACTTGGGACAGAGTGCGATACTCTGAAAGGAAAGTTCTCAAAGACTGGCGAAATTCGCCAGCATTCTTGGCCGGAATGGTGAGATCGATTTGCGCCTCCTTCCGCAGGGACAGTTTATGCGGCAGGTATTCCTTGATTGCGACCAGCTGATCGTGCTGGTTTTTCGCAAGATAAACGAACGAGGAACTACCGCGTGCAATCATTCTGACGATCTGGTAGCTCATCAATTCGGTCGCGTCGGGCAGGGGAAAATTCGGAGCATTCTTTTTTTTCACTATGATAGCTCCCGAATCTTGTGTTTAATTCAGCGCGGCGCTAATGACTAGACTAGGAATATATTTTTCTTGTTTCCATAATGAAGTGAGGATCCAGCACGAGCGACATCCATGCAATGTATGGTTCCCCCCTAAGGCAGGAACCATAGCCATGCTTAGCTTACCCTAAACAATCAGGCTTATTCTGCACCAGAATCAGGCGCATCTTCCGAGGATGCCGACTCCTCAGAACCGACTTCCAGCAACTTTGCTTTCAGAGCGTCTTTCATTTCCAGCACTTTTTTAGCCAATGCAGTCATGATATTTTCCCTATCAAGGATTTTTGCAAAACAAATTGTTCTGCAAAAGACCGTGAAACAAATCACAGCCTTTTTGAACAATATCGGCCAACTGCAGGACACCCAATAATTGTTAATTTATCTTAATAATATTATTACCGCCATGCCATGCAAAATAAGCTTTCGCCAGGCATGGAAATAACTTATCGTCGCGACTCGCCCGATCGCGCATCATCTTTCGGCATGTTTTTCAGTGAAAGTTGGCGGGCGGCGGTCAGCCAGTAGAATTCAATTGCTCCCAACAATTTTTCCCGACTATTGATACCAGCAATTTATTTGAATTAATTATCGCCTTCCATTTCAGCACCATTTTCAGGTGGCTTCCCATGGACCGTTTATCGAGAAAAACATAGGATTAATATAGGAAATAATTCGCCCAGCGTAATCAGCAGCATTATTTTGGGAGATAAAGGCTGTCATCGCGGGATGCTGGGTCGTAATAGTCCGGGCTGGCAAGAAATTGTATGGATGGGTGCGGGTGCGGTCGGGGAACACCCTGCGATCGGCCACGCCGGGTTGGCCGGGTTCGCGTTGATCCCCTGCTGGTCAGGCCGGGGTGGCGCAGCCTTATGTCGTCCGATGTTGACTTTCATGCCTGGGCGACCCTACCCGTCCACTCGTTCCGCGTCGCCTCGGGTTCGCGTTCTAACGCAAGGTCAGGCGTCCATCTCTCAGCTTCATCCGCCGCACGCCGGGCAGACCGATAAGATCACGGTCATGGCAGGCCATCACCACGCTGACGCCGCTGTCGAGCAGCGTCGGTATCAACGCGATCACCGCTTCGCGCGCCTGTCCGTCGAGATTCGCGGTAGGCTCATCGAGCAGCAATAAGCGCGGCTGCAGCACCCTGGCCCGCGCCAGCGCGACGCGTTGTTTCTCGCCGCCGGACAAGGTCTGCGGCGGGCTGTCGCGCAGATGGCCGATGCCTGCCCAGTCCACCGCTTCCTCTACCCTGCTTCGTATTTCATCGCGCGGCAGGCCGCGAGCCTTCAGGCCATAGCCGATGTTGTCGGCCACGCTCGTTGAAAACATCACCGGATGCTGATGCACATAGGCGATCGCATCCCGCATGCTGCGCGGATACGGCGCCAGCGACAGCGGCTCGCCCAGAAAGCGCAGCCCCCTGACCTCTGCACGCTCCAGCCCGCACAGGATGCGCAGCAGCGTGCTCTTGCCCGCGCCGTTGGCGCCGGTCAGCACATAGGCGGCGCCGGTCTCGATTTCCAGCCGGTCGATATCGAACAGGCGCCGGTCGCCGAATCGCTTGGTGAGGCCCCCGATTTCCAGCAACATGCTCATCGCACCGCCGGCGCCGCGTGGGCGTCGCCCTGCAGCAGCATCAGGCCGGCGTTGATCACCAGCGCGATGCTGACCAGCACGATGCCCAGCGCGATGCCCTGCGCGAATTCGCCCTTGCTGGTCTCCAGCGCGATGGCGGTGGTGATGGTGCGGGTTTCGCCGGCGATGTTCCCGCCCACCATCATCGCGCAGCCGACCTCGGAGATCACCCGCCCGAAGCCGTTGATCACCGCCGCCATCACGCCGAAGCGCACTTCATGCAGCACGGTGAGCATCACCCGCCAGCGCGACGCGCCCAGCGTGATGGCGGTCTCCGCCAGGCGCACATCGGCGGCCTGCACCGCGGCCAGCGTGAAGGCGACCAGCACCGGCAGCGCAATGACCACCTGCCCGGCGACGATGCCGGATTGCGAGAACAGCCAGCCGAGGTCGCCCAGCGGGCCGCGGCGCGACAGCAGCAGGTAAAGCAGGAGGCCGATCAGGACGGTGGGAAGCGACAGCGATACCTGGGCGAGCCAGATCGCGATGCGGCGTCCGGGAAAGGCGTGGGACGCGATTGCATAGCCGCAGCCGACGGCCAGCGGCGTGGCGATCAGCAATGCAAGGACGGTGGTCTTGACCGACACCCAGATGATTTGCCACAGCGTTGCGTCGCCCGAGACCAGCAGCGCGAACGCTTCCTTGACGGCCTCGATCAGCGGCATTGCATCGGCGGCGGCGGCGGCTCAGGCGAGGCGGCGCGCATCTTCCAGCAGCGCAGGCTCGAACACCATCCGTTCCTTGCCCGTCAGCAGCAGGAAATGCTTGCCGCTGCAGCGCGCCAGCAGCGACATGCCGACCCGTTCGGCCACCATGTGGCCCATCTGCGTGGTGCCGGAGCGGGAGAGCAGGAACGGTATGCCCATCTGCGCGCCCTTGATCACCATCTCGGACGTCAGGCGGCCGGTGGTATAGAACACCTTGTCGGCGCCGCCCATGCCGTCCAGCCACATCTTGCCGGCGATGGCGTCGACCGCGTTGTGGCGGCCGACGTCCTCGACGAAATGGATCAGGTCGCCGTCGGCCGAGAACAGCGCGCAGCCATGCACCGAGCCGGCCTGCTTGTAGATCGACTGCTGGGTGCGGATCGTGTCGACGATGCGATAGAGCGTCGACTGCCTGAGCCGCGCGTCCGGGTCCAGCGCGATGCTGTCGACCTCGTCCATCAGGCCGCCGAACACCGAGCCCTGGCCGCAGCCGGTGGTGACGACGCGCTTGGCAGTGCGTTCCTCGACATTGGCAATGCCGTTGCGGGTCTTGACGGCCACCGCTTCGACCGCCCAGTCCACCTGCACCGATTCGATTTCCTCCAGCGACTTCACCAGTCGCTGGTTGCGCAGGTAACCCAGGGTCAGCGCCTCGGGCGCGCCGCCCAGCGTCATCAGCGTGACCAGCTCTCGCTTGTCGACATAGACGGTCAGCGGCCGTTCGGCAGGGATGTGTATGGTCGACACCCGGCCGCGCTCGTCCAGGATATCGACTTCATGGGTGAGAGGGGCAGCGGCATTGCTGAGCAGCGGGCGGTTACCAGGCATGTCCGGAGCGCGCAATGCGCTATTTCTTTGCTTCGGCTGCGGTCGGCGGCTTGCCGGCAGCGGGCACCGGCAGCGAGTCGGCGACCCCGACCTTGGCAGCCTCGGCCGCGGCGACGTACGGTCCCGGGTCCTGGCAGGATGGGATCGTCGGCGCAGCGGCAACCGAAGTCGCGGCGGGCGCGGCTGCCGGCGCGGCAGTTCCCGGCGCAGCCGCGGCCGTGGCAGGGGCCGCAGCGGGTTCAGCAGCGCTAACAGGTGCAGCAGCGCTAGCAGGGGCAGCAGCAGGTGCGGCAGCCGCGGCCGGCGACGGCTGGCTGGCCTTCTTCTGCTTGTATTCCGCAGCGACCCGGTCCTGCGCCTTGCACAGCTGGTAGGCCGCGACCTTGTCGGTCCACGCGGTCTTCTGCTTCGCTTCCTCGGCCTTCGCGGCCGCCTCGGGGCTCGGCGCCGGCAGCTTGGCGGCTGCGCCGCCTGCGAGCGCCATGCCCAGCACGGCTATCAATAACTTGTTCATCCAACTGCCTCCTTGAATCTAAACCGCTTTGACCGGCGCGCCGACGCGGGCTGCGCCTTCCGGGCTGCGCACGCGCGGCACCTTGCCGCTGGCAACGTCGTCGTACCACAGGTCGTGATGTTCCTTGGCCCAGGTATCGTCGACATAGCCGTGCCGCATTGCCGCATACGCGCCTTCCATGCCTATGGTGCCGAGATAGATGTGGCCCAGCGACATCGCGCTGACCAGCACCGCGGCCACCAGGTGGATCAGGTTGGCGACCTGCATGTTACCGCGGCTGTACACCAGCCCGGGCACCAGCATGTCGAGCACGAAGCCGGACGCGCTGACGATGAGACCGAGCACGACGACGCCGAACCAGAACCAGACTTTCTCGCCGCCGTTGAAGCGGCCCGCGTGTGCATGCCCCTTGCCGATCAGCCCGCCCAGCCGTGTCATCCATTTCAGGTCGGTCAGCGTCGGCAGGTTGTCGCGCACATAGGTGACGAACATCACCAGCAGGGAAACCGCGAACACCGGTCCGACAAAGTTGTGGATATTCTTGCCGGCATAGGCAATCCAGCCGAACAGCGTATGCCCGAAGATCGGCAGCACCACGTATTTGCCGAACAGGATCGCGATGCCGGTGAATGCCAGCGTGACGAAGGTGATCGCCACGGTCCAGTGGACGATGCGCTCGAAGGACGTGAAGCGTTCGATCAGCCGCCCGGTCATCGGGGCCTTCATCCTGATCTTGCCGCCGATGAAATAGGCCAGCGCCAGGCCGACCACCGCGGCAATCAGCAGCCAGCCGCCGAAGGTCGTCAGCGGGCCATTGCGGTACTGGCGCCATGCCTCGCCGGCGGTCGTCGCGCGGGCCTGGCCGGGAAACTGCGCCTTGGGCTGGATCAGCACGCCCGCCTCCAGCGCCGGCAGGCTCGAATAGTTATGCGTGCCTTCCTTGATTACCCGCCAGGTCGGCGACGCATTGCCCGGCTGCACCTCGTTCCGCTGCGCCTGGTTCTGCTTGAGGATGTCGTCGGACTCGATTCCCGGGAAGCCCGGGCTGGGCGCCGATGCGACGCCGGGCGGCACCTGCGGCGGCGTGCTGACGACGATGCCTTCGGCCGGCACCGGTGTCTTGATCTCGGCAATGGCGGCGCCTGCCGCCAGCAGCGACAGGCCCAGCGCCAGGCCGGCGATGATTTTCTTCATGGGCTACTCCTGCAGTCGACACGGGTCGACATCAGTTGGTCTTGTTGTACTCGTTCTGGGTCTGCGCGCGCTGGCGCAGCTGGGTTTCCCAGCCGGCCTTGTCGGTCGGCGTCCAGGTCTTGGCAACGAAGGCGTTCTGCGCGCCGCGCCACGGCTCGTCCGGCGACTTGTGCCGGCCGGCGGCCAGGGTCTGGTCGCGCTCGCCGCAGGCCGACAGCGCCAGCAGCGCCGCGACGGAGACGATGGAAACGACGGACAATGGCCGCCGCATCACGATTTCTTCCCCTGCGGCGCAACGGCCGGCGGCGCGGCGCCCGCATTCGGCGACTTGCCGTAGGCGGTGCCCCAGCCCCAGACTTCGCTGCCCTTGCCGCGGCGCAGCACCCGGTTGCGGAAGATATCCGCCACCACGTCGCCATCGCCGCCCAGCAGCGCCTTGGTCGAGCACATTTCGGCGCAGGCCGGCAGCTTGCCCTCGGACAGGCGGTTGCGGCCGTACTTCTCGAACTCGGCTTTGGAGCCGTCGGCTTCCGGTCCGCCGGCGCAGAAGGTGCACTTGTCCATCTTGCCGCGCAGGCCGAATGCGCCATTGGCCGGAAACTGCGGTGCGCCGAACGGGCACGCATACGAGCAGTAGCCGCAGCCGATGCAGATGTCCTTGTCATGCAGCACCACGCCCTCGTCGGTGCGGTAGAAGCAGTCGACCGGGCAGACCGCCATGCATGGCGCGTCCGAGCAGTGCATACAGGCCACGGAGATCGATTTCTCCTGGCCGACCACGCCGTCATTGATGGTGACGACGCGCCGGCGGTTCACGCCCCAGGGCACTTCATGCTCGTTCTTGCAGGCTGTGACGCAGCTGTTGCACTCGATGCAGCGCTCGGCGTCGCAGATAAATTTCATTCTTGCCATTTGATGTCCTCTTTTTCTCGCGCTTCGCTACTGCGTCAGGCGACGATCTTCTCGATGTTGCAGATCGTGGTCTTGGTTTCCTGCATCATCGTCACCGAGTCGTAGCCGTAGGTCGTGGCGGTGTTGACCGCCTCGCCGCGCACGATGGGCGCCGCGCCTTCCGGATAGTACTCCTTCATGTCGCGGCCCTGCCACCAGCCCGAGAAATGGAAGGGAATGAACGCGGTGTCCGGCCCGACCCGCGGCGTCACCATGGCCTTGACCTTGATGCGCGCGCCGGTCGGCGTGGAAACGATCACGTACTCGCCGTCGCGTATGCCGCGGTCCGCCGCCGCCTTCGGGTTCATCTCGACGAAGTTTTCCTGCTGCAGCTCGGCCAGCCACGGGTTGGAACGGGTTTCCTCGCCGCCGCCCTCATACTCGACCAGCCTGCCCGAGGTCAGGATGATGGGGAATTTCTCGTACAGCTTCTGCTCGACGTTCTTGTCCTGCACCGACTTGTACAGCGTCGGCATGCGCCAGAACGCCTTCTTGTCGTCATGGGTCGGGTACTTGGCGACCATGTCGGGCCGGGTGCCGTACAGCGGCTCGCGGTGCTTGGGCACCGGGTCCGGGAAGTTCCAGACCACCGCGCGCGCCTTGGCGTTGCCGAACGGATGCACGCCGTGCACCTTCATCGCCACCCGCTGTATGCCGCCGGACAGGTCGGTCTTCCAGTTCTTTCCTTCCGCCGCCTTCTTTTCGGCGTCGGTCAGGTCGTCCCACCAGCCCAGCTTCTTCAGCAGGATATGGTCGAATTCCGGATAGCCGGTAGTGATGTCGGAACCGACCGAGTGGGAACCGTCCTCGGCCAGCAGGCTCACGCCGTCGCGCTCGACGCCGAAGTTGGCGCGGAAGCAGCCGCCGCCGTCCATCACGTGGCGCGTCGTGTCATACAGGTTGGGCGAGCCCGGGTGCTTCAGCTCCGGCGTGCCGAAGCACGGCCACGGCAGGCCGAAGTAGTCGCCGGTGATGTCATAGCCGGTCGCCGCGTCCTTGCCGCCCTTGGCGCGCAGCGTCTTCACGTCGAACAGGTGCATGTTGCGCATGTGCGCCTTGAGCCGCGTCGGCGACTGGCCGCTGTAGCCGATGGCCCAGGTGCCGCGGTTGATTTCTTCCAGGATCGATTCCGGCTCCGGCTCCATCATGCCGC
Organism: Noviherbaspirillum suwonense; assembly: GCF_900182955.1. Lineage (GTDB taxonomy): Bacteria > Pseudomonadota > Gammaproteobacteria > Burkholderiales > Burkholderiaceae_D > Noviherbaspirillum_A > Noviherbaspirillum_A suwonense. The sequence continues at coordinate 12,863 of NZ_FXUL01000002.1, read as the reverse complement.
CCTTGCCCGGCACCATCCGCAGGCGCGCGACCAGTTCCTTGGCAAAGCCGAGCTTCTCGGCGAACTGGTACATGATCATGTGGTCGGTGCGGGACTCGAACAGCGGCTCGATGACCTTCTCGCGCCACTGCAGCGAGCGGTTCGAGGCAGTCACCGAACCGGAGGTCTCGAACTGCGTCGCGGCCGGCAGCAGGTAGACCGCGCGGTTCGGGTTGAGCTCCTGGCCGTCGACCTTCATCGCCGCCATTGCCGCGGTTGCCGACGGATACGGGTCAATCACCACCAGCAGGTCGAGCTTGTCGAAGGCCTTCTTCATTTCCAGGCCGCGGGTCTGCGAGTTCGGCGCATGGCCCCAGAACACCATCGCCTTGACATTGCTGTCCTGGTCGATCATCTCGTTCTTTTCGAGCACCGCGTCGACCCAGCGCGACACCGTCGTGCCGGACTTCTCCATCATCGCCTGCGACGCGAACTGCTTCTTCACCCATTCGTAATCGACGCCCCAGACCGTGCACCAGTGCTTCCAGGCGCCGGTTGCAAGGCCGTAGTAGCCGGGCAGCGAATCGGGATTGGGGCCGACGTCGGTCGCGCCCTGCACATTGTCATGGCCGCGGAAGATGTTGGTGCCGCCGCCGGAAATGCCGACGTTGCCCAGCGCGAGCTGGAGGATGCACGATGCGCGGACGATCGCGTTGCCGATCGTGTGCTGGGTCTGGCCCATGCACCAGACCACCGTCGACGGCTTGTTCAGCGCCATCGTCTGGGCCGCCTTGAAGACCTCGGCTTCCGGCACGCCGCAGGCCTCCTCGACCAGGTCCGGCGTCCATTTCATCACTTCCTCTTTGACCGCTTCCATGCCGTAGACGCGGTCACTGATGTACTTCTTGTCTTCCCAGCCGTTCTTGAAGATGTGGTACAGCATGCCGTAGATGTACGGAATGTCGGTGCCGGAACGGATGCGCACGTACTGGTCCGACTTCGCCGCGGTGCGGGTGTAGCGCGGATCGACGACGATCACCTTGCAGCCGTTTTCCTTCGCATGCAGCATGTGCAGCATCGACACCGGGTGGGCTTCCGCCGCATTCGAGCCGATATACATCACCGCCTTCGAATTCTGCATGTCGTTGTAGCTGTTGGTCATCGCGCCGTAGCCCCAGGTATTGGCAACGCCGGCGACCGTGGTCGAGTGGCAGATGCGGGCCTGGTGGTCGCAGTTGTTCGATCCGAAAAAGGAGACGAACTTGCGCAGCAGCTGCGCCTGCTCGTTGTTGTGCTTGGACGAGCCGACCCAGAACACCGAATCCGGGCCGCTGGTCTTGCGGGTTTCCAGCAGCTTGGCCGAAATCTCGTTGTAGGCGGCGTCCCAGCTGATGCGCTGGTACTTGCCGTTGACCAGCTTCATCGGATACTTGAGCCGGTACTCCCCGTGGCCATGCTCGCGCAGCGCCGCGCCCTTCGCGCAATGCGCGCCGAGGTTGATCGGCGAATCGAACACCGGCTCCTGGCGCACCCAGACGCCGTTCTCGACGACCGCATCGACCGCGCAGCCGACCGAGCAGTGCGAGCAGACGGTGCGCCGCACCTCGATCTTGCCGCCGGCCGCGCCGGGCTTGGCGCCGTCGGCCGCGTTCGACTTGCGGATCAGGCCGAGCTGGGCGGCGGCGATGCCGGCGCCCACGCCGATGCCGGAGCGTTTCAGGAACTTGCGCCTGTCCATCGTCGGCAGCGCACGCGAAAGCGTGTCGGCCAGGCTGGACGAAAATCGTGTGGACGAACGCTGGCCGGACTGGCCTTTGCGGGTCAACAGCATGGAGTCACCTCGAATTCAAATAGTGGTAGTGCGGTAGTACTTCTTGACATGTTCGCTCAGGCGGTAGCTCTTGCCTTCGGGTTCTGCAGGCTGCTCGGACAGCGCCTCGACGGCCGCCGACGGCGCCAGCTTGACTGCGACACCCGCTGCGGCGACCAGCCCTACGCCCGCAAAGAAACTTCTGCGTGCGATCTTTGTTTGTTCTGCCATGGTAAGTCCCGGTGAATGAGAGGAATTTGCTGCTGTAGCGGCTGTCCGCCAGCAGCGGCGACGTTCTCGTTTTGGTATTTCGCCATAGTGCTTATTAACTAGCACCATTGTAGGGAGAAACCCAATAAATGCAAAGGCGCAACCTCGTCCATAAGTAGAAACCCTTAACGATTTCGCACCCGGTTACGGCGCGATCTGCGCCCCTGCGTCATGCCATGTCGAAGGCCTGTATCTCCACCTCGAAGAAGCTGCGCGCAAGCCCCGTCACGGCGCGGTAGAAGCGGGCCGACGGATGCGCGTCTATTGCGTCGCACAACCGGATCAGCCACGGTTGCATGTGGTTTGCGAAAAATGCCTGCTGGCCCGCAAGGCTATCCTGTCCAATATCATTGGACGCAATTAAATAACGCATCACTTCGCACAGCATTGCAATATGGTCCTCGGTTTCGGGCACCGATTCGTCGCGTTCCAGGCCGAGGTTTGCAAGGTCCGTGCGCAGCGCCGCCAGCGGTTTCTCCATCAGGAAGCCCGACAGGTAGTACGAACCGTACAGCATCACCTCGGGCTTGCCGACGCCGATGAACAGGGTTTCATACTCGTCGCGCACCTCCTCCGCCTGCGCGGTGCGGCAGGCGGAGACCAGTTCCGCCCACGCATGCTGCAGCACGCCGTCGCCCTCGCTGCGGGCGGAGGCGATGGTGACGATCAGGTCCTGCGACGGCGGCGCGCTGTACAGCGTCGCCAGCAGGCCGTACAGGTCGGCGCGCGCGGTTTCCTCGCCCTGGTCGGGTGTTTCGAATTTCAGCGTCTGGGTTGTCGTCATTGCCGTGTGTGCTCGTGTTGCATTCTTCTATTGGGGCCGCGTCAGGTTGGTGATGGTCGCTTCCCGCTTGTTTTCCATCATGTCCACCACGCGGCAGTCGGCGCACATCTTGATGCGGTTGATGTTGCCGGCGAAAGCGCCATGCTGCGACAGCTTGGAGACCATGTTTTCGATCATCTGCAGCGTGCCGAACGGCGCATTGCAGCGCACGCAGTGGAAAGGCTGCGCTTCGTTCAGCACCACCGGCAGCCGCGCTTCCTCGGTCAGCAGCAGCCGCGGCGTCAGCGTGATCGCATTTTCCGGGCAAGTCTTCTCGCACAAACCGCATTGCACGCAATTCTTTTCGACGAAACGCAATTGCGGCGCGTTCGCGTTGTCCATCAGCGCCGACTCCGGGCAGGCGCCGACGCAGGACATGCACAGCGTGCAGGCGGCCTTGTTCACGTTGACGGCGCCATACAGCGCGCCGGCCGGCAGCGCGATCTGCTCCGGACGCTGCGGCGCTTCCTTCAGCAGGTGGTCGAGCGCCAGGTCCAGGGTCCCGCGCTTTTCGGCTGCGCCGTTGAAGCCGGCGCGCCGCGCAGGCGCTTCGGCAGGCGCCAGCGCGGCCAGGCCGGCGTCGAGGCCGGTCGCCGTGCTTGCGCGCAGCAGCGAGAAATGCGCGCCGCGGTAGCCGAGCCCGCTGACGATGGACTGGGCCACCGCCATCTGCTCCTCCAGCGCGGTCACGTACTGCGGCGCTTCCTGGTCGGTGATGAGGATGGCGATGTTCGTCGCGCCGTAGGCAATCGCGGCAAGCCACAGGTCCAGCCCGGTGGACGCCGCATGATGGATGCCGACCGGGATCACGCGCGCCGGCATGCCGCGCAGCCGGCCGCCGGCGCGGGCCATCCGACCGAGCTGGCTGACCATCTCGGCGCCGCGTTCGTGGCCGTGCAGCAGCAGCGCCGGCGCCTTGCCGCCGGCCTGGAAATAGGTCGACAGCAGCGTCTTGAAACGCTTCGCATTGTCAGGCGCCCGCGGGTAGGCATAGGTCAGCGCGCCGGACGGGCACACGGTGGTGCAGGCGCCGCAGCCGACGCACAGCTGCGGATTGACCTTGATCAGGTTGCCGTTGTGGCTGACCGCCTCCGCCGAGCAGACGTCGATGCAGGCGGTGCAGCCGACCTTGCCGTTGCGGCCGTGGGCGCACAGCTTTTCCTTGTAGGCAAAGAACTTCGGCTTCTCGAATTCGCCGACCATCTGCGCCAGCGCCAGCGCCGCCTCGGCCTGCGCCATCTCGCTTGCGCCGGGCGCGAAATAGCCTTGCGGCGGCTGGTGCATGCGCAGCACCGGCGCGTCGGAAAGGTCGAAAACGAGGTCGAAGCGGCCGTCGCGGGCATCATCGTCGCGCACGAAGCTGATGGCGCCGATCGCGCCGCAGGCCTTGACGCAGTCGCGGTGCGACGTGCACTTGCTCATGTCGATCTGGTAGGTCAGGTCGATCGCGCCTTCCGGGCAGACATCGACGCAGGCGTTGCAGCGCGTGCAAACTTCCAGGTCGATCGGGTTGGCCTGGCGCCAGCGCACGTTGAAGGCGCCCAGCCAGCCGTCCACTTCGATCTGGCTGCCCGAAAAGGTCGGGAAGGTCCGCTCTTCCAGCATCTGCTGGTCGCTGCCCGAGGTCAGCAGCAGGCTGACGTCGAGCTGGTCGGCCAGCCGCCGCGCCCACGGCAGCGCGCGCGCGGCCGGGCCGACGACCAGCACGTGGCCGCCCGACTCGTAGCTGACGGTGGGCACCGGCTCCGGCTGCGGCAAAGCGGCCGCGGCCAGCAGCGCGGCCATCTTGGGCAGCGCTGACTTCGCGTCGCTGCCCCAGCCGCCGGTTTCGCGGATATTGACGAAGCGCAGCGGCGCCACCGAGTTGCGCTCGGCGGCCAGTTCGGAAAACAGCGATTGTTCCTGGGTGCAGGCGACGACGACATCGTCGACGCCGTCGATGGCGCCCAGATAGCCGCCGACTTCGCGGCGGCACAGCTCGGAGGCGATGGGAAGCGCTTGCGTGCCGAGGGCAGCGCCCAGCGCTTCGCCCGAACGGGCGTCCAGCGGCATGGTCCGGTTGCAGTTACAGACTTTAAATTGTGTGGTCATCTTCGGGTGTTGCGGGATCTCTGGAAGTGGCGACGGCGTCGTCGGCCGGGGTATCTGTATCTGTCGGTGTGTCTATCGGTGTATCGGCGGGCCTGGCGTCGATGGCCGGGTCGTCGCCTGTGTGGCTGTCGGCCAGTGTTGGCGCGCCCGCCTCCGCATCGACGCGCGCTGCGTCGTCGACGCTTGCAGCCGCTGCGTCCGCCGGTGCGGCTGGCGCAAGCTGCTCGATCCGGTCCAGCATCCGCATCGCGGGCTGCTGCAGGTGGCCCAGCGGGTCGAGCAGCTGCTTCGCGTGCGTCAGCATCGCCAGCATCGCAGGCGGAATCGGCTCGAAGGTGTTGTAGTCGCCGATATAAATGTCCAGCCCGTCCATCACGTTGAAATGGGGATCGGTGAACAGCTTCTTCATTGCCGAGCGCCGCACCGCCTCGTCCACGCCCGGCTTCACGAAACGCCTGAAGTCGGCGTCGTGGCCCAGCGCCGCAACGTCGTCGAGCGTCGGCGGCGGCAGTTCGGGCGCCGGTTCGGCGAGCTGGGCAGGGCCTTGCGCGTCCGTCGGCACAGCCTCCGGCTCGCCCTGGGCACTGCGCCTGGACCAACGGCTAAAGAAATCGCCTGCGCTCATTGCGTGCCTTTTTCCTCGCGCGCCATCTGCTGCACTGCAGCGCCGCCCTCGAACGACGGCTTGCGCCGCTTGCGCTTGGGTTCGGGCCGGTAGTGCTCGGCGGCGAATGCAGCCACCCTTTCTATCATGTCGTCGGACAATGGCAGCGTATCGACCTGCTCGCCGCCATCCATCAGCCGCGCCGCTTCATTATAGGAAAGCGTGACCGACTTCGGCAGCGCGAATTCGGCGCCGTCCCGCTCGTCCATGCGCCACATGATGAACCAGCACGGGACCGGCGCATTGACATTCAGGTGATAGCCCTCGCCCTCGTCGCTGTACAGCGCGACTTCGAAGCCGGTATGCAGCCAGCGGCTGTCGGCGTCGTCGTCGCGCAGGCAGTGCAGGCCCGGCGGCAGGCCGATGTCGGCGACGATTTCCAGCGGACGCCACTGGTGCGACTGCCAGCGGTTGTCGAGCCGCCGCCGCTGCATCACCACGCCCACGCGCAATGCTTCTGTGTGCATCTGATCAGTCGTTGCGTATGACGATGTTGGGGAACTTGCCGGACATGTCGCGCGCCTTTTCCGCGACCTTGACGGCCACCTTGCGCGCGATGTCGCGGTAGATTGCCGCCACCTTGCCGTCCGGGTCGGCGACGACGGTCGGCATGCCGCTGTCGGTCTGCTCCCGGATCGCCATCGTCAGCGGCAGCGCGCCTAGGAAATCGACGCCATATTCCGCGCACATCTTCTGCCCGCCGCCTTCGCCGAAAATCGGCTCGGCATGGCCGCAGTTGCTGCAGATATGGGTGCTCATGTTCTCGACGATGCCCAGGATCGGGATGCCGACCTTCTCGAACATCTTCAGGCCCTTGCGGGCGTCGAGCAGCGCGATGTCCTGCGGCGTGGTCACGATGACGGCGCCGGTGACGGGCACCTTCTGCGACAGCGTCAGCTGGATGTCGCCGGTGCCAGGCGGCATGTCGACGATCAGGTAGTCGAGGTCGCGCCAGTTGGTCTGCTCCAGCAACTGCTGCAGCGCCTGGGTGACGATGGGGCCGCGCCATACCATCGGCTCGTCCGGGTCGATCATGAAACCGATCGACGACACCTGCAGGCCGTGGTTTTCCATCGGCTCCATGGTCTTGCCGTCGGTGGATTCCGGGCGGCCGTTGATACCCATCATCATCGGCTGCGACGGGCCATAGATGTCGGCGTCGAGGATGCCGACCTGCGCGCCCTCGGCGGCCAGCGCCAGCGCCAGGTTGACCGCGGTGGTCGATTTGCCAACGCCACCCTTGCCGGACGCCACCGCGATGATGTTCTTCACGTTCGCCAGCAGCTTCACGCCGCGCTGCGCGGTATGGGCAACGATCTTGCTGTGGACATTGGCGCTGACATTGCCGGCGCCGGGGACCGCGCGCACGGCGGCGATGGCGGCGCGGCGGATCGGGTCGATCTGGCTTTTCGCCGGGTAGCCCAGCTCGACATCGAAGGCGACGTCATTGCCGTCGACCTGGATGTTCTTGGCGGACTTGCCGCTGACGAGGTCGCGGCCGGTGTTGGGATCGATGACGGCGGCCAGCGCGGCCTTCACAGCTTCAACGGTAATGCTCATTCGATCTCCTGGAAAATTAAGCGGGAGTGTAAACGATTCGCAGGAAAGGCGCGGCCGTCGGGCCGAGAACTCCGAATCCCGGCGCAGGGTTTCCGCAAATCCGCCGCATCGGGCGCCAGGCAGGCGGCAGGAAGGTTGGCGGCGGGATACAGGCAAGGGAAGCCAACCGCGCGCCTCGAACCACTGTCCTGGTTCGTTACTCAGCCATCTTTCCCTGTCCGAGAACGTTTATGAACTCCGCTTCGCGAGCGAATGCTTTTTTTCACGCAGCCGAAACAGCTGTCGATGCCCCTGGCCTGGCAATGCTGCCGAATGACGTGCTTCCCAGTATCTTCAGCCGCCTGCCGACATCCGAGCTGTTCGCATTGGCTAGCGTCAGCGGGCAAATGCAGCATATGGTAAGAGCCCAGCTGGGCGACGTTACCAGGCGTGAGCTCCTGAGGCTCACGCCGACGCCGGCCGGCGATTTCGTGGAGCCGCTCTGTGCGCTGCTTTCTGCAGGCGCCCAGCATATTGCTGAAGAAGACTGGACGAAGTATTTGCAAAGTGCCGGCGACGCCGGCATCAGTCCCCTCCTGCTGCAGGCCTTGCTGCTCTCGTTGGCGACAGAGGATGCCGCGCTGAGAAAACATCCGGATACGCTTGCTGCTGCAAGTCAAAAAAAATATTCTTCGCTCATCAACGGATGGGGATGTGTCGTGCGCGTTTGCGCGGCCGGCATGAAACAGCTCATGCGCCTGGAAGCGCGGCGTAACCCGGGCGACGCCCAACCTGTCCAGTTGAAAAACAGCCGCGGGTGGCAGTACCTGGTCGAACTTTACCAGCCTCTTTTTCCTGTCTCGCAGCTCAGACTGCTTTTATCCGTGCGACCGCAGGCGCTGGACAGGGAAGGCAACCGTCGCGCGTTCGACGGGCTTGTCGCCAACCATCTCGCCAATATGTTGGAATCAAATAATTTTTTTGAAATAAGCGCACGGGTTTTGAAGGAGCCAGACATTTGCGCTGCGTATTTCAAGCTGTTGTCCGACGCCTGCGCTGTTGCTCCGCCGGGAAGCGACATTACCTATTTTCAGAAAATATGCGGCAAGCGAGCTGGCGGGCTTGTTTCAGGGCACTGGAAAAATGACACGCCGGAGCATTGCAATTTCGTGCTTCGCCTGTTGGCGTACGAAACGCTTGCCAATCTCGCTCGCGACAGTAATGGCGGTACCCGATGGTCGAATGCAATCTGGTCCCACGTCAGACCGGATTATCTGAGCCACCTGGAATTCGAAGATTTCAGCGAAACCATGAAAGACTGCATCAATCGGGAAATGAGACTGGAAGACGCAGTCAGCTTGTGGATTACCGAAAACCTGGTCGGATCTCGTTGCGTCATCAGCTAACGGGCGGGGCACGGGGCCACGGTGATCGCGCGTATCCGACTGGTGGGAATCCAGGAGCCGCTCCAAGGCGGCCCGCACCGCCGGGTGGTCCACCTGCCGGCAGTCCCGGTACATCATCGGGATCAGCTGGCGTCGGATGCACCCTGCCCGATGTTCTGCCCGCGTAGCGGATGCAGCCCGGCGCCGGGTTCAATCAGACTCTTCAATCAGCTTCCGGACACTGGCGCAACCTGGCAATTCGAGCGGTTACCGAGGCCCGATCCCACCTGATGCAAGGAAAATGCCGTGCGCTGCTCACAATCCGTCCAATATCCAACCGCCGCGGTCCATTCTTCCCAAACCCCAACGCTGACGTCGATGCTGCCGGACGTCTTGCCAAACATTTTCTCCAGGCTGCCGGTATCCGACCTATTGACTTTCAGTCGCCTCAACAGGGAAGCCAGGCAGGCAAGCGCAACCTTGCTCATGCCGAAGGCAATCAGCCTTTTCGACAATTTCAATGTGGACGAGTATCAGGACTCCCTGGAGAGACTCGCCGCCTTTTTCAGAAACGGCTGCGCCGGGATTTCCAATGCAAATTGGCTTGCACTTTTAAATAAAACGGCAGCCCAGGGAATCGACCGCCAGTTGTTCGAAGTCCTGCTTTTTGCGTTTGCCGCCGACGACATTGTGCTCCCCACGATACCTGCCCTTCCGGAACCGCATGAAAAGCCGCCTGTTAGAACCAGCTACGGTGACTTGATACCGGACCGCAACTTCGATCGTCGCCGGGCTGCTGCCAGGAAGTTTATCTTTCAAACTGGCGCGACGGAGATGTTCGATGTGGCGCGTTGCAATAAAAATCCGACGACGAATACCCGCTCGCTTGCCGAGAGGCGGGGATGGACAAAATTAACTGCCGTCTTTAAGGAATGCGAGACTAGTACGCAGGTAAGGATTCTTTTAAACATTCGACCAGCGGCTTGGGATGCGCCCGACATCCATCTGGCATTCGAAGAGCTGGTGATTGCCCATATTGGCAAGCTGGTAAAAGATAAGGATTTCCTTTTCGCCCCTGACGATTATTCCGTCAAGGAACTCGACGCCTATTACACGGTCCTGGCCGACTTTTATACATTCACTCCCTCAGTCGGCGAACGCGCCTGTTTCGTGTCGATGTATGCAACACGGCAGTCGAACTTTCCCGACTGCCTGTCCTGGAAGGACAGCACCCTCGGAACATGCAATTTCGTGTTTCGCCTGCTGGCTGCCGAGATTTGCGGAAACAGGGCAACGCCGGACGCTCAATCCTGTTTCATCAAATCATTGGCTTTACGTCGCTTTATTACAGGCAAAGAATTCGACCATTTTGTAAAAGCCCTGAACGCGCGCATGGACCGCGGAATGACCTTGGAGATTGCCGTCAGCAGGTGGCTTGACGACAACAGAGCAGCCGGCAAATGCGCGATCAGTTGAATCGTTTGCCTGGGCAGGACAACACCCTGACCTGCGACGTTTTCAGTCTGCCAGTGAAGTGACATGCTCGCCTTCGGACCGGCAGTTCGTCGCGCAGCCATTTCAAAGAATAAAGCCAGACATCGGCTGGAACGCACCGCGAACCTGTTCCAGGCATCGGCGCTTGCAATCGGTAGACGCTGAGAAAAGCCGTATCTGCATGCTGCGCCGCTCAATAGCGCGCTTCGGCGATCGATAACGATCAATTCTTGCAATCGCCGCGGTCGAACTGAAATGACTGCATGGCCACTAGCTTCATTCTCACTTTTGGCAAAGGCTCCACCATGGACAGCGCATTACCTCAAAGCAAGGATACTCGTGGAGAACAACGCGCTTATTCATCACCAGAAACATCGAGTTCATCTGCGCAAGGATCTTCTGCCAGAAAAATATCGGCGCGCATGGCGGAAGGTCGAAGCAATTCCAGCAGTATGTTTATGACCGGGAAGGTCCTGGCCTTGCCCCATCACGCGGTGATCAAGGAAGCGGACGCAAAAACGAACCCTACCTACTGCCCGTGCTTCAGGTCGGCTCCCAAAGCGGAAAATGACGTTCCAAACGCGACGATTCCACCGGAAGCCCATTTTAAGAATGGCGGTCACCTTGCATACCGCAACCAGGTGGCGCAACAAGAGAAAACCCCGTGCGTCTTGCTCTGAGCCTGGCTCCAACACAAGGACAGTCCTTTCTAATGGCCAACTTCGCATACACAAGCTTTTAGTTGCATGAGCCAGGCGGGGATTGAACTGGTCGTTAAACCAAGTCTCGATAAAGGCAATGATGTTTTTTCCAGCCGATACGATTTCAGTCAGGAACGAGCTGATTCCCGCTCATCCAGGACTTCAGCTACACGCACTTCCCGCCGACGTCCTGCCCAATATTTTTTCGCGCTTGCCGGGGCCTGATCTTCTCAGCCTGGTCCAGGTTCTTGAACACAGCACGGACCAGAACCGCGCCTTTGTCAGGGCTTGGGCTGGTCAGGAACTTGCCGACCTAGCGACGGCGGATGGCGAGGCAGTGTGGAAGCGATTTCCGTCCTTTATTCGAAGCTGTGCGGATGCGATTTCTCATCGAGGCTGGGAACAGTTCCTCGTCGACCAGCAAAAGGAAGGCGAAGGAAATGCGCGACTTTTGCAGTTTGCCCTCCTGTCACCCGGCGCCACGCGTGCGAGCAATCATTTAAGAATGGCCACGCAGCGTGGGCAGCAGTTAGCCGACGGCGTTTCTGCGAACAGGCAATTGACACGCTTTTGCGATGGCGCCAGCGGAAATGCATGGATGGGCGTGATCGCCGGCATGGTAATCGCAGGACGCTGGCAGCATCTGATCGAACAATACCGGCAGCATGGTTCGCCCGAAGCGCTCGATCGTTTTGAACAGGACGCTGCCGTCGCGCTTTGCCTGGCGCAACTTGGCGATGCATTCAGGCGCCTGCCTATCGCGCATCGAATAGACATTCTCCCGTCGCTGGCGACCGACGACCATGCCAGCCGTTCCGGCATCCTGAAAGGATTTTTTCAGGCGCTGTTATCCCGTCACCTGTTTGACATTCTGGATCCCCTCGCGCGTGGGCCAAAACCGAATTACTTAGCCGTTCGGCCCGCTTATTTTTCGCTTTTGAACGTCCTTTATTCCGGCGTCAAATATCGGCTTCCAAAAGAAAAGCTGATGACCATGACTATTGCTTTGCATGTGTCCAGCATGCTCCCCGATTCCATCGATATCGGGCCGTGGAACCATCATCAACCAGCATTGGCATTGTGTTTGCTTATCACCAGCTGTCTTTTGCTGAGCTTGGGAGGCAGGGGACCAGACCTTGCCGGTGCGCGTACTTTCGATAAAAAACTGACCGATGGCGGGTTTATTTCCAAAGGCGACCTGATCGACCTGTTCTGCCACGTTGGCATGTCCGACGGCGATACCCCGGGCGCAGTGCGAAGCTGGATGGCGGCGAAAGGCAGGGGCCAGTCGCGCTGCGCCTGCATCGTCATCTGACGACGGTTTTTCCAGGGCGGATTCGGCCCAGCCCTAGCCCGGGCCGGTCGGGCCGAATCCGGGCTAGTGACTGGCGTTCAGCATGGCCTGCCCGCCGCCATAGCTGCTCTGCTCGGCCACCTCGCCACCCAGCGTGACCTGGATCGCGCAGTACTTGAACTCCGGGATCTTTGCGAACGGGTCCAGCGCCGCATTCGTGAGCCGGTTGATCGCCGCCTCGTAGTAGCAGAACGGCACGAACACCGCGCCCCGCGGCGTGCCCTCGTCGGCCCGCGCATACAGCGCCACCTCGCCCCGCCGCGACGCAATCGTGATCACGTCGCCCGGCTTGCCGCCCAGCCCCGCCAGGTCCAGCGGGTGCACCAGCGCCACCGGGTCCGGTTCCAGCGCGTCCAGCACCGCCGCCCGCCGCGTCATGCTGCCGGTATGCCAGTGCTCCAGCTGCCGCCCCGTGATCAGCACCATCGGGTACTCGGTGTCCGGCCGCTCCGCTGCCGGGATGATGTCGGCCGGCACGAACCGCGCCCGCCCGCTCTCGGTCGGGAACGCCTCGACGAACACCACCGGCTCGCCGGCGTCGCCTTCCTTCATGCACGGGTACGTCACCGCATTGTCGCGCTCCATCCGGTCCCAAGTGATGCCGGCAATGCTCGGCATGCTGTGCCGCATCTCGTCGAACACTTCCGACACGTGGCCGTAGTTCCAGTCCAGCCCCAGCTGCTGCGCGAGCTGCTGGATGATCCACAGGTCCGGCTTGGCCTGGCCCGGCGGGTCGATCGCCTGCCGCCCCAG
>NZ_FXUL01000001.1 GCF_900182955.1 Noviherbaspirillum suwonense | reverse complement strand
GGCCAGTTATATTGGCTATTCCTGCAAATCCAACACTGACCTATCTCAGCTAAGGCCGCATGGATACTGGGCGCCCGCCATATTTCAGCACCGACTAACTAACACCGGTGGTCCGGGAATACAGGGGCGAGACCACCAAAGGCGTACAGGTTAACATAAGGGGGCTAGGTCTGATCGGTAAGGGTGTTGGGGAGCTTATCGTTGCTGTGTTGGCGCAAGTCGCCGAGATGGAAAGGGAACGCATCAGGGAACGTACAGCTAACGGTAGGGACGTTGCTAGGGCATCGCTTGAAGCCACAGGCAAGACGCACAGGGGCAAGCCTAGCTTAGGTAGGCCGGCAGTTGCAGATGCCGGTGCCGTACGTGCATGGCGTAAAGAGAACAGCGCCAGCATCAGCGCCACGGCCAAACACTTCAACCTCTCAGACTCGACAGTAAAACGTTACTGCATTACGGTGTAACAGACCACAGGCTGTGATTACAGCCCCTTAGGGGGGGGTCAACTGCTTCCCTGTAGTCAAACCATGTAGTAGCTCCAAACGAACGCCTGTAAGATACTTTAAGGGCTTCAATGTGACAAGCACCCCACTGCCAAACCGTTAAGCACTGCCACCGCGCTTGCAAATATATTTCCATTAATCAATGTCACTTTCCCGGCATGCACCCCACCCTAAAATTTTTTTTAAAAATCGCCTTGGCTTCCTTCCTTTTCGGTTGTTGGTCTTAAGTCACTCGAACAGTGCAATTCCCTTAGACTCACCCGACCACACATCATTCTAGAAACGTTGCGTAATAAGCAACTATTTACTGGCCAGATTTTTGGCATCGGCGGTACAATTATTTTTCAGCCACACAGCACCGGGCATCGTATGACAACCAAAAAGGTTACCCCTGTTTTATTCAAAGAATCTAAAGTCCCGATGAATCTGCCGCCGAAAGAACGAGTGCGCAAAAGTCGTACTACACGTATCGAAGCGGGAAGCCTGCGATTAGATGTAATGGTATCTGACGGGATTACACAGAAATTATTTGAATTGATGGATATTTGGCAATTTCAAAAGCGCAAGGATGCTATTCAATACGCGATTGAAATTGCATACGAACGTGAATTACGGTTACGCGAACGCAAAATGAAAAAGCAAGAACGGGAAGATTGAAACCCCAACAGCATCGGGTCAAATCCTAAATTTATTTTTAATAACGACATATTGGCGGTGTTTGTATGCACGAAAAAAATATTATTCTTAACGTTAATTGCCTAAATGGTTTGAAGGCCATGGCGGACAATTCTGTCGACATCTGCGTAACGTCGCCTCCATATTGGGGCCAGCGAGGTGATGACGGCATTGGAACTGAAAAAGATCCAAGAGAATATGTCAGGAACCTAACTGAAATTCTGATAGAAGTAATGAGAACACTTAAACCAAGTGGATTACTTTGGTTAAATATTGGTGATTCCTACAATACCCCAATCAATTGGTCCTTTGAAGACCACATTCACAGCACACTTGGGGCTGACAAAAAGGGGCTTCCTGCAACGAATTCAGCTTATACAAAGAATCGTGGCAGTCGTCGTGCTTTCATTGATAAAAAAGATCAATGGCTTCAGTACGGGAATCTACTGATGTTGCCCAATAGGGTAGTAATGGGGCTTTGTGATGCTGGAAATCTTTATCGTGGCGAAGTGATATGGGCGAAACGCAAAGCCATGCCTGAAGGACGGTGCCGTAGACCGCATAGGAAACATGAATGTATTTACGTAATCGCCAAGTCCGAACGGCATGCTTTTCGAGTCTCACCACCAGTCCCGTCAGTCTGGGACATCAAGCCTGATATGAATAAGACGCCCCACACTTCAACCTTTCCATTGGATTTACCGATTAAATGCATTGAAGCAAGTGGTGTTGCTAGCGGTATTGTACTTGATCCATTTATGGGAAGTGGAACAACTGGCTTGGCAGCGAAGTTACTTGGATTTGACTATATTGGCTTCGAACTGAATCCCGAAAACGCCGAAATCGCCCGCGAAAGAATCTTGGCAGGCAATGGTGCGTTACTTAACCGTGAAGCCGACCTACCCCTTACTAAAAAGACCGTAGAGAACGAAACTGCTTCCATGCCCGGACAACTTCTTTTGGAAGCTGATCTTTTCCAGGACTGAATGTAGACACTAGTATTTTTTTCCCGCTTTTCGTGCTGGGGGCACTCGGTACGGTGCGGGTGTTATAACAAAAACATGCGCTGAAATCACCATGCGATTCTATGTAATCACGTTTGTTTGAAGGTTCGTTTAATGTTCCAAATTCCCCGTAATTTACAAGGTCTCCTGTTGGGGGCGGGTATGACTTCGCATCGAAAGTTAATAGATAACTCGCATACCCTTTTTCCATCATTGCCCTGCTGCAAGGAACGTCATCAGTTACACGTTCCGCCAAAGAAGCCTTAACATGGATGCCGCCGAATAATACCAGCTCGTCTTCTAATCTACCGTATAGGGCGATATCAAGCTTTGATTCGCCAACCATATCTTGAATGCCCATCTCGGACAGCGCACTTGCTCTTTTTGGATCAGATGACAACCAGACTAAGCAAATTCCATGATTTTGCAAAACACTGTTGTAATGCTTTTCTAAAAAAAGCTCAATCGCTTCTCCGCCAGCCCGCACCCAACTTCTATCCGCTTGTGTCCGATTATATTCACGCAAATACAAACGATAAATAATATGATGATAGATGTCACTTGGATTTACGTCTGGATGGGATGAAATTGCCCCTTGAAGTGCATAAGCAATCACTTCTCGGCTTTTTGAGTTTGTCGAGGTATTTAAAGCTTTAAACATTGAAGCGATATGTACTTCCATTGCCAAGTAATCTTGCACCGGCAAGCCTTCTATAACAACGTCTTTACGTTGACCACGCCACGCCATTTCTATGATGGTACCTTTAACGATACCATCTTCTATAAATGGCTCTGCTTTTCCGGGAACGGGCAATGCAGGGATACCGTTGTTAGTTTCTTGATCTAACCACCCAATGTCATGCAGGAATTTTTTAGGGCTATACCCTAATGCCTTGAGCCAGTCAAAAAGCTCAATGACATCAAGCCGCCGATCAAAGTTTTCCACTTTTGAAACTGTTGACTGGTCAAGCGCGAGGGATAGGGCCAGATCGACTTGGGTAAACTGCACCTCCTGACGAATTTCAATAAGGCGCTCTACTAGTTTGATGTAACGCTGATCGTATATGGTAGTCATACCTACCACTTTGAATCTAAATATAAAATATTCCAAAATCGAATATTTTTAGTACAAAAAAGGCAAGGTTTAGTCCCTGCTTGTTTGTCTAGTATGCTGTTCAATGTTGGTGCAGCGGTTGATCAACCGACGCGCAGTTGTTTGCAGCCCTGTCGCCATTTGTCCGCCCGCGCAAATGAACCTATCTAGTGTCATTTTCAAGGTCACTGCGCGTCAAGATTGAATACTACAAGTTGTTCAAGATAACGAAACTATTAAAGTACATATTAGAACCTACGAAAAGGGACATTTCTAGTCTGTCGTAGTGGCCCATGCGGATAGTCTAAGTCAACTACCTGAAACGATCGTTGGCTTTCCGATTTGCTGATGCAAAATGCATGATGGACGAAGCTGAGAAAGGAAATCTATACCCTGCCTTGGGTCATTCATACGATGGGCAATCTTGTTTATACCTTGAATACAATGCTCGTCTCTACCTAAGCTTTCAACGCACTTGAACTGAAAACTGATGCATAAGGCATATTGTCCCTCCCGTAGCAGCAATATCCATGCAAGCCATGCTTGATCGCAATAAATTTGCTTACATAGCGCTTACATGGAGACGCTTTGGAGAATCGAGAGGAAGGACTTTTCGTGTAAGTTATTGATTTTTATATAATATCTGGCCTGCCCAGAGGGACTCGAACCCCCGACCCTCGGCTTAGAAGGCCGATGCTCTATCCAGCTGAGCTATGGGCAGAACAAAACAGAATCAGGAAAACTGCTGCGGAATTGAAAACGGGCTGTCTAATGACAGCCCGTTTGTGTTACTGGTCGGAGTACAAGGATTCGAACCTTGGACCCCCTGGTCCCAAACCAGGTGCGCTACCGGGCTGCGCCACACTCCGAGAAGCAGAACTATACAGGATGAAAAACAGCCGGTCAATTTTCTACGGAAATAAAATCCTCAACAGGGCACGCAAGCGGCGATGCGCCTTGCCATGCGTTCGGCGGTCTCCGCATACTTCGCTTCCACCATCACACGGATCAGCGGCTCGGTGCCGGACGGACGTATCAGCACGCGGCCTTCATCGCCCAGCTCCTCTTCGACCAGCGCCTTTTCAGCGATGATGGATTCGTCGCTGCGCCAGTCGAAGCCGGCGTTGACCTTCACGTTGATCAGTGTTTGCGGATACATCGCGATGTCGGCCGTGCATGCCGCCAGCGAGTTACCGCAGCGCTTCAGCGCGGACAGTACCTGCAGCGCGGACACGATGCCATCGCCGGTCGTGTGCTTGTCCAGGAACAGCAGGTGGCCGGAGCCTTCGCCGCCGATCAGCCAGCCTTTCTCCTGCATCACTTCCAGCACATAACGGTCGCCCACCTTGGCGCGGGCAAAGCCGACGCCCATCTCCTTGAAGGCGATTTCCAGCGCCATGTTCGTCATCAGCGTGCCGACCGCGCCGCCGACGTGGCCGGACAAGAGCCTGTCCTTGACCATCACGTAGAGCAGTTCATCGCCGGAGTAGATACGGCCAGTGTTATCGACCATCAGCAGGCGGTCGGCATCGCCGTCGAGCGCAATGCCCAGGTCGGCCTTGTGCTCCTGCACGGCCTTGGCAAGGTTCTGCGGCGCGGTGGCGCCATGCTTGTCGTTGATGTTCATGCCGTTGGGCTGGTTGCCGATGGCGATGACTTCTGCGCCGAGTTCGTGGAACACATCGGGCGCAATGTTGTATGCGGCGCCATGCGCGCAGTCGACCACGAGTTTCAGTCCCTTCAGGTCCAGCTCGTTCGGGAAGGTGCTCTTGCAAAACTCGATGTAGCGGCCACGCGCATCGTCCAGGCGCTTGGCACGGCCCAGGTTTTCCGAGGACACGCAGTCCAGCGGCATTTCCAGCGCTTCCTCGATCGCGGCTTCCACTTCGTCCGGCAGCTTGTTGCCCTGGGCGGAAAAGAACTTGATGCCGTTGTCATGGAACGGGTTGTGCGACGCGGAGATCACCACGCCGGCGGAGAGCCGCAATGCGCGCGTGAGATAGGCGACTGCCGGCGTCGGCAACGGACCGCCGAGCATCGTGTCGACGCCGGCCGCGGCGAAGCCGGCTTCCAGCGCGGCTTCGAGCATATAGCCCGAAATGCGGGTGTCCTTGCCGATCAGCACGACCGGCCGGCCGCTCGACGAGGCGGATTGCGCCAGCACCTTGCCGGCGGCATAACCGAGGCGCATGACGAAGTCGGGTGTGATGGGCATCTGCCCGACGAGGCCGCGGACACCGTCCGTGCCGAAATATTTTCTTTTCATTTCAGGATTCCAGGTTAACTTAAAGCAATTACGTCAGTGCATGCCTGATCTTTAGCGCATCCACTGTTCCCGCGACATCGTGCACGCGAATAATGTCCGCGCCACGGTCGGCAGCCATCAGGGCGGCGGCCAAACTTCCCGCCATGCGTTCGGCCACCGGCCTGCCTGTGACCTGGCCTATCATCGATTTCCGGGATACGCCGACCAGCATGGGCAAGCCCAGTGCCTCCTTCATCGCGCGCAGGTTCTTGAAGAGCTGAAGGTTGTGCTCGAGGTTTTTTCCAAAGCCGAAACCCGGATCGACGCAGATGCGCGCACGCGCGACGCCCGCCGTCGACAGCCGGTCGACCGCCTGCTGGAGGAAACCGGACACTTCGGCGATCACGTCGTCGTAATGCGGCGCCAGCTGCATGTTTTCAGGGTCGTTCTGCATGTGCATGATGCACAGGCCGCAATCGGCCTCGGCCACCGCGTCGACCGCCTGTGCCGAGCGAAATCCATTGACGTCGTTGATCATGTCGGCGCCGGCCATCAACGCTTCGCGCATGACCAGCGGGTTGCGGGTGTCCACCGACAGCGGCTTGCCGCAGTCGCGCAGCGCATACAGCACCGGCAGCAGGCGCCTGAGTTCTTCCTCGACCGGCAGCGCCCTGACGCCGGGACGGGTCGATTCGGCGCCGATGTCGATGATGTCCACGCCGTCGCTCATCATCTGTTCGGCATGGCCCAGCGCGCTTTCCAGCAGGTTGAAGCGCCCGCCATCGGAAAATGAATCGGGCGTGACGTTCAGGATGCCCATGACCAGCGGACGCGATCCGTCTTCCGCCAACGGCAAATCATAGCGGCCGCATTGCAAGATACGCTGCATCGGTTTCCCACAAAAAAATAAAGGTGGAGATTTTACTCCCCACCTTCCATCAGAACAGGTAATTAGAACGCCGTTTCGACCTGGGTCAAGCCGGCGCCGTGGCCGTCGGCGTCACGCCGCCGCTGCCGTTATCGGTCGGGCGCTTGGTCGGCACGCCGTACTTCGGCAGCCTCGGCTCACGGCCTTCCATGATGTCGTTGATCTGGTCGGCGTCGATGGTTTCCCATTCGAGCAGCGTGTTGGCCATCAGCTCGACCTTCGCCTTGTTCTCTTCGAGCAGGCGGCGCGACAGCGCGTACTGCGCATCCAGGATCGTGCGGATTTCCTGGTCGACCTTCTGCTGCGTCGCCTCGGACACGGTCTTGGCCGACATGCGGCCGAAGTAGTTGTCCTGCTCGGCATCCTCGTAGACCATAGTGCCCAGGGTCTCGGACATGCCATAGCGGGTCACCATCGCACGCGCCAGCTTGGTCGCACGTTCGAAGTCGTTCGATGCGCCCGTCGACATCTGGTGCATGAAGATTTCCTCGGCAATCCGGCCGGCGAACAGGATGGCGATTTCCTCGAGCATCTTGTCCTTGTACATGTTCACGCGGTCATGTTCCGGCAGCTGCCAAGTCAGGCCGAGCGCAAAACCGCGCGGCATGATGGTGACCTTGTGAACCGGGTCCGCCTTGGGCAGCAGCTTGGCGACCACCGCGTGGCCCGACTCATGGAACGCGGTGTTGCGCCGCTCTTCCTCGCGCATCACGGCCGACTTGCGTTCCGGGCCCATGACGATCTTGTCCTTCGCGTCCTCGAAATCCTGCATCTCGACCAGGCGCTTGCTGCGGCGGGCTGCGAACAGCGCAGCCTCGTTGACCAGGTTGGCCAGGTCGGCGCCCGAGAAGCCGGGCGTGCCGCGGGCCAGAATATCGGCCTTGACGTCAGGCGCAATGGGCACCTTGCGCATGTGGACGTACAGGATCTGCTCGCGGCCGCGGATGTCCGGCAGGCCGACGATGACCTGGCGGTCGAAACGGCCCGGGCGCAGCAGCGCCTTGTCGAGCACGTCGGCACGGTTGGTCGCGGCAATCACGATCACGCCGGCATTGGCTTCGAAACCGTCCATCTCGACCAGCAGCTGGTTCAGCGTCTGCTCGCGTTCGTCGTTGCCGCCTCCCATGCCGGCGCCGCGGTGACGGCCGACCGCATCGATCTCGTCGATGAAGATGATGCAGGGAGAATGCTTCTTCGCGTTTTCGAACATGTCGCGAACGCGCGACGCGCCGACGCCGACGAACATCTCGACGAAGTCCGAACCGGAAATGGTAAAGAACGGCACCTTGGCTTCGCCGGCGATCGCGCGGGCCAGCAGGGTCTTACCGGTACCGGGAGGGCCTACCATCAGCACGCCGCGGGGAATGCGGCCGCCGAGCTTCTGGAACTTGGTCGGGTCGCGCAGGAAGTCGACCAGCTCCTGGACTTCCTCCTTCGCTTCATCGCAGCCGGCAACATCGGCAAAGGTCACGGCATTGCTGTTTTCATCCAGCATGCGGGCCTTGGACTTGCCGAAGGAGAAAGCGCCGCCCTTGCCGCCGCCCTGCATCTGGCGCATGAAGAACACCCAGACGCCGATCAGCAACAGCATCGGGAACCAGGAAATGAAGACCTGCGACAGGAAGGAAGGCGGTTCCGGCTGCTTGACATCGAACTTGACGTCATTGTTCACCAGGTCGCCGATCAGGCCGCGATCGAGGTTGGTGACGGTGGCCTTGATCTTCTTGCCATCCGAGGTCGTCGCAACGATGGTGCGGTCCTCAATCGTGGCGTCCTTGATCCGCTTGGCCTTCACCTCGTCGAGGAAATCCGAGTAAGGAATTGGCGTCGCGCCGCCCGCCAGTCCGCGGTCATCGAACTGTTTAAAAACAGTAAAGAGGACCAACGCTATGACCACCCAGATGGCGGCTTTGGAAAACATGTTGTTCACTAGAACTCCTTGGGCTCAGAAGGCCCTTTTACGCGTTCGCAAATTCTACCCGCATTAAAGGCCGCTTACTAGGCACGATATCGGGCTGAAAACACCCTTAATCAAGGGCTAAAACTCGCTGATTCCTTGTTTAAACCAGATTCTTCAGCGTTTTCCCAAGCAAAAAAATCTCGGAGGATTTATCGCGGCTGGCTTTTGGCTTTTTCTGGACGACGGTCTTGAATTCCTTCCTGAATTTGAGCACGAGTTCATTAAATCCTGTTCCATTAAAACATTTGACGAGCAGCGAACCCGAAGGTTTCATGTGGGCACGAGTGAATTCGATGGCGAGGTCGATGATGTGCTCGACCCGCGCGGCATCGGCCACGGCGATGCCGGACAGGTTGGGCGCCATGTCCGACAGCACCAGGTCGACCTTGCGGCCGGCGAGTATCCGTTCCAGTTGCACCAGCACTTCCTCTTCCCGGAAATCGCCCAGGATGAACTGGACATCGGCGATCGGCTCCATGGGCAGCATGTCCAGCCCGATGATGGTGCCGTTGATGCCGCCGTTTTCGCCGCCCGCCAGCTTGTGGCGCGCGTACTGCGACCAGCTGCCGGGCGTGCTGCCGAGGTCGACGATGATCTGGCCCGGGCGGATCAGTTTTTCGGTTTCATCGATTTCCTTTAATTTATAAGCAGCACGGGCACGATAACCCTCTTTCTGCGCGAGCTTCACATAGGGGTCGTTAATGTGGTCGTGCAGCCAGTTTTTGTTTAATTTGTTCTTTGCCATTCGCGTAGAATACTGCTTTTAAAGGATTTTTATGTTGAAACTCACTCCCGCCGAGCGCAGCGAACTGCGCTCCCAGGCCCACGGACTCAAGCCCGTCGTACTGATCGGAGACGCTGGCCTCACGCCTGCCGTCATGAAGGAAATCGATGCCGGGCTTAATGTGCACGGCCTGATCAAGGTAAGGGTGTTTGGCGACGACCGCGACGCGCGGGTCGGGATGTACGACACCATCTGCTCGGAACTCGGCGCTGCGCCCATCCAGCACATCGGCAAGCTGCTGGTTGTATATCGCCCCAAGAAAGAAGATGAAAAGCAGCGCTCGGACCGGAAAGGCCCCGGCATGCGCGAAGTGACCATCGTCAAACCCAGCCCCAGCGGCACCAAGCGGCCTTCGGTCACCCGTGTACTGCTCAAGGGAAACGAGCGGGTCACTGCCGGCGGCAACATCAAGCGCGCAAAGCCGCGTCAGTCCAGCCAGAAAAAATCGTCGTTGGGCAGCTGACCAACGCAGCCGTGTCGGCTACGCACACCGGACCATGCCGGGTGCGCCAGCCAGGCAAGCCGCCTGGCCGCAATTTCAGCAGATAACTAGATATAACGGACTTCCAGCACTTCGTACTCGCGAACGCCTGCTGGCGCCTGCACCTCGACCACATCCCCGGCTGACTTTCCGATCAGCGCGCGTGCGATGGGCGACGTAATCGATACTTTCTTTTCCTTCAGGTCGGCTTCATCGACGCCGACGATCTGGTAGGTTACCTCGTCGCCGCTGTCCATGTCCTCGAGGCGTACCGTCGAGCCGAACACGATGCGGCCGTCTGCGTCCAGCAGCACCGGGTCGATGATCTGCGCGGCGCTCAGCTTGCCTTCGAGGTCCGCGATCCGGCCCTCGATGAAGCTCTGGCGCTCCTTGGCGGCATCGTACTCAGCATTTTCGGACAGGTCTCCCTGCGCCCGGGCTTCCGAGATCGCATTGATGACTGCCGGGCGGTCCTTGGTTTTCAGGCGGGCAAGTTCTTCCTTGAGAAGTTCTGCGCCGTATTTCGTGATAGGTACTGAGCTCATATTTTTGACCGATAGAAATGAAAACCACAGGGGCCACAAAGAAGATTCCCCGGCAAGCCGGGGAATGCTGTGCGTTGTGGCCGCTGTGGCCTTGGGTTGAATCGCGGGGCTAGTTTAAGGTGTTATGCAGGCCTTGTAAATCATAGGCATGCAACTCGTCCAGATGGGCCATGCCTTCGACCGCCGCTTCCGCGCCGGCGATGGTGGTATAGGTCGTGACCCGCGCCGCCAGCGCCGACGTGCGTATCGCACGGGAATCGGTGATGGCATTGCGCTTCTCTTCCACCGTGTTGACCACCAGCGCGATTTCGTGGTTCTTGATCATGTCGACGATATGCGGCCGTCCCTCGGCCACCTTGTTCACCACGTCGACCGGGATGCCGGCCGCGCTGATCGCCGCGGCGGTGCCCTTGGTGGCGACGATGGAGAAGCCGATGCCTACCAGGTCGCGCGCGACCTGCACCGCGCGCGGCTTGTCGCTCGCCTTGACGCTCAGAAACACCTTGCCCGAACTCGGCAGGCGGATGCTCGCGCCCATCTGCGACTTGACGAAAGCCTCGCCGAAGGTCATGCCCACGCCCATGACTTCGCCGGTCGACTTCATTTCCGGGCCGAGGATGGTGTCCACGCCCGGGAATTTGACGAAGGGGAACACCGCTTCCTTGACGCTGAAGTACGGCGGCACCACCTCGTTCATGATGCCCTGGCTGTCGAGCGACTGGCCGACCATGCAGCGCGCGGCGATCTTGGCCAGCTGCAGGCCGGTCGCCTTCGACACGTAGGGCACGGTGCGCGATGCGCGCGGATTGACTTCCAGCACATAGACCACGTCCTGCAGCTGGCCGTCGATTTCCTTCTGCTGGATCGCGAATTGCACGTTCATCAGGCCGACCACGTTCAGGCCCTTGGCCATCAGCGAAGTCTGGCGCTTGAGTTCGTCGATGGTGGCCTGCGACAGCGAATACGGCGGCAGCGAGCAGGCCGAGTCGCCGGAGTGCACGCCCGCCTGTTCGATATGCTCCATCACGCCGCCGATGAAGGTGCGCTTGCCGTCGGACAGGCAATCGACGTCGACCTCGATCGCGTCGTTCAGGAAGCGGTCCAGCAGCACCGGCGAGTCGTGCGACACCTTGACCGCCTCGCGCATGTAGCGCTCGAGGTCACGCTGCTCGTGGACGATTTCCATCGCGCGGCCGCCCAGCACGTAGGACGGGCGGACCACCAGCGGATAGCCGATTTCCTGCGCCAGGCGCAGCGCGTCTTCTTCTGTGCGCGCGGTGCGGTTGGGCGGCTGGCGCAGCGCCAGGTCCTGCAGCAGCTTCTGGAAGCGCTCGCGGTCCTCGGCGGCGTCGATCATGTCCGGCGAGGTGCCGACGATGGGCACGCCGTTGGCTTCCAGGTCCAGCGCCAGCTTCAGCGGCGTCTGGCCGCCGTACTGCACGATCACGCCGTACGGCTTCTCCTTGTCGACGATTTCCAGCACGTCTTCCAGCGTCAGCGGCTCGAAGTACAGCCGGTCCGACGTGTCGTAGTCGGTGGACACGGTTTCCGGATTGCAGTTGACCATGATGGTTTCATAGCCGTCTTCCCGCATTGCCAGCGCCGCGTGCACGCAGCAGTAGTCGAACTCGATGCCCTGCCCGATCCGGTTCGGTCCGCCGCCCAGCACCATGATCTTCTTGCGGTCGGTCGGGCGCGATTCGCACTCTTCCTCGTAAGTCGAATACATGTAGGCGGTATCGGTGTCGAACTCGCCGGCGCAGGTGTCGACCCGCTTGTAGACCGGGCGCACATTCAGCGCATGCCGCCTCTCGCGCACTGCCTTGTCGGTGGTCTTCAGCAGCTTGGCCAGACGACGGTCGGCGAAGCCCTTGCGCTTCAACTGGAACAGCACATCCTTTTCCAGGCTTTCCAGCGCCTGGGTTTCCAGCCACAGCTCGATGTCGACGATTTCCTTGATCTGGGCCAGGAACCACGGGTCGATATGGGTCAGCTGGTGCACTTCCTCCAGCGTGAAGCCCTGGGCGAACGCGTCGCCGACATACCAGATGCGGTCCGGGCCCGGCTCGCCGAGCTCTTCCTCGATCACTTCGCGGTCGGTGGTCTTCTCGTTCATGCCGTCGACGCCGACTTCCAGGCCGCGCAGCGCCTTCTGGAAGGATTCCTGGAAGGTGCGGCCGATGGCCATCACCTCGCCGACCGATTTCATCTGGGTCGTCAGGTGGCTGTCGGCCTGCGGGAATTTCTCGAAAGCAAAGCGCGGGATCTTGGTGACCACGTAGTCGATGCTCGGCTCGAATGACGCCGGGGTTGCGCCGCCGGTGATTTCGTTGCGCAGCTCGTCGAGCGTGAAGCCGACCGCCAGCTTGGCCGCGACCTTGGCGATCGGGAAGCCGGTGGCCTTCGAAGCCAGCGCCGACGAGCGCGACACCCGCGGGTTCATCTCGATGACGATCATCCGGCCATCTTTCGGATTGACCGAAAACTGCACGTTGGAGCCGCCGGTGTCGACGCCGATTTCACGCAGCACCGCCAGCGAGGCGTTCCGCATGATCTGGTATTCCTTGTCGGTCAGCGTCTGTGCCGGCGCGACCGTGATCGAGTCGCCGGTATGCACGCCCATCGGGTCCAGGTTTTCGATCGAGCAGACGATGATGCAGTTGTCCGCCTTGTCGCGGACCACTTCCATCTCGTACTCTTTCCAGCCGATCAATGATTCCTCGATCAGCAGTTCGCTGGTCGGCGATGCTTCCAGGCCGCGCTTGCAGATTGCCTCGAATTCCTCGGCGTTATAGGCGATGCCGCCGCCGCTGCCGCCCATCGTGAACGATGGCCGGATGATGGACGGGAAACCCAGTTCCTTCTGTACCGCCCATGCCTCGTCCAGGCTGTGCGCGATGCCCGACCGCGCCGAACCCAGGCCGATCTTCGTCATCGCTTCCTTGAACTTGGAACGGTCTTCCGCCTTGTCGAT
Source organism: Noviherbaspirillum suwonense (assembly GCF_900182955.1). Lineage (GTDB taxonomy): Bacteria > Pseudomonadota > Gammaproteobacteria > Burkholderiales > Burkholderiaceae_D > Noviherbaspirillum_A > Noviherbaspirillum_A suwonense. The sequence goes on along the minus strand of NZ_FXUL01000001.1, from coordinate 700,552 downwards.
GGCTTCCGGCGATGCGCCTATCAGTTCGCACTTGTACTTGTCGAGCACGCCATGCCGGTGCAGGTCCAGCGCGCAGTTCAGCGCGGTCTGGCCGCCCATGGTCGGCAGGATCGCGTCAGGGCGTTCCTTGTCGATGATGCGTTCGACCATCTGCCAGGTGATTGGCTCGATATAGGTGACGTCCGCCATTTCCGGGTCGGTCATGATGGTCGCCGGATTGCTGTTGACCAGGATGACGCGGTAGCCCTCTTCGCGCAGCGCCTTGCAGGCCTGTGCGCCGGAGTAATCGAATTCGCAGGCCTGGCCGATGACGATGGGGCCGGCGCCGATGATCAGGATGCTTTTAATGTCGTTGCGCTTAGGCATTTTTGTATTTCTCCATCATCGCCATGAAGCGATCGAACAAGGGTGCGATATCCATAGGGCCAGGCGATGCTTCCGGGTGGCCCTGGAAGCAGAAAGCCGGCTTGTCGGTGCGCTCGAATCCCTGCAGGGAATTGTCGAACAGCGAAACATGCGTGACGCGGCAGTTGGCCGGCAGCGTGGCCTGGTCGACCGCGAAGCCGTGGTTCTGCGAGGTGATCATCACCTTGCCGCTGTCGAGGTCCTGCACCGGATGGTTCGCGCCATGGTGGCCGAATTTCATCTTCAGCGTCTTGGCGCCCGACGCCAGCGCCATCAGCTGGTGGCCGAGGCAGATGCCGAAGGTCGGGATGCCGCGCTCGATCAGTTGCTTGCTGGCCTTGATTGCGTAGTCGCACGGCTCCGGGTCGCCGGGGCCGTTGGACAGGAAGATGCCGTCCGGCTTCAGCGCCAGCGCTTCTTCCGCCGTCGCCTGGGCGGGCAGCACGGTGACCTTGCAGCCGCGTTCGGCCAGCATGCGCAGGATGTTGTACTTGATGCCGTAGTCGAATGCGACCACGTGATACTTCGGCGCGGTCTGCTGGCCGGTCCCCTGTCCCAGCTTCCACTCGGTCTCGGTCCAGACATAGGATGTCTTGGTCGACACGACCTTGGCCAGGTCCATGCCGGACAGGCCCGGGAACGATTTGGCGAGCGCCAGCGCGTCTTCGACCGAGGCATCGGCGCCGGCCAGGATCGCACCGTTCTGCGCGCCCTTTTCGCGCAGCAGGCGCGTCAGGCGGCGGGTGTCGATGCCGGCGATGCCGACCACGTTCTGCGACTTCAGATAGTCGGAGAGCGATTGGGTGGAACGGAAATTGGATACGCGGATGGGCAGGTCGCGGATGATCAGGCCGGCGGCATGGATGCGGCTCGATTCTGCATCCTCGGCATTGATGCCGGTGTTGCCGATGTGCGGATAGGTAAGCGTGACGATCTGGCTGTTATAGCTGGGATCGGTGATGATTTCCTGGTAGCCGGTCATCGCCGTGTTGAACACGACTTCGCCTATGGTCTGGCCGGAAGCGCCGATCGACACGCCCTGGAAGATCGAGCCGTCTGCGAGCGCAAGGATGGCCGGTACTGGTTGGCCCTGGAAAAATGGCGGCAAGGGTAACTCCTGAGATGGTTACCGCCGCTGCGCTGGGCCTGTACACCCGTCTGCAACTCCGCCTGCGAATTGGCGCAAGGAACGTGGATGGGTCGGTCTAGGAACTGGATGGAAGGGTAGGCGCTACGGCGGAAAATATTTTGGCTAAACCAAACAATTATAGCGCGTAGCACCCCTCTCAGGCAAGCAGCTTTGCCCGTCCTGCATGGCGCACGGGACGCCGTAAACAGCGGCAGCAGGCGCTGCCGCGGGGACTTAGATGTTCAGTGCGGCGATACCTGCCTTCGCGATCTGCACGTCCTCGGACGACTTCACGCCCGACACGCCGACTGCGCCGACGCACTGGCCGCCGACCGTGATGGGAACGCCGCCTTCGAGCATGCCTTCGAGGTTCGGCGCGGTGATGAAGGAAAAGCGGCCGTTGTTGATCATGTCTTCATAGATCTTGGTTTCGCGGCGGCCGAGGGCGGCGGTGCGGGCCTTGGCGGGCGCGATGTGGGCCGAGATCGGCGCTGCGCCGTCGAGCCGCTGCAGCCACAGCAGGTTGCCGCCGTCGTCCACGACCGAGATGGTGACCGCCCAGCTATGCGCCAGGGCTTCGGCTTCTGCGGCGGCGGCGATTTTTTTGACCTCTTCGAGGGTCAGCACTTGCTTGGACTGCATCTTGGCTCCTTAAAATAAAGCACGATTGTACGATTTTATTTGCCCAAAAAGGCGGATTCTTCGACGGGGCCGACCGCGCCGGCGCAGCCGCGCGCCATCCCTGCCCGGCCGCGCCGCCGCGCCGCGTCCCAGAGTTCATGCAGCACCGGCTCTGCTGCGGGATCGAGCGCGGGATCGTCGAGGGTGGCGACGCCGCAGCAGACGGCGATCGCGGGAGCGGCGCCCGGTTCTTCGGCCAGCACCGCGCGGGCCGCATCGCACAGCCTCACCGCGAAACTGCGGGCGGCGGCGGCGTCGAGGCTGGCCGTGGCGACGGTGTACTCCTCCGCGCCGGTGCGCGCCAGCAGGTCGGTCTGGCGTATGACCCGCTTCAGCCCGGGCAGCATGCGTTCGTCGATGCCGGGCCTGGCGGCAATGGAAAGACTCAGCAGCGCAAGCGCCTGCCGGTGCCGCAGCGCGTTGGCCAGCAGCCGTTCCGCGCCGGACTGGAATGCGTAGGGCGACAGGGCCGGCGCCGGGCCTTCCTGGCTGGCATGCAGCCGCTGCGCGCCGACCAGCTGCGCCAGCAGCGTCATCCGGGAAACCAGCTGCCCCGTCGGCATGCCCTTGGTGATCAGATCGGTCGCGCCGGCTTCCCTGGCCTGGCGCCGCTCGTCCGCGTCGTCGGTGCCGGAGACTACGACCACCGGCATTTCCCGCAGCTTCTCGGAGCGGGACCCGCGCATCCGGCGCAGCAGTCCGTAGCCGTCGAGCCGCGGCATGGTCAGGTCGGTGATCAGCAGGTCGACTGAATCATTGCGCAGGAGGAATTCCCAGGCCTCTTCGCCGTCGAGCGCCTCGGAAAACTGGTAGAGGTCGGAAAGATGTTTCGAGAGGGTGGCCCGCACGATGCGCGAGTCGTCGGCAATCAGTGCGTGCGGCCTGGAAAAGCCGTTTTCTGCGAGGTCGGATGCCATGTGCCGCCTTTTTGAATGAGAAATATAGTTACCTTAGTGCAATTTTTCTTTGACAATATGTAGGACTATCGCTTACATTCGACGCCTTGCATGGTACAAGCTAGAAATAATGACAGTCAAACGCTCAAGATTTTCTTCTTTACTGGTCGCGCCCGTCCTCCTGGCAGCGTCGCTGGCATCCATGCCCGCCGCCTGGGGCACCGAGCCGGTCCATACCGAACGCAATGCCGCGATGAATGTGCTGCACAGCTTTACCGACCGCGCATCCGACCTGGCGATCCGCGCGATGGCGCTGGTGGGCATACGCTACCAGTACGGCGGCAACACCCCGGAACACGGGCTCGATTGCAGCGGCCTGGTGCGTTATGTGTTCAAGCAGGCATGGGGCGCGGAACTGCCGCGCACGTCCGAGGAAATCAGCCGCGTCGGCGCCAAGGTGGACAGCAGCGACCTGCAGCCGGGCGACCTGGTGTTCTACAACACGCTGCGCCGCGGCTTCTCGCATGTCGGCATCTACCTGGGCGACAACAAGTTCATCCACTCCCCTTCCGCCGGCAGCTCGATCCGCATCGAAAGCATGGACCTGAGCTACTGGAAAAAGCGCTTCAACGGCGCGCGCCGCATCAACGACCCCGAGCAGAACTGATTTCTCTGCGCTGGCGCGCTAATGCGCTAGTGCACCGCGGCGCCTTCGCGCTTGGCCTTGAGCTTGGCCCGCAGGTCGGGCATCACGGTCGCGGTCGCCTGCTCGCCGGCCAGGATCGCCAGGTTCCGGCCACTGAAGTCACTCCCCTTCATCGCACCCAGGCTGGGCGTGATCACCACGTCGGCATCCTTCATTTCCAGCCGGTTGATGGTCTGGCCCATGATGGCGAAGGTTTGCAGCACCACGTCCAGATTGCTGGTTGCCGGCTGCGCGTCGGGGTCGGCGGAAATATTCACCGCGATCACGAAATCGGCGCCCATCTCGCGGGCATAGCGCACCGGGACCGGCGCCACCAGGCCGCCGTCGACATAACTGTGCTCGCCGATCTTCACCGGCTGGAACACGCCCGGCACCGATGACGACGCCCTCACCGCCATGCCGGCATTGCCGCGCTGGAACAGGATGGGCTTGCCGCTGTTGAGGTCGGTCGCGACCGCGCCGAAGGACACCGGGAATTTTTCGATCGGCACGTTGCGCACCGCGCGGTTCACATAGCGCTGGATCGCCTCGCCCTTGAGCACGCCCGAACTCTTGGCAAACAGCGGTATCGCCCAGTCCGATATCGCCGCCTCGTCCATTTCGAGCGCCATCCGGTTGAGCTTGAAGCCGTTGTTTCCGGCCGCATACATCGCGCCGACCACGCTGCCGGCGCTGGTGCCGACCACGATGTCCGGCACGATGCCCTGCGCTTCCAGCGCCTTGATCACGCCGATGTGCGCGAAGCCGCGCGCGGCGCCGCCGCCCAGCGCAAGCCCGATGCGGACCGGGCGCGCGACCGGCGCGGGCGCCTCGACATGGGACGGTTCGACCGCGGCCTTTGCAGCCGGCGACGTGCTGCGCGTCGACGCGCAGCCTGCCAGCAGCACGAACACCAGGGGAGCAAGCAATTTAATTGGCTTTGACATGAAGAAATAGATCCAACAAGAAACGAACCAGCGATTGTAACGGAACTCGACCCCGCTGGACGCAGCGCCAAATGAGAATGATTCACATTTGCGTGGGACTTGGCTATACTTGCGCAGCCTTCAACTTGCCAGGAAATCACCTTATGCGCCCTATTCTCCGCCTGTCCCTGCTGTCCGCGGCAATCGCCGTCGCCAGCCCCGCCTTTGCCCAGGAAAACGTGCTGAACCTGTATTCGGCCCGGCACTACCAGACCGACGAGCAGCTTTACGACAACTTCACCAAGCAGACGGGCATCAAGATCAACCGCATCGAAGCCGATGACAACCAGCTGTTCGAGCGGCTCAAGAGCGAGGGCAAGAACAGCCCGGCCGACGTGATCCTGATGGTGGACGCCGCCCGCCTGTGGCGCGCCGAGGCGGAGGAACTGTTCCAGCCGGTGAAGTCGGCGGTGCTGGAGTCGCGCATCCCGGCCAACCTGCGCTCCGCCGATGAAGGCCGCGGACCGGAGTGGTTCGGTTTCTCGACCCGCGCCCGCGTCATCGTCTACAACAAGGTGGCGGTCAACAAGGCCGACGTGTCGACCTACGAGTCGCTGGCCGACCCGAAGAACAAGGGCAAGGTCTGCACCCGTTCGGGTTCGCATCCGTACAACTTGTCGATGATCGGGGCGATGATCGATCGTAACGGCGAAGCGGCAACCGAAACTTGGGCCAAGGGCATGGTCGCCAACTTTGCGCGGCCGCCGCGCGGCGGCGACACGGACCAGATCAAGAGCGTCGCCACCGGCGAATGCGGCGTCGCGCTGACCAACAGCTATTACTACGTCCGCATGCTGCGCTCGACCAATCCGGCGGACAAGGACATGGTCAACCGCCTCGGCTTCGTCTGGCCCAACCAGCAGACCTCGGGCACGCATGTGAACGTCTCGGGCGGCGGCGTGGCGCGCAATGCGCCGCACCGCGAAGCCGCGGTCAAGTTCCTCGAATACCTGTCCAGCGACGAGGCGCAGGGCTATTTTGCCAATGGCAACAATGAATGGCCGGTGGTGACGACCGCGGTCGTGAAGAACCCGGCGCTGGACGCGCTGGGCAAGTTCAAGATGGAAAACGTGTCGGTTTCCGCGATGGGCAAGAACCAGGCGACCGCGCAGAAGATCCTGGACCGCGCCGGCTACAAGTAAGCCGGCAGGCGCGCGTCAGGCGGTCTTTGCCTGCAGCGTCGCCGGCTCGGTGATGACGGCGCGCGCCGGGAAGGTGACGGTGAAGGTGCTGCCGCGTTCCGGCACGGACTCGATGCCGAGCTGCGCGCCGTGGCGCAGCAGCACATGCTTGACGATGGCCAGCCCCAGGCCGGTGCCGCGCGTCTCGCGCGAGCGGCTCTTGTCGACCCGGTAGAAGCGCTCGGTCAGCCTGGCGATGTGTTCGGGACGGATGCCGATGCCGTTGTCGCGCACCGCGAACTGCGGCCCGTCCGTGCCGGGTCGCCAGATCATCTCTATCGTGCCGCCGTCGGGCGTGTAGCGGACCGCGTTCGACACCAGGTTGCCGAAGGCGCTGCGCAGTTCCTCGACGCTGCCGGTGATGTCCGGCCCCTCCGCTTCCAGCGTGATCGTGTGCCTGCCCGAGGACAGCGCCTGCGCATCCTGCAATACCTGCCCGAGCAGGCTTTTCATCCGCACCGGCTCGGGCCGCAGCGGGTAGTCGAGCGACTCCAGCCGGGTCAGCGACAGCATGTCCTCGACCAGGTTCTGCATGCGCCGGCCCTGCTCGGCCATCAGCGCCAGGTGCGACTGGCGCGTCTGCGGATCGAGGTTGGGCTGCGCCTGCGCGATCTCGAGGAAGCCGTTGATCACGGTCAGCGGCGTGCGCAGTTCATGGGACGCGTTGGCGATGAAGTCGCGCCGCATGTGCTCGATGCGCTCGGACTCGGTGGCGTCATGGGTCACCAGGATCTGCCGCCGGTTTTCGAACGGGATGATATGGACGATCAGCTTGCGCTCGCGCAGCGACAGCGTCAGCGGCTGCTCGTAGCGGCCCAGGATCAGGTAGTCGATGAAATGCGGGCTGCGGATCAGGTTGGTCACCCGCATGCCCTTGTCGCGCTCGCGCTTCAGGCCCAGGTGCCGCTCCGCCGCCGGATTGCACCATTCGAGGAAAAGCACGTCGTCCATGATGACGACGCCGTCCGGCAGCAGGCTCATGGCCTGGCGGAAGCGGGTCAGCCATTCGTTCAGCTCGGTGCGGTTGCGGTCGTCCTCGCGGCGCAGCCGGTACAGCCGCACGAAGATGTCGGTCCACGCGCCCCAGCCGTCCGGCAGGCGGGTCTCGGGATGCTCCAGCCACATTGACAGCCGCCACAGGTAGCCGAGCTGCATCACGACCAGCGCCAGCGCGGCGCACAGGGCCACCGCCAGTCCGGCGACAAGGCCGGAGAAATAGGCGACGACGCCCGCGCCGGCCAGTATCAGCGCCATCCGCAGTATCGCGGGAACCCAGAACAGGAGCTTGGGATTCATCGTGCGGCGGGCATCCTTTACTTTTCCGAAAGCATGTAGCCGACGCTGCGCACGGTGCGGATCAGCGACTCGGCTTCCTTCAGCGCCTTGCGCAGCCGCAGCACATGCACGTCCACCGTCCGTTCCTCGATGACCGCATGGTCGCCCCAGACGCGGTCCAGCAGCTGGCTGCGGGAAAACACCCGCTCCGGGTGCGCCATGAAGAACTTCAGCAGCCGGTATTCCGCATGGCCGATGTCGATGCGGCTGTCGTTCAGGCTGACCGTGCAGCTGACCGGGTCGAGCGCCACCGCGCCGATGCGCATCAGCGTCTGCGCATGCTCGGGCGCCTTGCGCCGCAGCAGCGCCTTGACGCGCGCGGTCAGTTCGCGCGGCGAGAACGGCTTGGTCACATAGTCGTCCGCGCCCTGGTTGAGGCCGGCGATCTTGTCCTCTTCCATGCTCTTGGCCGTCAGCATGATGACCGGCAGCGTGGCGAAGTTGCGGTCGCCGCGCAGCCGCGACAGCAGGCGCAGGCCGGACTGGTCGGGCAGCATCCAGTCCAGCAGCACCAGCTGCGGCATGCGCTGCTGCAGGTAGTCCCAGGCGCCGCCGGCGGTATCGACCGCCGCGACGTTCCAGCCGCCTTCGCGCAGGGTGTAGCGCACCAGTTCGACGATGGCAGGCTCGTCTTCGACGATCAGGATTTCCGGGTTGTCTGCCGCCATACAGCCTAGTCCTTTGCCTTGTTGTTTGCACTCGCCGCGTAGTCGGTGTGCCGTATATCCTTGCCCTCGACCACGTAGATCACGTATTCGGCGATGTTTTTCGCATGGTCGCCGATGCGCTCCACCGCCTTGGCCACCCACAGCGTGTCGAGCGCGGTGGAGATGGTGCGCGGATCCTCCATCATGAAGGTGATCAGGTTGCGCATGATAGACCGGAATTCATGGTCGACCGCCTTGTCCTGCGCAATCAGCGCGGTCGCCTGCTGCGCGTCGAGGCGGGCGAAGCAGTCGAGCGCGTCGTGCAGCAGCGCGCCGGCGGATGCGGCGATCACGCGCACGGTCTCGTAATGGTTGATCGCGGCCACGCCGCGCTCCTTCATGCTGCGGGCGGCCCGCGCGATCTTGGTCGCCTCGTCGCCGACCCGCTCCAGGTCGGTGATCACCTTGATGGTCGCCATCACCGTGCGCAGGTCGTTGGCGGCAGGCTGGCGCCGCACGATCAGGTGGCTGCAGGCGTCGTCCAGCGTAACTTCGAGCCGGTTGACCTGCTCGTCGGCCTGCATGATCTTCTCCGCCCGGTCGGCGTCGCCGGTGCGGAAGCATTCGAGCGCGTCGTTGAACTGGTTCTCGACCAGGCCGCCCATCAGCAGCACCTTGGAGCGGATCTGCTCCAGGTCTAGGTCATACTGTTTTGACGAGTGCTCATGGGGCATCGTGTTCTCCTGGTTGCCTGCGTAAATCCCGGTCAGCCGAAGCGGCCGGTAATGTAGTCCTGGGTCTCGCGCCGGCCCGGGTTCATGAATATCTGGTCGGTCTCGCCGAACTCGACCAGTTCGCCCAGGTACATGTAGGCGGTGTAGTCCGAGCAGCGGGCGGCCTGCTGCATGTTGTGGGTCACGATCGCGATGGTGTACTCGCCTTTCAGCTCGCTGATCAGCTCCTCGATCTTGGCCGTCGAGATCGGGTCCAGCGCCGAGGTCGGCTCGTCCAGCAGCAGCACTTCGGGCTTGACCGCGACGCCGCGGGCGATGCACAGCCGCTGCTGCTGGCCGCCGGACAGCGACAGGCCGCTCTTGTGCAGCTTGTCCTTGACCTCGCCCCACAGCGCCGCCTTGTTCAGCGCCCACTCGACCCGCTCGTCCATCTCGCCGCGGGCCAGGTTTTCATACAGCCGCACGCCGAAGGCGATGTTTTCATAGACCGTCATCGGGAACGGCGTCGGCTTCTGGAACACCATGCCGACGCGGGCGCGCAGCATGTTGACGTCGAGGCCGTGCTCGAGGATGTTGCGGCCGTTGTAGAGGATCTGGCCTTCGGCGCGCTGGCCGGGATACAGGTCGTACATCCGGTTCAGCGTGCGCAGCAGCGTCGACTTGCCGCAGCCGGACGGGCCGATGAAGGCGGTGACCTTCTTCTCGTGGATCTTCAGGTTGATGTTCTTCAGGCCCTGGAAGGCGCCGTAGAAGAAATTCAGGTCGGCGATTTCAAAGGTGGCCCGCGGCGCGGACACCGCTGGTACGGCGGACAGTTGGCTGTTCATGATAGTTGTCGGCATGCGTTTAGCGTTGCGTTTTCTGGCGGAAGAGCGTGCGTGAAAGGATGTTAAGGCCCAGCACGCTGAAGGTGATCAGCAGCGCCCCGCCCCATGCCAGCGAACGCCAGTTGTCGTACGGGCTCATCGCGAACTGGTAGATCACGACCGGCAGGTTGGCCATCGGCGCATTCATGTCGGTGCTGAAGAACTGGTTGTTGAGCGCGGTGAACAGCAGCGGCGCGGTTTCGCCGGCGATGCGCGCGACAGCCAGCAGCACGCCGGTGATGACGCCGGACTTGACCGCGCGCAGCCGGACCATGGTCGCCACCTTCCAGCGCGGCGCGCCCAGCGCGAAGGCCGCCTCGCGCAGGCTGGTCGGCACCAGGTTGAGCATGTTGTCGGTGGTGCGCACCACCACCGGGATCGCGATCAGCGCGATCGCCAGGCTGCCGGCCCAGCCGGAAAAATGCTTGATATGGGCGACGTAGATCGAATAGATGAACAGGCCGATCACGATGGACGGCGCCGACAGCATGATGTCGGTGACGAAACGGGTGAGCTGGGCGAACCGGCTTTCCTCGCCGTACTCGGCGAGGTAGATGCCGGCCAGGATGCCGATCGGCGTGCTCACGCCGGTCGCGATGCCCACCATCAGCAGGCTGCCGACGATGGCATTGAGCAGGCCGCCGCCCTCGCTGCCGGGCGCCGGCGTGCTCTCGGCAAACAGCGCCGGGTCGATCGCGCCGAAGCCCTTGACGACCAGCGTCCCGAGTATCCACAGCAGGAAGAATATGCCGAAGGCCATCGCCAGCACCGACAGCGCGATGCCGACGCGGTGGGTCAGCAGCCGGCGGCGATAGACCGGGTTCTTTCGTGCGTCCTTCATTTTGCGCCCTCCCTCTTCTGCATGGTCAGCAGCATCATCTTGGCCGCCGCCAGCACGATGAAGGTGATGGCGAACAGGATCAGGCCGAGCGCGAACAGCGAGGACACGTGCAGCGGCGTGTCCGCCTCGGCGAATTCATTGGCCAGCGTCGACGCGATGCTGTTGCCGGCAGAAAAGAGCGACCAGGACAGCTTGTGCGCATTGCCGATGACGAAGGTGATCGCCATCGTCTCGCCCAGCGCCCGGCCCAGTCCCAGCATCACGCCGCCGACCACGCCGATCCGGGTATAGGGCAGCACGACCTTGCGCACCACTTCCCAGCGGGTGCAGCCGAGCGCATAGGCCGACTCCTTCAGCACGGCGGGCACGACGTCGAACACGTCGCGCATCACCGACGCGATGAAGGGAATGATCATGATGGCCAGGATGAAGCCGGCGGCCAGCATGCCGATGCCCATCGCCGGGCCGCTGAACAGCTGCCCGATCACGGGCAGGTGGCCAAGCGTGTTTTTCAGCAGCGGCTGCACGTGGTCGGCAAAGAACGGCGCGAAGACGAACAGCCCCCACATGCCGTAGATGATGCTGGGCACGCCGGCCAGCAATTCCACCGCGGTGCCGAGGGGACGCTTGAGCCAGGCCGGGCAGATTTCCGTCAGGAACAGCGCGATGCCGAAGCTGACCGGGAAAGCGACCAGCAGCGCGATGAACGAGGTGATCAGCGTGCCGGCGATCGCGATGAGCGCGCCGTAGCGGTCGTTGACCGGGTCCCATTCCACCGTCGTCAGAAAACCGGGGCCGAATTCCATGAAGGCCGGCGTCGCGCCGACGACCAGCGAGGCAATGATCCCGGCCAGCATCAGCAGCACCAGCACCGCGAAACCGAGCGTGATCTTGTGAAAGAGAAAATCCTGGAAGCGCTGCCGGCGCATCGTGCCGGCCAGCGCGAGGTCCGCGGCGGCGCTGGCCATTGCCGGCGTCATCGCGGCGTCATGCAGGGAATCGGAATTAGCGCTCATTGCCGCCCTCCTGGTTGACGGCGCTGCATGGCCGTGCGCGTTGCAGCGAGCCTGCAAGCAAGAATCTCTGGAGTCGCATCGCTGTTCCTGACCGGGCGTTTATCACAGCGCGCACTCTATCGGACAAATATGACAGCTTTATGACGTGATGTAATGCAGATGACAGGGGGCGCAGCCGCCGGTTCAACCGGATGTCACGCAGCTGTCATATTCTCTGCCTACACTCTGGGCAGCCAAAACAGGACCAACTGCGTTATATGACACAAAAAAACAAGGCGACGCCTGCCGCTACCGGCGAGAAGCTGCCGCCGGATGTGATCCTGAACCGCGAGCTTTCCCAGCTGGCATTCAACCGCCGCGTGCTGGCGCAGGCCGAGGACCCGGCCGTGCCGCTGCTGGAACGGCTGCGCTACCTTTGCATCGTCAGCAGCAACATGGACGAGTTCTTCGAAGTGCGGGTGGCCAGCCTGCTCGCGCGCATCGAAGGCCATGCCGCCGGCGTCCCGGTGTCCGATGCGGCGCTGGAAGATGCAAGCGCGGAATCCCACGAGATCGTCGAGCGGCAATATGCGATCCTGAACGGGGAGATCCTGCCGGAGCTGTCCCGCCACGGCGTGCACCTGCTGCGCGACCAGGACCGCAACGAGGCGCAGCGGGCCTGGGTCAAATCCTACTTCGACCGCGAGGTGCGGCCGCTGCTGACGCCGATCGGGCTGGACCCGGCCCATCCGTTTCCGCAGGTGGTCAACAAGAGCCTGAATTTCATCGTCGAGCTGTCGGGCAAGGATGCGTTCGGGCGCGGCACCGCGATCGCCATCATGAAGGCGCCGCGCGTGCTGCCGCGCGTGATCCGGCTGCCGGACGCGCTCTCGGCGGACGGCGGCATGTCCTTCTGCCTGCTGTCGTCGGTGATCCATGCGCATATCTCGGACCTGTTCACCGGGCGCGAGGTACTGGCGTATTCCCAGTTCCGGGTCACCCGCGACAGCGACCTGTGGGTCGACGAGGAAGAGGTGAAGAACCTGCGCCAGGCGCTGCAAAGCGAGTTGCAGTCCCGACATTTCGGCTTCGCCGTCCGGCTGGAAGTGGCGCGCAACTGCCCGCCGACGCTGTCGAACTTCCTGCTCAACCAGTTTTCCATCCCGGCAAGCCGGCTGTACGCGGTCGACGGCCCGGTCAACATGACGCGGCTGCTGGCGCTGGCCGACGCGGTGGACCAGCCGGCGCTGCGCTTTCCGCCGTTCACGCCGTCCTACCCGCCCGCCCTCGACGCCGCCGACATCTTCGCGGTGCTGCGCAAGAAGGACATGCTGCTGCACCACCCGTTCCAGTCCTTCGTGCCGGTGCTGGAATTCGTGCGCAGCGCCGCGCACGATCCCAACGTGGTCGCCATCAAGCAGACCATATACCGGACCGGCATGAATTCGCTGCTGATGGAGTCGCTTATCCTGGCGGCGCAGCGCGGCAAGGAAGTCACGGTGATCGTCGAACTGATGGCCCGCTTCGACGAGGAAGCCAACATCAACTGGGCCGACCGGCTCGAGCGCGTCGGCGCGCAGGTGGTGTACGGCGTGGTCGGCCTGAAGACGCATGCGAAGCTGGCGCTGGTGATACGGCGCGAGGGAGGCGAGCTGAAGCAGTACGCCCACCTCGGCACCGGCAACTATCATCCGACCACGACCAAGCTGTATACCGACTTCGGCCTGCTCACCGCCAATCCGCTGCTGACGACCGAGGTCAACGAGGTCTTCATCCACCTGACCAGCCTGACCAAGCCCAAGAACCTGCAATACCTGTGGCTGGCGCCGTTCGACCTGCAGCGGGAAATGATCCGCGCGATCCGCAACGAGGCCCGCATCGCCCGACTGGGCCGGCCCGGGCACATCATCGCCAAGATGAATGCGCTGGTCGACGAATCGGTGATCCGCGCGCTGTACGCGGCGTCGAGCGATGGCGTGAAGATCGACCTGATCGTGCGCGGCGCCTGCTCGCTGCGGCCGGGCGTGCCGGGCCTGTCGAAGAATATCCGGGTGCGCTCCATCGTCGGCCGTTTCCTCGAACACAGCCGCATCTTCTACTTCCGCAACGACCTGGCGCATGACGTCTACCTGTCCAGCGCAGACTGGATGAACCGCAACCTGTTTCGCCGGATCGAAGTCGCATTCCCGGTGCTGGACCGCGCGCTCAAGCGGCGGGTGCTGAAGGAGGGCCTGGAGCCTTACCTGAAGGACAATGCGAACGCATGGGAACTGGCAGCCGACGGCCGCTACCGCCGGCGCCGCGCGCGCGGCAAGCAGCCCGCGTTCAGCGCGCAGCAATACCTGATGAAAACCCTGGGCAAAATTTCCGGAAAGTGAGCGATGCAATGGACCTGATTCTATGGCGGCATGCGGAAGCCGAGGAAGGCGAGCCGGACGCAGCGCGGGCGCTGACGGCCAAAGGACGCAAGCAGGCGATGAAGATGGCCGGCTGGCTGGACCATCACCTGCCCGCCGGCTGCCGCATCCTGTGCAGCCCGACGCGGCGCACCGTGCAGACGGCCGATGCGCTGGGGCGCAAGTACCGCATCCATGCGGACCTCGGCACCGAAGGCAATGCGCAGCGCATCCTGGAGCTGGCCAACTGGCCCGACGCACGCGAGCCGGTGCTGCTGGTCGGCCACCAGCCGGTGCTGGGGCAGCTGGCGGCGCTGCTGGTGCATGGCGCGGAAGCCGACTGGACGCTGCGCAAGGGCGCGGTCTGGTGGATCTCGCGACGCGAGCGGCATGGCCAGGCGCAGGTCTACCTGAAGGCCGTCATGTCGCCGGAGTTCTGCGGGAAATAAGCGACGGATCCTGCGCGCCGTCGCTGGCGGCGGGCCGCCGGTTTTTCCCCGCGGATCTCCGCTGCCGCGATTGCCGCCGCCGCGGCCGGGTCACAGCGCCATCGACACCAGGTGCAGCAGCAGCCCGACCAGGCCGCCGACCAGCGTGCCGTTGATGCGGATGTATTGCAGGTCGCGACCGACATAGGACTCGAACTTGCGCGACACGGTCTCGGCGTCCCATTTCTGGATCACGCGCTTGACCAGCGAGGCGATCAGGTGGCGCCGGCTCGAGATCGCATTCGCGGCGAACTGTCGGATCCAGCCATTGAGCTTGTCCTGCACCGCGGCGTCGCGCTGCAGCGCATTGCCGACGCCCGCCAGCGCCCGCTCGAACTGCGCGGCAATCCGCGAATCGGGCTTGTCGGCGTCGGCCAGCAGGCGGTCGCGCACGGTGGTCCAGACCGTGTGTGTGTAGCTCTTGAACAGCGGATGCTGCAGCGTCTGGTCCACCACGCCGGCAATGCGCGCCTCGTAGTCCGGCGAACTGCGCAGCTTGTCCATGAACTCCTGCACGCTGCGATGAAACCGCTCGCGCCATTCGCTGTCTTCCTGCCGCATCTCGTCGAGGATGGCCTGCGATTCGGTCATGATCTTCTCGAACAGCTTCTCGTCGATGATGCGCGGCATCCATCGCGGGCTGGCGTCGTGGATCTTCTGGCGTATCGTGTCCTGGTTGCGCTCCAGGGCCGTGGCCGCCATGCCGACCAGGTGATCGAACAGCTGCTGGTGCCGGCGGTCGGCCACCAGCACGTCCAGCACCTCGGCCAGCAGCGGCCCGAAACGCACGTTCTTCAGTCCCGAGGACAGCGTCGACTGCAGGAAGCTGCCGACATCCTGGTCTTCCACCATCCGCACCACGGTCGGCACGCCCCGCGTGATCTGCAGCGCCACGTCGCGGCTGTTGCCCGGCTCGCTGAGCCAGTGCGCGGCCGCGCCGGCGAAGTCGATGTGCCGCAGCTCCTCGGCCAGCACTTCGCGGGTCATGAAATTGTTTTCGAGAAAATCGGCGACGCTGCTGCCGATGCGGTCCTTGTTGGCCGGCACGATGGCGGTGTGCGGGATCGGCAGCCCGAGCGGATGCCGGAACAGCGCGGTGACGGCGAACCAGTCGGCCAGCGCGCCCACCATCGCGGCTTCGGCGAAGGCGACCACGAAGGACAGCCACGGATAACGCGGCTGCAGCAGCCGCGCGGCGACGAAGACCACCGCCATCAGCACAAGCAGGCCGGTGGCGATGCGGCGCATCTTGACCATGCCGGCCGGCGGCGCGGTGTCCGGCATCCGCATCAGCGCTGGTTCCGCATCGGGGCGCGGCCCGGGTCAGCCCGCAAGGCGCACCTGGAAGTCGGTGCCCACTTCCTTCCAGTAGTCGCGCTCCTTGTCGAGCCAGAATGACAGCGTCGGATGCGCGACCAGCCAGTCGCGCGGAAACTCCAGCTCGATGCGGTTGCGGATGCGCAGGCCCACCTGCTGCAGCGAGCCTTCGATGCGGGCATGCATGAAGATGACCGCGAGGCGCAGCGACAGCACCGCGCGCACGAAGTCGGGCTCGGTCAGCATGGCGTCGAGCTTGTGCAGGTTGCCCTTCTGGCCCAGGATCAGCCGGCTCATCAGACGCTGGTCGCGGTTGGTGAAACCGGACAGGTCGGCGTTTTCTATCATGTAGGCGCCATGCTTGTGATAGCCGCTGTGGGACACCGCCATGCCGACCTCGTGCAGCAGCCCGCTCCAGTACAGCGGCCGGGTGGTGGCGTCGTTGCCGGGCCGGAGCCGGGCGTACAGCGTGGCGGCGATGTCGGCGGTGCGGCCGGCCCGCGCCTCGTCCACCTGGAAACGCTGAAGGAAGGCGCGCACCGACTGTTCGCGCCGGTCGCGGCGGGTGGCCCGCAGCTGCAGGTCCCACAGCACGCCCATGCGCAGGCCGGCCTCGATCGGCTGCATCACCGCGATGTCCAGTTCCTGCATCACCGCGATCAGGATCGCCAGCCCGCCTACCAGCACCGGCGCCCGGTCGGGTTTCATGCCGGGAAGCTGAATGGCGGCGACGCTGCCGAATTCGATCAGCCGCTGCTTCAGCGCATTCAGGCTGGCCAGCGTCAGCCGGCCGTCGCCCAGGCCGTTCTTCGCGATCGCTTCCGAGATCGAGCGCAGCGTGCCCGACGAACCGTAGGCGGTGTCCCAGACATGCGCCTTGTACAGCGGCGCGGCATCTTCGAAATAGCCGCAGGCCGAGATGATTGCGGCTTCGAACGACGCGGCGTCGATGCGGCCGTCGATGAAGAAGCCGTCGCTCTGGCGCACCGTGCCGGTGCTGAAGGAATCGACCAGCAGGATGTCCAGGCCCTTCCCGATGATCAGCTCGGTCGAGCCGCCGCCGATGTCCAGCACCAGGCGGCGCTCGCCCGGATTGGCCAGCGAGCAGGCCACGCCCAGGTAGATCAGCCTGCCCTCCTCCTCGCCCGAGATGATCTCGATCGGGTAGCCGATCGCATTCTCGGCTTCGGGCAGGAAGGCGTCGGCATTCTTCGCGATCCGCAGCGTATTGGTCGCCACCACGCGCACCGCGTCGAGCTCGTAGGCGGCGAGCACGGTGGCGAAGCGCGCCAGCGACTCGGCAGCCACCCGCATCGCCTGCGGCGTCAGGTTGCCGTCGGCATCCAGGCCCGCGCCCAGCCTGATCGGGTCGCGGGCGCTCTTGATCACGCGGATGGCGTTGCCGTCGTAATGGCCGATATGCAAGCGAAAACTGTTGGAGCCAAGATCAACGGCGGCGAACATGGATATCTTTCTTCAATGATGGGCGACCGGGTGGAAGCGGCCCTCGCGGGCTGAGCGGCAATCATAACGGAACAAGCCGCCAGGCTTCCCCGAAATTAAGGCTGCTCCCGGTTTTCCTCAAGGCGCGGCGCCCGCGCTACTGCGCCGCGTTGCGGATTGCCCGGTAGGTTTCCATCGCCGTGCCGGCGCCGTCCGCGCCGGATGCGATCCGGAAGGCGCGGCGCCGTGCCGCATCGTCGGCGGCGAGCGCCTGCAGCCAGCCGATGACCTCGCCGCAGGAGGCAGCCCGTCCCTGCAGTTCCTTCCTGAGCTGGACCAGGAAGGCGGCAAATGGCGCCAGTTCTTCCGGGACATGGTCGAGCCGCGCATAGGCCGGCACCAGCGCCGGGTTCCAGGCCAGCAGCGCCTGGGCCAGCTTCTGCAGCACCGGCGGGTCGGGCAGGCCGTCGTCGCTGTCGCTGAACGAGACCGTGGCGTCCAGGTCTTCCTCCCGGTCGGTGTCCGTCAGGGCGGCGCTGCGGAACGGGGCTGCAGAAAATGGCCTCATGGAAATTGTCTCCTCTGGAAAAGGCGCTATGTAACCATTCGACCGAATCAGTTTTCCCTGAATGAGGCAAATCGCCGATCGGACGCGCCGATACCCGGTTTTTAATGTCGGCGCGGGAAGAAGAAAGGCAGAACTATGACGTTATAATGACCGCCGGACTGCAAGCGCCCGGCCGTTTCGGGCGCTTCGCATGTCGGGCCGCCGGATCGCGGCCCGTTTTTTGTTATGAAGCGGCAACTTGCCTTCGACCATGGCCGATGTTGCCTGATCCGGAATTCCTTACGCCACCACCTGGTTTTTTATGTCGACTACTCCAGTACGCAAGCCTATCGAAATCAAGATTTCCACCGTGGTTGCGGTGGCTGCCATATTGAACGACACGAGCATGCCGGCGCTGCAGGAGGCAATGGCGCAGTTGACTGGCGGCGCTGCCGACTATTTCGACGACGAGTTCGCGATCCTCGATATCGGCCAGCTGACGCAGGACCATCCGCCGATCGACTGGCCGGCGCTGATCGCGCTGTTCAAGTCGCACCGGCTGACGCCGGTGGCGGTGCGCAATGCGCCGCCGGCGCTGGAAGCCGAGATCATTTCCCACGGCCTGAGCCTGGACGTGGTGGCCAAGCCGCGCATGGCGGCGCGGGCCGAAGCCCAGGCCGCCCCGGCCCCGGCGCCGGCTCCCGTCGCCGCGGCCCCCGCCGCGCCGCCGCCGGTCATCCAGCAGCCGGCGCGCGGCACCATGATCATCGACACGCCGGTGCGCGCCGGCCAGCGTGTCTATGCGCATGGCTGCGACCTGATCGTGACGGCCGCGGTCAACAATGGCGCTGAACTGATTGCCGACGGCAGCATCCACGTCTATGCGCCGCTGCGCGGGCGGGCGCTGGCCGGCGCCAGCGGCGACAGCGACGCCAGGATCTTCGCGATGAGCATGGAGCCTGAACTGGTTTCCATCGCCGGCTACTACCGTACCTTCGAGGACGGCCTGCCCAAGGAACTGGCGCAGGCGCCGGGCCAGGTGCGCCTGCTGGGCGACCGCATCGAGGTCATCGCAATGACGTCCGCATTGCATCGTTAATAGTTGTCACCACCGTTTTTCATATAAAGGAGTTTGTTTGTGGCAAAGATAATCGTCGTAACGTCCGGCAAGGGCGGCGTTGGCAAAACCACTTCCAGCGCCAGCTTCGCGTCCGGCCTGGCTCTGCGCGGCCACAAGACTGCGGTGCTCGACTTCGACGTCGGCCTGCGCAACCTCGACCTGATCATGGGTTGCGAGCGGCGCGTGGTCTATGACCTGATCAATGTCATCAACCAGGAAGCGACGCTGAACCAGGCGCTGATCAAGGACAAGCACTGCGAGAACCTGTTCGTGCTGCCGGCGTCGCAAACCCGCGACAAGGACGCGCTGACCGAGGAAGGCGTCGAGCGCGTGCTCAAGGACCTGGCGGCCATGGACTTCGAGTACATCATCTGCGACTCCCCCGCCGGCATCGAGCGCGGCGCCGTGATGGCGCTGACCTTCGCCGACGAGGCCGTCATCGTGACCAACCCGGAAGTGTCCTCGGTGCGCGACTCCGACCGCATCCTCGGCATCATCCAGGCCAAGTCGCGCCGCGCGCAAGCCGGCGGCGAACCGGTCAAGGAACACCTGCTGATCACCCGCTACGTGCCCAAGCGCGTCGACGCCGGTGAAATGCTGTCCTACACCGACGTCCAGGAAATATTGCGCATACCGCTGATCGGCATCATTCCGGAATCGGAGTCGGTGCTGCATGCATCCAACCAGGGCAACCCGGCGATCCATATCGATGGCAGCGACGTGTCGCAGGCCTACAAGGACGTGGTCTCGCGCTTTCTCGGCGAAGAAGTGCCGATGCGCTTCACCACTTACGAAAAACCCGGGCTGTTCCAGAGAATCTTTAGAGGCAAGTGACATGGCCCTCCTCTCCTTCCTGTTCAGCAACAAGCCCAAGTCCGCCACCGCGGCCAAGGAACGGCTGCAGATCATCATTGCGCGTGAACGCAATGGCACCGCGGGGCCGGATTTCCTGCCGGCCCTGCACAAGGAACTGATCGCGGTCATTTCGAAGTACACCAAGGTCAATGCCGACGACATCAAGATCTCGCTCGACCGCCAGGGCAACCTGGAGGTGCTCGACGTGAACGTGGTGCTGCCAGACGCGCCGCGCTGACCCGCCGACCTCCGATCCCTGCAGGCGGCTGCGGCTGGCTGCCGCCGCGCATTGTGTACGGCAACGTACTGTGCGCGGCGTTCCTCCGCGGCATACTGGGCCGGTATAACAATGCCGGCCTGCGCCGCCTACTGCAATGATCAAGCTCTCCCGACTGCTGCTTCGCCTGACCGCCTTCCTGGCGGTGCTGCTGCTGTGCGGCCTGGCGGCGTCGGCGCTGCTGGGATGGACGCCGGGCGCGAAGGGCCTGCCGGCCGACGTGGCCTCGGCCTACCAGCCCGGCGCCGGCAACTAGGCGCGCCGCGGACACGGCCAGCGCAATGAAACTCCACGGCGTCGACTACACGTCCGCACCCAGCCGCCGCAAGGGCATCACGATCGCCAGCGGCGAACTGCATGGCGACGTCCTCATCCTCGAATCGCTGACCAGCCTGCCCGACCATGCGGCCTTCGATGCATGGCTGCGCCAGCCGGGGCCCTGGCTGGGCGCGTTCGATTTCCCGTTCTCGCTGCCGCGCGAATTGGTCGAACACCTGCAATGGCCCACCGAATGGGCGCCGCTGATGCGGCATGTGACCAGCCTCACCCGGCCGGAGATGCGCGAGACCTTCAAGGCCTTCTGCGACGCCCGCCCGGTGGGCGGCAAGTTTGCGCACCGGGCCACCGACTTTCCGGCGGGCTCGTCGCCATCGATGAAATGGGTCAATCCGCCGGTGGCCTACATGCTGCATGCGGGCGTGCCGCAATTGCTGGCCGCCGGCGTCACCATCTATCAGCTCCATCCGGGCGACCCGGACCGCATTGCGTTCGAGGGCTATCCCGGCATGGTGGCCCGCGACATCACGCGCGCGTCCTACAAGAACGACCTGCGCAGCAAGCAGACGCCGGCGCGGCGCGAGGCACGGGAACGGATCGTCGGCATGCTCGAAGCGGGCCAGCACCGGTGGGACGTGAAGCTCGATGCCGGCGATTTTCGCGAGGCGCTGGTGGACGACGGCAGCGGCGACCTGCTGGACGCGGCGCTGTGCGCGGTGCTGGCGGCATGGGCATGGCAGCGGCGCGAAGCGCGTTACGGCATGCCGGAATTCGATGCGCTGGAGGGATGGATCGTCGGGGCCTGACCGCGCATCGGGGAGTCGCCTCGGTGCTGCGCGGCACGGGACTGGCGCGGCGGCGCGGCGTATCGCGCGGTCGGACGCCCAGCCGTCGGCCTCGCTGCGCGACGGCTGACCCGATGCGATGCCGCCTCCTGCCCGTGCGAGGCTCGCTGCCGCTGCATCGGCGGATTGAATTGCCTGCAAAGTCGAAGCCAGGCCCGGGCGCCGGAACCGATAACAAGGAATAAAAAATGGCTGGATGGCGGAAGAAGGCGGCGGTAACGGCGGCGGTGCTTGCGCTGCTGCTGGCCGTCGCTGCGCTGGTCGCACATGCGATGTTCGACGGCGAGCGCCTGAAGGCGATGGCGCAGGATCATGCGCGCACCGCGTGGTCGCGCGAGCTTGCGATCGACACCCTGTCGCTGCGGCTGTTCCCGGTCCCGGGCGTGCGCGCGACCGGCATTACGCTTTCCGCGCCGGCCTGGGCACAGTCGCCGCAGCTGGCCGCGGCCGACCTGCTCGACGTCAGCCTGTCCTGGCGCGCGCTGCTGTCCGGCCGTGTCGCGCCGGGCGCGCTGCATGTCGAAGGCGGCCGCCTGATGCTGGAACGCGCCGCCGACGGGCGTCGCAGCTGGGATCTGGACAGCCGCAGCGACGGCAGGATGGACTGGCGGCAGCTGGCGCAGGTCGAGCTGCGCAAGGTGGAGATCGTCTACCGCGATGGCGGCGCCAGACCGCGCAGCTGGCGGCTGCCGTCGCTGTCGGCCAGCGCCAGCCCGAACTGGCAGGACCTGCGGCTGCAGGGCCAGGTCGAGCATGCGCAGCAGACGATGACGCTGCAGGCCCGGCTGGCCGACCTGTCGCAGGCCGGCGCCGACGGCGCGGCGACCGACGGCGAAATCGCGGCAATCTGGCCGTCGGGCCGGCTCGACGTCAGGGGCAGGCTGCCGCTGTCGCTGCAAAGCGGCGACGCCGCTGCCGCCGTCGCTCTGGAAGCGCAGTCGGTGGACGCGCTGCTGCGCTTTTTCGACATCGAGGCGGCGCGGCCGCTGCAGGCGCCGCTGTCGGTCCACGCGACGCTGAAGGCTGCGGCAGACCACCTGGACATCGACAAGCTGCGCGTGAAGCTGGGACAGACCGAGGCGTCCGGCACGTTCCGGCTGCAGCGCAGCGGCGAGCGCACCCGCATCGACGGCGCGATCGACAGCCCCGCCATCGACTGGGCGGTGCTCACCCGCGACGCCGGACGCCCGACGCCGCCGCCGATACCCAGGAACGAACTGTTCCGGCATTACCCGCTTGCGTGGACCGCGGTCGATGCGCTCGACGGCGCCGACATGGCGCTGGCGGTAAAGATCAGAAAGCTGACGCTGCGCTCCGGCATCGCGCTGGCCGATGTCGCGGCGACCGTCGACAGCCATGACGACAAGGTCGACATCCCCGCGTTTTCGATGCAGCTGCTGGGCGGCAAGGCCAGCGGCAGCCTGAAGCTGGCCGGCGCGAAGCGTTCGGCGCAGCTGAAGCTGGCCGCCGGCGGCGTGCGGCTCGAACGGTTTTTCAGCGAGCGCGGCCGCAAGGTCCCGGTCAGCGGCGGACCGATGCAGATCGATGCGAATGTCAGCGGCCGCGGCGAGTCGCTGCGAGAGATGGCGGCCACCCTCGACGGCCTGGCGACGATACGCGGCGGTGCGACGCTGGTCCGCTCGGAAAAGGCGGGCGAGGTCGAGAGCCTGCTGACCAGCATGACGGCGCTGCTGTCGGAAAAGGATGCGCCGCAGATAAAGCTCGGCTGCTTCGCCGCCCGCCTGCCCTTTTCCAACGGCGTGGCGGCGCGCGCGGCGGTCGGGGCGCGCAGCGAGGCCAGCAAGCTGCTGACCTCGGGCACGGTCGACCTCAGGCGCCAGACCGTGGACCTGCACGGCCGGGTGCAGGCCCGCAACGGCGTCAGCCTGGGCATCGCGGCGCTGTCGGGCGACATCAGCATCGCCGGCAGGCTGCGCAAGCCGAAGATGGCGCTGGACCCGGTCGGCACGCCGTCGGCGCTGGCGCGCCTGGGCGCGGCCATCGTCACCGGCGGCCTGAGCCTGGTCGCCACCGCCGCCTGGGATGCGGCCAATCCCGGCCCGGACCCGTGCGAGGCGGTGTTCAGCGACAAGGGCTAAATCGGCCGCCGGGCGAGCGCCGGGCAGCCCTGCCTAATCCTGCGCGGCCCGCTGCGTCGCCAGGTCCATGTAGAAGTTCAGGCTTTCCGGATTGGCCATCGCGTCGCGGTTGGCCACCTGTTCGACCGGCATGCCGAGGAACAGCTTCTTGACCGGCAGCTCCATCTTCTTCCCGGTCAGCGTGCGCGGCACCTGCTGCACCTGGAAAATCGCGTTGGGCACATGCCGGGCCGACAGCGCGCTGCGGATCTTCTCGCGGATGCGCTGCTCCAGCGCCTCATCCAGCGTCACGCCGTCGCGCAGCACCACGAACAGCGGCATCCACGACTCGCGCCCCAGGTATTCGAGGTCGACCACGAGGCTGTCCAGCACTTCGGGCAGCTCTTCGACCACGCGGTAGATTTCCGCCGTCCCCATCCGTATTCCGTGCCGGTTGATGGTGGTGTCGGAGCGGCCATAGATGATGGCGCCGCCGCGCGGCGTGATGCGCAGCCAGTCGCCGTGCCGCCAGAGTCCGGGATAGGTCTCGAAGTAGCTTTCGAGATAGCGCTTATTGCCGGCGTCGTTCCAGAAATACAGCGGCATCGACGGCATCGGCTCGGTCACGACCAGTTCGCCGACTTCGTCCTGCAGCCTGTTGCCATTGTCGTCCAGCGCGTAGACCGCGATGCCCAGCCCGCGCGCCTGCATCTCGCCCGCATACACCGGCAGGATCGGGCAGGCGCCGACGAAGGACGCGGCAATGTCGGTGCCGCCGCTGATGGCCGCCAGCAGCAGGTCTTCCTTCACATGCCGATAGATCCATTCATAGCCGTCGACCGACAGCGGCGAGCCGGTCGCGCCGACCGAGCGCAGAGGCGACAGGTCGGCGAGCTGCGCCGGCTCGATGCCGGACTTCATGCAGTTGCCGAAGTAGGCGGCGCCGGCGCCGAAGAAGGTCATGCCGGTCTCGCCGGCAAAGCGCCACAGCGTGCCGAGGTCGGGGTAGCCGGGGTTGCCGTCGTAGATGCAGATGGTGGCGCCGACCAGCAGCCCCATCACCTGCGAGTTCCACATGATCCAGCCGGTGGTCGAGAACCACAGGAAGCGGTCGTCCGGCCCCAGGTCCAGGTGCAGCGCATGGCCCTTGATGCCTTCGATCAGCGCGCCGCCGTGGCCGTGGACGATGGGCTTGGGCATGCCGGTGGTGCCGGACGAATACAGTATCCACAGCGGATGGTCGAACGGCAGCTGCTCGAAGTGCATCGGCTCCGCGCCGGCCGCCGGGTGGTCCAGCAGCGATTGCCAGGATAGCGCGCCGCCCAGGCTGGCGCCGGCGTCCAGGTAAGGCAGCAGCACCGTGTTCTGCAGCGTCGGCAGCGACTCGCGCATCGTGCGCACCACGTCCAGCCGGTCGAAATCGCGGCCGCCGTAGCGGTAGCCGTCGACCGCCAGCAGCAGCTTCGGGTCGATCTGGCGGAAGCGGTCGAGCACGCTGGCGTGGCCCATGTCGGGCGAACAGCTGGACCAGATCGCGCCTATGCTGGCGCAGGCCAGGAAGGCTACCGCGGTCTCGGGGATATTCGGCAGGTAGGCGACGACCCGGTCGCCCGGCCCGATGCCCAGCGCGCGCAGCGCATTGGCGACCGCGCGGATCTGGTCGCGCAATTCGGCCCAAGACAGCTGCGACAGGCCGCGCAATTCCGAGCGCGAGATGATGGCCGGCTTCGCCGCGCCGTCGGCATCGTCATGGAAGCGGAAAACCTGCTCGGCGAAATTGAGCCTGGCGCCGGCAAACCAGTTCGCGCCCGGCATCCGGTGCTGGTCCAGCACCTGCGTATAGGGGGCCGAGCTTTTGATATCGAAGTATTGCCAGATCGACTCCCAGAAATCTTCCAGGCGCGTCACCGACCATTCCCAGCATTCCTCATAGCTGCCGAAGGAGAGGTTCTTTTCCCGCGCCAGCCAGTGCAGGTAGTCCTGCAACCGGCTGTCGGCAATACGCTGCGGGGACGGGGTCCATAGGGGTGTTGGCTGCTCGGACTGCATGGGGGCGCTCCTTTGTTGTTGGTATGGAAAACTGTCTCCATGACAGATTAACGCAAAAGCCATGTGCGATGACAGGCCAGACCAGGCTGCGCAGGCGCAAACGACCGGCCTGATTGCCGCTTATTTTGGCGCGGCCTGCTTGCCATTTTAATAAATGTCCTTATTGTGTTCGGTAGCGAACCGAATCCGTGCAGACAAATGTTTTATCTTGTTTTCAACATGTGGCGAGTGCTTACACCCGGCTTGTCCTGAGGTTCGCGGCCGGCTTTTCTGGCGCGCCTTTAATGCGCATCCTTTATGGATGCTTGATATACGACTTTTCAAAGGAAATCATCATGGTGGATACAAGCAAGAACATGCCAGGCAGCAGCACCGGTCCGACCTCCGGCACCACCGGCAGCGGTTCCACGGTCAGCAACACCACCGGTAGCAATGCGACCGGCAGTGGCAATATGGGCGGCGCTTCAAAAGGCGGCAATACCGGCAGCGGCGGCAACATGGGCAGCGGTTCCATGAGCGGCGGCGCTTCGGGCAGCGACAACAAGAACAGCAGCGGTACGACCGGCAGCAGCGGCTCGATGGGCAGCAGCACCACCACGCCTACATCGTCGTCGGACACCAAGAGCGCGTCGACCCCTGCCAGCGGCACTTCGGGCAGCACCGGCAGCACCACGCCAGCGCCAGGTTCGATGGGCGGCTCGATAAACCAGGCGAAAGAGTCTGCCAAGGAAACCGTCAACCAGGCGAAAGAGTCCGTCAAGGAAACCGTCGACCAGGCCAAGGAATCGGTCAAGGAAACCGTCGACCAGGCGAAGACGACTGCGCATGACACGATAGACAAGGCAGCCGATGCTGCCCGTCCTACCGTCGAGAAACTGTCGGGCACCGCGCACATGGCTGTCGACAAGGTATCCACCGTTGCTTCGCAGGCAGCCACCAAGGTGTCGGAAAAAGCATCGCAGATGAAGGACCTGCAAGACCAGGTCATCGCCGACACCCGCGTGCGTGTTCGCGAAAAGCCAATGACCGCACTGGCGATTGCCGCCGGCGCCGGTTACATCCTGAGCCGCATCCTGCGCCGCTAACGCGCATGGGCTGGCGGGCCGACCGGTCCGCCAGCATAGTCTGGCTGCATCCAGTTCGCTGGCATGCAGCGTTGCGCCTGCTGGCGAATATTGGAAAGACCATGTTGAAAACGAATTACCTGCTGTCCGGCTGCCTGATGCTGGGCATTCTGGCCACCCTGCCCGCCTGCGGACGCAAGGATGCAGTCGCCACGCCGACCGCAGTTTCCCAGCCCGGTGCGGCTACCGTGGAAAGCAAGGGCGTGTCGGTTGCCGCCCCGCCATCTGAAATGCCCAAGCAGGATGCCGCCATACCGCCGCAGTCGCCTACCGTTGCCGCAACGGTGCCCGATTCGGCCAGTCCTTCGCAAGCCAATCCAAAGACGTTGGACAAGGAACAGGAATCGACCGCGATGCCGATGCCCGGCCAGGTCAATAATCACTCCACGCCTGAATCCATCGACAAGCCGGGCGCACAGCCCAAGTAAGCCGCCTGCCCGGACTTGGGGGCTTCAGATTTCGCGGCTGAATATCTTCCCGACCCGCATCGAGAAACGGCACAGCGCATCCATCGCCTCGAAGTCCAGGCTGGCTGGACGGCCGCCGTACACGTGCGCCTTCAGCCAGGCGATTTCGTCGGGCATCATGTCGCCGCTCAGCGTGCGATGCCAGCAGCGGCGTTCCGGGTCCCAGCGGTAGGTGCGCGCCTTGAGCAGGTCCTTGCTGTCATACGGCGCTTTCACCGCATAGACCCGGAAGTCCCTGTCCTGCGCCTTTTCCAGCAGGCAGGCCAGCGCCAGCCGGCCTGATACCGGAAGCGGCGTCTGCAGCAATTCCAGCAGCGCCAGGCAATCGGTCTGCGCCCGGTGCGCATCGTAGAAGAATCCCATCCGGTAGGCGAGATATTCAAGCTTGGCGGAAGGCATGCTTTCGGACGACCAGCCCACCTGGTGCAGCGAGCAGGCCCATGGCAGCGTCCGGAAGACCGGCAGCCTTTCTTCCAGGAACGGGCGGTCGAAGCGGGCGTTATGGGCGATCACCAGGTCCAGTCCCTGCACCAGTTCCGCTACCCGTTCATCGTCTATCTTTTTACCGGCCACCATGTCATCGGTAATCCCGTGGACCGCCGTCGATGCCGGCGGGATCGGCACGCCAGGATCTTCGAGCTGGTCGAAAATTTCCAGTATCCGGAACACCTGGCCGCTTTCCCTGCAGTATTCAAATACCACCATCGCAAACTCGATGATCGCATCCGTCTCCAGGTTAAGGCCTGTCGTCTCGGTGTCGACCACCGCACCGCGCGCAAGCGCCCTGCCGTCCGGTTCGGCATAGCCGCTGCGTTCGGGCAGGCGGCGCAGGATGCGGTAAGCGGGATGGCATTCGAGGCGCCTGGCCAGCTGCTCGGCATCGCCGGCGCTGAGGGGATCTTGTTCTGACATGAAAACGGGGTGAAGACGGTAATCGCGCCGAGTATACCGGGCTTTGGCGCGGTATTTCTGTTTATGAATCCAGCTCGATAAGGCGTCCCATGTCGTCCCGCGGCCTCGATTGCGGCGTTTGCCCCTTCCGCCGCCACTATGCCGGATCGCCTTTATTCAACAACGGCGGTCGCTGTCCCGCCTGTTCGAGCATCTTGCGACTCACACTAATTAGTAACAACATTTCTACATTCGCCATTTCAATGAGATGTTTCCATGCCGATCACGACCATCTCGGGTCGCGAATTCAACTAGGGTGCCAGCGAAGCGAAGCGCGCGGCGAACAGTGGACAGGTGTTCATCACAGCCCGGGGTCGACCTGCCCATGTTCTTTTGAGTTTTGAAGACTATCAACGCCTCACGAGGCAACGGCGGAACATTGCTGATGCGCTGGCCATGCCCGATGTTGCCGACATCGAGTTCGAGCCGCCGCGCATTACACTCAAAATCCAGCCGGCTGACTTTTCATGATGTTCGTTCTGGATACCAACGTGGTGTCGGAACTGCGCAAGGTGTGGCTTGGCAAGGCCGATATGAACCTGGCGGCATGGACAGAAAGCGTCGACGCCTCCGACCTCTTCGTATCCGCTATCACCATCATGGAACTGGAAATCGGCGTTCTATCCATAGAGCGAAAAAACGCCGCCCAGGGAATGCTGTTGCGGTCCTGGCTGCAGCAGCACGTGTTGCCTGAGTTCACACAACGCACGCTGGCTATCGATACTGCCGTGGCACAACGCCGCGCCCGCTTGCATGTGCCCGACAAACGCAGCGAGCGCGACGCACTCATCGCGGCAACTGCCCTTGTGCATCGTATGACGGTGGCGACTCGCAACGTCGCTGATTTCAAACCTACAGGAATCAACCTCCTCAATCCGTGGGCGAAATCGCCATGACAGCAGCGCGGAAGAAACTGCGAAGCCGAGCGGACATTCTGGATTTTGGCGGCCAGTCCGGGTGGTATTGCAAGCGTTTTATCGAATTCGAGATCGCGCCAGTACGGCGAAAGCATCATGCGGCGTAGTTGAAGGGAATCAACTACTGCATTTCTCCAGGAAACACCCGGGAGCAGACTTCAACGATACGCTGCAAGAAAAATTTCGTCCGCCAGTCCCGCAGTACTGCGCTTGTTTCACGCGAGTTCGCTGGCAATTTCAGCGCCGCCCGGCCAGTTTCCGTCAAAGCTGTCATACTCCCGTCTTCCCCCGTATGCTCACCCGGCATGTCCGCGATCGCGGCGCATGCGCATTACCTCTGGCCCCCATGGAAGCTCCAAAAAATATCCGTTCCTACCCGCGTTATCGTCCCGACTATCAGACGCCGGCGCCCTTCCTGCCGACCACGCGGGCCGAGATGGATGCGCTGGGCTGGGACAGCTGCGACGTGATCCTGGTGACGGGCGATGCGTATATCGACCATCCGAGCTTTGGCATGGCGTTGGTGGGCCGGCTGCTGGAGGCGCAGGGTTTCCGGGTCGGCATCCTGACCCAGCCGAACTGGCTGTCGGTCGACGACTTCCGCTCGCTGGGACGGCCGAACCTGTATTTCGGCATCACCGCCGGCAACATGGATTCGATGATCAACCGCTACACGTCGGACCGCAAGATCCGCTCCGAGGATGCCTATACGCCCAACGGCGACCCGGACAAGCGGCCCGACCGCGCGGTGGTGGTGTATGCGCAGCGGGTGCGCGAAGCATATCCGGAAGTCAACGTGGTGATCGGCAGCATCGAGGCCAGCCTGCGCCGGATTGCGCATTACGATTACTGGTCGGACAAGGTCAAGCGCTCGGTGCTGCCCGACTCCAAGGCGGATATTCTCATTTTCGGCAATGCCGAACGTGCGCTGATCGCACTGACGCACCGGGTTGCCGCCGGGGAGCCGATCCGCTCGATCCGCGACCTGCGCGGCACGGCCTTCATGGTGCCGCGCGGCTGGAAGCCGGCAGCCGACTGGACCGAAGCCAACTCCACGCGCATCGACACCCCGGGACGGATCGAAGCGCATCCCGACCCGTATGAAATGAAGTCCAAGGAAGACGCGTCCTGCAAGACCGAGGCCGCGCCCGAGGAGCCGAAGCCGATCCTGATCCTGTCCCGCGAGGAGCGGATGGCCGCGCTGAAGGAAGTGCGCAACCGCAGCGTCGTGCGCCTGCCGTCGTTCGAGCAGGTCAAGGACGATCCGGTGATGTATGCGCATGCGTCCCGCGTGTTCCACCTGGAGTCCAATCCCGGCAATGCCCGTGCGCTGGTGCAGCAGCATGGCGAACGCGACGTCTGGCTGAATCCGCCGCCGCTGCCGCTGGCGATGGACGAAATGGACTTCGTGTTCGACATGCCCTATGCCCGCGCGCCGCATCCGCGCTATGGCAAGGCGCGCATCCCGGCCTGGGAAATGATCCGCTTCTCGGTCAACATCATGCGCGGCTGCTTCGGCGGCTGCACTTTCTGCTCGATCACCGAGCATGAAGGCCGCATCATCCAGAGCCGCTCCGAGCCGTCCATCCTGCGCGAGATCGAGCTGATCCGCGACAAGACCAAGGGCTTCACCGGCACCATTTCCGACCTGGGCGGGCCGACCGCGAACATGTACCGGCTGGCCTGCAAGGACAAGGCGATCGAGGAATCCTGCCGCCGCCTGTCATGTGTTTATCCGACCATCTGTTCGAATCTTGGCACCGATCATTCGAAGCTGATCCAGCTCTACCGCAAGGCGCGCGCCATCCCTGGCGTGAAGAAGATCCTGGTCAGCTCGGGCCTGCGTTACGACCTCGCGGTGCGCTCGCCCGAATATGTGAAGGAACTGGTGACGCATCATGTCGGCGGACTGTTGAAGATCGCACCCGAACATTCCGAAAACGGCCCCCTGTCCAAGATGATGAAGCCGGGCATGGGCGCTTATCACGCGTTCAAGGAGATGTTCGAACGTTTTTCGAAGGAAGCCGGCAAGGAACAGTATTTGATTCCCTACTTCATCGCGGCCCACCCGGGCACTACCGACGAGGACATGCTGAACCTGGCGCTATGGCTGAAGCAGAATGACTTCCGGCTCGACCAGGTGCAGACCTTCCTGCCGACGCCGATGGCGCTGGCGACCGCGATGTACCACACGCGCAAGAATCCGCTGCACAAGGTGACCGACGAATCGGAAATCGTCGAGACGGTGCGGGCCGGCAAGGTGCGCAAGCTGCACAAGGCTTTCCTGCGCTATCACGACCCTGCCAACTGGGACATCCTGCGCGAAGGCCTGCACCGGATGGGGCGTTCCGACCTGATCGGCAACGGCCCGCAGCACCTGGTGCCGCGCGGCACGTCGTCGCCGGCGCTGCAGGCGATCGAGCGCAAGCGCGAAACGCCGGGACCGGACAAGCTGGCCCGCAAGTTCGGCCAGAACAAGCCTCGTCCGGGCGCCGCCGTGCAACGCCAGCCGGTGCGCAGTGCGCGCGGCAAGCCCGGCCGGATGGTGTGATACCGATCCCGGCTCAAAACGCGCCATGAAACACCGTAGGGTGTAATAAGCGCAAGCGCATTACACCATTCGTTGCGCACAGGCGATGGGGGCTGATTGGCGAGTGGCGCAATGCGCTACGCTCATTACACCCCACGAGCCTGCGAGCCACGCAGTCGAATTGATCCCATCCGGTACGCCATGACCTGGGGTGGGCATGAGACAGGTGCCGCCGGGCTTATGTTGCGGGTGGCACGTTGGATGAGCCGGCGGCGTCGGGGTCGTCGCCGCTTGGTCGGGCTACTGCGCCCCGACCGCCACCGCCTGCGGGATGCGGCCTACTTCACCCGCCGGAACCGGTCGCCCGAAGTAGAAACCCTGGACCACGTCGCAGCCCAGCTGCTGCAGCGTCTCGACCTGGTCCGCCGTCTCCACGCCTTCGGCGATCACCTGCATGCCGAGGTTATGCCCGAGCTGGATGATGGAGCGGGCGATCGCTTTGTCCTTGCTGGAGGTGGTCAGGTGGTCGATGAACTGCTTGTCGATCTTCAGTGCATCCAGCGCAAACTGCTTCAGGTAGGCCAGCGACGAATAGCCGGTGCCGAAGTCATCCACCGACAGCTTGAGCCCCAGGTCCTTCAGCGAGCGCAGCAGGTTGCGGGTGTGTTCAGTATTGGACATCAGCATGCTCTCGGTCAGCTCGATCTCGAGCTGGTACGGCGGCAGCTGGTTGGCCTCGAGCACCCGCTGTATCTGCGGTACCAGGTTCTTGTCGGCGAACTGGCGCGGCGACAGGTTGACCGACAGCGAACACTGCTCGGGCAGCATGCTGTTCCATGCATGGCGCTGGCGGCAGCCGGTGGAGAACACCCATTGCCCCATCGGGATGATCAGCCCGGTTTCCTCCAGCATCGGCACGAAGGTGCTGGGCGCGATGCTGCCGATGCGATCGTGGTCCCAGCGCAGCAGCGCCTCGTAGCCGACGACCCTGCCGGTTCCGATGTCGACCTGCGGCTGGTAATGCAGGAAGAAGCCGTCATCCTCCACCGCCACGCGCAGCGCCTGCTCCAGCATCAGCCGGTGGCGCGCCTTCGCATTCATTTCGGGCATGTAGAAATGGTAAAGGTTGCGGCCGTCGCTCTTGGCCTGGTACATCGCCACGCCCGCGGCCTGCATCAGCATGTCGACGTCGTCGCTGCATTCGGGAAAGCTGGCGATGCCGATGCTGGCGCTGATGGTGACCTGCATGCCGTCCTCGAGCCGGAACGGGCAGCGCAGCGCGGTCAGGATCTTGCCGGCGATCTGCGCGGCGCTGGAGGCGTCGTCGAGCTCGTCGAGCACGACCGAGAACTCGTCGCCGCCGATGCGCGAGACGATGTCGTAGGAACGCACGCATTCCCTGATGCTGGTGGCGACCGCGGCAAGCAGGAAGTCGCCCGCCGCGTGCCCGAGCGTGTCATTGATGCGCTTGAAATGATCGAGGTCGATGAACATCAGCGCCACGCTCTTGCGCGCCCGGCGCGCCCGGTCGAGCGCGATCCGGAAGGCGGACTTGAAACCGCTGCGGTTGTTCAAACCCGTCAGGGGGTCGGTCACCGCCTGTCGGCGCAGGGCTTCTTCCAGCGCCTTGCGCTGCGAGATGTCCTGGAACACGATGACCAGGCCGTCGCCGTTCCCAGCCAGCCGCGAAACGCACAGCGACACCGGGAAGTGGGTGCGGTCATGCCGCATGAAGATCGTTTCCTCGATCCGGGTCTCCTTCCCGTGGCGCAACGTGTGGAAAAACGGGGTATGTTCCCAATGCGGGACATCTCCGGCAGGAAACGGGTAGAACATCCGGTAGTCGGCCCCGACCAGCTGATCATTCTCGACCTTCAGCATCAGGCGCGCCGCTGGGTTGGCAAACCGCATGTGCCCGTCCCGGTCGAGTCCGATCACGCCCTCGCCGGCCGCATTGAGCATCGATTCGTAATAGGCCTTGGTGCTGTCGATATGGCTGATCGCCTGCCGCAGGCGGCGCCGGTTGCCGTCGAGTTCGAGCAGCACCGCGACCTTGCTCGACAGTACTGGCTCGGCCACCGGCCTGCCGAGGTAGTCGATGGCGCCTGCCTCGTACGCCCTTGCGATGGCGGCGGCGTCCCAGACGCCGTTGCTGAGCAGGATGACGGGGATATGCCGGGTCCGCGAATTTTCGCGTATCCACTGGGTCAATGCATAACCGTCCATGCCGGGAAGTGCGACGTCGGCCAGCACCAGCGCGATGTCTTCGGCGACCAGGATTTCCAGCGCCCGTTCACCGCTGTCTGCATGCTGCGACTGCGCGCCCAGGCTGTGCAGGAGCGGCAGCAGGCCCGGCGGCGCATCGGACTGGGGGCCGACCAGTAACACGGTCTGCTGGATTGCCGGTCCGGCCGGCTTGGTGAGGAGTGAGTCCATAGTCGCGGGTGAGTGGCGCATCGCCTCCGGGGTGCTGCATGGCAGGCACGAGATTTTTGATTAAATACAGTGTTTGCTTTCTAGATCGATCCAGCTCTCCCTGTAAAGTTCCATTACAGGCAATCGTGTCTGTTTCTCATCATTCGTTTCGTTTACCATGGCGGCTTTCATGGGCTTGCCCTGCCCCTCCCCCATCTTTTTCATTACCCATGTCCCAGCCCCGAATTTCCCTGATCGTCGCCATGGATCGCAAGCGCGGCATCGGCATCGAGAACCGCCTGCCGTGGAAACTGCCCGAGGACCTCGCCCATTTCAAGCGCACCACTACCGGGCACGCGATCATCATGGGCCGCAAGACCTTCGATTCGATCGGCCGGCCGCTTCCGGGTCGCCGCAACATCGTCGTGACGCGCGACCCGGCCTGGCAAAGGGACGGCGTGCTGGCAGCCGCGACGCCGGAACAGGCGCGCGAACTCGCGCAGCGCGAGACGGAAGCCTTCATCATCGGCGGCGCCGAACTGTTTGCGCAGACCATCGCGCTTGCCGACCGGATGATCGTGACCGAGATCGACTCGGAATTCGACTGCGACACCTTCTTCCCGGCCATAGACCCGGCGTCCTGGCGGGAGACCGGACGCGACACATTCCAGTCGACTGCCAGCGGACTGGACTTTGCGATCGTGACCTACGACCGCGTGCGATAAATCGCAAGCTGTGCGGTCTGCTTTTGCAGCGCACCCGACACATATCTGCGAAAATTCGGCTTTTGCCTTATTGGCGTGGACAGGGAGGCGCATGCTGCGCCTCGTCCATCAGGAGAGTTCATGAAATTCCGCTTCCCCATCGTCATCATCGACGAAGACTTCCGTTCCGAAAATACTTCCGGCCTGGGCATCCGCGCGCTGGCCGACGCCATGGAAAAGGAAGGCATGGAAGTCCTCGGCGTCACCAGCTATGGCGACCTGTCTCAGTTCGCCCAGCAGCAATCCCGCGCGTCGGCCTTCATCCTGTCCATCGACGACGAGGAATTCGGCGGCGGCTCGACCGAAGAAACCGACACCGCGCTGAAATCGCTGCGCGCCTTCGTCGAGGAAATTCGCTACAAGAACGCCGACATCCCGATTTACCTGTATGGCGAAACCCGCACCTCGCGCCATATACCGAACGACATCCTGCGCGAACTGCACGGCTTCATCCACATGTTCGAGGACACGCCCGAGTTCGTCGCGCGCCACATCATCCGCGAGGCGAAGTCCTACCTCGACGGCCTGTCGCCGCCGTTCTTCCGCGCGCTGGTCCATTACGCGCAGGACGGTTCCTACTCATGGCATTGCCCCGGACATTCGGGCGGCGTCGCCTTCCTGAAGTCGCCTATTGGCCAGATGTTCCACCAGTTCTTCGGTGAAAACATGCTGCGCGCCGACGTCTGCAATGCGGTCGAGGAACTCGGCCAGCTGCTCGACCATACCGGACCGGTAGCCGCCTCGGAGCGCAATGCGGCCCGCATCTTCAATGCCGACCATTGCTACTTCGTCACCAACGGCACGTCGACCTCGAACAAGATGGTCTGGCATTCGACCGTGGCGCCGGGCGACATCGTCGTGGTCGACCGCAACTGCCACAAGTCCATCCTGCATTCCATCATCATGACCGGCGCGATCCCGGTGTTCCTGATGCCGACCCGGAACCACCTCGGCATCATCGGCCCGATTCCGCTGGAAGAATTCAAGATGGAAAACATCATGAAGAAGGTGGAAGCCAACCCGTTCGCCCGCGAGGCCGTCAACAAGAAGCCGCGCATCCTGACCATCACGCAGTCGACCTACGATGGCGTGCTGTACAACGTCGAGACCCTGAAGAGCATGCTCGACGGCGAGATCGACACGCTGCATTTCGACGAGGCGTGGCTGCCGCACGCGACCTTCCACGACTTCTACCGCGACATGCACGCGATCGGCAAGGACAGGCCGCGCGCCAAGGAGTCGATGATCTTCTCGACCCAGTCGACCCACAAGCTGCTGGCCGGGCTGTCGCAGGCGTCGCAGATCCTGGTGCGCGAGTCCGAGACCGTGAAGCTGGACCAGGACGCGTTCAACGAAGCCTACCTGATGCACACGTCGACCTCGCCGCAATACGCGATCATCGCGTCCTGCGACGTCGCGGCCGCCATGATGGAGCCGCCGGGCGGCACCGCGCTGGTCGAGGAAAGCATCCTGGAAGCGCTGGACTTCCGCCGCGCCATGCGCAAGATCGACCAGGAATGGGGCCAGGACTGGTGGTTCCAGGTCTGGGGCCCGGATCACTTCGCCGAGGATGGCATCGGCTCGCGCGAGGACTGGATGATCCGCGCCGAGGACGACTGGCACGGCTTCGGCAAGCTCGCGCCGGGCTTCAACATGCTCGACCCGATCAAGGCGACCATCGTCACGCCCGGCCTGTCGCTGGACGGCCAGTTCGGCGACACCGGCATCCCGGCGTCCATCGTCACCAAGTACCTGGCCGAGCATGGCGTGATCGTCGAGAAGGCCGGCCTGTACTCCTTCTTCATCATGTTCACCATCGGCATCACCAAGGGCCGCTGGAACACCTTGCTGACGGCGCTGCAGCAGTTCAAGGACGACTACGACAAGAACCAGCCGATGTGGCGCATCCTGCCCGAGTTCGCCGCGGCCAACCCGCGCTACGAGCGGGTCGGCCTGCGCGACCTGTGCCAGCAGATCCACGGCTTCTACAAGCTCTACGACGTGGCACGGCTGACGACCGAGATGTACCTGTCGGACATGCTGCCGGCGATGAAGCCGTCGGACGCGTTTGCCCGCATGGCCCACCGCGAGATCGACCGGGTGCCCATCGACGAACTCGAAGGCCGCGTCACGTCCATCCTGCTGACGCCCTACCCGCCCGGCATTCCGCTGCTGATCCCGGGCGAGCGCTTCAACCGCACCATCGTCGACTACCTGAAGTTCGCACGCGACTTCAACGAGCGCTTCCCGGGCTTCGAGACCGACGTGCATGGCCTGGTGACCCGGGAAGTCGATGGCAAGCGCGGCTACTTCGTTGACTGCGTGCGGCAGGAGTGAAGGCTGTGCCGCTGCCTGACCTTGCGAGGTCAGGCAGCGTCGCGCCGGTTCAGTGAACAAGCTTCAGATCGGGCCGATCCCGGACGGCGTCATCGAACCGGTGCCGGACGCCGGCGTCCAGCAAGGCGCCGGTCAGGTCCAGCACCTGCAGAGACTGGTTCTCACGCAGGCCGTCGGCCAGCGCCAGGGTCTCCGCGCGATTCAGCACAGCGCCGCACAGCCGGAGTTCCACCAGGTGCGCCTTGCCGGGCAGGCTGTCAAAAAACCGGCATAGCGCAGCGCTGCCTTCGGTCCTGGGCGCAAGGGAACCCAGGTCAAGGCGCGCTGTCAGGCGGTCGCGGGCGAGGCTCTTGAAGAGGCTGTCCTGGGCGCGCACCGTGCCCCCGCTTATTTCTTCCGCCGTCCCGGTGTCCGGTGCAACGATTGCAAGTCTGGTGCCGATCAAGCCCTTTTTGGGTAGCTGGCCGAGGCTGTCCAGCATATAAGCCAGAAAATCGAACTGGCAGGATTGAGTTTCGCCAGCCTGGCATGGCTGCGGATGGAATTCAATATTGCGCAGCTTGAGCGTGGACAGGCATTTGACGCCGGAAAACTGTTCGTACCCATCACCGACGCCGTTTGCGTCGTCCACCTTCCACAGGATCTTGGCCGGCACACCGATGCGTACCGTGGCACGCCGGTTGAACAGTTGCCTGAGCGCGGGCGCCGGATCGTCCTGCTTCAGTGCCGCCTGCGCTTCGGCCGCAGAGTCAGCCAGTTCCGCCTCGTGCCCGGCATTGGAATGCATGGTCCGAAAATTTACGGGTGGCCTGCTGGTCGTGCTTGTCGTCGCAGGACCCGATGCATTGGCTGCGGGAGTGGTCGTGGTCGTGGTCGTGGTGGATGCGCTGGCTGTATTGCCGGCAAGTGCTTTCGCGCCATTCCCCGTTGTCGCAACGACAGCGCCCGCGGAGCCCTTGCCTGCTTTGCCGCCGCTTCCGCCTGGCTGTTTTCCCTGCGGCGCGGCCAAGGCGGCTGCTCCGGGATCAAACCCGACGACCTGCAGGTCCGGCCTTTGCGAAAATGCCTTCGCGAGTGCCGCGCTGCCGGCGTCCGGAATGCTGCAATTGTTCAGGACGAGCGTTTTTATCGAAGTATTCGCTTTCAGCGCGCCGGCAAGCTCGCCGGCTGCCTTGTCGTCGAACTCGCAATCAGCCAGTTCAAGTTCCGTGATTTTCTTATTGCTGGCTAAAATTTCATTGTCGAACACAAGACAGCCCAGTCGGTCGTATTCCGGCTGGTAGTCCTTGACCCGGACACGGACCACGATCTTGCTGCGCGCAAGCGCATCGTAAAGATTCTTGACACACATGTCGTCCATGGCGCTGAACCCCATGGTTGCCGGAAGCATGGGCAGGTCGAGGTCTACAGTCGGCGCCGAATTCCCACTGTTCGCCAGATCGTCAAGATCACTGATCAACCGGCTTACGAACACTATCTGATCGATACGCTGCACCTTGCTGTCAGGTGTAGGGGCAAGCCTCAGATCGAGATGACGGATCGGAAGCTGCTTGAGCCATTTTCGCCCGCACATCTGCCCGTACGGATCGGACTTGCTTTCCAGCGCGAACGACGCCGGCAGCACCAGCCTGACTTCGTTCGCGTTTTTGAAGATGGTCTTTAATGCCTTCAGCGGATCGCTCGCCTGCATCGCTACCCGTGTCAGGTCGGCCGAAGCGCGCAGGGCCTTCTCCCGCGCAGATGGCGTCTGAGCTGGTGCATAGGCAGGTTGCGATCCGGAAGCGCCGGATTTTCCCGTCGGCGACGGCTGCCTGGCGGCCGGGTTCGCCATGTGCCCGCCGGTTGGCGTCGATGTGGTGCTCACTGCCGGCGACTTGCCGGCTTGGCCGGGACTGCTGCCACCGCGCCCGTTGGCCCCGCTGGCCGTAATATCTTCGTTATCGTTGTCGCTATCGCTATCCTGAGCGACCTGGCGATTGCTCGAATTGTTCTTGACTGGCTGGGCCACTCGCATTCTCCTGGCAGCTTCGTCCAACCGAATGCCGAACGAAGCTGCCTGAGTGCCTGGGGTGAAATAATAGTTCTACGCTCACGCAGGCTTGATCAAACCTCTTCGCCTGCCTTCGCATGCACGGCGCTTATACCCAGGCTGGCCGTGTATAGCCTACTGGATTACCTCGATGTCGCGCCTTGCCAGCAATGCGCCGTACAAGGTCTTGCCGCCCTTATCCGAGGTCGTGCATCCGCGCAGGTCGATCAAGCTGATGGAGCGATTCTGCTTCAGCGCCTTGGCAAGCGCGAAAGCGCCGGAATCGCTCAACTTCACATTGGAAAGGTCAAGTTCCTGCAGCACGGTGTTGGTTGCGAGGCTCTCGAAATAATCGGCATGCTGCCCTGAAGGCAACCATGCCGAGTCGAATCCGGCAAGGCTGAGGCGAATGACCATCGTATCCGCCGCCAGCGCTGCAAATAATCGATGGAAAAGGAGTTCCTTTTCTGTTCGGGTGATCGAGACTACGGAAGCCTGCAGCTGCGCCGAGTGCACATCGATTCCAAGCCTCAAACTTGATTTTTTCTGTGTAGTCAATCGATCGCAGTTCTGCAGCAATGTGATGATCATGCCCACCGTTTCCAGGACATTAACGGCGCTGCCAGCCTCGCTCGTCAAATCGAGATAACGCAGAGGAGCCTGTTCCAGCCATTCCCGTTGAATAAATTCACGATAGGGATTAACCGTCTTTAACAGGCTCTCCGCTGCACCAATCCTGAATAAGGATTCAGGCAGCTCTATCCTGGCCCACTGGTCGTTGGCAATAACCTTTTTCAACGCTTCCAGCGGCGCTTCCCCCCGAAATGCCGCACGGGTCTCGACTGCGGATGCGCGCAATGCGCTTTCCCGGGCAGTCCTGATCCGCACCGAGGAGGAATCTGCCGGGGCGATATGCGATCCGGCCAGCGCGAGCGTCGTCGCCAGCCGCGGGTTTGGCGGAAACCAGAGGTCCAGGTCGTTGACGGTGGACGAACCGGTTGCCGGAAATACGCTGCCTGGAAGCCTGCGACCGCCTACGACATCGAGCCGCGTGGCTGTCGTCGTGGTCGCGTTCGATGGGCTAGCAGTATTGAAAGGGAACGGCGTGCCGCTGCTGCTCGTCAGCATTCGCATCGAACTTGCAGATCCTTCCGAAGGGTCGATCGCTTTCGCGTCGTGTCCGTCGCCCTGGACGATCGCCTTTACCGGCGAGCTGATTCGGCCCGGAGTCAGGCCCATCACCAACATGTCCGGTCGACGCTCGAACGCCTCGGCGAAGGCACGTGCGCCATCAGGCGAAATAACGCAATCCCTGAAAACAAGCGTCCTGACAGCCTTGTTTGTCTCGAGTGCGCCGGCCAGCTCACTGGCATCGGCATCGTTAAAGTCGCAGTCCCACAGTTCCAGCCAGGTGATATCTTCATTGTTGCCGAAAAGCTCACCTTCTCTCAGCCAGGATTTTTTATCGAGTTCCGGCTGGTAGTCTTGTACCCGGATATGGGCCACGAGGGCTGTCTGGGCCAGCGCCCTGTACAAGTTGAGTGAGTAGGTTTCATCTATGCTGCCACCCGATGAAATTCGCTTGCGCATAGGCACATCGAGGTCAATGAACCTGCTGAGGTCGCCCGGCCGGCCATGACATGCTTTCAGCACATGGGTGACATAAGCCATTTGCTCATAGGGCTGGCCGCTTGAGCCAAAATCCGAACGATGCAGGTTCAGATTGAAATGATCGATCAGCGTCTCCATCCCATCCAGCTGGTGGGTGCTGCTGTCTTGCGCCGGCCCGCGTATCGCCAGCGTCGAGGATGCGCCATAAATGGGCCGGGATCCCGCAAGGCCTGCTGCTTC
Source organism: Noviherbaspirillum suwonense (assembly GCF_900182955.1). Taxonomy (GTDB): domain Bacteria; phylum Pseudomonadota; class Gammaproteobacteria; order Burkholderiales; family Burkholderiaceae_D; genus Noviherbaspirillum_A; species Noviherbaspirillum_A suwonense. The sequence continues at coordinate 660,095 of NZ_FXUL01000001.1, read as the reverse complement.
CATGGCGGCCGGCGGCAAGTTCAAAGGCATTTGCAAACACCCGCTGTCCGCTGGCGAAACGGCAGTCAGTACTGGCGTCTTGCTGGATCGGCCCGGTCTTTCGCCGCCACGGCCACCCTCCCGGCTCGCCCCGCGCCCAGCTTCAGTACTGCCTTGGGCAATGCTTTTCCCGCTTGAATTACTGACGACCGGATGTGCCACTAATTTTCTCCCCTTGCGCTCGCCCGACCGGATGCCGGATGAAGCTGCCTGAGTGCCAGGAGAAAATCAGTAGTTCGACGCCCGCACAAGCGATCGATCAGTGCGCACCGCCCGCATCAACCGGCGCCGCGCTGCGCGACGGCTTGGTCATCCAGACCAGCCCGATCAGCAGCAAGAACAGGATCGCCGACATATAGAAAATGTCGGTCGCGCCCAGCGTACCGGCCTGGACCGACAGCGTGCGCTCGATCACGGCCCAGGCGCCCTGTTCCGACATGCCCTGCGCCTGCATGCCCTGCACCGCGGCGGTGAACGCCGGATTGCCCGGGCCGCTATGTTCGGCCAGCTGCGCATGATGCAGCGCGCTGCGGTTGTCCCACAGCGTCGAGGTCAGCGAGGTGCCCATGCCGCCGAACATGATGCGCACGAAGTTCGACAGGCCGGCCGCCGCCGGTATCTTCTCCGGCGACAGGCCGGACAGGATGATGGAAGTCAGCGGGATGAAGAACATCGCCATCGCCGCGCCCTGGATGATGGTCGGGATCATCAGCGTCATGGTGTCGACGTCGGGCGTGAAGCGCGAGCGCATGAAGAACACCAGTGCGAAGATCAGGAAGGCGGTGGAAGCCACATAGCGGGCGTCGATTTTCGGCAGCAGCTTGCCGACCACCGGCGAGAGCAATATCGCAAAGATGCCGACCGGCGCCATCACCTTGCCGGCCTCGGTGGCGGTGTAGCCGATCTGCGTCTGCAGCCACAGCGGCAGGATCACGAGGCTGCCGAAGAACAGGCCGTAGGCGACCGAGATCGCGACCACGCCGCCGCTGAAGTTACGGCCCTTGAACAGCGACAGGTCGACCACCGGATGGTCGTCGCCCAGTTCCCAGATGATGAAGTAGATGAAGGACACCAGCGCGACCGCGGTCAGGATGATGATCTCGCCCGAGTTGAACCAGTCCAGTTCCTTGCCCTTGTCCAGCATGATCTGCAGCGAGCCGACCCAGATCACCAGCAGCGCCAGGCCGATCTTGTCGATCGGCAGCCGTACCGTCTTCGACTCGCGTTCCTTGTAGATCGACCAGGTCGCCCAGGCCGCGAAAACGCCGATCGGGATGTTGATGTAGAAGATCCACGGCCAGGTGTAGTTGTCCGATATCCAGCCGCCCAGCAGCGGCCCCATGATGGGCGCGACCAGCGTCGTCATGCCCCAGAAGGCCAGCGCCATGCCGCTCTTGGCCGGCGTATAACTGCCCAGCAGCAGCGCCTGCGACAGCGGGATCATCGGGCCGGCGACCGCGCCCTGCAGCACGCGCGCCGCGATCAGCACTTCGATGCTGGGCGCGATGCCGCACAGGAAGGAGGCCAGCACGAACAGCAGGATGGACGTGATGAACAGGCGCACCTGGCCAAAGCGCATCGTCAGCCAGCCGGTCAGGGGCACCGAGATCGCGTTGGACACCGCGAACGACGTGATGACCCAGGTGCCCTGCTGCGGCGACACGCCCATGTCGCCCGAGATGGCGGGAATGGACACGTTGGCGATCGACGAGTCGAGCACGTTCATGAACACGGCCAGCGACAGCGCCAGCGTGCCGAGGACGAGCGGCGCGCCGGTCAGCGGCGGCAATGCGGGGCGTGGAGGTCCGGCCATGCTATTTCTTCGCGACCGCTGGGCTGCCGTTGGCGCTGCCTGCGGCGCTACCGGCGCCGCTGTTGACGGCGATGATGCGCGCGATCTCGGCGTCGGCGTCGCGGTCGGCGGACTCGAACACGCGGGTTTCGTAGGCCGGCGCGGTGCGGGCGGCGGCGGCGGTCGTCAGCGAGGTGCCGTCATCGCGGGCGATGTCGACCTTCACCTGCATCGACAGGCCGATGCGCAGCGGCCGCTCGGCCAGTTCCCTGGGGTCGAGCGCAATGCGCACCGGCACCCGCTGCACCACCTTGATCCAGTTGCCGCTCGCGTTCTGGCTCGGCAGCAGCGCAAATGCCGCGCCGGTGCCGGCGGCCATGCCTACCACCTTGCCGTGGTAGGTCACATCCGAGCCGTACAGGTCGGAATGCAGCGTCACCGGCTGGTCGATGCGCATGTGCGCAAGCTGCACTTCCTTGAAATTTGCATCCACCCACAGCGAATTGAGCGGCACGATGGACAGCAGCGGCGCGCCCGGCGCGACCCGCTGGCCGACCTGCACCGAGCGCCGCGCCACGTAGCCGGTGATGGGCGCCGGCAAGGTGGTGCGGGCGCTGGCGAGGTAGGCGGCGCGCACCTGGCTCGCGGCGCGCAGCACGTTCGGGTTCTCGGCCACCGGCGTGGTGCTGGTGAGCGCCTGGTTCGAGGCCAGCTGCTCGCGCGCGGCCTGCAGCGCCGACTCCGCGCCCTTGACCGCATTGCGCGCATGCTCGATGTCCTCGCCCGACACCGCGCCGGTGCCGATCAGGCTGGTGCGGCGCGCCAGGTCGTCGCGGGCGCGGTTGAGCTCGGTGGTGCGCAGCGCAATGTTGGCATTGAGCGCGCCGGTATTGACGAACAGCGTGCGGGTCTCGCGGACCGCCTGCGCCAGTTGCGCCTCGGCCTGGGCCAGCGCCACCTTGGCGTCGCTCGGGTCGAGTTCGATCAATGGCTTGCCGGCCTCGACCCGCTCGGTGTCGTCGGCATGGATCGCGATCACGGTGCCGCCGACCTGCGGCGTCACCTGCACCACGTTGCCGGCGACATACGCGTCATCGGTGCTTTCGAAGTGCCGGGCGAAGACGAACCACCATGCGCCGTAGGCCACGAGCGCGGCCAGCACGACGAGGGTGAAAGCGATGAGCAGCACGCGGCGCTTGCCGTTCTTGCGGGGCGCTTGCGCCTGGAGAGTGTCTTGCGATGGGCTGGGTGCGTTCATGATGCGGATTTCGTAAGAGGATGACGGGAGGTGTCTTGTACGGCGGCCGGCGCGATGCCGGCGGCGTCGGCGTCGAAGCCGCCGCCGAGCGCCTTGATCAGCCCGACCCGGAGGTCGGCCCGGCGTGCCTGGTTTTCCAGCTCGACCTTGCGCTGGACCACCAGCGCGAGTTCGCTCGCCAGCACCGGCAGCATGTTGGTGGTGCCGGCCTTTTCGCGCTGGCGCGCCAACCGCAGCGCATTGGTCGCGGCCTGGGTGGCGGCGCGCTGATGCCCGCCCTGGGCCTCGGCCGCGCGCAGCGACTGGACCTGGTCGGCCACTTCGCGCAGCGCATCGGTCAGCGTCTGGTTATAGGTGGCGACCGCATTGTCGTAGCCGGCGACCCGGCCCTTGAGCTGGGCGCGCAGCCGGCCGCCTTCGAACACCGGCAGCCTGATCGCCGGGCCGATGCCGACGATGCGGCTGCCGGACTCCAGCAGCCTGTCGAGCGACAGCGTCGAGAAGCCGGCGAATGCGGACAGGTTGATATTGGGATAGAACTGCGCGCGGGCGCTGTCGATCTCGCCCTGCGCGGCCTCGACACGCCAGCGCGACGCGACGATGTCGGGACGCCGGCCGACCAGGCTCAGCGGCAGCGCGTCGGGCAAGGCGATGGCCGCATCCGTCGGCATGGCCGCCGGCATGATGGACAGGCCGCGGTCCGGTCCCTTGCCGAGCAGCGCGGCGATCTGGTTCCGGGTCAGCGCCATGCCTTCCTGCCACTGGACGATTTCCGCACGCAGGCCTTCGAGCTGCTGGCGCGTCTGTTCGCTCTCGCTCTCGGTGTCGAGCCCGGCCTTGAAACGCAGTTCGGTCAGCCGGCCCAGCCGTTCGCGCGCGGTCAGCTGCTGGCGCGTCAGTTCGAGCTGCGCATTCTGGCGGGCCAGCTGCAGCCATGCCCGGGCGATCGAACTGGTCAGCATCAGCCGTGCGCTGTACTGCTCGGCCTCGGCTGCCCTGCCCTGCGACAGCGCGGCCTGCAATTCGGCTTCATGGCGGCCCCAGAAATCGAATTCATAATTGAAGTTCAGCGCCAGCTGGGTGTCGGCCTTGTATTCGCCCGCCAGCGGCGGCGGGATCAGGCCGGTCTCGGTATAGCGCTGGTAAGTGCTGGAGAAGCCGGCGCCGACCGTGGGCAGCCGGTTCGCGCCGCTGGCTTCCACGCTGGCGCGCGCGGCGGCGATGCGCGATGCGGCGATCTGCAGCCCCGGATTGCCGGCCATCGCTTCATCGACCAGCGCCTGCAGCGGCGCGCCGCCGATCTGGGCGGCCCAGTCCAGCGCCGGCCAGGCGCCGCCCTGCGCAGGCAGGCTGGCGCTGGCGGCCAGGCCGGCGGGGGATTGCGGCTGGGCGCTGCTCTCTATGCCCTTGAAGTTGGCGCAGGACGCCAGCAGCAGCGTGGCGCCGAGCGCGGCCAGCCTGGGAACGGGTGAAAATCTCATCATGCCTTGCCTGGTGTGGAATGGTTGGACGACGGGGCCTCGGCCGCACGCCGGCTCGACGCCGCGCACTGGCTGTTGCTGTCGACAAATTTGGTCAGGAGACTGCGTAACTGGGTGATTTCATCCGGGCCGAATTCGGCGAAGCTGCGCTGCAGCACGCCGCTGTAGAGGCCGGGCAGCAGCGCGCCCAAGCGCTGGCCTTCGGCCGTCAGCCGCAGGTCGGTGATGCGGCGGTCGCCGCTGCGGGCGGCACGCTCCAGCAGGCCGCGCCGTTCCAGGCGGTCGACCATGCGCGTCATCGACGCCGAATCGAGATACAGCTCGCGCGAAAGTTCGGCCGCCGTGCCGCAGCGACCGCTCGAAAGCATCAGCAGGATGCTGCCCTGCGCATGCGTGATGTCGTGGCCGTTAAGCTCGAGGTCGACCGCGCGCACCAGCGTGGTTCGGGCGCGTGCGAGCAGATAGCCCAGGCCGTGTCCGATGGTGCGTTCCTGATCCAGGTTCCGATCCTGATCGTTTTCGCGATCCGTTGCCGCCGTGTTGACCAATCGATAACTCCAGCTATGCCCGTAACTGCCTAGGCAGTAATATACCGCAATTTTTGGCCCGCGAATGTGTGCGCCATGCCGCTTCTCATTTGCCTGAGTGTAATAGCAGTTACAGCGTCAATAAACCGCTGAACACGCAATGAGCCATTGTCAATCCAGGAACAATGGCCCGCTGAAACCGTGAATAACCCGGGAAAATTGCATTTCCACTTGTTGTTTTTCAGCAGAAATAATTTCCACAAGGATACAAATTTGCCGTTTTCGGCTATCATTCTTCCTGTCTCCTCCTTCCTGCAAGGGAACGGGTTCAGTCCGCGGCCACAAGGCCCGCGGACTTTTTTTTGTCCTACGTGGTATCACCGATAGGCGCGTTCACCAAAATGAGGCAAAATGCGCCGGCAGCATAAAAAAATCCATTGCCTGAAGGCGAGGAGTGTGAGGAGACAGGAAGCCCGCGTTTGTTAACGCGGGCTTTTTTATTTCGACACCGGCGTTTTAGCGCCCGGCATCCACATCGGTGTCTTCGGGATCGATCGACTCGACATCTTCGACCTGGTCGACATCGATATCCGCGCCGTCCGTTTCGACGCTGTCGCGTCCGGCGGCGGCACGCTCGCCGGTGCCGCCCGAATCGGTGTCGCTGTCGAGGTCGGCGTCGCCGACATCCGGGCCTGCGGTGCCGCCGGCGGTGCTGCGGTCAGGGTCGGAGGTCGTGCCTTCGTCCATCTCCAGGCCGACGTCGCCCGACAGGCCGACGCCCTGCATGTCGCTGCCGGTATCGGACAGGTCGCTCGGGCCGAGCGAGCCGGTGTCATGGCCGCGTCCCAGGCTGCGGTCGCGTCCGCCGGTCAGGTAGTCCGGGTCCAGGGTGCTGTCTGCCATATTTCCTCCATGATTGATCAATCGATCACTTTTAGAGCAGGGGTCGATTAAACAGTTCTGGGGGTTTTGGCTGCCAGGCTTGCGTCGGATCATTCGTTGATCGACCATTCAAAACAGTTTGCGAACAATCAAGGAGTTAAAAAAATCGGTCCCGGTGCGATGCAAAGGGTTTCGATAAGTGATACCTTGGTCAAACTGTTTGCATTTTAATCAGGCAATCCGGGCAGGATCTGATGAAGAAAGCGCCGCTATACAGCAGCTCACGCCGTAGTGCGCCCAAAGCGCCTGCGACGCCTCTCCGTGGCGAATCCGCCCCGGACAACCGTCAGGCTGCCGGTTCCAATCCCACTCCGAATCCAGAGACCGCCAGCGCTGCTGCCGACGCTTCGGCAAAGCAGGCGCCGCCCGCGAAGGCGCGCCGCATGCAGCGGTTCCGGTCCGTCATCGCGCGCCACGACCGGCTGCTGCTGGTCGTCACGACCGCCCTGAGCACCCTGCTGCTGCTGATGGCCTGGACTGCGGGCCGGCCGCAGCCGCGCGAACTCACGCAAAAGGATATCGACGCCGCCGTGCTGCACACCATGGAGGAAAAGGTGATGCCGTCGGCCGAGGCGCGCGCGTTCCGGGCGATACACCCGTCGGTGGTGCGCGTGCGCCAGATGGGCCATGTCGACGGCAAGGAAGGCGACGTGATCAAGGGCGTCGGCACCGGCGTCGTCATCCTCGACAAGGGCGTGATCCTGACCAACCTGCACGTGGTGGACGGCGCCGAGAAGGTGCAGGTGACGTTCGCCGACGGCACGGTGTCGGAAGCCGGCGTCATCACGGTCCAGCCTCAGAACGACCTCGCGGTGCTGCAGGCCAAGACCATCCCCGACGACCTGGTCGCCGCGACGCTGCGCCCGAGCCGCGACCTGGCGATGGGCGACCATGTAATCGCGGTCGGCTTCCCGTTCGGCATCGGGCCGTCGGTGTCGGGCGGCATCGTCTCGGGCCTGAAGCGGGAATACCGTTCGCCCGAGGGCAACAAGATCCTGTCCAACCTGATCCAGTTCGACGCCGCCGCCAATCCCGGCAATTCCGGCGGACCGCTGGTGACCATGGACGGCGAGGTGGTCGGCATCGTGACCGCCATCCTGAACCCTGGCGACCAGGGAGTATTCATCGGCATCGGCTTCGCGGTTCCGATTGAAAATGCGGCGACGGCAGTCGGCATGTCGCCTTTCTGAACGCAACCGGCGAAACCAGATGATTGAACGGCAGACAGGCGGCACCGACGTGTCGCGGCAGATGGAGCAGGTGCTGTATGAAGTGAAGAAGGTCGTGGTCGGACAGGACCATTTCCTCGAGCGGGTGCTGGTCGCCATCCTGGCCCAGGGCCACCTGCTGGTCGAGGGCGTGCCCGGCCTGGCCAAGACGCTGACGGTCAAGACGCTGGCGCGCACGCTGCGCGGCAGCTTCAAGCGCATCCAGTTCACGCCCGACCTGGTGCCGGCCGACCTGGTCGGCACCCGCATCTACAACCAGAAGACCGGCGAGTTCTCCACCTCGTTCGGCCCGGTGTTCACCCACCTGCTGCTGGCCGACGAGATCAACCGCGCGCCGGCCAAGGTGCAGAGCGCGCTGCTGGAAGTGATGCAGGAGTACCAGGTCACCATCGCCGGCGAAACCCACAAGGTGCCGCAGCCCTTCCTGGTGATGGCGACGCAGAATCCGATCGAGACCGAGGGCACCTATCCGCTGCCGGAGGCGCAGGTCGACCGCTTCATGATGAAGATCATGGTCGGCTACCCGACCGAGGAAGAGGAATTCGTCATCGCCAACCGCGTGACCGGGCCGGCGGCGTCGGTGTCGGCGGTGACCAGCATGGAGCACCTGGCCGAGCTGCAGCGCGAATGCCGCAACGGCTACGTCGACCCGTCGCTGATCCAGTACGCGGTGCGGCTGGTGTCCGCGACCCGCGAGCCGGAGCGCCACGGCGTGCGCGATGTCGCGCCCTACCTGACCTATGGCGCCAGCCCGCGCGCCACCATCGGCCTGGTCGAATGCGCGCGGGCGCTGGCCTTCCTGCGCGGACGCAACTATGCGCTGCCGGAAGACATGGTCGACATCGCGCCCGACGTGCTGCGGCACCGGCTGTCGCTGTCCTACCAGGCGCTGTCGGAAGGCATCAATGCCGACATGCTGATCCAGCGCATCATGAAACACCTGCCGGCGCCGGAACATGCGCTCGAAAGCCATGCCCGCTACGACAATAACGCCTGAGGCGCTGCTGCACCGGCTCGAATGGACAGTGCTGCGGCGGCTGGACGGCCTGCTGCACGGGGACTACCGCACGCTGTTCCGCGGCCACGGGGTGGACCTGGCCGACCTGCGCGAATACCAGCACAGCGACGACGTCCGCCATATCGACTGGAATGTCACCGCGCGGCTGCAGACGCCCTACGTCCGGGTCTACAACGAGGAAAGGGAAACCAGCGCCTGGTTCCTGCTGGACCTGACGTCCTCGCTCGACTTCGGCTCGGGCGCGGTGAAGAAGCGCGCGGTGGCGGCCGAGCTGGTCGGCGTGCTGGCGCGGATGCTGGCGCGGCATGGCAACCGGGTCGGCGCGGTCCTGTACAGCGGCCGGGTCGAGGCGGTGATACCGGCCGGCAGCGGCCGCCGGCACGTGCTGCACATCCTGCACCGGATGCTGGCGATGGCGGAGCGCACGCCGGCCACGGGCGCGCCGCCCTCGGAGACCCGGCTGCAGGAACTGCTGCAGTCGGCCGGCCATGCGATCGCGCGGCGCTCGCTGCTGTTCGTCGTGTCGGACTTCATCAGCGCGCCCGGCTGGGACAAGCCGCTGGCGCAGCTGTCGCAGCGGCACGAGGTGCTGGCGGTGCGGCTGTACGACCCGCTGGAGCAGGAGCTGCCCGACCTCGGCTTCGTCACGATGCAGGATGCGGAGAGCGGCGAGCAGCTGTTCGTCGATACCAACGACCGCGGCTTCCGCAAGCGCTTCGCGGCGCTGGCCGAGGCGCGCGAGGAAGCGCTGCGCGCCGCATTCGCGCATGCCGGCGTCGACGTGCTGGAACTGTCCACCGAGGACCACCTGATGGATGCCGTGATGCGCTTCGCCGACCTGCGCAAGCGCCGCAGCAGCCTGACCGCGGGCGGGGTGCTGCCCAGACAACCGGAGCATTAGATGACTTTCCTGTGGCCCGAGATGCTGTTCCTGCTGCTGCTGGCGCCGCTGCTGCTCGGGCTGTACCTGTGGCTTTTGCGGCGCAAGAAAAAAGCCGCGGTGCGCTATGCCAGCCTGGCCATGGTCAGGGAAGCAATGGGCCCGGCGCAGCGGATGCGCCGCCATATCCCGCCGATCCTCTTCCTGCTGTCGATCATCGTGATGCTGCTGGCGGTGGCGCGGCCGGCGGCCGTGGTGACGCTGCCGTCGATGAACGAGACCGTCATCCTGGCCATCGACGTATCGGGCAGCATGCGGGCCAACGACGTGCAGCCGAGCCGGCTGGCCGCGGCGCAGGCGGCGGCGCGTGCCTTCATCGAGGACCAGCCGCAGAACACCCGCATCGGCGTGGTGTCGTTCGCCGGCACCGCGTCGCTGGTGCAGGCGCCGACCCGCACCAAGGAGGACCTGCTGGCCGCCATCGACCGCTTCCAGCTGCAGCGCGGCACCGCGGTCGGCAGCGGCATCCTGGTGTCGCTCAAGGCGCTGATCCCGGAAGTCGAGTTCGATCTGCAGTCCGACAACCCGCGCCCGACCAAGCGCGAAGGCGGCTCCCGCTCGCTCGACAAGCAGCAGCCGGCGCCGAACCAGGCCGCCGAATTCAGGCCGGTGGCGCCGGGCTCGTATTCGTCGGCCGTGATCATCCTGCTGACCGACGGCCAGACCACCACCGGCCCCGACCCGATCGAGTCGGCCAAGATGGCGGCCGAGCGCGGCGTGCGGGTCTTCACCGTCGGCGTCGGCACGGTCAGCGGCGAAATACTCGGGGAGGAAGGCTGGTCGATGCGGGTAAGGCTGGACGAGGATGCGCTGAAGGACATCGCCAAGACCACCAGCGCGCAGTACTTCTACGCGGGCACCGCGACTGACCTGACCAATATCTACAAGTCGCTGAATTCGCGGCTGGTGATGGAAAAGAAATCGACCGAGATCACCGCGCTGTTCGCCGCGCTGGCGGCCGTGCTGGCGGTGCTCTCGGCGATGCTGTCGATGCTGTGGTTCAACCGTATCCTGTAAGGCCGGTTTCCTCGCCGCGTGCGCGCGTGCGAATCAACGGGTGTCGGCGATGACCGGCGAACGGTGTAATGCGCTTCGCGCATTACACCACCGGGCGGCTGCTCATTAACGGGCGTCCGCGACGATCGAAGAACGGTGTAATGCGCTTCGCTCATTACGCCCTGCGAAAACCGCCCTACGCCGCCTTTACCAGCGCCTGCCATGCCGGATGCGTGGCTTCGCCGCTCCACAGCGCCAGGTGCAGCCGCGACAGCAGGCGCGGGTCGTTCAGCAGCGACCATTTTTCCACTTCGGACAGCTGCGCCGGGTCGCTGTGGAGCACCTTGTCGACCATTTTCTCGCGCTTCTCGCTGAGGCGGCGCACGCCGTCGCGCGGGCGCACGCTGGCGCAGGCCAGTGCATTGAGCAGCGGGTCGACCGCGACCTCGGCGAAGCCGGGTTGCTCCGGCGTGGCCGCCGAATGGGCGCGGGCTTCCACCAGCTCGCGCGGCGGCTCGGCCTCTTCCGGGATCAGGAACAGCTTCATGCGGCGGAACAGGCGGCCCAGCGAAACCCGGCTCGACAGCACGGAGATCGGGATCGACAGCACCAGCGCGCCGGCGATCGGCAGCAGCCACGGCAGGTAGGACGGATCGAGCATGAACACGCCGCCGCCCCAGACCAGGCCCAGCAGCGTGTGCATGCCATGCTTGCGCACGCCTTCGTCCCAGTGCGTCTCGGAGTCCTGCCGCGGCGGCGACTTCCAGGTCATCTCGATGCCGAGGAAGGCGGCGCTGACGAAGCGGCTGTGGAACAGCATGCGCACCGGCGCCAGCATCATCGAGAACAGCAGCTCGATGATCATGCTGACGGCGACCCGGAACCGTCCGCCGAAGCCGCGCGCCCCCTGCAGCCAGATCAGCAGCACGCTCAGGATCTTCGGCAGGAACAGCAGCAGCGCGGTGGCGCCGAACAGGGCCAGCGCCTTTTCCGGATGCCATTGCGGCCAGATCGGGAACAGCTGCCGCGGCTCGACGAAATACTGCGGCTCGGTCAGCGCATGCCAGGCCAGCATGCCGGTCGATAGCACCAGGAACATGAACCACAGCGGCGCGGAGATATACGCCATCACGCCGGTCACGAACACGGCCCGGTGCACCGGGTGCATGCCGCGCGCGGCGAACAGCCGGAAGTTCATCAGGTTGCCGTGGCACCAGCGGCGGTCGCGCTTCAATTCGTCGAGCAGGTTGGGCGGCATTTCCTCGTAGCTGCCGCCGAGGTCGTAGGCGATCCACACGCCCCAGCCGGCGCGCCGCATCAGCGCCGCTTCGACGAAGTCATGGGACATGATTTCACCGGCCAGCGAGCCATTGCCCGGCAGCGGCGCCAGCGCGCAGTGGCGGACGAAGGGGTCGAGCCGGATGATGGCGTTATGGCCCCAGTAATGGGACTCGCCCAGCTGCCAGTAATGCAGGCCGGCGGTGAACAGCGGGCCGTAGACGCGGGTCGAGAACTGCTGGATGCGGGCATACAGCGTGTCGCGCCCGGCCGCGCGCGGCGCGGTCTGGATGATGCCGGCGCTCGGCTGGGCTTCCATCAGCCGCACCAGCGTGGTCAGGCAGTCGCCGCTCATCACGCTGTCGGCGTCGAGCACGATCATGTAGCGGTAGTCCTTGGCCCAGCGGCGGCAGAAGTCGTCGATGTTGCCGCTCTTGCGCTTGACCCGGCGGAAACGCCGCCGGTAGAAGATGCGGCCGAAGCCGTCGACCGCCTTGCACAGCCGCGACCATGCGGCCACTTCGGCTGCGCAGGTGTCGCTCTGGTAGCTGTCGCTCAGCACGAAGAAGTCGAAGCGGTCGAGGTCGCCGGTGCGGGCGACCGACTCATAGGTCGCCCGCAGCCCGGCGAACACCGCGGTCACGTCTTCATTGCAGATCGGCATGACGATCGCGGTCCGCGTGGTCTCGGCGATCGGCGTGCGGTCGGCGGCATTACGCGAAATCAGGTAGCGGTCGCTGCCGCGCAAGAGCACCAGGAAACCCGTCATCGCGGTCCAGAAGCCGGCGGACACCCAGCAGAACAGCACCGCGAAGAACAGCATCGTGACGATTTCCATCGGCCGCGTGCCCTGGTAGGGCAGCACCCGTGACATGAACCAGGTCGCCAGCGCGGTCTGCGACAGCATCAGCAGCAGCAGCACGCCACGGCGCAGGCCGCCGGTGGGCTGCCGTTCGGCCGACGCGTCCGGCGCATTGCCGCCGGCCTGCGGCGAATCGGCCGGCCACGGCTCGCGGGTGAAGGTCGGCCGGCGCGCGATCCAGTCGCGCGGCCGGCGCAGCACCGACTCGCTCCAGCGGGTGACCGCATTGAGCGTGCCCCACGGATGCGGCGTCATCGACACCCGGTTCAGCGGCGGCATGCAGGCCAGGCGCGCATGGCCGTCCGCCGTCTCGGCGGTGCCGGGCGCGGCGTCGGCCAGGCGGATGCGGGCGCCGACCGAGCCATAGGCCGGGTCCGACGGCTGCGCCTGTTCGGCCGCCAGCGCAAGATGCAGCGCGGCGAACGCCTGCGCCGGCGTCGTGTCCGGCCCGATCGCGACACGGGCTTCGACCGCCGATCGCAGGTCCGCCGGCAGTTGCAGGCGGTCGAGGTAGCGCGCGACCTTCAGCGATGCTTCGGTGGCGCGCATCAATCCGGGCTCAGTATGTAGCTCCACGTTTCAGACAGAGTGAGGTTGTTGTTCCGCAGGAAGCCGCGCAGCTCCACGGGCTTGGATGTGTCATTGCGCGTCATCCTCAGGGCGATGCGCCAGCCGCCGGTGGCTTCATTGCGTATGGTATGGGTCTCCAGCAGCTTGCCGTTGCCGTCGACGCTGACCACCGCCTCGGGCTTGGCGTCGGCCGGCAGCTTGGCCAGCGCCGGGCCTTCGAAGTCGACCAGCAGCGCAATGCTGTCGTCGGGCTTCCTCAGGTAGCCGTGGCCGCGGCGGGTTTGCGTCACCCACGAAAGGGGCGGCTTGCGTTCCTTGTCCTTCTGCCACAGCAGGCGGTATTCGAAGTCGAACGGCACGCCCGGCTTGGGCGGCGCATCCGGCACCCAGTAGGTGACGATGTTGTCGTTGGTTTCGTCCGGCGTCGGGATCTGCACCAGTTCGACCCGGCCCGAACCCCATTTACCCTTCGGTTCGACCCAGGCGCTTGGCCGCAGTTCAAAGCGGGACTCCAGGTCCTGGTAGCTGGTGAAGTCGCGGTCGCGCTGCATCATGCCGAAGCCGCCGGGATTGCTGAGCGCATACGACGTCACCAGCAGCTTCTTCGGGTTCAGCAGGGGCCGCCAGATCCATTCGCCGGTGCCCGACTCGACCGAAAGGCCGTCGGAATCATGCACCTCGGGACGGAAGTCCTCGGCCGGCGAACGCTGGTTTTCGCCGGAGAAGAACATCGACGTCAGCGGCGCCAGGCCGACCTTGGTGATGTTTTCGCGGGCGAACAGCCGCGACTTCACGTCGACGGCGGTGTCGACGCCCGGACGCAGCAGGAAACGGTAGGCGCCCGTCATCCGGCGCGAATTGAGCAGCGCGTAGATGACCAGCTCCTTCGCGCCCGCCTCCGGCCTCTCGATCCAGAAGTCGGTGAAGAGCGGGAATTCCTCGCCGGAATTGAGGGCGGTGTCGATCGCCAGGCCGCGCGTGGACAGGCCGTAACGCTGGTCCTTGCCCACCGCCCGGAAATAGCTGGCGCCCAGAAAGACCAGGACCTCGTCCTTGTACTTCGGCGTATTGACCGGGTAATGCACGCGGAAACCGGCGAAGTCCAGGCCGTTCATGTCCTTCGGGTTGATCTTGTTGGCGCCGTAGTTGAAGGACTTCGGATCGAACGCGATCGGCCGCACCGCCTTGCCGACGACTTCATTGATCCGGACCGGCGTATCGAAAATGCGGCCCGGGTGGAAAAAGGCGACCTCGAACGGCAGCTTGGCGTCGCGCCACAATGCCTTGTCGGGATTGAAACGGATGTCGCGATACTGGTCGTAGCCCAGGTCCTGCAGCGCCTTGGGCAGCTCACCCTTGGGCTTCTTGTAGGGCGACGCGGCCAGGGTCTTGGCCTGGCTCGCGACATCCTCGAAATTGAACGCCCATGCCTGCGGCTGGAGCGCGAGCAGCGCCAGCGCGACGGCGGCAGCCGGCATCAGCGACGCGGCGCGCGGGGAAAACGAAAACAGCTTGTTACCGGCCATGTATATCCAATCAGGTGTTGCCCTGCGTGGCGCGTTCCTGGAAGCCGCCACACGATTGCACTATTGTTAAATTCGAAAAACGGGCAGTACTTTGCCAACTTGCTGGGGATTTGTCGAGCCGGGTTCGGGAAGGAGGAAAGCGCTGGTTGTCGAACGAACTCTGGTTCTGATCCGGCTACGACGCAACGGTTCCCCACCCGTACGAAACCCGCACGCAGCCATCAAGATAACAGCTTGGCCGCGCGCCGCCGCATTCCCGCGCAAGAATCGTGCGCGTTGCTCAGGCGCTTTCGCGGGCCATCAGCGTGAAACCGAGGTCGATCTGCCGGCTCGCGGGCGGCGTTCCCTCGATGGCCTGGCGCAGCAGGGTCGCCGCCTCGTAGCCGATCCGGTAGCGCGGCGTGGCGATGGTGGTCAGCGACGGGTTCATCCACGCCGACGCCGGCAGGTCGTTGAAGCCGGCAATGGCCAGCTTGCCCGGCACCGCGATCCCGCGCCGCTGGCACTGGTAGATCGCGCCATAGGCCAGGTCGTCATTGCAGCAGAACAGCGCGTCGCAATCGGGCGCGACCGCCAGCAGGCGCCCCAGCATTTCGGCGCCCAGCCCGACAGTCGACGGGTCCGGCACCAGCAGCTCGCGCCGCGCCTCGTAAAGACCCGCCTCCCGCAGCGCGATCCGGTAACCCTCCGCCCGTTTCAGCGTGCGCTCGTCCAGCTGCGCGCCGAGGAAACCGATGCGCCGGTACCCCTTGCCCAGCAGGTGCCGCACCATGGTCCGCGCCGCCTCCTGCTGCGAAAAGCCGACGGTCATGTCCTCCGGATCATCGGACAAATCCATCATCGACACCACCGGCACCTGGCTCGCCGCCAGCATCGCCCGCACCTGCTCGCTCTGCCGCAGCCCGGTCAGCAGCACGCCATCCGGGTGCGACTGCAGGTTAATCCCGAGCAGCTTCTCCTCTTCGGCATCCGAATAGCGGGTGTCGGAGATCAGCACCTGGTACCCGTACTGGTCCAGCGCGTCCTGTATCCCGGCCAGCACGTCGGTGAACACCGCGTTCGACAGAGACGGTATGAGCACCGCGATGACCTTGGAGCGCGAGGATGCGAGCGCCCGCGCGGCGCGGTTGGGGACGTAGCCGAGCTTGCGGACGGCGTGTTCGACGCGGGCGCGGAGTTCGGCGGAGACCATCCCGGGTTGGGAGATGGCGCGCGAGGCGGTCATGGTGCCGACGCCGGCGTGGCGGGCGACGTCGGCGAGGGTGACGCGGCCGCGTGAGCGGCTTTTCGGGGCGGGCGCGGCAGCTGAGCTCATGGAATTGGGTTTGGGATTATTGGGTGAAATGGATAGTTTATTGTGGATGGGGGTGGGGGAACAGGTGTTGGCTCCTGTGAGGACGTGGTTTGGGTCCGATGGTGATCGGTGGCTCGTGACACGTGGCGATATGTGTGGTTGGCTCCGCGCAGCGACCGTTGCTGTTGCAGTTAGCTCCGCGCAGCGACCGTTGCCGTTGCCGTTGCCGTTGCCGTTCCGCGTAGCGACAGTTGCAGTTGCCGTTGCCGTTGCCGTTGCCGTTGCAGTTGGCTCCGCGCAGCGACAGTTGCGGTTGCCGTTGCCGTTGCTTGTGAAGTAGCCGTTGCCGTTGCAGTGGGTCCCCGTTGATGACGCCACGTCGCTGGTGCCGAAATCGGATAAAGAAGCGTCCGCTGTCTGAGCGAAGCGAGTTTCGGACGCTTCCCGATTTCGGTGCCAGCGGCGTGGGCACCCCGCGCAGCGGGGCGGCATCTTCGGGGTCGCCTTCTCTTGCCTACTTCTCTTGGCGAAGCAAGAGAAGTAGGTCGGCTGCCGGGCCGAAACCCGGCTAGGTCGTCCGGCAGGCCAGCCGGTGTTGCTTCACCCGCCAGCCGGCGTACCGTCGCGAAGCCGCTTCTGCAGTTTGCGACGGCTGCACGTTACGAGAACGCGCCACAGCGCAAGACGCCGATGCTCCGTCTGCTGACGGGTGAAACATTAAAGCTTCACTACCGTGGGGAGTAGCCGGGTGTTCGGCCCGGCAGCCGACCCGCTTTTTTGCTTCGCCAAAAAAGTGGGGCAAAAAAGGCGACCCCTACGATGGCGGTCCGCTGCGCGGACTGCACGCGCCGCCAGCACCTGAAACGGGAAGCGTCCGAAACTCGCTTCGCTCAGACAGCGGACGCTTCTTTATCCGTTTCAGGCACTGGCGACGCGTCGCCATCTAACGGGGATTCACTGCAACAGCAACGGCCACTTCAAAGGCAACTGCAACGGCAACGGCAACGGCAACTGCAAATGTCGCTACGCGGAACGGCAACGGTCGCTGTGCGGCGCTAACCGCAACCGCAACCGCAACGGTCGCTGCGCGGGCAAAGACAGCGGTCGCTGCACAAGCCGGCAGCCCCGCCATCCCTACCCTCCCCTAAACCTCTACTTGCGCACCTTCGCAATCTCCCCCTGCAACTCCTTCAACACCTCCGCGCCGCCATCGGCCGCAAACTTATCGAACGCCGGCTTCGCCTTCTCCCGCATCCGCGCCAGCTCCGCATCCGCCACCACGTTGACCTGCATCCCCTTGCCCTTCAGGGTGTCGATCGCCTTGCCGGCGGCAGCCCGCGTATCCTTCCGCTCGAAGTCGCGCGACGCAACCGCCGACTCCTGCAGGACCCGCTTCTCGTCAGCCGACAGCCCATCCCACCACTTCTTGCTGGCCAGGATGATCCATGGGCTGTAGACGTGCTTGGTGATGGACAGGTACTTCTGCACTTCGTAGAACTTGCTCGACTCGATCGTGGTGACCGGGTTTTCCTGGCCATCGACGGTCTTGGTTTCCAGCGCGGTGAAGAGCTCGGAGAACGGCAGCGGCACGGCGTTCGCGCCGAAGCTGTTAAACATGTCGATGTAGACCGGGTTCTGCATCACGCGCAGCTTCACGCCCTGCATGTCTTCGAGCTTGGCGACCGGGCGCTTGGTGTTGGTGAGATTGCGGAAGCCGTTTTCCCAGTAGACGAGGCCGACCAGGCCCTTTTCCTGCAGCTTGGCGGCGAGCTTCTGGCCGAACGGGCCGTCCAGCACGGCGTCGGCTTCGGCTTCGTTATTGAACAGGAACGGCAGGTCGTACACGCCGAAGTCCTTGACGATGCCGACCAGCGTGGCGGTCGAGCCGACCATCATTTCCTGGGCGCCGCCGATCAGGGCGTTCTGCATCTGGATGTCGCTGCCCAGGCTGGCGTTGCCGAAGCCCTTGGCCTTGACCTTGTTGCCGGTGCGCTTGGCGAGGTCTTCGGCGAAGAACTTCACTGCGCGGCCCTGGTTGCTGTCTTCCGACAGGCCGTAGCCGAAACGGATGATGCGCGGCTTGAAGTCGGCGGCGACGGCGCTGCCGGCGGCCGATGCGAGGCTGGCTGCGGCCAGCGCCATGACGAGGGATTTGACCAGGTATTTTTTCATGTCTGCTCCGTGTTGTTGATTGATTTGATTGATTTGAATGATTTGACCAAGTTGTCTTGCGCTGCGCCCGGACGCTAGCGCAGCAGCGCCATCGGCGCGGTGATGATGCCCGGGAAAATGATGAACAGGATGATCAGCACGAGATAGGTCAGTAGGAACGGCCAGATGCCCTTGGTCGCGCTCTCCAGCGATATCTTGGCCACGCCGCACACCACGTTGAGCACCGTGCAGACCGGCGGATGGATCAGGCCCAGCGTGCCGACCAGGATGAACATCACGCCGAAATAGGTCGGGTCGATGCCGGCCTTCAACGCGATCGGCATCAGCACCGGGCCCATCACCAGGATGGTCGGGGTCAGGTCCATCACGGTGCCGATGGCCAGCAGCAGCAGCATGATGCAGAACATCAGCAGGCGCGGGTCGCCCAGCAGCGGCGCCAGGAAGTCGGTGACCTGCGCAGGCAGGTCGGCCAGCGTCACCATGTAGGACGACACCAGCGCGCCGGCGCAGAGGAACATCACGGTGCTGGTGGTGCGGGACGCGTCGACCAGCAGCTTGACCAGTTCGTTGAACTTCACTTCGCGGTAGATGAACAGGCTGACGAACAGCGAGTACACCGCTGCCACCACGGCCGCTTCGGTCGGCGTGAACAGGCCGCCGCGCAGGCCGCCCAGGATGATCACCGGCAGCATCAGCGCCCAGACGCCGTCGATGACCGCGCGCCGGCGGTCGGCCCACGAGGCCTTGGGCTGCGGGGTGACCTTCATCTTGCGGGCCAGGATGGTCCAGACGATGACCAGCGCCACGCCCATCAGGATGCCCGGCACCACGCCGGCCAGGAACAGGTTGCTGATCGAGGTATTGGTGGTGACGCCGAAAATGATGAAGGGCATCGACGGCGGGATGATGGGCGCGATGATGCCGCCGGACGCGATCAGGCCGGCCGAGCGCGGCACCGCGTAGCCGTGGTCGCGCATCATCGGGATCAGCAGCGTCGCCAGCGCGGCCGTGTCGGCAATCGCCGAGCCGGACAGGCTGGCCAGCAGCACCGCGGCGGCGATGGCGACATAGCCGAGGCCGCCCTGTATGTGCCCGACCAGGCTGACCGCCAGGTTGATGATGCGGCGCGAGATGCCGCCGGCATTCATCAGCTCGCCGGCCAGGATGAAGAAGGGCACGGCCATCAGCGGGAAGTTGTCGGCGCCGGACAGCAGGTTCTGTGCGACCAGCTGCGCATCGAAGAAGTCGAGGTGGAACATCAGCGCGACGCCGGTCAGCACCAGCGCGAACGCGATCGGCATGCCCAGCACCATCAGCAGCACCAGGGAGCCCAGGAAGATGGCGAGCGTCATTCCATCACCCCCGGCGCTTCAGGCTGGGAGGCGGCGCCGGCGTCGCCGGGCACCATCGCATCGGGGCTGCCGCGCAGGATGCGCAGCAGGTTGGCGGCGACGATGACGATCATCGAGGCCGCGCACAGCAGGCCGGCCGAGGCCATGAAGGCCGTCGGGTAGCGCAGCACGGTCGAATAGGTGCTCATGCCGATCAGCGTCTGGGTCCAGCTGCCATACAGGAACAGGCTCAGCGCATACAGCATCAGCAGGTGGCTGACGACCGCGCAGGCCACGCGCAGCTTGCGCGGGATGCGCGCCTGCACCAGCTCCACGCCCAGGTGCGCATGGTGGCGCAGGCCGAGGATCGCGCCGAGAAAAATCAGCCAGACGAACATCAGCCGCGATATTTCCTCGGCTGCGGCGATGCCGGAATTGAACACATAGCGCAGCACCACGTTGCCGAACACCAGCGCGACCATCACGGTCAGCGCCAGCGCCATCAGCCATTCGACCACGCGCTCAAGGCGTGGAACCGGAACCTTCATGTCGTCCTCCTTATAAAATACTTTTAATCCGCCTGCTGGCGGCAATGCTGCATCAGCTGTTCGATCAGTTGTTCCGGGGTGTCGGCGATGTCGAGCACGATGCCGGCTTCATCGGCCTGCAGCGGCTCCAGGTCGCGCAGCTGGCTTTCCAGCAGCGCCGGCGGCATGAAATGCCCGGGACGCTGGTGCATGCGCTGCGCAATCAGCGCGCGGTCGCCGTGCAGGTGGACAAATACGAGTGCGGGGTCGCCTGCCCGCAGCAGGTCGCGGTAGCGGCGTTTCAGCGAGGAGCACGAGAGCACCAGGCCTTCGTTGCGCGCCGCGGCGGCGGCAATGCGGGATTGCAGCAGCAGCAGCCAGTCCCGGCGGTCGATGTCGGTCAGCGGCGTGCCGGCCGCCATCTTGGCGACGTTGGCCGGCGGATGATCGTCGTCGCCTTCCGCGTAGGCGATGCCCAGCGCGTCGGCAAGGCGGCGGCCCATCTCGCTCTTGCCGCAACCGGACACACCCATCACCACCCAGCGCCTGCGCCGGGCGTTTTCCATCCATCGATCCAATGACTCGGCCACTACCGTCTCCATCCATGCTGTTGCGCTTGATAGCGCTATCAGAGGACGCGATTTTTATCCGATTATGCTTTTTTGTAAAGCGATTTTTCGCAGCTTCCGACGGATTCTGCCGACCGGCGTCCAACCCAAGGCACGGCGTGCCGGGTGAGATCGATGGTTCCGATTCGTCACCGCGGCCCGCAGGATCGTAGGGTTAACAAGCGCAGCGCATTACACCACAGGCCAATCAAGTACCATCGACTGTCCGCAACGAATGATGTAATGCGCTTGCGCTTGTTAAAACCTACGGATTTTCGTCGCACCTTGTGAACCGGGACGGGTATGAACCGCGGTGTTCCCCCGACATGCCACGGCGCCGGCACTCTCTGATATCGCTATCAAGCCGTTACATTCAGGCAAAAAAAATGCCCAGAAGCGAAGCCCCTGGGCAATGAATATGCGGGAAATCCCGCAGTCGGTACAGCAATGTTATCAAAAAGATACTTAATCGGGGTGATTTAAATCATGGATGCAATGGAAATTGCGCCGCTATCGTCTGGACACATAACTCCACTGTAAACGGGACGGATTTCACTATTCATGGCGACGATCCCTACACGCAGCTATAAGCAAACGCAATAGTAGGTATGAGCACTGAAAATTGGAAACCCGCCCGGACCAACCCCATACTTGTTCCATACAGAAATCACCAGGAGTAAACGATGTCCACGATCACTTTTCCACATGCAGCCCGCAACGAAGCTCCCTCGACCTATGCGCAGAACGTCGGCTATGCGTTCCGCTCGCTGCTGGCCGCCCTGCTCGCGGTGAAGCCGCAGCAACCGGCGTCGCCGCGTTCAACGCTGCGTGACCAGCTCGCGGTGTTCAGGCTGGCCCGTGACTACGAGGCGCTGTCGCCGAACCTGGCCGCAGAACTCCGCTTCATCGCCTCGCGCGGTTAAGCCGGCCCGTCTCCGCCAGGTCCCGCAATCTTGCGCACCCTGCCATGACCGCCATGCAGCTTGAATTGCTGGCCATTGGATGCGTCGCCGTCACGACGCTCGCGACCGGCGTATCCATGGTGCTTGCGATGCGCCGGTCGCGGTAGAACGCCGGCTTCCTGCAATAGCGATGCAGCCCCGCGCTGCTTCGTACGGGACACCACGAGCCGCAATGGATGACGGCGCCGCAAGCCCAAACCATGGGCGCTGCGGCGCCCGGCGCCAGCCCGCAACGCCCCTTCCCCGCATCAGTTCACCTCATCTCCGCTCAGCGCGCACCGCGATGCGCCCAGCCCGTCGTCCGCTTCTCCACCACTGAAAACAGCTCATACATCGTCATCGCCATTGCGCCGATGACCACCAGGCCGGCAAAGGCCAGCGGCATCCGCATCGACGAGCCGGCCGACACCAGCAGGTAGCCGATGCCCTCGTTCGACGCGGTCATTTCCGACACCGTGGTGCCGACGAAGGCCAGCGTGATGGCGACCTTCAGTGACGCGAAGAAATACGGCATCGAACGCGGCAGTCCCACCTTCAGCAGCACGTCCATCCGGCGCGCGCCCAGCACCCGCAGCACATCCTCCATTTCCGGCTCCAGCGTCGCCAGCCCGGTCGCGATATTGACCATGATCGGGAAGAAGGAAATCAGGAAGGCGGTCAGTATCGCCGGCCCCGCGCCGATGCCGAACCAGACCACCAGGATGGGCACGAAGGCCGCCTTGGGCAAGGCATTGAACGCGGTCATCAGCGGGTATGCGGCGGCGTAGAGGAAGGGCGACGAACCGATCGCCATGCCCAGCACCACGCCGACCAGCACCGCCAGCGCGAAGCCGGCCATCGTGACCCAGAACGTGCGCCATGCATGCATCGCGATGGGGCCGGCAAATTCGATTAGCGACTGCACGATGGCCAGCGGGCTCGGAAACACGAATTCGGAGACGTTGAAGACGCTGCAGACCAGCTGCCATATCACCAGCACCGCGGCCAGCAGCAGCCACGGCGCGCTCTTGCGCACTAAGTTGTTTTTCATGTTCGGGCTTTCAGGACGTGCGTACGCGGCCGATGTGCTCGCGCAGTTCATGGACCAGCGCGGTGAACGGCTCGGTGTAGGTGACCTCCAGTTCGCGCGGGCCGGGCAAGGGGTTCGTCTTGCACGCCACGATGCGGCCCGGCCGCCGGCTCATCACGTAGATGGTGTCGGCCAGGAAGGCCGCCTCGCGCAGGTCATGCGTGACCAGGATGACGTTGAAGCGCTGCGCCGCCTGCAGGTCGCGCAGGATGCACCACAGCTCCTCGCGGGTGAACGCGTCCAGCGCGCCGAAAGGCTCGTCGAGCAGCAGCATCTTGGGCTCGTGGATCAGCGCGCGGCAGATCGATGCGCGCTGCTGCATGCCGCCCGACAGCTGCCACGGAAACTGGTGCGCATAGCCATCCAGCCCGACGGCCTTCAGCAGCTTCAGCGCCTGCGCCTCGTACTCCGCGCGGTGGCTGCGGAAGCGGCTGCGATGCGGCTCGACGATTTCCAGCGGCAGCAGCACGTTGTCCAGCGTGGTCCGCCACGGCAGCAGCGTCGGCGCCTGGAAGGCCATGCCGACGATCTTCAGCGGCCCGGTGACCGGCGCGCCGTCGATGCTGACGCTGCCGCGGGTCGGCGCCTTGAGCCCGGTCGCCAGCTTCATGAAGGTCGACTTGCCGCAGCCCGACGGCCCGACGATGGCAATGAATTCGCCCTGCCGGGTGCTGAGCGTGATGTCTTCCACCGCGAAGTCGCCGCTGTCGCCATAGGCCAGGAAAACGTTTTTGAAATCTACAAAGGTGTCGGTCATGGATGCTTCGGATAAGGGCCCGCATCGGCGCGATGCGGGCCGGTTGGCGCAGGCGGCTATTTCGGGAAGACGTTGAGTTCGGCCTTCGACGGCAGGAAGGACGCGTTCCACACCGCGTTGGGGTCGACCCGGGTCTTGGTGCCATAGGCATCCGACACCTGCGACGCCATCAGCGACAGGCGCGGCGCCGACACCTGCCCGTAGCCTTCGGCTTTCGCATTGGCGGTGGCGATGGAACTGGCGATGGTCAGCTTCAGCCGGCGCGCCTCCAGCTTTTCGTCGACCAGCGCGTCCCGCGCCTTGATCGCGGCGACCGCCGCGTCCGGGTTGGCCATCACGTCCTTCGACGCCTTGGCGAAGGCCCGCAGGAAGCCCCTGATCGCATCCGGATGCTGCTTGACGAAAGCGTCCGACGCGATGATCGCGTTGCCGTACATCTTCACGCCGTAGTTCGGATACGACATCACCACGATGTCCTCGTCCTTGACGCCGCGGGCGTTCAGGTTCAGCAGCGACGTGAAGTAGAAGCCGGTGATGGCGTCGATGTCGCCGCGCGCCAGCATGGTCTCGCGCAGCTGCGGGTCCATGCTGACCCAGTTGACCTTGGCCGCATCCAGGCCATTGGCCTTGGCGAAGATCGGATAGGCGCGGCGGCCGGCGTCGAAGACCGGCGCGCCCAGCTTCTTGCCCGCGAGGTCGGCCGGCGTCTTGATGCCGGACTTCTTCAGCGCCAGCACCGCGGCCGGCGTGTCGTTATAGACCATCATCACCGCTACCGGCTTGCTGGGAGCGGACGGGTTGTTGGCGGTGAATTCCATCAGCGCGGCCATGTCCGCGAAGCCCATGTCATAGCTGCCGGACGCAACCCGGTTGACCGCATTGCCCGAGCCGTTGCCGGCGTCGATGGTCACATCGAGCTTCTCCTGCTCGAAGTAGCCCTTGCTCTTGGCGACCAGGAACAGTGCGGACGGGCCTTCGAAGCGCCAGTCGAGCTGGAACTTGACCTTGGTCTCCTGCGCAAGGGTTTGTGCCGACGCCGCGCACAGCAACAGTGCAGCGGCAACATGAAATGACTTGAAACGGGGCATGGCTATCCGATCCTAAGGTGATGTTCCAGAATGGTGCGCACCGCATTGGCGCCTTGCATGGTCCAGGCGGCGGCCGCTCATGCAGGTTCAGCAAGTTCCATACCCGAAACAATCACGGGCCCGGCGATGGCAGGAAACTTGCTGCGCAGCTTTCCTGTCCTTCAACTGCCTTCAACCGGCCGTGCCCGGCCCTGCCCATCCCTGACTACCGACGATCGAGCAATGACCACTTCCTCCATCCTGCTGACCAATATCCATGACATCCTCACCGGCCGCGCCGATAACGGCGGCCGTGCAGCCGGCCCCGACATCCGCGTGGCGGACGGCCGCATCCAGGCGATCGGCCACCTGGCGCCGCTGCCCGGCGAACGCGTGCTCGACGCCACCGACTGCGTGGTCTATCCGGCCTGGGTCAACACCCATCATCACCTGTTCCAGTCGCTGCTGAAGGGCGACCCGTCCGGCCTGAACCTGTCGCTGACCGACTGGCTGGCGGCCACGCCCTACCGCTACCGCGCCCGCTTCGACGAGAAGCTGTTCCGGCTGGCCGCGCGCATCGGCCTGGTCGAACTGGCGCTGTCCGGCTGCGGCACCGTGGCCGACCATCATTATTTGTACTACCCCGGCATGCCGTATGACAGCTCTGCCATCCTGTTCGAGGAGGCCGACGCGCTGGGCCTGCGCTTCGTGCTGTGCCGCGGCGGCGCGACCCAGACCCGGCAGCTCGAGGCCGAACTGCCGAGCGCGCTGCGGCCGGAGTCGCTGGCGGACTACCAGGAAGACGTCGCGCGGCTGGCGCGGCAGTATCACGACGCCGGCCCGGCTGCCATGCGCCGCATCGTGATGGCGCCGACCACGCCGCTGTATTCGGTGCAGCCGGCCGAGTTGCGCGAGCTGGCCGCGTTTGGTCGCAGCCTGGGCCTGCGGCTGCACAGCCACCTGTCGGAGACGGTTGAATACCAGCAGGCCGCGCGCGGCAAGTTCAACTGCTCGCCGGTGGAATTCGTCGGCGAGCATGACTGGCTGGGGCCGGACGTCTGGTATGCGCACCTGGTCAAGCTCGACGCGCACGAGATCGCGCTGCTGGGCCAGACCGGCACCGGCATTGCCCATTGCCCGCAGAGCAATGGCCGGCTGGGCAGCGGCATTGCGCCGGTGCGGCAACTGGAGGCGGCCGGCGTGACAGTGTCGATCGGCGTCGACGGCGCGGCATCCAACGAAGCGGCCGACATGATTTCCGAGACCCATGCGGCCTGGCTGATGCAGCGGGCGCGCGGCGGCCAGGATGCGCTGCCCGGCTACGCAGGCGGCACGCAAGAGGGCGGCGCCGACGCCGCCAGCATCGAGGACGTGGTGCGCTGGGGCACCACCGGCGGCGCCCGCGTGCTGGGGCTGGACGGCTTGCAGGGCATCACGGTCGGCGCCTGCGCCGACATCGCCGTGTATTCGCTGGACGACCCGCGCTATTTCGGCCTGCACGACCCGGCCATCGGCCCGGTCGCCTCGGGTGGGCGGCCGCACCTGAAGTGGCTGCTGGTGGATGGCCGCATCGTGGTCGAGGACGACAGGCTGCCCGGCGTGGACATCCGGCAGCTGGGACGGGAGGCACGGGAGGCAGTGCGCTCGCTGCTGGCGGCGGCGTGAGGCCAACGTGCTGATTAGCGGATAAACAACCCAAAGAACGATTATTTTAATGAACTCCCGGTTATTCCTTGCGACTCAGCCAGGATCACCGGAGGGTTATGCAATGTTCTTGAAAACGATGCTGTCGATCGCGGTCTCGCTGTTTTTCACATTCCTCTCTGTCGATGCCACGGCGGGACGGGCCATCAAGGACAGCTACCAGTCGACGGTCCTGGGCCGCAAGGTCGAGTTCACCGTCTATCTGCCTGACGAATATGCCAGAACGGCCGGAAAACTCTCCGCCATTTACCTTTTGCATGGCCTCGATGGCGACCAGAACGAATGGCTGGAAAACGGCACCATCGGAATCTTCAATACACTCGTCAAAAAGGGCGTCTTGCAGCCCAGAGTGGTGATCATGCCCAGCTTCGGCCCGCAGTCCTGGTGGGTGGATGGCGCCGCGGACAAGGCCGAGACGGCGTTGATGCAGGAGCTGATGCCTCATGTCGAATCGAAGTACCGGCTTCTAAGCGACCGCGCCGGGCGGGCTGTCGCCGGCTGGTCGATGGGAGGTTACGGCGCGCTGAATCTTGCGATGAAGTACCCGGACCGCTTCTGCGGCGCCGCCGTCGTCGCTCCTGAAATCTATGACCCGTTGCCGGCGGAGACCTCGGCAATCCGGCGCATGCCGCAGTTCATGACCGACCAGGCATTCGACCCTGCCGAATGGCAGGCGCTCAATTACACCGCTCGTCTCAACGCCTACCGCAGCAGCAGCATCAAGGTGCCCATCTGGATCGTAACCGGCGACGACGACGCTTTGCTGGGACTGGTGCCGATGGCAGCCCAGCTGTATGGCAGACTGCTGGAGATCCAGCCAGGACAAAGCGAACTGCGGGTAATCAATGGCGAACTGGACTGGGCCACCGTGCGCAATGCCTTGCCGAACGCGCTACGCTACATCAACCGCAAATGCCAGTCCGACGCGCACCGCAATGCAGCGATTCGCACCTTAAAGCACACCGTAGCGCAGGCCGACGCGCTTCAACATCCGCCGGTACGCGGCAGATAGTCGGTCCGCCCGCTGCGGCAATTCCACGCCCGGCTCCAGCGGGATTTTCCTGGGCCGCTGCGATTCCAGTATCTCCAGGTCCTGCAGGAAGATGCGGTCCTGGAAAGCGCGCAGTTCATCGTCCGACGCGGTGTCGTTGTTCATCGCCAGCACGATCCATGCGTGGTGATGCTCCTCGTCCAGCGGCTGCACGAACAGGCTGATGGCCTCGACCAGGCCGCCCTGCTTTTCCGGCAGCTTGGTCAGGATGGCGGTGAGCGGGCGCACCACGCGGTAAGTGTATTCGACCATCGAGCCGTCGCTGGCCATCAGGTTGGCCTGCGGCTGGTAGGCGCGGCAGCCGGTCGCGATCACGCCTTCCATGCCCTCCGCGCCGAGGCCGTCGTCATACGGACCGACCTGGTAGTCGGGCACCTCGGTATAACGCGGGTCGCCGAGGATGCCGTTATGGATGAACGGGAAATGCGCCATGTCGAGGAAGTTCTCGATGATGCGCGGCCCGCAGGCATGTACCGGATAAGGACCGCACAGCACCGTGCGCAGCCGGCCTTCTGCCTGCTCGGGAAAAGGCGGCAAGGCAAGCGCCGGGGCGCCGACGCAGGCCCAGACCAGCCCATACGCTTCGCGCGCCTGGAAGGTGCGCGCGCAGGCGGCGCGCGGCGGCGTGTCGTACGGGTGGGCGGGCTGCAGCCGGCAGACGCCGGCGCTGTCGAACTGCCAGCCGTGATAGCCGCATACCAGCCGGTCGCCGGCGATTGCCCCAAGCGACAGCCGGGCGCCGCGATGCGGGCAACGGTCATCCCATGCATGCACCGCGCCATCGGCGCTGCGCCAGACCACGATCTCCTCGCCGAGCAGCCGCGCCGGCTGCATCGCGCCGGGCTGCAACGCGGCGCTGGCGGCGACCGGGTGCCAGTCGTTCCACAGTACGGGGTCGATGACGCTCATCTCAGTGCCCCCAGAATCCAAGATGCGGCGCGGCCGCTTCCTCTTCCATTTCCGGCACCGGCCCCACGACCTCGGTCGCGCGCTGGCCGCTGGCGAAGACCTCGCGGCACGGCAGCGACAGCGTCGGATTGTCCGGATGGCTGCCCGTTAGTTCGAGCAGCCGCTCTTCCGACATCGCATAGACCACGCGGCCGATATTGCACCAGTAGATGGCGCCGGCGCACATCGCGCACGGCTCAGCGCTGGTGTACAGCGTGCATCGCGCGAGCGCCTCGCGCGGCAGCCTTTGCGCGGCCAGCGCCGCCACGACACGTTCGGCATGCTGGGTCGGGTCGCCTTCCGGCGGCATCGAGTTGTTGCCGGCTTCGGCGACGACATTGCCGTGTTCATCGGCGACGATGGCGCCGAACGGGTGCCGGCCCGCCGCCTTGGCCCGCTCGGCGCAGGCAAGGGCAAGGCGCAGCAGGTCGAGGTCGGACTTGCCGGGCGATGTTGGCATCTGGGGCATGGATACTCCTGATAGTTGCAGATTGAATAGGCGTAGGCACTATAGCGAATTTATACGGGATGAGGGCCGATGCGGGGCAGCCGCAAGCGGCCGATCGCCACGGCCGCGGCCGGGACGCGCGGTCCTGGCCGCGAGACGGCGCGGCGCGCTCCACGCCGGTTCAGGCCGGACGCATCCTGGCTGGCGGACCCTGCCGCGCAGGGCTTCCCGGCCCGATGCGCTTCCCGGCCGGCTCAGCCTTTCGCGCGCGTGCGCCGCGGCGGCTTTGCCGGCGGGGGCGGCGCATCGATCTCGATGCCGAACAGCGCAGACAGGTCGGCATCGGCCAGGCCTGCGGCTGCCGCATCCGATGCAGCCGATGCATCCGCGGCCGGCCCGCTGCCCGCCTGCCGGATCAGTTCCTGCGGATCGACATGGCGCAGCAGGAACAGCAGTTCCGGCTGGCTGTCGAGTCGGTTGCCTGCTGCGTACAGCGCCGCGGCGACATGCTTGCACATGAATGCGTCGTCCGGGCAGCTGCAGCGGAAATCGATCTGCTTCGGCGTCGGAAACAGGCCGGAACCGGGACGCGTGACAACCTCCATCACCGAGTCCGACAGGCGGCCCTGCAGCAGTTCGACCAGCGTCGCCACCTTGCCCGCGCATTCGTCGAGGATGGCTTTCCAGTCGCGTTCGGGCAAGGGCTCGATGGCTATCCTGACCTTGTAGACCGCGGCGCCGCTGACCAGCGCATCGATGGCGCCGGGGCCGATCTGCAGGTCCAACACCGCGCCGTGCCGCACGCAGCTGCGCCCGCGCGGAAGGCGGTTGGCGAAGTCGCTGTAGGCTTCCAGGTTGCGACACCACTTGATGCCCCAGAAGGTCCGCGCGATCGCCCGTCCCTCGACCGCAACCGGCTGGCAGTCGACGCCCTTTTTCTTCAGCGATGCCAGCGCGGCCCGCGCCTGCTCGCGCCGTTCCGATACCGGTATGTAAGGCGGCCAGTAGTTGTCGTAATGCCTGCCCATGTCATTGCTCCCGTAGAGTCGCGGCTGCCGCCCTCACTGTTCATCGAGCGCGCTGTTGATGTCAAGCTTCACCATCTGCAGCAGCGCCTCGTTGCTCATCTCTGTCAGCGGCATTTCGCCGCCGTCGGCAAGGATGGTATTCGACAAGCCGAGCTTGTCCTCGATCATCGCGTCTATCCTTTCTTCGACCGTGCCGCGGCAAATGAATTTATGGACCAGCACATTCTTCTTCTGCCCGATGCGGTACGCGCGGTCGGTCGCCTGGTTTTCGACTGCCGGGTTCCACCAGCGGTCAAAGTGGATCACGTGCGACGCCGCGGTCAGGTTCAGGCCGGTGCCGCCGGCCTTGATCGACAGCACGAAGAACGGCGGCCCCTCGTCATCCTGGAAACGGTCGACCAGCGCCTTGCGGGACTTGACCGGCGTGCCGCCATGCAGCACCAGGCCAGGACGGCCAAACACGGTCTGCAGGAAGCCGGCCAGCGGCGCGGTCATTTCCTGGAACTGGGTGAACACCAGCAGCTTCTGCTGGCGCGCGGCGATCTCCTCGGCCAGCGCCCGCAGCCGGGCGAACTTGCCGCTGTCCTCCGGCGCATAGCCGCCGTCGCCCAGCCACAGCGACGGGTGGTTGCAGATCTGCTTGAAGCGCAGCAGGAAGGCCAGCACCGCGCCGCGGCGGGCGATGCCGTCCAGCCCGCCGATCTGCGCTGCCAGCGCATCCACCGCCTGCCCGTACAGCTTGGCCTGCGCGTGCGACAGGCCGCAGTAGGCCTTCACCTCGGTCTTGTCCGGCAGGTCGGCGATGATGCGCCTGTCGCTCTTCAGCCGGCGCAGGATGTAGGGCTGCACCAGCCGCCGCAGCGGCCCGTAGTCCGGGTGGTCCTGCTTCTCCAGCCGGCGCACGAAACGGGTGAAGGCGGCGCCGGTGCCGAGCAGGCCGGGGCAAATGAAATCGAACAGCGACCATAGCTCGCCCAGCCGGTTTTCGACGGGCGTGCCGGTCAGCGCCAGCCGCACCCGGCTGTGCAGTGCCTTGGCCGCCCTGGTCTGGCGCGCGCCCGGATTCTTGATCGCCTGCGCCTCGTCCAGCACGACCATCGACCAGCGCGTCTCCAGCAGCCACGGCAGCCGGATCAGGCTGCCATAGCTGGTGATGACCAGGTCGACCCCGGACAGGCCGTCGCCGCCGAGCGTAGCCAGGTCCCTGGCGGGCATGGCCGATGCATGCGCGACCAGCACGCGCAGGCCGGGCGCGAAGCGCGCAATCTCGGCCTGCCAGTTGCCGATCAGCGATGCCGGCAGCACCAGCAGGTGCGGCCCGGCGTCGCCTTCCCGCTTGGCCAGCGACAGCAGCGCCAGCACCTGCACGGTCTTGCCCAGGCCCATGTCGTCGGCCAGGCAGGCGCCCAGGCCAAGCCGGTTGAGCCACCATAGCCAGCGCAGCCCGTCCTGCTGATAAGGGCGCAGCGACGCATGGAATGCCGGGCCGGGTTCGGCATCGCCCTGCGGCTTGCGCAGCCCTTCCAGCACGGTTTCCATCCAGTCGCCGGCGACCACGCTGGACCAGTCGGCCACGCTGTCCGGCAGCTCGGCCTCGCCGCCGGCCGCCAGGTTCGCGCCGGCCAGCAGGCGCATGCCTTCGAGGAAGGAGATGCCGTCACCGGCCGACGCGGACTGGACTTTCTTCCAGTGGGCGAGCACGCGGTCGAGCTTGTTCCGGTCGAGTTCGACCCAGCGGCCCTTGAGGCGCACCAGGCCGTCGCCGGCGGCCATCAGCTGCCGCCACTCGTCGTCGGACAGCGCCTCGCCGTCCAGCGACAGCGACACGTCGAAATCCAGCATCGCGTCCATCCCGATGCCGCTCGCGTTCTTGCCGATATTGACCTTCACCTGCGGCCGCGGCGGCGCCTGCGGCTTCCACCAGTCGGGTACGCGGACAACGATGCCGGCCGCTTCGAAGACGGGGATGTTGCGCAGGAACTGGTGGGCCTCGGCCGGCGTCCAGGCGAGCGGCCGGAACACCGCGCCGGAATCGACCAGCGAGCGCAGCCACGGACTGTTTTCCGCGGCCCGGTTCACCGGCAGCAGCAGTCCCAGCAGCATGTCGCGGTTGCCGGCGCCGGCATATTCCTGCAGCGCGCGTCCCAGCGGCTGATGCCGCGCGCCGGCCTGCTGCGAGACCTGCCCGACATAGGTCGCGAGGAAGGCGAACGGCGCCTGCTCGTTGGCCCTGTTCTCGGCGAGGTGGAAGCAGACGCGACCGACCATGTGCCAGCCCGGGTGCTGCCGCCGCAGCCAGGCCTGCACATCGCCGTCATGCGCGGCGATGGCCGCGCGGGCCGTCGCCAGCAGGCCGTCCAGCAATGCCTGCAGGCGGGCGGCGTCGAGATACTCGGCGCCCGTCATCGGCGGCGCGGCTGCCAGCAGGCGTTCCAGTTCCGCCGCGGGCATGTCCGGCTCCACCGTCTCCCAGCGTTCGGCCAGCCCGGGAGCCGCACACAGCCGCGCCATGAAACCCTGGGCCAGTTCGCGGCCGAACGCCAGCGACGGCGGCAGCCAGGTCGTCAGCTCGACCGCGCCCAGGTGCAGCAGGCCGGGACCGTCGCCCTGCGCATAGGCGCGCTCGATGCGCGCCTGCGCCGCCGGGTCGAGGTCCGGGTTTCCCGGCAGATGCTCGAGGTGCATGCGGCCGGCCGGCGAGATGGCCAGTTCAAGCGACATGCCTGCGCCGGCGCCCTGCGGCTTGTCGGATAAGGGCATGCGGTCCTTCTGTCGGGATGGAAAGCCGCTAGCTTAATTCATCCTCGACATGGGCCCGGATCACGCTCTCGAAATCGGCGTCGCCTTCCAGCCCCAGCGCGCGTGCGCGGCTGTCGTCCCAGGCGCCCGGCCAGCTCTGCACGATGCGTTCCACCGCCGGGTCGGGCGCGAAGCGTATGCGAGCAACGGCTTCGGGGCCGCCGACCTTTTCCAGCGCCGCCACCATGTCGGCCACGCTGACCGACAGGCCAGGCAGGTTGATGGTGCGGCTGGTTCCGAGCGCGTCGCCCGACAGCTCGTGCCCGGCGATCAGCGCGGCGATCGCGCGCCGCGGCGACAGCAGCCACAGCCGCAGCGCCGGCGACACCGGGCAGACGGCGTCCTCGCCGTTGAGCGGCTCGCGGATGATGCCGCTGGCAAAGGACGACGCGGCCTTGTTCGGCTTGCCGGGCCGCACGCTGATGGTGGGCAGGCGCAGCACGCGGCCGTCGACGAAGCCCTTGCGGCTGAAGTCGTTGAGCAGCAGTTCGGCAATGGCTTTCTGCGCGCCGTAGGACGACTGCGGGTTGAGCGCGGTGTCGTCGCGCACCACGTCCGGCAGCTTGCCGCCGTACACGGCCACCGAGCTGGTGAACACCACGCGCGGCTTGTGGCCGGCGGCGCGGCAGGCTTCCAGCAGCAGCCGCGACGCGTCGAGGTTGATCCTCATGCCGAGGTCGAAGTCGGCTTCGGCCTGGCCGCTGACCACCGCCGCGAGATGGAAGACCGACGTGGCGCCGGCGTCGATCAGCGAGTGCATCAGCGCCGGGTCGGTGATGTCGCCGGTGACCACGCGCACGCGCGGGTCGCCGAAGTCGTTGGCCTGGACCACGTCGACCAGCACCAGCTGGTCTATGGCTTGCTGGCTGCCGTCCACGCCGGACAATGTGCCGCGGGCCAGCAGAGCGCGGGCCAGCTTCTGGCCGAGGAATCCGGCGCCGCCGGTAATGAGTACGTTCATCGATGCATCCTTGTCATTGGTAAGCGGACAGCCATGCCAGGCCATCTTCGGTGCGGCCGCGCGGACGGTATTCGCAGCCTATCCAGCCGGTGTAGCCGAGTTCGTCGAGCAGCTTGTACAGGTAGGGGTAATTGACTTCGCCGTCGTCAGGCTCGTTGCGGGCCGGGGCGCTGGCGATCTGCACATGGCCGATGCCGTCGAACCATTTTTTGAACTTCATCGCCAGGTCGCCTTCCATGATCTGCGCATGATAGAAGTCCATCTGCACCTTGACGTTGGGCTCGCCGCATTCCTCGCGCAGCGCATGCGCATCGGCCTGGGTTTGCAGGAAGTAGCCCGGCATGTCGCGGCCATTGATCGGCTCCAGCAGCACCTCGACGCCGGCAAGGCCGCATTCGCGCGCCGCATGCCGGAGGTTGGCGAGATAGACCGCGCGGTGTGCGGCCATGTCCGATCCTGCCGGGATCAGCCCGGCCATCATGTGCAGCCGGCGCGTGCCCAGCGCCTTCGCATACTCGAGCGCGCGCGCGACGCCGGCGCGGAACTCGTCCTCGCGGCCCGGCAGCGCGGCAATGCCGCGCTCGCCTGCCGTCCAGTCGCCCGGCGGCATGTTGAACAGCGCATTCTCCAGCTGGCTTTCCTGCAGCCAGGCGGCCACCTCGGCCGGCGCATGGTCGTAAGGGAACAGGAATTCCACGCCCTTGAAACCGGCGGCGGCCGCCGCGGCGAAGCGCTGCGGAAAGGGCACTTCATTGAACATCATCGACAGGTTGGCGGCGAACTTGGGCATGCTGGTCTCCGGTAATCGTTTTAGATATCGAGTGAAAACGCCGTCTTCAGTTCGGCGATCTGCTGCGCATCGAGCGGCCTGACCGGCACGTCGCGCAGCATCAGGAAAAGCTTCGCGGTTTCCTCCAGCTCCTCGGCTGCATAGACCGCGGCTTCCAGGCTGCTGCCGGACACCACCGGCCCATGGTTGGCCAGCAGCACCGCCGCATGCTTTTTCGCCAGCGCGCCGATGGCGTCGCCGAGCGCCGGGTCGCCGGGACGGTGATACGGCAGAAGCGGCAGCCGGCCTATCTTCATCACGAAGTACGGCGTCAGCGGCGGGATGCAGTCGTCATGGTTCAGGCCGCACATGCAGGACACCGCGGCCGAGTGGGTCGAATGCAGGTGCACGATGGCGCCCGCGCCGGGCCGCTGCTGGTACATCGCGCGGTGCAGGAAGGCTTCCTTGGACGGCGGGTCGCCGTCCTGCAGCCGGCCTTCCCAGTCCAGCCGCGACAGGCGGGCCGGGTCGAGCCGGCCCAGGCTGGCATTGGTCGGCGTAAGCAGCCAGCCGTCTTCGAGGCGCACGCTGAGGTTGCCGCTGCTGCCGGCGGTCAGCCCGCGCTCGAACAGCGACTTGCCGAAGTCGACCACCTGTTCGCGCAGCCGGTTCTCGTCGGCATGGGTGTGGACGGCGGCGCTCATGGCAGGCGGCTCCAGGCCTTGGTGAAGAAGTCCTCGCTGCCGAAATTGCCGGACTTCAGCGCCAGCACAAGCGGCTGCGCCTGTTCCGACGATGTCGCCGCGCCGCCGTCCTGCAGCGCCGCGGTCCACGGCACGCCGGGGTCGATCTCGGGCCCGATGCGCAGGCCCGTGATGCCCAGCGCCTTGACCACCGCGCCCGAGGTCTCGCCGCCGGCGACGATGAGCTGTCCGACGCCCAGCTTCACGAGCCCGACGGCGATGGCGGCCAGCGCCCGCTCCACCAGTTCGCCGGCCTCGGCCACGCCCAGTTGCGACTGCACCGCCCTGACCTGCTCTGGCGCGGCGGTGGCGTACACCAGCAACGGCCCCTGCTCAATGTGCTGCGCGGCCCAGGCCAGCGCCGCGCCGGCCACGTCGTCGCCCCTCGCCAGCGCCAGCGGATCGACGGCGAAGGACGGCGCGGCCTTCTGCATCGCCGCCACCTGCTTTTGCGTCGCCACCGAACAGCTGCCGGAAATCACCGCGCGCAGGCCGCCGGTCTCGGGCAGGCGGTCGGCGGCGTCGAGCCGGGCCAGCAGGTTGCGGCGGCGGAAGTTCTCGGGCAGGCCCAGCGCAATGCCGGAGCCGCCGGTGATCAGCGGCATGTCGGCGCAGGCCGCGCCGATCGACACCAGGTCATGGTTGGTCAGCGCGTCGGTCACCGCGAGCGAGACGCCCTGCGACCGCAGCTCCGCAAAGCGGGCGGCAATGGCCGCGGCGCCCTTGGCAACCGTGTGATACTCGACCAGGCCGACGCTGCCCTTGACCTGCTGCTGCAGCACCCGCACCAGGCTGGGGTCGGTCATCGGCGTCAGCGGATGGTTGCGCATGCCCGACTCGTTGAGCAGTTCATCGCCGACGAACAGGTAGCCCTTGTAGATGGTGCGGCCGTTCGCCGGGAACGCCGGGCAGGCGATGGTGAAGTCGGTGTCCAGCGCCTGCATCAGCGCCTCGGCGACCGGGCCGATATTGCCTTCCGGCGTGGAGTCGAAGGTCGAGCAGTACTTGAAATAGAACTGCTGGCAGCCGCTCCGCTGCAGCCAGGCCAGCGCCGCCAGCGCGTCGGAGACCGCCTCGGCCGCCGGCACCGTGCGCGACTTCAGCGCGATCACGACCGCGTCCGCGCCTTCCGGCGGCGGCCCGTCGGGCACGCCGATCAGCTGCACGGTGCGCATGCCGGCCTTCACCAGCATGCCGGCCAGGTCGGTGGCGCCGGTGAAATCGTCGGCGATACATCCGAGTAATACTTTCATCGCATTTCCTTCAGGATGGCTGCTTGCCGCGCGCAACGGGCAGCGTAATGCCGGGGAAGAGCTTGATCACCGCCGCGTCGTCCTCGCCGCCATGGCCGGCGGCCGAAGCCTGCATGAACATCTGGTGCGCGGTGGCCGACAGCGGCAGCGGGAACACGCTCTTCTTCGCGTAGTCGAGCACGATGCCCAGGTCCTTGACGAAGATATTGACTGCCGACAGCGGCGTGTAGTCGCCGGCCAGGATATGCGGCACCCGGTTCTGGAACATCCACGAACTGCCGGCGCTGTTGGAGATGACCTCATACAGCGCGTCCGGGTCGCAGCCGGCGCGCAGGCCCAGCGCCATTGCCTCGGCGGCGGCGGCGATGTGCACGCCGGCCAGCAGCTGGTTGATCATCTTGACCTTGGAACCCTGCCCCGGCTGTTCGCCGAGCCGGTAGAGCTTCGAGCAGATCGCGCTGAACAGCCGCTCGCAGCGCGCGAAATCTTCCGGCGCGCCGGCGGCCATCACCGACATCTCGCCGGATGCCGCGCGGGCCGCGCCGCCGGAGATCGGCGCATCGATGAAGCGCAGGCCCATCGCCGCCAGCCGCGCGCCGAGCGCCTCGGCAAATTCCGGCGCGACCGTCGCGCAGGCAATCACGATGGCGCCCGGCTTGAGCTGCGCGGCCGCGCCCTGCTCGCCGAACAGCACCGCTTCGGTCTGCTGCGCATTCACCACCACGATGACCAGCGCGTCCACCCGGCCGGCCAGCGCCGCCGGCGATTCGGCTGTCTGCGCGCCGGCCGCGGCCAGCGCCTGCAGCGCTTCCGGCCTCAGGTCGAACGCATGCACCTCCAGTCCGCCGCGCAGCATCGACTGCGCGATGCCCATTCCCATTGCGCCGAGGCCGACGATGCCGACCCGGCCGATCTGCTCTGCCATGTGACCTGCTCCCAAGGATGACTGCTGTGATGGTGACGGCCGCAAGGTGCGCCGCGGTGGCGTGGGCTGGAAAAACGGACTGCGGCATTGCCGCCTGCGCCAAAGTTGTATGACAAGATGGTATGCAGGGGTTTTCAGACTGTCAAGGTTTTGTTCCGGCAGGGGTTAACCACAGGAATCAACATCGCTCGCGGGCATTCTGCAGCGCATGGTAACGGCCGTCGCCGCCGCGCGTGGCGAGGCCCTTTTCCGCTGCGCCAGTTCGCCGCCGGCTCAGGCCGGAGCCAGGTCGCCCTGCCGCCCGCGCTTCTTCCCATGCGCCAGCCGCTCCTGCGCCGCTTCGCATTTCGGCCCGGAAAACTCTGCCGCCATCGCGTCCAGGAACACCCGGGTGCGGCTGGGCATCAACCGCCTGCCCGGAAACACCGCATAGGCCGTATGGGCCGGCGCGGTCCAGTCCGGCAGCACCTGCACCAGCTGCCCGGCGCGCAGGTACGGGTCGGCGAAATGGTCCACCAGCACCGCGATGCCGGCGTCGGCGCAGGCCAGCCGCAGCAGCACCTCGGGCGAGTTGATGGTGGCCCGGCCGGGCGGCAGGTCTTCCCAGCGTTCCGCGCCGCGGCTCAGCTGCCAGCTTCCCGGCTCGCCGCTGCGGGTCAGCAGGCGCAGCGTGTCATGCGCCATCAGGTCCTGCGGCGTTGCCGGCATGCCGCGCTTCTGCAGGTAGGCCGGCGACGCATACAGGCTGTTGGAGAACACCGCCAGCTGGCGCGCCGCCAGCGTCGCATCGTCCGGCAGGCTGCCCATGCGGATGGCGACGTCGAAGTTCTCGCCGATCAGGTCGACCCGGCGCGGACTGAGGTCCACTTCCAGCGTGATGGCCGGATAGCTGATCATGAAGCGCGCCAGCATCGGCCCGAGCATGACGTTCGCGATGTCATTGGGCATGGACACCCGCAGCCGTCCGCCCGGCTCGGCCTGCCGATGCTGCGCCAGCGCCGACACCGCCTCGACCTCCGCCAGCACCGAGCGCGCATGTTCGAGCATGTCTGCGCCGAAATCGGTCACCGTGAGCTTGCGGGTGGTCCGCAGCAGCAGCCGCTCGCCCAGCTGCGCCTCCAGCTGCGCGATCCGGCGCGACACGGTGGACTTGGGCAGCCCCGCGCGGTCGGCGGCGCGGCTGAAGCTGCCGGTGTCGACGACATGCGCAAACAGCATCAGGTCGTTCGGTTCAATATGCATGGCCCCACCCTCGCAATTATCCCATTAACGGCACAATGTAACCCATTTCCGTGGCTTCTGTAATAGGTTTTGGATCAGTAGAATGCAAGTCATACCACTTCTCTTTCCGAGGAACACCATGAACATCCTTCAGATCAATTCCAGCGCCCGCAGCGAAGGCTCGCAATCGACACGCCTCGCCAACACCATCGTCGAGCGCCTGAAAGCGACCCAGCCGGACACCCGTCTGACGATCCGCGACCTCGCCAGCAACCCGCACCCCGCGCTGGACGAAGCCGCCCTCGGCGCCCTGTTCACGCCTGCCGACCAGCGCACCCCCGAACAGAATGCGCGAGTCGCGCTGGACGACGCGCTGATCGCTGAAATCCAGGACGCCGACGTGCTGGTGATGGGCGTGCCGATGTACAACTTCGGCGTGACCACGCAGCTCAAGAACTGGATCGACGCGATCGCCCGCGCGAAGGTGACGTTCCAGTACACCGCGAACGGCCCGGAAGGCCTGCTGAAGAACAAGAAGGTCTTCGTTGCGCTGACCCGCGGCGGGTTCTATCGCGATACCGATGCGGACAGCCAGGTGCCTTACCTGAAAATGGTGCTGGGATTCCTGGGGCTGACGGATGTGGAATTCGTTTATGCCGAGGGCATGGCGATGGGTGCCGAGGCGGAGCAGAAGGCGATTGCGTCGGCGCTGCAGCAGATTGAGGATGTGCTGCCGGCATAAGGGCGAGAGTGCGCGCCTGCGCGGCGGCGGCTGTACGTGCCGTTGGGTAACGGGGTTGCCGTTAGCGCCGCGCAGCGACCATGGCTGTTGACGTTCCGCGTAGCGACAGTTGCCATTGACGTTGACCGCGTAGCGACCGTTGCAGTTAGCCCCGCGCATCGACAGTTGCGGTTGCTGCTGCCGCTGCCGCTGCCGTTGCCGTTGCCGTTGCAGTGAATCCCCGTTAGATGGCGACGCGTCGCCAGCGCCT
This sequence comes from Noviherbaspirillum suwonense, assembly GCF_900182955.1. GTDB lineage: Bacteria > Pseudomonadota > Gammaproteobacteria > Burkholderiales > Burkholderiaceae_D > Noviherbaspirillum_A > Noviherbaspirillum_A suwonense. The sequence continues at coordinate 621,008 of NZ_FXUL01000001.1, read as the reverse complement.
GAAACGGATAAAGAAGCGTCCGCTGTCTGAGCGAAGCGAGTTTCGGACGCTTCCCGTTTCAGGTGCTGGCGGCGCGTGCAGTCCGCGCAGCGGACCGCCATCGTAGGGGTCGCCTTTTTTGCCCCACTTTTTTGGCGAAGCAAAAAAGCGGGTCGGCTGCCGGGCCGAACACCCGGCTACTCCCCACGGCAGTGAAGCCTCAATGTTCCACCCGTCAGCAGACGCAGCATCGTCGCCTTGCGCTGTGGCGCGTTCTCGTAACGTGCAGCCGTCGCAAACTGCAAAAGCGGCTTCGCGACGGTACGCCTGCTGGCGGATGAAGCAATACGTGTGTCCTGCCGGACGACCTAGCCGGGTTTCGGCCCGGCAGCCGACCTACTTCTCTTGCTTCGCCAAGAGAAGTAGGCAAGAGAAGGCGACCCCGGAGATGCCGCCCCGCTACGCGGGGTGCCCACGCCGCTGGCACCGAAATCGGGAAGCGTCCGAAACTCGCTTCGCTCAGACAGCGGACGCTTCTTTATCCGATTTCGGCACCAGCGGCGTGGCGTCATCAACGGGGACCCACTGCAACAGCCACTGCCAAGGCAACGGCCACGGCCACTTCACAGACAACGGCAACTGCAACTGTCGCTGCGCGGAGCTAACTGCAACCGCAACGGTCGCTGCGCGGAACAAACCAAACCACTTGCGGGAAGCCAATCGGCTTTAATGCTCCCCTTGCCTGCAATCCGCTTTCTCTGCATGATCAATGCTCCCAACAACCCTTCAATAACCCGGAGACAGATCATGATCAAAGTCAGCGTGATGTACCCCAATACCCCTGGCGCGCGCTTCAACCATGAGTACTACCGCGACAAGCACATGCCGATGGTGAAGGAAAAAATGGGCGACAGCTGCAAGAGCTACACCGTCGACAAGGGCCTCGCAGGCGGCGCCCCCGGCGCTCCCGCAACCTACGTCGCCATGTGCCATATCTTCTGCGATTCCGTCGAAGCCTTCCAGGCAAGCTTCGGCCCGCATGCCCCCGAAATCATGGCCGACATTCCCAACTACACCGACCAGACGCCGGTAATCCAGTTCAGCGAAGTCGTCGTCGGATAGTCCCCCAGGGCGCGGCGTCGTGCCGCGCCTCGGCAGCTTCCCTCCAGCAAGTCCATCGCGCCAGCCAGGCGCCCGCATCCCATATCCCCTGAACGTGTTATTGCCGATAAGAAATTTATTGCCAATAATCCAGTCCGCGATTGCCCTGCATCCGACTGGCGGCAATCTGCCGGCGTCAGCCAGGTTCTTTCATCCGTGAAAATCCTTGCCTCGCCCGACACTCGAACAACAAAAATTTACAGGGAAACAGGAATGCGTAATTTCAAGCTGAAACTCGGCCTCACCGTGCTGATCAATGCGTCGCTGCTGGGATGCGGCGGTGGTGGGAGCGGCAGCAATGACAGCGTTGCGGCCAGCGTCGGCAGCGCCGGGAATTCGGGTGCGACCTACTCCGCGATCACCAGGGCAAATTACGAGACCGTCGCGTCCACGGTGCTCGATCCACTGGGCGAACTGACCAGCCTCAATAGCGCGACCGGCCTGATCGCGTCCGGCGTCGAGGTGAACGAAGCGAATGCGAATGCGGCAGCGTCCAGCCTGGCCTCGGTATCGACCCGGATCTACAAGCGCTTTACCCGGACCACGGGCCAGTTCGTGACGGGCGCGACCTACACCGAAGCCTGCAGCCGCGGCGGCAGCGTGACAGTGAGTGAATCGGCTGCCAGCGACGACAGGGTCACGGCCGGCGATCGTGCGACGCTCACCGCCAACAACTGCGCCGAAGACGATTTGCCGGCATTGAATGGCACGCTGTCGATCGTGATCGACTCGGTGTCCGGCGATCCGGTCAACACCAACCGCTACAGCCTGGGCCTGACAGCCACGTTCGGCAACCTGTTGATGAACAACGGCGACCGGCGCGTGCAGATCGACGGCGCCCTGAAGATCCTGGCCAGCCAGAACGGCAGCAGCGACATCAGCGTCGGCCTGTCGGGCCAGCGCCTCGGCCTGAGCGTCACGCAGTCGGGCATGGCGACCAATGCCTACAGCCTTGCCGATTTCAACCTGACCGGCACGGAAAGCGGCAGCACGACATCGCTGTCGGGCAGCTATACGCTGTCGGGCACCTCGGCCAGGCTGGGCGCCTATGTCTACCGGGTCGAGACGGTGCGTCCGGTCGTGACCTCGGGTTTCGGTTCGTTCGTTTCCGCTGGTGCGATGCGCATTACCGGCTCGCCGGCGATGGTCACCGTGACGGCGCTCGACGGCACGTCGCTGCTGGTGGAATACAGCGCCAACGGCGATGGCGTCGTCTCGGCGTCGAGCACCCTCACCCGCTCGCAGTTCGACGCGCTCAACTGATCCCGTTCCAGGAACAGGCGTCGCTTTCGGGCGGCGCTGCCTTCTCCCATGCAATCTGAAAAAATCACGCTGGCTGTCTTCGCGTTCGCCGGTGCGGCGGCAGCGCTGCCGGCACATGCGCAGTTCGACGCATCGATGGCGCCCGCGGTCCGCTATACGAGCATTTCGGAACATGACCGTGCCGGCAGCCGCATCGTCCACGAGAGCGGCTGGCTGCCCGGCATTGCCGGCAGGCTCGCGCATCGATCCGGGCCGCTGGAACTGTTTGGCGAGGCCGCGGTGTTCCAGGCCGATATCGACTATGACGGGCAGCTGCAGAACGGCCGGCCCTACCGCAGCGAGACCGGCACGCGGATGGCCGAGGCGCAACTGGGGCTGCGGTACCGCATCCTGGATGCGACCGACATCGTCGCGGCACTGGGCGTCGATTCCTGGCGGCGGCATATCGGCGGCAGCGGCCAGGCAATCGGCTTGCAGGAACATGCGCGATCCGGCCGCCTGCTGATCGGCATCGAGCAGGCATGGCGTTTCGCCGGGACCGGGACCGGGATCGGCCCCGGCACGCTGACCGCGGGAGCGAGCTTCGTGCATGCGACGCCGGAGCGCCTGCGCATCGGTTTCTCCGGCCTGCTCGACGACGTGTCCATCCGCACCCGCTCCGCGAACGGCGTCGCCCTGGCGCTGCGCTATCGGCCCGAGGCGCAGTCGAGGCTGGTCTTCGCAGCCCAGTTCGATTATCTGCGGGTGCCGCGCAGCGCCGCCTACCCGGTCACGCGGGACGGGCGGGCCGCGGGCGAGGTCACGCAGCCCGAGCATGTGCGGCAGAACCTGACGCTGTCGGTGCGGTACAGCTTCTGACCGAAGCCCCGCAGCCGGCGCCAGGCATGCAGGACATGCCGTCAATGTTGCGCGGGGCCGCAAGCCGTCCGGATAGCCAGAGCCATTCAGGTTACTCAACGCGCCGGTCCAGCGACGCACTGCCGGCAGAGCACCGCAGGCCGATTTACCCGAAGCACCCACCCCAGATCCACTCCACCATAAAAAGGACATTTCATGATCAAGAGGATTCCCGGCATCGCCGCTCTCGCCGCAGTTGTTTTTCTCAGCACCGGCTGCGCGGTGAATCGCGCCACCGCGACCCTGACTCCAGGCGCGGACCTGGGCAAGGTGCGCACCATCTATATCGAAAAGGAAAAGGGCGACGATCGCGCGATCGACCTGATCCTGAAGACAAACCTGGAAAAACGCGGCTATACCGTGACGACAGGCGACGCGCCCAAGTCAGACAAGCCGGTCGACGCAGCGCTGTCCTACGTGGACAGGTGGATGTGGGACATCACCATGTACATGCTCGAACTCACGGTCACCCTGCGCGACCCGGTCACCAGCTTTCCGATGGCCGTCGGGAATTCCTACCACACGTCCCTGACCAGGAAGTCGCCGGACGAGATGGTCGACGAGGTTCTGGGCAACATGCTCAGTCCGGCCAAGGCCGCCGCAGCGCAAGCGCCGGCGGCCGCAGCAGCATCAGCGGCACCTGCGCGCTGAGGCCGTCATGAACATCATCAAGCCACACGTCTTCGCCGCGCGCATCGCAGCGCAAAAGAGCGTGGCCGCGCTGCTGGCGGCGCTGTTCCTGCTTGGCGGCTGCGCGTCGCCGCCGACGCATGAAGGGATGGTCCCGACCGGCATCGCCGTCAGCAGGAAACTCCAGGAAACCGTGCGCCTGAACGTGTCGGGCGGCGCCGTGACGGCGGATGGGCCGGGCATTTCCAATGCCGCGCTGGAAGCGGCGCTGAACCAGGCGATCAGCGAGTCCAGGCTGTTCTCGCAGGTCGTCAAGGGCAATGGCGGCGACTACCTGCTGACCGCAAACGTGTTCGCGCTGCACCAGCCGATGTTCGGGATGGCGATGACGGTCAGCATGGAAGTCGGCTGGACGCTGAAACGGATGGCGACCGACAAGGTCGTCTGGCAGGAAGGGATCCGGTCGGAACACACGAGCACGCCCGGCGAAGCATTCGCCGGCGTGACGCGCGTCCGGCTGGCAACGGAAGGCGCGGCGAAGAACAATATCGCCGCGGCCATGGCCAGGATCGCGGCGCAGTCGCTGTAGCATGCATCGACCCGGCGACGCCTTCCTGGGCCGCCGCGGCACTTTCATCAACACCTTGGCATGCAACGCGCTTGCATGCGCCAGGCGCACTGCATGCCAGGCCTGCCTGCTGCCCTACGCCACCCGCCTGTACAGCCCCGACTCCGCATGCACCGCCCTGAAGTCCACGTCGTTGGGCAACTGCACCATCGCATCGCCGGGATGCATGCTGAGATAGCCGAACACGGCCAGGCTTTCGTGGAACAGCGCCAGCGCGCGCTGGCGGAGCGCCGGGCGCAGGTCGGACAGCGCGCCGCGGCAGACGATGAGCTGGAACTCGTTGAAGCTGGCGTCGGTGGCGAGGTTGTACTGCGCCCAGATGATGTTGCGGCCCAGTTCGGGCAGGAAGGCGAGGTTGCCGTCCTCATCCGGCTCGGCTTCGAGGTAGTCCGACAGCGACAGCCGGCCGCCGCAGCGCAGGTAGTTCTGCTGGTAGCGCGCGAACTCGGCGGCGGGGATGCGGCCGCGCCTGGCGGCGCCGAGCGTCGCCTCGCTGGACGAGGTGGCGAACAGCAGCGTCTTGTCGTAGAAGCCTTCCTCGCGCAGCAGGATGGCGAGCGTGTACACGTCCTCCGCGCCGCTGCATTCGGACACCCATACCCGCGCCATCGGGCAGGACCGCAGCCACGGCCCCAGCGCCTGGCGCAGGCTGGCGATGCGCGCCGGGTCGTCGAACAGCGCAACCGGCCGTACCGACAGGCAGCGCACCAGCGCCAGGCCGGTCGCTTCGTCATGCAGCGCCTGCGCCTGCAGCACCGACAGCGACGGCAGGTCGCGCGCGCGCATGAAGGCAAGCAGGCGCTCGCGCAGCGGCGCCCGCTCCAGCGCCCGCAGGTCGGCGTCGAAGCGCCGGTGCAGCGCCTCCAGCAAAAGGTCGGCCTCGATCTCCTCGACTGCGCTGCGGGCGATTGCGCCCTGGCTCATTGCGACAGCCATACGCGCATCAGCGACAGCAGCTGCGCGATGTCGACCGGCTTGGTGATGTAGTCCGATGCGCCGGCCGCGATGCACTTGTCGCGGTCGCCCTTCATCGCCTTCGCGGTCAGCGTGATGATGGGCAGCGACTTGAACTGCGGGATGTTGCGGATCGCGCGCATCGTGTCGTAGCCATCCATCTCCGGCATCATGATGTCCATCAGCACGATCTCGATGGCCGGGTCCTGACGCAGCAGCTCGATGCCGTCGCGGCCGTTCTCGGCGAACGACACCACCATGTCCTGCCGCTCCAGCGCGGTCGTCAGCGCGAAGATGTTGCGCAGGTCGTCGTCGACGATCAGCACGCGCCGGCCGGCCAGGCCGCTCTGCGCCGCATGCACCTCCTCCAGCATCTTGCGCTGGAACTCGGGCAGCGCCGCCGGCGAGCGGTGCAGGAACAGCGCCGTCTCGTCCAGCAGCCGCTCGGGCGAACGGGCGTCCTTGATGACGATGGTCTTGGCGACCCGCCGCAGCCGCGCCACTTCCTTGCGGTTCAGGTCGCGCGCGGTGTAGATCACAATCGGCGTGCGCCGCATGTCCTCGTCATCGCTGATCGCGTCGAGCAGCGCGAAGCCGTCGATGTCGGGCAGCGTCAGGTCCAGCACCGCGCAGTCGAAGCGCCCGGCCTTCAGCGCCGCCAGCGCCTTCTCGCCGGAGTCCACCGCGGTGATGTCGAGGTCGGCCGCGCCGATCAGCTCGACGATGCGGCGACGCTGCACCTCGTCGTCCTCCACCACCAGCAGGCTGGGCTTGCTGCGCACCAGGAACTGCTGGATGCGGCTGAACTCCTCGTCCAGCCGCGCCGCCGGCACCGGCTTGACCAGGTAGGAAATGGCGCCCTGCCGCAGACCGCGCTCGCGCTCGTCGATGCGCGACAGGATATGCACCGGGATATGCCGGGTCGACGGGTCGCGCTTGAGCCGTTCCAGCACGGTGAAGCCGTCGGTGTCCGGCAGGTCGATATCGAGCACGATGGCGGTCGGCTGGTAGTCGCGCGCCAGCGTCAGCGCCGAGTCGCCGCTGTGGGTGACGATGCCCTTGAAGCCTTTTTCGCGGGCCAGGTCGAGCAGTCCCCGGGCATGGGCGCCGTCGTCCTCGACGATCAGCACCGCCGGGTCGCCGGGCGCCACGGTGTTCCTGTCGTCGCCGGTGTCGTGGCCGACCAGCATCGCGGCATTGTCGGCGGCATGCGCGGCGCTGATGGCCTGCGCGGCCAGGCGCAGCGACGGCAGGTTGTCGGTCGCGATGGCCGGCGCGGCGGCCGGCAGGTTGACGAATTCCTGGTAGCCCTTGCGGACATACGGCAGGTAGAGCGTGAACGTGCTGCCGGCGCCGACCGTGCTGGTCACGCGGATCTCGCCGCCCAGCAGCCGCGACAGCTCGCGGCTGATCGACAGGCCGAGCCCGGTGCCGCCGTACTTGCGGGCGGTGCTGCCGTCGGCCTGCTGGAAGGCTTCGAAGATCAGCTGCAGCTTGTCGGCCGGGATGCCGACGCCGGTGTCGGTGACGGCGAAGGCCAGCACCGCGTCGGCGCTGCGCAGCAGCGGATGGTCGGCGCTCCAGCCCGAATCGACCAGGCCGATATGCAGCGTGACCTGGCCGCGGGCGGTGAACTTGAACGCGTTCGACAGCAGGTTCTTCAGGATCTGCTGCAGGCGCGTGGTGTCGGTCATCAGCGACGACGGCAATTGCGCATCGAGCTGGATCTCGAAGCTGATCTGCTTGGCCTCGGCCATGTGGCGGAAGGTGCGCTCGACGAAGTTGGCCAGCTGCGGGAAGCGGAATTCGCTCATCTCCAGCGTCACCGTGCCGGACTCGATCTTCGACAGGTCGAGGATGTCGTTGATCAGCGTCAGCAGGTCGGTGCCCGAGCCGTGGATGGTGCGGGCATACTCGACCTCGCTGATCGACAGGTTGCCCTGCGGGTTGTCGCGCAGCTGCTGCGCCAAGATCAGCAGGCTGTTCAGCGGCGTGCGCAATTCATGCGACATGTTGGCCAGGAACTCGGACTTGTACTTCGACGACAGCGCCAGCTGCGTCGCCTTGTCTTCCAGCGCCAGCTTGGCCTGCTCGACCTCGCGGTTCTTGCGCTCGACCTCGATGTTCTGGTCGGACAGCAGCCGGGCCTTCTCCGCCAGCTCCATATTGGTCTGCTGCAGTTCCTGCGCCAGCCGCTGCGACTGCGTCAGCAGGCTCTCGGTGCGGCTGTTGGCCTCGATGGTGTTGAGCACCACGCCGATGGATTCCATCAGCTGGTCGAGGAAGGACAGGTGGGTGTCGGTGAAGCGGTCCAGCGACGCGATCTCGATGACCGCCTTGACCTGCTGCTCGAACAGGATGGGCAGCACGACGATGTTGGACGGCGGCGCCGCGCCCAGCCCCGACGAGATCTGGATATAGTCGCGCGGCACGTTGGTCAGCCAGATGCGGCGCTTCTCGACCGCGCACTGCCCGACCAGGCCCTCGCCGGGTCCGAAGGATGTCGGCAGCTTGCGGCTGGAACGGTAGCCATAGCTGGCGATCATCTGCAGCCGCGCCGGCGCGGTCTGCGCGTCCATCATGTAGAACACGCCATGATGCGCCGACACCAGCGGCGCCAGCTCGGACAGGATCAGCCGGGTCACCGCTTCCAGGTCGCGCTGGCCCTGCAGCAGGCGCGTGAACTGGGCCAGGTTGGTTTTCAGCCAGTCCTGCTCGGCATTCTTCTGCGTGGTCTCCTTCAGGTTGCGGATCATCTCGTTGATGTTGTCCTTCAGGTCGGACACCTCGCCGCGCGCCTCGACCTGGATCGAGCGCGACAAGTCGCCGCGGGTCACCGCGGTCGCCACCTCGGCAATCGCGCGCACCTGCGTGGTCAGGTTGGCCGCAAGCTGGTTGACGTTCTCGGTCAGGTCCTTCCAGGTGCCGGATGCGCCCGGCACGCTGGCCTGCCCGCCCAGCTTGCCCTCGACGCCGACCTCGCGCGCCACGGTCGTCACCTGGTCGGCGAACACCGCCAGCGTGTCGGTCATCTCGTTGATCGTGTTGGCCAGCGCCGCGATCTCGCCCTGCGCCGCAACGGTCAGTTTCTTTTTCAGGTCGCCCTTCGCGACCGCAGTCACCACGCCGGCAATGCCGCGCACCTGCGCCGTCAGGTTGGCCGCCATGAAGTTCACGTTCTCGGTCAGGTCCTTCCAGGTGCCGCCGACGCCCTTCACCTGCGCCTGGCCGCCCAGCTTGCCCTCGGTGCCCACTTCACGCGCAACGCGGGTCACCTCGGATGCAAACGAACTCAGCTGGTCCACCATCACGTTGATGGTGTCCTTCAGTTCAAGAATCTCGCCCTTCACGTCCACGGTGATCTTCTTCGACAGGTCGCCGTTTGCCACGGCCGTCGTCACCTCGGCGATGTTCCTCACCTGGCCCGTCAGGTTCGACGCCATGAAGTTCACGTTGTCGGTCAAATCCTTCCAGGTGCCGGACGCGCCTGGCACGTTCGCCTGTCCGCCCAGCCGGCCCTCGGTGCCGACCTCCCTCGCGACGCGGGTCACTTCCGACGCGAACGAACGCAGCTGGTCCACCATCGTGTTGATCGTGTCCTTCAGCTGCAAAATCTCGCCGCGCACGTCCACCGTGATCTTCTTCGACAGGTCGCCGTTCGCCACCGCCGTGGTCACGTCCGCGATGTTCCTCACCTGCGAGGTCAGGTTGCCCGCCATCGAGTTCACCGAGTCGGTCAGGTCCTTCCAGGTGCCGGCAACGCCGGGCACGTTGGCCTGGCCGCCGAGCTTGCCCTCGGTACCCACTTCACGCGCCACGCGAGTCACTTCGGAGGCGAAGGAACTCAGCTGGTCCACCATCACGTTGATGGTGTCCTTCAGTTCCAGGATCTCGCCCTTCACGTCGGCGGTGATCTTCTTCGACAGGTCGCCGTTTGCAACAGCGGTCGTCACCTCGGCAATGTTACGCACCTGCCCGGTCAGGTTGGACGCCATGAAGTTCACGTTGTCCGTCAAATCCTTCCATGTGCCGCCGACGCCCTTCACCTGCGCCTGGCCGCCGAGCTTGCCCTCGGTGCCGACTTCACGTGCAACGCGGGTCACTTCCGACGCGAACGAACTCAGCTGGTCCACCATCACGTTGATGGTGTTTTTCAGCTGCAAAATCTCGCCCTTCGCGTCCGCGGTAATTTTCTTCGACAGGTCGCCGTTCGCCACGGCGGTCGTCACGTCCGCGATGTTACGCACCTGCCCGGTCAGGTTACCCGCCATCGAGTTCACCGAGTCGGTCAGGTCCTTCCAGGTGCCCGCAACGCCGGGCACGTTTGCCTGTCCGCCCAGCTCGCCTTCGGTGCCCACCTCGCGCGCGACGCGGGTCACCTCGGAGGCGAAGGAACGCAACTGGTCCACCATCGTGTTGATCGTATCCTTCAGCTCAAGGATCTCGCCCTTCGCGTCGGCGGTAATCTTCTTCGACAGGTCGCCGTTCGCCACCGCGGTGGTCACGTCCGCGATGTTCCTCACCTGCCCGGTCAGGTTGCCGGCCATCGAGTTCACGTTATCGGTCAGGTCCTTCCAGGTGCCGGCAACGCCCGGCACATTGGCCTGGCCGCCCAGCTTGCCCTCGGTGCCGACCTCGCGCGCAACGCGGGTCACCTCGGATGCGAACGAGCTGAGCTGGTCCACCATCACGTTGATGGTGTTCTTCAGTTCGAGAATCTCGCCTTTCGCATCGGCGGTAATCTTCTTCGACAGGTCGCCGTTCGCCACGGCGGTGGTCACGTCCGCGATATTACGCACCTGCCCGGTCAGGTTACCCGCCATCGAGTTCACCGAGTCGGTCAGGTCCTTCCAGGTGCCGGCAACGCCCGGCACGTTCGCCTGCCCGCCCAGCTCGCCCTCGGTGCCGACCTCGCGTGCGACACGGGTCACCTCGGACGCAAACGAGCTGAGCTGATCCACCATCACGTTGATGGTGTCCTTCAGTTCGAGGATCTCGCCCTTCACGTCAACGGTGATCTTCTTCGACAGGTCGCCGTTCGCCACCGCGGTCGTTACGTCCGCGATGTTACGCACCTGCCCGGTCAGGTTCGACGCCATGAAGTTCACGTTGTCGGTCAGGTCTTTCCAGGTGCCGCCCACGCCCTTCACCTGCGCCTGGCCGCCCAGCTTGCCCTCGGTGCCGACCTCGCGTGCGACACGGGTCACTTCGGATGCGAACGAGCTGAGCTGGTCCACCATCACGTTGATGGTGTTCTTCAGTTCGAGGATCTCGCCCTTGGCGTCAGCGGTAATCTTCTTCGACAAATCGCCGTTCGCAACAGCGGTGGTTACGTCGGCGATATTACGCACCTGCCCGGTCAGGTTACCCGCCATCGAGTTCACCGAGTCGGTCAAATCCTTCCACGTGCCCGCAACGCCCGGCACGTTTGCCTGTCCGCCGAGCTTGCCTTCGGTGCCGACTTCGCGCGCAACGCGGGTCACTTCCGACGCGAACGAGCTGAGCTGGTCCACCATCACGTTGATGGTGTCCTTCAGTTCAAGGATCTCGCCTTTCGCGTCCGCGGTAATCTTCTTCGACAGGTCGCCGTTCGCCACCGCGGTGGTCACGTCGGCGATATTACGCACCTGCCCGGTCAGGTTACCCGCCATCGAGTTCACCGAATCGGTCAGGTCCTTCCAGGTGCCGGCGACGCCCTTCACCTGCGCCTGGCCGCCCAGCTTGCCCTCGGTGCCTACTTCACGCGCGACACGGGTCACCTCGGATGCAAACGAGCTCAACTGGTCCACCATCACGTTGATGGTTTCCTTGAGCTGCAGGATCTCGCCGCGGGCATCGGCCGCGATTTTCTTCGACAGGTCGCCGTTTGCGACGGCGGTCGTTACTTCCGCGATGTTGCGGACCTGGCCCGTCAGGTTCGACGCCATGAAGTTCACGTTGTCCGTCAAATCCTTCCAGGTGCCGCCGACGCCCGGCACATACGCCTGGCCGCCTAGCTTGCCCTCGGTGCCGACCTCCCTCGCCACGCGGGTCACTTCCGACGCGAACGAACGCAGCTGGTCCACCATCGTGTTGATCGTGTCCTTCAGCTGCAGGATCTCGCCGCGCACGTCCACCGTGATCTTCTTCGACAGGTCGCCGTTCGCCACCGCCGTGGTCACGTCCGCGATGTTCCTCACCTGCGAGGTCAGGTTGCCCGCCATCGAGTTCACCGAGTCGGTCAGGTCTTTCCAGGTGCCTGCAACGCCGGGCACGTTGGCCTGGCCGCCGAGCTTGCCCTCGGTGCCGACCTCGCGCGCCACGCGGGTCACCTCGGAGGCGAATGAGCTGAGCTGGTCCACCATCGTATTGGCGGTGGTGGCGGCGCGCAGGAACTGGCCTTCCAGCGGCCGGCCGTCCACATCCAGCGCCATCGTCTGCGACAGGTCGCCCTTGGCCACCGCGCCGATGACCCGCGCCATTTCCGTGGTCGGCCGCACCAGGTCGTCGATCAGCGTGTTGACGGAATTGACGATGGTGCCCCAGCCCCCGGAGACCGTGCCGGGCGTGGCCCGCTGCAGCAGCCGCCCTTCCCGGCCCACTGTCTGGCTGACGCTGGCGATTTCCTGCGCCATCAGTTCGCTGTTCTCGATGATGTCGTTCAGCGTATCGGCGATCTTGCCGTCCAGACCGGTCAGGTCGGTCGGCATGCGGACAGAAAAGTCGCCCTTTTTCAGCGCGGTCAGCGCAGCCAGCAACAGCTTTTTATCAAGGTCGTTCGGGAATTCCGTAAGCGCGTGCATGTCAGATTGGTCTCCAATTGGTTTTGACATTCTCCAATGGCACTGATAGCCTTGCAAGCGATTTGTTGCCCCCAAAAAACTTATGATTCAAACATATCGAATACCGCACACGAATTTCTATATAGCAATTCAATAGAAATCCAAGAAGTTTGCTATCCGGTCCGCCGCAACGCAGGAGCGCGGCGGAATTTCCAGCGCAAGTTAACTGCTTCGGGCAACAGCGCCGCGGCGGCATCGGAGGGACAGCCCTCCGGCGGTCGCGGCACCTTATTTATGGCAGAAACGTGCAGAAAACCGATACGCCCAAGATCCTGATCGTCAATGACGACCCCGCGAGCCTGTTCGCACTCGCCAGCCTGCTGTCGCGCTGGGCCGAGGACAACGGCTGCGCCGTGCTGACCGCCCGGTCCGGCGAGGAAGCGCTGCGCCAGGTGCTGCAGCATGAATTCGCGGTGATTCTGCTGGACGTCAACATGCCCGGCATGGACGGCTTCGAGACCGCCGAGGCGATCCATTCGCGACCGCGCTCGGCGGCCATCCCGATCATTTTCATCACCGCTTACCTGGCCGACGAGATGCACCGGCTGAAGGGCTATGAGAAAGGCGCGGTCGACTACCTGTTCACGCCGGTGATACCGCAGATGCTGCAGGCCAAGGTCGGCGTGTTCGTCGCCATGGCCCGCAAGACCCTGGAGCTGCAGAGCCATGCGGAAGCGCTGCGCACCCGCACCCTCGAACTGTCCGCGCTCAACGAGCGGCTGGAGCAGGAAAAGCGCGAAAGGGAAGCGGCGGTGCTGCAGAACCGGGCCAAGGATGAATTCCTGGCGATGCTGGGGCATGAATTGCGCAACCCGCTTTCGGCCATCAGCAGCGCGGCCACCCTGATCGGCCTGGAAGGCGTCAGCCCGGAAAGCGCGCGGCGGGCCCAGCACATCATCGGCCGCCAGTGCCAGCACCTGAGCCATATCGTCGACGACCTGCTGGACCTGGGCCGCGTCATGTCGGGCAAGATCCTGCTGGAACGCAAGCGCTTCGACCTGTCGGCGCTGCTGGCGACCTGCATGGAAACCCTGAGCGCGACCGGCCGCACCCGCGACTACACGGTGCGCCTGGAAAGCGCGCCGGCCTGGGTCGACGCCGACCCGACGCGGGTCGAACAGATCATCATCAACCTGCTCGACAATGCCTTCAAGTACACCGCGCCCGGCGGCGTGGTCGAGATCGCCGCCGGCGTCGACGGCGGCGACGCGCTGCTGGAAGTGCGCGACAGCGGCGTCGGCATTGCGCCCGAACTGCTGCCGCACGTGTTCGACGTGTTCGTCCAGGGCGAGAGTTCGCTGGACCGGGCGCAGGGCGGCATGGGCATCGGCCTGGCGCTGGTGCACCAGCTGGTCGGCCTGCACGACGGCAGCATCGCCGCGTTCAGCGACGGCGCCGGCAAGGGCAGCCGCTTCGTGCTGCGCCTGCCCGAAGCCAGGGCGCCGAGCGCCGCGCCCGCGCCTTCGACCGCCCTTGCCGACGCAGCGCAGGCGGACTGCTGCGCGCTGATCGTCGAGGACAATGAAGACGGCCGGGAAATGATGGTCATGCTGCTCGACTCCTTCGGTATCCGCGTGCTGCAGGCGGCCGACGGCGCCGCGGGACTGGAGGCTGCCTGCACGCACTTGCCCGACATTGCGCTGGTCGACCTCGGCCTGCCCGGCATGGATGGCTACGAAGTCGCGCGGCGCCTGCGCGCCACGCCGGCCACCAGGGGCATGCGCCTGGTCGCGCTGACCGGCTACGGCCTGTATGAAGACCAGCAGCGGGCGCTGCAGGCCGGCTTCGACCTGCACCTGGTCAAGCCGGTGCCGCCGGAACGCCTGCGCGAAGTCATTGCATCCTGCCGCAAGGCGCCCGTCATTGGATGACGCCGGAGGTTCTGACAGAAGATCTGCGCCGGCTGATCTTCTCGATTCCATCGATTCCGCACCTGGAAGCCATCCTGCTGATACGCGGCAGCGGCGCCTCGTGGGACGCGCCGCGGCTTGCGCAGCGGCTCTACCTGCCGGTCGAGCGCACCGCGGGCATCCTGGGCGACCTGGCCGTCGCGCGCATCTGCGCCGTCGAGCCTGCGGCCGGCGCGTCCCACCGCTACGCGCCCTCCACTGCTGAGCTGGACACGCTGATCGGCAGCCTGGAGCGCTACTACAGCCAGAACCTGATCGAAGTGACCAACATGATTCACGCAAGCCTGCGCCGGCATTCCCGCATCCGGGAATTCGCCGATGCGTTCAAATGGGACAGGAAAAAACCATGATCGCTTCCGTCATCTACGGCCTGTGCGCGCTGACGTCCCTGCTGTCGGCGGTGCTGCTCTGGCGCAGCTACCTGCGCAGCCGCTACCGGCTGCTGCTATGGAGCGCGCTGTGCTTCACCGGGCTCACGCTGTCGAATGTGCTTCTGATGCTGGACAAGCTGATCTTCCCGGATGTCGACCTGCTGCCGCTGCGCCTCGCCGCCTCGCTGGTGGCGCTGCTGCCGCTGATCTACGGACTCATCACAGATGACTGACTACTACGGCATGAGCCACCTGGTGATCGGCGCCATCGCGGCGCTGTCCTTCGTCATCGGCAGCTTCTTCATGCGCTTCTGGCGCGTCACCGGCGACCGTTTCTTCCTGCTCTTCGGCCTGTCCTTCTGGATAGAGACGGCCAACCGGGTAATGCTCGGCGTACTGCCGGCCTGGCGCGAGGACCTGCCGGCCTATTACATGGTGCGCCTGCTGGCCTATGCGCTGATCCTGTACGCGATCATCGACAAGAACCGCCGGCGCGACTGACGCCGTGACCGCGCGCGGCGCGGCGCGGCATGGCGGCGTGCCGCTGCTCGAATCCGCGGCGTCCTTCAGCTGTTCGACCCTTTAACCCGCCGCCTGTCGGAGCGCCAGGCGCAGGCGCGGCGTTCAATAGGTATAGAACATCTGCTGTATCGCGCGGGTATCGCGGGTCTTGGTCAGCGCCAGCATCAGCAGGATGCGCGCCTTCTGCGGGTTCAGCGTGTCGGAGACCACGAAGTCCAGTTCATCGTCATTGGCTTCGCCATTGCGCGCCACGATGCCCTGCCCGACCCGGCTCGACCGCACGATCACCACGCCCTTGCGCCGCGCCTCGGTCAGCGCCGGCCGCACCTGCGCGGCAAGGCTGCCGTCGCCGACGCCCGCATACACCAGGCCGATGTCGCCGGCATTGACGAAGGCGTCGATGCCCACCCGGCTCACATTGGCATGGCTGTAGACCACGTCCACCGCCGGCAACTGCTCCAGCGCGCTCACATCGAACTCGGTTTCCAGCGTGTGGCGGCGGGTCGACATCCGGTAGAAGTGCGCGCGGTTGTCCTGCATGTAGCCTAGCAGCCCCAGTTCCGGCGAACGGAACGTGTCCAGCGTCGACGTGTTGGCCTTCGTCACATCCCGCGCGCCGTTGATCTGGTCGTTCAGCACCACCAGCACGCCCTTGCCCACCGCGTCCTTGCTGCCGGCGACGATGACCGCGTTATACAGGTTGATCGGCCCATCAGCGCTGATCGCCGTCGACGGCCGCATCGAACCGACGATCACCACCGGCTTCCTGCTCTTGACCACGAGGTTCAGGAAATACGCCGTTTCCTCGATCGTGTCGGTGCCATGGGTAATGACGATCCCGTCCACGTCAGGCTGCGCCAGCAATGCATTGACCCGCTTGGCCAGCGTCAGCCAGTGCGCATTGGTCATGCTCTCGCTGGCGATCTGGAACACCTGCTCGCCGCTCACGTTCGCCACTTTCTTCAGCTCCGGCACCGCGGCAATCAGCGCCTCGACGCCGACCTTGGCTGCGGTATACCCGATCGTGGTGGTGGAACTTGCGCCGGTGCCGGCGATGGTGCCGCCGGTGGCGAGGATCCGTACGTTGGGGAGGGGTGCGGCGGCTTGCTGGGCCGCGGCCAAGGGGGCTAGCGCTAGGAACAGCGCGTAGAGGAATAATGCTGGTAGCCGATATAAATGTGGCGACATGGCGGACTCCGGTTGGTTAGGTGGCGGGGATGGTGCGCGCATTGACAATGTGCCCGGTTCGGAAAAGGGATGCCATTGCATGGCTTGGGCCGGGAGCGGGCAGCACGGGTTCAGCGCAGCGGACAGTGTAATGCCGCGTTCATCACGTCTTATGACCAATCGTAAGGTCATCCGTTTCGCAGGGCGATCGTGGCGCCGCGCAGCGACGGTTGCGGTTGGGATTGCGGTTAGCTCCGCGCAGCGACTGTTGCAGTTGCAGTTAGCTCCGCGCAGCGACGGTTGCCGTTGCCGTTGCGGTTGCCGTTGCCGTTGTCTGTGAAGTGGCCGTTGCCTTGGCAGTGGCCGTTGCAGTGAATCCCCGTTGATGACGCCACGTCGCTGGTGCCGAAATCGGATAAAGAAGCGTCCGCTGTCTGAGCGAAGCGAGTTTCGGACGCTTCCCGATTTCGGTGCCAGCGGCGTGGGCACCCCGCGCAGCGGGGCGGCATCTCCGGGGTCGCCTTTTCTTGGTTACTTCTTTTGGCGAAGCAAAAGAAGTGACCCGGCCGCCGGGACGGACTCCCGGCTAGGTCGTCCGGCAGGACAGACGGTATTGCTTCATCCGCCAGCAGGCGTACCGTCGCGAAGCCGCTTTTGCAGTTTGCGACGGCTGCACGTTACGAGAACGCGCCACAGCGCAAGGCGACGATGCTGCGTCTGCTGACGGGTGAAACATTGAGGCTTCACTGCCGTGGGGAGTAGCCGGGTGTTCGGCCCGGCAGCCGACCCGCTTTTTTGCTTCGCCAAAAAAGTGGGGCAAAAAAGGCGACCCCTACGATGGCGGTCCGCTGCGCGGACTGCACGCGCCGCCAGCACCTGAAACGGGAAGCGTCCGAAACTCGCTTCGCTCAGACAGCGGACGCTTCTTTATCCGTTTCAGGCACTGGCGACGCGTCGCCATCTAACGGGGATTCACTACAACGGCAACGGCCACTTCAAAGGCAACCGCAACTGCAACGGCAACGGCAACTGCAACGGCCACAGCTGCAACGGCGCCAGTTCACAAGCCACTGCAACTGTCGCTGCGCGGAACGTCAACAGCAACGGTCGCTGCGCAGAGCTAACTGCAACCGCAACGGTCGCCGCGCGGGGCACACCGCACCCCCTTACCGCTTCTTCCCGCCATGCTCCAGCAAGTGGACCACCGCCTTCACCACCGCATACATCAACGCATGCTGCCGATCCGGATGATCCGAAACCTGCACCGTCACAGCACCCGCATGGATGCAATGCCCATGCCCATGTCCATGCCCCACCCCCCCCTCGCGCTCAAAGCGCACATCAATTTCATACTCCGCGATCAACGGCCCGCAAGCCGCCCAATTCCGCGTCCACTTGGGCATGGCAACCGTCCCATCCCACAATGTCCCCGCATCCTCGTAGAACTCCTCCACCTTGTGCCCCAGCAGGTGCGCCAGCTGCCGCTCCCTCGCCACACAGCTGCGAAAATATTCCTCATCGCTCATGCGCATCACACCACCTCCATCGATGATTCAGGCCGCATTCAGCCCAGCGAACGCGCCAGCCGCACGCCACTGAACTGCCACCGCGCAGACGCGGGAAAGAAGTTGCGGTAGGTCGGCCGCGCATGCCCGGCCGGGGTCGCGCAGGACGAACCGCGCAGCACGTACTGGTTGGACATGAACTTGCCGTTGTACTCGCCCAGCGCGCCCGGCTGCGGCGCATAACCGGGGTAAGGGGCATAGCTGCTCGACGTCCATTGCCAGCAGGCGCCGAAGAGCTGGCACAGGCCGTCGGCATCGGCATGGCCGCCCGGATGCAGGCTGCGCGCGGCGTCGTCGCGCGCGTCGCCGGCTGCATGTTCCCATTCCGCCTCGGTCGGCAGCCGCGCGCCGGACCAGCGGGCAAAGGCGTCGGCTTCGAAATACGACAGGTGGGTGACCGGGCGGTTCAGGTCGAGCGGCTGCAGGCCGTGCAGCGTGAACTCGTGCCACTGGCCGTCTTGCTCGTGCCAGTACAGCGGACTGGCAAGGCCGTTGTTGCGTGCCCAGTCCCAGCCCTCCGAGAGCCAGTATGCCGGGTCGCGGTAGCCGCCGGCCTGCACGAAGGCCAGGTACTCGCCGTTGGTCGAGAGGCGGGACGCCAGCGCATACGGCTCGACGAACTGGCGGTGCCGCGGCAGCTCGTTGTCGAAGCTGTAGCCGTCGCCGTCATGGCCGATCTCGACCACGCCGGCGTCGACAGCCTGCCAGCGCTGGGGCCTGGCGGCGGGCATGGCCGGCAGCGGGCCGGCGGCATAGGCCGGATAGAGCGGGTTCATCGACAGCAGGTGCTTGACGTCGGTCAGCAGCAGCTCCTGGTGCTGCTGTTCATGATGCAGGCCCAGGTCCACAAGCATCGCCACCGCCTCGTCGCCCTGCCGCAGCAGCGCGCCGATGCGGGCATCGACCGCATGCCGGTAGGACAGCACTTCATCGAACGAGGGCCGCGTGATCAGGCCGCGCTGCGCCCGCGCATGCTTCTCGCCGACGCCGTTGTAATAGGAGTTGTAGAGCATCCGGAATGCCGGATGATGCGGCGCGAAGCCGGGCTCGTGGCGTTCCAGGATGAAGGTCTCGAAAAACCAGGTCGTGTGCGCCAGGTGCCACTTGACCGGGCTGGCGTCCGGCATCGACTGCACGCAGCAGTCTTCTTCCGACAGCGGCTCGGCCAGGCTGACCGAGCGCCGGCGCACCGCGTCGAAGCGCTGCTGCAGCGCGGCGCCTGCGATGGCTGCATCTGCGACATTGTCATTCATCGTGTGTTCCTTTCCAGGGCCTCAGCCGCGCCGCGCATGGCAGACCATGAACCAGCCGCGTTCGTCGGTCCATCGCTGCGCCAGGTGAAAACCGGCCTCCTGCAGCAGGCCGGCAAAGCTGTCCGGGGTGTACTTGTAGCTGTTTTCGGTGTGGATGCGCTCGCCTTCGCCGAAGCGCCGCACGCCGCCGTTCCAGCGCACGGTGAGGTCGCGCCGCGCCTCCAAGTGCATCTCGATCCGGCTCAGTTCCGGGTTGAAGAAGCCGCGGTGCTTCCACTCGCGCAGGTTGAAGTCCGCGCCCAGCAGGCGGTTCAGGTGATGCAGCAGGTTCAGGTTGAAGCTCGCGGTCACGCCCAGCGCATCGTCGTAGGCGGCGTCCAGCACCGCGCGGTCCTTGACGAGGTCGACGCCGATCAGCAGGTCGCCGTCGGCCTGGCGCAACCGGCGCAGGAAGGCCAGCGCCTCGCCCGGGTGGAAATTGCCGATCGACGAGCCCGGGTAGAAGAACAGCCGCCGCGCGTCCGACACCGCCGGCGGCAGGTCGAGCGTCGATGAAAAGTCCATGCCCAGCGCCAGCATGCGGATATCCGGAAACTGCCGCTCCAGCTGGGCCACGGCCGCCTTCAGGAAATCCGCCGATATATCGATCGGCACGTATTGCGACGGCGCCAGCGACGGGAACAGCCGCGCCGCCTTCGCGCAGTTGCCGGCGCCGAGGTCGATCAGCGTGGCGCCGGCGCCGACCGACGATGCGATCTCGGCGCCGTGGCGCTCGAAGATGGCCGCTTCGGTGCGGGTCGGGTAGTACTCGGGCAGCTCGCAGATGGCTTCGAACAGCTTGGAGCCGAGCGCGTCGTACAGGTATTTGGGCGAGGTGGTCGCGCGCGGCGCCGTCAGGCCGGCGATCAGTTCATCGCGGATGACATTGGTTTCGGTGTCGCTGCGTTGGAGGTTGTCGGCCAATGTCGGGGTTCCGTTCTTATTTCAAGAGTTCAAGCACCGGCGCCTGCTGCGCCGGGTCGTCGTAGTCGGCTTCGCCGACGATCTGGTAGCGCAGCATGCCGTGGCGGTCGACCAGGAAACTGGCCGGCAGCATGCGCACCCGCCATGCCTTCATCACGTCCGAGTCGGCGTCGCGCAGCATGGTCAGCGACACCGGGGTGCGCTCCAGGAACTGCTTTATGCGCGGCACGCCTTCGCCGACATTCACCGCCAGCACGCGCAGCCCCCTGCCGCCCAGCTTCTGCTGCAGGCGCTGCAGCGACGGCATTTCCTCGCGACACGGCTCGCACCAGGTCGCCCAGAAATTCACCAGCACCACCTCGCCCTTGAATGCGGACAGGTCGACGTCGCGGCCGGCCAGGTCGGGCAGCACCAGCGGCGCCGGCGCCTGGCCGCCCTCGGCCGAAAAGGCTTTCCAGCTGGCCGCCTGCGCATGGCCGCCGAACAGGCAGGCCGACACCGCGCACGCGGACAGGAAAGCAGGCAAAGGATGGTATTTCATCATCTTTGAATTCGCCCCGGCATGCGGTCAAACAAGCAATTCACGCGACGTGATGGTGTAGCGGAAATTTTCCGGGTCGAGGCTGTCGATGCGCGACACCTTGCCCTGGCCCACCACTTCGGCATTCGGGTACATGAAGAAGCCGACCGGCCCGCGCGCGGCGCCCGGCAGCTTCACGTCATGCGCATAGTTGTAGGCCAGCCAGTTCATTTCCCACGAGCCGAACAGGCGCTTGCGGGCCGCCTCGACCTTGGCGTCGGACAGCGGCAGGCCGCCGCTCTCCTCCAGCACCACCTTGCGCACGTCGGCAGGGTCGACCGGCACCCAGCCGTAGCCCGCCAGCCAGAATTCGGCGCGGCAATGCTGGGCCTTGGTGATGTCGCCGGACTTGCCGAGCGACTTGTAGCCCAGCTTCGAGTCGGCCACGCGGATGCCGTAGACGTCGCGCGACGGCACGCCGACCGAGCGCATCAGGCCGACGAACAGCGCATTGAGGTCGCCGCACTTGCCGCCGAGGTTGTTGGTCTCCAGCATGGTCTTGATGTCGCCGACGCCGCAGCCGCGCACCTTGGGGTCGCGCTGGGTGTTCTCGACGATCCATTCGTACACCGCATGGGCGCGTTCGAGGTCGTTGCGCGAACCCCTGGTGATTTCCTGCGCGGTCTTCCGCACGATGCCGTCGGTCGGCAGCAGCTCGGTGGCGGCGAGGTATTTGGCGCGGTCGGCCTCGGCCAGCACCGCGCGGTCGGACGGCGCGCTCAGGTCGGCGGCGCGGTCGCGGGTGGCGAAGCGGGTGACCGCCTCGACCACCGGCTTCTGGCCGCTGCCGAATTCGGCGGCGACGATGCCGGCGCCATAGACCGGGTCCTGCACCAGCTGGGCCTGGCCGGAAGGCGCATTGAACGTGGTGCTGATCACCTTCTGGTAATCGGTGTTGACGGTCGGCACCGGGATCCAGATGCGCGCGGGCGCGCCCTCCAGCAATTCAACCCGGGTCGTGACCTCGAACGTGCGCCACTTCTCCTTTTCGTCCGCGGCGAAACCGAGTGGCGCCATGCCGGCGGCCGACAGGGCGGCGGTGGTTTTCAAAAAGGAACGTCTGTCCATGCTATCTCCAGGAATCATGCTCAATAAAAAGGGGAAAGGCCGGTGCCGGCCGGAATGCTGTCAGCGGGAAGATGCCACATCCACTAGACTGGCGGAGTTTATCGTATTCACCACACCTCTGCCGATGACACCCCTCCCCCTTGCACGCCGCCGCGCCGGACCGACCCAATGGAAATGAACCGCCTGGAACTGGCGCCGGCGCTGGAGTGCCGCGGCCTGCGCAAGCAGTATGGCAAGCGGGTCGTGCTGTCGGGGCTGGACTTCGCGCTCGCCCCGGGCGAGTACGTCGCGGTGATGGGCGAATCGGGCGTGGGCAAGTCGACGCTGCTGAACCTGGTGGCCGGCCTCGACCAGGCCGACGGCGGCGCGCTGCTGATCGACGGCGTGCCGATGTCGGGCCTCGATGACGACGCCGCCACGCTGCTGCGGCGGCAGAAGCTGGGCTTCATCTTCCAGGCCTTCCATATCCTGCCGCACCTGACGCTGGCGCAGAACGTGGCGCTGCCGCTTCTGCTGAACCGGCTGCCGCTGCAGCGCGCGACCGAGCTGCTGGACGCGGTCGGTCTGCAGGGACGAGGCCAGGACTTTCCGCGCCAGCTGTCGGGCGGCGAACTGCAGCGGGTCGCCATCGCACGCGCGCTGGTCCACCGGCCGCGCCTGCTGCTGGCCGACGAGCCGACCGGCAACCTCGACCCGGACACCGCGCACGAGGTGCTGCAGCTGCTGCGCGACGAAATCAAGGCCAGCGGCGCATCGGCCATCATGGTCACCCACTCCCACGCGGCCGCGGCCAGCGCCGACCGCGTCCTGGTGCTGACGCAGGACGGGTTGCACCCGGCATGAACGGCCTGCTGACGCGCTGGCTGCTGGCCGGCGAATGGCGCATCCACCCGGTGCGCGCCGCGGTGGCGATGGGCGCGATCGCGCTCGGCGTGGCGCTCGGCTTCGCGATCCACCTGATCAACGCGGCCGCGTTCAACGAATTCACCGCGGCCGTCAAGAGCGTCTCCGGCCTTTCGGACCTGCAGGTGCGCGGCCCGCAGGCGACGCTGGACGAGGCGCTGTTCCCGAGGCTGGCCGAACACACGGGCGTCGCGCTGGCCAGCCCCGTGCTCGAACTCGACGCAACGCTGCCCGACCGCGCCGGCGTGCTGAAGATACTGGGCATCGACGCCTTCCGCGCCGGCGCCATCGCGCCGGACCTGCTGGGCGTGCCTTCCGAAGACCGCGGCTACGACACGCTGATGGATGATGCGATCTTCCTGTCGCCCGCCGCGATGGAATGGCTGAAGCTGCGGGCGGGCGACCGGCTGACGCTGCGCGCCGGCGCCGGCAATGTCACGCTGCGCGTGGCCGGCGGCCTGGTCCGCGCGCGGCCCGGCCAGCGCATCGCGGTGATGGACATCGCCGCCGCGCAATGGCGTTTCGACCGGCTGGGCCGGATCTCGCGCATCGAGCTGAAGCTGGAGCCGGGCATCGACCGCGAGGCGTTCCGCGCGCAGCTGCGGCAGGAATTCGGCGACGCGCTGCTGGCCACCGAGACGGAGGACCAGGAAGCCCGCAGCAACAACATGTCCCGCGCCTACCGGGTCAACCTGAACGTGCTGGCGCTGGTGGCGCTGTTTACCGGCGCCTTCCTGGTGTTTTCGACGCAGGCGCTGTCGGTGATCCGCCGCCGCCAGCAGTTCGCGCTGCTGCGGGTCATGGGCAGCACCCGCGGCCAGCTGCTGGCGCAGGTGCTGGTCGAGGGCGCGCTGCTGGGCGTGGCCGGATCGCTGCTCGGCCTGCTGCTGGGCTACGGGATGGCGGCGGCGGCGCTGCGGGCCTTCGGCGGCGACCTTGGCGGCGGCTATTTTCCCGGCGTGCGGCCCAGCGTGCAGTTCCAGCCGCTGGCCGCGCTGGTGTTCTTCCTGGCCGGCTCCGGCATCTCGGTGCTGGGCAGCGCCAGCCCGGCATGGGAGGCGGCCCGCGCGCGCCCTGCGCCGGCGCTGAAGGCCGGCAGCGAGGATGTCGCGCTGTCGCGGCTGGCGCGGCCCTGGCCGGCGCTGCTCTGCCTCGGGCTGGGCGCGCTGCTGACCCGGCTGCCGCCGGTCGGCGGCCTGCCCATCTTCGGCTATCTCGCGGTGGCGCTGCTGCTGATCGGCGGCATTGCGCTGATGCCGCGCTGCGCCGCCTTGCTGTTCGGCGCCACGTCCGGGCTGGGACGCGGCGTGGTCGGCACGCTGGCGCTGGCCCGCCTCGCAAATGCGCCCAACCAGGCGTCGATCGCGCTGGGCGGCGTGCTGTCGAGCTTCGCGCTGATGGTGGCGATGGCCATCATGGTGTCGAGCTTCCGCGTCTCGGTCGACGACTGGCTGCGCCACCTGCTGCCGGCCGACCTCTACCTGCGCAGCGCCAGCGCCGGCGACGCCGGCGCGCTCGGGCCGGACGCGCAGCGCCGCATCGGCGCCGTGCCGGGCGTGCTGCGCGCCGACTTCCAGCGGGTCACGCAGCTGACGCTGGACCCGGCCCAGCCCAGCGTCGCGCTGATCGCCAGGCCGATCGACGCCGCCGACCCGGGCCGCATGCTGCCGCTCACCGGCGACACGGTCGACGCCACCCGCCTGCCGGCCGGCAGCCGCCCGGTATGGGTGTCCGAGGCGATGGTCGACCTCTACGGCTACCGGCGCGGCGCGACGGTGATGCTGCCGCTGGGCGCGGGCCGCCAGCCCTTCGTCGTCGCCGGCGTCTGGCGCGACTATGCGCGCCAGAGCGGCGCGATCCAGATGCGGCTAGCAGACTACCAGGCGCTGTCCGGCGACACCGGCGTCAATGACGCCGCGCTGTGGCTGAGGCCGGGAACGACGCCGGCGCAGGCCGCCGCCGGATTGCGCGCGCTGCCGTTCGGCCCGTCGCTGGAGCTGTCCGAGCCGGGCGAGATCCGGGCGCTCAGCCTGAAGATATTCGACCGCAGCTTCGCGGTCACCTACCTGCTCGAAGCGGTGGCCATCATCATCGGCCTGTTCGGCATTGCCGCGACCTTCTCGGCCCAGACCATGGCCCGGGCCCGCGAGTTCGGCATGCTGCGCCATGTCGGCGTGACCCGGCGCCAGGTGCTGGCGATGCTGGCGGCCGAAGGCGGCCTGCTGACCGCCGCCGGCATCGCGGTCGGCTTTTTGCTCGGCTGGTGCATCAGCCTGATCCTGGTATTCATCGTCAATCCGCAGTCCTTCCACTGGACCATGGAGCTGCACATGCCCTGGGGCACGCTGGCCGCGGTGGCGGCGGCGCTGCTGGCGTCCGCCGCGCTGACCGCGCTGCTGGCCGGCCGGCAGGCGGTGTCGGGCGATGCGGTGCGCGCGGTCAGGGAGGACTGGTGATGTGGAAATCATGGTTGTACGGCTTGCTGGCGATGCTGGCGACAACGCTGGCGACGGGCCTGATTCCGGCGGCGCAGGCCGCGCCGCCGGCGTTTGCCGCGGTCAGCCCGGATGCGCCGCTGGAATTTCCGCGCGACTTCGGCGCGCACCCGGACTACCGGACCGAGTGGTGGTACGCGACCGGCTGGCTCGACATGCCCGACGGCAAGCCGCTTGGCTTCCAGGTCACGTTTTTCCGCGCCGCGACCGAGCATGACCGGGCCAATCCCAGCAAGTTCGCGCCAGACCAGCTGATCATTGCGCATGCCGCGCTGTCCGATCCGGCGGACGGACGGCTGCTGCATGACCAGAAAGCGTCCCGCGCCGGCTTCGGCCTGGCCCATGCGAAGACCGGCGACACCGATGTGAAGCTGGAGCGCTGGCATTTCCGGCGCGGCGCCGACGGCGCCTACCGGACCCGCGTCGAGGGCGCCGAGTTCACGCTCGACCTGGTGCTGACGCCGACCCAGCCGCTGATGCTGCAGGGCGAGCGCGGCTTTTCCCGCAAGGGCCCCCACCCCGGGCAGGCCAGCCACTACTACAGCGAGCCGCACCTGAAAGTCAGCGGCAGCGTGACCCGGCGCGGCAAGCCGGCGGCGGTCGCCGGCAGCGCCTGGCTCGACCATGAATGGTCCAGCACCATCCTCGACAAGGACGCGCAGGGCTGGGACTGGACCGGCGTGAACCTCGACGACGGCTCGGCGCTGATGGCCTTCCGCATCCGCAGCCGGGACGGCAAGACGCTGTGGTCGCATGCCGCGCTGCGCGACGCCGCCGGCCGCGTGACGCAGTACCCGCAGGAGCAGATCGTCTTCGCGCCGTCCCGCGTCTGGCGCTCGCCGCGCACCAATGCCAGCTACCCGGTGCAGATGGAAATCCGCACCGGCGACATCCGCTGGATGCTCACGCCGCTGCAGGACGACCAGGAACTCGACTCGCGCACCTCCACCGGCTCGGTCTACTGGGAAGGCGCGGTCGCGGTCAGCCGCAACGGCCAGGCCGCCGGCCGCGGCTACCTTGAACTGACCGGCTACCTGAAAGCCCTGAAACTTTGACCATCCTGGATACCTTGAACAACTTGAACGCCTTGAACAACTTCAGCTTTCCGTACGCTCCGCCTGTTCCACCTGCCGGCCGCACTTCGGCGACCGCGGGCATGCGATGAAGCAGGACGTCAGCCAACGCAAGTCCGCGCTGGGCACGCTGGCGGGCCTGCTGCCCTTCATGGCCCCGTACCGCGGCCGCTTCATCCTGGCCGGCATCGCGCTGCTGGTCGCGGCGGCCGCCACGCTGGCGATCCCGGTGGCCTTCCGCCAGATGATAGACCTGGGCTTCGTGTCCGGCGCCGCCGCCCAGGGCGCGCGCCACATCAACCTGTATTTCATTGCGCTGTTCGCGGTGGCCTGCGTGCTGGCCGTCGCGACGGCGGCCCGCTTCTACATGGTGTCCTGGCTGGGCGAGCGGGTCACCGCCGACCTGCGCAGCGCGGTCTATGCGCACGTGGTGATGCAAAGCCCGCAGTTCTTCGAGACCACGCGCTCCGGCGAAGTGCTGTCGCGCCTGACCACGGACACCACGCTGATCCAGTCGGTGGTTGGCACCAGCATCTCGATGGCGCTGCGCAATGCGCTGCTGTTCGTCGGCGGCATGGCGATGCTGTTCATCACCAGCGTCAAGCTGTCGTCCATCATCCTGGTCACGCTGCTGGCGGTGGTCCTGCCCATCGTGCTGTTCGGCCGCCGCGTGCGCAAGCTCTCGCGCGAGTCGCAGGACCGGATCGCCGACGCGTCCGCGCTGGCCGGCGAGATGCTCAACGCGGTCAGCACGGTGCAGGCCTACACCCATGAAGTGCTGGAGGCGCGCCGCTTCGGCCGCTCGGTCGAGGACGCGTTCAACACCGCGCTGCGCCGCATCCGCGCCCGCTCGATGCTGACGCTGGTGGCCATCCTGCTGGTGTTCGGCGCGATCGTCTTCGTGCTGTGGCTGGGCGCGCATGCGGTGATCGAGGGCACGATGACCGCTGGCCAGCTCGGCCAGTTCATCCTGTACGCGACCATCGTCGCCGGCGCGATCGCCGCCCTGTCCGAAGTGCTGGGCGAAGCGCAGCGCGCCGCCGGCGCGACCGAGCGACTGCTGGAACTGCTGGCCGAGCAGTCGCCTATCCATGCGCCCGCGCAGCCGGCGGCGCCGGGCGTGCGCAGCCCAGGCGGCGCGGCGCTGTCGCTGCGCGACGTCAGCTTCCACTACCCGTCGCGGCCACAGGCGGCCTCGGTCTCCGGGCTGACGGTGGACATCAGGCCGGGCGAGACGGTGGCCATCGTCGGCCCGTCCGGCGCCGGCAAGACCACGCTGTTCCAGCTGCTGCTGCGCTTCTACGACCCGCAGCAGGGCAGCGTGCTGCTCGACGGCGTCGACATCCGGCTGCTGGACCTGCACGTGCTGCGGGAAGCGATCGGCATCGTGCCGCAGGACACCGTGGTGTTCTCGGCCGATGCGATGGAAAACATCCGCTACGGCCGCGACGGCGCCAGCGACGACGAAGTGATCGCAGCGGCAAAAATGGCCGCCGCGCATGAGTTCATCGAGCGCATGCCCGAGGGTTACCGCACCTTCCTTGGCGAACGCGGCGTGCGCCTGTCCGGCGGCCAGCGCCAGCGCATCGCCATCGCCCGCGCGCTGCTGAAGAATCCGCCGCTGCTGCTGCTGGACGAAGCCACGAGCGCGCTGGACGCGGAATCGGAACGGCTGGTGCAGGGCGCGCTGGAGACCGCGATGCAGAACCGGACCACGCTGGTCATTGCCCACCGGCTGGCGACCGTGCAGCGGGCCGACCGCATCCTGGTGATGGAGCACGGGCGCGTGGTGGAAACCGGCACGCATGCGCAGCTGGTGGCGCGCGGCGGCCTGTACGCGGGGCTGGCGGCGCTGCAGTTCAACCTGGCCTAGTCCGAGGCGGCGGCAGGATTCATCGGCCGCCGTGCCGGCCTTGCGCCGGTGTTGCCTGGGCCTTGCTTCAGCCCCCGATCAGCCCTTGTGCATGCGCCGGTGCATCCGGCGCAGCCCCAGCCACACCGCCCCCAGCACCAGCGGCACCAGCAGCCCGGTCGCGATATCCGGGTTCAGCGGCAGGCCGGCCGCCTTCGCCGCCTTGCCGGCGTAGCCCAGCAGCCCGACCATGTAATACGAGATCGCCACCACCGACAGCCCTTCCACCGCCTGCTGCAGCTTCAGCTGCTGCGCCGCGCGCCGGTTCATCGACTGCAGTATCTGGCGGTTCTGCTGCTCCTGCACGATGCCGACGCGGGTGCGCAGCAGGTCGTTGGTCTGCGCGATCCGCCGCGCCAGTGCTTCCTGGCGGCTGGCGATGGCCGCGCAGGTATTGACCGCCGGCGTCAGCCTGCGCTCCATGAATTCGCCAACCGTCGGAAAGCCTTCCATCCGCTCTTCCCGCAATTCGTCGATGCGCGAGCGCACCAGCCGGAAATAGGCTTGCGACGCCGAGAAGCGGTAGCTGTCGTCGACCGCCAGCTTTTCCAGACGGGCCGCCAGCCGCGTGATCTGGCCCAGCAGCGCCTGCTCGTCGTCCGGGTTGTTCTCGCCGTGGCTGTCGTCGGTGGCGACCATGGCCGCGGTCAGCGCCGCCAGTTCGCCCTCGATCGCGTTGAGCACGGGCGTGGCCTGCTGCGCATGCGGCAGGCCGAGCAGGCACATCATCCGGTAGGTCTCGATCTCCAGCACCCGCTGCACCAGGCGGCCGGCCTGCTGCTCCATCAGGCCGACGTCGCGCACGACCAGCCGCGAGAAGCCGTCGGCCTGGATCAGGAAATCGGTCCACAGCTCGGCGTCATGCAGCACCCGGCTGGCCACCAGCGTATTGCCCTCGAACACCCGGCGCAGGCGCCGGCCGTAGTCCTGCACCGGCGTGTCCGAGCCGTCCAGCACCACGTGGGTGGCGACCATGATCTTGCCGTCCAGGCCGGCCAGCCATTGCTGGGGCACCTGTTGCAGCGGCATCCGCTCGAACGCATGCTCGATTTCCGGCGCCGTGTCCTGCCGCTGCGAAAAGGTGTAGGTCGCGAACTCGGTATGGCATTCCCACTTGAGGCGGAACCGTCCGAAATCGTGGAAGAAGAACTTGCCCTCGGCCGCCGGCGCGGTCACGCCGAAATGGCCGCACAGTTCGGCCAGGATCGCATGCTGTATGCCGCTGTTGATGCCGCCGGCCGGCGTGCCGTTGCCGGCATAGACCGCCAGGTGCGTGATTGCCTCCGGGCCGTGCAGATGCAGGAAGGGCCGGGAATGCACTTCGGCGGCGAGCGGCACGCGCAGCGGGTGGTTAAGGCTGGAAAAGATCATGTCTTGCAATCCGTGTAACGGCCAACGCGCATTCTAGAGCCTATTCGCCCTGCCCAGCTCGCCGATGCAGGCCGGATTGCGCGCGGCGCCGCATTGCGCCTCCTCGCCCTGCCTGGCCGGGATGCCCGGCCAGGCAGCCGCTCGCGGACCTCGGTTAAAATAACGGCGCCATGAAACAATACCTCGACCTCGTACGCACCATACTCGACACCGGAAGCTGGTCGGACAACCGCACCGGCATCCGCACCATCAGCATCCCGGGCGCGATGATGCGCTTCGACCTGGCCGAGGGATTCCCCGCCGTCACCACCAAGAAACTCGCATTCAAGTCGGTGGTCGGCGAGCTGTGCGGCTTCCTCCGGGCGTCCCGCAGCGCCGCCGACTTCCGCGCGCTGGGCTGCAAGGTCTGGGACCAGAATGCCAATGAGAACGCCGACTGGCTGGCCAACCCGTACCGCGAAGGCCCGGACGACCTCGGCCCGGTGTACGGCGTCCAGTGGCGGCAATGGCCGGCCTACAAGCTGCTGGACCGGGACGCCGCCGCCCAGCTGGCCGACGCCCAGCGGCGCGGCTTCCGCATCGTCTCCACCGTGGCCGACGAAGGCCGCGAGAAAGTGATGCTGTACAAGGCCATCGACCAGATCCGCGACTGCGTCGACACCATCATGAAGAACCCCGGCAGCCGCCGGATCCTGTTCCACGGCTGGAACCCGGCCGAACTCGACGCCGTCGCCCTGCCCGCCTGCCACCTGCTGTACCAGCTGATCCCGAATGCCGCGACCCGCGAGATCTCGCTGTGCCTGTACATCCGCAGCAATGACATCGGCCTCGGCGCACCGTTCAACCTGGCCGAGGGCGCCGCGCTGCTGCACCTGATCGGCCGCCTGACCGGCTACAAGCCGCGCTGGTTCACCTATTTCATCGGCGACGCGCACATCTACGAAAACCACCTCGGCATGCTGGAGGAACAGCTGACGCGCACGCCTTACCCGGCGCCGCGGCTGCTGCTGTCGGACCGCATCCCCGACTTTGCGCTGACCGGGAAGTACGAGCCGGAATGGCTGGAGAAGGTCGAGCCAGGCGATTTTTCTTTGGCTGATTACCAGCACCATGCGCCGATCACCGCGCCGATGGCGGTCTGACTGGCGGCTGCATCGGCACGCATCGGGCTGGCCGCCGGCGACTTGACCTGAGGCTGGACGACGGCCGCCGGCCGCCGGACCCAGCCGGATGCGCATGCGGAAGCCTGGCCATGCCGCGCGGGCGCTGACGTCATTCGGATCACTGCGCCCATCGTCGGCCTTTCCCGATTTGGGCGATCAGCGCTACAGATGTTTGGGCGCGGAACCTTTGTTGGCGTATTTCTACCCACACAGCGCTACCCAGACCCGGGAGCTTAATCCTCCTCCAGGCGTGGCCACAAGCTGCGGCCTGGGCGCAGGACGCACTGGTTCACCGGCTTTTCAGCAGCGTCCGGACATTCAGGCCTTGGGTTATCCAAGCCATTAAATCATCAAGGCATCAGGTCATTCATCCTTGATTCATTAGTCCCTTGAGCCATAAGACCCCTGAATCATCGAGGCACTAAACCGCCGATCCATTACACCCTCAATCCATCTAGCCATCCAGGCGATCGGGCAGGCACTGCGCCGACCGCGACTTCCTGGGATGGCTTCCTACTGATTCACCTGGAGACCCGTTCTCATGCATGCACACGACATCGTCCGCGACTTCGGCGCGACGGCCAAACTTCCGGACTTCGCGCTGGATGACCGCGGCATGGCCAGGCTGCAGCTGGACGGCACCCTGGTCATCGACTTCGAATTCGACGCCACCAACAACGTCCTGCACCTCTATTCGTCCATCGCACCCGCGCCGGCCGACTGCGAAGCCCAGCTTCGGCTGCTGATGGAAGCCAACCTGTTCCTGGACCGCAGCGTGGGGACCACCCTCGCCCTCGACGGCATGACCGGCGAATTCATGTGCTGCGTCCGGCTGGAGCCCGACACGCTCGGCGCCGACGACCTGGTCCGGCATGTCGAACGCATGGCCGACGCGGTCGAGCGCCTGCGCGCCGACCTGGCCGCGCTGGACGCCGCCATCGCGGCCCCTGCGCCGGATGCCGGCGAAATCCGCTTCGGCTCGCTGCGCGGCTGAACCGCCGCCGGTCAGGCCGGCGCGCCTTCCAGCGTCAGGCCTATCGTGTTGATCCCGCCGCCGCTGCGGGCAAACACGGTGCCGCCATGCATCTTGGCGATCGCCTTCACGATGGCCAGCCCCAGGCCGTGGCTGTCCTGGCTGTAGGCACGCGACGGGTCGGCCCGGTAGAAGCGGTCGAACAGCCGCGTCAGGTGTTCGCCGGGGATCGATGCGCCGGGGTTGGATACCGCGACCTCGATCCCGTTTTCCTGTTCCCGCAGCGCGACCTGCAGCCGGCTGCCGGGCGGACTGTGCTGGATCGCGTTATGCAGCAGGTTGCTCATCGCACGCCGGAACAGCGCCCGGTCCACCGACGCCACCGCGTCGCCCAGCGTATCGACCGCCAGCGACTTTTCCTCGATCAGCGGTTCCAGGAACTCGATGGTCTTGTGCACCTCGGCCGCCAGCGACGCCTGCGCCAGGCCGTCTGCCGTCTCGCCGCGGTCGGCGCGGGCCAGGAACAGCATGTCGTTGACGATGGCCCGCAGCCGCTCCAGTTCCTCCAGGTTGGACTGCAGCGTTTCCTCCAGCTCGCAGCGGCTGCGCTCGCGGGTCAGCGCCACCTGGGTCGCGCCGATCAGGTTGCCGATCGGCGTGCGCAGTTCATGTGCAACGTCCGCATTGAAGCCTTCCAGCTGCGCATACGCGGTTTCCAGCCGGTCCAGCGCGCCGTTGAACGATGCCGCCAGCGGCGCCAGCTCGGCCACGCCGGGCGTGGCCAGCCGCTGCGACAGGTTGCGGGCATTCAGGTCCCGCGCGCCGGCGCACAGCCGGGCCAGCGGCCGCAGGCCGAAGCGCGACACCCAGTAGCCCAGCATGGCCACGCAGGCGATGCCGCAGACGGAAATCGCGGTCAGCGCAATGACGAACGCATGCAGCGTCTTCGCCTCGGGCTCGGTGCTGATGCCGACCAGCAGGTAGATTTCCGGGTAGTCGGGCAGCGGCTTCAGGGTGTCGCCCAGCGTTTTCAAAGGATAGGCGCTGTCCTTCACGGTCAGCAGCTTGACCGACTTGCCGAACGCCGGGTGGCCGATGTCCGGAATCGAAAAGCCGTAGTTCAGCGCGGTGTTCTCGCAGGCGATCCAGAACCGGGTATTGCCGTCGGTGGTGGTGATGGTCGTCAGCGTGTTGCGCAGTTCGTCCCAGCGCTCGACGCTGCGCACTTCCGACACCAGCCGCGCGGCGACTTCGAGCTTGCCGCGCAGGTCGGCCTCCTGCTGCCGCTCCAGCGTGGTGGCCAGCGCCCGGTACAAGGCGAAGCCGGACAGCGCGAACACCGCGGCGGCGACCAGCGCGAAGGTGACCGCGAGCCGCACGGCGATCGAGCGCATCATGCGGCGTCCTGCGCGGGGCGGGCTTCCAGCACGTAGCCCATGCCGCGTATCGTGTGCAGCAGCTTGCGCTCGAACGGGCCGTCGATCTTGGTGCGCAGCCGCTTGATGGCGACCTCGACCACGTTGGTGTTGCTGTCGAAATTCATGTCCCAGACCAGTTCGGCGATCTCGGTCTTGGACAGGATCTGGCCCTGGCGCCGGCCCAGCGTGGTCAGCAGCAGGAACTCCTTGGAGGTCAGGTCGAGCCGGGTGCCGCTGCGGGAGGCCTTGCGGGCGATCAGGTCCACGTGCAGGTCGGCGACCTGCAGCTGCGACGCTTCCTGCGGCTTGCCGCGACGCACCAGCGCCTGCAGCCGCGCCAGCAGTTCCAGGAAGGAAAACGGCTTGACCAGGTAATCGTCGGCGCCGGCCTGCAGCCCGCGCACCCGGTCTTCGACCCGGTCGCGGGCCGTCAGCATGATGACCGGCGTCTGCCGCCGCTGCCGCAGCGCTTCCAGCACGCCGAAGCCGTCCACGCCCGGCAGCATCACGTCCAGCACGATGGCGTCATAGTCGTTTTCGCAGGCGAGGTGGCGGCCGTCGAGCCCGTTGCGGGCGACATCGACCACGCAGCTGTGCTCGGTCAGGCCCTTGTGCAGGTAGTCGGCGGTCTTGGTTTCGTCCTCGACGATCAAAATCTTCATAAGGGGATTATTGCGCGAAAGCGATTGTTGCTGGATTACAAAATTGTCAGATTGCAGACAGGATGTTGTCGGTATGCGCTGGCTACACTGTGCGGCATCGATCGGGCGGCGTCGACCGCTGGTTTCCGCAGCCGCATTTTAAGGCGGATCGCATTTGCCGGGCCTGGCGTCGCCGGGCCGGCGCGATCCGCCCAAACACCAACCATAACAGGTACATCCATGAAAAAAGCCTTGCTGTCGCGCCTCTCGCTGTCCTTCATCGCCCTCGCCGCCCTGTCCGGCGCCGCTGCCGCAGCCCCGGCCGGCACCTACAAGATCGATCCGGCGCACTCGGTCGCCTACTTCGAGGTCGGCCATGCCGGCGGCATCAGCCGCTTCATGGGCCGTTTCAACGACATCGCCGGCGAACTGGTGGTCGACACGCCGGAAAAAAGCAAGATCAAGGTCGACGTCAAGGTCGACAGCGTCGACACCCGCACCGAAGCGCTGGACAAGCACCTGAAAAGCCCGGACTTCTTCAACGCCGTCCAGTTCCCGATGCTGAGCTTCGCCTCGACCGCGATCGCGCTCAACGGCTCGGGCGAAGGCACGGTCGCCGGCAACCTGACGCTGCACGGCGTAACCAAGCCGGTCACGTTCAAGCTCAAGGAAATCGGTTCCGGCAACGGCCCGAGGGGTGATGCGCGGGTAGGCTACACCGCCAGCGCCACCATCAAGCGCAGCGACTTCGGCATCGCCTACGGCATCCCGAAGGCGGCGAC
Source organism: Noviherbaspirillum suwonense (assembly GCF_900182955.1). GTDB lineage: Bacteria > Pseudomonadota > Gammaproteobacteria > Burkholderiales > Burkholderiaceae_D > Noviherbaspirillum_A > Noviherbaspirillum_A suwonense. The sequence continues at coordinate 586,545 of NZ_FXUL01000001.1, read as the reverse complement.
CGACGACGTCGACCTGCGCATCAATATCGAAGCCATCAAGCAATAAGCTTCACGCAACGCCCTGCCCCGGCCGCATTGCGGCCGGTCCTCGTTTCCGCCGAATGCCATCCATGCCCGATCCGTCCTTTGTCCTTCCCCTGCTGCTGCAAAGCGTGCTGGTGCCGGCCGCCGTCTGCGCGGCGCTGCTGCTGTTGCTGGGCCGCGCGCGCAGCGACTGGTCCGCGCCCGTCGCCATTGCCGGCGGCCTGCTGGCCTCGATGGCGGCGACCTATCATGCGCAATGGTCGTTCCCGCCGCACCAGGCACTGGACTGGATGCCGCTGGTGATCGCGCTGGCGCTCTGCGCCATCGTCGTCGAGCGGCGCGCCGCATGGTGGCGCAGGCTGCTGCTGTCTGCGCTCACCGCCGCCGTGGTGGCCTGGCCCGCGCTGGGCAGCGCCGGCGCGGCCAACACCATTATCACGGTCGCGGTAATGGCGCTGCTGATGGCCGGCGTCTGGAGCGCGCTGGCCCCGGCGGCGCAACGGCCAGCCGCGCCGCTGGCGCTGACCCTGGCCGCCGGCGGCGCCGGGCTGGCGCTGATGATAGATGCGAGCCAGCTGCTCGGCCAGCTGTGCGGCGGACTCGGCGTGGCCATTGCCGCATGCGGCATCCTGCGGCTGCGCGGCAGCGGCGGCTTCGGCGCTGCGGCGGTCGGCGCCAGCGTGCTGCTGCTCGGCGCGCTGCTGGGATATGCCCGCATCTACGCCGGCTTCGGCATCCCGATGATGGCGCTGCTGCTCGCCGCGCTGCTGGCCGAGCCGCTGCTGACGGCGCTGCGCCGGCGGCCGGCCGCCATCCTGCCCGCCGCGGTGCTGACCGCGATCCCGGTGCTGGCGGCAATCGGCATGGCCGTCAAGGCCATGCAGGATTCCGGCGGATACTGACCGGGCACATCGCCGGGCCGGGGCTGCCGGATCGCCGCATGCGCTGCGTCCCGGCGCCTTGTTCGTGCTTCAGTTCTGTCCCTGTACATCTCTTTAATCGCACTTTTACCCATTAATCGCACTTCTCCCTGAACAAATTTGTCGATGCCGCACTAACGCAGTAGCCCCTGGCGCGCCGGGAAACCGGGCACGCGATGCATCACACGGGCTTTTCGCGTTACTGATCTGCGGAAGGAATCGACAATGCCCCCATTTCAAACACCTCGCCCTCCGCAATTTCTGCAGTTCCCGCCATTCCTGTCGTTCCAGCGCACCTCGTACTCCTCGCAATTCCTGTCCGCACCGTTTTCCGCGATCCTGTTCTTCATCATCGCCGCTGCGCTGCAAGGCTGCGGCGGCGACAGCCAGCCAGCGCCTCGCGCCGCGCTGCGCGGCGAAGTGCCGCCGGCCTCCTGCCCCAATGCCAACCTGGCGTCGCAAACCACCGTCATCCATGTCGCGCCCACCGGCGTCGACAGCGACAGCTGCGGCGACAGGCAGGCCGCGCCTTGCGCCAGCATAGCCGCCGGCATTGCGCGCTGCGGCGTGGCCGGATGTGCGGTCGCCGTGCGGCATGGCCTCTATCCGACAACCGCGTCCATCGTGCTGCGGGACGCGGTCAGCGTCCACGGCAGCTGCCGCTTCGGCGATGAACCGGAACGCTTCTACCGCACCGTGATCGACGCGGCGCCGCCGGCCGGCGAACCGGCGATCGTCGCCGCCGGCATCAACTCCGGCACCGCGCTGACCGGCATCGTCGTCATTGCCCGGGACGCAACCGCGCCTGGCGAGGCGAGCATTGCGATGCGGGTCGGCGCGAGCCGCGGGCTGACGCTGGCGGCGGTGACGCTCGCATCCGGCCGCGGCGGCGACGGCGCCGCCGGCGTCGGCAATCCAGGCGGCCCGGGCGGCGCCGGCGGCAACCCGGCGACCCTCTTCGATTACGGCGACGGCGGCGCGGCCTGCCCGTCCGGCCCGCCCGCAGGCGGCGGCAAGGGTGGCGCGGGCCGCGACGCCAACCGCTTTTCGATCCAGGGCGCCGGCTGCGGACCCGACTGCGCCTGTGCGCCCGAAAGCTCCACCCTGCCCGCCGGCCTGCTTGCCGGGCAGCCCAGCGGCAAGGCCAGGGGCGGCGCGGGTGGCGGCAACGGCGCATTCGGCGGCAACTGCACCGGCCATCCGTCGGCCGACCCCACGCCTGGCGATGGCGGCGCCGGGCAGCCCGGCGAAATCGGCGACTGCTCAGCGCTGGGCGGACAAAGCGCCGCCGTAGCGGCGTCGGCCGGCGCCTTCGCAAGCGGCCGCTGGGTCGCGGGACGCGGCGGCGCCGGCGCCGCAGGCGGCGCAGGGAGCGGCGGCGGCGGTGGCGGCGCTGGCGGCTACAGCACGTGGGTGCCGTTTATCGGCGCAACTGAATCCTATTTCGGCTTTCCGGGCGGCGGTGGCGGTGGTGGCGGCTGCGGCGGCGGCGGCGGTGGCGGCGGCCAGCAGGGCGGCGCATCGATTCCGCTGGTGCTGGTCGATGCCGGCATCGCCGGGCTGTCCGACGGCGCCAGCCTGATCCCCGGCCCGGGGGGCAATGGCGGAACCGGCGGCACGGGCGCTGCCGGCGGACCCGGCGGCATGGCCGGCAGCGGCTACAACGGCGGCAAGGTGTCCCGGCCTTACGTGTTCTATCCCAATGTGGCGATGCCCGGCGCCGGCGCCGGCGGCGGCGATGGCGGGCCCGGCGGCGCGGGCGCGGGCGGCGCCGGCGGCAACGGCGGACCGTCGTTCGGCATCGCGCTGCTGGGCAATTCACCGGATCCCGCGCCCGGCGGCGTCTACGCCGGCACGCCGGGCGCGGCCGGGAAACCGGGCGCGGGCAGCGCCAACCCGGCGCTTGCCGGCAATCTCAACAGCCAGTGCCGCAGCGCCGACGGGCAGGCCGGCCTGCAGGGCGCAAGCGCTTTCGCCCACCGCTACGGGGAAGGAAACTGATGCAAGACCATCAACCGATGCTTGGCGCAAAAAAAGGCGCAGGCCGACCCGTGCTGATCCTGCTGATGGTGCTGGCATTGCTGGCCCTGCTGCCCGCCTTGACGCATGCGCCGCTGCCCTTTGCGGCGAGCGCCCATGCCCAGTCGCCGCCGGCCTGCCCGAACCTGCCGCACGATCCGCCGGGCCTGGACTTCAGCAACCGCGACCTGTCCGGCCTGAACTTCAGCCGGCGCGACCTGCGCATGGCCAACTTCAGCGGCAGCACGCTGAAAGGCACGGTGTTCATCGGCGCGGACCTGTCGGGGGCCAATTTCAGCGGCGCCCAGGTGCTGGCCAGCGCGCGGGAGGACCTGCATCCGACCGACTTCTCCGGCGCAAAGCTGAGCAGCGCCTGCCTTGCCGGCATGCGCTTTTCCGGACGCACCTACTTCACTTACGCCGACATCAGCTGCGCCGACTTTTCCCTTAACGACCTGTCCGGCGGGCACGCGATCTTCGGTCCGAGCCCGCTCAGGATCGATGCGGCCGGCTGCAAGCCGGCTTTCCGGGGCACGGTCATGCATTGTGAATTCGTCGACGACTGGCCCAGGCTTGATTTCGGCGCGGGCGCCGGCAACCCGGGCGCCAACCTCAGCGCCTGCGGCGCACAAATGGCCGGCCTGCGCTTCGACGGCGCGAACCTGGCCGGCGTCAACCTGGCCGGCGCCAATCTCGACGGCGCCAGCCTGGCCGGCGCCAATCTGAGCGGCGCCACGCTGGACCGGGCCAGCCTGCAGTGCGGGCCGCAGCAATGCGCGGACCTGGAAAACGCCAACCTGCAGGGCGCTTCGCTGATCGCCGCCAACCTGAGCGGCGCCAACCTGTACCAGGCGGTGCTGTCGGGCGTCGCCGGCAGGCCGGCCGCCAACCTTTCGTTCGCCCACCTGCGCAACGTCAACCTGTCGCAGGCGCAACTGACCGGCGCGAACTTCAGCGGCGCGAGCTTCTACGGCACCAATGCCGGCGCCTGCGACACCACCGGAAACGGCAACAATGGCTACACCAGGGCTTGCGCCAGCGCCTACGGCGCGACGATGACCGGCACTCTGTTGACCAATGCCTACCTGTACGGCGTGGATTTCGGCGCCGCCGCCATCACCGGCGCCAATTTCACCGGCGCGGTGCTGGTGGCCGCCGACTTCAGCGGCGCCGTCATCGGCACCAGTTCGGACAACGTGCCCACCACCTTCTACGGCGCCTGGCTGCAGGGCACCAACCTGGACGCCGCCGCGTCGCTGCGGGACGCCGACCTCAGCAATGCCTACTTCGACTTCCGCCGCGAGGGCAACCAGCTCTACCTGATGCTGCCCGGCCGGACCTATAACCGCCATGCATGCGGCGCCGGCGGCTGCACGCCGGCCAGCCTGGCCGACGTCTGCGTCTGGCTGAACTACCGGCAGGCGACGGCGCCGGCCGACAACGCCAGCGTCATCTGCCCGGACGGGTTTTCCAGCGCCAGCGGATGCGGGCGCGCCCGCGCCGACGGCGGCAACCCGCACTGGAACAGCGGCCAGCCGATGAATGCGCCGCAGGGCTGGTACGCCCTCGCCGCAAGCTATGCGAGCGCGGCGCCGCCGGCATCGATATGCAACGGGCGCGGCGCCGGCGCGGCCGTCGTCAACTGGTGATGCGCCCACCCCACCCTCAAGCCATTCTGAAGGAACGCGATGAAAAGACCCGCGCCAGGCAGCAAGGAACTGCCGATCGACATTGCACGTCGCGAATTCCTGTCGCGCGCAGCGGCAGCCGGCCTGGCCGCCGGCCTGCCGCCGCTGCTCGCGTCCTGCGGCGGCGGCTCGACCGCCGCCGTGGCGCCGTCGCCGACCGAGTCGCGGCTGCTGTTCTTCAACCTGTCCCACAGCCGGCAAAATGCGACCGAGCATCACCTGCACATTGCCGGCCAACGGCTCAGGCTCACGCCGGTGGACGAGGCGCCGCATGTGCTGGACCTCGCGCGACAGGGCAATGGCTTCCTGCGCGGCGTGCCCGGCGCCAGCATCACGCATCATGTCGAGGCCGGCCTGCCGGCGAACGCGGTGGCGCTGGGCTATGTCAGCTGCCTGGAAGATCCGGCGGCGGGCACCTAGGCGATGTCCTCGCTCTACCTGAGCCTGCCGCGCTCCGCCCTCGGGGCCGCCGCCGCGCGCATGCGCGGGCGGATGCAGCGTTCGGCCAAGCGCCGCTATTACGGCCTGCCGGCGGCGCTCGACGCCGCCGACCTGCACGAGGAGGCGATGCTGGTCGACAGCCACGACCATGCAGGCGCACTGATCGGCTCGCATGTCGAGCTGCTCAGCCTCGATCCCGAAAGCGCCGCCTACATCCATGTCGGCTACATCGGCCCGGACCAGACCACGGTGCAGCTCGCGGCCACGCTGCAGTCACGCGGCATGGCCACGGTGGAACAGCAGCCCGGGCAGCACAACCTGTCAGGCTGGGCGACGCTGCGTCCGCTGATCAATGACGGCGCCAGGCCGCCCGCGCCCTACCGCAAGAGCGACGGCAAGCTCAACGTCTACCTGCCGGACTGGCACCCGGATGTCGATATCGGCGTCGCACGCGCGGTGGTGGCGACGCATCCGCTGGTGCGGGACGATGAGACGCTGGGACGCGACGTCACGCCGCTGACCGGCGTCGGCGCCCGGTCGGCGGAGGACGCCAGGGGTCGCATCTGGAGCCGGCGCGACGGCATCGGACATATAGAACGCGCTGCGAACGTCGCGGCCGACGCGCCGGTCGCGATGACCTTCACCGCGGCCACGCCGGAAACGGGGCTGTATGTGACGCAGCCGGGCGTGGTCGATCGCGGCGGCGGCGCAATCGACATCAGCCTGGGCAACGTGAACAACTGGTTCCTGCGCTGGCTGGGCATGTGGGTGCGCTTCTACGGCCCCGATCCCGCGACCGGGGCGATTCCGGCCAGCCAGCTGCCGGCCGATACGCTGGGCAATGCGCAGGGCGCGCGGCCGCCCGGCTCGGACACCGTGACCGCGCTGTTCGCCGGCATGCTGCCGCCGGTCGACACCGTGGCCGGCATCCCGTTCTCGCCGGGCACCCTGACTGTGCAGGTGAAGAAGCCGCCGCAGGCGGCGTCGATGGAAGTGCTGTACGGCGGGCTGGGAAAGTCGGGCAGCCTGGACGACCCGGAAAACCTGCGGATGGCCGGCGAGAATGCGACGGTCTTCTTCAACTATTTCATCGTCGGCCTATATATGGTTGCCGGCGCGAGCGGGCTGAGCGCGGCGGGCAGCCAGTTTTTCGACCTGTGCCTGAAGGGACTCCTCGCCGAACTCCAGGTAATTCGCTCGGCAGTCGGCAACAATAAACCGGTATCGCCCGAGGCGCTGGTGATGGCCTTCTGCAAGACCGTGTTCGATACCGGCGCATCGACGCTGATCGGGCAAATCATGAAATTCGTCCTGGCCGAACTGGCATCCGCCGAGATCATCGACTCGGTGCCCGCCGTGGGAACGATAGCGCGTGCGGTCAGCGTCACGATCGGGGCGGTCAAACTCGCGGAAACCACGGTCGAGATCGCGCTGTCGCCGCCGCTGTACCGTTTCAACCTGGTGCTGACGCATACACTGTCGACCGTGATCCAGCCGCAGCGGCTGGGCAACGGCCCGGGGCGTTTTCCGACCACCGCTGCCGGCGAGATCCTGTATTACCGGGTCAGCTACCTGTTCGACAACGGCACGCCGCACCTGCTGGAGCCGGTGGACGTGGCCGGCGGCTCCGCCGCGCCGATCCCGGTGACGCTGTCCGGCATCCCGCTCGGCGGCCGGGTGAACATCGTCGTCGGCTTCTACATCCGCAAGGCAGGCACGCCGGCGGGCCAGAACGACTGGTGCGCGGCGCAGGGCAGCACCGGCCTGGTCGACAACAACGGTGCGACCGCGCCCGGCATCGAGGTCCAGAACGTCAGGAAACCCATTCAGGCCAGCACCGTCTATATCCATACCGGCAAGACGGCGCTCGATGCCAGCGGCCGCCACCTGTGGCTGCCCGACCCCGACGGCAGCCACGCCCCCGCCTACCTGCCGCCGCCCGGCGACCAGCAGCCCAGCCTGGGCGGCCTGCGCGCCATCACGGTCAGGCAGGACCGCTACGTCGGCTACGCGTGGAAAGCCTACAGCGGCGCACGCCGCGGCTGCGGGTCGGATGCGCCCGGCCAGTTCGATTACGCCGCCAACGTCGGCGCCTTCCCCGGCAACGCGGAACAGGGCTATGCCAGCATCGCCTGCGGCCTGGCCGGCGGTTCGACCCTCGGCTACAGCCTGCTGTCCGACGCCGCCAATGTCTACCTGGACCCGGACCAGCTCTTCCTGCGCCCGGTCACGCTGGGCGACGCATCCGCCTTCCCGTCGCCCGCATCGGGCCTGGCGCTGGGGCAGCTGAACCTGGCATCCAGCACGCTGCTGCTGCATCCGTCCGGCCAGCTCGTCAGCATCAACAATGAACACAGCAAACTCGAGATGCTGCGCCTGCCGGCAAGGCCGGTGGACGAGGCAAGCGCGAGCCGGCTGCACCTGGCGCGCACCTATGCCGGCGCCGGCTCGCGGCCCGGGCTGATGCGCTCGCCGGTCGCCGCCGCGGTGTCGTCCGACGGCGTGATCCTGGTGCTCGAAGGCAGCGACGGCAACAACCGGATACAGGCGTTCGACGCCGGCGGCAATCCCGTTCCGTATTTCAGCAAGCAGCCGCGGCCCTATTTTCTGCAGCTTCCGGACAGCAGCGATGCGCTCTACCTGGACCTGGCGGTGGAATACAGCGGCTACCTGTACGTGCTGTCGAGCGGCGACAGCGACGCGCACCGGCTCGACATCTATCACGCCGGGCAGGCCGGCGCGGCGCCGATCTGCTCGACCACCGGCATCAACGCGGCCCGCCTCGCGGTGGACTTCTGGTGCAATCTGTATACGCTCAACTACGAGGTCCTGCGCCTGCCCGATGGCAGCATCCCGGCGACCCTGACCGAGCCGTCGATCAGCTTCTGGGCGCCGCCGGCGCCGGCATGAGGCTCAGCGAAAGCGCCGCGCCGCATCGAGCGCCAGCCCGCTGCCTATGCTGCCGAACAGGTCGCCCTCGACCTTGCGCGCATCCGGCGCCAGCGCGGCGATGCGTTCGCGCAGCAGCTGGACGCCGCTGGAGCCGCCGGTGAAGAACACCGTGTCGATGTCGCCTGCGCCGACGCCGGCATCGCGCAGCAATGCGCCGACCGTGCGCTCGACCGACTCGACCAGGTGCGACACCGCGCCGTCGAAACCGTCGCGCGTGAGCAGCAGGTCGACCGGCGGCGCCAGCCGTTCCAGCTTCAGCGGCGCCGTGGGGCTGGCGGACAGCGCGATCTTGCCCTCCTCCACCTTCAGCGCCAGCCAGTGGCCGGCGCGTTCCTCGATCAGCCCGCGCAGCCGGTCCAGCGCCACGGTGTCGCAGGCGTCCCGGTACAGGTCCTTCAGCTGCAGCATCGCCTTCTGGGTATAGGCAAAATTGATGGTGTGCCAGGTCGCCAGGTTGAAGTAATAGCTGGACGGAACCTCGCTGCCGCTGCGCAGCCGGCTGCCCAGGCCCAGCAGCGGCATCACTGCCGCCAGGCTCAGGTACTTGTCGAAGTCGGTGCCGCCGATATGCACGCCGCCGTTCGCGAGGATGTCGCTGCGGCGGTCGGCGATGCCGGCGCGCTGCGGCGACAGCCGGACCAGCGAGAAGTCCGAGGTGCCGCCGCCGATGTCCGCCACCAGCACCAGTTCCTCGCGGGCGATGCCTGCCTCGTAGTCGAAGGCGGCCGCGATCGGCTCGTACTGGAAGGCGACATCGCGGAAGCCGACCGCCAGCGCGATCTCGCGCAAGGTGTCCTCGGCCAGCCGGTCGGCCTGCGGGTCGCCGTCGATGAAATGGACCGGGCGGCCGAACACCGCATGCTCGAACTGGCAACCGGCCGCCGCCTCGCCGCGCCGCCGCAGTTCGCCGATGAACTGCGTCAACAGCCCGCGAAACGGCAGCGCCTGGCCCAGCACCTCGGTCTGGCCCTCGATCAGCGGCGTGCCCAGCAGGCTTTTGAGCGAGCGCATCAGCCGGCCCTCGTAGCCGGCCAGGTATTGCGCCAGCCCTTCGCGGCCGAAACTGGCGCGCTCCTCCTCGGCGTTGAAGAACACCACCGACGGCAGGGTCGGCTTTCCATCCTCCAGCGGCAGCAGCGGGGACAGGCCCGGCCGGTGCCAGCCCATCGTGGAATTGGACGTGCCGAAATCGACACCGCAAGCATTTGTCATCGCATTGCCCGGTAAATAACGAACGCGGATTTTAGTGCATACTTAAATCGATTGTGTGCTGCCAGTCAGGTTTGTATCCGGACGTAACAAACGGATTCCGGCAACGCCGGCGAATTACAATTTTGCTATTGCACCTTTGGAGAAAATCGTGAAGATTCCGAGTCTGCTGCTCTCCGGCGCGCTGGCTGCGGCGCTGGCATGCGCCGCGACGCCCGCATCCGCGCACGGACATCGCGGCGGCCACGCCAGGCTGGGCTTTTACTTCGGCGTGCCGCTGGCCGTCCCCTATTACTATCCGCCGGCCTACTATTACGGCCCGCCGGTCTATTACCGCGAACCGCTGGCCGTGGCGCCGACCTACTACATCCAGCAGGACAATGTCACCGCAGCGCCGCCTCCGCCGCCGAACGGCTACTGGTACTACTGCCGCGACCCGCAGGGTTATTACCCGCAGGTGCAGCAGTGTCCGACGCCGTGGCAGCAGGTGCCGGCCCAGCCCCAGAACCGTTAGTCATCTAGTCAGTCAGGCAGATCACCATGTCCCTCATTTACAAGATCGTTTCCTGCATCGGCCTGCTCGCGCTCGCCGGCTGCACCACGATGCCCAGCGGCCCGAACGTGATGGCGCTGCCGGGCAACGGCAAGACCTTCGAGCAGTTCCGCAATGATGACTTCCAGTGCCGCCAGTATGCGCAGTCGCAGCTCGGCGGCGCCACGCCTACCACCGCGATGGAAGACAGCGGCGTGCGCAGCGCCGCGCTGGGCACCCTGCTGGGCGCCGCCGCGGGCGCGGCAGTCAACGGCGGCCGCGGCGCCGCGGTCGGCGCCGGCACCGGGCTGGCATTCGGCGGCCTCGCCGGCGCCGGGGCGGGCCAGGCGTCCGGTTACGGCGTGCAGCGCCGCTACGACTATGCCTACATGCAATGCATGTATGCGCAAGGCAACCGGGTGCCGTCGGCAGGCGGCTATGCCAGCGACAACCGCTTTTCGTCGGGCTATGCGTCGCCGGCCTACTCGAACCCGTCGTATGTCAGTCCGTCGTATGCGAACCCGTCCTACCCCAGCCCGCCGCCGCCGCCACCCGGTCCGGCGCCGGCGCCGCCGCCGCGCTAGGCGCTGACCAGCGCCTTCGTCGCCAGCGCGTTCGGCACCGCCGCGCCGCTGGCGGTGTTATCGAAGATGCACCAGACCTGCCGCCCCAGCCGATGATGTTCAATCAGCCGGGCGGCATTTTCTTCCAGGTAATCGCGCGGATAGTCGGAATGGTAGATCACCGGCGAGCCGTGCAGCCTGACGTAGACCACGTCCTCGTACAGCGCCGGCGCCGGTTCGACCGCGACCTGCGGATCGGCCTCTACCCGTGCAACCTTGTGCCGCGCCAGCAATTCCGCGGCCTCCTTGCCGAACCAGGTCTGGTGACGCGCCTCGCAGGCGATCGCCACGTCCAGCCGTTCGCGCAAGCGGGAAAAGAGTGCACTGGCGGCAGTTGCATCCAGCGCCAGGCTGGGCGGCAACTGCACCAGCAGGCAGCCGAAACGGTCTCCCAGGTTGGACGCGCCATCGAGGAAATCCTCGACTTCCTGCTCGATGCCATGCAGCCGCCTGACGTGGGTGATTTCCTTCGGCAGTTTCACCGAGAAGCGGAAGGCCGGCGGCACGCTGTCGCGCCAGCGCGCATAGGTGGCCGGGCGGTGCGGCCGGTAGAACGAGGAGTTGATCTCCACCGCCGGCAGCACACGGGCATATCGTTCGAGATGGCTGCCCTCGCCCGGAAATTGCGGCGCGACCGCGCTGGACAGGCTCCAGCCGGCGCAGCCTACGAGGATGTCGGACGGCGCGGTCGTCGTCACTTTCGACGCTTGCGAAAACAGGTCGGGCATATCGTGGAAGCAGCATGGAATAAAGTCTGTATGTTGCATTCGTGCACGCGGCCTGCGCGTTGCGCAAGGATAAACGCGGCAATACTTACCTGTTTTCCTACATGCGATTCAGTCTATGTCCGATTCGCCCAAGAAACACGCGGTGCTAGCCTGACGAAAATCCGGCAACGCGGCAGGCCAGGCCTGCCCCTGACCGGCAATGGGGTCAACACCAACGAGCGTCACAACGACGAGGAGAACGCAATGGGTAAATATTTTCTGGCATGGCTGTTGGGCGTACCGGCTATTGTGCTGGTGCTGATCTACTTTTTCATGCACTGACCACCGTGCAGGCCTGAATCACCCGGCGGCAGGAAGCACTGCCGCCGCCTTTTCACTTTTCTGTGCTTTGCGCCACGAGCGCAGCATATCTGCCTGACGATGTTGTTGGCGCACCGAGCAAGGATAGATCGTGCAACACCCAGCAACATCCACAGCCGTTTCCGGTTCAAATGACATACATGGACCGAAGGTGTTCAGCATGCCAGATTCATCGACGCCGCCAACCACGGTCTTTTCTGGAAACAGCGATTTCCGCATTCTCCTCATCGACGACAACTGCGACGCCATCGACTCGATGGGTTCCTTGCTGACGCTGCTCGACTATGACGTCCGCACCGCCGAGGACGCCGAATCCGCGCTGGTCATCGCCGCCAGTTTCCGGCCGCACCTGATCCTGTCCGATATCGGCCTGCCCGGCATGGACGGCTACCAGCTCGCGCCGGAACTGCGCCGGCTTGCCGGCGAGCGCAAGCTGGTCCTTGCCGCCGCCACCGGCTACGGCCTGGCCAGCGACAAGAAAAAGGCGCGCGAGGCCGGATTCGACTACCACCTGGTCAAGCCCCTCGACGCCGACATGCTGATCGAATTCGTCGCGCAGCAGCTGCGGGACTACTAGGACGGCATTCCGTCGCAATAAGACACCGCAGCACCGCATGGTCCCACCGGGCACGGCGCGGGCCGCCCAGCCCGGCGCTTCTCAACGCTCTACCGCATCGCCCGCCACCCGGAAGCCGCAGTTCGACGACGCGCTCGCCGGCGTGTTCGACCCCCTCGCCGCCACCCGGTAACGGTTGCAATAGGATTCGTGGCACAGGAAGGAGCCGCCGCGCATCGAGCGCCGGCCAGTCGGGGCCGCATGCGCCGCGTCGCGCGCAGCCGGATCGCGGAAGTAGTCGGGACTGAACCAGTCCGCGCACCATTCCCAGACATTGCCGGCGACATTGTGCAGGCCATAGCCGTTGGCCCCGAATGCCTGTACCGGCACGGTTCCCGGCAGCCATCCGGCGGCCGGCGCGTTCGGAAATTCACCCTGCCAGATATTGCACTGCGCTTCCCCGCCCGGCGCCAGCTCGTCGCCCCATGCATAGCGCTTGTCCACCAGGCCGCCGCGCGCCGCGTACTCCCATTCGGCTTCTGTCGGCAGGCGCGTGCCGCTCCAGGCGCAGTAAGCCTGCGCGTCATGCCACGACACGTGAACGACCGGGTGGTCGGCCCTTGCATAGATATGCGAGCCCGGCCCCTCGGGACGCTGCCAGCTTGCATGCTCGATCTCCAGCCACCACGGCAGGCCCGACGGCGCCTGCCGCCCGGACGGCCTCAGCGCTTCCGGCACCTGCAGGTAGAACACGAAGGACGTGCCCAGCCGTTCGGCATCGGTGACATGCCGGGTGGCGCGGACGAACTCGGCGAACTGCCGGTTGGTGACGGTCGTTGCGGCAATGCGAAACGGCGCGACATCCAGCGCCATGCTCGGCCCTTCGCCGTCGGCCGCGTAGCCCTCGATGCCGTCCGCGCCCATCCTGAAGCGCCCGCCGGGCAAGGCCAGCAGCGCGCCGCGCAGCGCGTCGGGGCTGCGCGGGCCGGCGGCAGGCCGCGGCTGCGGCAGGGCTGCGTTGGCCGACGGCACGCAGCACGGCTTGACGCCGCCGGGCCGTGCCGCCGCGCTCATGCTTCCTCTTCCTCCCAGAATGCCGCCGGCTGCGCCCGCATCAGTTCCAGGATCTTCTCGCGCGGGATGACGCCGCAGCGCGCGGCCCAATCGTCGTAGCGGGCGCGCATGTCGGCCACCCGCTCCGGGTATTGCGCCGCCAGGTCGCGGGTCTCGGTGCGGTCGGACGCCATGTCGTACAGTTCCCACGGGTCCGGGTACTTGCGCACCAGCTTCCAGTCGCCGATGCGGACCGCGGCATTGCCCTCGTGCTCCCAGAACATCGGCGCGCGCTCGGCGATGTCGCCGTTGAACACCGCCGTCAGCGCCTGGCCTTCAAGCGGCGGCACCGCCTTGCCGTCGCGCTGCTGCGGATAGGCGGTCGCCGAGATGTCCAGGATGGTCGCCATGATGTCCGGCAGGTAGCCCGGCGTGTGGCGCACGCCGCCCTTCTCGCCGATGCCCTGCGGCCAGTGGAAGATCAGCGGCGTCGAGATGCCGCCTTCGTGTATCCAGTGCTTGTACAGCCGGAACGGCGTGTTCGACAGGTTGGCCCAGGCGGTGCCGTAGCTCTGGTAGGTGTCTTCCGGGCCGGGCATGATGTCGGGCTTGTTGCCGAAGCGGACCTCGGCGCCGTCACGGGTATGCGACCTGGCGATCATCAGGTTGTTGACCAGTTCCTCCACCGGCACGCCGACCGGTATGTCCTCGGCGCAGGCGCCGTTGTCGGACATGAAGATGACCAGCGTGTTGTCGAGCTGCCCGGTCTCTTCCAGCGCATCCAGGATGCGGCCGATGCCCTGGTCCATGCGGTCGATCTGCGCCGCATACACCTCCATGCAGCGCAGCAGCCATTCCTTGTGCTCGGCCTGCGTCCATGCCGGCTGCGTCGGATCGCGCTCCGTCAGCGCCCAGGCCTTGTCGAGGATGCCGGCGTCGACCAGCCGCTGCAGCCGCGCCTCGCGCAGCGCGTCCCAGCCGGCGTCGAAGCGGCCCTTGTACCTGGCGATGTCCTCGTCATGCGCATGCAGCGGCCAGTGCGGCGCGGTATAGGCCACGTACTCGAAGAACGGCTGGTCCGGGTGCTGCTGCGCATGCTGCCGGATGTAGTCGGCGGCCTGGTCGCTGATCGCGTCGGTGTAGAAGAAGCTTTTGTCGTGCTGCGCTTCATGCTCGATGTTCTCGTTGCCGCGGGTCAGCGTGTTGGGGTCGTAGAAGCTGCCCGCGCCGATGATGGTGCCGAAAAATTCGTCGAAGCCGCGCTGCAGCGGCCAGCTTGCGGTCGGCTCGGTCAGGTTGCCTGCCACGTGCCACTTGCCGCTCATGTAATTGCGGTAGCCGTTGGTCTTCAGCGCCTCCGGTATCGTCACGCACTGGTCGTTGAGGTTGCCGGCATAGCCTTCCGGGCCGAAGCTGTAGGTCAGCACGCCGATGCCGGTCTGGTGCGGATGCAGCCCGGTCAGCAGCGACGCGCGCGACGGGCTGCAGCGGGCGGTGTTGTAGAACTGCGAGAAGCGCAGGCCGTTGGCGGCCAGCCTGTCGAGGTTGGGCGTCTCCACTTCGCCGCCGTAGCAGCCGATGTCGGAATAGCCCATGTCGTCATTCAGGATCAGCACGATGTTTGGTTTCTTGTTCATTTACCGGGTCTCCTTGTCTGGGTTTTTATCGCGGCGCTACAGCCGCATGCCGCTGTCCTGGTCGAACAGGTGCGCGGCGGCCGGGTCGAAGCGCAGGAACACCTGCTGCCCTTCCGCCAGCGACTGGGCCTGCTCGGTCTTCATCTTGATTTGCTGGCCGGCGAGGCGCAGCAGCACGATGGCGCTGTCGCCCAGGTCCTCGATGAACTCGATCTGCGCCGGCATGCCGTCGGCCGCGATGCGCAGGTCGCCCGGCCGCACGCCCAGCGTTACATTGCCATGCCGCCCGGCCGCGCCTTCCACCGGCAGGCGCGCGCCCGCCAGTTCGACCTGGCCGTCCGCCAGCGCCGCCGGCAGCAGGTTCATCGGCGGCGTGCCGATGAAGCTCGCCACCGCGGCGCTGGCCGGGCGCAGGTAGATGCCCTTGGGCGTGCCGACCTGCACCACGCGGCCTTCCATGAAGACCGCCATGCGGTCGGCCACCGTCATCGCCTCCTCCTGGTCGTGCGTCACATAGACCACGGTCACGCCCAGCTCGCGCTGCAGCCGCCGCAGCTCGGCCCGGGTCTCGATGCGCAGCTTCGCGTCGAGGTTGGACAGCGGTTCGTCGAGCAGGAACAGCCGCGGCTTGCGCACGATGGCCCGCGCCAGCGCACAGCGCTGCTGCTGGCCGCCCGACAGCTGGCCGGGCCGGCGCGCCAGCAGGTGGCCGATGCCCACCTTGCCGGCGGCGTCCTTCACCGCCTCGTCGCGCTGCGCGGCGGCCACGCCTGTCATCTTGAGCGGAAAGGCAATGTTCTCGGCCACCGTCATGTGCGGGTACAGCGCGTAGCTCTGGAACACCATCGCCACGTCGCGCTCGCCCGGGTCGGCATGGGTGACGTCGGCATCGTCCAGCATCACGCGGCCGGCGCTCACCGACTCCAGGCCCGCCAGGATGCGCAGCGTGGTGGTCTTGCCCGAACCCGACGGCCCGAGCAGCGCGAAGAACTCGCCGGGCCGGATGTCCAGGTCCAGCCCATGCAGGGCGGTGAAGCTGCCATGCTTCTTGACCACGCCCTCGATACGTACGCTGCCTGACTGGCTCATCGACGTCCCCCGCCCTTGACTGCGCCCACGGTCAACCCCTTCACGATATGTCGTTGCGCGAACAGCCCGATCAGGATGACCGGCGCCATCGCCAGCATGGCCCCGGCAGCCAGCCGCGCCCACTGGGTCTGTTCGACAGAAATGAAATTGAACATCGCGACCGTCACCGGCCGCACCTTGTTGCCGCCCAGGACCACGGCGAACAGGAACTCGTTCCATGCGTTCAGGAACACGAAGATGGTCGTCACCGCGATGCCGCCGCGCACCTGCGGCAGGATCACGTACCACAGCGTGCGCATGCGCCCTGCCCGGTCCAGCAGCGCCGCTTCCTCCATCTCGAACGGGATGTCCTCGAAGTAGGACACCATCAGCCAGATCGCGAACGGCAGCGAGAACGACAGGTAGATGGCGGTGAGGCCGCTGTAGCTGTCCAGCCCGCCTATCTTCTGCAGCACCAGGTAGTAGGGAATGATCAGCCCCATCGGCGGCAGCATCTGCGTTGCCAGCACGTAGAAGCCGGACGCCCGCTTGGCCGGGTAGTTCAGCCGCGCCAGCGCATAGGCCGCGGGTATCGCGAACAGCATGGTCAGCAGCGTGGTGCTGAGCGAGACGACCAGGCTGGACCACAGGTTGGGCAGGATGGACGAGGTGCCGAAGAGCACCTCGCGGTAGTTGTCGAGCGTCGGCGTGAAGCGCCACACCGGCGGGTAGGCCAGCACGTCGCGCTCGGACTTGAAGGAGGTCAGCAGCGCCCACAGCACCGGGAATGCCCATACCGCGAGCAGCAGGCCCGCCATCAGCCACAGGAGCGCATTGCGCAGCGGATGCGGCTTCATCGTGCCTTCCTCAGCCGGAACATCAGCCAGGAGATCGCCAGCGTGATCCCCATCAGCACCATGGCCAGCGACGCGCCGTAGCCCACGTTGAGTTCCGAAAACGAGGTGCGGTACGCATACAGGTTCAGGATCTCGGTGGACGTGCCCGGCCCGCCGCCGGTGGCCGCGAAGATCGCGGCGAATGCCGACAGCGCCGTCATCATGCGCATGATCACCACCATCACGATGGCCGGCCGTATCAGCGGCAGCGTGATGTAGACGAAGCGCTGCCATGGCCGCGCGCGGTCCAGCCGGGCCGCCTCGTAGACATCGGGCGGCAGCGTCGACAGCGTGGCCAGCATCACCAGGAAGGCGAACGGCGTCCACTGCCAGGTGTGGATGGCGATGACCGAGATCAGCGCCAGCTGCGGGTCGCCCAGCCAGTTGTAGCTCGGCAGGCCGACCGAGCGCGTGACCAGGTCGACCAGGCCGAAGTCCGGCGCCAGCACCAGCGTGCGCCAGAACAGGCCGACCACCACCGGCGCGAGCACGATGGGGAGAATCGCCGCGATGCGCAGCGCGCCCTGCCCCTTCGGTATCTGCAGCACCAGCAGCGCCAGCGACAGGCCGATGACGACCTGCAGCGCGACCGTGCTGGCGGTGTACACCAGCGTGAGCCACAGCGAATTCCAGAAGCGCGGGTCGGCGCCCATCTTGGTGTAATTGTCCAGCCCGGCGAAGCCCGACAGCCAGGGCATGCCGAGGTCGATGCGCTGCATGCTGTTCCACGCGAGGTAGACCAGCGGAATGGTGGTGGTGACGAGCAGCAGCAGCAGCGCCGGCGCCAGCAGCGCAATCGCGAAGCGCTGCTCCTGGCGCGCGAGCGTCACCGGCCCGGCCCGGCCTGCCGCCGGCGCCGTGATCGAGATAGCCATGCGCGGACTCAGCCCTTCAGGATCTGCTGGATCCTGGCCTGCGCCTCGTCCAGCGCTTCCTTCGGCTTCTTCTGCCCGACCAGCGCAGTCTGTATCGCGGTGGCCATGGTGTCGCCGATGGCCGGCCACTGCGGCACGCGCGGACGCCATTCGACGTCGGTGTCCTGCTCCAGCGACTCCAGCGCGGCCGGGATGAAGTTGTCGCCCATGCCCTGCATCGCGGCGGCGAACTCGGGCGCGCGCCACAGCGACGTGCGGTTCAGGCCGGAGCGCTTGGCCGGGCCGGCGAACTTCCACGAGGTGCGGGCCTGGGTCTCGAACGACGATGCCCAGGTGATGAAGAGCCAGGTGGCCTTCTTGGCGCGGTCGCTCAGCGCCGCGTTGATAGGGAAGCCCCAGTTCCAGATCGACGTCACCCGCTTGCCGGCCGGTCCCTTGGGCCAGCGCGCATAGGCGACCTTGCCGACCACCTTGGACTTTTCCGGGTTGTTGATGACGGCCGCCGACGAGTGCGCGTCGATATAGCAGGCCAGGTTCCCCTGCGAGAACGCGTCGGCGATGTCGGGCCAGTTCCAGTTGCGCACCGCCGGCGACGCGTACGCGGCCAGCGTGTCGACATACCACTGCAGCGCCTCGACTGCCTTCGGCGAATTGACCACGACGTTCTTGCCGTCGAACCAGCTGCCGCCGAAGCCGCGCAGCAGCGACGGGTAGATATACATGTTCTGGCCGGCCCCGGCAAAGCCGCGCAGCGCCAGCCCGTAGACGCGGTTCGGCGCGTCGGTCAGCGCGCGCGCGTTGGACACCAGCTCTTCATAGGTCTCGGCCGGCTTCAGGCCCTTTGCGGCGTACAGGTCCTTGCGGTAGACCTGCACGGTGACTTCGCCGTCGTAGGGAATGCCGTAAGGCTTGCCGTCGACCGAGTCGGCGTCGCGCCAGGCCTTCAGGATGTCCTCGTACTTGAACCAGGCCGGGTCGGTCAGGCTGGCGTCGTTCAGGTAGCGGTCCAGCGGCTCGACCCACTTGTTGGCGACATAGAGCGGGTAATACATCGGGTCGGCCGCATGGGTCGCATAGGTGGCGGTCCTGGACGACAGGTCCAGCGTCGCCTTCTGGCGGATCTGCCCGGGCGGCACTTTCTCCATGCGCACCTTGATGCCGGTCAGCGCCTCGAACTGCGGCAGCAACGTGCCCAGGTTGTCGAAATAACTGGCGGGAATGACGGCCACGGCGATCGATTCGCCTTCCACCTGCCGCCAGTTGATCTTGGCGCTCTTGTACGGGGCCAGGTCATCGCCCTGCGCCAGCGCGCCGCGCATCAGCGGCGGCGTCAATGCCAGCGCGCCGAGCGCGGCGGCGGCGCCGACCAGCTTGCGTTTGCCGGGCTGCGGCACGCCGCCGAGGACTGTCTTTTTATGCATGATGTCGTCTCCTGTTTGTGCGGCGGCTGGCTGCGTCCTGTCGTCCGCTGCCCATGCGTCGGCGCGCTGTTTTCTGGATGTCGGTGCTGCGTTGACCTTGAAACCGTGTCGTCGATTAAATCCATGTAATCGATTACATGGATTTAATGTAACATCGAAAACAGGCTCGCACAACGAGAGCATTTAGAATATTTACGCATTTCATTAGAACAATTTTGAAAACGATTGCAGCGTCGCAGCATGGCAACCCGGAAAACGCATGAGCCTGAAAACCACTAGCACCGACCGCGCCAGGCCGGGAGACAGCCGCATGCGCGTCGGCGCCAAGGACGTTGCCCGCCTGGCCGGCGTTTCCACCGCGACCGTGTCGCGGGTGATGAACAGTCCCGAGCAGGTCGACCCCGACACCCGGCGCCGGGTGACCGAGGCGGCGGCCCGGCTGCGCTATGTGCCGCATGGCGCGGCCCGCTCGCTGCGCAGCCACCGCAGCAAGATGATAGGCGCGGTGATTCCCTCGTTCGACTATGCGCTGTACGCGCGCACCACCAGCGCGCTGCAGCAGCGGCTGGACGAGCGCGGCTATTCGCTGGTGCTGGCCGAGCATCATTACGACCTGGGCGCGGAACTGCGGGTGGCCGGCCAGCTGATGGAGCATGGCGTGGACGCGCTGGTCTTCGTCGGCCTCGACCACGATCCCAACCTGTTCGGCCTGCTGGACGATTATGGCCGGCCCTATGTGCTGACCTGGGGCGTCGATCCCTACCGCCGCCACCCGAGCGTCGGCTTCGACAACCATGCGGCGACCTATGAAATGACCCGGCACCTGCTGGCGCTCGGCCATACCCGCTTCGGCCTGCTCAGCGCGCCGGTGGACGGCAACGACCGCGCCCGCGCCCGCGGCGCCGGCATGCGCGCGGCGCTGGCCGAGGCCGGCCTGCAGCTCGACGAATCGCGCGTGGCCTATGCGCCGATCTCGCTTGCGGCGGCGCAGGCGGGGATGGAAAGGCTGCTGGCCCTGCCTTCGCCGCCGACCGCGCTGGTGGCGACCAACGACGTGTTCGCGGTCGGCGCGATGATGGCCTGCCGACAGGCCGGGGTGCGGATTCCGCAGGACATCTCGATCACCGGGGTCGACAACACCGACCTCGGCGCAACCCAGACGCCGGGACTGACCAGCATCAGGACGCCCATCATCGAGATCGGCGTCGCCGCGGCCGACCAGCTGATCGCGCGCCTGGAAGGCAGGGAGCACCAGGACTTCCAGTCGTTTCCGATCGAGATCATCCATCGGGGAAGCACCGGCAAGCCTGCGGCCGGCTGAGGCCGTCATGCAGGCGATGCGGCGCAGCGCGCCCCAGCGCCACCGCAGAACGCCCTAGCGCTGCAGCGCTTCCCAGACCTTCTGCAGGCGCTTGACCGAGATCGGCATCGGCGTCTTCAGTTCCTGCGCGAACAGCGACACCCGCAGCTCTTCCAGCAGCCACCGGTATTCCTGCATCTTCGGGTCGCGCGCCGCCTGTCCCTTCTGCGCGCGCTGCCACGGCGCCGCCGCCTGCTGCCATTCGCCCATCAGCTTGGCGTCGCGCGCCGGGTCGGTGCGCAGCTTGTCGAGCCGCACGCCGATGGCCTTCAGGTAGCGCGGGTAATGGCTCAGCTGCGCATAGTCGGTGTCGACGATGAAGCGCTTGCCCACCAGCGCCTGCACCTGCGACTGGATGTCGGCCACCGCCTGCGCATGCGCGCGGGCGCCCTGCAGCTTCTTGGGCAAGGCATGGAATTCGGCCAGCACCTGTCCGGCCAGCCGCGCGAGTTCGTTGACCAACAGCCCCAGCCTGGCCTTGCCCTGGTCGCGCCGCGCGCTGAATTCCTCGGCATTGCGCGGCAGCGGCTCCTGCAGGCAGGCGCGGTCGAGTCCGGCCTCGATGATCTGGTCCCGCAGCTCCTCCTGCGAGCCGAGCGCCATGTACTGCATGCCCATCTGCTGCAGGCCCGGGATATTCTTTTCCAGGAACTTGATCTGTTCCTTCAGCTGGAGCGCGAACAGCCGGCGCATGCCGCTGCGGTGCATGCGCGCCGCTTCCGCCGGGTCGTCGAACACTTCGAGGTCGCAGTGGCTGCCGCGGTCCACCAGCGCCGGGAAGCCGATCAGCTTCTGCTTGCCCTGCTGGATTTCCAGCAGTTCCGGCAGTTCGCCAAAGGACCAGGTCGTCAGGTTCTGGTATGCGCCCGGCGTGGCGGCCCTGTCCTCCTTATCCTGCTTGTCCTGCCTTCCCTGCGCCGGCTGCTGCCGCTGCGCCGCGGGCCGGCCGGCGCCCGTGCCGGCTGCGGGCGCGGCTTCCTCGGTGATCGCGGTCTGTTCGGCCAGCTTCTGGAACTGCTCGCGCGCCTGGCCGCCCAGCTCGGCTTGCAGCGCGGCCAGGTTGCGGCCCATGTCGAGCTGGCGGCCATGCTCGTCGATCACCTTGAAGTTCATGAAGTGATGCGCCGGCAGCGTCTCGGGCTTGAAGTCGGCAAGGCGCGGCACGATGCCGGCCTGCTCCCGCACGTCGGCGATCAGCGCGTCGAGCAAACTGCCGCGGCCATAGGTCTTGCGTTCATGGACACGGGCGACGAAACCCGCCGCATAGTCCGGCAGCGGCACGCAATGGCGGCGCAGCTTCTGCGGCAGCGATTTCAGCAGCAAATGCGCCTTTTCCTTCAGCATGCCGGGCACCAGCCATTCGGCGCGCTCGGCCGACACCTGGTTCAGCGCAAACAGCGGCACCGCCAGCGTGACGCCGTCGCGCGGCGTGCCCGGCTCGAAGTGATAGGTCAGGCCCATCTCCACGCCGGCAATGCGCGTGGTCTTCGGGAACAGGTCGGTGGTGATGCCGGCGGCCTCGTGCCGCATCAGGTCTTCCCGGTTCAGGAACAGCAGCTTCGGATTGTCCGCGCTCGCGCCGCGGTACCACTTCTCGAAGGCCGCGCCGTTGTGGATGTCTTCCGGCACCTGCTCGTCGTAGAAGGCCGCGATCAGCTCGTCGTCGACCAGCACGTCGAGCCGGCGCGACTTGTGTTCCAGGTTCTCGATCTCGCGCACCAGCTTCTGGTTGTGCGCAAGGAACGGCGCCCTGGTGTCGAAATCGCCACCAACCAGCGCGTCGCGTATGAAGATCTCGCGCGCCTCCACCGGGTTGATCGCGCCATAGCTGATGCGGCGCTGGCTGTAGACCACCAGCCCATGCAGCGTCGCCCGCTCGGACGCCACCACCTGGGCGCCGCGCTTTTCCCAGCGCGGTTCGCCATAGGACTTCTTCAGCAGGTGCGCGCCGACCCGCTCCAGCCATTCCGGCTGGATCTGCGCAATGGTGCGGGCATACAGCCGCGTCGTGTCGACCAGCTCGGCCGCGACCACCCAGCGCCCGGCCTTCTTCTGCAGGCTGGAGCCGGGCCAGATGTTGAACCGGATGCCGCGCGCACCGAGGTACTGCGCGTCTTCCTCGCCCTTGAAGCCGATATTGCCCAGCAGGCCGGTCAGCAGCGCCGAATGCAGCTGCTCGTAGGTCGCCGGCGCGTCATTGAGCCGCCAGCCCTGCTCGCGCACCACGGTCAGCAGCTGGGTATGGACGTCGCGCCATTCGCGCAGCCGCATCTGCGACAGGAAGTTGGCGCGGCAGTTTTCCTGCAGCTGGCGATTGGTTTTCTTGTGCTCGATCGCATCGTCGAACCAGTTCCAGATTTTCAAATAGCTGAGGAACTCCGATTTTTCATCGGCGAATTTCTTGTGCGCCTGGTCGGCGGCGGCCTGCGCCTCCAGCGGCCGGTCCCGCGGGTCCTGCACCGACAGCGCCGACGCGATGATCAGCATCTCGCTCAGGCAGCCGCTGGCCTGCGCGGCCAGGATCATCCGGCCCACGCGCGGATCCAGCGGCAGCTTGGCGAGCTGGCGGCCCAGCGGCGTCAGCGCATTGGCGTCGTCCACCGCCCCCAGTTCCTGCAGCAGCTGGTAGCCGTCGGCAATTGCGCGGCCCAGCGGCGGCTCGATGAAGGGGAAGCTCTCGACATCGGCCAGCTTCAGCGACTTCATCCGCAGGATGACGGCGGCCAGCGACGAGCGCAAAATTTCCGGCTCGGTGAATTTCGGCCGCTGCTGGAAGTCCTGTTCCTCGTACAGCCGGATGCAGACGCCGGCCGCGACCCGGCCGCAGCGGCCCGCGCGCTGGTTCGCGGCGGACTGCGCGATCGGCTCGATCTGCAGCTGCTCGACCTTGTTGCGGTAGCTGTAGCGCTTGACCCTGGCGGTGCCGGCGTCGACCACGTAGCGTATGCCCGGCACCGTCAGCGAGGTCTCGGCGACGTTGGTCGCCAGCACGATGCGGCGCGCGTTCGACGCCTTGAACACCCGCTCCTGCTCCTGCGCCGACAGCCGCGCAAACAGCGGCAATATCTCCACATGCGGCGGATGGTGCTTCCGGAGCGTCTCGGCCGCGTCGCGGATCTCGCGCTCGCCCGGCAGGAACACCAGCACGTCGCCCTGGCCGACGCTGCAAAGCTCGTCGACCGCGTCTGCCACCGCGTCCATCAGGTCGCGCTTGTCGCGCCCTTTCTGGGCGGCGGTCGGCGCCGCGCCGGGCTTGGGCGCGCCCTCGCCCGGCTCCACCGGCCGGTAGCGGACCTCGACCGGATACATCCGGCCCGACACCTCGATCACCGGCGCCGGCCGGTCGCCGCGGCCGAAGTGGCGCGCAAAGCGGTCGGCGTCGATGGTGGCCGACGTGATGATGATCTTCAGGTCGGGCCGGCGCGGCAGCAACTGCTTCAGGTAGCCGAGCAGGAAGTCGATGTTGAGGCTGCGTTCATGCGCCTCGTCGATGATGATGGTGTCGTACTGCTTCAGCAGCGGGTCGGTCTGGGTCTCGGCCAGCAATATGCCGTCGGTCATCAGCTTGACCCAGGCGCCCTTGGTCAGGTTGTCGTTGAAGCGCACCTTGAAGCCGACATGCTCGCCCAGCGGCGTGCCCAGCTCCTGCGCGATCCGGCGCGCGGTCGAGCTGGCGGCGATGCGGCGCGGCTGCGTGTGGCCGATCAGCCCGCGTTCGCCGCGGCCGAGCGCCAGGCAGATCTTGGGCAGCTGGGTAGTCTTGCCGGAACCGGTCTCGCCGCTGACGATGATGACCTGGTGCGCCTGCAGCGCGGCGGCGATCTCGTCGCGCCGGCCCGACACCGGCAGCTCTTCGGGAAAGACGATGGCCGGCAGCGGGTGGCGGAACGGCGGTGGCGGCGCCTTGCGCCCGGCCGGCGTCTGCGGCGCCTGGTCCTGTTGGTTGCTGTGCATGGATTCTTGGGAAGGTTCAGGTGCAGACATGGCGGGCCGAATTATAATGCCGCTCATGGAAAATCCCGTTCAATTCGTACAGTGGCTGCGTTCTGTCGCGCCATACATTCATGCCTTTCGCGGTAAAACATTCGTGGTCGCCTTTCCGGGTGAACTGGTCAAGGCCGGCGCCCTGCCGGTGCTGGCGCAGGACCTGTCGCTGCTGCATGCGCTGGGCATACGGATCGTGGTCGTGCATGGTTCGCGGCCCCAGGTCGAGGAACAGCTGGCATTGCGCAATGTCGAGGCCCGATTCCACAATGGCGTGCGCATCACCGACACCGCCGCGCTCGAATGCGCGAAGGAAGCCGCCGGCGAACTCCGGCTGGACATCGAGGCCGCGTTCAGCCAGGGCCTTCCCAACACGCCGATGGCGCATGCCGAAATCCGCATCATCTCGGGCAACTTCGTGACAGCCCGGCCGATCGGCATCATCGATGGCGTCGACCTGGAGCTGACCGGCGTGACCCGGAAGATCGCATATGAGACCATACAGCCGATTCTCAATGCCGGCGGCCTGGTGCTGCTGTCGCCGCTCGGCTTTTCCCCGACCGGCGAGGTGTTCAACCTGACCATGGAAGACGTCGCCGTCGCCGCCTCGATCGCGCTGCGGGCCGACAAGATCATCTTCATCACCGAGACGCCGATGATGACCGACATGACCGGCGCGGAAATCCACGAACTGTCGGGCCACCAGGCGCGCGCCATCATCGACAGCGGCTGCCTGCCGCCGGACTCGGCCTTCTACCTGCGGCATGCGATGCAGGCCTGCACCGGCGGCGTGCCGCGCGCCCACGTGGTGCCGTTCTCGACCGACGGCTCGGCGCTGCTGGAACTGTTCACGCACGATGGCGTCGGCACCATGATCTCGTCGCAGAACCTGGAAAGCCTGCGGGATGCGTCGATCGACGACGTCGGCGGCATTCTGAAGCTGATCGAACCGCTGGAAGCCGACGGCACGCTGGTCAAGCGCGGGCGCGAACTGATCGAACGCGAGATCGATTATTTTTCCGTCATCGAGCATGACGGCGTGATCTTCGGCTGCGCCGCGCTCTACCCGTTCCCCGAGGAACAGATGGCCGAAATGGCTTGTCTGACGGTAAACCCGGAGGTGCAGGCGCAGGGCGACGGCGAACGCTTGCTGAAACACATGGAAAACCGGGCGCGCGCGGCCGGCGTCAAGAAACTTTTCGTGCTGACCACCCGCACCGCGCACTGGTTCATCAAGCGCGGCTTCGTGCCCGCCACCGTCGACGCGCTGCCCAAGGACAGGCAGCACATGTATAACTGGCAGCGAAAATCGATGGTGCTGGTAAAAACCCTCTGATTCCGTCACTCGAACCGAACCACATTCAACCTGGAGAAACACTATGGCCCGCATGGTCCACTGCATCAAACTCAACAAGGAAGCCGAAGGCCTGGACTTCCCGCCCTACCCGGGCGAACTCGGCAAGCGACTCTGGGAAAGCGTGTCCAAGGAAGCCTGGGCCGCCTGGCTCAAGCACCAGACCATGCTGGTCAATGAAAACCGGCTGAACCTTGCCGACACCCGCGCCCGCAAATACCTGGCGACACAGATGGAAAAGCATTTCTTCGGCGAAGGCGCCGACGCAGCCATGGGCTACGTCCCGCCGACTGAGTAAAACGACGCCCGCAGCGATGTAATGCTGCTTCCGGTTACGAACGCCGTTCGGCTCACGCTGAACGGCGTTTTTCTTTTGTATTCAAGCGTTTAGGCGGTGACCGACCGTGATGGATCATCGCGTGCATTTATCTTCGTATTTCTATCGGTTGTCACTTGACAACCATAAACCGTATACCTAGGATGGAGCACCCGATGACCAGACCCAGCCACCCGAAAAAGGAAATCGAACAGGCCTTGAGACATGCCGAACGGCATGGATGGCGTGTCGAACCGGGCGGCAGCCACGCATGGGGCCGTATCTATTGTCCGCACAACAGCGCCGATTGCCGTTGCGGCGAGTTTTGCATCACCAGTATCTGGAGCACCCCGAAAAACCCGTTCAGCCATGCGCGAGCCGTCATCCGCGTCGTGGACAGATGCGCGCTGATCAATTGCATCATGGAAAAGGAGTAAGGCAATGGAATACGACTTCACGCTGAAGTACCAGCTTGCCGCCGACGACCGCGACCCCGCCGCCATCGTCGAGCGCCTGGGCGCCGCCGGCTGCGACGACGCGCTGGTCGGCACCGGCGTCGCGCAGCGCATTGCGCTGGCGTTCACCCGCGAAGCGGAAACCGCGGACGCGGCGCTGCGCAGCGCGCTGGCCGACGTCAGGCGCGCGCTTCCGGGCGCCAGGCTGACCGAGGCGGGACCCGATTATGTCGGCCTGACGGACGTGGCTGACCTGCTGGCCATGAGCCGGCAAAACCTGCGCAAGCTGATGCTGAATCACCCGGACAGCTTTCCGCCGCCGGTCCATGAAGGCAGCGCGTCGATCTGGCGGCTGGCGGACCTGCTGGCGTGGTTTGCGGAGCGCGGCCATGCATTGCAACCGGCGCTGCTCGAAGCCGCCGGCGCGGCCAGGCAGGTGAACCTGGCCCGGGATGCCGGGCAACTGTCGCCGGAAATGCTGCAAGGCATCAAGCCGCTGATTTCCTGAGGTCCGGGCATGCTGCGCGGCGGCCGACGGCATTCGAGGCCGGCCGCCGCAGCGCCGGTTGCTAGAACACCAGCGTCTTCACGCCGTCCGGGCTGCCCAGCAGCGCCACGTCGGCGCAGCGCTGGGCGAACAGGCCCACCGTCACCACGCCGACGATGTTGTTGACCGTGGCTTCGAACTGCGCCGGGTTGCCGATCTGCAGGCCAGCCACGTCGAGGATGTAGCAGCCGTTGTCGGTGACCAGCGGCTGCCCGTCCTTCAGGCGCAGCGTCGGCTCGCCGCCCAGGGCCGCGAGCTTGCGGCTGACGATCGCATGCGCCATCGGGATTACTTCGACCGGCAGCGGAAAGCGGCCCAGCGTCTGGACCAGCTTGGAGCCGTCGGCGATGCAGACGAATTTGTCGGCGGCCGACGTGACGATCTTTTCCCGCGTCAGCGCGGCGCCGCCGCCCTTGATCATCGCGCCCTGCGGTGTGATCTCGTCGGCGCCGTCGATGTATACCGGCAGCGAGGTCACGTCGTTGAGGTCGACCACCTTGATGCCATGCGAACGCAGCCGCGCCGCCGTGGCGTCAGACGAGGCGACCGCGCCCTGTATCCGGTCCCGGATGCCGGCCAGCTCGTCGATGAAGAAATTGGCGGTGGAACCGGTGCCGACGCCGATGATCGCGTCGTCCACCACGTATTGCAGCGCGGCGCGGGCTACCGCCTGCTTTTGTTCGTCCTGGGTCATGATGATGCGGGCTGAAAAATGAAAAGCCGCATTTTACGCGGAGTCGGCGCCTAGACGCCGGTTTCCTCGACCGCGACCCGCCGCGGGTAGACCCGTATCAGCACGATGCGCGGCCCGTTCATTTTCTTGACCACCACGTCGAACTGGGCGAACGGGATCTTCTGGCCCTCGTGCGGGATCTCGCCCAGCTTTTCCATCACCAGGCCGCCGACCGATTCGGCGTCCTCCAGGTCCATTTCCTCGTTCTCGACGTCGATGCCCAGCGCCCGTTCGAGCGTGAAGATCGGCAGGCTGCCCTTGCCCATCAGCGTGCCGTCGTCGAGCCGGGTCCAATCGTTGTCGCTCTGCCGGAATTCGTCCCGTATCTCGCCGACCAGCGCGCCGAGCAGGTTGTCCAGCGTCAGGAAGCCCATCGGCTTGTGGCCCTTCTTGCCGACCACGGCGAAATGCGGCGCGCCGGTGCGAAAGCGCCGCATCAGCTCGACTGCGGGCATGCGCGGCGATACATGGGAAACCGGCCTCAGGAAAGCCGCCAGGTCGGTGATCTTCTTGCCGCTCTGCTCGGCCAGGAACAGGTCCTTCAGGTGGATCACGCCCAGCACCTCGATGCCGTCCTCGGCAAAATACGGGTAGCGGCTGTAGCGCGTCCGGTACACGGTGGCCAGGTTTTCCTCCAGCGTGCGGCCGCGCTCGAGGGCGGCGATTTCATGGATCGGGCGCATCAGGTCGGACACTTCGAGTTCGCCGAAATCCAGCGTCTGCGCCAGCACATTCCATTCGTCGGTGCTGAACTTGCTGCTGCTGCGGCTGCTGCGCAGGATAAGCTTGAGCTCGTCGGCCGAATAATGCGCGTCATGGCCGCCCGGCGCATTCAGCCCGGCCAGCCGCAGCACGCCGTTGGCGCTGCCGTTGAGCACCCAGATGATCGGATACATCAGCCAGTAGAAACCGTACAGCGGCGTCGCCGTCCACAGGCCGACGCGCTCCGGGTAGCGGATCGCCATCGATTTCGGCGCCAGTTCGCCAATGACGATATGCAGGAAGGAAATCAGGAAGAAGGCGAAGAAAAACGAGACGCCATGGATAATCTCGGGCGACGTGACGCCGGCCATTGCGAACGCCGGCTCCAGCAGGCGCGCAAACGCCGGTTCGCCGACCCAGCCCAGGCCCAGCGACGCCAGCGTGATGCCCAGCTGGCATGCCGACAGGTAGGCATCGAGCTGCCCATGGACCTTGGCCAGCATGCGGCCGCGCAGGCCCTGGGTCTTGGCAATCGCGCGGATGCGGGTTTGGCGCAGCTTGACCAGGCCGAATTCGGCGGCCACGAAGAATCCGTTCAGCGCCACGAGGAAGAAGGCGAGAACGACCAGCAAAAGGTTATCCATTACAAAGTTTGTTGTTGACGAAAGCGCATTATCGGGGAGATTGGCCGCTCGTGCCGGAATTGCGCTTACCGGGAGGACGGCAAAATCCGGGGATTGGCCACGGCGGGACAGGCTCCGTGGCGAAAAAACCGGATGCGTTCCGGCTCGGGCGCGTTGGAAAGACGAGGGATAAGGAGAGGCTTTCGGGAGGGAGATGGCTGCGAAGGCGCGGCTGCCGGCTGTCTTGCGAGCTGCCGCCCGTCATATATGGCAGGCGGCAGCGCATCCCGCGAACGGCGGCAGCGTCATCCGCGCCGCCCGGCGCCCATGCAGGCATGCAGGCATGCCGGCTTCACGCCATGTTCAGGCCGGCTGGCGCAGTGCCGACGCCGCGCGCGCCAGCGCGGTGATGCGGCCCCAGTCGCCGGCGGCCAGCGCATCCTTGGGCGTGAGCCACGAGCCGCCGACGCAGGCGACATTGCGGCAGGCCAGGAATTGCGCCGCGTTTTCCTGGGACACGCCGCCGGTCGGGCAGAACATCATGTCGCCCAGCGGGCCGGCCAGCGCATTGAGCATGCCGATGCCGCCGGCCGGGACGGCGGGAAACAGCTTCAACTGCCGGAAGCCGGCCTCGCGCGCGGCCATGACCTCGGACGGCGTCATCACGCCGGGCAGCAGCGGCAGGCCGCTGCTTTTCGCCGCGGCGATCAGCGCCGGCGTGAGGCCGGGCGAGACGCCGAACACCGCGCCGGCGTCGCGCGCGGCGGCGAACTCCTGCGGCTGCGTCAGCGTACCGACGCCGACGATGGCGTCCGGCACCTGCTCGGCGATGGCGCGGATCGCCGGCAGGCCGTGCGCGGTGCGCAGCGTGACTTCGAGCACGCGGATGCCGCCGGCCACCAGCGCGCGCGCCAGCGGCACCGCATGCGCGAGGTCGTCGATCGCGATCACCGGGATCACGGCCGAGGTGCGCATGATGTCGAGTACGGAGAGGTTCTGCATTATCGGGTTTCCTTTTCGATGGCTGCCGGCTTGTGCTTGATCAGCGTGTCTTCGTCGCTGAATTCCTTGGCGTCGGTATTGCCGCCAGGCTGGTTGATTTCCGGGTCCACCCGCTTGATCAGCGGCGGCAGGCCGAAGGTCGCGGCGCCTTCCTCGGCGGTAGTGACAGCGGCGCGGAACATTGCAAACAGTTCGCGCCCGTGGCCGACTTCATTCGATGCGAGATGCGGCACCGGGACCGCGCGGGCATCCCAGTCCTCGTCCGGCACCAGCGCCTGCAGGATGCCCTGCTCCGCGTCCAGCAGGATCATGTCGCCGGTGCGGACCCGGCCCAGCGGCCCGCCGGCCAGCACTTCCGGCGACACGTGGATGGCGGCCGGCACCTTGCCCGACGCGCCGGACATGCGGCCGTCGGTCACCAGCGCGACATGGCGGCCGGCATCCTGCAGCACGCCCAGCGCCGGGGTCAGCGAATGCAGCTCCGGCATGCCGTTGGCGCGCGGTC
The DNA here is from genome assembly GCF_900182955.1 of Noviherbaspirillum suwonense. Taxonomy (GTDB): domain Bacteria; phylum Pseudomonadota; class Gammaproteobacteria; order Burkholderiales; family Burkholderiaceae_D; genus Noviherbaspirillum_A; species Noviherbaspirillum_A suwonense. The sequence goes on along the minus strand of NZ_FXUL01000001.1, from coordinate 555,962 downwards.
CCTGGAAGCGCACCACGGCGACGAAGTCGCGGTCGAGCTTGCCGTCGCTGAATGCATGCAGGAAATCGTCCTGCGAGTCGAACACGATGGCAGGCGCGCGGATCACCCGGTACTGCGGCTTGACCGCCGAGACCTTGATCACCGAGCGACCCAGGTTGCCCGACATCAGGCGCAGGCCGCCGTCGGCGGAAAACGGGTTGGACGCCGGCCGGATGACATTCTCGTCGCCGCTGGCCGCCGGCGCGTCGCGCCAGACCAGCTTGTCGTCGATCAGCAGCGGTTCGGCCGCATGCTTGCGCAGGCCCTGGCCGAGGATGGTCTTCACGTCTTCATGCAGCAGCCCGGCGTCCAGCAGTTCGCGGATCACGTAGCCGGTGCCGCCGGCCGCATGGAAATGGTTGACGTCCGCCTCGCCGTTCGGGTAGATGCGGGCCAGCAGCGGCACCGCGCTCGACAGGTCGTTGAAGTCGTTCCAGTCGATGACGATGCCGGCCGCCCGCGCGATCGCCACCAGGTGCATCGTGTGATTGGTCGAGCCGCCGGTGGTCAGCAGCGCGACGATCGCATTAACGATGGCTTTTTCATCGACCACGTGGCCGACCGGCAGGTATTCGCCGGCCTCGTCGACGATCTGCACCGCGCGCTGGGCGGCGGCGGCGGTCAGCGCGTCCCGCAGCGGCGTGCCCGGGGTGATGAAGGCGGCGCCCGGCAGGTGCAGGCCCATGACTTCCATCAGCATCTGGTTGCTGTTGGCGGTGCCGTAGAAGGTGCAGGTGCCGGCCGAATGGTAGGAACGGGATTCCGCTTCCAGCAGTTCCTCGCGGCTCAGCTTGCCCTGCGCGTAGAGCTGGCGGATCCGGGCCTTCTCGGAGTTGGCCATGCCGGTGGTCATCGGCCCGCCCGGGATGAAGACCGCCGGGAGGTGCGAATAATGTAGCGCGCCAATCAGCAGGCCCGGCACGATCTTGTCGCAGATGCCGAGGTAGACGGCAGCGTCGAACATATTGTGCGACAGCGCTACCGCGGTCGCCATCGCGATGGTGTCGCGGGAAAACAGCGACAGCTCCATGCCCGGCTGGCCCTGGGTCACGCCGTCGCACATCGCGGGCGTGCCGCCGGCGAACTGGGCGACGCCGCCCGCCTCGCGCACCGCGGCCTTGATCTTCGCCGGGAAATGCTCGAACGGCTGGTGTGCGGACAGCATGTCGTTGTACGACGATACGATGGCCACCGACGGCTTCCTCTGCTCCTTCAGCACCAGCTTGTCATTGGCCGGGAAAGCGGCGAAACCGTGGGCGAGATTGGTGCAGCCGAGCGCGCCGCGCTGCACGCCCTGGCGCCGTGCCAGTTCGAGACGGGCCAGGTAGGCGCTGCGGTAAGGCTGGCTGCGCTCGATGATGCGCGCCGTGACGGACGCGATGACGGGGTGTAGCGGCATGGTCATTCCTTGCTAAAAATAGTCATGAAATTATACTACAATGTGGCCGTTGCGATTTCCGTCCGCAAAGCCCGTTAGCCGTTGATTCCGCGCAAAGGATCTGCTCTCTTGCCGCCAGATCCAGCAGGTCTGCCCTAGCGTAAACACAGTGCGTCGCGCTGGCGGTGCTGACCAATCCGATAACTTGTAGTGAAATTACCTTTGCATCCTATATACTTGGCACAATTTCATTCATAGCCACGATCATGTCTGCTACCGACCTGCGTTCCACCGCCGCCTGGACGGCCCTGCAAAACCATTACGCGCATGCCCGCGACTGGCGCATGCGCGACCTGTTCGATGTCGATACGCAGCGCTTCCATGCATTTTCGGAAGAAGCGGCGGGCATCTTCCTCGACTATTCGAAAAATGCCGTCACCCGCGAAACGATGGACCTGCTGTGCGCGCTTGCCCGCGAACGCGGCGTCGAGGCGCAGCGCGCCGCCATGTTCGCCGGCGACCGGATCAACAACACCGAGCAGCGCGCGGTCCTGCATACCGCGCTGCGCGTCCCGCGAGGCGAGAAGCTGATGCTGGATGGACAAGACATCAACGCCGAGGTTCATGCGGTGCTGGATCGGCTTGGACATTGCGCCGAACGCGTGCGTTCCGGCGACTGGACCGGCTACACCGGCCAGGCGATCACCGATGTCGTCAACATCGGCATCGGCGGCTCCTACCTCGGCCCGAAAATGGTCTGCGAGGCGCTGCGCGGCATCGCCCACCCGCGCATCGCGATGCATTTCGTCTCGAACGTGGACGGCCACGACCTCGACGCGCTGCTGGCACGGGTGAAGCCGGAGACCACGCTGTTCATCGTCGCTTCCAAGACCTTCACCACGCAGGAAACCATGATGAATGCGCAGTCCGCGCGCGCCTGGTTCCTGAAAACAGGCGAGGAAGCCGACCTGGCCCGCCATTTCGTCGCGGTGTCGACCAATACCCAGGCGGTGACCGATTTCGGCATCGACCCGGCCAACATGTTCGGCTTCTGGGACTGGGTCGGCGGCCGCTACTCGGTCTGGTCGGCGATCGGCCTGCCGGTGGCGATCGCCGTCGGCCACGATGGCTTCCGCGAATTCCTGGCCGGCGCCCACGGCATGGACCAGCACTTCTGCAGCGCGCCGCTGGAGCGCAACCTGCCCGCCATCCTGGCGCTGGTCGGCATCTGGAACCGCAACTTCCTGGGCAGCACCTCGATCTCGGTCGCGCCCTATCACCAGGACCTGGCCAGCTTCCCCGGCTACCTAGAGCAGCTGGACATGGAAAGCAACGGCAAGCGCGTCGACCGCGACGGCGCGCCGCTGTCCGTCGCCACCAGCCCGGTCATCTGGGGCGACACCGGCACCAACGGCCAGCACGCGTACTTCCAGATGCTGCACCAGGGCACCGACCCGGTGCCGGTCGACTTCATCGCCGCGCTGCGGCCATCGCATGCGCTGGCCGGCCACCAGGAAGCGCTGCTGGCCAACTGCTTCGCGCAGAGCGAGGCGCTGATGCGCGGCCGGACCCAGGACGAGGTCGCCGCCGAGCTGCAGGCGCAGGGGCTGGCGGCCGACCGCATCGCCGCGCTGGCGCCGCACCGCACCTTTCCCGGCAACCGGCCCAGCAACACGCTGCTGCTGCAGTCGCTGACGCCGGCCAGCCTCGGCGCGCTGATTGCGCTGTATGAACACAAGGTCTTCGTGCAGGGCGTCATCTGGGGCATCAACAGCTTCGACCAGTGGGGCGTGGAACTGGGCAAGGTTCTTGCACGCGCCATCCAGAACGAACTGATGACCGCACCCGATGTCGATGCCCATGACGCTTCGACCAATGGCCTGATTGCGCGCGCCCGCGAGGCGCTCCAGGCCCAACCTTCCGGAGAATCCTGACCCCATGGCACTTACCGACTTCGATTTCGTACTGTTTGGCGGCGGCGGCGACCTCGCCATGCGCAAGCTGATCCCGGCGCTGTACGCGCTCAGCCGCGGCAAGGGCTTTCCCGAGGGCGGCCGCATCATCGCCGTGGGCAGGCACGACTGGAGCCGCGAGCACTACCTGGAAGAGCTGGACAAGCAGGCCAAGCCGAATATCGAAGAGGACAGGCTGGATGAAGGCGCGTGGAAGGCCTTCCGCGAACGGGTCAACTACGTGTCGCTGAATGCGAGCGACGCCGGGACCTACCAGCCGCTGAAGGAAGCGCTGCGCGACGACGACAAGCTCACCCGCGTCTACTACCTGGCGGTGCCGCCCAACCTGTTCGCCGGCATCTGCCAGAACATCGCCGAGGCCGGACTTGCCACCCCGAACGCGCGGGTGGTGCTGGAAAAGCCGCTGGGACGCGACCTCGAAGGCGCGCGCCAGATCAATGCCGACGTCGGCAAGGTGTTTTCCGAGTCGCAGATCTTCCGCATCGACCATTACCTGGGCAAGGAAGCGGTGCAGAACCTGCTGGCCCTGCGCTTCGGCAATATCCTGTTCGAACCGCTGTGGCGGCGCGAATGGATCTCCGACGTCCAGATCACCATCGCCGAGGAACTCGGCGTGGGCAACCGGATGGGCTACTACGAAAGCTCGGGCGCGTTGCGGGACATGCTCCAGAACCACCTGCTGCAGCTGCTGTGCATCGTCGCCATGGAGCCGCCGGTGGACGGCACGCCCGACGCGGTGCGCGACGAGAAGCTCAAGGTGCTGCGCGCACTGAAACGCTTCACGCCCAACAGCCTGGTGCAGAACGTGGTGCGCGGCCAGTACAAGAGCGGCCATGTCGACGGCGTGGCGGTGCCGGGCTATCGCAAGGAGCCGGACGCCAACCCGCAGTCGCGCACCGAGACCTTCGTCGCGGTCAAGGCCGAGATCGACACCTGGCGCTGGTCCGGCGTTCCCTTCTACCTGCGCACCGGCAAGCGCATGGCCGACCAGCTGGCGGAAATCGTGGTGCGCTTCAAGTCGATCCCGCATTCGATCTTCAACCAGCCGATCAGCAGCTTCCAGCCCAATTCGCTGGTGATCCGGCTGCAGCCGGACGAGGGCCTGAACCTGAACCTGATGGCCAAGACGCCGGGCGACGGCATGCGCCTGAAGCTGGTCGACCTCGAACTGGACTTCCGCGAAACCTTCAAGAAGCCGCGCATGGAAGCCTACGAGCGGCTGCTGATGGACGTGCTGCGCGGCCAGCTCACGCTGTTCATGCGCAGCGACGAACTGGAAGCGGCATGGGAGTGGGTCGAGCCCATCCTGCATTTCTGGGACCAGGAAGACAATGACCCGCTGTTCTACACCGCCGGTTCCTGGGGCCCGGGCGCGGCCAGCGCGCTGATAGGCCGCGACGGCCTGCAGTGGCGCGAAGAAGCGCTGCCCGAGGAATAAGGCCCGCCATGCTGCTGGACGCGATCCGCACCCGGTTCGACGCCTTGTCCAAGTCCGAGCGCAAGGTCGCGGCGGCGGTGCTGGACAACCCGGAACTGACGCTCGCGGAAAACATCACCGCGCTGGCGCGCAGCGCCCAGGTGTCGGAGCCGACGGTCGTGCGCTTCTGCCGCGCGGTCGGCTGCGACGGCTGGCACGAGTTCAAGCTCAAGCTGGCGCAGGGCCTGGCGCTGGCGCCCGCCGGCAATGACGAGACGCCGTTGCAGGACGACCTCGCCGGCGACCTGATCGCCAAGATCTGCGGGCGCTCGATCAACACGCTGCTCGACCTGCGCAACAGCCTCGATGCGCAGACCATACAGCGCGCGCTCGACATCCTGGCCAATGCGTCCAAGATCGAGTTCTACGGCCAGGGCAGCTCCGGCCTGGTGGCGGCCGATGCGCAGCACAAGTTCTTCCGGTCCGGCGTGCCGACGGTGGCCTACTCCGACCCGCATACCCATGCGATCTCGGCGGCGCTGCTGGAACCGGGCGACGCCGTGGTCGCCATCTCGCAGCGCGGCGGCAGCGTGGCGCTGCTGCACAGCGTGCAGCTGGCGCGGCGCGCCGGCGCCGACATCATCGCCATCGCGCCGTCGGGCACGCCGCTGGCGGCGCTGGCGACGGTGCTGGTGCCGGTCGACCTGCCGGTCGACACCGACCCGTACCGGCCCATCACCGCCCGGCTGGCGCACCTGGTCGTCATCGACATCCTCGCCGTCGGTCTGGCGCTGCGCCGCGGCCCCGAATTCCGGCGCAGGATGGAGGCGGCGCAGAAGGCGCTGCAGCGCATCGACATCCAGTTCGACTCGCTGCTGGAACTACCGGAGCGGCGATAATATTCCCGGCGGCGCGGCCCGGCGCCGGGCACACTTCAACTTGCGGACCCCACACCATGAACCAGCTAGAACAGCTCAAGCAGCACACCACCATCGTCGCCGACACCGGCGACTTCCAGGCGATCGAAGCCTATTCGCCGCAGGACGCCACCACCAACCCGTCGCTGATCCTGAAAGCCGTGCAGAAGGACGAGTACCGTCCGCTGCTGGAGCAGTCGGCGCGCGATTTCAAGTCGCATGGCGCGGCGCACATCATCGACCAGCTGCTGGTGGCGTTCGGCCGGCGCATCCTGGATATCATCCCGGGCCGGGTGTCGACCGAAGTCGACGCCCGTCTCTCTTTCGACACCGAGGCCACGGTCGCCAAGGGACGCGAGCTGATCGCGCTGTATGAAGCCGCCGGCGTCGACCGCGAGCGGGTGCTGATCAAGATCGCATCGACCTGGGAAGGCATACGCGCGGCCGAAGCGCTGCAGAAGGACGGCATCCGCTGCAACATGACGCTGCTGTTCGCGCTGCCGCAGGCGGTGGCCTGCGCCGATGCCGGCGCCCAGCTGATCTCGCCCTTCGTCGGCCGCATCTACGACTGGCACAAGAAGGCCAGCGGCAAGGAATACCACGGCGCCGACGACCCGGGCGTGCAATCGGTCCAGCGCATCTACAACTATTACCGCAAGTTCGGCCACGCCACCGAAGTGATGGGCGCGAGCTTCCGCAATACGTCGCAGATCGTCGAGCTTGCCGGCTGCGACCTGCTGACCATCAGCCCCGAACTGCTGCAGAAGCTGGCCGACGGCACCGCGCCGGTGACCCGCAAGCTGAGCCCCGAAGGCGCCCGCGACAGCGACCTGCAGAAACTGGACCTGGACGAAAAGACCTTCCGCTTCATGCTCAATGAAGATGCGATGGCCACCGAAAAGCTGGCCGAAGGCATACGCCAGTTCTGCGCCGACGCGGTGAAGCTGGAAGGCATGATCGCGGCGCTGTAACAGCAATCCCCTGCTCCCTGCCCCGCGCACGGCAGCCCGGTCGCATGTCCCGGGCAGGCAGCCCCGCCGGGGCTGCCCAGCCTAGGCTGCTACCTGACTATCACCATGTAGACGCTCGTCGGCGCATTCCATGGCCCCAGCGTCACCGTGCCCGCGTCGAAGCGCTTGCGGAACACGCTGAATGTCTGGATGACATTGTTGCTCTCGCGGGTCGTGATGTCGGTCGACGTATCGGCCCAGCTGTCGTCCACCCATGCCGGCACGCCCGTCCTGTTGTCCAGGCCGATATAGATATCGGCCGCCGCGTTGAGCGTGAAACTGGCCAATGGCGCGCCGGTGTAGAACTTGGAGTCATTGGCGGTCCGTATCCACTGGGCGCCGACCAGGTTGCCGGGGATGGACGCAAAGGTATAGGCGCGGTCGCCATAGGCCTGGTTATTCACCTGCAGGTCGCTGCGCACCGACCAGTCGGCTGCATTGGCGTTATCGGCCACCTGCAGGTTGGCAATGCCCACCGGCTGCGCCGCACCGCAGCCGGTCACGCGAGCGCCGGCCCAGTCTGCATGGTCGAAGTCCTTGCCATCGCCGCCATCGTTGACGATCAGCCGCATCTGCTGCCTGCCGGCCACGCCGACGCTGACCCGCCTTCGCGCGTCGGCGCCGCGCACGAGACCGCTGTCGTAGGCTTTCACGCCGTCGAGATAGACCTGGAACACGACGCTGCCGAGGTTGCCGGATTCATCGTCGACCCCCACGTCCGAGATGAAGCTGCCGGAGCAGGCTCCCGCCAGGTTATAGATCACTTCCGACGGCGCATGCACGCCCAGTCCGCGCGGGTAGGCAATGGTGTCCAGGGTGATGGTCCTGCCGTCGCTGGCGCCCGTCTCGCCGTTGCTCCGGTTATTTTCGATCGGTCCCCAGCCGTTGGCCACTGTCCCCACCGGCGTGAAATCGGTGATCTGCTTCTTCATGAAGACGTCACGGGACGCGGTGGCGCTGACGCCCATCGAGTCGGTTGCCGTGAGCCGGATGCGGATCCAGCTGTTGGCCTCGCCCGCCTCGAACGGCGTTGCGACAAAAGAGCCGCCGGCGCCGTTGGGCGGGGCGAGGAAATCGTGGGCATGGGCATCGTGCTGGAAGTCCACGTCCCAGGCCAGCGAGACCGGCGGCAGGTTGCCGTCTTCCGGGTCGATGCCGGCGCCGGAATACGCGATGGGTTCACCGGGGCTGAAGCTGCCGCCGACGGCAGGCGCATCGATGCGCGCCACCGGCGGACGGTTGGTCGTCACGCTCAGCAGGACGCTGCGCGAATCGAGGCTGCGATCGGCGCTGGAGACCCGCACGCGAAATGTTGCGCCGCTATCCGCCAGCGTCACCGGTGGCGTGGTGTAGCTCGGCGCGGTGGCCCCGCCGATCGCGACGCCGTTGCGGAACCACTGGTACGACGTGACGCCGGTGGCGCTCACGCTGAAGGTGGCCGCGGTGCCGACCAGCACGGTCTGCGGCTGCGGCTCGGCCACGATGGCCGGCGACTGGCTGGTGCTGAAGCCGATCTTCCCCAGCGTCCCTGCGCCGGGCGCCGGCGTGCCGGTGCCCTGGTTGCGTGCGACGTAGTACAGCTCGCCGGCCGGCGTCACGGTCAGCGCAATCGGGTTGCCGATCGCGCTGGCAAACTCTTCCGACGTGGCCGGGGAGGCAGGGTCGATGGAACGGATCTGACCGGTGCAGAAATCGGCAAAGAAATAGCGGCCGGCGAACCTGGCCGGGAACTGCGCCGAGGCGGGGTTATAAAACGCACCGCCAGTCAGCGAGCATGCGCCGCCGACATGCTGGTACGCATGCACCGGATTGACGAAGCGGCTGTCCGACACATTGCCTTCGGCCGCCGGCCAGCCATAGTTCGCGCCGCGCTGGTTGCGATTGACTTCTTCCCAGCTGTTCTGGCCCACATCGTTGATGAAAATGAGGCCTGAGCCCGGCTGGGCCGCGATCGAATACGGATTGCGCAGGCCGAGCGCCCAGACGGGCTGGTAGGCGCCGGCGTTGCTGTAGAACGGATTGTCCGATGGCACCGTGCCGTCGGCATTGATGCGCAGGATCTTGCCGAAGGCGCTTTCCAGGCGCTGCGAGGTCGAGCTGGCGAAAGGCTGCGGACTGTCCTCGTGGTTGCCCACCGCGATGTACAACTTGCCGTCGCTGCCGAACGCCAGCCCGCCGCCCATGTGGAAATTCGTCCCGGCCGGCACGTTGGGCAGGTCGATGATGACTCTCTCGCTGCCGGCGACGACGCGGTCGTTCGCCTCGGTCACGCGCAGCACGCGGTTGTTGGACCCGCTGGCGCTGCGCACCGTGCAATAAAAATACAGGAAGTGATTGCTGCTGAAACCGGGGTCGGCCACGACGCCAAGACAGCCGTGTTCGGCCACCGAGTCGACGTTGGCCACCTGGTAGAAGATGGGCGACAGGACGGCGTCATTTTTGGCGATGAGGACCTGGCCATTCTGCTGCACGATCAGCAGGCGGTTGTCCGGCAGCGCAGCCATCGCCGTGGGACTGGTCAGCCCGCGGTACAGCTGCCGGTCCGTGAAGCCCGTCGGCACGTTGGCGGCCAGCAGGCTGGTCGCTGCGCACAGGAGCAGGCAAAGCAGCGCAAACTGCTTCCACCAGGCGGGGGCGCGGCTTGGAGGCGTAAATGACGGCGTGCTGGTAACAAGGGCGGTGGCCATGGAAATTCCTCCACAGGAGAGAGCGGCACACGGAAGTAGCGCGGATAGCGTGGACGGTCGGTCGGTCCCGCTCCGTACTGGCTGAATGGCAGTAAACCTGGGCAGGCCAGCCTGCGCCTGCAGGGCATTGCCGTATCGGACAAGCAGAAGACGTCGAAACGTGGCTTCGAAGGGAAGTCGCAAGGACGGCCCTTCCCGCATTGCGGGGCAGGAAGCCATCAAGCCGCAAGTATCCACCTTGCGTCTTACCCCCCATCTTGAGATAGATTAAATCAGGCTGAGGGAAAGGCGCCCTTTCCGCATGCGCCATGGGCGCAGCGGATCGGCCGATGGTTGCCGGCTGTCGGCTTGAATGAGGATGCGCGGCAATGCGGCCTGGACTTGGCCGGCAGGGAATCCGCAGATCCGCAGGCTGCAGCGAGAAAATCGTGTTGCAGCACCGCCGCCGAAATCAGCAACCCGCCAGGACGTGAGGGGTGGATGGCCGATGGCATAATGCCAACCCCGGTTCAGAAAGCGCCCAGAAACACCGTAGGGTGTAATACGCGAAGCGCATTACACCCTACGAGGCACGGTGACGAACCGGAACCATCGATCTGATCCGGTATGCCATGACTTCGGATAGGTATAAGGGCCTGGTCTAGTAATGGTTTAGCAATGCAATGGGCAACGGTGCGGTCCGGTGCGATGCGCTGCCGCCGATTACACCCTGCCCATATGCCCGCCAGCGCCGGCCGCTCAGGCCCGTCCGCGCACCCAGTCCGCCACGCCGTCCAGCGCGCGCGGCAGGCCGCTCGGGTCGGTGCCGCCGGCCTGGGCCATGTCCGGCCGTCCGCCGCCCTTGCCGCCGACCTGCTGGGCGACGAAGTTCACCAGTTCGCCCGCCTTGACGCGCGAGGTGGCGTCCGCCGTGACGCCGGCGATCAGCGTGACCTTGCCGTCGTTGACCGCCGCCAGCACGATGGCCGCCGACTTCAGCTTGTCCTTGAGCTTGTCCATCGTGCTGCGCAGCGACGCCACGTCGGCGCCGTCCAGCGTTGCCGCCAGCACCTTCAGCCCGTTGATGTCGACCGCCTGGCCGACCAGTTCGTCGCCCTTGCTGGCCGCCGCCTTCGCCTTCATCGCGTTCAGTTCGCGTTCGAGCTGGCGCACCTGGTCCTGCACCTGCTGGATGCGCGCGCCGATTTCGTCCGGCTGCGCCTTCAGCGCCGCTGCCGCTTCATTGACCTGCGTGCTCAGCTTCTGCACCAGCGCCAGCGCGTTTTCGCCGGTCACCGCTTCGACCCGGCGGATGCCCGACGCGACGCCGCCTTCGGAGACGATCTTGAACAGGCCGATGTCGCCGGTGCGGGTCACGTGGGTGCCGCCGCACAGCTCGCGCGACGAACCGATGCCCAGCACCCGCACCTCGTCGCCATATTTCTCGCCGAACAGCGCCATCGCGCCGTGGCTGATCGCCTCGTCGTAGGCCATGTGCTGCGCCTCGGTCGGATGGTTTTCCAGGATCTCGTGGTTGACGATGGCCTCGACCCGGCGGATCTCGTCCTGCGTCAGCGGCGCATTGTGGCTGAAGTCGAAGCGCGTCTTGTCGGCGTCGACCAGTGAACCCTTCTGCGATACGTGGCCGCCCAAGACGGTGCGCAGGGCCGCGTGCATCAGGTGCGTGGCAGAGTGGTTGCGCATGGTCTGCGCGCGGTGGCGGGCATCGACGCGGGCATTGAGCACGTCGCCGACCGCCAGCGTGCCGGACTCCAGCACGCCGTGATGGCCATGCACGTCAGGCTGCAGCTTGCGGGTGTCCTGCACGCGGAACTCGCCGGCTTCCGACTCCAGCGTGCCGATGTCGCCGGCCTGGCCGCCCGACTCCGCATAGAACGGCGTGCTGTCCAGCACCACGATGGCTTCCTGCCCGGCTTCCACCTTCTCGACCGGCGCGCCGTCGACATACAGCGCCAGCACTTCGCCTTCCAGTTGCAGCGCGTCGTAGCCGACGAAGCGGGTCTTGGGACCGCTGTATTCGACCGAGGTCGCCATCTCGAACCTGCCGGCCGCGCGCGCGGTCGACTTCTGGTGCGACATCGCGGCCTCGAATCCGGCCTCGTCCAGCGTCACGTCGCGTTCGCGGCAGATGTCGGCAGTCAGGTCCAGCGGGAAGCCGTAGGTGTCGTACAGCGTGAAGGCGGTCTTGCCGTCGAGGTAGGCCGGGTCCTTCGCCAATGCGGCTTCCAGGATCTTCATGCCGTTTTCCAGCGTCTCGCCGAAGCGCTCCTCTTCCAGCTTCAGCGCCTGCTCGACGCGTGCAGCCGCCTCCTTCAGTTCAGGGTAGGCCGCGCCCATCTCCTGCACCAGGTCCGGCACCAGCCGGTGGAAGAATGGCTTGGTCTGGCCCAGCTTGTGCCCGTGCCGCAGCGCGCGGCGGATGATGCGGCGCAGCACGTAGCCGCGGCCTTCGCTGGCCGGGATCACGCCGTCGACGATCAGGAACGAGCAGGCGCGGATATGGTCGGCGATCACGCGCAGCGAGTTGTTGGCGAGGTCCGTGGTGTTGGTCTCGCGCGCGGCGGCGGCGATCAGGCGGGAGAACAGGTCGATCTCGTAGTTGCTGTGCACATGCTGCAGCACCGCGGCCAGCCGCTCCAGGCCCATGCCGGTGTCGACGCAGGGCTTGGGCAGCGGCGTCAGCGTGGCCACGCCGTTGGCGTCGATCTGGCGGTCGAACTGCATGAACACGTTGTTCCAGATCTCGATATAGCGGTCGCCGTCCTGCTCCGGGCTGCCCGGCGGGCCGCCCCAGACGTCCGGGCCGTGGTCATAGAAAATCTCGGAGCACGGGCCGCACGGGCCGGTGTCGGCCATCTGCCAAAAGTTGTCGGACGCATACGGTGCGCCCTTGTTGTCGCCGATGCGCACCACGCGCTCGGCCGGCAGGCCGATCACGTTGACCCAGATGTCGAACGCCTCGTCATCGGTCTCGTACACGGTGGCCCACAGCTTTTCCGGCGGCAGCTGGTAGACCGTGGTCAGCAGTTCCCAGGCCCAGACCAGCGCGTCGCGCTTGAAGTAGTCGCCGAAGGACCAGTTGCCCAGCATTTCGAAGAAGGTGTGATGGCGCGCGGTGTAACCGACGTTTTCCAGGTCGTTGTGCTTGCCGCCGGCGCGCAGGCAGCGCTGCACCGAGGCGGCGCGCACGTAATTGCGCTTGTCGGTGCCCAGGAACACGTCCTTGAACTGCACCATGCCGGAATTGGTAAACAGCAGTGTCGGGTCGTTGCCGGGAACCAGGCTGGACGAACGGACGACCGTGTGGCCTTTGGTTTCAAAAAACTTGAGAAATTTATCGCGAATGTCGGACGAGTTCATGGTCGGGGCAGTGTCGTGGTGGCGGCGTAATGCAAACGGTCGATTATACGGGATAAGGCAGGCCGGGAATTTCGCCTGCCGGACCAGCACTGCTGCACGAAACCCTGGCGCCGCCCGGCCCGACAGATTAATGCCTTGCAGCAGATTCCTGCAACCGCCTACTCAGAACCGTGCGGACGCGGCGCATTGCCTGCCGCATTACCAATTCGACATGGAGCGTGGACATGAGATCAAGGACATATGCAATCGCGGCGGCATGCACGATGCTGGCTGCGGCATGCGGCGGCAATGACAACCGCCAGGCGGGCGCCGGGCCTGACACCCCCACCCCGGCGCCCGCGCCTGCGCCGGCGACCCCCTTGCTGCTGGGAAGCGAAATGGTGTACCGGATCGGCGCCGGCGACGCCTACGAGTTTTTCACGCTGCAACAAGGCCAGCCAACGACCGACGGATACACGGCTTTTTCGGTCACGTTCGCAGACGAGAACGGCGTAAGCCCGCCTCCGGTCGACTATATGCTGACGAAAAACGGCTGGGTGCTCGGCGAGGGTGCCGGCGCACTCAGGCTGGACGACAATGGCGCCACGCTGTCGGCACGGGAGAGCGACGGCGGGAGTGTGAGCTGGGCCCGATACCGGGAAGTGGATGTGTCCGGGCAGCTTGTGACGAGTTACCTGAGCGACTATTTCACCTACCGGCCCAAGGACCTGGCGCTGCTGGACAATGCGATTTTCCCGGCCGGAAGCAGGCTTGCGTACACGACCGACAACAAGCCGAAAAATGACCAGTACGATGTGTCCAGCCCGGTGTCGCCCTATCAGCTTTCCAGCACGCTGCTGCCCTCATCCATCGCCGACCTGCTGGAGCGCGCCACAACGGCCGACCCGGTCTGCGTTGGCAGGAACAAGCATTCCGCCCTGACATTCACCGGCTCCGCTGCCCAGGGTTCCGGCACGGTCACCGCGTACGAGGCAGACGAAAAAACCAGCGTTCCCTGCGCCATCACCGGCCCGGTCCGGGCGAGCGGCAACTGGCAGCTGCGCTCTGTGAACGGCGCAAACATCCTGGTGCTGACCATTCCCGGCCTCGACGACGGCGATCTCGAACCGGCGCTCAGCGGCTACAGCATTGTCGACGCTGACGCCCTGACGACATTCAACGAGATCGACGGCAAGGTCGTCCAGGGTTACTTCCTGCCCGCGGTGACCGCCCTGCCGCCGGATAGTGAAATGCATGCCAGCTATTTCCTCAATCCGACCGCATGGAATTTCGTCAAGGCGCGGCTGCCGATCAAGTGAGCGGGCCGGGTTAGGTAAGGCAGACAAACGGCGCCGGAGATCCAAGCGCCGTCCTGCCCGATCCTGCCGCGCGATCAGTGCTGCAAGCGCACGCGCCGGCGATATACCGTCTCCATACTGCATCTTTCCCTCCCTTGCCCTACACTCCTGTCCACCCACAAAACTTGCAGGAGACCGGCAACATGACCCCACCTTCCCCCAAGACATCGCTCGGCCACATCCGCGTGCTCGACCTGACCCGCGTGCTGGCCGGCCCGTGGTGTGCGCAGAACCTGGCCGACCTCGGCGCCGACGTGATCAAGGTCGAGCGGCCGGGCGCCGGCGACGACACCCGCTCGTGGGGGCCGCCCTACCTCCGGGACCAGGACGGCAATGACACGACCGAGGCGGCCTATTACCTCGCCGCCAACCGCGGCAAGCGCTCGATCACCCTCGACATTTCGTCGCCCGAAGGCCAGCAGATCGTGCGCGACCTGGTTTTGCATTGCGATGTCGTGCTGGAGAATTACAAGGTCGGGCAGCTGAAGAAGTACGGCCTCGACTACGAATCGCTGCGCGCGATCCGGCCCGACCTGGTGTTCTGCTCGGTCACCGGCTTCGGCCAGGACGGCCCGTATGCGCACCGGCCCGGCTACGACTTCATCATCCAGGGCATGGGCGGCTTCATGTCCATCACCGGCGAGCGGGACGACCTGCCGGGCGGCGGCCCGCAGAAGGCGGGCATCGCGATTTCCGACCTGATGACGGGCATGTACGCGAGCATCGCGGTGCTGGCAGCGCTGACCCACCGCGACCGCACCGGCGAAGGCCAGTACATCGACATGGCGCTGCTCGACGTGCAGGTGGCGATGATGGCCAACATGGCGACCAATTTCCTGTCGAGCGGCAATGCGCCGGTGCGCTGGGGCAATGCGCATCCGAACATCGTGCCCTACCAGACCTTCGCGACGGCGGACGGCCACATCATTGTGGCGGTGGGCAACGACGGCCAGTATCGCAAGTTCGTCAACGCCGGCGGCCGGCCCGACCTGGCCGACGACCCGCGCTTCGCGACCAACCCGGAACGGGTGCGCAACCGCGACCTGCTGGTGCCGCTGCTGGCGCACATGGTCAAGGCCAGGACCAAGCAGGAATGGATAGACCAGCTCGAACAGGCCGGCGTGCCGTGCGGCCCGATCAACCGGCTCGATGAAGTGTTCGACAATCCGCAGGTGCAGGCGCGCGGCATGAAGCTCGCGCTGCCGCATCCGGCGGCCGGGCAGGTAAACCTGGTGCGCAGCCCGATGCGGATGTCGGCGACGCCCCCGCGGCACGACATGCCGCCGCCGATGCTGGGCCAGCATACCGACGAAGTGCTGGCGGAGCTGCTGGGACAGGACGCGCAGCAGATCGCGGCGCTGCGCGCAAAAGGCGTGGTCTGATGTTCGCCTCGTCGCCGCCGGCGGCAACTGGCGGCATGCCGCCGGCATTTCGTCGCATGCCGCTGGGCCGGCGCGCGGACGCTCGGGAAAATGGGTTCCTCGATACCCTTTTCCGGAGAGCGATCATGATTTTCACCCCAGTCATCCTGATACACATGGCCACCGCCATTGCGTCGGTGGCGGTAGGCGGCGCGATGTTTCTGATGAAAAAAGGCACCGTGCAGCACAGGCTGAGCGGCCGCCTCTGGGTGGTGCTGATGGCCGTCACCGCGCTGGTGTCCTTCGCGATCCAGAGCCGCGGCCACTTCAGCTGGATACACCTGCTGTCCCTGGTCGTGCTGTTCATGCTGGTGCGCGCCGTGCTGGCGGTGCGCAGGCGCAACATCCGCCTGCACCAGCGCCTGGTGATCGGCACCTATACCGGCCTGCTGATCGCCGGCATGTTCGCGCTGGCCCCGTGGCGCCGACTGGGCCACCTGGTCTGGCATGCGGCCAGCCTGGCGTAGGCAATGAATACCGCGAGTCCCGCCATTACGAATGCCCGGCCCGGCCGCGGCCGGCGCATGCTGGTCCGGCTGGCCATCGTCACCGGCTTCAATGTCCTCTGCGCGCTGACCATTACCTACCTGGTCAAGATGGGCGGCTCATTCACCGAAAACCTGGTGTTTTCGTTCTGCATCGGCACGCTGGCCTGGCTGTTCATCGACGGCGGCCGCATGCTGATCTGGGGCGAGAACAAGCCGGCCGGCCTGCCCTTCCTGCTGCTGACCATGCTGGCGCTGCCGCTGGCGCAGATGGGCGGCAGCGCGCTGGCGGCCTGGCTGCTGGGCATGCCGGCGCACCCGGTGCTGGCGACCGACTCCAGCCATGCGGCAGCCATCCTGCTGTTCTCGGTGCTGGCGGGGCTGAGCGCAACCTGGTTTTTCTGGAACCGCGGCAAGCTTGCCTTCCTGCAGGCCGAAGCCGAAGCCGAAAAGGCGCGCGTCGCCGGCATCGAGCGGCAGGCGATGCAGGCGCAGCTGCAGATGCTGCAGGCGCAGATCGAGCCGCACATGCTGTTCAACACCCTGGCCAACCTGCAGGGCCTGATCGCGACCGACCCGCCGCGCGCGCAGCTGCTGCTCGAACAGCTGATCGCCTACCTGCGCGCGACGCTGAAGAGTTCGCGCGCGGCATCCACCACGCTGGCCGAGGAATTCAGCCTGATGGAAGCCTACCTCGGGCTGATGGCGATCCGCATGGGCGAACGCCTGGCCTACCGGCTGGACCTGCCGGCGCCGCTGGCCGGCGTGCAGGTCGCGCCGATGCTGCTGCAGCCCCTGGTGGAAAACGCGATACGGCACGGGCTGGAGCCCAAGATCGAAGGCGGCCGCATCGACGTCAGCGCCGCCCGGGAAGGCGCTACACTGGTGCTGACCGTCCGCGACACCGGCCTTGGCCTGGATGCGCCCGCCAGCCACGGCACCGGCCTCGGGCTGGAAAATATCCGGGAGCGGCTGCAGGCGCTGTATGGCCCTGCCGCCGGCCTCAGCCTGGCAGCCGGCGCGCCGTGCGGCGCCGTCGCCACCCTTACCGTGCCATTGCCATGAACGATACCGCCCCACGCGCGCTGATTGCCGAAGACGAACCGGTGCTTGCCCAGGCCCTGGCGCAGGCGCTGGCACGGCTGTGGCCGGCGCTGCAGGTCGTCGCCAGCGTGACCAACGGCGTCGCCGCGGTCGAGCATACGCTGGCGCTGCAGCCGGACGTGCTGTTCCTCGACATCCGCATGCCGGGCCGCAGCGGCCTGGAAGCGGCCGAACTGCTGGCCGAGGACTGGCCGGACGGCCAGCCCTTCCCGCTGGTGGTGTTCGTGACGGCCTATGACGACTATGCGCTGCAGGCGTTCGACCAGTCCGCAGCCGACTACGTGCTGAAACCGGTGTCGGACGCGCGGCTTGCCAAAACGGTGGCGCGGCTGCAGGCCAGGCTGGCGCAGCCGGCGGCGCGCGGCGATGCGCTGGAACAGGTGCTGAACCAGCTGCGCGCCGTCGCACCGGCGGCGCCGGCGGCCGGCAGCGCCCCGCGCCTGACCGTAATACGCGCGGCGGTCGGCAACCAGATCCGGCTGATCCGCGTCAGCGACGTGATCTATTTCGAGGCCACCGACAAGTATGTCAACGTGGTGAGCGCGGACAGCGAGTCGCTGATCCGGATGAGCCTGCGCGAACTGCACGACCAGCTCGACCCGGCCCAGTTCTGGCAGGTCCACCGCGGCACGGTGGTCGCCATCGACCATGTCAGCGCCGCGGTGCGCGACGAAAGCGGCCGGCTCCGGCTGACGCTGCGCGGCAGGAGCGAGACCCTGCCGGTCAGCCGCGTCTTTGCGCACCTGTTCAAGCAAATGTAGCAATGGCCGCCCCGGCGCAGCCTGCTATGATCGGCGGCTCGATCCCCGCGCTGGAGTACGCATGCTGAAAACACTGGGCGTCATCGCCGCCGTCATCGTCGTCGGCCTGCCGGCCGCCGCACTGGTCGCCGGACAAATGAACATGCTGTCCGGCCGCCGCCCGCAAGACCTCGGCGCCCGCGACGGCCTGCTGAAACCGCCGGTCGCCGCGTCCTGGAACTCGGTGTCCAGCCAGGCGGCGCGCCACCCGCATACCGACTACCACGAGATCGCGCCGCTGCGCTACCAGGGCGACGGCCATGCGGCCCTTGCGCGCCTGGCGGCCATCGTCGCGGCGATGCCCGGCGCCGCGATCGTCACTTCGACGCCTGGCTACCTGTATGCCGAATTCCAGACGCCGCTGCTGAAATTCGTCGACGATGTCGAATTCCTGCTGGACGAGCCGGCCAGCGTCATCCAGATGCGCTCGGCTTCGCGCCTCGGGCGCAAGGACTTCGGTGCCAACCGCAAGCGGCTCGAGGCGGTGCGACAGCGCTTTGAGTCCCCGACCCAGGCCCGGCCGGCCGTCCGCTGAGCCGGTCATGCCGGCAGCAGGGCCGGCCCGGTGCGATGAACACAGCACAGGCGCTACGGTAAAATGCCGGCACCCACCATTGCACGTCTACCCCGCATAATGCCATGAGCAACGATCCAAAGAATACCGCCGCCGCGCCGACCTCCAACTTCCTGCGAGCGATCATCGACAACGATGCAGCCACCGGCCACTATGCCGGCCGCGAGGATGCGCACGGCAAGCCGCTGCCGGCCGTCGTCACCCGCTTCCCGCCCGAACCCAACGGCTACCTGCACATCGGCCATGCAAAATCCATCTGCCTGAACTTCGGCCTGGCGCGGGACTATGCCGGGCGCTGCCACCTGCGCTTCGATGACACCAACCCGGCCAAGGAAGACCAGGAATACGTCGACACCATCATCGACAGCGTGCGCTGGCTCGGTTTCGACTGGACGCAGGACGGTAGCGAACACCTGTACTACGCCAGCGACTATTTCCCGCTGCTCTACCAGATGGCCGAATACCTGATCACTGCCGGCCATGCGTATGTCGACAGCCAGAGCGCCGAGGACATGGCCGCCAGCCGCGGCAGCTTCAGCGAGCCGGGACGCGACTCGCCGTTCCGCAACCGCCCTGCCGACGAATCGCTGGACCTGTTCCGCCGGATGAAGGCGGGCGAGTTCGCGGACGGCGAGCATATCCTCCGGGCGAAGATCGACATGGCTTCGCCCAACATGAATATGCGCGACCCGGCCATCTACCGGATACGCCATGCGCATCACCACCGTACCGGCGACGCCTGGTGCATCTACCCGATGTACGACTACACCCATCCGATTTCGGATGCGCTGGAAAACATCACGCATTCGCTGTGCACGCTGGAGTTCCAGGACCACCGGCCGTTCTACGACTGGGTGCTGGAACGCCTGGCCGAGGGCGGCTTCCTGAAGCGGCCGCTGCCGCACCAGTATGAATTTGCCCGCCTGAACCTGACCTATGCAATCACCAGCAAGCGCAAGCTGCTGCAGCTGGTCGAGGAAAAGATCGTCGATGGCTGGGACGACCCGCGGATGCCAACCATCGTCGGCATCCGCCGGCGCGGTTATACGCCGGAGTCGGTGCAGCTGTTCTGCGAACGGATCGGCGTGGCCAAGGCGGACAGCTGGATCGACATGAGCATCCTGGAAGGCGCGCTGCGCGACGACCTCGACCCGAAGGCGCCGCGGGCCGCGGCGGTGTTGAACCCGCTGAAGCTGGTGATCGACAACTTCCCGGAAAACGACACCGTCGAATGCAGCGCGCCGGTGCATCCGCACGACCCTTCGCGCGGCGTGCGCACTTTCCCGATCAGCAAGACGCTGTGGATCGAGGAAGAGGACTTCATGGAAGTGCCGAGCAAGGGCTATTTCCGGCTCTTCCCCGGCAACAAGGTCAGGCTGCGCTATGGCTACGTGGTGGAATGCACCGGCTGCGACAAGGACGAGAATGGCAAGGTCATCGCGGTTCACTGCAATTACTTCGCCGACAGCAAGAGCGGCACCGAAGGCTCGGCTAATTACAAGGTCAAGGGCAACATCCACTGGGTCAGCGCGGCCCATGCGCTGCAGGCGGAGATACGGCTGTACGACAGGCTGTTCTCCGACCCGCATCCGGATGCCGGCGGGCGCGACTTCAAGCTCGCGCTGAACCCGGCCGCCAAGACCGTGATCAACGCCTACCTGGAGCCCGGCATGGCCTCGACCCTGCCGGACCAGCGCTTCCAGTTCGAGCGGCACGGCTACTTCGTCGCCGACCGCGTCGATTCCCAGCCTGGCAAGCCGGTGTTCAACCGGATCGCCACGCTCAAGGACAGCTGGGCGAAATAAGCGCGCGGCGCCCGGCAGTACATGTAGCTAGAGCATGTTCGCCCTGACCGGATTGGGCGAGGCAGAGGCGGACTGCCCGCGGAACGAGGCATGCAGACGAGTCGTACCGGGGTACGGCGCGGGGGCGCAACGCAGTGCGGCGGGCAATCCAGCCGGCATCGACAAGCAAGTCAGAGCGAATATGCGCTAGTGTGCGGCCTTGCTGTCGTGCTCCTGGCGCCATGTACGCTCCGCATCGATGGCGAAGATCAGCAGCGTCAGCAGTTCCGGGAAAGCGCTCGCCGCTTTCGTTTCAGCCTCTCCCCGCGATTCGGCGAGCAGGATGTCGCGCACCGCGATGAATGCGCGCCGCTCCCTGACCTGGGGCCGCAGGGTCTTGATTACCTTGTCGAGGGAGGACTGTTCCTTGCCCTGCTCCAGGTCGACCTTGTGGCAATAGGACATCAGGCGCCCTACCGACTTGCTCATCTCCGGCGTCAGCACGTCTTTCAGCTGCGCTTCGGCCGCTTCCCATTTCCGGTAATTGGCGCTGTCGGTCGTCGCCTTCACCAAATCCGCCTTCAATGTCCTGGCAGCCTCGCCAGCCGCGCTTATCGCCTGCTGGGCGGCCGCATCAGGCGATCTGCTTTCCATCGATTTGACCCGGCGCTTTTTCCGAACCGTTTTCTCGCGCTGTTGCGTCGGGGTCTCGCCGTCGCTCTTCTGCCTGAGATCGACTGCAGCAGCCAGGTCCGCCAGGCGCTTCCGGTCTGACGGGATTCTGGGCGATTTCGCATCGCCTCTGCTGGGGCCCCTGTTGCTGCCGAAAGTGCTGGCGGTGCTGCTGGCGCTCAATCCGGAACTTGACAGAAGCGCGTCCCGCGGCGTGCGGGGCGAACTGGAAGAAACGTCGCGCAGACTGGTTTCTTCGCGATTTCCGGCGTCGGCTTGCTGCCTGTCCTTCATTTCGTGGAGGGCTGCGTTCATGTTCAACGCGAATCCGGTAGGCCTGCCATAGGTTCTGTTCGGGCGGTCGGCGGGAGCGGACGCAGCCAGGCCCGGCCCCTGGGTGCCGACGGGATCTACCGGTGGTTTTCCCTCCGGCACCGGCGGCGGCGCACTGGTGGGCGGCGGCGTCCTGGCCTCGCTCCCATTTTTCCGCGGCGGCGAATCTTTCGGCGGTGTGGAGGTTGGCGAAGTGCTTGCCGTCGTTGTCGAGGCTGTTGTCGAAGCCGTCGAACTGCTTGCCGGCGAAGGAGAAAATACCGGCATGGACCGTTGGGCAGCATCCTTGTCGCGTGTTCGCGGCGAGATCGTCGCATAGATATTCGTCGCGGTACGCGCTCTCAATGCAAACGCTATCTGCGCAACGTCGCTTTTCACGCTGTCATCCAGCCGGAATGCGGTCTGCGTCTTGCCGTGGGCGGTGACGCACAGGCTGATGAGCCACTGGGCTTCCGGCCCGACATAGCCGCCGAGCGCCTCGCGGTTTGCAACCAGCTTCATCCGCGCAGCCCAGATCGCACTGACTTCTTCCTCGCTTAGCTGCTGCCCGATCGCGTATGCCTGGTCGCGGATCGAATCGGTGTTGATCTCGCCGTTTTCGCTTTCGGTGAACTTCGACAGTACCCCGCAGGCCGTTGCCAGCGCCGCCCGCTGCTCGTCTTCCTTCTTCTGGAATTCGCCGCTTGGATCATGCGGCACCACTATCTGCAGCACCAGCTTTTCGTTGGCGAGCCAGCACTTCACATAGCTGTTGGCGCCGGCCAGCCGATCCTGCTCGGCTTTCATCAAATACTCCAGCGGACCAAGCATCTTGCCGACGGACAGCCGGACCGGGTCTGACGTCAGCAGCAACTCGATCGCCTTTGCAGCCTTGACCGCATTTTCCGTGCCCGTCAGGCTTTCCTGCATCTTCGCCAGATAATAAGACCATGCCTTGCGGCTGTCCGCATCGAGCTTCTGTGCTTCATTCTTTCTTATCTTGATGACCGGCGCGGTATAGGCGCCTTCCAGCTTCACGCCTGTTTCATCGGGATACTGGGAGAGAAACTGGTACAGGGCTGCTGCGCTGTTGGGTGGATCGAATGCCAGACTTCTGGATTTCACTACATTTTTATCACTCACAAAATTCCCCATCTATGACAACGGGCAACTAGGTGCCACCTCTGCCGACATGGTTCATCAGGTGAACATTGCTACGGCTACCGACCTTCGGCCCACAACAGGCGGGCCAATGCGCCGGGCGGTTGTCATGAGGCGACGTGAATTCAGGCACATCGGCGATCAGTTGACGCATGCCGCGGCCAGGCCACGGCGGTGTCGCAGCGGGACAGATGCAACGATTGCCGCGCTGCCGGCGGCTGGGAATCCGCGCGGAGCAGCTGACGGCCTGCTATCGGGAAAAGTCGGATGCGCCGGCGATATCGAACGCCCTGGCTTGGACGCCCATTCTCCGGCGGCACGATGAGAACGTCTACCTTGCAGTCGATGCCAGACGTTGCACCCAGGCGGCGTAGGCATTGACGAAGGTCTGCAGAAACTTGCGGGCGGACTCGTCCTGCAGCTTGCCATCTTCGCCGAACCACTTGCCGGCATTGCCCAGGTAGGCTTCCGGCTGCTGCAGCGGATGCACATCGAGGAAGGTCAGCATCTGGCGCAGATGATGGTTGGCGCCGAAGCCGCCTATTGCGCCGGGCGACACTGTGACAACGCCGCCGGGCTTGCCCTGCCATGCGCTTTGTCCATACGGACGCGAGCCGATGTCGATCGCGTTCTTCAACGCTGCCGGCACGGAACGGTTGTACTCGGGCGACACGAACAGCACGCCGTCCGCCGCCTTGATGCGCTGCCGGAACGCGATCCACTCGGCCGGCGGCGCCTCGTCGAGGTCCTGGTTGTACATCGACAGCTGGCCGATCTCGACCTGGCTTAATTTAATCGATGCCGGCGCCAGGTCTGCCAGCGCAAACGCGGTCTTCCGGTTCAACGAGTCCTTGCGCAAACTGCCTACCAGCACCGCGATATCCAGTACTTTCTCCATGGCTGCATCCTTCCGATTGGTTGTCAAAAATGAGGTCGCGCAGCATTAACTTGCACGATTGGTGCAGACAGTAGCACAGCGGCAAATAGACGTTTTGCGTCGCCCGGAACACGCGTCCGCCAACGCGACAAAGTCTGCGGCGGCACAAACTTCTCGTTTCGCACCGGGGCTGGCACGCGTTGCGGCAGTCTTACAATGCCGGGCGCTGGCAGTGCGTCATTCCGGCGCCTGCTCCCTCAGGATGGCGTTCGTGATCTGCTCGAGGGAAGGATTTGGCGGCAGCAGCAGCGACTCGAAACGGAAGCCGAACGCGTCTTCCATGTCGAGCATGATGTCAACCAGGTGCAGCGAATCGATGCCGATGTCGCTCAGCCGCGATGCCGCTGTGACCTGTTCGATATCGATTGCGAAGCGCCGGTGGAGCGAGGACAGAAGCTGCTTCAGGATCTGGTCGTTGGATGACATGGCGGCTTCCGGTTTGGTGTGCGCGTGCGCCTGGTCCTGTCTGCCCAGGAAGGACACTGCGAAGGCTGCCATGGTAGGGATGGAAGCAGTCACACTCCCCAATAATTAGGGAAAGCTTAAAAGAACACGCCCCGGTCATGCCTGGCCAGGCCGACATCGCGACGCGTTCGGATCCGACGCAAAAAAATGGCGCATTGATTCATCAAACATCACCAACGCCGACGACCCCGATGCAGGCCTTGCGCACGAATGCTGGAAACATGTCCATGACGAAAAAGTTGATGTTGTCGGAGAACGTGCGTGCGCAGGCGTCCCTGCGGGCCAGGCTGGGCATGCCGGTTTGTCTGGGCATGCTCTGCAGCCTGTGGTACTGGGGTCCGGTCTCGCCGCAGATACGCCCCTGGCACATCGCCCTGGCCTTCGGCTTCCATGTCGCCTACAACGCGGCGGTGCTGCTGGCCGTGCGGCCCGCGTCCCGCGTGAAGCCGGCGCTCGTCGCCAGGACGACCGCCGTGATGGACCCGCTGCTGCTGTCGCTGGGACTGGGCCTGCTGGGAGAGTCCGGCCAGCTGTTCACCTGCTTCTACCTGTTCACCATCCTCGGTTTCGGCTTCCGTATCGGCGCCAGGACGATGGCGCTTTGCCAGGCTGCGGCGATCGCCGGCTTTATTGCCGTGGCGCTGGTCTCACCGGCATGGCGGCCGCACCCGATAGCCGCCTTGTCCGTGCTGCTGTTCCTTGCGGTCGTGCCGCTGTATGCGAAACCGCTGATCATCGGCCTGCAACAGGCCTGCGCGCATGCGGAGTCGGAGAGTCGCGCCAAGACGCAGCTGCTGGCTAACGTAAGCCATGAACTGCGCACGCCGCTGACCGGCATCGTTTCCTGCGCCCAGCTGATAGGCGAGGAGAACGCGGACCCGCACGTGCGCAGGCGCAGCGACACGATACTCACGCTGTCGCGGGAACTCATGGGCCAGATCAACCACTTGCTGGACTCGGCCAAATATGGCGCCGGCGCACTGCAGCTCGACCGCGCGCCTTTCCGCATCGCCGATCTTGCCGAGCAGCTGCGCCGGACGCTGGCCGCAACCGCGCTGACCAAGGGCGTGGTGCTGCATGTCAGCACCGATGAACGAATCGCCGCCAGCCTGCTGGGCGACGCATTCCACCTGGCCCGGGTATTGCTGAACCTGGGCGGCAATGCGCTTAAATTCACCGAACACGGCGAAGTGCTGATCCGGTTCTCCTTGCTCGAGCAGACGCCTGCCGCATGCCGCGTCCGGTTCAGCTGCCGCGACACGGGAATCGGCATCGCGCCCGAACTGCATCAGAAGATTTTCGAGCCGTTCTACCAGGCTTCGGCAGGCACTACGCGCAAGTACGGCGGCACCGGGCTCGGCCTGGGCATCGTCCGGGGCATACTGGGCGCGATGGGCAGCCGCCTGGCGGTGCACAGCGCCTGCGGCCAGGGCAGCCTGTTCGAATTCGACCTGTGGCTGGACCGGGCGCCGCCGCCCGCCGCGTTCGCAATGCCGGAGACGGCCCGCAACAAGCGCATTCTGGTCGCGGACGACAATGCGACCAACCTCGTGCTGACCAGGGAGCTGCTGGAGCGGGACGGCCACCAGGTCGTGACCGCGGCAGGCGGCCGCGAGGCGATACGCCTGCTCGGCACGATGCAGTTCGACCTTGCGATACTGGACTACAACCTGGGCGACATGGACGGCGCGTCGGTGCTGCAGATCTACCGCTTCGGTACGCTCGACCCGGCGCCGACCTATCTGCTGACAGCGGACAGCGCAGCCGCAACCGCGCGCCGGCTGATGGACGCCGGCGCCGCGGGCGTGCTGCACAAGCCGATCGACCTTTCCACGCTGCGGCAGGCGATCAACCACGTATTTTCGGCGGGACAGGCGCCGTGCCAGGACGGCGCGCCCGTCCTGTACATCGACCCGGATGCGATGGCCGAACTTCGCGAACTGGGCGGCGACAGCCTTTTTTTCGAACAGCTGCTGGCGACGGCGGCAACGGATATCAAGGCGCTCTGCGACATCCTGTGTTCAGCCGTCCGGCGACAGGACCTGGACGCAACGCACGAGAAGGCGCATGCATTGAAGGGCATCACTGTCAGCGTCGGCGCCGTCCGGCTCTCCGTGGTTGCGACCCGCCTGATGCATATTGCGCAGGCCGACCTGCAGCGGGAAGGCGCTGCGCTGGCCGACGAGATCGGCGCGACGGCGGCGCACAGCATCCATTCGCTGCGCAGCCTGATGCTGTCAGCCGACGGCTGACAGCATCTCGACAGCCTGGCCGGCCTCCACTGCCGGCTCCCTGCGGGCGTACTGCATGCTGATCAGCATGTCCATGACCCGCAGCTCGTCGGGCGACAGCCTGAGCGCGAGGTCGACCCAGTTTTCCACGACCTGCCGCAGCTCCGCCATGTCGAGCGGCGATGTTCTTTCCAGCGCGCGGCGCACGCTGAGGCGGGCGGCGCGCCGGCTCGCGTGGCGGGCAATGTAGCGTCCGACCGTCGCCACTCCCGCGCCGCGGCCGCAGACTTCATCGACCAGGCCCATTGCGTGCAATTCGTAGGCCGAGTACACCTTCCCGGACGTCATCAGCCTTTGCGCCTGGTGCACCGGCATCCGGCGCGACAGCAGGCTCATTGCACCGGTGCAGGGAAACAGCCCGAACATGATTTCCGGAAAGCCGAAGGTGCTGTGCTCTTCCGCGACCAGGTAGTCGGCCGCCAGCGCCGCTTCGAAGCCGCCGCCCATTGCACGGCCCTGGACCAGCGAGATCGTGCTCAGGTCGGGGTTCGAACATGCGCAGCCCTCGGCAATCATATCGATGCAGAGGCGCGCATAGCCCAGCAGCGATTCACGGTCGCGGTTGCGTATGCAGGCGCGGAACAGGCGCAGGTCGCCGCCGAGGCTGAAATAATCCGGGTGGCCGGAACGCAGCACCGCATAGGCGACCGGCTCGACCGCGCCATCGTAATGCCAGCGGGAGGCGCCGGCCTGCAGCCGCCGGCGCACATCGCGCAGTTCGTGCAGCAGCGGCAGCGAGAAGTTGTGGACGGGCTGCGCGACGTTCCGCTTCATCGTGACCCACAGGGTATTGGCGGCGCTGGCGATGCCCTTGTCGAGCGCCACGTCGACATGGCTGTAGCCGGCATGCCTGCAGTCGGCATGGTTCGGAAGCGAAAACGACATATCCGGTGCGCCCATGTTGATAGCTCCCAGTTTGGTGATGCACAGGTGGCGGCTGTCGATTCCGGCCCATCGCCGGCCCTGCCCCGTCAGCCGGTAAATTTCGATACGATCAGCGCCACATTGGTCCCGCCGAAGCCGCACGAGAGCGACATCGCCGCATGCACTTCCTGGTCCTTCAGCGACTTTCCGACGATATGGTTCATCATGCAGGCCGGGTCCGGCTCAGCCAGGCCGGCGGTCGCCGGCAGCATCCGGTGCCGGACCGCGGTCACGGCCACCAGGCATTCGATGGCGCTTGCCGCGCCCAGCAAATGGCCGTGTAGCCCCTTGGTCGAACTTACCGGCACGGATGCGCTTCCGCTGCCGAAGACCGAACGGATGGCGCTGGCCTCGACCGGGTCGCCGCCGCGGGTGGCAGTGCCGTGCGCATTGAGGTATTGCAGCTGGGATGGCTCGAGCCCGGCGTCGGCCAGGGCCATGCGCATCGCCCTGGCCTGGCCGGCGGCGCTCGGCATGGCCACATGGTGCGCATCGGCCGCGACTCCGTAGCCGGACAGGTAGGCAAGGCAGGCGGCGCCCCGCGCCTGCGCATGACGTTCCGATTCCAGCACCAGGAAGGCCGCGCCCTCCGCCAGCACCAGCCCGGTGCGCCGGAGGTCGAACGGACGACAGGAACTGGCGATATCCGCGCTATCCGCGCGGGCCAGCGCGCGTGCGCCTTCGAAGCCGAAAAACAGTGCGGCCGTCAATGGCGCCTCGGCGCCGCCGGCCACGGCGATATCGAGGTAGCCATCGCGTATCGCACGCGCCGCCTCGCCGATTGCCGCGCCCGACGCGGTGCAGGCGCTGCCGTGCGTATGGACCGGGCCGCCGATGCCATGCCGGATCGAGATTTGCGCGGCGCCGCCGTTCTGCATGATGGCCATAGGCGCATAGGGACTGCCAGCCTGCTTCTGCCCGCACAGGAGCTGCCGGTAGCTCGTCTGGGCGGTCGCGCTGCCGCCATTCACGTTGCCGTAGTACAGGCCGGCGCGGCTGCCGAAGCGTTCCATCCGGTCCAGTCCCGCATCGTTGAGCGCATCGCGCGCTGCCAGCAGCGCGAGCTGCTGGCAGCGGTCGAGATAGACGCGTTCCAGCGCGGGAAATTCACTGGCCGGATCGCCGTGCACGACGCCCGCCGGATAGGCGCGGCTGAGCGGAGGCGCCTGGAATTGCCGTATGCCCGAACGGCTGTCCAGCAAGGCTTCCGCAAGGGCGGCGATGCTCGCGCCTATCGGCGACAGGATGCCCATTCCGGTGATGACGACCGCCTGCCTTGTGTCCATTGCGTCCATCGTGGCTCCATTTCAGTTCGCGACGCGCCGTGCAAGCTGCGGCGACTGCATGGATGCTGGACATCCCGCGGCCGCTGGTCAACCGCGTAGTCGGGCGTGGGCGATTGAAAGACAGTCCCTATCCGAGCGGACAGAATTCGATATGGAATCGACAAGCTCTGTTGTAGAGGCTCCACAGTAGCGACGCCACGGCGCCCTGTCGGCCGCGGCTCACTGTCCCGGGCCGGATGCGCTGAACGTGGCCAGCGCCCGCGCCCGGAAGGCGCTGGGGGACATGCCGACGCGCTGCTTGAAGAAGCGGGTGAAATAGGCCGGATCGGTGAAGCCGAGCGCATAGGACACCGCGCTGACCGGCCTGGCCGAGTAAGCCAGGCTGCGCCGCGCCTCCAGCAGCAGGCGTTCATGGATCAATTCGAGCGCCGACTGCCGGGCCGACTGCCGGCACAGCGCATTAAGGTGCGCGGGCGAGATGCCGAGGCGCGCGGCATACCAGGAAACCGCGTGCCGGGTGCTGTACTCGTCTTCGACCAGCT
Source organism: Noviherbaspirillum suwonense (assembly GCF_900182955.1). Lineage (GTDB taxonomy): Bacteria > Pseudomonadota > Gammaproteobacteria > Burkholderiales > Burkholderiaceae_D > Noviherbaspirillum_A > Noviherbaspirillum_A suwonense. The sequence goes on along the minus strand of NZ_FXUL01000001.1, from coordinate 527,086 downwards.
GCGAGAACCGGTCGAAGTGGCCCGGCCCGCGGGCGGCGCGCCGGGCTGGCAGCGGCTGCAGCGCGGACGGTGCCATCTGGCGCGCCAGCCAGGCAAGCATGCCGGCAAGCAGCGCCTCGAGCAGCAGTTCGCGGTGCGGCGCATCCTGCCGGTACTCCCGGTCTATCGTCGAAAAATGCATCCGCAGCGCATCGCCCTCCTCGCCGGACGGCAGCGTATGCAGGTAGGGCTTGCGCAGCCGCAGCAGCATTTCCCCGGCAGCGCCGCCGACCCGGGCCAGCAGCGGATACGCCAGGGTCAGCACATGGCCCTGCGTGTGCGGGGCGAAGTTGAAACCGTGGATGCACATCTGCGGCACCAGCAGGATCTGCCCCGCCTGCATGTCCAGCGCATCGTCGTCGGCGCGGATGCGGGCCTGTCCGGCTTTCAGGTAGAGCAGCTGGAACAGTCCATGGTGCTGGTGCGGCCGGATCTGCCAATTGTGCAATGTGCTGCGGGCCGCGATGGTCTCGCAATGCATCATGTCCGGCGTCGGCCACGGCGCGTGTTCGCCATAGAGCTTGAATACCGGGATGGAAGCGAGGGAAGGCGGCGGCGCTGTCGGGCTGGGCATGGAGTTCCACGAATCCACGAAATGTGCAAATTTTAACTGCAAATGTCCATTCCGCATCCGGCGCCGCCGGAGGATCATCGGGCTGCGGACGGCAGGCATGGCCGGCCCGCACACCGCGAGGAGACCACAATGAAAACCCAGGTTGCCATTATCGGCGCCGGACCGTCCGGGCTGTTGCTCGGACAACTGCTGCACCGCCAGGGCATCGACACCGTCATCATCGAAGCAAGGTCGCCCGACTACGTGCTCGGCCGCATCCGCGCCGGCGTGCTGGAGCAGGGAACGGTCGAACTGCTGCGCGAGGCCGGCGTTTCCGCGCGCATGGACCGGGAAGGCCAGATCCATGAAGGCGTCGCATTTTCCTTTGCTGGCCGCCAGGAAAGAATCGACCTGAAAGCGCTGAGCGGCGGAAAGACCGTCATGGTCTACGGCCAGACCGAAGTCACCCGCGACCTGATGGAAGCCCGGGCCAGCAGCGGCGGCCTGTCGGTTTATGAAGCGCAGGACGTCGCCGTGCACGATTTTTATTCGGACAGGCCGCGCGTGTCCTACGTCAAGGACGGCGAGACCGTCATGCTCGAATGCGATTACATCGCCGGCTGCGACGGCTTCCACGGCGTGTCCCGCAAGTCGGTGCCGGCCGACGCGATCAAGGTGTTCGAACGGGTTTATCCATTCGGCTGGCTCGGCATCCTGTCACGAACGCCGCCGGTCGCGCACGAGCTGATCTACGCCAACCACGAGCGCGGTTTTGCGCTGTGCAGCATGCGCTCCGACCAGTTGAGCCGCTATTACATACAATGCGGCCTCGATGAAAAGATCGAGGACTGGTCCGACGAACGCTTCTGGGACGAACTCAGGGCGCGCCTGCCGGCCGACACCGCGGCGGCGCTGCACACCGGCCCGTCGATCGAAAAGAGCATCGCCCCGCTGCGCAGTTTCGTGGCCGAACCGATGCAGTTCGGCCGCATGTTCCTGGTGGGCGACGCAGCGCACATCGTGCCGCCGACCGGGGCCAAGGGCCTCAACCTGGCCGCCAGCGATGTCTATACGCTGTATCACATCCTGCGCAAGACGCTGCTGCAGGGACGCACCGACCTGGTCGGTAAATATTCCGAGATCTGCCTGCGGCGCATCTGGAAAGCCGAGCGCTTTTCCTGGTGGATGACGTCGGTGCTGCACAAGTTTTCCGACGACGGCTTCAGCCAGCGCATACAGCTGGCCGAACTGGAGTACTACACCGGCTCGGTCGCCGGGCGCACGACCATCGCCGAAAACTATGTCGGACTTCCGTACGAAGCGATCGAATGACGCTGCGCCGCTGGCTGGCGGCGAGCGGAAACGTCCAGTCGCAGCCTTCGAAAGTGTTCGTTAAACGAACGAAAGCTTGATTAACGAACTGCAAGAATTAAACCCTTTCCGCTATGCTATCGCTGGACAAGCAAGTAAATTAAAAACATCTATCCTCAGGAGACAATAATGAAATTCCGCACCCTGCTCCGCGCGGCGGCGATCATAGGCGCATTCGGCCTCGCCGCCCCGGGCGCGCAAGCGCAGGAGACCATCAAGATAGGGGTGATCGCCGCATTTTCCGGACCGTTCGCCGATTACGGCAAGCAGATGGAAGGCGGCATGAAAGCCTATATGAAACAGCACGGCGACACGGTCGCTGGCAAGAAGATCGAACTGATCCTCAAGGACACCACCGGTCCGTCGCCCGAAATCGCCAAGCGCCTGGCGCAGGAGCTGGTTACCCGCGACAAGGTCGACCTGCTCGCCGGCTTCGGGCTGACGCCGGAAGCGCTGGCCGTTGCGCCGATCGCGGAGCAGGCCAAGAAGCCGATGATCATCATGAACGCGGCCACGTCCATCATCACCACCAAGTCCGACTACATCGCGCGGGTCTCGATGACACTGCCGCAGGTGTCGGCGCCGATGGCGAGCTGGGCGATCAAGAACAACATCAAGCGCGTCGTCACGCTGGTCGCCGACTATGGCCCGGGCATCGATGCCGAAACCGCGTTCAAGAACACGCTGGCCGCCGGCGGCGGCCAGATCGTCGAATCGATCCGCGTCCCGCTGCGCAACCCGGAATTCGCGCCATTCATCCAGCGCATCAAGGACGCCAAGCCTGAAGCGGTGTTCGTGTTCGTGCCGGCCGGCGAACAGGGCGTGGCGTTCATGAAAGGCTACCGCGAGCGCGGACTGGCCGAGGCCGGCATCAAGGTGATCGCGACCGGCGACCTGACCGACGACCACGTGCTGCCCGCGATGGGCGATGCGACGCTGGGCGTCATCACCTCCTTCCATTATTCGGCCGCCCACAATTCCCCGGAAAACAAGGCATTCCTGAAGAATTTTGCCGATGCAAACCCGGGCGCCGGCCGTCCCAACTTCATGGCCGTTGCCGCCTATGACGGCATGAGCGCAATCTACGATGTCGCCAACAAGCTGGGCGGCAAGATCGATGGCGAAAAGGCGATGGCGGTGCTGAAGGGCATGAAGATCAACAGCCCGCGCGGCCCGATCACGATCGACCCGCAAACCCGCGACGTGGTGCAGACCGTGTATATCCGCAAGGTGGAAAAGGTCAACGGCGAACTGTATAACGTCGAATTCGACAAGTTCGACAATATGAAAGACCCGGGCAAATAATTCCGGCACGCCTCGTGACACGCCGCCTCGCGCGGCGTTTTTTTTGTCCTGAACAGTTGACGCCACGGCCCTGCATGGAACCAATGCCTGGGGCTGCCGACTCACGGGTAAAGGTCCGGCTCCCATCGGCCAATTCATCCGGGCCTCCGCAAGCCTCCCTCCTCCACCAGGACCGCCGTCATGTCACCAACCGTAGAATATGCGCTGCGCGCAGCCCGCGTGCTGCAGCAGCAAGGCGCCGAAGCCGAAGCCGTCGACCTCCTCAAGCGCCTCCTTTCCTCTTCCCCTGCTTGCGTACCCGCACTGCAAATGCTGGGCCTGCTCTGCGCGACGCACGGCGACATGCGCGGCGCGGTGCGCCTGCTGCGCCAGGGATGTGTCGTCGAACCTGAAAACGGCCCGTTGCGGCTGCACCTGGCCCGCGTCGAATGGGAAGTCGGCATGCCGGCCCAGGCGGCCGCGTCGTACGAGCAGGCCATCGCCTGCCACTGCGCCTCCGCCGACGTGCGGGTCGACTATGCAATAGCGCTGCAGGCACTGAAACAAGGCGCGGCAGCCCTGGCGCAATGCGACCAGGCCATCCAGGCCGACCCGCATCACGCCCGCGCATGGAACACCAAGGCCGGGCTGCTGCACATGCAGGATCGGTTCGGCCAGGCGCTTTGCTGCCATGAACGGGCGATCGCCATCGCGCCCAGTGCGACGGCCTGGACGGACATGGCTGCCACGCTGTCCGCGCTGGGGCGACTCGACGAATCCGTGCAGTGCCATGACAAGGCGCTCGACTGCGATCCGGCGGATGCAATTGCATGGACAAGCAAGGGCGCGACGCTGGCGAAAATGGGGCAGCACCGGCGTGCGCTGGGCTGCCACCTGCGTGCGACCGGACTCGACCCCGCGCTCGCCATTGCGTGGAGCAATACGGGCGTCGCCCTGGCTTGCATGGCGTGCGGCGACGAGGCGCTGGCCGCCCATGACAAGGCCGTCTCGTTGCAGCCAGCCTCCCCCGTACTCTGGCTGCAGCGCGGCGAAGCGCTGATGGACCTCGGGCGCGCAGCCGAATCGCTGGCAAGCTTCAACGCGGCGATACGGCTGGAGCCTTCCAGCGCCGCCGCCTGGCACTGCCGTGCCGTTGCGCTATGCAACGATGGACGCCTGTGGGAAGCGCTGGAAAGCCTGGACGAGACCATCTGCCTCGACGCCACGCATGCGCCGGCGCTTCTCCTGCGCGCGGAAGTCCTGCAGCTGCTCAGCCGCGATGCGGGAACGCCGTCGTCGCCGGAGCAGGCGTCGTTATCGACGACAGGCAGGATTAGGCTGCGACTGAAAAAAGCCGCCATTCCGCTTACGAACGGCGATCGCGCGGATGGCGGGTGCAGTATCCAGCGCTATCGCCGGATCGGGGACAGCGCAGCGACGGGATGCGCGGATCTGTGCGTATGGACAGCGGCCGAATCGATCGAGGCCGAGCGCCGCAAGCTGTCGCTTCGCGCCGTCGATCGATGCCGGGGAGCGGCATGAACGACCCGGGTGCGCATGCCGCCACCCCGGACCATGCACCCGCCGTCGCGCTCTTCGGCGCACCCGCCGACGCATTGCTGCTGCTGGCCTCGATCCCAGCGGATCACAAAAACTATCCGCAGGCGCTGCACCTGCGCGGCATCCTGCATGTGGCACAGGGCGACACGGCGCAGGCCATCGACCTGTTCGAACAGGCATTGCGCTGGCTGCCCGAGCATGACGAACTGCTGTCCAACCTGTCGCGCGCCTATGCCGCCACGGCCCGGTTTGCCGACGCACTCCGTTTGCTGGACCAGGTCGTCGACCTGGGCAAGGCGAGCGCCGCCACCTGTTCCGACCGCGCAGCCCTGCTCGAGAAACTCGGCAAGGACGCCGCGGCGCTCGACAGCTATCGAGCAGCCCTGGACCTGGACCCAAGCTATTTTCCGGCATGGGCCGGCAAGGGAAACCTGCTGCATAAAATGGAGAACTACGGGGAGGCGCTGTCTTGCCAGGACCGCGCTGTCAGCATGCATCCCGAGAATGCCTTGGCCAGAAGCAGCCGCGCCAGCACCCTGGACAAGCTGGGCCGCATGCGGGAAGGATTGGCCGAACATGAGCGGGCACAGGCGCTGCGTCCTGACAACGCCACCATCTGGTGCGGGCACGGCGTAAGCCTTGTCCTCCTGTACAGGCTGGAAGATGGCCTGCATTGCTTCGATCGGGCGCTCGCCCTCGACCCGTCGCACCTGCAGGCAATGATCAACCGCGCGTCGGTGCTGGCCGAACTGCAGCGCCACGGGGAATCCCTCGAACAGTTCGCAGCCGTACTGCGGCTCGCGCCCATTGGAAGCAGAGTGCGGGCGCAGGCGCTCCATTTCATGGGCATGGTGATGCTTGCGCTGGGAAACCCGGCCGGCTGGGCCGGTCATGAATACCGGCTGCAATTAAACAGCGAAACCGCGGTCCGCGATGCGATGGCTGCAAGATGGTCGGGCGCGGAAGCGGTGGCCGGCAAGCGCATCCTGCTCTGGAGCGAACAGGGCTACGGCGACACCATCCAGTTCTGCCGCTACAGCACTGTCCTTGCCGCATTGGGCGCCACCGTGCTGCTCGAAGCGCCTGCGCCCCTGCTGGGCCTTTGCGCATCGCTGCCGGCCAGCGCGGTCTTTGCCAAGGGAGGCGACCTTCCCAAACATGACTTCCATATCCCGATGATGAGCATGCCGTTCGCGTTGCAAAACCAGCCGCCCTCCGGAAGCGCGCCCTGCGCCGGCGGATATCTGCGGTCAGATACGCAGCGTATCGAAAAATGGAAGCATGCCCTTCCGCCGGCGGAGAAAAGGCCGAGGATAGGCATTGCCTGTTCCGGCGCGCCACGCCACAAGCGCAATGCGCAGCGTTCGATCCCGCTTGAGAAGATGCTTCCGCTGGCCCGGCTCGCCCAGCTCGTAATTCTTCAGACGGAACTGACGCCTCATGACGCAGCCATTGCGGCCGCCATGCCGGCCATCATCCAGCCTTCGCTGGACAGCGGCGACTTCTCCGACGTTGCCGGGCTTATTGCGAATGTCGACCTGGTCGTCGCCGTGGACACGTCCATTGCCCACCTGGCAGGCGCAATGGGCGTGCCGGTCTGGATTGTGCTGCCATGGAACGCGGAATGGCGATGGATGACCAGGCGCGCCGACACTCCGTGGTACGGAAGCGCCACGCTGTTTCGCCAGCCCGCCCCAGGCGACTGGGATAGCGTCATCGCCGACGTGCTTCGTGCGCTTGGTACCTAGGAAAAGCGTCCGCCACCCCGGCCCAGCGCGATTGGCGTAAGGACAGTCAGCGCATCAATCAGGCAGATCGTTGCACGACGCTTTTCATCGTGTCCGAGAACTCTTTCAGCACTGTACTGTAAGTGTTTGCGCTGATCGTGTAGGCGGACATCGTGTACTGCAATTCGATCAGGTCACCGATTCCGCTGCTGGTGCCTTGTTGCGCCTTCTCGAGCCCGGCGCGCAGATCCACCTCCGCCTTGGTGATCCCGGTTTTGGCGAGACTGGCGATCTCGCCCAGGGTGACATAAGTGTCGGGCATAAAAACATCTCCTTCAGCATTCAATGAGGCCAAGCTGGCCAATAATATTCACGTTACCCAACTACCGTACGCGCAACGTCCTGAGCACCTGGAGCGCGCCAGCGACAGCCTGCAAGGCGCCTTCCAATTCCTTATGCGTGTTGCGGTCGTTTAACTTGCGCAGATCTCCCTGCAGACGCAGTTGCATGGTCAGCAGGTCCATGACCAGCTTTCGCTTCACCGCGCCGTCCTTGTCGGCATATAAGCGTTCTTCAAGCTCCAGCACTCTTGTCATCGACACCATATTCACCTCGCAATGCGCACCCGCTGGCGCCCCTCGAAAACAACCTCTCCATCCTTTACGGAAACCAGCGTATGGCCATTCACTTCCCCACCTTGGTTGACGTGTTCGCCGGTCTGGGTAACGATGTAGGGCACCGCTCCGCCGACAATCGCGAGGACGCCGACCGGCGGCTTCGGAATCAGCCGGCTCACCGTTGCCCTGATCGCCAGCACATTGCCATAGTCGCGATTGAACGCGACCAGCAAATCTTCCCAGCGACGAATTTCCTCCATCGTCAATTTTCCGGACAGATTCATTTCCGGCGCTTCGGCGCCGATCACAAGGCGATCGGCGAGACCGGCCGCCGTAATCCTGTCCCGCAGCACCTTGCGCAACTGCTCGGGGAGCAATACTTGCGATTGGACTTCCACGATGCCCGTCACGTCCGCCAGCAGCCTTGCCTCCAGCTTCGCCACCTCGGCTGCCGACGACGCTGCGCCAGCCAGCTGCACCACCCCGCCCGTCACGGTTTCAACTTTCACATGGACGGCCGTAGCGTCCGCGGCGAGAAGCTTCCTGGCGGCTTGCATCAGGTCGTCTTCCACCAATACCTTGAGCTGCGCAGTCGGCGACATCGGTTCGAGCAGGCCGGAAAGCACGCGCTGCTGCTCCGAACTGCGCACGTACCCGGTCACGACCCACTGCCCTCTCGCCTGTCCCTGGCCATGCTCCTTCGCCTGCTCCAGGACCAGCTTCGTACGCGGAAAATCCTTGAGCAGTTCCTGCACCCCAACGGGCGCCGGGTCTGGCGCTGCCTCGGTCACCGCGGGGATCGCATCGGCCACTTCCGCGACATGTCTCGCCTGGAGCAGGCTGAAGACGCCAAAACCGCCGGCCATCAGCAACGGAACAATCAGGAAAACATAAGGCCACCATCTTCCGCGTGCCGATGGCACGGCAGCCAGCGCATCGATCTCCGTCGCAACGTCGTTCTCTGCCGCAGGGTCGTCTGCATCCTGCGATTCGAGTACATGGCGGGTTTCCTCACCGCTTGCTGTTCCACTCCTTATCGGCATCACGGAGCTGTGGTCGGGCCAGGGCGCGTCCTCCCTGTCCACCGAAATCCATACGTTGCCAAGCTGGACGGGCAACCCGAACGTCAACTCCTCTTCCTCGTCGATTTCATCGCCATGCGCGTTGCGCACGAGTCCATCGAGCGGATCGATCCACGCATCTTCGCCATCGAACCGCAATACGGCATGCCGGTCTTCGATGCCGCTTCCTTCCAGAATCAGGGTGCAGCTGTCGTCCGCGCCCAGCATATATTCGCCGACCGACAGGCACAGACGGCTTCCGGCTTGAGCTCCATGCAGAATCCTGAGCTCTACCGGTGCCTCTTCCGACATTCCATAGGCATCAGCGCCAAGCAACGCATTCACAATATCTTCCCGAACTTTGACTAACAGTTACAATACATTTTTGGTACCCGAGATCCGCGATGAGCATCTATTCCGACACTGTGAACGGCGTACTTTTTCTCCGCCCCGGACACGACGTCGATTTCGAAGTTGGCAAGGAAATCCGGGACAGGCTTGCCATCGCAACGAATGACGGCGTCTTTCATGTCATCATCGACTTCAGCCTTGCCACGCTGGTAAGCGCCGCAACGCTGCGGATCATTCTGGACGCGGCGAACCGGATTCAACGGCATCGCGGCTGCATCGTTGTCACAGGCGCCAGCCCGCAATTTGGCAGCCTGCTCGCCATCTCCGATGTGCTGAAGATCGTCCCCGCCTTTGCGCTGATAGCCGAAGGGCAAGCCCATCTGCAGACGTTCATGAGTGAACGCAATGCGACACTCACAGGCGAGGAAGACGAGCCTGATAACTGACCCCGAAAAATATCCCTTCCTGTAGTCCGAGGTGTTCATATCTCGATCTTCGCGAGTGGCTGGATATTTATTTCCGACGTCAGCTCCTGGTACGAAACCACCGCAAGTTCGTATAGATCCTGCTCGATCAACTTGCGCATGTATCGCCGGATGTCCATCGATGTCAACATGACCGGCCTGGCCGACATCATCCCGATATCGCCGACAGTGGCTTTAATCTTTTCAAGCAGCTTGCGCGAAACGGTGGGATCCAGGGCCAGGTAGGAGCCGCCGGAAGTCTGCCGGATCGCGCCGCGCACCGTATCCTCGACGGACGGCGCGAGCAGGTAGGCAGCAAGGATGTTCTGGCCATTGGAATATTTGTGGCTGATGTGCCGCTTGAGCGCCACGCGCACGTACTCGGTCAGCAGCACGGAATCCTTTTCCTTCTGGCCCCATTCGATGAGCGCCTCCATCACCGCGCGGACATTGCGTATCGAAATTTCCTCGCTGACCAGCCGCTGCAGGATTTCAGCAATCTTGTGTATTGGAAGCACGCGCTGCACTTCCTTTGCGAGCTCCGGAAACGCGGACTCGACTTCAGTGATGATCAACCGGGTTTCCTGAATGCCGAGAAATTCGGACGCATATTTTTTAAGCACGAACGCGATGTGATAGCTCAGGACCTGCGTGGGCTCAAGAAAGGAAATGCCCGCACGGGACAGCGGCCCCTTGAGCTCGCCGCTCACCCATATCGTTGCGAGGCCAGGCAGAAACTTTTTGTCCGTCTCGAACGGAATCGACAGGGCTGCTAGGTTGTCCGGATGCTCGCGCACCAGCAGATAATCCGGCCTGAGCCTGCCTTGGGACACCGGAATTTCGGCAACCATCAATGCATAGTTTTGCAACGGCATCTCTCCACTGAAGCGGAGCTGAATGCCGGGAAACACCACGCCGAGGTCGAAATATAGTGCGCGCCTTATCCTGACGAGCTCATCGTTCAAAAGTTCATACGAAAAGGCGCTTTCCAGGCCGGGATGGACATCCACCATCAACGGCACCGTGGGCTTGAAGGTATCGCCATCCGCCGGCTTGCCGGCCTGGGAGCCCCGCGCATCCGCGTCCATCGCCGATACGGTCGTCACCTTTCCGGTCTTCGCATCCACGACCCGGCGTTCGCCGCGAAAGAACGTATATCCAGCCGCCCCGACAACTGCGCTCAGTATCAGGAAAGTCATGGTAGGCATGCCCGGTATCAGGCCGAATCCGAGCATGACGACAGAGCCGATCATGAAAGCCTTGGGCTGGGACAACAATTGCGAACCGATGTCGGAGCCGATGTTGGAAGCGCCGTCCGATGATGTCACCCGGGTCACGATCATGCCCGCGCAAATCGAAATGAACAGCGCAGGAATCTGGGAAATAAGCCCATCACCAATGGTCAGGATCGAATAAACCTTGATCGCCTGGCTCGCCGACATTCCACGTTGGGTGACGCCGACGATCAATCCTCCAAGCAGATTGACGGCAACGATGATCAGTCCAGCGATGGCATCACCCTTGACGAATTTCATCGCGCCGTCCATCGCACCGTATAGCTGGCTTTCCTTTTCGACCAGGCCGCGTCTGCGCCTGGCCTCGTCCATGTCGATCACGCCGGCGCGCATGTCGCCGTCGATCGACATCTGCTTGCCGGGCATCGCGTCGAGGGAAAATCGCGCCCCGACCTCGGCGACCCGCTCAGTTCCCTTGGTGATCACGACAAACTGGACGATCGTCAGGATCAGGAAGACGACCAAGCCGACGACCAGGTTGCCGCCCACCACGAAGTTACCGAACGTGTAGATGATGTGGCCTGCATCGCCGTCGAGCAGTATCAGCCGCGTGGTCGCGATGCCGATCGCCAGCCGGAACAGGGTCGTGACAAGCAGGACCGACGGAAAGGACGAGAACGCCAGTGGACTTGGCAAATACATCGCCACCATCAGCAAAATGGCCGACAGGCACATGTTGACGGCAATGAGGCCGTCGATCAGCCACGTCGGCAGCGGCAATATCATCATGAAGATGATGCAGACGATCAGCGTAGCAAGCACGAGGTCATTGCGCCTGACGATGCGCTGCAGCATCGACTGCACCGTATTGAAGATCGCATCCATGCTAGCGCGACCCGCTTTCAGTTACCCCGGCCCTGGCGCCGACGAAACATCGCATGGACCTCGCTGCATCGGCACGCCGCCCCGTCCGGGAATAAGCCAAACTGCGCAACAAAAAAACGTCTTCACCATGATTGCCGATTTCGGCAAGCGAATCGAGCAGCAGCAATGCCTCGTGGGGCCGATCGGAGCGCAGATAAGCGTAGGCCAGGGACTTGACGACATGCCGATCGGAAGAATCCATCGCATGCATTGCATGAAGTAGAACGGCCGCCTTTTCGGCAAGACCATACTGGAGATAGGTATGCGCAAGAACCTTGAGTAGGTCGCGCTGCTCGGGAGCAAGGGGATTGGACGAAGGGGAACGGCTCATATCTGACGCAGCGCAGCCTGCAGTAGCCAGACCTGATTTCTACGACCGATTTCGTCCGATACCAGGGACGCGGCTGTGCCCAACGCCCGGGCCGCTTTCGGAAGCGCTTGCGCCGCCAGCCGCAGCTCTCTGGGCGCCGCACAGAGCGCTTCAAGAAACCGGGCGGGTAAAAGGATGTCCAGGGTACTCAGGTCGGGCTGCAGCGCTTTCAGAATGGCATCGTTCAAATCCGGCAGCGCGAATAACAACGCCAGTTCAGAGCGTGCCGGAATATCCGCCGGACCGACATCCGCGCGCAACGGAATTGCCAGTGCCGGCGTGACGAATGGTGAAACGATGTTCAAACCGGACGAAAACTGCCGTTCCTCTTTTCGGATTGCTGTCATGTCTTGGTTAGGTCTTTATTGAGCAAGGAATAATGTCGCGCCTGCAAACCGTGCGACCGCTTTACAACCTAATTACTAGCAAGCATGAAGGCTCAAAATTATGGGCACTCGACGCGCAAGAGTTTGTGCCGAAACACCATAAATTGTTCAAGCAAAAAATCGGATGCCATTTGAACCGGGCTCTCGTGCCAGTTACTTAAGCTCCAGAACAAGCCAGTGTTCGAGATGCAGCTTATGAAAATGCGTTTATAAAGAAAATTCCCATGCAAAATACCCCCAAGATCTTTACCGCCGTCGACATTGAAGAGATCAGGAAGCAGTATCCACAGCCCGCTATAAAGAATGGCGCGGTCACCGAGCCCAAGGATACGACCGAAGTCTTCTGGGAACTGTCGCGCCTTTGCTATACGTTATTTACCGTGCTCGGCGCTGTCGGCAAATTCATCAACGAAGTAATCAGGAACGATGTCGCCGCGCTGGCAGCCAGGAACAGCGCGCAATCACTTGTACTTGAGTCCGGCCCCAAGCCATCCGAAACGCCGCCGAAAGATAACCAGCCATTCGGTTTTGGCGGCACCGATGAGAATGCGCTGCAAAGGGCTAACGAGTTAATGGACTATTTCCATCAATTCGGCATCGCTAGTGACTTTCCACCTGGCTACGACAAAGATCAGAGCATCAGGGTTACGGAAACGACGAGAAACCAGATGACAGTCGGCCAATTCAATAATTATATCAATCTGATGAACAACCAGGTTGATCGCTACAAAAACAACTCTGGAACGGAAAGCACGAAGGCGAAAGGAACGCTGGACTCAATCAATGCCGCGATAGAGCTATCAACGGCTGTCGTTAAGAGCATTACCACTACGCAAACTACTGTGGCGGCAAAGATATAAAAAAAAGGACATGATTTCCAGAAATTCACTGAATCGGCAATAAAATAAAAGGGTTTAAGTCGACCTAATGAACAAGATACCGGCATTAGAAACAGACCAGAACGAATTAGCCGCCAATGAGGCTGAAAGCAAAATAATTGCTTCCAGGTGTAATTTTGCGGATGAATTATTAAATATTTTTCACCATGAGCCGTTGAATGTGGAAATCGCAAAGCAACTTTACAGTTTTGGCTATGCTTTATACCAACAATCCCGCTTTTCTGAAGCAGCAGAAGTATTTCTTTATTTACTGATGTATTCGAAATCTGACACAAAGATTCAACTTGCGTTAGCAGCGTGCTATCAAGTTCAGTCTGACTTTAGAATCGCAGCGAAATTCTATCAGGCGGCAATCGACCTAGGCCATAAGGACCCATCGGCTTATTTCCATTTGGGTGAGTGCCTGTTGCGGCTTAACCAGAAATCTGAGGCAATCGAACAGTTTCGACGGGCCGCACATCACGCTAATGGAGCGGAAAACTTAGACGCTATTTCTATGAAAGCATTAGGAATACTGGAACTGGTTCAGAAATTTGAAAACGCATAATCTTGAACTACACGTTTATAAGAATTCTAGCTATAGAAGAAAGATTACATAAATGACCATTCCCATTTTTGAGAAAATTCCTGAAAACGGAAATAGCTATCCAAAAACCAAGACCTTGGAAGAGCTTACGCACGTGGAACTTCTACCGCAATTTCTGCGAGACCAATCAGCAGTACAATTTTATAATCGCGCCGAATCTGCAGCCAGTAAGTTTTCTCAGGCTGTGAGCATTCCCCAACTCGAAATTCCTGAAATTTCAATCATTGATTTCATTGCCCTGCTAAAGGAATTTCAAAGAACAACTACATCATCTGATGTGCGCACAGCAATAGTCAACGCAAACAAAATAAGCTTGGAACTGGATCAAAACCGAGCGGCCGAACTGGCGAATAAAACTTTAATGAACGCACAGCAGGCAAAAAAAGATGACGATGAAAAAGCAAAAAAAATTGCCAACTGGGTTCTGGGCGTCGCAAGCTTTCTTATGTCGATTGTTGCAATTGCACTGACCATCGCCACCGGAGGCGCCGCCCTTATTCTAGTTATCGGTGTTGTAGGTGCGGTAATGGCGGCACTAAACGTGGCCGACCTCGTTGTACATGAAATTGGCTGTAAGCGAAAAAATGAGTATGGGGAAGAAGTTCCGCTCAGCATATCGATACCGGAACTTGCAATCGTATGCCAGGAGGCGGACACCCGTAACGGCGGGACACTAGTGATCGGCCTTAATTCGCAGGCAGGAACTCCTGGGGCGCTTACAAAGGAAGAGTACGAAAAGCGAAAGGAAGCAATCTCGCTGGGAGTAAGCGTGGGGGTCGGCGTAGTCATGCTGTTATTCGCGTTCGTCGGTATCGCAAGCGCCATCCGTGGGGGCGTGGGGCTGCTTCAGACAGGAACGAAGACAGTCGAGGCAGCAGCGGATGCGGGTGAAGCACTTGCCAGCACGACCGCACAGGTCTCGCAAGCCGCTTCCCGTGGTCAGACCGTAGCAATGCTCGTATCTTCCGCCGGCTCCATGATTACTGCTGGTGGAGCGGGATACAACGCCTATCTCTCCTTCATCATGGCATTCCAGAATTCTGACTTGCGCACCAGCCAGATCAATGAAAAGGATATTCAATCCGTTATTGAAGCACTCCAGCAACAGTTTGAAAAAAATCAGCAGAACTTTAGATCCGCAATGGATTTCCAGCAAACACTACGGACAAGAATCGCTGATGCAATGGAAGCGTTCCACGCAAGTTCCGTATCCATTGCACGCAACTGCCATTTCTAAAACAACTTTTCACGAGGCGGAAATAGCAATGAAGACTGAAAACCAGATTAACAACAATTCTTTTCTATTAAATGAATTCGAGCCGATAAAAAATATTGAATCAACTCAGAGCTCACTAGCTTCAAACGCAAAAACCGCTGCTCGGTCCTACAGTGTCGTTATCGAAAAAGAAATTTATAGCTCTTCTCAAGATGGCATGGGCGGAAATGATGAATGGAATTCAATAAGGTCAATAGAAAATGTTAACACCATCAAAGATGACGACAGGAACAATGTTTCCAGCGCGTTAAAGGCAATGGACGATCAGGGTTTTTCAATTGCAGCAACTGCCGTTTCCTTGATGGTGCTCTTCCTTTCTCTTTTTTCAAAGCTGCAAAAAGCCCAGATGGACATGGCCGCTAGTCAGCTTAATCTCGTCTTGATTGACATGAGAAAACAGATCGAGGAACTAAAAAAAGAGCAGAAAACACAGTTTGGAAAAGATATAGCGATGGCATCGCTCGAGGCGGCCAGCTCAGTTGTTCAATTCGTTTCAAGTGCTGTTACCACTACGCAGTTAAAAGTAAAATTGTCGGAGCAGACAAGAATAGGTGACGAAATGAAGCTGGCAGCGGCTGGCCCCAGCGCTGAAGCACAAATCGCACAGACCAAAACTAAAATTCCTCAAGCATCCTTGGCAGCTGATGCGGAAAATCTTCCGAGTGCAAATAGAACCGATGTAAAACGGGTGACGGCAAAGGCTAAAAGTGATATTGCCGCATCGGAAGCGCAGGTCGCTGATGTTAAAAAGGCTGTACCGCCAAAGTCGATCAACACATTGCGAGAAGAAAGTACTCAAATAAGATCCGAAACCGAGTACATAAACAACCGGCAACAGCTATTTTCGGCAACCTCAGGCATTCTGAAAGCGGGTAGCCCTGCGGTACAAGGCGCGCTAGGGAATGCAGCTACAGAACATCAAATAGAAGCAAAAAAAGCAGATAACGCAAAGGAAAATAACAATGCACTCTATCGGCAGTACATGGCCGTCGCCGATGGAATGCGGGACGCAATTCGAGGAGCAATTGCCTTGTTGCAAGATATGCAAAGTCAGGACCCAAATAATTCAACCGCAAGCAGCAAGAGAATGTCCTAGATTTCAAAACTTTGAGTCAGCGCGATATTCGCGGAAGGATAATTCAATGCCAGCAACTAAGGATACAGATCTAGCCAACAGTAATGTCGTTGAGGGTCAATTACTCCTAGACTCGTTCACTACATTCTTAAAGAAAAACTCGCCCTTTCCCTCGCTGGAAATGGATGCTATCTATAATGTGGCTGTGCAAGTCTATGATCAGGGTAAATTACAAGAAGCATCCAGATTTTTCGGAATGCTAAACCTGCTTGATCCACTAAATCCTCTTTATCTCGCAGCACAAGGAAAGTGTCTGAAGCGTCTCGGTGCATATCAGGATGCATCGGAATTGTTTCGATTAGCGTGGGAGACCGACAAGGAACTGCCTGAACTAGCTCTCCATAGCGCGGAATGCCTTATGTTATCGAAAAGGCCGGAGGAAGCAGTCTCGTTGATTACGTTGGCTTTAAAGACAATGGCAATGCGTAGCCACGACAAAAATCAGAAGTTGAAAGAAAAGGCCGAAGCATGGCTTTCCTTGCTTAAAGTGGCAAGTCCTCATGAGTAAGAACATGTATCGCTCCTCAGTGCTCAACGCAGATGAAATCCGTCTGTTTGTGGAGATCGGATTAATGGCATGCGGCGCTGGGAACACAGCTGCCGCAGATTCGATATTTTCGGGACTGCGCGCATTACGGCCAAATGACCCACAGTGCTATATTGGGTTGGCGATGGCACGCATTGAGTCCGGCAATGCTCAGGACGCGGTGGCTTTGCTGCAAAGCGCAGCGCAGCTTCCCTTCTTCAACACAGTTGAATACAAAGTCTTTATCGCACTAAGCCTGATCGCTGCTGGCTGCCGCAACGAGGCAGAACGTTTATTGCGACAACTTATCACTGACTTACAGTCTGAATGCCCTGAGTACCGGCTTGCCAAGGCATTACTTTCCCAACATAGAATGGATATGCATGTCATTGCACAGCCGCTTAACTTCATCAATGCCGCTGCAACAGACTCTTACCAGAAAGCATAAGGAACTGCGATGACCATAGAAACGGCTGTTGCGAGCAGGATGAGGGTGTCTGATGACATGGCTCCGACGGTTCCATCGGACGCACAGATGAGCGATGACGAAATGCGTGCTGCGGGCTGGCTTAGCGAAGCATTGTCTGCACCCGACGATGCTGGCGCAGCAAGCCATGCGCAACCGTCGACCAGCATGGCCAACATGGGAGACACGATATTAAGGGGATTGGTTAGGGTAAGTGATAGCTATATGAAAACTGCGGGGGAACTGCATACCGCAATTGACGGAGCCGGAGCGAATAGTCCGAGCATACAAAGTGCCTTGCAAATGCACATGTCGTTCATCGAAGTTTCATTGCAAGCTGATACTGCATCCAAATGCATCAGCAAATCAGAGCAGACTGTCGAGCAGTTGGTTAAGCAACAGTGACAGCACAGTCCTTTATGGAAAAACGCCCTACTCGCGCAGTCCTGCTTGTGGCAGGCTTGTTAATCGCCTTGCTTGTCACTGGATGTTCGCGGTCAGTTGAGTTACTTACGGACGTTCCAGAGGGCGAGGTGAACGAGGTCCTATCGGCGCTGATGGCCGCCGGCATATCGGCATCCAAGACAAATGGGAAAGAGGGAATGGCAAGCATCGCTGTCGACCAACGCCAAATTGGAAAAGCAATTGCCAAGTTAAACGCCGAAGGGCTACCTCACGAACGATTTGCAAAAATGGGAGAAGTTTTTCGCAAGGAAGGTTTGATTTCCTCTCCTCTCGAGGAACGTGCCCGGTATTTATGGGCACTTTCACAGGAACTGTCTTCAACCGTATCGCAAATTGACGGCGTTTTAAAAGCGCGGGTCCATGTCGTCCTTCCTGAGAGAAGCAGCGGGACCGACCCAACACTCCCGTCATCTGCGGCTGTTTTTGTCAAATACCGAAAATTGAACAGTCTCGAGGAGGTCAGTACGCAGATCAAGCGACTAGTTGCAAACAGCATCCCAGGACTGACCGTAGACAAAGTTTCGGTAATCCTTCTGCCAGCAGTGTCACCGAACAGCAAAGATGACTTTTTGCACGTAGCTACCTTCACTAAAGTTTGGGGCTTCCAGGTTGCCAATGAAAGCGTCGCAGGCTTGAACGCTTTGCTCGCAACGATGCTAATTCTTATCTTGTCCACATTAACAGCAAGCGCATTGATGGCGTTGAAGATCTTCGGTACAAGCTGGCGGCGTGCTATCCCTGTGTGGAAATCGAAAAACCGTGAAGATACCGGACTGGGGTCGTGAGCTCATTGGAAAATCTAATCCAGCTACAGGCATCATCACCGCTGCTGACCAGCAAAATTTACCGGTTTAATTTTTGTCCTGCTAGTTATATTCATCCTTCCCGCAGAAGAGGCTTTGACGACGGCAAGCTCAGCAGCCTGGTTTGGAAAACGGCCCGCTCGCAGCCGGCATTATCCCAGTTCATATTAAAGAAACTTAATATCGATGAGCAGGCATCGTTCGATATGAATTATCCTGATTGGCCACTGATTCTGTTGGAACCACCTCAGTTAAGCCGGCTTCAACGCCATATTGCCGCAGTCCTCTTCAATCCTCGAATTCGACATAGCGTACGTCATGACGAGGTTGTCGCGTGGCGGGAGAGGCTTGGGGTCAATGCGTATAAATTTGCACTTAACGGCTTTAATCTTTTGCCGCGCACGGTGTGGCCACTAGTGGATCACGAAATAGCAGATCTTGAGGCTGTGAGTTCTGGATTACTTGAATTGGCGATGTCAACTGCGCCTCGCCCTCTTTTTTTGCGCGCTGTTCTTAAGCTTCCTGACGTCTCCTTTGCGCCAAAAATAGAATTAGTTTTTGCCCGAAAGCTTATCTATTCACTCATGTCTATTTTGGAGCCGGAATGGCGTTCATATTTTCTAGCGACCCAACAGTAAAACGTCCCGAAGCGGGCGAAAAAATAATCAAAGGTAAAGATTTTTGGTCTTACCGCCTTGCAGCAGAGATCATACATGACGCATTTTTACGCGAAAAGAGCATCATTCACGCAGCAGAATCCGCTTATCTGCAGCAAGAAGTTCGCGGTTATAAAGACGGCATGCAAAAGGCGCAGGCGCAATTTGCAGAATGCATGATGGATACCGTCAATAGAACGGTGCTTTATCTGATGAAAACTGAAAGCCAGTTTGCAGCGCTCGTCTATGACTCAGTAAGGCAGGTAATTGCGGCTTATGACGACAATCAAAAGGCCCTCGCTGTAGTCAAATCTGCTATTGCTGCAATGCGAGGACAGAAACACATAATCCTGAAACTAAACCCGTGCAACATGGATTATGTGACATCGGAGTTGAGATCGCTACATGCCGCATTTCCGACCATTACCCATATAGAGATTGTGGAGCAAGCGGATATCTCCGCGGATGCATGCATCGTACACACTGAAATTGGCAGCGCGGAAGCCAGTATCGGATCTCAACTCGACGCACTAAAATCATCACTAAACCGAGTTTTTGGGAGCTTGGAAATTAGCGTAGTCGAAACAGCATCAAGCAAAGACTCAACTGACTCTGAATATGGCGAACATTCAATGTCTCTTCAAGATGAAGAGAGCTAGAATGATAATCCGACAATTACCGCCGCCAGCATGATTTGGCAAGCGCCAGGACGTGGTAGAAAGTTGTGAGGACTGCAAATCGGCATTTTTCGTTCAACATAAACGTGATTTGTGCAAGATGCCCTCGTGAAGAAAGTAATGTCGCCGTACACGACTCCGGCAACATTACTCAGGAGGCCCGCGCACCTTAGAAAGCCAGTTTTACGCCCTTTTTTTCAAGTTGCAGTCGCAATCCCGCTCTGGCTCTCGATACTCTGCTTCTTACAGTCCCCAATGGGATACCAAGCTTTTTGGAGACGTGCAAGTAGGACTCTTCTTCGATTGCAACCAGACTGAGCACTTCCCCCATTTCTTCTGGAAGTTCTGCCAGAGCGGCGAATACAATCTGTAGCATTTCTCGCTGATTCAGATGCTCACTCGGCTCAATGGCATTGGATGCGATACTGCTGAGGCTTTCTTCTGTTTCAAACTTATAGATTCGGTGCGGCGCACGGCTCAGGTAATTGCGCACCATATTCATGGCAATGCCAAACAGCCAAGTCGACAACTTGGACTCTCCGCGGAAAGTGGCTATGGTTCGGCTTGCTTCGGCAAATGCCTGCTGCGCGATATCCGCAGCGTCGTCGGGATGGTCGACGTATTTCGTAACGAAGCGATATAGTCGGCCCTGGTGCTGTGCAACGAGTTGTCTGAAAAGTTTTTCGCGGTCCATCAGATCGGGAATTGGCTCGGAGTATGCTGTTACGCCGCTGATGGCGGGTTGAACATTAGTCTTGGTCAGTTGCTGAATACTTTCTGACGTTACGGCCATGGTGATGCTCCTTGTAAGACATTTTGAAGACTACGGCAGCGGCTGGAGGTAGTTTCGATCGAGGAACGCATGCGGATACGGCTTATGGCCAGCCATGCCTGCAAGCGAGAAGAGATACTTGGGTGGGTTTGAACGGCCGACTGGCTAGAGTAGCGTCGTGCAGTGATGCGGTGGGCCTGGCTGCAATCCGTCGGCTTGAATGGTCACCTAGGCGACGAGGGGAAATGCCACCAGCAGCATGGATGAATACGATGGCAAGGATCCGGAACAGCGTGTAGAGGGCATGCATGATTTTCGAGATCTCCCTAATTGATGGGATTGACTTTCTCGAATCATTCCTTAATCACCCTTGTCCACCCAGAAAAATTAGGACGTACTAACAAATCAAAAATTGCCTGATAACCAGAAATTGCTGTAATCCGGCTGACGATCTTTTCATGAAATTACATGGCTTATCGATGAAATTGATTGATAGGATATGGCTTTAACGCAAAAATTGGGCCTGTTGCATATCGTTATTTCCATTCTTGCTAAAAGGAAAAATAATTTCCTATAAGTAAATTTTTTCGGGAGAGTTATTTTTAGTCTGTGTCCGAATCCTCTTCCGTTTCAGACCCGACGAGTATATTCGGCGCCGTTGCTGCTCTAAATAATCCAGCGTGTGAATTGGAAAATATTCTTTGCAGAGGCTGCATCTCATTCCGTATTTTTTCAAGATTTTCGAATTTTTCTTTGACATCTTTGAATAAATTGAAAGTACTATTTTTCAATTTCGTAACATTACCAATTTTGATAGCGAGATTGTCCCACTGTTGCTTAACTAATGTTTTTTCATTTTCTGCCAAGATGGCCTTGGCATTACCATTTCCATCGCTGATCAACGTTTTATATTGAAGGAATGATGTTTTTGCTTCGTCAATCGCTGCCACAAACAGGCTTTTGTTCCCACCATGGGTGGCGACAGACAGCATGCGAACCACTTCGTCCAGCTTTTCATTCGTTTCGATTAATTTTTGCTGGATTGCGAGATATCCCTTCAGAGCCAGCAAAACTTCTGCGTGTCTGTCCTGCCGGGCTTGCTCTTGCGGCGACAAACGAAAAAGGTTGATGAGATTGAAGCCCTGAGGTTTTGTTCGCACAACTGGCTGACTTGGTGGAGCAACTGCAGGTGCATCAACGTCGTTTTCCTGATCTACGGTCGAGCTTTCGCTAATTGAGATTCGCGGAGATACTCCAGTGGTGTCCATGATAACTATTCCTCTTTAATTGAGTCGGTCACTATGCTAATGAAATAAATTTCTCATTGAAATTCTCCGGGATCTTCGGACTGTCAGTGTTTAAAAAGTAAGTAGTTTGCCAATATTCCGCTCGCCAGGTAATTTCGGTCATGATAGTCAGCAAAGACGCCCCGTCGAGCGTCTCCAGCGGCGCTGTATGGATGTAGATCACCGCGTTAACCACGTCGTCAAAACCTATCTTGGCAACCCCTGTTTCTGACAGCTCGCGATTCAGGTGCATGATCCTGTAGAGAACGTCGGTTGTTCTTTCCGCAGGCAGTTGGCCGAAATCCGCCTGGATCAGCACTTTTTCAGTCTGCTCGTTCAATGAGTGCGATACGGTGAAGGCAATACCTTCAAGGGTCATTTCCATCACCAATGTTTCATCGTCACGCACCTCGCTGCTGCGTTCGGGATAATTTAGTACCCGGCATAAGTCATTCACCAAACTCATGAACGCACTTCTTTCCGTGGGCATCGAATGCATGCTTTCCTCCTGTTTTATACGGTTCATATCATGCAAGAGCCGATGAGACATAAGCTATCGCGCCGTCCTGGTTCTTTATTGCGCCAGAAAGCATCAGGCGCCATTCATAGGCGTGTGCTGCTATTTCCCGCAATGCCTGTAGTAAAGCCCCGCCACTAGCTTCTTCCAGTTCCATCGCGATGCTATAGAGGACACTATCGTCCTTGATGTCGCAGGAAAATACGCCGCTGTATATTTTTGCCATACCCAGGTTTTTTGCGAGAAGCATGGTGAGTACGGCATTGGGATTGTCGCTTGCGATATGTCCAATTCTGCCTTCAATAAGGCAGTGCGTTTCATTTGCGCGCGGATTGTGCACTACTTCGAATGTAGTGCCATCGACTTCAAGCTCCATAACCAGCGAGGCGTCCACATCGTGGGTCATCGCCGGTGCGTCGAAATGAAGCTCCCGAAAGACTTCTTCTATTACCTCGATAAACCTGCGTCTCCAAGCATATTCGGTTGACATCGTTGTCCCTTTCAAATGGCAAATGGTTTCTATCGGTCTGATCTTGCAGAGACGGCCGGTGAATTTATCCAGCGCCGCCAGTAGTCTCCCAAACACCTTTGCTTGCGCAGAACGCGAACCGCAGTCAGCTTTTATGTAAGATTAACTGCGGTAATGTTTCCGCTAGCCGCCGTTTTGTCTCATCGCTTTCCAAGCGACGTGATATTGCGCTGTAGCCCACACTGCTTTCTGCAGCTGTGATGGCGGCCTCCATCCACTGTCGTTCCGTTGCGATTGCATTGCCTAGCCGGCTGATTCGAGCCGACTTTTTTTCATCTTGCGCAGTACGCGCGCTGATTGCATCGAAACGCCGGGCTATCTCGGCTATGTACAAGGAAACCGACTGGTCGCCGGAAGCGGCCAGCCGCATTAATGCTTTTTCCGGACTGATATGGCGTGCTTGGGCAAGTCGCTGCAAGGCTGCCGGCGTGCTTGCTCCTGCCACGCTGGAAAGCAGCTCCAGGTATTCATAGAGGCTCTCGCGGTCGCGTGCCGGCGATGGGGAATCCTCCTGTCTTTCAGGGCTGACTTTGGGGCTAGCTGGTTCCAGCATGTCGGATGTGAACGCCTGCTCTGCGCTTGGCGGTGCAGCCAAGGTTTCGATAAACGCGTCGAGAAAGCGATAGCGGCCTTGCAGGCTGGGAGAATCGTTGGGTTCCGTGTCGCTGGTCGAGGTAGCAATGCGCTTAGCAGCAAGAGATTCCAGCACCACCTTTAACTCGGACGTCAGCGCTTGTGTTTGCGCCGCTTGCGTCTGCGCCTCTTGAATCAATCGGTCAAGGAATTTTTCCATTGGATGCTCAACGGCATCGGAAGTCGCACTTCCCGCGTATGCAAAGGCCACTTCCAAGCTCTGCATCCAGGAGAGTTCATCGATTTCCTGCTCGCTTGTAGTCAGGGCGACGCTGCTGCCTGCCGCATCATGACGATCGATAGCCTCCTTGGATTCCGATGTTGGCTTTGGCTCCAGTGCGCCTGAATGAGTGTCGTGACTCGGCGAGTCTTTTTCACCAGCCACGGGAATGAAAACTGCAGCCCGGGTTTCCGGCGCGCGCCGTTGCTGAAGGAGGCGTGACGCGACAGAACCGCGCGTGTCTTCCGATGGCGACTCCGCGGTCTCCCTGGCGATGTCGATGGCAAGTCCGGTCAGCTCATCTTCAATGTTTGCACCAGGAAGTTCTGATTTGGCCAAGGAAGCGCGATCCGTCCAATCCTTATCCGTGTTACGGCTTTCCACTGCCTTCCTCGCGAGCAGCCGCGATTGCGTTTCAACCGACGGCAGTACCAGGCGGCTGAACTCGCGCGCTTCCAGCTGGCGGCGGCGGGCAAGCCGGCGTCTGTACTCTACCTGCAATGAGTAGTCCGGCTCAGGCCGGTTGATTGAGATCCGGTCTATTGGTGGCATTTAAGACTCCTTTGCCTGCACGTGCATCGCCTCGACCGCAGCGTCGTTCGCATTGACCGCGACGGCGGCTTGCATAGCTGCTCGATCAGCTTGCTGACGTGTTTCCTGACCGGGAAAGTAAAGCGGCAACTTTTCTCGCTCATAGTAGGTAATCAGCCGCTCCGACTGGTCCCGCACTGAAACGTCGCTCAGGTTAAGAAAGAAGAACACGCGGTCATTTTCCGGCGGCAGGGCACGAATATCAATCCGCGAAAAACCGGTCTTTTCGAGTGCGGCAATCGATCGGGCATTATCTTGATACGCCGATGTAAAGACATGCAATACACCCTGGCGTTTTGCCAGATCAAATAGCAGCCGCGCGGATTCGATCGAAAAGCCGCTGCCCTGGAAGTCGGCGCCTATCCAAAAACAGAAATAGGCTTCGTGTGCGCTGACTGACAGGCAAACATATCCGACAAAACCATATTCCCTATGCATAAGCGCATAAGGCTTGCGGCCCGGTTCTGCGACATGCTCGAGTATCCATTTTCGGGTGGCATCCAGTGTCGACAGGGTTTGCAGCCCCGTCATGAATGCAATCTGCGGGTCCCTGTATTGATGCCAGAACGCCTCTGCATGCCCGACGTCGAGAGGCTCTATCGCCAGAGGCAAGGAATGGCTTGAAACACTGGCTTTCCAATTGGCGTCCCAACCCTGCATCTTCCCTTCTACCGTCTGCATCACTTCCCGCACGGTTGGATCATTGCCATTCAGAATTGCCGCACGCCTGATCAATGCCAGAGCGGTGTTTCCCTGTCCGGTTCGCATTTCACACCAGGCGAGATGCGCCAGGTCAAGGGCTTGCTCCCCATGAATTTGCATTCCACGCGACAGCACGGCGCGCGCCAGGCGCCATGCACCGACCCGCATGGCTGCAGGCGCAAGCTTGCGATGCAGCGCCTGCGCAGGTGCATGCGCTGACGGCAGGTGATTTGACCAGGTACGCTCCAACGCATCTACCCACGCTGCGCGTTCCACCCGGGAGGAAGTGCGGAGGTCGTCCATGATCGACGACGCGGCCACGCTAAAAACGGCCGGGTCGAACTCGGACCGCCGAATCAGCGCCAGCAGCACATTCAGCCTGTTGTCCCCTCTCGCCGCGCCAACAGCACGCGCTGCCTCGACCAGCGACGGTGCATCGGATGCAGCACCGAATTTTAGGGTGGCAACAGCCACGGAAAGAGCGCTTTTCGGATCCGGGAGATTGCCGACTGCGGCCTGAACCGCATAGTCCGGTCTGAGTTCGGATTGCCAGCTCACTCCGCCCAGGACCCCGACATACTGGCTCAGTAAATAGAAGTTGACCGGCATCTCCGCGTAGCGCCGATAGTGGGCCAGCAGGTCGGAAAACTGATGTAGCCGGATATGACGCTCGGACACGAGTCCAGGCGCCGCGGCAAGAACCAGGTAGCCATTCGAAGCGAGCGACGCGATGCGCTCGAGTATGTCGATTGCGCCGATCGGAAGCGGAACGGGAGCGCTGTTGAACTTCGACAGGCACCCTTCCATGAGCGATGTGACCCGATCGGCCACACGACCGGTTTGTAAAGGCCGCCACTCGCCGGCTTCTTCAGCCGGCGTCGTGCATTTGGACAACCGGCAGATATCCGCTTCCAATAGCCTTCCATAGTGGACCGCGCAAAGTCGCTGCCCAAGTTTTGCCCAGCTATCGTGCGCGATGACGGCCACAGGGTTAATCGGTTTCCATGCGGACCGTTTTCCGGGACGCAGCAAACAGGGATCGCCTCGACCGGGGTCCCACAGGACGGTTACAAGTTTCTCGGCCTGTAGCGATGGCTGCAGTTCAGACTGCCATCGCGTCGGCGTCAAACTGTCGCGCCGATGGCCGACCATCAAATAGCGTAATGAATGCGCAAAGCCCGGCAGCATTGCCATGCGTTGTTCGAGTGCACGCATCAGGATGCGAACGGACTCGCCGCTGCCAGGCATCAGGTCCAGCACTTCGAGCGGTTGAGTTGGATCCAGCCGGCCCTGAACGCTGGCCGACTGCCAGAATGCAATGATGGCGTCGGCCCAGGCCGACGCCACGAGCGGGCTAAAATCCGCCGGTTCGCGCATCGAGTGATGGACAGGTAGATCGGGCTGCGATTGTGGGAGGCGAACGGAAGCACGCTGTTTTATTTCCGACGCCTTGCGCTTGGTGGTAGCTGCTGTTATCGCCATTGATATTGCTCGTACGGGTTACCTATTCTCGGTTTGTAACGGCAAAGCGATATTCATCTGCATATCCATACGCATATTCGGCGATTCCTGTGGCGTGGGAGGCAACTGCGCCTGGGAGAAGCTGGTCAACGGCGTTCTGGAATCCTGCGTAGCAAGTGGGACCGCGTAGGAAATAGACTGGGTTGTGTCGCCGCCTTCGGGTCGGATGATTCTTGGCGTAATCAGAAATAGCCGCTGCTTGCGTTCCACCGTCGACTTGGTATTCGCGAATAGACCGCCAACCACCGGGAGATCGGCAAGCAAGGGAACCGCGTCTTTCTGGCGAATATTGGACTCTGAATTAAATCCGCCGATCAACAGGCTTTCATGCTCGGCCATCACGGCCTGGGTACCAATATTGCTCCTGCGGATAGTCGGCAAACCCTGGATCGTGACATCGGTCCTCGTGCCATCCTCGATATCCACTACCAGCTGCACCGATTTCCGTCCCCCCTCTTCAATGACATGAGGCGTCACCTTCAGCGTGACGCCTACCGAGACTGGTGTCACGTTGGCAACGCGCTCACCGACCGATTGGATGTAGAACGTTTCAGCCAGGTCGATCAGCGCTCCCTGGTTATCAATCGTCAGGATGGAAGGTCTCGACACGACTTTCGCCTGCCCCTTGCTTTCGAGCGCGTTGATCCGGGTTACCAGGAAATTGGCTGCGTTCGAAATGATCGTTGCCGAATTTGCGTTTCCAAGGGAAATGACGGCGGACGGATTGCTGGACGGCGCCGACGGATTCCCTATGTTCGCGCTCACCCGCCCCGCCCTTGCGTTCCAGTCCACGCCAAGCTCGGCGACCTGGCTTGCGTTCACGTCGAGTATCATCGCCTCGATTTCCACGAGCTGGCTGGGTACGTCCAGCAAGCTGATCATCTGACGGTAAATCTGCATGTTCTCGGGCCGGTCCTTGATGATCACTGCATTGAGCCGGGGATCAGCCTGGATGACCGCGCGGTTCGGCGAGCTCACCGTCGAAGGCGCTACTGTGACGGAGCCCGGTTCCGACTTGGCTGCCCGGGCATTTTCGCCATTTATCGGTGGAAGCGGGCTTAGGGTGCCGCGCAGCGGCGACGCAAGTTCCGACAGGGCAATACTGGTGCCGGTCTTGCTCTCGCCCGATATCAGTCCGCGCAGGATGCTGGCAATGCCTGGCGTGACGATCTGCCTGTCGCGGTAAAAAATCGTCCGGTCGTCAACCGGAGCATGCCGAAGCCGGAATACCTGCAGTTCCTGGTCAGGCGGCATCGAAGGCAGGTCGATGACCGAGCGAAGCACCATATCGACATAGCCGGGGGGGCCGGATACAAGCACGATCCCGCGCTCGACGACTTCGCCCCAACCGAATTTGGGATCGATCACACCCAGTTCCGTCAACGCCATCTTCAGGCCGGTCGCCGATATTCCTGGCGGGGTCAAGACGCGGGTAATGCGTTCATTGCTGCGGCTGACATGCAGCGTTCCATTCTGGATGAACCAGGTCAAACCGTAGGAGCCGGCTATCTGATTCAGAAATTCGGTGGGATTCGCAGTGCTTATTTTGCCGTTCACGACGGCTGTCGACGATGCCACTGCATTGGTAAGTTGCGCCTCAAGTCCAAATATGCGGCCAAAACGAACGAATACGTCAGGCAGCAGGTGGCTATCGGCCATGTAGGTAAAGCTGGCGTCAGGCAGCGGCGATACGGCCGCAGCCGGCATCCCGGCCAGCAGTGCCGCGAGTACCGCAAGGCGCAATGCAAGCCTGGATCCGACCGGACTCAAGGTTCTCGATAGCCACTTCCGATGAATTGCCATGTTGCCGCCTAGAGGACACCCGCCAGGCGACGCCACCCGGCAAGTGCGTTAACAAAGCTGTCCAGCATGTTGCTGAACTGGATGCGATCGGCCTGCGCCGGCACTATCTGTTGAAGCATTAAAATTTGTCCACCCGATCCAAGCGCGAGCCATTCGGCATGGTCCTGCAGTCTCTGTCCGGCCTGTTCGAGAAGCATTTCCACCGTCGTCGTGCGGCTTCCTTCATCGTCGGGCAACCGCAAGACCCGCGCCTCAAGCAATAGGTCGCCCTGTGCAAATACCTGGCAGGTCACGCGGTATTGCGCATCGAATACCATGCTGATCGAACCATCTGGACTCCTGCTGGCTTGATCAGCTTTTTCAGCAGCCAGATATCTGGCCAGTTCCGGATGCAGCGCGCTCGTTACCAAGTGCCCTCCTCACGTTGCTGTGCAAGGCGCCGAAGCGCGATCAATACTTCCGCTACCGGTTCGACCAGATCGGAAGGGATGTAGTGATCAACCACTGCGTCCGCCATCAACCGCCGTGCCAGCGGAATGTTCTGCATGATCGGAACGCCTGCCTCCCGTGCGATTCGCATGATTTCATGGGCGATCACACCGCGGCCCTTGTTCAAGACGATGGGAAGCGGCGTCTCTTCGGCGTCAAAAAAAAGCGATATGGCCAGGTGAGTGGGATTACTGACCACCACCGTTGCCTTGCGTGTCTTGTTATTGGAATCGTTCATGGCGATTTCCTTGGCAAGCTGTTTCCTGTGGCCCTTGATTTCCGGATTTCCTTCCAGCTGCTTGTACTCCTGCTTGATTTCCTCGATCGACATGCGAAGGCTCTTCCGGTGTTCGAAGCGTTGATACAAAAGGTCGAACAGGGCAATCGCACTGAAGGCGATGAACGTGAAAATAATCAGCTTCTTGAGCATGGCGGCAAGGGCCACGCCGGCAGCGGCGAGGCCAGCCGGTGGAATTTTCACCAGATCGTCTATCGAACTCCGGATAATGAAAAAAATCACCGCGGTCAGAAACATGACCTTTATATTGGACTTCAAAAATTCAACGATGCTTTTCATCGAGAACATTTGCTTCAAATTACTGACTGGATTCAGCCGCTCTCCCTTGGGCATGAGAACCTTGAACGAGACCAGCAATCCGATCTGGATCGTCTCTGCGAAAATGCCGACGATGATCACGATGAGGATATAGGGGAGCAGGATGAAAACCATTTCCACCGTCATCGCGGTCACGACGGAAGATAAGGAGGCATTGAATTCTGCATAGCCAAGGTCGGCAGGCAATTCGATGAGCTTGATCATGCGCCCGAGAAGTCGTTCTGAATCCATCAGCGTATAAACAAACAAGGCGCCGACGAGCAGCGTTTGGGTGAAGTCCTTGCTCTTGGCCACCTGTCCATTTTTCCTGGCTTCGCGCAGTTTATGGGGAGTAGGCTGTTCGGTTTTTTCGCTGCTCATGGCTCACCTGAATATCGTTGTCAACTGCTGCAGGGTAAGCGCGCCGATATTCCTGACCGCGTCGATTGAATAGTCGAATAGCACGGCCACGTAGATCGAGAACATGAAAATCGCAATTCCGCTCTTTATCGGCATCGCCAGAAAAAACACCTGCAACTGTGGCACGAACCGGCTGACAATGGCCAAACCGATTTCGGCCAGCAACATCGCGAACATGATGGGTGCGCTCATGACGATCGCCAACCTCATCATCCGGTCGAGTTGCGACAGGAGAAAAGCAGGCGTACTGGCATCCAGGTCGGGGAAGAACGAGAGCACGGGCCACAGTCGGTAGCTGTCCTGGATGGCGGCGAGTATCAGTGTGAAGCCGCCGGTGATGAACAACAGGACGACGATCGTCTGGCTGAACAGGTCGCCCAACGGCGAGCTCTCGTGACCGGTAAGGGGATTCAGCGTCTGGGCAATGCTGGCGCCGCGCTGGTTGTCCACGAATGCGCCCATTACCTCGAACGCCCATATCGGCATCGCAATGATAAATCCCAGCAAAAATCCGATCAGCGCTTCCTTGAAGCATATAGCGATGATTTCGCCGGTTCCGCGTT
Organism: Noviherbaspirillum suwonense; assembly: GCF_900182955.1. Classification (GTDB taxonomy): domain Bacteria; phylum Pseudomonadota; class Gammaproteobacteria; order Burkholderiales; family Burkholderiaceae_D; genus Noviherbaspirillum_A; species Noviherbaspirillum_A suwonense. The sequence continues at coordinate 497,014 of NZ_FXUL01000001.1, read as the reverse complement.
CTACTGCCATTGCGGGATCGATCAGACCAGGCACTAAAAATAACGCAAGGCCCCCTGCGACGCCGATGCGCAGCATTCCCGGCAATGCCTGGCGATTGAACATTGGCAGAACAGAAAAAATTGCCAACATGCGCGGCAGCGCAAATCCGAAGGCCATCAACTCAGGAAAAGGCCATACGATCCATGAAAGCGGCATTTCAGCGGACCATGGCCGGAAAGGTGTCGAACAGGAACACGGTGTAATTAAAGATTTCACCTCCCATCCACCGGGCGGTTAGAAATATCGTGACGCCTACGGATATGAGCTTGACGCCGAAGGAAAGGGTTTGCTCCTGAATCTGGGTTAATGCCTGGATCAGACTAAAGACGACGCCGACGACCGATGCAACCAGAATGGCGGGCATCGAAAGCCACAGGGTCAGCAGCAATGCCTTGATCACGACGGCGGTGAGGTCTGGTATGTCCATGCCGCTAAGGGAGATAAGTCTGAACAAGGCCGTGGATCAGCCTGGACCACCCGTCCACCATTACGAACAGAAATAGCTTGAGCGGGAGTGAAATGGTTACCGGTGAAACCATCATCATTCCCATTGCCATCAATATGTTCGAAATGATGAGATCGATGACAATAAATGGCATGTAGAGCAAAAATCCGATCTGAAACGCAGACGTAAGTTCGGAAACCATGAATGCCGGCGTCACAATGAGAAAATCCTCGGGCTGCGCGTCAGCCACTAGTTCGGCCGGCCACATCTGGCGCGCGCGATCCAGGAAAAAATTGCGCTGGTCACGACTGCTATTTGCCACTAAAAATTTCCTTAGCGGCTCGGCTCCCTTTCGGACTTCCTGGATCAAAACGGGAATTCCCATACTTTCCTGCGACACCTTGTCAAGCGAGATCAGCTTTGAAATCTCATTGCCCACCGGCGCCATGACATACACGGTCAATAGCAAGGCCAATGAATAGATAGCAAGATTCGGAGGCGCCTGTTGCACCCCAAGCGCATTGCGCACCAGCGACAGGACGATGGATATCTTGAGAAACGAGGTCATCGTTACTATCAGGATCGGCACCAGGGAAAACAGCGCTAGCGCAAGTGACAGCGCAATCGGATCAATCGAGCGCATGCCTGGCTCTTCCTGCCGCGCTGCAAGTGCAAGCGCATGGCTCGCGCATCACTCTGGCCGACCTGATACGAACAACACCGCTACACCGGTACGCCCTTCGATATCGACCAGTTCACCCTCTCCAATACGCATTCCATTCGCCCTTATCGTCACCGCCTGACGAAAGTCGCGCCCCAGGTCGAACACATAGCCGGGAGCGATAGTCTGCAGTTCTCCGAGGGGAAGCGTCCGTTCACCCAGATCGAACGTCAGCTTGATCGGAAGATCATTGACAATCTCGCCCGTGCTGTACTCGATATCATCGAAAGAATCATCCATTGTCTTTGTCAGCCCTTCTGTCACTACCAGCCGCGCACCTGATATCCGAACACGAAAAATAGCGTTATTTGCAACCATGACAGTCAACGTATCCTGCCGCATCCAGCTTTCATCCAGAACGATCACATCGCGTACTTGTATCGATGAGAAGGCTGACAGGGATACGGTCGTATTTCCTACAATGAACTGCATCGTGACAGGCAATTCGGGAAGCGCTAGCCTGGTGCGAGGGTCGTATTCACGCGCTCTCCTGGTCGCCGATGCGATCGACATCCCAAGTGCGTCTAGCACCAACTCTCCATCGAATTCGTAATCGTCACATGCGACAGTCCAGCGCATGCGGTCGGGTTCGGCGAAATGGACATCCGAATCGACCCGGCCTTCGACCACCTGCACATCCTTGATGCAAACATGTTTCTTGCTTGCCGCCTGCAGTTGATCCGCCAGTTCGTCAAATGCGGTTTCCAGAAGCGCCAGCCGCAGTTGAGGTGGCAGCGCCGACACGTCGGATTCCTGGAGTAGTGTTCTTGTGGCCATTTCGAGCAATTGCAGATCCGCATGCAGTACGGCTTCCGACCCGCCCCAATCAATTTGTATTCGCACATCTCGTTCCCGGGCTGCACGAGAATGCCACATGCTGCATTCCCATTCGCGGCCCAGCCAGGTAAAGGCGATATGCAAGCCACCCTGAAACAAGCTATTGCGGACAGCGATTTCTGCTACAGATGTACGTCTGAGATGCAATGCTCCGGTCATGAGCTTATTCCGTCTTCCCATTGGAACTGGGCGCGGCTTATTTCCAGGCCGTTAGCATTTCGAATGGATACGGAAACGGAGCGTTGCAATCGATCTGCGATCTCTTCGGCAAGTCTGGATGCACACCGGTCAAGCCATTGCCTGGTTCCTTCCAGCGCGGGGGTAAGCTCTATCTGCAGCGCGCCGATGTTCTCGTATATGCGGACCCATGTCTGCGGCAAGATCGCTTCCGGCAATCGCAATCGCACCTCTCGAACACCCTCCTTTCCATTACTTGTCCAGAGTTGCTGAAGTTCCAGCATCAGTGCCGTCTCATCCGGCATTCCTTCAAATGTCCCGTCGCAATCGGCAGCTTCCATTGCAGAATGGCAGTCGAATTCGGGCCTGTTTTTTTTCGGGTCCGAACGCCCAAGCAGGCTGCGAAGCCGGATTGAATCGCGGCCGATATGGCTGCTGGATTCCTGGTTGACGCTGGCTTCCTGCACCGGGCCAACTGCCAGGGCTATTGGTCCATAGTCGACACGACTTCTTGCGGAGCTCATGGGGCGAATTCTGGATGCGTGGTCAAGGTAGCGGCGTTTTCATCGGATCGCTTGGGAGATAGTTCTTCCAGTTCCATATCCTCCTTGTGCAACTCGATCCGTGTATTTTCGATACTTGCCTGCTTCGAAAGCTCGGTGTATTTTTCGCGTGCCCTGCATGCATTTCTGTACGCAATCCGCATCTGCTCGCGGTTTTTTTCTGCGTCGGATTGTTTCTGCCTGGCCGATTCGAGGGCCACTTCGCACTCCTTGATTACCACGTGCATTTTTTCGAGTTCGGCGTGTGCGATGTCGATGTCACTCCGTTGCACAAGCCGTGAAAAAAGATCTGCGTAGAGTGCGGCCTTTCGGGCGCCATGGGCGCCATGTGCCTGGTCGAGAGCAACTTTGGCCTCTATCCTCGCTTCTATCGCTGACTGCAATAGTTTGCTCGCCTGCGATAATTGCAATTCAGCCTGATTTTCGCGATGCGTCTTGATTCGCAGAAGATCTTCAATAATTTTCATGATCGCCCCGGTAGCCTGACATGGTGAACTCCCGTCCGGTATTCATCCGGCTCTCAAGCAGCATCTTTCAACTGACCGCACATGGCGACGGAGCTTACGGTTACGACTGCCGGATTTGCTACGGCAACTGAATAATCCTGAAACTGGCAACATGTAACTTATGACCCGGTGCAAAAGCTTTTTGTCTGAAATGGCGGCATTAACTTTGTTAGTAACGTTTATGAAGAACAGTTCCGCACAACAGAAACTGCGTCTCTGCATCAGTTTGCAAGCATGGTCAGGTCATCCAGCATGTCGTCGAACGAGACATGCTCATTGATGTCCTGTCGAAGGAAACGGTTGATCGAGTCAATTTTTTCGATTGCCTCGTCAGCGATCGGATCGCTTCCCTCCTCGTACTCGCCTACTTTCACGAGTAATTCGATGTCCTGAAATTTTGCGAGCAATTCGCGCACTTTAAGTCCCGCATTTCTATGTTCATCGCTGACAATTGCATTCATCACACGCGAGACGGAAGCCAATACGTCGATGGCGGGGTAATGGTTACCCGATGCAAGCTTGCGGGAAAGAATAATGTGACCATCAAGTATCGAACGCGTTTCGTCGGCGATGGGTTCGGTCATGTCGTCGCCCTCGACAAGCACCGTATAGAGCGCGGTAATGGATCCCTTGTCATTCATGCCGGAACGCTCCATCAACTTGGGGAGCGTGGCGAATACGCTAGGCGGAAAGCCGCGCCGCGTCGGCGGCTCGCCGGCGGCAAGGCCGATTTCCCGTTGCGCACGTGCGAATCGCGTCACCGAGTCCATTAGAAGGAGCACCCTCTTCCCCTGGTCCCGGAAGTATTCCGCGATGGCGGTCGCCGTGTAGGCGGCATGCGAACGTTCCATCGCCGAGCGGTCGGACGTGGCACAGACGATTACTGCTTTAGCCCTGCCTTCGTCACCAAGATCATTTTCGATGAATTCGCGGACTTCCCGACCGCGCTCTCCGATCAACGCGACAACCGTGACATCCACATCCGCATTTCTGACGAGCATTGCGATCAGCGTTGACTTGCCGCCGCCGGCGGCAGCGAATATTCCCATTCGCTGACCTTCGCCACAGGTAAGCAGAGCGTCAATCGCGCGTACGCCGAGCGCGATCGGCGTCGAGATAATTTTGCGACGCAAGGGATCGGGCGCGTCGGCAAATACCGGATAGCTGCGCGCGGTGGAAAGTGTCCCGTAGGTATCCATGTCCAGCGGCTTGCCAAGACCGTCCAGCACCCGGCCTAATAATTCCGTGCCGACGGCCACCATGTGAACCCGCCCGGTCGGAATGACTTCCGTCTCGGCGGAAATACCGTGGGTGTCGCCGGTGGGCATCAGCAATGCGGTGCCTTTGGAAAAGCCGACCACTTCCGCTTTCATATCGGACGCATCGCCAGGATTGCGAAGGATGCAGATCTCCCCTATTTTTACCGTAGGAACAACTGCCTTGATCACGGTCCCGGTTACCTGTATGACGCGACCCCGGAGTTTCACCGATGTCGTGCGAAGGACTGCCTTGCGCAGCATGGGAACAACGTGGTCGAAATGGCGTATCTTGCTACGCGCTTCAGACTCAGGCATGGTCGACGCTTTCAAACGATGGCTACTTGCTGTTCGATATGATCGCGTTACATGCCGCCGTGATTTTTTCGAGTATCGCGACGAACGTGGTAACGACGGTATTCAGTTGGCCGCTCAGCTTTTGCACTTCCAGGGAGTCCCCTTTCGAAAGATCGGAGGAGGCGCTGATTTTCTGATTAATCTGGGCGATCAGGCTGGAAATCACATCATCGTTCGGCGACTGAATGAATTTTTGCAGCGGATATCCGGTGACCTCGACGCCTGTTTTGGCATTGGACACCCGATAGTATCGCCCGGTGTCGAGATCCTGGACCAGGTCTCCAGGCGTACAGCTGCTGAAATCGGTTCCCTTCTGCGTCTTCGACGATATGGGCGGTATGACAGGATCGAACACATAACCCAATGGTGGAACGTTTGAACAAACCTGATATCTGCCGTTTGCCTGGGCGGTCCCAAAATCGTAAACCTGGCCGGGAACGGATTCCATGGCTTTCAAAGGCGGCGTAGGAATTGGCAGCCTGGAATAGCCTATCGAAGGCGGACTGCCGTAGGCGTACCGGACGGCATCATAATTATTATCTGGAATGCTTATGCCGTTGAGGTAAAGCGCATCGGTTTTGTTTATACGGTCCTGATTCGCGGGATTCAGTGGGTCGGGCGGCGTCTTGGCAATGATGGGCGGTGTATTCCATGCTTTCAGGCCGTTCAGCAGATCGGTACAGTCCGCAATGTCTTTGGTTTTCTGTTTCAGGCTCAGGTTCACGACTTCCGCAGCGGCGCCTATTCGCGCATAAAGGACGCGGAATGCGTCATGGAGTGCGCGCGTGATGTCTTTCACTGGCGGGCCATCGCTTACCGCCGGCGTTCCGGCTGGACTGCCCATGATGCCTTGCGGAGCGGCCTGTGCGTTTCGTGTCGTGACGCTGATTTCTTTTTCCATTCCAATTCCTGTAGCTGGTTCATCCAAAAGGAGCGGCGGCAGCACGTGCCATGCTGCGCATAGTTACGGCAATGTCTTGCCGATGAAAACGGAAGGATGTGATTGCCATTGCGGCTCCACGGGGCGCGTCAGATGCGTGGCCGGAAGCGGCCTGGCGGAATGGCCGCGCTGCCGCCTGGTGCAGGTGTGCGGCTGTTGTTCGATTGGCCCGTTCCGTCGGATGGTGCCGCCAGCGGGGTGAAGTAACGCTGGACCAGCGACTCCAGCTCCTCTTCCAGGCGTGCCTGCTGGGCCAGTTTTTTCGGGTCTGCTTCATCGTGGTCGCCGGTTTTGCCGGCCAGCTTGTTCAGGGCGGCCATCAGGTCTCTTGTCCTTGCGATGATTTCCTGGGCATCCTCGATAAATTCTTGGGTCTTGCGGATGCTGACATCGGGTTCGTTCATATCAATGCCCCACGGGTTGAATGTCGCTGCTTTGTGCAGGCTTTAACCAGGCTTTGTGCGGCTCGGTCTTTTGGCTCTTCGCTGAGTAACTGGGCAACGCTGGCGGTTCACCGGCTGGCAAGTCTGCCGGCGGACCATCCTGAACAGATGGCCGAGTCAGGTTACGAAGGACCAAATCTTTTTCCACCCTGGGTTGAAATCTCATGGATGCAACTGGCAAGGCTCGCAACCTGACAGGCGTCAGGACTGCTTCGCAGCAGAGGAAGTACCTGCTCCGGCGCGCACAGATCAATGGCACTGCGGCAAAAGGCGTGCTGGTTGCCCGGTCCGACAGAACGCATTCGCTGGGTCGGGATGCGTTTGGCATCAACCGGCCGCTCGCAGCCCGTACGCTCGCGCTGGAATCCGGCTTTCAAACGATGGCGCCCGACCAGACCGCCAAGGCCCTGAATGCGATCGAAGGACAGGCTGAAGTCATGGAAATGGTCCGGCAGATCGTGCTGGAGCGGAAGATGCCCGAGCCTGGCGGCGTCCGGAACCGGCTGGTGCGCAAGCACCTGGCCTTGCATCTTGCCGCCGGCCTGCTCGACGTGGATGCGGACCAATCTGACTGGCTGCTGATCGCCGCGTCGATGAAGGGCCGCCCGCCTGGCAGCCGCAAGGCCTTGCTGCGCCAGCTTGAACATGGGGAAACCGACGAAAGCAGTTTTGAGGCCATGTTTGCGCCGGCGCTGGAATCCAGCGGGGAGCCGGAGCGCTTGCGCAAGATGCTTTTTGCCGCACGGCGCAACCCGAGGCTGCTGGGCGCGGTGCTGCGGCAGGCGCTGGGCCTGAATGCCGTCCAGGCATTCCGGCGCAGGAATGTCGACCCGGAACAATTGGCGCGTGACATCCTCGCCTGCGGCGAAAATCCCGAACTGCTGGGCGCGCTCGCGGAATCGCTCGAAGGGCTCGACGGCAATGCGCCTCAAATGGCGCAGATGCTGAAGTCGGTGCGCGGCGATGGCCGCAAGCTGTCCAAGCTGTGGCTGCGTGCGCACCAAGCCGCCGGCGCTGCGAGCGCAGAACGGGATGAATTGCGTTGCGAGGTGCAGGCGGCGATCAAGGAACTGGAACTGCTGGACGGCGACCAGATCCGTGGCAGCTACAACGCCCTGGATGCGGCGATCGACGGCCCCGAACCGGCGCGTTTCCTCGATGCCTATGGCGAAATCACTTCCGAAAAAAGTACGAAATTCACCGCTGTGCTGCGCAACATGCTGAAGTTTTATGCGCTGGACGATATTAATGTGCAGATCGACAGGACGAAGAAGGCGCTGGGAGACGATCTCCGGGCCGAACGGTCTTCCAGCGACAAGGCACATTTATCCGAGATCCTCGACAGCCTTTCCAGCATGCACCTTTCCACTTCTTTCCTGATGATGGTGGATGAGTTCGAGGAAAAACTGGCCGGCGCAGCTGCCAGGGCGAAGGTGGAGGTTCCACCGGTGAATGGAACCATGATGGTGCTGGGACTGCTTGATGTGATTGACTCAGGAAGCTCGCAGCCCTCGCAGTTCGAGACACTGCTGGCCAAGCTTGGACTCGACTGCGATGCATGGACCGAGATCTTCACGCTGCAGGGCATCAAGGAAATCCTCCGCACCATGCCCGACCGTATTTATGACAGCATCCGGGGGCTGGGAAAGTTGCAGGAAGCTGCGCAAACCGTGCTGGAAGCCGCCATCCTGCGGGAAGAAGCGGCAGCGCCGGCGCCCTGACCTACGATGGACTGGATACAACAGGCAGTCAGGGAGTTCGGGGACACCCTCGGCATCGACAATCTCCAGTTCGACGCCGACGAGGGCGTCGAACTGGCGCTGGACTCCGGTGAAATCGTCGGCATCGCCTGCACGCCCGCGCTGGCTTCCCGGGAGATGCTGGTCTATGTCAGCGCGGCGCTCGCATTCGACCCCTTGCCCCAGATGGAATTCGCGCTGAGGCTGGGCAACGCGCGCTACGGTAACGCGCCCTACCTGCGCGCAGCGGTGATCAACGCCCGGCTGGTGCTGGCGCTACGGCTGGATGCGCGGGAATTCGATCTGCCGGCGCTGGATGAAGCGGTCTGGCGTCTTGTCGAACGGCAGCATGAGGCCAGCGCCGCAGGCTAGCGCGGCACGGGCCGGATGGCAGCGCACCAGGCCCGTGGCTCGGGCTAAAAGGCCTTTTGCTCGGTGAACTTGTCGAACTCGATGCTGTAGATGCCGCCATTGCGTTGTTCGGTGCGACGGATATAAACGGTCTGCACGACATCCCTGGTGTCCGCATCGATCTTCACGGTGCCGCGCGGGCTTTCCCAGCTTGCGCCTTTCAATGCGCCAGTAAATTTGACGGCATCGCTGTCGCCGCCGGTCTTGTTCAGGGCCGTGTAGATCGCCGCCATGCCGTCATAGCCGGCAACCGACATGTAGTTCGGCCGCATCCGCGTGCCATAGGCCTTGCCGTAGGCGGCGACATATTCGCGGTTGAGGACGGAATCATGCGCGGTGGAATAATGGCCGGCGGTAATGGCGCCCAGCGCCGGCTTGCCAATGGCCTCGACGATGCTGTCGTCGACCAGGTCGACCGTTCCCAGCAGCCGCACGCCGGCCTTGTCCATGCCCCGCTCGACCCAGGTCTTCATGAAAGCGATGGTGGCTTCGCCGGGGGGCAGGAACAGGAATACGGCGCTTGGCCCGGCATCCTTGATGCGCTGCACCGCCGCGCTGAAGTCGACGTTGCCGACCGGGACCTTCATCTCGCCAAGCAGCTTCCTGCCGCCTGCCTCATAGGCCGCCTTGAACGCGCCCTGGGCATCGAGCCCCGGCGCAAAGTCGGCAACCAGCGTATAGACTTCGCCGACCTGATTCTGCAGGGCCCATTTCGCCATCGGCTGCGAAAGCTGCGGCAGGGTGTGCGAGACCCGCACGATGTTCGGCGACTTGCTCGTCAGGACCGAGGCGGCGGCATTCATCACGACCATGGGCTTGCCGGACTGGGTAGCGACCGCGGCGGCGGCGAGCGCGCCGGGACTCAGGCCGAAGCCGGCCAGCACGTCGACATGCTGGTTGGTGACCAGTTCCTGCGCGAGTCGCTTGGTCAGTTCAGGGGCGATGCCGGTATCGTCGCGGATGATCAGTTCGACCTTGCGGCCGGCGATGGTGTCGCCATGGCGGGCAATGTATAGCCTGGCGCCGTTGCTGATCTGGTTGCCATAGTCGGCATACGGGCCGCTGAGCGGAAGGACGAGGCCGATCCTGATTTTTTCCTGCGCGATCGCGCAGTTCGCGGCCAGGGCCATTGCGACGGCCGCAGTTATCAGCCTGATGATCATGGATATTTCTCCCTGATGGTTTGGTGGACATTTAACCCGGTACGGCGGGCGCCACTGTAAACCAGTGTGCCCGGATCGCCACCCGAGATTAGGCCAAGGTTAAGACCCAGCGGGCATGCTGGGCGCTGGCCAGGCGCACCTGGCGCGCGCAAAGATGACGATGCTAACGGCGAGGACACCGCCCGCTAGGCCACCGCCACAAGCCGGTCCAGGGTCGCCCTGTCGTCCAGCAGGCTCGTGCTGCTGCCCTGGTGCACGATGCGGCCGCGGTCCAGCACGATCGCATGCTTCGTCATCGACAGCGCCAGCCGCGCATGCTGTTCAACCACGATCACCGCCAGCCCTTCCTCGCTGATCAGCCTTCGAATCACGCGCACCAGTTCCTGCACGATGATGGGCGCCAGGCCTTCCATCGGCTCGTCGAGCAGCAGCAGCTGCGGATTGGTCATCAGCGCCCGCGCGATCGCCAGCATCTGCTGCTCGCCGCCGGAGAGCTGGTTGCCCATGTTGGCGCGCCGCTCCTCCAGCCGCGGGAACAGTTCGTAGATCCGCTTCAGGTTCCAGGGACCGGGCCGGGCCACCACGGTCAGATGCTCCTCGACGGTTAGCGACGGAAACATGTAGCGCTCCTGCGGCACCCAGCCCAGCCCGGCCTGCGCGCGCCGGTGCGTGGCGACGCGGGCCAGGCTGTCGCCGCGCCATCGGATGGCGCCGCCATGCAGGCGCGTCAGGCCCATCAGCGTCACCAGCAGCGTGGTCTTGCCGACGCCATTGCGGCCCAGCAGCGCAAGGCTGTCGCCCTCGTCCATGGACAGGCTGACGTCTTCCAGCACGACCGAGTCGCCGTAGCCGGCCGTGATTTTTTCCAGCGCCAGCAATTCAGTCATGCTCGGCTTCTCCCAGATACACTTCCCTGACCCGCTGGTCCTTCGAGATTTCGTCCGGCGTGCCCTCGCACAGCACCTTGCCGCCCACCAGCACCGTAATGCGGTCGGCAAACCGGAACACCAGCCCCATGTCATGCTCGATGAACAGCACCGTGACATCGCGCGGCAATGCCGACAGCACCTCGAACAGCTCCGCGCTCTCGCCCGAAGGGATGCCGGCCGCCGGCTCGTCGAGCAGCAGCACGCGCGGCCGGGTGGCGAGGCCCAGCGCGATCTCGACCAGGCGCTGGCGGCCATAGGCCAGGCTGCGCGTCAGCGTGCCGGCGTCGCGCTCCAGTTTCAGCGAGGCCAGCAGCGCCATCGCCTCGTCGGCCTGGCGCTTCTGCTGCGCCACGGTCTGGTGCCAGACGCGGTGCCGGCCATCGCGTTCGCACAGCGCCAGCATCACCGACTCCAGCACCGTGAGTCCGGGGAAAAGCGTGTTGATCTGGAAGGTGCGCGTCATGCCGCGCTTCACCCGCATGTGCTGCGGCAGGCCGGTGATGTCTTCGTCGCCGAGGAAGACGCGGCCGGCGCTCGGCGCGAACGCGCCGGTCAGCAGGTTGATGAAGGTGGTCTTGCCGGCGCCGTTGGGCCCGATCAGCGCATGCCGCGCGCCCGGCGCGAACGTGAGGCTGATGTCGCTGTTGGCCTTGAACGCACCCCACTGCTTGGACAGGCCTTCGGTGCGCAATCCGATGCCGCTCATGGCTGGTCTCCGTTCCGCTTCTCTTGCAGCAATGGAGCGGCCAGCCGCTCGAGGCCGCCGAGGATGCCGCCCCGCGCGAACAGCACGATGACGATGAGCAGCAGTCCGATCCAGAATTGCCAGTAGGCCGGGTTCAGGCCGGCGATCGTGTCCTGCGCGACCATGAAGACGATGGCGCCGACCAGCGCGCCGTACAGCCGGCCGGTGCCGCCCAGCACCAGGATGATCAGCAGCTCGGCTGAACGCGCAAATCCCAGCGAGTCGAGGCCGACGAACTGCGTGGTCTGCGCCAGCAGCGCACCGGCCACGCCGGCGACCGCGGCGCCGACGGTGAAAATGGCCGACAGGCGGCGGCTGACGTCCGCGCCGATCGCCGGCATCCGCCGGCCGCCTTCGCGTATGCCCTTCAACGACAGGCCGAAAGGCGAATTGACCAGCCGGCGCAAGGCCACGAAAAGGATAAAGAGCACGACCAGGCTGTAGATGTAGGCGGTCTTGCCGTAGAGGTCGAATTCGAACACGCCCAGCAGCTTGCCGACCATCATGCCGGACAGGCCGTCGACGCCGCCGGTGATGAAGGCAGCCTTGTTCGCGGCCTCGAACAGCATCAGGCCAATGCCCAGCGTGACCATCAGGCGGGTCAGGTCCTGCCCGCGCACGATCAGGAAGCTCACCAGGTAGCCGGCCAGCGCCGCCACCGCGGCGGCCGCGAACAGGCCGCTGATGGGTTCGCCCCAGCCATGCGCGGCCAGCAGGCCGGCCGTGTAGGCGCCCAGGCCGAAGAAGGCGGCGTGGCCGAGCGAGACGATGCCCGCATAGCCGAGGATCAGGTCGAGCGACAGCGCGAACAGTCCGACGATCATGATCTGGCTGATCAGCACCAGGTAGCCCGGCGCCAGGAAATAGGCGGCGACCGGGAGCAGCCAGAACAGGATCTCGAGCGGCTTCCAGCGGCCGTCGGCCAGTCCATGCCGGACGATTTCCGGGGGCGTCATGTGCGCCTCCCGAGCAGGCCGTTGGGGAACAGCAGCAGCAGGACCACCATCAGCGCATAGATCACGAAAGCGCCGACCTCGGGCACGTAGTACTTGCCGGCGACGTCGAAGATGCCCAGCACGATGGCCGCCAGCAGCGGGCCCTTGATGGTGCCCGCCCCGCCGACCGCGACGACCAGCAAAAAGTACACCATGTACTTGATCGGGAAGGTCGGGTCCAGGCCGAGCACGTCGATGCCGAGGCCGCCGCCTAGGCCGGCCAGGCCCGACCCGAGCGCGAATGTCAGGCTGAACACGCGGCTGACATTGATGCCCAGCCCCGCGGACGCCACCTGGTTGTCGACCGACGCGCGGATCTGCGCGCCGAAGCGGGTGCGCTCGATCAGGTAGCCCAGCGCCAGCGTGACCAGCACGACCACGCCGATCAGGAACAGGCGGTAGCGGCCGACATCCAGACCGGCAATGCCCACCTGGCCGCGCAGCCAGGCCGGCAATTCCACAGGCTGCTGCGACGGGCCGAAGATATAGGTGGCGCCTGCCACGGCCATGAAGGTCAGCCCGATCGAGAACAGCACCTGGTCGAGGTGCGGCGCCTTGTACAGCCGGCGGTACAGCAGGCGTTCCAGCACGAAGCCGGCGGCGGCGCTGGCGAGGAAGGCCAGCGGCAGCGTCAGCAAAAAGGGCACGCCCAGCCGCGACAGCAGCGTCACGCAGACGAAGCCGCCGAGCATGGCGAAGGCGCCGTGCGCGAGGTTGATGAAGTTCATCAGGCCCATCGTGACCGACAGGCCGACGCTGATCAGGAACAGCAGGCTGCCATAGGCGACGCCGTCGAACAGCACGCCGATCAGGTTGCCCACGGCTCGCCTCCCGCTTGCCCGGCCGATGCCCGGGTCACGCCCGCCATGGCGCGTCCGCTCGATCTGAGATACATGCTGGCTCCACTCCCTTTGCTGTCATTGCTGTCGTTCTTGTTTTTAGGACTTCATGCACTCGTCATGCGGCCGTCATGCAGCCTCAGGCGGACCCGGGCGCATCCATCTCGCGAAACACCTGCTGCGCCAGCGCAAAGGCGGAGTTGGCCGCCGGCACGCCGCAGTAAATCGCCGCCTGCAGCAGCGCTTCCTTGATCTCGTCGCGGCTGACGCCGTTGTTCGACGCGGCCCGCAGGTGCAGCTTCAGTTCTTCCTCGCGGTTCAGCGCCACCATCATGCAGATGGTCATCAGGCTGCGGGTATGCCGCGGCAGGCCGGGCCGGGTCCAGATCTCGCCCCACGCATAGCGGGTGATCATGTCCTGGAACTCGGTTGTGAGCTCGTTCTTTTTCGCTTGCGCGCGGTCGACGTGCGCATCGCCCAGCACTTCCCGCCGCACTTTCATGCCGGCGTCGTGGCGGTCCTGTTCATCCATGTCTGTTCCCTTTCGATCAGGCGGTCAGGAAGGCGACCAGCGCCTGGGTGAACTGCTCGCTCTGCTCCCAGTTCGACAAATGGGCCGCGTCCAGTTCGACATAGCGCGCGCCGGGTATTGCATCGGCCACTGCGCGGCCGTCCGCCGCCGGCGTCGAGCCGTCGTGGGTGCCGGCAATGACCAGGGTCGGCACCCGGATGGACGCGAGGTCGGCGCGCTGGTCCATGTCGCGCACGGCCGCGCAATTGGCGCTGTACCCGGCCGGCGCGGTATTGAGGAGCATGTCCCGCACCACAGCCACCTGCTCCGGCGCGCGCGCCCGGAAGCGGTCGGTGAACCAGCGCTCTAGCACGGTATCGACGATGGAAGCCATGCCCTCGGCCTCCACCTTCGCGATGCGCGGATTCCATGTTTCCGGCGTGCCGATCTTTGCCGCGGTATTGCACAGCGCCAGCCGGTCGAGGCGGCCGGCATGATGGGTGCCCAGCCACATCCCTATCATGCCGCCCATGGACAGGCCGCAGAAATGCGCACGGGCGATGCCAAGGTGGTCCATCAGCGCCAGCACGTCGGCGCCCAGCTGCGCGGTGCTGTAAGGCCCGGGCGGCACATCCGACCGGCCGTGGCCGCGGGCGTCGTGCCGCAGCACCCGGAAATGCTGCAGCAGCGCGGGCATCTGCGGCGCCCACATCTCCAGCGTGGTGCCCAGCGAATTGGACAGCACCAGCACCGGCGCATCCTCGCGGCCTTCGAGTTCGTAATGGAGGCGCACGCCTTCGTGGTCGAGGTAGCTCATGGTCTTGTCTCCGTTCCAGGTTTGTTTTCGTGTTCGCTTTGTTCGTAGCGGGACAGCACGCGGTCGACGAAGGCGCCGGCCTCGCCGCGGTAGTTGGCCGGGTCGAACAGGCGGTCCAGCGCTTCGGGCGACAGGTGGCGGCCGATGTCGGCATTCTCGCCCAGCACCTCGCGCAGGTGACGGCCGCTCGCCGCCGCTTCCTGGCTGGCCTGCTCGACCAGCTTGTGCGCCGCCATCCTGCCGATCGCCGCGCCCAGCGCCAGCATGACCGATTCTCCCATGATGAGTCCGTGCGTCAGTTCGAGGTTGGCGCGCATGCGCGCGGCATCCACCTGCAGGCCGGCGGCCACGTCGCGCATCTGCCGCAAGGCGCCCGAGGTCAGCAGCACGATGTCGGGCAAGGTGTCCCACTCGGCCTGCCAGCCGCCGAGCGCCCTTTCATGTTCCTGCACCATGCCCGACAGCATGGTCGAGACCAGCGCCGGAACCCGCGCCGCCGCCGTCAGCGCGGCGGCGCAGCCGACCGGGTTGCGCTTGTGCGGCATGGTCGACGAACCGCCGCGTCCGGGTGCGGACGGCTCGGCCGCCTCGGCGACGTCGGTCTGCATCATCAGCGATATATCGCGGGCCATCTTGCCCAGCGTGCCGGTCAGCAGGCCCAGCACGGTCGCCACTTCGGCGACGCGGTCCCGCTGCGTGTGCCACGGCAGGTCGGGCAGCGACAGGCCCAGGTCCTGCGCCAGCGTCGCCGCCACCGCCAGGCCCTTGTCGCCGAGGCTGGCCAGCGTGCCGGCGGCGCCGCCGAACTGCAGGGCCAGCGCGCGACCGCGCACCTGCTGCAGCCGCTGGCGGTGGCGCAGCACGGCGTCCAGGAAGCCCGCGGCTTTCAATCCCAGGCTGGTCGGCAGCGCATGCTGCATCCAGGTGCGACCGACCATCGTGGTGTCCCGGTGTACGCGGGCAAGGCTGGCGAGTGCGCCGGCCAGCGCCGCGAGGTCGGCAGCGACCAGGGACAGCGCGTCGCGCAGCTGAAGAACGAGGCCGGTGTCGATCGCGTCCTGGCTGGTTGCGCCCCAGTGCACGTACTTGCCGGCCTCGGCATCGTCGCGCAGCACCGCGGCCGTCAGTTGCTTGACCAGCGGAATGGCGAGGTTGCCGGCGGCTGCCGCCGCCTGCGCCAGCGCCGGCAGGTCGATCCGTGCGGCATCGCAGCAGTCGACGATGGCAGCGACCGCATCGGCCGGGATGACGCCGTGCGCCGCCTCAGCACGCGCCAGCGCGGCTTCGAAGTCCAGCATGCGCTGCACGGCCGCCTGGTCGGAAAACAGCGACAGCATGTCGGCGCTGGCCAGCATCGGCCCCGTCAGCGTGAAGCCGCGCGCGGCCACGCCGTCAGACATCGAGGAATACGGTTTCGGGCCGGCCGCCGGGGCTGGCCTGAAGCACGATGTCGAACTGGTAGCTTCCCTTCGCGGACGAGGGCTGCGCAATCAGCGTGCCGCGCCGGTCGGCTGGCACGGCATTGAGCAGCGGGTCTTCGGCATTGCCGGCGGCATCGGGGAAATAGATGCGCGTGACCAGGTGCTTCAGCAGGCCGCGGGCAAACACGGTGACCGCGATATGCGGCGCCTGCAGCATGTCGCCCGGCCCCGGCAACCTGCCCGGCATGATGGTGCTGAATCGGAAATGGCCGGTGCTGTCGGTCGGCGTGCGGCCGAAGCCGCGGAAGCCGGCATGCGCGGACGCTGGCTGCCCGGCGCCTGCTTCGGCGCCGGCGGAATTGCCGGCGTAATTGCCATCGGCATCGGCCTGCCACAACTCGACCAGCGCATCGGTGACGGGCGCGCCGTTGCCGTCGTAGACCCGGCCTTCGATGCTGATGCGCTCGCCGGCGGTGTCGGCGCCGGCCAGCTCGGTGGTGATCAGCCAGTCGGTCCCGATATGCAGGTAAGGACCGATGGTCTGCGAGGAAGACATCTGCAGGCTCATGCTATTTCTCCATCGGCGTCGCATCGCGGCCGCGCAGGATGATATCGAAGCGGTACCCGAGCGCGTACTCGGGCGTGGTGTTTTCCCAGTCGAAGGTGGACACCAGGCGGTCGCGGGCGCGCTCGTCCGGGATGCTGGTGTACATCGGGTCGAACGGCAGCAGCGGGTCGCCGGGGAAGTACATCTGCGTGACCAGGCGCTGCGCAAACGCATTGCCGAACAGGGAGAAATGGATGTGCGCGGGCCGCCAGGCATTGAAGTGGTTGCCCCACGGGTAGGCGCCCGGCTTGATGGTCAGGAACTGGTAGCGTCCATGCTCGTCGGTCATGGTGCGGCCGCCCCCGGTGAAGTTGGGGTCGATCGGCGCGTCATGGTTGTCGTTCTTGTGTGGATAGCGGCCGGCCGCATTGGCCTGCCAGATTTCCACCAGCGAATGCCGCACCGGCCTGCCGTTTTCGTCGAGCACCCGGCCGCTGACCACGATGCGCTCGCCGATCGGCTCGCCGGCATGCTGGTGCGTCAGGTCGTTGTCGCCGGCCTTCACATCATCATGCCCGAACACCGGGCCGGTCACTTCGGTCAGCGTCTGCGGCAAGATGATCAGCGGCTGGCTGGGCGCGCGCTTCACGGTCGAACGGTAAGGCGGGTAAAGATAGTCCGGCTGCGTGCCGTGGAAGGGGCGCCGGTATTGTGCCTGGTTGGCCATGCTTGTCTCCGTGGTTACTGCCTGGACCGATCAAACGCGCTCGATGACCATTGCAATGCCCTGCCCCACGCCGATGCACATCGTGCAGAGCGCAAAGCGACCGCCGGTGCGGTGCAGCTGGTACATCGCGGTGGTGACGAGACGCGCGCCGCTCATGCCCAGCGGATGGCCCAGCGCGATGGCGCCGCCGTACGGGTTCACGCGCGGGTCGTTGTCGCTCACGCCCAGCTGGCGCAGGACGGCCAGGCCCTGCGCGGCGAACGCCTCGTTGAGCTCGATGATGTCCATCTGGTCTATCGTCATCCCCAGCTGGGCCAGCAGCTTTTGCGTGGCCGGCGCCGGGCCGATGCCCATCACGCGCGGCGCGACGCCGGCGGTCGCCATGCCGACGATGCGGGCGCGCGGCGTCAGGCCATGGCGGCTTGCGCTGGCTTCATTGGCCAGGATCAGCGCGCAGGCGCCGTCGTTGACGCCCGATGCATTGCCGGCGGTGACGGTGCCGTCAGGACGCACGACGCCTTTCAGCTTGGACAGCGCCTCGACGCTGGTCGAGCGCGGATGCTCGTCCTGCTCGACCGTGACCGGCTCGCCTTTTTTCGGGCGGATGATCACCGGCGTGATCTCCTCGGCCAGCGTGCCGTTCTTTTGCGCGGCAGCCGCCTTGTTCTGGCTGGCGACGGCGAACGCATCCTGGTCCTCGCGGCTGATGCCGTAGTCGGTGGCGACGTTCTCGGCGGTCTCGGGCATCGAGTCGACGCCGTACTGCGCCTTCATCAGCGGGTTGATGAAACGCCAGCCTATGGTGGTGTCGAAGATATTGGCGCTGCGTGAAAACGCGCTGTCGGCCTTGCCCATCACGAACGGGGCGCGGGTCATCGACTCGACGCCGCCGGCAATCATCAGCCCGGTCTCGCCCGACTTGATCGCGCGCGCCGCGGTGCCGACCGCGTCCATGCCGGAACCGCACAGGCGGTTGATGGTGGCGCCGCCGATCTCCTGCGGCAGGCCGGCCAGCAGCAGCGACATGCGGGCGACATTGCGGTTGTCCTCGCCGGCCTGGTTGGCGCAGCCGTACAGCACGTCGGACACCGCGGTCCAGTCGACGTTCGGATTGCGCTCCATCAGCGCGCGCAGCGGGACGGCGCCGAGGTCATCGGCGCGCACATCCTTCAATGCGCCGCCGTAACGGCCGATGGGAGTACGGATGGCGTCGCAGATAAAGGCTTCGATCATGGTCTGGTCTCTTTGGTTATTGATTGTTCAAACGGCGCGCGTCAGGGGCACGCCGGTCAGTTGCTGCAGTTCTTCGAAACTGATGTCGGACAGGATTTCCCGCACCGACAGCCCGGCCGGCGTCACGTCGAGCACGGCCAGGTCGGTATAGATGCGCGAGACGCAGCCGATGCCGGTCAGCGGATAGGTGCATTGCGCGACCACCTTGCTCTCGCCGCTTTTGGTCAGGTGCTCCATCATCACAAAGACGTCCCTCGCGCCCAGCGCCAGGTCCATCGCGCCGCCGACCGCGGGTATCGCGTCCGGCGCGCCGGTATGCCAGTTGGCAAGGTCGCCGGAGGTCGACACCTGGAAGGCGCCGAGCACGCAGATGTCGAGATGGCCGCCGCGCATCATCGCAAACGAGTCGGCATGGTGGAAGTAGGCGCCGCCGGGCAGCAGCGTCACCGGCTGCTTGCCGGCATTGATCAGGTCCTCGTCCTCTTCGCCGGGCGCAGGCGCCGGCCCCATGCCGAGCAGGCCGTTTTCGCTGTGCAGGAAAATCTCGCGGTCGCGCGGCAGGTGGTTGCCCACCATGGTCGGCAGGCCGATGCCAAGGTTCACGTAAGCGCCCTCGGGAATGTCGCGGGCGACGCGGGCGGCCATCTGGTCCCGGGTCAGGCGTTTCATGGAGCCTCCTGTTTGACGATGCGCTGGACGAATATGCCGGGGGTGACGATCGCTTCGGGGTCGAGTTCGCCGAGTTCGACGACCTCGGACACCTGGGCGATTGCGCACTTCGCCGCCATCGCCATGATCGGCCCGAAATTGCGCGCGGTCTTGCGGTAGACGAGATTGCCCCAGCGGTCGCCTTTCAGCGCCTTGATCAGCGCAAAGTCCGCATGGATCGGCGATTCGAGCACATAGTGGCGGCCATCGATGAGCCGGGTCTCCTTGCCTTCTGCCAGCAGCGTGCCGTAGCCGGTGGGCGTGAAAAACCCGCCGATGCCGGCGCCGGCGGCGCGGATGCGTTCTGCAAGGTTGCCCTGCGGCGTCAGCTCCAGCTCGATTTCACCGGCGCGGTACAGCGCATCGAACACATGCGAGTCGGTCTGGCGCGGGAACGAGCAGATGATCTTGCGCACCCGTTTCGCCTTCAGGAGCGCGGCCAGGCCGGTGTCGCCATTGCCGGCGTTGTTGTTGACGATGGTGAGTTCACGCGCGCCCTGCGCAATCAGCGCATCGATCAGTTCGGCCGGCATGCCGGCGTTGCCGAAGCCGCCGATCATCACGGTCGCGCCGTCATGCACGTCGGCGACAGCGTCCTCCAGCGTGGCAGATATTTTGTTGATCACAAGACACTCTTTCTCTGTGGACGGAACACTTGCTGCGCCGATGTTAATTCAACTGCGGATTGCAACGCCAACATATTGACCGATATTTAACAAAAATCGTGACTATTGGTTAAAGAACGTAAATCCGAAACTTGCTATTTTGTAACGAATTGCTCCGATTGTTCTGCAAACCTGTTCTGCAACCATTACACCTTTAAGCTTAACGTGCTTAAATGTTCGTTTATCGAACAAATGTCTGCTAATAGAACGAACTCTGAGTTTTTCATACGAGAACAGCAATCGTCAAGGCGATGCCCGCGATAGTGTGCGATCGCCGAACAGTAATGACCAACAATACTCACCAAGGCGAGGACCCCCATGCAAGCATTCCAAGAGCCGATTGTCCTGGACAACCAGTCTTTTCACTCCGATAAGCTATTGACCATCGCGCAGGAAATCGAAGCGATGACTGACCCAAGCTTCATGACATCGCTCGCACGCGGCCTTGCCGTGGTCCGCGCCTTCAGCGACCAGCGCCGCAGCCTCACCATCGCCCAGATCAGCCACAAGACCGGCATCCCGCGCGCCGCAGTCCGGCGCTGCCTGTATACGCTGAAGCGTCTCGGCTACGCCGATTCCGAGGCCAACAACTTCTTCCTGAAGCCCAAGATCCTGTCGCTCGGCTATTCCTACCTGTCCTCCACCCCGCTCACCGTATCCGCCCAGCCCTGCCTGAACGGCATCAGCCGCGCGCTCAACGAGTCCTGCTCGCTCGCGGTCCTCGACAATGACGAGGTCTTATATGTCGCCCGTTCAGCCACCTCCCGCGTGATGTCCATCGCCCTCAACACCGGCAGCCGCCTCCCCGCCTACTGCACGTCCCTTGGCCGCGTGCTGCTGGCGAACCTGTCGGATGAAGCGCTGCAACGCTATTTCGACACCGTGAAGCTGCGCGCCTACACCGAGCGCACCGTCGTCTCCGTCGCCCGGCTGCGCGAGATCCTGAGCGAGGTACGCGTGTCGGGCTATTCGGTCGTCGAAGAAGAACTGGAAGTCGGCCTGCGTTCCATCGCAGTCCCGGTTCGCGGCGCGTCGGGCGTCGTGCATGCCGCGCTGAACATCGGCGCGCAGGCGACGCGCGTGTCGACGCGGCAGATGGAAGAGGAATTCCTGCCATCCCTTTTGCGTGGGGCGCAGGAGTTGTCGGTCCTGCTACCGTAAAGGGGGCGGCGGCGTGGTGCCGCGGGACGTGCCGGCGGTGCTGTCGATGCGCGGCGAGGATGCAGGAAGCGATCTGACAGTGGTTGGTCGGCCACTGGCTTCGACGATCGCTGGATGGATGGGGTGGCTAACGCAAGACGATCCTAGTACAAGGAAGTTTCGCGCAGCGACTGCAGGAAGTCGTTGCCCGTGCAGCGACAGCTGGAGTTCCGCGTAGCGACAGTTGCCGTTGCCGTTGCTTGGGAAACGGCCGTTGCGGTTGCGATTGCCGTTGCCTTTGCGGTTGCCATTGCCGTTGCCTTTGCGGTTGCGGTTGCCGTTGCCGTTGCCTTTGCGGTTGCCGTTGCCTTTGCCTTTGCCTTTGCGGTTGCGGTTGCCGTTGCCTTTGCCTTTGCGGTTGCGGTTGCGGTTGCCGTTGCCGTTGCCGTTGCCGTTGCCTTTGCGGTTGCCGTTGCCTTTGCGGTTGCCGTTGCCTTTGCCTTTGCCTTTGCGGTTGCGGTTGCGGTTGCGGTTGCCGTTGCCTTTGCGGTTGCCGTTGCCTTTGCGGTTGCCGTTGCCTTTGCGGTTGCCGTTGCCTTTGCGGTTGCCGCTGCCGCTGCCGCTGCAGTTGTCGTTGCGGTTGCCGTTGCAGTGAATCCCCGTTAGATGGCGACGCGTCGCCAGCGCCTGAAACGGATAAAGAAGCGTCCGCTGTCTGAGCGAAGCGAGTTTCGGACGCTTCCCGTTTCAGGTGCTGGCGGCGCGTGCAGTCCGCGCAGCGGACCGCCATCGTAGGGGTCGCCTTTTCTTGGTTACTTCTTTTGGCGAAGCAAAAGAAGTGACCCGGCCGCCGGGACGGACTCCCGGCTACTCCCCACGGCAGTGAATCCTCAACGTTTCACCCGTCAGCAGACGCAGCATCGGCGCCTTGCGCTGTGGCGAGTTCTCGTAACGTGCAGCCGTCGCAAACTGCAGAAGCGGCTTCGCGACGGTGCGCCTGCTGGCGGATGAAGCAATACCGGCTGGCCTGCCGGACGACCTAGCCGGGTTTCGGCCCGGCAGCCGACCTACTTCTCTTGCTTCGCCAAGAGAAGTAGGCAAGAGAAGGCGAGCCCGATGATGGCGCCCCGCTGCGCGGGGTGCACACGCCGCCAGCACCGAAATCGGGAAACGTCCGAAACTCGCTTCGCTCAGACAGCGGACGCTTCTTTATCCGATTTCGGCACTGGCGACGTGTTGCCATCGACGGGGATTCACTGCAGCGGCAACGGCAACGGCCACTGCAACGGCAACTGCAACGACATGCCACAGGTGTGAGGAACCGTTCGATACACTCACTGCGAGAGCATTTAGGGGAAATGGAGGTGGGAGTACAGCGAAATACTGCAACTGCAACTGTCGCTGCGCGCGCAACAGCAACAGCAACAGCAACGGTCGCTGTGCGGTACTGCAACTACAACTGCAACAGCAAAGACATGCTGAAGCTGGGGCAACCCTTCGATACAGCTGCTGCGCAGCCGACTCACGGCGAAGAGGAAAACATGGGGGAGCAGAAATATAGGCCAGGATAGTGCCAGGCCCACCACATACTAGCCCACTTGAAAACTCAATTGCACCAACCCAGCCAGGCAGCCGGCCACTCAACAAGTCAACAAGTCGAGCAGTCGACCACCGAATCGGTCAGCCGGTCAGCTGCCAAGCATAATCAAGCAAGCCCAGCTGACCAGAACATCCTCCATCTCACTGGAGCAGATCGCTCATATCATCTGCATGTTCCTCTTCCTGCGCCATGATCTGCACCAGCATGTGCTTGGTCGTCGGATCGCTATCGCCGATCCGCTCGATCATCTGCCTGTATGCCTCGATCGCGACCCGCTCCTCGATCAGGTTGGCCTTGATCATCGCGCGGATGTCGCTCGAATCGTCGTATTCTGCATGGCTGCGCTCGCTCAGCGTGCGGGGATTGAAGTCCGGGTCGCCATTGAGTTGGACGATGCGCTCGGCGATCATGTCGGCGTGCGCTTCTTCTTCTTTCGCGTGCTCCAGGAACTCTTCCTTGATCGACGTGTTTTCCAGGCCGGTCGCGGTGTAATAGTGGCGCTTGTAGCGCATGATGCAGACCAGTTCGGTCGCCAGTGCTTCGTTCAACATGGCGATGATGCCTTCGCGGTCGCCCTTGTAGCCCGAGCTGACTGCGCCCTCTTCGGTGCTGGTTGCGGCGGCGCGGATTGCGTTCTTGTCCAATTTGCCTACGGTGTTTTCTGCGGTCATCTCGATATCCTTGCTGATTGATTGAAATAGCCGGCCTGTCCTGCGTGCAGGCAGCCGGCACTGCTGTCCAATCCTGAGCATACGCCCGACGACGGATCGTCATCGGTGCGCCAACGAACATCGGGATGCGCTTAATGACGCGTGGCTAGTAGCTGATCCGGTAGCGGTACCCGCGGTAATTCAGCACCATCTCCCTTGGCAGCAGTTTCTCGAGCACGAAACCGTCCCCCAGCGCATCGCCCTCGCGACGCAGGCGGTTGTTGATCAGCACCGAACGATCCGCCGGATTGCTTGCGTAAATATAGCCATTGATCGCCAGCGCGGGAATTTCGCGCTGTATCTGCGCGGGAAGGTCTTGCAGGGAGGCAATCCTCTCGGGCGCCGGGACGGGCGCCGGGGTGGGCGCGACGGCGCTTGCCTCCCCGGGCGCGCGTTCGCCCAGCTTGCGCAGGGGCTTGGCCGGCGCCGGCGTTGCTGCCGGCACGGCCGCCGGGGCAGGCGCCGGGGCAGGCGCAGCCTCAGGCACGGGGACCGCCTTCGGCGCCGGCGCGACGACCGCTGCGGGCGCCTGGGCCACGGGCGCCGGCGCGGCCGGCTCCGGGCGGGTCCATGGCCATTGCCAGAACAGAACCGCGCAGGCGACCAGCGCCGCCAGCAAGACCAACATCCACGGACGCAAGGGGCTGGGAGCACGGGCGGCGATGGTCGGGACCGGTTGTGCGTTGACGCCGGGAACGTCGCCGCGCGCCCGTTCGGCCTGGGCTTTCTTCAGCGCTTCCAATATGTAGGACATGGTTATTTCCCCTGCGCGCCGAGCTGCGGCTCGGCCAGTTGCGGTTCGGGCACGCCGGCGGCCCCGTTCAGGGCCATCATGGTTTTCGGCCCCACGATGCCATCGGCCGGCAAGCCCTGGGCCGCCTGGAAGGTGCGCACTTCGCGGGCCAGCGCGGCATCGTACTGGCGGCCCGGCTCCGGTTCGGCATAGTTGTTGATGACGGCCAGGCGCGCAGCGACCCAGTCGACATCGGCGCCGCGGTCGCCGGGCTTGAGATTGGCGCGGAAGTCCTGCGGCGCGCGCCACAGGGTCAGGAAGCGGCCCGGCATCCGGCGGCCCAGCGTCACCAGGCTGACCATGCGCACCTGGTCGCCGACCTGCAGGCCGGCGCCGGCGGTGCCCAGCGCCACCAGCAGCATATGCCGCTGGATCCCGGCGTCGTCCCTGACCGCGATGATGGCCGGGCGTCCCAGTTGCCGCAGTTCGGCCAGTCCGCCGGCGGACTGGAAGCAATGCAGGCCGGCCGCCAGCGCCGCCTTGCACGGCTCCCCCTCGCCCAGCGTGGACTTCCAGAATCGCGCCAACCCGGCAAGCTGCGCCTGCTCGTCGGCAGGCGCGCCATTGAGCAGGCTGCCGATTTCGGACAGCCCCGTCGCCCGCACGACCGGTTCCAGCCCGAGCGCCGCGGTGACGCTGGCGGGGCCGGGTCCCGGCGCCGGATCGGCCGGCGGCGCAGGCGAAGCGGCTGCGGATGCCGAGGCCACGGGCGCTGCAGGCGCTGACGGCACCGGCGATGCGTCCGGACTTGGGGGCACGGGCGCATCCGCCGCCTTCGCCGGCACGGCGGCGGCAGGCGTCGCCGGCGCGGTCGCAGCCACGGTTGCGGTCTCGGCGACGGGCGCATGCACCAGGCTGGCGACATCCCGCCAGTTCCATCCGCCTGCCAGCAGCGCGCCGCCCGCCAGCAGCGCCAGCACCCCGGCAATCGCATACGGACGGTAGGGCTGCGCGCCAGGCTGGGCGCCGAACACTTCGGCTGCCGCGGCGCGCAGTATGCCGCGGTCGACCCGGCGCATGCCCCCCGCGTAGGCGCCGAGCAGCGCCCGGTCGCACAGCAGGTTGATCCGGCGCGGCACGCCGCGGGTGATCCGGTGTATCAGCCGGGTCAGCCGCGGCGGAAACGGCGAGTCGCCGGGCAGGCCGGCGACCGCCAGCCGGTGGTTGATATAGGCCCCGGTTTCCGGCGCGGACAGGGCGTCGAGGTGATAGCGGGCGATCACGCGCTGCGCCAGCTGCTCCAGTTCGGGACGGGCCAGCATGTCGCGCAGTTCCGGCTGGCCGATCAGGATGATCTGCAGCAGCTTGCGCTCGCTGGTCTCCAGGTTGGTCAGCAGCCGCAGCTGTTCCAGCACGCTCAGCGACAGGTTCTGCGCCTCGTCGATGATCAGCACATTGTTGCGCCCTTCCGCGTGGGCGGCCAGCAGGTGCGCATTGAGCCGGTCGACCAGGTCCTTGACCGAGCTGTCGGACGCTGGCGGCGGCAGGCGGAATTCCTCGCAGATGGTGCGCAGCAGTTCGACCGCGGTCAGCCGCGGATTGAAGATGTAGGCGACATTGCAGTTGCGCGGCACCTGCTCCAGGAAACAGCGGCAGACCGTGGTCTTGCCGGCGCCGATCTCCCCGGTCAGCAGCACGAAGCCGCCACCGGCGTCGACGCCGAACAGCAGATGCGCGAGCGCCTCGCGATGGCGCTCGCTCATGAACAGGTAATGCGGGTCCGGGGCAATCGAAAACGGCGCGTGCCTGAGCTGGAAAAATTGCTTGTACATGGTCTCTTTGCGAATGAAGCGGCAAGGCTAACATGAACCGGCGCGCTGGCGACGCATCATGTGCGGCCTTGCCCCGGCGGCGGTCCGGGCGCTACGCTCTGGCTCCCGACGGAGAACCCCCATGCCCCAGCGCTTCCGAATTGCCCTGACCGTTCGCCGCCTCGCCGGCGCCGCCCTGATCGCCACCCTGATCGCCGCCCTCGCCGGCTGCGCGGCGCCGCCTGCGCCGCACGGCTTTCGCGGCGCGCCGCTGACGGTCTATGCGGCCGGCGACATCGCCGACTGCCGCTACCGGATGCCGGAGTCCAGCGGCGCGGCGGCCACGGCCTGGCTGGTCGAGGCCGGTCTCGCCGCCCATCCCGGCGCCCGCGTGCTCACGCTGGGCGACCATACCTATCCGGTCGGCACGCCGGCCGAATTCAGCGACTGCTACGAGCCCACCTGGGGCAGGTTTCGCGAGCGCACCCTGCCCACCCCCGGCAACCACGAGTACTACACCCCCGGCGCACCCGGCTACTACGCTTATTTCGGCGCAACGGCCGTGCCGGAACAAGACGGTTATTACAGCGTCCAATTGGGAAAATGGCATGTCATTTCGCTCAACAGCACGCTGCGCGGGGCCAGGGCCGATGCCCAGCTGGCGTGGCTGAAAGACGACCTGGCGCGCCATCCGGCCCTGTGCACGCTGGCATTCTGGCACCATCCACGGTACAGTTCCGGCGGCCATGCGGGCAACGCTTTCATGGCGCCGTTATGGCAGGCGCTGGCGGACGGCGGCGTGGATCTTGCGCTGGCCGGGCACGACCATGATTACGAGCGTTTCGCGCCGCAGGATGCGCACGGCGTGCGCGACGACGCCCGCGGCATGCGGCAGTTCGTGGTCGGCACCGGCGGCGCCTGGCTGACGCCGATGCGCTTCGCGGCGGACAACAGCGAGGCGCGGAACAATTTCAGCCTCGGCGTGCTGCGGCTGGATTTATTCGACAATGGCTATACATGGGAATTTCTGGCCGTCGCCAGCGAAACCGACCCCGGCGTCGCCGCCTATACCGACCGCGGCGCCACGCCCTGCCACTGACCGCGCCGCCCGCCTCGCCCGGCATGACGCATAACCTTACGACACTACCAGGACTACCAGCATGCATATCGAAGAATCAGTCAAGCTCGATTTCAAGGATGTACTGATACGCCCGAAGCGCTCGACCCTCACGTCGCGCTCGGACGTCGACATCCACCGCGAGTTCACCTTCCACCACTCGCGCCGCACCTACCGCGGCATTCCCATCATCGCCGCCAACATGGACAGCACCGGCACCATGGAAATGGCCCGCGCGCTGGGTGACCATGACCTGTCGGCGGCCTTGCACAAGCATTATCCGGAAGACGAGCTGGTGCGGTTCTTCAAGGGACTGCAGGACGAGGGCCGCGCCGAGTCGACCGCGTTCTACTCGATGGGCATCGGCAAGTCCGACTATGAAAAATTCGAGGCGGTGATGGCGCAGAGCGGCTCGGCGATCGCCTATGTCTGCATCGACGTCGCCAACGGCTACACCGAGCATTTCATCAACTTCGTCAAGCGCGTGCGCGGCAACTACCCGCACCTGACCATCATGGCCGGCAATGTCGTCACCGGCGACATGACCGAGGAGCTGATCCTGGCGGGCGCCGACATCGTCAAGGTCGGCATCGGCCCCGGCTCGGTCTGCACCACGCGCAAGATGACCGGCGTCGGCTATCCGCAGCTGTCGGCCGTGATCGAATGCGCGGACGCGGCGCACGGCCTCGGCGGCCAGATCTGCGCGGACGGCGGCTGCGTGGTGCCGGGCGACCTGGCCAAGGCCTTCGGCGCGGGCGCCGACTTCATCATGCTGGGCGGCATGCTGGCCGGCCATGACGAATGCGCGGGCGACCTGGTCGAGCGCGACGGCAAGAAGTTCAAGCAGTTCTATGGCATGAGCAGCCGCGTGGCGATGGAAAAATACGCCGGCGGCGTCGCGCGCTACCGCGCCAGCGAGGGCAAGGAAGTGCTGGTGCCGTCGCGTGGGCCGGTGGCGGACACGCTGCAGGACGTCCTCGGCGGCGTGCGTTCGGCCTGCACCTATGTCGGCGCGCACAAGCTGAAGGAACTGACCAAGCGCACCACCTTCATCCGCGTGACGCAGCAGCTGAACGAAGTTTTCGGCAAGTCCTGAGCCGGCGATGGCGGACGCCGCGCCCGCGCTGAGGCTGTTCTTCGCGCTGTGGCCGGATGATGCGGCCCGCGCGGCGCTGCACCGGCTGCAGCGCGGCCTCGGCATCCCGGCCGGCGCCCGGCCGGTGGCGCCGGAAAACCTGCACCTGACCATGGCTTTCCTCGGCATGCAGCAGGCGGCGCTGCTGCCGGAGATCGAGGCCATCCTGGACCGGGTGGCTGTGCCGGAACTGCGGCTGGACCTCGATTGCTATGGTTGTTTCCCGCGCGCCCGGATTGCCTGGGCCGGGATGCGCCAGCCGCCGCCGGCGCTCGCCGCGCTGCACGAGGCGCTGATGGAGGCGTTGAGGCAATGCGGCATAGGCCATGACAAGGCGTCGGCGTTCCGGCCGCATGTGACGCTGCTGCGCAACGCGGTCTGCGACAACGGCCCGGCGGCCGAGCCGTTTTGCTGGCATGGGCCGCGCCTGGCGCTGGTGCAGTCGACCACGATGCCGGCCGGGCCGGTCTACCGGGTGCTGGCGGAGCGTGCGCCGCAGGCGGGCACCGACTCCGCAAATTAAGGCGCTGCGTTCATTCCGGTTCGCTGCCGGGCTGCGGCTTCCGCCCGCTTCCCTTCTCGGCAAGGCGGCGCAGCACCTGCGCCGCCGCCACCAGCCCGAAACTGGCCGTCACCACCATCGCCGAACCGAAGCCGGCGCAATTGAGGCCGGTGACGCCCTGGGGATCGACCTCGCAGGCGTCGCCGCCCTCGCCGGTATCGGGCTGCCGCAGCGGCTCGGTGGAAAACACCGCGTCGACGCCGAACTTGTTCTTGGTGCCGCGCGGGAAACCGTGTTCGGCGCGCAGGCGCTTGCGCACCTTGGCCAGCAGCGGCTCCTGCTCGGTGCGGCACAGGTCGCGCACCTCGATCTTCGTCGGGTCGACCTGGCCACCGGCGCCGCCTATCGTGATCAGCGGGATTGCATTCGCCCGGCAGTAGGCGACCAGCGCAGTCTTGGCGCGCACATCGTCGATCGCGTCGATCACGTAGTCGTAGCCGCGCAGTCCGACCATCTCGTCGAGATTGTCGGGCGTGATGAAATCCTCGATCTGCGTAACCCGGCAGAACGGGTTGATCTGGGCGATGCGCTCGGCCAGCGCCGTCACCTTGGCCTGGCCTATGGTGTCGGTCAGCGCATGGATCTGGCGGTTGACGTTGGACTCGGCCACGTTGTCGAGGTCGATCATCGTGATCTGCCCGATGGCGCTGCGCGCAAGCGCTTCGGCCACCCAGGAACCGACGCCGCCGACCCCGATCACGCAGACATGGGCGGCGCGGAAGCGGGCCAGCGCCGGCGCGCCGTAGAGCCGGGCGATGCCGCCGAAGCGGCGTTCGAAATCGATATCGGCGACCTCGGACGGCACGGACAGCGGCGCCGTGGAAATATCGGCGATTGCATCAAGTTGTTTCATGTCGGTATTTTACCGGACAGCTATCGCGGCAATGGCGTGGCCTGCGCGAGACAGCCCGCCCCACCTGCGATGAATTTACGTCTACAATAACAAAACGCTAACATTTTATGGCCTGACCATCACGCCGTTTCGTCTCTAGTTTCGTTTCCCGGACACAATCCGGCGAATGCCGGAAGGCCCACCGCTTCAACAGGCATGCAATGACAACTACGCTGTTTGACACCGCGCCCGATTTCGACCAGCCGGTGGCCGTGCTCAAGCACTGCCACGACCGCATCCGCAAGCAACTGAAAACCATGGACATGCTTGCCAGCCCGGCCGTGCTGGCGGCCACGCCCGACGAAGTGCGCCAGGCCGCCGCCGCGGTGCTGCGTTATTTCGAGAAGGCCGCGCCGCAGCATCACGAGGACGAGGAACACGACCTGCTGCCGATGCTTGCCGACACCGCCCGCGGCGAGGATGCCGCGCTGCTGGCCCGGCTCACGCCCGAAGTGCTGGACGAGCATCACCAGATGGAGCAGCTGTGGCAACGGCTGCAGCCGCAGCTGGCGGCGATTGCGGCCGGCCAGTCGTCGACGCTCGACGGCACCGACGCCGCCGCGTTCGGCGAACTCTACCTGCGCCACATGGACAAGGAAGAAAGCCATATCGCTCCGATGGCGAAGCGCCTGTTTTCCCCCTCGCAGATGCAGCGCCTCGGCAATGCGATGCGCAGCCGGCGCGGCATTGCCCTCCCCGAAGAAAGCTGAACGATGTCGATCGCCGATCTGCGCAAGGACTACAGCCGCGCCAGCCTGACCGAGGCTGACGTCGACCCGGACCCGGTCCGCCAGTTTTCCGTCTGGTTCCGGCAGGCGCTGGACGCCGGCATCCCGGAAGCCAATGCGATGAGCGTGGCCACCGTGGGCGCGGACAACCGGCCGTCCTCGCGCATCCTGCTGATCAAGGATGTCGATGCCGACGGTTTCACCTGGTTCACCAACTACGCCAGCCGCAAGGGCCGCGAACTTGCCATCCACCCGCATGCGGCGCTGCTGTTCCACTGGGTCGAAC
Organism: Noviherbaspirillum suwonense; assembly: GCF_900182955.1. Taxonomy (GTDB): domain Bacteria; phylum Pseudomonadota; class Gammaproteobacteria; order Burkholderiales; family Burkholderiaceae_D; genus Noviherbaspirillum_A; species Noviherbaspirillum_A suwonense. The sequence goes on along the minus strand of NZ_FXUL01000001.1, from coordinate 466,565 downwards.
TGGAGCGGCAGGTGCGCATCGAGGGCCGCGTCGAGAAGCTGCCGGATGCGCAAAGCGACGCCTATTTCCAGAGCCGCCCGCTGAAAAGCCGGCTCGGCGCCCTCGCCTCCGCGCAGAGCGAACCGATCGCCAGCCGGGACGCGCTGGAACGGCAATATGCGGACACGGAAGCGGAATACGGCGACCACCCGGTGCGGCCATCCCATTGGGGCGGCTACCGCCTGGTGCCGGACCGGGTCGAGTTCTGGCAGGGCCGGCCGTCGCGGCTGCACGACCGCATCCTCTATACCCGCCAGGAAGACGGCGCCTGGCGCCGGGAGCGGCTGCAACCCTAGGGCCGCACAGCACGGTACATCGCCGCATGACCAGGATAGTGACGCCACCTTACGGAGGATTTCATGTTTTGGGAAAGGAAGCTGGAAAACTGGGTTGACCATATCAGGGAGAATGCGGCGCTGCCCTTGCGGCTCCAGCTCTGGAACGGCCAGCGCTTCGACTTCGGCAAGCAGGCGCCGAAAGTCACGGTCACGGTGCCGCACGTGTCGTCGCTGCCCTTCCTGCTCAAGCCCACGCTGGCCAACCTGGGCCGGGCCTATGTCGAAGGCAAGCTGCTGGTGGAAGGCCGCGCCAAGGAAGTGATCGCGGTGGCCAATGCGCTGGCGGCCCATACCCTCAAGCGCGAGACCCGGCCCGGATTCATCGGCAATCCGTTCAGCCACACGCGCAGGAGAGACGCCGATGCGATCCAGTACCACTACGACGTGTCCAACGCGTTCTACCAGCTGTGGCTGGACCCCAACATGGTCTACTCCTGTGCGTACTTCGAGACCGGCGAGGAAGACCTGGCCACGGCCCAGGTCGCGAAGATCGACCACATCCTGAACAAGATACAGGTGCGTCCCGGCGACACCCTGCTCGACATCGGCTGCGGCTGGGGCGCGCTGGCGATCCGGGCCGCGCAGGAATACAGCGCGCGGGTGACGGGGGTCACGCTGTCGGCCAACCAGCATGCGCTGGCGACCGAGCGGGTGCGGGAGGCCGGGCTGGACGGGCGGGTCGAGATCAGGCTGCAGGACTACCGGGATGTCGAGGGCGAGTTCGACCGCATCACCAGCGTCGGCATGTTCGAGCATGTGGGCATCCGCAACCTGGCGCAGTACTTCGGCAAGATCAATGCGCTGCTGAAGCCGGACGGGCTGGCGATGAACCACGGCATCACCACCACCGACGTCGGCAACGGGGAAACGCCCTACGGCGGCGGCGAGTTCATCGACACCTACGTGTTCCCGCAGGGCGAACTGCCGCACGTGAGCCTGGTGCTGAAGGCGATGCAGGAAGGCGGGCTGGAGCCGCTGGACGTCGAGAACCTGCGCCGGCATTACGCCAGGACCTGCAGCATCTGGGCCGACAATTTCGAGGCGCGGGCCGACGAGATCCTGCAGACCGTGGACGAGAAGCGTTTCCGCATCTGGCGCGTCTATCTCGCCGGCTGCGCCTATGCGTTCAACAAGGACTGGATCTCGCTGAACCAGATCGTCTGCGGCAAGGCCGGGCGCGAGGCCGGCGCGCTGCCCTGGTCGCGCCGCTACATGTACCGCTAGGCGCCCGCCGCACGGTGGCGGGACGGCGTGCCCGTCCCGCTGCGCTCAATTGATCGGTCAGTGATTGAGCCGGTCCGAGTAGGTCTTGCGGAATTTCGCGACCTTGGGCGCGACGATGTAGGCGCAATAGCCCTGCATCGGGTTCTGCCGGAAGTAGTTCTGGTGGTAGGCCTCGGCCTTGTAGTAGTCGGGCAGCGGCTTGAGCTCGGTGACGATGGGCGCGTCCCACACGTTGGCCATCTCGGCGATCACATGCGCGGCGGTCTCGCGCTGCGCATCGTCATGGTAATAGATGACGGAACGGTACTGCGTGCCGATGTCGTTGCCCTGCCGGTTCAACGTGGTCGGGTCGTGGATGGTGAAGAAGATTTCCAGGATCTCGCGGTAGCTGACGACGCTGGTGTCGAACTGCACCTGCACCACTTCGGCATGGCCGGTAGTGCCCTCGCAGACCTGTTCGTAGCGCGGGTTGACGACCTGCCCGCCCGCATAGCCGGACTCCACGTGCTGCACGCCCTTCAATTCCTGGTAAACCGCTTCGAGGCACCAGAAGCATCCGCCGCCCAGCGTCGCCGTTTCGATCGCCATATTGTTTTCCTCCAGGGTGAACTGTTATTTAACCATCCTACTCTAGCGTAAAATTTTCCTGCCCGCTGCATCCGGCCGTGCGCTGATCGGACTACAATCGCGTCCTGTTGACGCTGGACAATCAAAAATTAACGGACGGACCGCACCACCCGCACCACCCGCACCATGCCGACCACTCTCTCCCCTTCCCCGCACCGTTCGAAGACCTGGCCATGCAGCTGCTGCGCCACCTGATCGTCTCACGTCCGCGCCTGGTGGTCGCGCTGCTGGGCGGGGTCGCCACCGCGCTGCTGCTGCCCGACAGCCTCGGCCCGGTATCGCGCGTGCTGATCGGCTGGAACGTGATGATCTGGAGTTACCTCGCCAGCGTGGGATGGCTGATGTCGCGGGTCGATCACGAGACGGTGCGCACGATGGTCCAGCAGGAAGACCGGACCGCGCTGGCCGTGCTGGCCATCATGTCCACCGCCGCGGTCGCCAGCATCGCCGCCATCGTGCTCGAACTCAGCAGCGCCCGCTCGCTTGCCGTCAGCGAGCGCGTCTTCCATTACCTGCTGACCGGCGCGACCATTGCCGGCTCGTGGTGCCTGGTCGGGGTGTTGTTCACCTTCCATTACGCGGTGATCTTCTACAAGTCGCCGCCAGCGTCGCGCGCCCTCGGTTTCCCGGACCATGAAGCGGCGCCGGACTACTGGGACTTCCTCTATTTTGCCTTCACGATCTCGGTCGCCGCGCAGACGTCCGATGTGACCGTGCTGTCGCGCTCGATGCGCAAGGCGGTGCTGGCGCAGTCCATCCTGAGCTTCTTCTTCAATGCCGCGATACTGGGCCTATCCATTAATATAGCCGCCAGCGCCGTCAGCGGCTGAAGGCCGGACTCAAGCAGGAATCACGCAAGAATCAGCGCCAGGTCAGCGTGTCGCCGGCATGCAGCGCGGACAGCACCACGGGGCCGAAGACATTGGCGTCGAACAGCGCGCCATGCACCTCGCGTCCTTCGCCCGCCGTTTCCTCGCCAAGCTGGTCCAGGCTCAGCGGGCGCAGGCTGCCGTCGCCGGCCAGGCGCAGCAGGCTGCAGGCGGCGGTGTCCGGCGGCGCCACCGTCGCCCGGTACGGACAGGGCTGGCCGATCAGCGTCGACAGGGGAAACGCCGCCGGCGCGATGCGCGACGCATCGGGGCCAGGGTCGAGTTCGTCGTCGAACAACGCCAGCGCCAGCCCAGGTCTTTCGGCAAGGCCGGCAAATGCCGCGCGGCTTGCCGGATGTTCGAGCGGCAGCAGGACCGCGCCGCAGCGCGCCAGCGCGACGAAAAGCACGATCGCATCCGGATGGCCACGGCCCTGGTAGGCGACGATGTCGCCCGGGCGGATACGCCATTCGCCCTGCAGCCGGGCGGTGGCGCGCTCGACGCGCGACCAGAGCTTGCGGTAGCTGGCGAGCCGGAAGCGCGATGCGCAGGCGATCGCGTCGGGCTGCAGGCGGGCGTGGCGCGCCAGCGCCTGGAACAGGCTTTCCGGCATGGGGCGGGATGACGGCAATGGGATCATGGACGGCAGGCAATTGATCAAACCTGCCGATTTTACGTAAAAAACCCGCGCCAACCTCATGCCGGGCCGATTTTCGGCATAATCCTTCCTGTTCAATGCTTCCAGGCTCGCAATGCAAACTATTTCATCCGGCGCGCTCGAACCCGAGTTCGATACCGCCCACTTCCGCAATGCGCTCGCCCAGTTCGCCACCGGCGTCACCGTCATCACCACCCGGCTCGAAAACGGCACGTTCGTCGGGCTGACCGCCAGTTCCTTCAATTCGGTGTCGCTGTCGCCGCCGCTGGTGCTGTGGAGCCTGTCGAACGAGGCCAGCACGCTGCCGGTGTTCACCGACAATTCCCACTACGTGATCAACGTGCTGTCCGCGCGCCAGGCGCACCTGGCCGAGCAGTTCGCTCGGCGCGGGGCCAACCGCTTCGACGGCGTGGCCTATACGCTTTCCCGCACCGGGCTGCCGGTGCTGGACGGCGTCTCCGCCTGGTTCGAATGCCATAACCGCAGCCGCTACCCCGAGGGCGACCACGTGATTTTCGTCGGCGAGGTCGAGCAATGCGCGTTCAACCCGCAGCCGGGGCTGATCTTCCACGGCGGCAGGTTGATGGAGAGCGGCGGCAGGTAGCAGGCGTGTTGCAGCCCTGACGTGCGGCGAATGGCGTCATTCGCCCTAGCCGCGACACCCTAAGGCATCGCGCCGGTCAGGCGCTCCAGCGCCTGCTCCGACCCGTGCGCGGCGCGGCGCAGCCTGTCGTTGATACCTGCCCAGGCCGCATCCTGCGGCGGCTGCTGGACGATGATCACGTCTGCCTGCGCCGCATCCATCTCCCGCAGCGCCGCATACAGTCCCTGCGCATAGCCGTCGGTCTGCGCCGGCAGCAGCGCGTGCGGATGGTCCGCCGCCAGCGCCGCCTCGGTCACGATCAGCGCTGCGCGCCGTGCGGGCCGCGCTTGCTGCAATTGCCGCAGCGCCGCCGGCAGCGCATCCCCTTCCAGCATCACTACAGGCGTGCGCGGCGCGTAATGCGACGCCAGCGCGCCGGACACCCGCGGCGCATCCGTGCCGCCGGCGCCCGGCCAGGCGCCGATCACCGCGGCGATCTGCGCCGCGCTGATCTGCCCCGGCCGCAGCAGCGCCGGGCCGCTGCTGTCCATCCGCGACAGGTCGACGATGGTCGATTCGATGCCGACCTCGCTCGCGCCGCCATCCAGCACCGCGGCCAGCGGCGAGTCCGGGCCGCTGCCGAACTCGTCCTGCACGTGCCGGGCAGTGGTCGGGCTGACATGGCCGAAGCGGTTGGCCGATGGTGCGGCGACGCCGCCCTGGCCGCCGCGGAATGCGCGCAGCAATGCCTGCGCGACCGGGTGCGACGGGCAGCGCAGGCCGATGCTGTCCTGGCCGCCCGAGACCGCTGCCGGCACGCCCGGCGAGCGCTTCAGGATCAGCGTCAGCGGACCGGGCCAGAAGGCCGCGATCAGCTTGTGGGCCGCGTCGGGAATGTCGCTTGCCCAGCGGCCGATGTCGGCGCCGGGCGCGAGATGCACGATCACCGGATGGTTCGACGGCCGTCCCTTGGCCGCGTAGATGGCGGCGACGGCGGCCGGGTTTTCGGCATCCGCGCCCAGGCCGTACACGGTCTCGGTCGGGAAGGCGACCAGCCGGCCCGCCTCCAGCGCTCGCGCGGCCGCGTCGATCGCGGCCTGGTCCGGCATGGCCGCGCTCATGCGTCTATCCGCAGGATCCCGCAGGCCGCCTGGAACTGCTGCTGCGCCTGTTCCAGCGTCGGCGCAACGAAGGTCACGTGCCCCATCTTGCGGCCGGGCCGCGCTTCTTCCTTGCCGTACAGGTGCAGGTTGGCGCCCGGCAGCGCCAGCACCCGGTCCCAGGCCGGCTCGGCGCACGCGTCGCCGTCGAACCAGAGGTCGCCCAGCAGGTTCAGCATGACGACCGGCGAATGCTGCCGCACGTCGCCCAGCGGCAGCCGCGCCATCGCCCTCACCTGCTGCGCGAACTGGCTGGTGATGCAGGCGTCTATCGTGTAATGGCCGCTGTTGTGCGGCCGCGGCGCCATTTCATTGACCACCAGCGCGCCGTCGTCGAGCACGAAGAACTCGATGCACAGGACGCCGACATAGTCGAGCCGCTCGATGATGGCCAGCGCCGCCGCCTGGGCCTGCGCGGCGCAGGCGGCCGATACGTTGGGGCCGGGCACGGTGGTCGAGAACAGGATGCCGTCGCGATGCACGTTCTCGGCGATCGGGTAGACCACCGACGCGCCGTCGGCGCCGCGCGCGGCCAGCACCGAGATCTCGTAGGCCAGCGGCAGCATCTTTTCCAGCACGCAGGGCACGCCGTCCATGCCGGCGAAGGCGGCGCGCACGTCGTCGCGGCTTTTCACCCGCACCTGGCCCTTGCCGTCGTAGCCCATGCGCACGGTTTTCAGGATGCCGGGAAACAGCGCATCGGGCAGCGCGGCAATGTCGGCGTCGCCGGTGATGAGCTGGTGCGGCGCCGGCAGCACGCCGGACTGCGCGGCGCAGCCGGTGAAGAAACGCTTCTCGACCATCCGGTCCTGCGCCACCGACACGCAGGCGGCGGACGGCGCGACGAAGGTGTCCTGCGCCAGCCGGGCCAGGCTGTTGGCCGGCACGTTCTCGAATTCGGTGGTGACCGCGCTGCACTGCGCGGCCAGTTCTGCCAGCGCCGCCGGGTCTTCGTAGCCGGCCGACAGCAGGTGGTCGGCCGCATGGCCGGCCGGGCAGTCGGGCGCCGGCTCCAGCACCGCGACCTTGTAGCCCATCGCCTGCGCCGCGTGGGCGAACATGCGGCCCAGCTGGCCGCCGCCCATCACGCCCAGCCAGGTGGCGGGCGAGGCCGACGGCATGGCGGGACCGGGATGATGCGGCGCGCTCATGCCGGCAGCGTCATGTCCAGCGCCGCCTGGGTCTGGCGTTCGCGGAACGCGAGCAGCTTCGTGGCCAGCGCCTCGTCGCCGGCCGCCAGGATGGCGATGGCGGTCAGCGCCGCGTTCGCCGCGCCGGCCTCGCCGATGGCGAAGGTGGCGACCGGCACGCCCTTGGGCATCTGCACGATGGACAGCAGCGAGTCCTCGCCGCGCAGGTATTTCGACGGCACCGGCACGCCCAGCACCGGCACGATGGTCTTGGCCGCGATCATGCCCGGCAGGTGGGCCGCGCCGCCGGCGCCGGCGATGATGGCGCGCAGGCCGCGGCCGCGGGCGGCCTCGGCATAGGCGAACATCTGGTCCGGCATCCGGTGCGCGGACACCACGCTGGCCTCGTGGGGCACGCCGAACTCCTTCAGCATCGCGACCGCGTGCTGCATTACTTCCCAGTCGGACGACGAGCCCATGACCACGCCGACCAGCGGGGCTGCGGCTGAAACGTCAGCATTCATGCGTGGCTCCCTTAATCCTTGAGTTGTTCGCCGGTCAGGCGCTGCAGCGCCTCGCGGTATTTGGCGCCCGTCTTTTCGATCACGTCGGCAGGCAGCGGCGGCGCCGGCGGCGCCTTCTTCCATTCGGTCACCGTTTCCAGGTAATCGCGGACGAACTGCTTGTCGAACGACGGCGGCGACATGCCGGGCCGGTAGGAGTCGGCCGGCCAGAAGCGGGACGAGTCGGCGGTCAGCACTTCATCCATCAGGTGCAGCACGCCGTTGTCGTCGAGGCCGAACTCGAACTTGGTGTCGGCGATGATGATGCCGCGGGTCGCCGCATAATCGGCCGCCGCCTGGTACAGCCGGATGCTGATCTCCTTCATCTGCCGGGCCAGGTCCGCGCCGATGCGCTGTTCCATCTCGGCATAGCTGATATTCTCGTCGTGATGGCCCAGCTCCGCCTTGGCCGCGGGCGTGAAGATCGGCTCGGCCAGTTTTTCCGCCTGGCGCAGGCCGACCGGCAGCGTGATGCCGCAGACCGCGCCGGTTTCCTGGTAATCCTTCCAACCGGAGCCGATCAGGTAGCCGCGCACCACCGCTTCGACCAGGATGGGCCTGAGCTTCTTGGCGACCACCGCGCGGCCGCGCACCTGCTCGACTTCGTCCGCCGCCACCACCGACTCCGGCGCGATGCCGGTCAGGTGGTTGGGCACGATGCCGGCGAGCTTGTCGAACCAGAAGTCGGACATCTGGTTCAGCACCCTGCCCTTGCCGGGTATCGGTTCCTGCATCACCACGTCGAAGGCGGACAGGCGGTCGCTGGTGACGATGAGGATCTTGTCATCGCCGACGGCGTAATTGTCGCGGACCTTGCCGCGCCCCAGCAGCGGCAACGAGGCGATGCTGGTTTCGTAAAGACTGGTGGTCATGGAAATCTCTGGAATGCGCACCGGCGGCAGGGCTGCCGGCGCTGTGGCTTGCGGAAGGCCCGCGCCCGGAATGGGCGCGGACATGTATTGCAGGGAGGGAGTTTACTGCACGATCTGCGAAAGTTCGCCTTTTTTGTAGCGCTCGGCCATTTTTTCCAGCGACATCGGCTTGATCTTGCCGGCCTGGCCTTCGCAGCCGAATGCCAGGTAGCGCGCCTTGCAGACTTCCATCGCGGCCTGGCGGGCAGGCTTCAGGTAGTCGCGCGGGTCGAACTTGCCCGGGTTCTCGGCGAAGTAGCGGCGGATCGCGCCGGTCATGGCCAGGCGGATGTCGGTGTCGATGTTGATCTTGCGGACGCCGTTCTTGATGCCTTCCTGGATTTCCTCGACCGGCACGCCGTAGGTTTCCTTCATGTCGCCGCCGAATTCGCGGATCTCGGCCAGCAGTTCCTGCGGCACCGACGACGAACCGTGCATCACCAGGTGGGTGTTCGGGATGCGGGTGTGGATTTCGCGGATGCGCTCGATGGCGAGGATGTCGCCGGTCGGCTTGCGCGAGAACTTGTACGCGCCGTGCGAGGTGCCGATGGCGATCGCCAGCGCGTCGCACTGGGTCTGGCGCACGAAGTCGGCGGCCTGCGCGACGTCGGTCAGCAGCTGCTCGCGGGTCATCTTGCCGTCCGCGCCGTGGCCGTCTTCCTTGTCGCCCATCATGGTCTCGAGCGAGCCGAGCACGCCGAGTTCGGCTTCGACGGTCACGCCGATGTAGTGCGCGAATTCCACGACCTTTTTCGACACTTCGACGTTGTACTCGTAGCTGGCGACCGACTTGCCGTCTTCATTGAGCGAGCCGTCCATCATCACCGAGGTGAAGCCGGACTTGATGGCCGACATGCAGACCGCCGGCGACTGGCCGTGGTCCTGGTGCATCACGACCGGGATGTGCGGATAGGCTTCGACCGCGGCCGAGATCAGGTGACGCAGGAAGGCTTCGCCGGCATATTTCCGGGCGCCGGCCGACGCCTGCATGATCACCGGCGCGCCGGTTTCATCGGCAGCCTGCATGATCGCGCTGACCTGCTCGAGGTTGTTGACATTGAATGCGGGCAGACCGTAGCCGTTTTCAGCAGCATGGTCCAGCAGTTGACGCATGGATACGAGAGGCATGTTGATTCTCCTGGTATAAAAATTAGTACTCGCCGACCTTCATGATATTGAGCGCGTTGGTGCCGCCGACCTGCCCCATGGGCTCCCCCCAGGTGATGACGATCATGTCACCGCGCTGCACCGCGCCCTTGGCCAGCAACAAGTCCTGGGCCATCTTGAGCACCGCTTCCCGGTCGGTGGAATGCGGCAGCTCCATGGTCGTCACATTGCGGTAAAGCACCGCCTTGCGCTGGGTCGCGCGGCTGGGCGTCATCGCGTAGATCGGCACGTCGATATTGTGCCGGCTCATCCACAGCGCGGTCGAACCGGACTCGGTCAGCGCGACGATGGCCTTGACCCGCAGGTGGTAGGCGGTAAACAGCGCGCCGTAGGCGATCGACTGGTCGATGCGGCTGAAGGTCACGTTGAGGAAGTCGGCGTCGAGCCGGAAGTCTTCCGAATGCTCGGCCTCGATGCAGATGGCGGCCATCGCCTCGACGGTTTCGACCGGGTAACGGCCCGAAGCGGTCTCGGCCGAGGTCATCACCGCGTCGGTGCCGTCGAGCACCGCGTTGGCGACGTCGGACACTTCGGCGCGGGTCGGCACCGGGTTCTGGATCATGGACTCCATCATCTGCGTCGCAGTGATGGCCAGCTTGTTGGACGTGCGCGCCATCCGGATCATGCGCTTCTGCAGCGCCGGGACTGCGGCATTGCCGACTTCCACCGCCAGGTCGCCGCGGGCGACCATGATGCCGTCGGACGCATCGAGGATTTCCTGCAGCGCCGGAATGGCCTCGGCGCGCTCGATCTTGGCGATCATCTGCGGCTTGTGCTGGAACTCCTCGCCGGCGATGTTGGCCAGCTGGCGCGCCATCATCATGTCGGTCGCGTTCTTCGGGAAGGACACCGCGATGTAATCGGCCTGGAAGCGCATCGCGGTCTTGATGTCCTCCATGTCCTTGGACGTCAGCGCGGCCGCGGTCAGGCCGCCGCCCATCCGGTTGATGCCCTTGTTGTTCGACAGCTCGCCGCCGGTGCGCACGGTGGTATGCACCTGGGTGCCGGTGACCTTGTCCACCACCAGCACGATCAGGCCGTCGTTGAGCAGCAGGATGTCGCCGCTGCGCACATCGCGCGGCAGGTCCTTGTAGTCGAGGCCGACCTGCTGCTCGTTGCCGAGCTCGCAGGCGGCGTCCAGCACGAACTGCGCGCCGCGCACCAGCTGCACGCGGCCGTTCTCGAACTTGCCGACGCGGATCTTCGGACCCTGCAGGTCCGCCATGATGGCGATCTCGCGACCAAGGTCGGCGGCGATGCTGCGCACCAGCTCGGCGCGGTCGATATGGTCCTGTGCCTTGCCATGGGAGAAGTTCAGCCGCACCACGTCCACCCCGGCATGGATCATACGTGTCAGGGTGTCGACATCGCTGGAAGCGGGGCCGATGGTGGCGACGATCTTGGTGGCTCTTTGCATCTTGCCTTCCTGGATGACGGGCGCTGGCCCTCTACTTTGCGACGGCGGACGCGGGCTCCGCCGGCCATAGGCGGGCGACGTGCTCAAGCTGCCGCGCGCTGCTGCAGGATCTCGACCGCCGGCAGGGTCTTCCCTTCCAGGAACTCGAGGAACGCGCCGCCGCCCGTTGAAATATAGCCAATCCTGTCGGCGATGTCGTACTTGGCGATCGCCGCCAGCGTGTCGCCGCCGCCGGCGATCGAGAACGCCTTCGATTCGGCGATGGCCTTGGCCAGCGTCTTCGTGCCTTCGGCGAACTGGTCGAACTCGAACACGCCGACCGGTCCGTTCCAGACCACGGTGCCGGCGCTGGCGATCTGCTGGGCCAGCATCGCGGCGGTCTTCGGGCCGATGTCGAGGATCATGTCCTCGTCGGTGACGTCGGCCACGTCCTTGACCGTGGCTTTCGCGGTCGCCGCGAACTCGGTCGCGCAGACCACGTCGACGGGAATGGGCACCGAAGCGCCGCGCGCGGACATCTTCGCGATGATTTCCTTTGCGCCCTCGACCAGGTCGGGCTCGGCCAGCGACTTGCCGATCTTCAGGCCGGCGGCCAGCATGAAGGTGTTGGCGATGCCGCCGCCGACGATCAGGTTGTCGACCTTGTCGGCCAGGGTTTTCAGTATCGTCAGCTTGGTCGACACTTTCGAGCCGGCGACGATGGCCACCAGCGGATGCGCCGGCTGGTGCAGCGCACGGCCCAGCGCGTCGAGCTCGGCGCTCAGCAGCGGGCCGGCGCAGGCGACGGGCGCGAACTTGGCAATGCCGTGGGTGGTGGCCTCGGCGCGGTGGGCGGTGCCGAATGCGTCATTCACATAGACGTCGCACAGCTTTGCCATCTTCTGCGCCAGCGCGTCGCTATTCTTTTTCTCGCCCGGGTTGACCCGGCAGTTTTCCAGCAGCACCACCTGGCCGGGAATCACGTCGACGCCGTCGACCCAGTCCTGCTTCAGCGCCACCGGCTGGCCCAGCAGCTCGGACAGGCGGCGCGCGACCGGCGCCAGCGAGTCCTGCGGCTTGAACGCGCCTTCGGTCGGACGGCCAAGGTGGGAAGTCACCATCACGGCCGCGCCGGCGTCGAGCGCCTGGCGGATGGCCGGCACCGAGGCCCGGATCCGGGTGTCTTCGGTGATATTGCCGGCATCGTCCTGCGGCACATTGAGATCGGCGCGTATGAACACGCGCTTGCCCTGGAGCTTACCCTGCTGGGCCAGGTCGGCGAAGCGAATGAATTGCATGTTAGACGGGGATGGTGAAATGGAAAGAGCCGTATTCTACCCCACGGCAAACTGGTGAAACGCCGTTTTGGGCAAGCATTGCGGCGTTCTTTCTTATTTTTCTGCCAACACCTTTTAAAGCAGGAGCCGGAATGCCGAAAACAGCGCCATGCCGGCGACGATGGTGCCCAGCAGGTGCCGGGTCGCCAGGAAAAACAGGGTCGCGCCGATGCCGGCCAGCAGGCGCGGGTTGGTCCAGTCGATGCCCGTAATGCCTGCCGCGCCGCCCGCGCCGCCGTTGAGCAGCAGGTCCGGGATGACGATGGCCGCCAGCGCCGCCGGCGGCGCATAGCGCAGCGCCTGCTGCACCCGGGCTGGCAGCCGGGCCGACGCCAGCAGGAAGAACGAGGTGCGGGTGACGACGGTGGCGAAGGTCAGCAGCGCAATCGTCAGCCAGATGTCGGCGCTGCTCATGCGCCCTCCCCGGCGCCGGGCTGCGTCCGCGTCCTGGCCTTGAACAGGTCGACCAGCGTGGCCGCCGCCATGCCGGCCAGCAGAGCCAGCAGCAGGCCCAGCTTGTACGGCAGGCTGTAGGCGGCGACAGCCACCGCGCCGGCGACCGCCACGGCGACCAGCGCCGCCGCGTTGGCGACCAGCGGGATCATCACCGCCAGCAGCGCCAGCGTGCCGGCGAAGCCGACGCCCCAGGCGGCCGGCACCTGGCTGGCGACCAGGATGCCGAGCACCGAGCCGCCCTGCCAGGCCAGCCAGTTCATATAGCAGATGCCGGCGAAATAGCCGGCCTTGCCGCTGGTATGGCCCAGCGTGTGGCCGGGAAAACGCTGCGGGAAGAAGCCCATCATGATGTCGTTGTTCAGGTAGCCGTACCAGAGACGCCGGTGCCAGGGCAGGTGCGCGAAATGCGGCCCCATGCTGGCGGCGAAGATCACGAAGCGCAGGTTGACCACCAGCCCGGTCAGGAACACCACCATGGCCGGCGCATTCGCCGCCATCAGCGGCAGCGCGGCCAGCTGCGCCGAGCCGGCGAACACCACCAGCGTCATCCCCAGCGCCTGCCAGAGCGTGAGGCCGGACTGCATCATCGCCATGCCGGCGACCACGCCCCAGGCAAAGATGCCGGGCATGGCCGGCGCACTCGTGCGCATGGCTTCGTGAAAGGCGGCTTTTTCGGGATCCTGCGGAAAACTGGACGGATCGCGGGAGGAATCGAGGGAAGGACCGGGATGCGGGGAAGTCATTTAGCGGCGTGGACTGCGGACAGGCCGGAATGATAGCGGATATGCATAATTCCTGCCGGCAGCGGTATTAGTGAAAACCAACATCTCATGTCGGGGATTTTTACATTCCATGATCGAAATGGAAACTAAATTTCCTAAATACATGATTCTGAAAGTAAATATTTTCTGGCACGCAACGTGCATTACTTGCCGTGCATAAACGAACTTAGCAACCGATTTCAACAAACCACGGCCCAAAGCAAATGACTATCAAGAACAAGCAGTTCAACAAATCCATCCTGGGAGCATTGGTGCTCGCAGCCACCTTCGGCTTCGCATCGAACGCGGCTTCGGCCGCGGAAGTGATCGTGTTGCCTGGCGATCCGAGCTGGGTTTCTCCGAGTGATGAAAACAAAGGCGGCGGCTCAAGCCAGATCACTTCCACGATGCCCTTTAACGGCAACGGCTCAGTCGAAATGACTGGAGACCGCACACGCCTGTTTGGCCTGAACAATCCATATAGCCCGAGCAGCAACATCGGGCTGCTCGACGCCGTCCGTTCGCTGACCTTCAGCTGGGCCATCGCAAATGGCAGCATCGCCACGCTGAATCCCGACTACACCCCGGCGCTGCGCCTGCATATCTTCGACGGCACGAGCCGCAGCGAACTGATCTGGGAAGGCGTGTACAACAACACCTACGGCCATACGCAGCAAGGCACGTTCTACACATCGGGCCAGGATGACGTGTTTTACCGCAATGTCTCCGGTTCAGGCGTGACGCTGTCCAGCGGCTCCCAGGTAAACCAGTCGATCACGTCGTGGGCAGCCAGCAGCTATTACACTGACGCCGCCTACGTGTCGGCAATCAGCATCGGCGTCGGCTCCAGCGCAGGCGCCGGCTACCGCGCATTCGCGGACAATGTGACGCTGAGCATCGGCGGCGTGGCGACGACCTACAACTTCGAAACCGCCGCAGCCGCGGTGCCTGAACCCGGCATGCTGGCCCTGCTCGGCCTCGGCGCGCTCGGCCTCGGCCTTGCCCGTCGCAAGCAGGCGAAGTAAGCGTTCGAGCCACGGCGGTCCGCCGCAGCGCAAGGCCCGCTTCCAGCGGGCCTTTTTGCCGTCCAGAGGCCTTTTTAAAACCACATCGACGCAGCGCCAAAGCCGTCGCCTGCACGGCGCGCCGTTAAACCCGGCCGAATCCGTTAAAATCTTCCCCCTCTCATTAACAATCTGGAGAACACGACATGTCCATGGCAGACCGCGACGGGAAAATCTGGAAGGACGGCGCAATGGTGGAATGGCGCGACGCCACCGTGCACGTGCTGACGCATACCCTGCATTACGGCATGGGCGTATTCGAAGGCGTGCGCGCGTACAAGACCCCGGAAGGCACGGCGATCTTCCGGCTCAGGGAACATACGCAGCGCCTGTTCAATTCGGCCAAGATCTTCCAGATGGCCATTCCCTACGACATGGAAACCCTGATGGCGGCGCAGCGGGACGTGGTGCGCGCCAACCAGCTGGAGTCGTGCTACCTGCGGCCGCTCGTCTGGATCGGTTCGGAAAAGATGGGCGTTTCGGCCCGCGGCAACACCATCCATGTCGCCATCGCCGCCTGGCCGTGGGGCGCCTACCTCGGCGAGGAAGGCATTTCCAAGGGCATCCGGGTGAAGACTTCCTCGTTCGCGCGGCACCATGTGAACGTGTCGCTGGTGCGGGCCAAGGCGGTCGGCTACTACGTCAACTCCATCCTCGCCAACCAGGAAGCGCTGGCCGACGGCTATGACGAGGCGCTGCTGCTCGACACCGACGGCTATGTGTCCGAAGGCTCGGGCGAGAACGTGTTCGTGATCCGCAACGGCACGCTGTACACGCCCGACCTCGCGTCCTGCCTGGACGGCATCACCCGCGACGCGGTGCTGACGATGGCGCGCGACCTGGGCATCCCGGTCGTCGAAAAGCGCATCACCCGCGACGAGGTGTACTGCTGCGACGAAGCCTTCTTCACCGGCACCGCGGCGGAAATCACGCCGATCCGCGAACTCGACAACCGCCAGATCGGCCCCGGCCACCGCGGCCCGATCACGGAAAAACTGCAGTCCCTGTTCTTCGACGTGGTGGCCGGCAAGGCGCCGCAGTACAAGCAGTGGCTTACCCTGGTTTAACAACGTTGGAATGCAAGCAATGAGCGATAACAATCAGAAAATGAGTTACGTGGAGCTGGACGGCAAGGACCTGCCTGCTTTCTGTCCCAACCCGACGATGCCGATCTGGTCGTCCCATCCCAGGGTCTTCATCGACCTCGGCAACCACGGCGAGGGCAAGTGCCCTTACTGCGGCACGGTGTATCGCCTGAAACCCGGCGCGGTGCATACGGGCCACTAGGCATGGCAAAGTCGAGCAAGAGCATGGGCACCGCGGTCGATGCGGAGGCGGCGTTCTACGACGCCATCGCCCGCGCCGACATCAATGCATTGATGGCGCTGTGGGCGGAGGATGACGAGATCGTCTGCGTCCATCCGGGCGGCGGAAGGCTGGCCGGCCATGCCGAGATCCGCGCGTCCTGGGAACAGATCTTCGAGCGCGGCGGCGTCCACATCGGCGTGTCGCGCCTGCACGAGACCCACAACATGATGACCGCGGTCCACAGCATCGTCGAGGAAGTGCACCGGGGCGAAAACCGCCAGCCCGACCTGCATGTCATCGCCACCAACGTGTTCCTCAAGACCGCGCAGGGCTGGCGCATCGTGATCCACCATGCGTCGGTCGCGCCCGGTCCGGCGCCGTCGCACCAGCCTCCGGGAACCGTGCTGCACTGATGGACTACCGCGCACCGCGGTGGCTGCCCGGCGGCCACCTGCAAACCATCTACCCCGCCACCATGATCGCCAAGCCCGCCGTCGCCATGCGGCGCGAGCGCTGGCCGACGCCGGACGGGGACTTCATCGACATCGACTTCCTCGACGGCGCGCCCGGCAAGCCGCTGGTGGTGCTGTTCCACGGCCTCGAAGGCTCGTCCGACAGCCACTATGCGCGCGAGCTGATGGCGCATGCGAAGGCGCTGGGCTGGTCCGGCGCGATCCCGCATTTCCGCGGCTGCTCCGGCGAGATCAACCTCGGACCGCGCTTCTATCATTCCGGCGACGCCGAGGAAGTGGGCTGGATCATGCAGCGCATGAAGACATCGCCGGCGCGGCTGGCCGCCGGCAGGCTGCACGCGGTCGGCGTTTCGCTGGGCGGCAATGCGCTGCTGCGCTGGCTGGGCGAATCGCAGCATGCGGCGGATTTCATCGATGCGGCCGTCGCCGTTTCGGCCCCGCTGGACCTGGCCGGCGGCGGCGCGGCGCTGTCGTCCGGACTGAACATGATCTACACCCGCGTCTTCCTGAAGACGCTGAAGCCGAAATGCCTGCTGAAGCTGGACCAGTTCCCCGACCTGTTCGACCGCGACCGGATGCTGGCCGCGCGCAACCTTCACGAGTTCGACAACGTGGTCACCGCGCCGCTGCACGGCTACCGCGACGCCGACGACTACTGGGACCGCGCCAGCGCCCGCCATGTGCTGGGCGACATCACGGTGCCGACGCTGGTGCTCAATGCGCAGAACGATCCCTTCCTGCCGGCGCGCCACCTGCCGCAGAAGGCCGCGCCCTTCGTCACGCTGGAATACCCGGCGGAGGGCGGCCATGTCGGTTTTGCCACCGGCGCCGCGCCCGGCGCCAACACCTGGTTGCCGCGCCGCATCGTGCGCTTCCTCGAAGGTGACGGCACGCAAGCCGCCTGAGCGCGGACGGCGCTAGTATTGGACGCATCTTTCAATTCGACGAGGCAGCGATCATGGATGACAGCGTCCGACAGGCCATGGCCAAATGGCCCAATGTTCCGCACTGCTACGGCTGGCTGGCGCTCGACGCGCGCGGCGGCTGGCGCATGCGCGACGAAGCCGCGCAGCAGGCCGGCCAGGCCGGCGACCGCATCGCCAACGCAACGCTGCTGGGCTTCATCAACCGCAACTACGCCTGCGACGACGGCGGCCGCTGGTACTTCCAGAACGGGCCGCAGCGGGTCTACGTGGACCTCGAGGCGACGCCCTACATCGCCCGCACCGACCCCGCCCAGGGCTTCCTGCTGCAAACCGGCGACACGCTGGCGCAGGTAGACCAGGTCTACATGACCGAGCGCGGCCAGCTGATCCTGGAAGGCGGCGGCAAGCTCGCGCAGCTCGACGACCGCGACCTCGCGCAATGCACCGGCGCGCTGTCGGTCGGCGGCGCGGCAGCGTCGGACGAAAGGCTGATGGCATGGCTGGAGGAATCGGCCCCGGCGCCGATGACGATGCAGCACGGAGGCCGCGCGCTGCCGGTGCAGCGGATAGACAGCGCCGGGCTGGCGGAGCGCTTCGGCTTCGTGCTGCAGCCGCGCGGGGAGTAAGGCTGCCGGGCCGGAATGTGCCCAGCCGCGTCCGGCGGATTCTGCCGGCCGGCTGGCGCAGCGCCCCGCCGCCGGCTCCGCCCGGCGAACCGCGCCTACTTCCGCGCTTCCCTGCTTTCCTTTAATTCCTCGCGCCGCCGTTCCTGGAATTCCCGCTCGCGGGCATCGATGATGGACTGGTCGTAGAACGACGCATCCGGCGCCTTGCGCGCAATCCCCAGCTGGTCCAGCGCCGCCGGCAGCGCGCCATTGAGCGCATAGGCCTCGGCCAGCGCCATGTGCTGCAGCGCCTGCTTGCCCTGCGCGGCATAGGCGCTGGCCAGGTGCTGCTGCACCTCGACATCCGAGCGGTAGAGCTGCGACTGGTCGCGCAGGAAACGCACCGCCTCGTCGCTCTTGCCGGACGCGGTCAGCGCGTCCGCATACTGCATTGCGAAGCCGCGCGACAACGGATACGCGGTGCGCGCAGCCTGCGCCTCCTTCAGCGCCAGCGCCGGCTGCCCGGCCGCCAGCCGCGCCTCGATCCCCAGCGCGGCCAGCGGCGCGCTGTTCTTCAGCGCGGCGGTGCGGGCCTCCTCCAGCAGCGCCTGCGCCTGCTCGTTCTTTCCCTGCTTCAGCGCGATGAAGGCCAGCCCGTACTTGGCGGCGGCGGTCTGCACCCGGCTCTTCTGCTGCAGCTGGCTCTCGAACAGCGCAGCCGCCTCGCGCAGCCCCTGCGCCGACGGGTCCTGCAGCACCCGCACCCGCGCCCGGATCAACTGGAACTCGATGCTGTCCGCCCGCTGCCGGTACCGCTGGTCGCGGATGCGGGCCTGGATATCGGCGATCCGCTCGGTCGTCAGCGGATGCGACTGCAGGTAGGCCGGCGCGTTTTCGCTGTAGGCGCGGGTCGCCGTCTGCAGCCTGCCGAAAAAGGCCACCATGCCCGACGTGTCGAAGCCGCCCTCGCCCAGGATCTGCAGGCCGACGCGATCGGCCTCGCGCTCGGCGTCGCGGCTGAAGTTGAGCTGGCGCTGCATCGCATAGCCCTGCCCGCCCATCATCGTCGCCATCCCGAGGTCGGGGCTGCTGCGGGCGGCCAGCGCGCCCAGCACCATGGCCGCCAGCGGGATCAGCATGTCCTGCTTCTGGCTGCCCAGCATGCGGGCAATGTGCCGCTGCGACACGTGGCCGATTTCATGCGCCAGCACCGAGGCCAGTTCGGACTCGCTCTGCGCGGCCAGCATCAGGCCGGAGTAGACGCCGATGAAGCCGCCGGGCAGCGCGAACGCGTTCAGCGCCGGGTCGCGCACCGCGAAGAAGAGGAAGTCGAAGCCGGCCTCGCCGCGCACCTCGGGCCGCGCCTCCACCAGGCTGTTGCCGAAACCGTTCAGGTATTCCAGCGTCGGCGCGTCGTTCAGGTAATCGTTGTCGCGCCGGATGTCGCGCATGATCTGTTCGCCCAGCTTGCGCTCCATCAGCGGCGACAGGTCCTCGCGTTCGCTGCCGCCGAGGTTGGGCAGGTTCTGCGCCGTTGCCAGCTGGGGCGCCAGCACGGACTGGCTGGCTAGACATGCCGCCACTGCGGCGGCCAGGAAAAGTCTACGGAATCGCATGGCTGATCGGGTACGAAGGCAAGTTCAAGGCGCCATGATACCTGTCGCCGGCCAACGGGTGCCGACCATGCATTCGTCAAGTCGATATCGGTGCAGGCACATCAGCGCATGCCTGAAGCCGCCGGGCAGACAGTCAGGATGCGGTGTCAGACGGGCAGCGCCGAAACAGCATGGCATCGAGGGCAGCTATCGATATTTACCTCTTGCCCCGCGCTACTTCTTGTATTTTTTATTTTTCCACTTATAGTTAAGCGGCCAGCATTGAACCGGTCTGGCATCGACAGGCCCGAACAGCACCAGGCAAGGCAAAAAATCGTCAGTAAAGCTGGCGTCGCTTGCGGCTGCGTGCTGTTCCAAGGCCCTTATAAAGCGCATGTCCTTTCAAACGCCACTCGCCTCGACGACACCAGGAGTTATCCATGGCAATCTACAACGGCACACCCGGCAACGATGTTTATCCGGGTTCATCAGGCAATAACTCGGGCAACGACACGATTCTCGGCAACACGGGAAACGATACGTTGAACGGTGGCGCCGGCAACGACTTTTTATATGGCGGACTGGGTGATGACAAACTTGACGGCGGATCCGGCAACGATCTGCTCGATGGCGGCGCCGGCAATGACAGGCTTGAAGGCGGCGCCGGCCATGACCTGCTCAACGGCGGCGCCGGAAGCGACATCCTGAGTTATGGCATGGCCGAAAATGCTGGCTACCGGGATGGCTATAGTGGCGGCTTCGGGACGGACACGCTCCAGCTCGGCTTTACTTATGCACAATGGCTCACGCCCGGCGTGCAGGCCGATGTCGCCCAATACCTGGCATTCCTCGCTGGAACGAAAGCCCAATCATCATTGTTCGAGTTCAAGGCATTCGGCCTGACCACCTTCGGGATGGAAAACCTGACAGTGACCGTGGACGGGATCGCGCTCGATCCGAGGAACGATCCGGTCACATTGACGGCAGATACGATTGCCTGCAGCGAAGATGCGCCAAGCACCGCGTTCAATGTGCTGGCCAATGACAGCGTGCCCGATCTCGCTAGAAGCATCACATTCACGCAGCCGCCGGCAGGCGCCGATGGCACGCGACACGGCACAGTGGCCCTGGCGAATCTCGATCTGACGCATCCCGCAACCGGACAGGCAGCGCAGTTCGTTTATACGCCCAACGATATTTATCAGGGACTCGGCGCCGGCCAGACCGCCCAGGATACGTTCACCTACACCGTGACGGATGCGAATGGCGATGTAAAAACTGCCACCGTGACAATCAACATCACCGGCGCCAATGATGCTGCCGTCATCAACGGCCAACGTAGCGGAGACGTGACGGAAGCCGGCGGCGTGGCCAATGGCACGGCCGGCTCGCCCACTGCAACCGGCCTGCTGACGGCCACGGACCCGGACAACCCGGCGAACACGTTCACGGCGACGGCTGCAGGCCAGGCAAGCACGGGCGGCTACGGCTCTTACGCAATGACCGCTAGCGGCACATGGACCTATACACTGGACGACACCGACAGCACAGTGCAAGCGCTCAGCGCGACCGGGACCTTGCAGGACAGCTTTCAGGTCACGACGGCCGACGGCACGGCGCAAACGATCACGATCGGCATCAAGGGCGCAAACGATGCGCCAACCGTGGGCGCGGCGCTTGTCTCGGCCGCGCGCGAAGACGCGGAATCCTATGACATCGACTTGCTCGCCGGGGCAAGCGATGTCGACAATGACATCAGCACCCTGAGCATATCGAACGTCACCTACAGCGTCGACGGCGGCGCTGCGCCGGCGACCGCGCCGAGTGGCCTGAGCCTGTCCGGACGGACACTGACAGTCGACCCGGGCAATGACGCGTTCGACCATCTGGCAGGTCAGACCAATCGGAAAGAAGCGCAGACCAGCACCATACGCGTCGATTACCAGGTCGACGACGGCAACGGCGGTACATCGGTCCAGTCCGAAACGGTCACCATCAGCGGCGTCAACGATTACGCCATCGTCGATGGCAGCTTGACTGGCGAAGTGACGGAAGCGGGCGGCGTCGACAACGGCACGCCTGGCTCGCCCACAGCGACCGGCGTAGTGACGGCGGCAGACGTGGATAATGCGGCCAATACCTTCATGGACGCGACTCCGGGCCAGCCCAGCCGGGGTGGCTATGGCACTTATGCAATAAGCGCTGACGGCAAGTGGACTTACACCCTCACCAACCACAACGGCACCGTACAAAAGCTCAACACGACCGAGACCTTGCAGGACACCTTTCAGGTCACGACGGAAGATGGCACCGAGGAGACGATTAGGATCAGTATCAACGGCGCAAACGATGCGCCTGTCGTTACGTCGGCCAGCGCCACGGTATCGGAAGATGGCCCGGCATTGACGGGACGCCTCGATGGCAGCGATGTCGATGCCGGCGCAAGCCTGACCTTCGCCAGTACCGGCATCCTGGTGACGGCGTTGAACATCGACCCGGATGGCGCCTATCGCTTCGATCCGAAAAACGCAGCGTTTCAGCATTTATCGCAGGGCAGCAGCGTGGACCTGCTACAGAATTTTTCCGTAAGCGACGGCGTGAGCTCGACCAACGGGACGATGCAAATTACCGTCAATGGCGTCAACGACACGCCGGTTGCGACAAACGATGCCTTGACAGCCACCCGGGGCGCGCCGGCTATCTACACCGCCCTGCAACTGCTGGGAAACGATACCGATGCAGACGACGGCGATGCCGCCCTGTTGAAAATATCCAGCGTGACCGATGGCGCCGGCGGCACTGCCGTGCTCAATACCGACGGCACCGTCACCTTTACGCCGTCAACCAGCGGCGCAGCCAGTTTCAGCTACGTGGCGCAAGATACGAAAGGCGCGAGCAGCAATGCAGCGACGGCGACTGTGACGGTCGCAGCGTCGACCGCCGTCGACATTCTTCTCTGTGGCGCGGATGTGATCAACGGCACATTCTCACCCACCGGCGCTGCGGCTGATAACGTCGTGCTGGCAGATGGGGGAAGCATGCTTATAAACAGCGTGGACTACACCGTGACATTACCCGACAAGCCGGCTTACAGCAGCGAGAACGGTTCCGCTGGCGGTGACGGTACTGCCACTGTCGCCGGCGCCAGCCCGACCTCTGCTACCGCTTTTAACGAACGCATTGCGTATCAGGATGCCAGTCCGCATCTCGTTCTCGGCGCGGCGCTTATTGCCGTTGGCAACGGCGGCCAGGGAGGGGCCGCGGGTCCCTACACTGCAGGCGTGGACGGCGGGACAACGCCGGCGGGCGGCAACGGCGCCAATGGCGAAACCATCGATTACACCGTGGCCGAAACCGGATCGGGAAGTGTCCTGCTGTTCGGCGGCGATCAGGCAGATGCAGGAGATGGCGGCAATGGCGGAAACGGCGCGGCGGGAAATTACACGGTTACGCCGGGCACCAGTCGTTTTTTTGCTTCGCAATTCGGGCAGGATGGCGGAGATGGCGGGAGTGGCGGCTCTGGCGGCTCGATTAATTACAAGATAGAGACCGGCTTTGCCAGGGACATCATCCTGCAGGGCGATATCGGTGCTGGTGGAATCGATGGACAGGATGGCCTGGGAGGCGCAGCAAACCCGAATGCCAGCGGGTTTATCAATGGAACGCCCCTTGGACGAATCACGCATCCTGGATCGGGTGGACCTGGCGGGCACGGAGGAACAGCGCACTACGACATCAATGCCGGCGATGGAAACAATACCATCGTTGCCGGCAAGGCCGGCCTGTTCAATGACGGCGGGTCGTACAGCGCCTTGACCGGCGGCGCCGGCGACGATACCTTCTATTTCGACAAGAGCTTTACCGGCACCAGCGCCACTGCACGGCTGACGCAGTTCACCGTGACGGGCAGTATCGGCAACGACACCCTGGTGATTAAAGACCTGTACCAGGACGCGGCAGCCGGCAAGCTGCACGATATTGCGTTCGACGGCGGCGCCGGCTCCGACACCATAAAAATCACGGGCATGACGGACCTGGACCTGGGGCGCTTTCTCGTCAGCGAAAACGCATCCAGTGGAAAGACGTCCTATGCCAATGTCGATGCCTTCGACTTCGCCAACGGCGCGGCCGATATCTTCCGCCTGACCCCGAGTGCCGGCATTGCCTTTACCTCTGGCGACCTGTTATTCCTGAAAGCCGATGCAAACGACCAGGTCTTCGTTGCAGACGACGGTTTTAGCCGGACCAAGGTGGATAGCCTTACCGTCCTCGGCGTCAGCTACGATCATTATCACTACGAGGGGATCGGGGCGACACAATTCAATCTTTATGTTTCAGGTGCTCAACCGCTCTTTTCGTAAGCGCGTCGCCCCGTCTGGCGATGCGATGCAGCGCCGGCGTCCGCCCTCCGAACGAAAATGATGCACGGCGCTCCAGGCATGCGCATCCGCGAGCCAGTCCGCATGCAAGTCCATGCAGAAGACCCTTATCGGCACGCAGCGCCTGCCGGCGCTGCCGGTTTTGCGCAGGATTGCATTCGGTGCTTATCCCTGATCCGTGCGCGATCGGGCGGGCGTGACGGCGAGGACACGGTGCTATGATCCCTGCTGCCAGACCATGTGCCAGCAGCGCGGCATTTCCCATTCATCCAGCCACCTTCTTCCGTTCATGAGCACAGACCAGCAGCCAGACACCCCGTCCTCTCTCACGCATTTCGACGCATCCGGCCAGGCGCACATGGTCGACGTCGGCGCCAAGGCCGACACCCATCGCATCGCCATTGCATCGGGCGTGATCCGGATGAAGCCGGAGACCCTGGCCCAGATCCTGTCCGGCACCGCAAAGAAAGGCGACGTGCTGGGCATCGCGCGCATCGCCGCCATCATGGCGTCCAAGCGCACCAGCGACCTGATTCCCCTGTGCCATCCGCTGGCGCTGACCCGCGTCACCGTGGACCTGGAGCCGGACGCTGCGCTGAACCAGGTGACCTGCACCGCGCGGGTGGAGACGAGCGGCAAGACCGGCGTGGAGATGGAAGCGCTGACCGCGGTGCAGGTCGGCCTCTTGACCATTTACGACATGTGCAAGGCGGTGGACCGCGGGATGGTGATGACGGATGTGAAGGTGCTGGAGAAGCATGGCGGGAAGTCGGGGGACTGGGTAGCGGGTTCCTGAGCGGACGGTTCATCGTCGTTCATGGCAATCGCTTTCATCCTTCCGGCCATGTTTCAGAGACCTGGCCGGCGGAAAAACCGTCGAACCCGAGGCACTGGCCGCGGTGTCCCGATACCGCAGCTTCATCATGCTGAATCACTGGTGCCCTCTTCCTGCCGCAGGAGCGGCAGGAAGAGCGTCAGAACGCCTTACCTGTCAGATAGCAAGGAACATCGGCACGGCGATGTCCTTCCTGCAGGATAGGGCAAGCCGTTCACTTTCCAGGTTTGATGTCTTCATCCAGAAATTGCTGCACTGCCTGGAACAGCTGCATGCGATTCTTTTCCATGATCACGGTGTGCGTGCCTTCACCGATTTCTACATACCTTTTATAAGGCGCATTCGTCAGCCTGGCAAAGTACGCATGCAGCATGTAGCTGGGAAGATCGGCGTCCCATTCGGCATGCGCGAGAAATGTCGGCACGCGTATCATTCCGGGGTCATACAGTGGCTTGCCGACGGACCAGTAATCGCGCGAATCCTGCACCGTGCCATTGGGCGCGCGCAGCACCGGTGGCGTTTGCTTCGAGCCTTCCGGGTCCGTCGCCAATGTGGCTTGTGACCATTGCTCGAACCAGCCTTCCGGTATCAACGTTGCCTTCTTGTCTTCCGGCACGCCTTTCAACCAGCGTTCCTTCGCCGACGACATCGACACCGAACGGTATGCGCCAAGTTTTCCGCCGCTATCGGTCAGCGAAGCTTCGTTTCGAATCCATTGCGGTGCGTACAGCACCAGCTTATTCACCTTGTCATTATGCTGGGCGGTGTACCAACCCATCGTGCTGGTGCCCCAGGACCAGCCCAGGAGATTGAGCTTCGGCGACCCGGTTCGTTTGGTGATGAAGTCGACTGCGGATCCGACATCCCGGACGGCGGTCTCTGTCCGGACTATGGGCGAATTGTCTTCCGCGGGCTTGGACATCTCCGGCGGCCGCGTGGAGCGCCCATAGCCACGCAGGTCGACCAGGTACACGTCATACCCATGCTGGGCGATGTAATCCATCCATGACATGCCGTTCAAGGGCAAATCGAAAGCCGTTTCGGCCGGATAGGTCGATCCATGCACGAATAGGAGAATCTTGTCGGGACCGAATTTTTCCACGCCTTCCGGGCGCTTGTTCCGCACATATAACTGGATGCCCGATTCGTCGGCAGGCACCATGAATTCCTGCATCCTGATCTTTGCAGGTTCGGCTGCGACGGCGGAAGACCAGCTTGCGACGGCGAATGTCATGCCGCATAACAGCTTTGCAATATTTCTCATGTTGTCCCCTCATTATTGATGTTATTTGCCAACCCTCGGCAACGGTTCTAATGTACAAGAAAACCCGGCATCACCCCTGACAGCTGCCGAATCAGCTGCCTGAACAGTGGATTCATTGTCGAATTGCCGCTTGGCCGCCAATGCGGGACACGCCGTATCCTTATGACGATGGGTGTTGTCCCATCCCCATTCCACTGATCGATCATTTTTTCTGGCAGCGATGGCTCCCGGCCGTCGACGCATCGCGGCGAGAATGATCGGTGGGGTGAGTGGAGGTTGAAATTCCTGGCGGAGATTTGAAACGTGGCAATGCGGACATACGAGTTCGCCAGGCGGGCGCAACGGCATGAACCTGTTCTAGGCGGCCGTCGAAATCACGACATGTGATTCGTAACGGTTCTTTCCATTCCTCTTTGCACGATAAAGCGCCGCATCGGCCTGCGCCAATATGGCGCCTATGTCTTCGCCGCCCGGCTGGACGGTTGCCACGCCGATGCTGACTGTAAATGCAGTCGCACCCGCTTCGCCGGATCGCTGGCATATTGCACATATTCGCCCTGCGACTTCGTGGGCCTGCTTTTGGTCGGTCACCGGCAAAAGGGCCACGAATTCTTCGCCGCCATACCGGCCGAACAAGTCATGGCTCCGCAGGACTTGCCGGGTCCTGTTTACAAAATCAATCAGCACGCCATCGCCGCCCAGGTGGCCGAAACGATCATTGATCGATTTGAAGTCATCGAGATCGATGATCAATAGCGATACCTTGTCGCCGGACCGATGGCAGCGCGCCAGTTCCATGTTCGCCGAATCGAAAAATGCCGTCCGGGTAAACACACCGGTCAACCCATCGTGGAAGGCTGCCGCTTCCAGCCGCTGCTGCAAGCGGCGGTTGATCATCATAATGAAACCAAGGCTTAACGCCAGGATCGAAAATGAAGTTGTTGCGAGATACACGTAGTGGATGAATGACGTATTGGTCAAAGGCTGCAGCGTGTTTGGCGCAAGCAGGGTGACGCCGCATCGCACGGCCAATACTAAAGCCGTGGCAACGAATATGAACTGGGTAAAGTACTCGACGAAGCCTTTCGCCGACATCCGTGTAATTGCGAATGCCGATGCAAGGAAAAAACATGCATTCACCACGCTTACGATAACGATGCGAAATCGATAGTCGTCATGAACGAAGGTCGGCCACACCAGCAACGCTGCCATGGCAAGCACGGTGGCAGTTTCAAGTCGTTGACGATACGGCTGAGCGGTAAATTTACGTATGCTTCGGTGCATCAATGCGATGCCGGCTACAAAAAGGACATTCGCCAGATAACTGCCGAAGAAGATATTCAAATGCTGGCGTGAAGCGAACAGAGCTGAAGCAACCACAAGGACAATGCAAGCCGTTCCCCATTCGGTAATTCCCTCAATGTCGCGTGGAAAGCTACGCCGCAGGATAAAGCACAGGCAAGCACATAAAAAGCCAAGACAGGTCGTAACAATGATAAAAGAACGTGGATCGATTCCCAGCATGGCGTCCCTTCTCAATATTACATTTTTGCAATTAGCCCCCAAAAAGATTCTTTTTGGTAACTAATATAAATTATATAACATTGCTGCCCGCCCGCGACGACGAAATGATTTTCTTTTCCGGCTTCTTATAACCCTGGATAACAGACGGGTCCGCGATTCTTTTCCCTCGGCCTGCGCCTGCTTCTGCGTGCCAGCCGCAGGCCGAACAACTCCAGTTTTTCACGCACATCGCCGTATTTGCGATGCTTCCACATGGCCCCGCAATACCCATAAAGGCGCACCGCTGGCAAACAAGGACGGTGGAACGCAGCATCCGCCATCCGCCATCCACATTAGCTGCTCAGCTTTGTGCACATTAAAAAAGCGGGCCATCCGGCCCGCTTTTTCAGTCATCGATGTCGCCGCGCGACAATCCCGCTTTAGCGGTATCCGCGCTCGCTCGCATCATGCTCGATCCCGATCAGACCGGTGCTGGTCGAGAAGCCGCCGTTCGACGCGAACAGCAGGCGCCCGACGCCCTTGTAATGCAGCCAGGTTTCAACCGAACCCGAGCCCATGTAGAACGGGATGAAGGCCTTGCCGGTGATATGCGAGCCCTGGTCGGTCGGCTGGCCGGCGATGTCCATGGCCTCTTTCTGGCCCATGCCGATCTTCAGGCTCGAGAACCTGCTGTTGGCCGCAGGGGTACCCTGGATATAGCCGCTCCAGTCGTTGATTCCCTTGACTTCCCGCTTGCCCGCGGAGGACGCGGCAGTGGCAGGCTGGGCCTGGGCGGATGTCGCGGGCTGCGTGTTCGCGGCGCCGTTTTTTGCCAATGGGTTTTGTGCGCAGCCGGCGAGAAGAAGCGCTGCGATAAATAGGCCTGATTGGGTTTTCATGTGTCCCTTGTTCGAATTATTAGTGGTGGAAAAAGACCGGGCTGCCGCTGCCAGACGTTAGCAGCAAGGGCATGCCAGAGCGTTATAGATTTAATAAGCGCTCGCATTTAACCGCCCGAAAGATTATCTGTCAATCATTTCGCCGGACAGGCCCCTATGTATTCCGGCATGCATCGCAATAAGATTTCCAGCACACGGCACACTGCCTGGAATCGTCCCGGCTATCTCCCGCTTTCGTTGCAGGCACCCTGGCATCCCATAAACATGTGAGTCGCCAAACTTTACAAAAGGTAATGTCAGTTTCGCAAACCTGACGCCAAGCCATTGTTTTTATTTAAATTTATTTACTGGCATTAACATTGCTATACGGAAGCGTTTCAAGTTTTCTGGCTTAGGCATCAATGAATCAGGTTTGGATAGACAATGAAGTAAGAACGCGAATCGATATGCTGCGTTTCGCAATGATTTTCGGCATCGTGATTCTCCACACGCCGGAATACGTCAACATCGCCGACATCGGTTCCGGCTGGTTCGACCTCACCAAGGCATTCTTCCAGAGCGCGGTGTTCCGCTGCACCGTGCCTGTGCTGACCTGCGTATCGGGTTACCTGCTTTTCGGCTCCGGGCTGGACACCAGCGCGAGCAAGCTCGCTTCCAAGAAGTTCAGGACGCTGCTCGTGCCTTTTTTCACTTGCAATACCTTGCTGGCCGTTGCCCTGTTTTTGATGCAGTCGCATTACAGGGTGCCGGTCTCCTACCAGTTGTATCCATTCAATCCCGGCACGATGCTGGACGCCGCCTTCGGCTTCACCAAGGGGCCGGTCAACTACCCGTTGAACTTCGTGCGCGACCTGCTGGCGTTGATGCTGCTGGCGCCCTTCCTCGGATGGCTGCTGCGCCGCGCGGCGCTGGCTGGCTTTTTCCTCACTGTCGTGCTGTTCTGGTTTAACGTCGAGGGCGACCTGGTGCTGCGCAACGAGATGGCCATCATGTTCTATATCGGCGGCATGGCGGCGGTGCAGCGATGGGACATCAAGCGGCTCGACAAATATGCCGGCCTGTGCCTGATCGTTTTCCTGGCGATCTGCACGAGCATCGTCATCTTCAGGATAGGAAACACCACTTACCTGCGCTTCGTCGCGCCCTTCCTGCTATGGCCCACGACGAGCCTGCTGGTCGATACGAAGGCCGGCAGGTGGCTGGCAGCGCGGGCGAAGCACAGCTTCTTCATATTCCTGCTGCATGCGCCGGTGCTGATCCTGACCTACGCACTGTACAAGCGCGTCGACCAGTCCATTCCGTATGAGGCGTACTGGTTCGCCGCTCCCTTGATGACGACCTGGGGGCTGATGGCGCTGCACCGGTTCTGCAGGAAGTCGAGGCCGCTGCGCTTCAGCTGGATATTCGGCGTCAGCGTGGCGAAGCCGATCTGAGGCGTCGCCACGCGGGGGTTCTATAACTCGAATCCACCCTGTTCGCGCAGGGCCTTCGATGTCTCGCCGGACAGCGCCGCAATGAGCCGCCGCGCCAGCTCGGGCTGGTCCGCGCGGGTCGACAGCGCCGCGGTATAGACGGTGGCCAGTTCGAACTCGACCGGCAGCGGCGCCACCAGGCTCACGCCCGGCGTGTACAGGATCTCGGTGACCTGGGTGCAGCCCAGCAGGCCGGGCTCGTCGGCCTGCGCCATCTGCGCCATCGCGGTGGCGCCGTTTGGAAACGGCCGCAGCGCCGCTTCGATGTCGGAAAAGATGCCGAGCTTCTTCACCACGTTGATGAAGTGGATGCCGGCGGTGGCTTTCTGCGGGTCCGGGAAGTAAATGCCGCGGGCCGCCAGCAGCGCCGCGCGCAGGCCGTCCGCGCTGGACACATCCGGCTGCGCTTCGCCGGCCTTCACCGCGACGCCGGTCTTCACGCGGCCCAGCGCGGCGGCGCTGCCCGACTCGACGCGGCCGCTCTGCTCCAGCTCGTCGATCAATGCCTGCGTCAGGATCAGCACGTCGCATGGCGCGCCGCCCAGCAGCTTTTCCTTCATCATGCCGACCGCGCCGAACGTCGCCTGCAGCCGGGCGCCGGTCTCGTCCAGGAAGGACTGCTCCAGTCCCCTGACAACGCCCTGCGCCGCGCCGCCGCTCAGAATATGCACTTCCATGTTTTCTCCTTTGGTGATTCGTTATTTGCGCCGGCGCGGTGCTACGCCAGCAGCTGTTGTATGCGTTCCGCGGTGATCGGCAGCGCCCGCACCCGCAGCCCCAGCGCGCGGGCAACCGCATTGCCGATGGCCGCGGCGGTCGGGCCGACCGACGCTTCGCCCGCGCCCAGCGGCGGGCCGGCGCCGTCGAGGATGCCGACGTCGACCGCCGGCACCTCCGAGAAGCGCAGGATGGGGTAGGTGTCCCAGCTGTCGCTGGTGACGCGTTCGGCGTCGAAGCGCACCGCTTCCTTGAGCGTCCAGCTGCATGCCTGGATCGCGCCGCCCTCGATCTGGTTGCGCACGCCGTCCGGGTTGATCGCGGCGCCCACGTCGACCGAGATGGTCAGGCGCCTGACCATGATGTCGACGCCGGCTTCGATCTCGGCCACCACCGCGCACCAGGCGCCGGTGTTCTTGTAGCGCGCAAAGCCGATGCCCATGCCGCGGTCCTCGGCCAGGTGCGCGCCGGGCCAGCCGGCGCGCCGGGCCGCGTCCTCCAGCACCGCGCGGGCGCGCGGGTCGCCGCAATGGGCAAGCCGGTATTCCAGCGGGTCGCGGCCTGCGGCCTCGGCCAGTTCGTCCATGAAGCTCTCGACCGCGAACACGTTCACATGCGCGCCCAGCGCCCGCAGCGCCGACGTGCGCAGCGGCATCGACAGCAGCCGGTGGCTGGTCGCCTGCCACACGGGGAAGTCGTAGCATGGCAGCGCATTGCGCTCGGCGCCGCCGCCGGCGGCCAGCGGCGCATTCAGCGCCAGCAGCGGTGGAAACGGCTTGGCGGTATGCCAGCTGCCCAGCAGCGCCGGCGTGGCGGCGCGGCCGGGCCGGTTGCTGTGGCCGTTGCTGCGCACGCTGTGCCGCCAGGACTGCACATTGCCGAGGCTGTCCACGTCGGCCTGCAGGTCGACCACCGCGGCCGGGCCGAACGGCGCCCAGGCCAGTTCGTCGGCGCGCGACCATTGCACCCGCACCGGCTGGCCGGGCAATGCGCGGGCCAGCCACGCGGCGTCGAACGCGGCATCGTCCGCGCCGTTGTGGCCGTAGCAGCCGGCGCTCTCGACATGCCGGACCGTGATGTCCGCGGGCGCCATGCCGAAGGCCAGCGCCAGGTCGGCGCGCAGGTTGTAGATGCCCTGGCTGTGCGTCCAGACGGTGAGCCTGCCGTCGCTGAACTGCGCCAACGCGCATGACGGCGCAATCGACGCATGCGCCAGGTAAGGCCTGCTGTAACTGGCGCTGAACACGCCGGCCGGCGGCGCGGCGACGGCGTCCTGCTGCCTGGGGCTGGCCGCCACCAGGCTGGCGTCGGCGGGCTGGCGCCTGATCCAGTCGGGCAGCGTCTGCTCGTCCGGCAGCGGCGCGGCAAGCGGCGTTTCCCATGCCAGGCGCTTTGCGGCGGCGACGGCGGCGCGGTTGGCCAGGTACTGGGTGGCCGCCACTACCGCCAGCAGCGAGCCGTCGCGCACCAGCCGCGCCTGGTCCAGCGCGGCCTCGGCCGCATCCGCCGACGCCAGCCGCGCGGCCGGCGATGGCGGACGCAGCATCCGCGCATGCAGCATGCCCGGCAGCACCATGTCATGGATGAAGGCAGGCAGCCCGAAGACCTTGGCCGGCAGGTCGAGCCGCGCCGCCGGCTGGCCGACGACGCGGTAAGCGCCGGCGTCCTTGGGCGCAATGGCGCCGCTGGCCTCGCGGTCCAGAACGACCCGGCCGGCCAGCGTCCAGTAGCTTTCACGGCGGCCGTCCGCATGCAGGAAAGCGCCGTCGGCGACCTGCAGCGCGGACGGCGCGCAATGCAGCGCGGCAGCCGCCGCCTGCAGGAACAGGTGGCGCGTCTCGGCCGCGGCCCAGCGCAGCGCCGTGCCCGACTCCTGCACCGACAGGCTGCCCGAGGTCACCGCTTCGTCCGGGCTGGTGTCGGTGTTGGCGGCATGCATGCGCACCTGGTCGATGCGCAGGTCCAGTTCCTCGGCGACGATCTGCGCCAGCGCGGTCAGGATGCCCTGCCCCAGCTCGACCTTGCCCGAAAATACATCGACCTGGCCTTCGCTGGCGAAGCGCAGCCATTGGCCCAGCGTGCGGTTGCGCTGCAGGCTGCCCGGCAGCGCCGGGCCGGGGGGGACGGCGCCAGTGGCCGCCGCGTACGCCATGTTCATCGGGATTTGTTTCCAGCGGCGGCGCGCAGCACTGCGCGCACGATGCGGTTGTGGCTGCCGCAGCGGCAGAGATTGCGTTCCAGCGCGGCCCGCACCTCGGCCTCATCCGGGTCCGGGTTGCGGCGCAGCAGCGCCGCGGCCGAAATCAGCATGCCCGACGTACAGTAGCCGCATTGCGCGGCCTGCTCGTCCAGGAAAGCCTGCTGCAGCGGATGCGGCGCGCCCGGACTGCCCAGCCCTTCGACGGTGGTGATCGACTTGCCCGCCACCGCCCACAGCGGCGTTTCGCAGGACGGCATCGGATGGCCGCCGACCAGCACGAAACAGGCGCCGCACTGCCCGGCGCCGCAGCCGAAGCGCGTGCCTTTCAGGTCCAGCATGT
Organism: Noviherbaspirillum suwonense; assembly: GCF_900182955.1. Lineage (GTDB taxonomy): Bacteria > Pseudomonadota > Gammaproteobacteria > Burkholderiales > Burkholderiaceae_D > Noviherbaspirillum_A > Noviherbaspirillum_A suwonense. Next base: position 433,766 of record NZ_FXUL01000001.1, on the reverse strand, counting down.
CGCGCAGCGCATCGATCAGCGGCAGGTCGGCATCCGCGTCGATCTGCCGCGGCGTATTGTTGACCTGCAGCGCTACGGTGCCGCCGGAACTCACCGGTCGGCCTTCGCCCCGGAGACCTTGACCACGCGCGCCCACTTCGTGATGTCGTCCTGCATGAACTTCGAGAACGCGTCGGGCGCCATCTTCATCGGCGTCGTGCCCTGCTTGGCCCAGGCCCGCACCGTCTGCGGGTCGGACGCGAACTTGCCGACTTCCTCGTTGAGCCGCGCGACGATGGCCGGCGGCGTGCCCTTGGGCGCCATCAGTCCCAGCCAGATCACCGCCTCGTAGCCCGGCACGCCGGCCTCGTTCATGGTCGGCACGTTCGTCAGCACCTCGGAGCGGGTCTTGCCGGTGGTGGCAAGCGCGGTCACCTTGCCGCTGCGGATGAACTCGGCCATCGTCGGCACCGCGTCGAACATCATGTCGACCTGGCCGCCCAGCACATCGGTGCGGGCGCCGGAACTGCCCTTGTACGGGATATGCAGGATGGATATGCCGGCGCTCGCCTTGAACAGCTCGCCGGCCATGTGGTACGGCGTGCCCGGCCCGGACGACGCATAGCTCAGCGCGCCCGGCTTGGCCTTGGCCATCTTCAGCAGGTCGGCGATCGTGGCCGCGCCCAGCCCCGGCCGCGTGACCAGCACCAGGTCGGAGTAGTTGATCGGCGCGATCGGCACGAAGTCGCGCATCAGGTCGAAGGACTTCGACGTGAACAGCGACTCGTTGACCGTGTGCGTGTTGGACATCAGCAGCAATGTATAGCCATCCGGCGCGCTCTTGGCCACCGCCTCGGTGCCGATCAGCGAGCCGGCGCCGGGCCGGTTCTCGACGATGAAGGTCTGCTTCATCACCTCCTGCAGATGCACCGCGACCGCGCGGCCATAGACGTCGGCCGACCCGCCGGGCGCGAACGGCACGATGATCTTGACCGGCTTGGTCGGATACTCCTGCGCGGACGCCGAAGTGGCGCCCAGCGCGGCGGCGGCGAGCAGGGTGAAGGCGGCAACGCGCGCCAGCGGATGGCTGTTCATCGCTGTCCCCTTACTTGACGCGGTTGGTGAGCGTGCCCAGATTGCCGATGGTGATTTTCATTTCATCGCCGGACTTCATGAAGCGCGGCGGCTTGAAGCCGATGCCCACGCCCGCCGGCGTGCCGGTGGCGATCACGTCGCCGGCGCACAGCGTCATGCCGGCCGACAGGGTTTCGATCACGGTCGGCACGTCGAAGATCAGGTCGCTGGTGTTGGCGTTCTGGCGCAGTTCGCCATTGATCCAGCACTGCACGGTCAGGTTGCCGACATCGACCTCGTCGGCGGTGACGATGAACGGGCCCATCGGGCAGTAGGTGTCGAGCGATTTGCCGATGAACCACTGGCGGTGCTTCTGCTGCAGGTCGCGCGCGGTGACGTCGTTGATGATGGTGTAGCCCCAGACGTGGTTCAGCGCCTCGGCCTTGCTGATGCCGCGAGCGGTGCGGCCGATGATGACGCCAAGCTCGGCTTCATAATCCATCTGCTGCGTCACTTCCGGGAAGGCCAGCACGTCGTCGCCGTTGCCGACCACGGTGCTGGCCGGCTTGGTGAACACGACCGGCGCCGGCGGCGCATCCTCGCCCTTGCCGGCCGACATGTCGAAGCCGGACCGGCCGAATTCCTTCGCATGCTCGTGGTAGTTCTTGCCGACGCAGAAGATGTTGCGGCGTGGCTGGGGAATCGGCGCGCAGATGCGCACGCCGGCGAGCGGCTGCAGGCCGTCGGTCGGCATGGTCACGCCTTCCATGGTCGGCTGGCGCTCGATCAGCGCATGCATGTCGCCGTCGAATCCGGGGAACAGCCGGCTTGCTTCGCAATACTGGGTGCCGTCCGCGCTGACTGCTGCGACGAACTGGCGGCCGTTTACTTCGAGAGTGGCAAAACGCATGTGATCTCCAGATTGGTTGTAATTGGTTTCATTAGTAGACCAATTTATCAGTGTGGGTGTACGATTGTCAACCAGTTGTGCGTTGATAGTTCTTCTGTAATCATGTTAACGGACGTCCCGACATGTGCTTGCCTTCACTGACACTGCTACCGCCTTGAGCACCGATACCGCCTTCCAGTTACGCGAAATGCTGCTTGCCGACCTGCGCAACGGACGCTGGCGGCCGGGCGAACGCCTGCCGGCGGAGCGCCAGATGATGGAGGCGTTCAAGGTCGGACGTTCGACCGTGCGCCGCGCGCTGACGCAGATGAAGGGCATGGGCCTGATCACCCAGGCCGTGGGCAGCGGCACCTATGTCGCGCCGGACGCCCTGGCGCGGCTGCCGCAGCCGGCGTTTCCCGCGCGGCCCGCGCCGGGCACCGCGACCAGCCCGGCCGAACTGATGGAAGCCCGCATCGCCTTCGAACCGGCTCTGGTCGACATGGTGATACGCAATGCCAACGGCGCCGACTTCGCGACGATGGACCACTGCCTGCGCAATGCGGAAAACGCAGCCGGGTTCGAGCAGTTCGAGCATTGGGATGGCGCACTGCACCGCAGCCTGGCCGAAGCCACGCATAACAGCATCGTGCTGACCGTCTTCAACCTGATGAGCGAGGAAAGGGAGCGCGCCGAGTGGGGCCAGCTGAAGCGGCAGAGCCTGACCCCGGAACGGCGCCTGGCCTACCAGCAGGAGCACAGGGCGCTGGTCGATGCGCTGCGCCAGCGCGATGCGGCGCTGGCCCGCAAGGCCATCCATGCGCATCTGCAGCATGTGCAGCGCAACCTGTTCGACCCGGGGTCAATTGAATAAGGCCTCCCCGGCTAGGAGACCGCCCGGCTAGGAACGTCCTTCCTCGCCCAGCCTGAACATGCTGGTCGCTTCCAGGTCGAGCACCACCGCCCCGCCCTGCCGCTTCATCATCCACTGCCAGCGCACGATGCCCAGCGATGGACGGCTGTCGGACACGCGCTGCTCCAGCACCTCGAGTTCCAGCGTCAGGCTGTCGCCGGGGCGCACCGGGTTGGGCCAGCGCACATAAGCCAGGCCGGGCGACGCGAACGATTCGGAATCCGCCAGCACCTCGCTGGCGATCAGCGACATCGCCATCGCGCAGGTGTGCCAGCCGCTGGCGATCAGGCCCTGGAACGGGCCGTCGGCGGCCCGCTCGGGATCGGTATGGAACCACTGGCTGTCGTACTTGCCCGCGAAGGCGAGCACCTCGCCTTCATCGACCGCCAGCGGCCCGAGACTGATGCGGCGGCCGGCGGTCAGTTCGGCGAATTTCATTGGCCGCGGCCGAACTGCGGCGCGCGTTTTTCCCGTATCGCGGCCAGCCCCTCGCGCGCGTCGGCCTCGCCGAAACCCATGATTTCCGCATTCAGCGACGCCTCGAACGCCGGCCATGCCGCATGCAGCCACAGGTTGAGCGAGCGCTTGGTATGCGCGAGCGCCGCGGCGCTGCCGGCGGCAAGGCGCTGCGCGATGTCCAGCGCGGCCTGCTGCAGCCGGTCTGCCTCCACCGCCTGGCTGACCAGGCCGATGCGTTCGGCTTCCTCGCCGCTCAGCGGTTCGCACAGCATCAGGTAGTACTTGGCCTTGGCCATGCCGCACAGCAGCGGCCAGATCACCGCCGCATGGTCGCCGGCGGCCACGCCCAGCTTGGCATGGCCGTCGATCAGCTTCGCATTCTTCGCAGCGATGGAGATGTCCGCCAGCAGCGCCACCGCCAGCCCGGCGCCGACTGCCGCGCCATGGATGGCCGAAACGATGGGCTTGCCGCAGGCCAGCATGCCGGCCACCAGCTCGCGCGCCTCGTGCAGCACCCGCCGCCGCGCGGTCTCGGACTGCAGCATCTCCTCGACCATGTCGAGCGCGCCGCCGGCGCAGAAGGCCTTGCCCTCGCTGCGCACCAGCACCACGCGCACGTCGGCGCGGGCGTCGAGGTCGCGCCAGATCGACGCGATCGCCGCATGGCCGCGGGCGTCCGTCACCGGCATGCCGCCGGCCGGCCCGAAGATCAGGTGCGCGATGCCGCCTTCATCGATTTCGACGCGGAAGTTGTCGGTGTCTACGGGGAGTGTCGTCATCGTGGAATTTTTGTCTTTCAATAGGTTTCGACATGGAAGCGGCCGTCCCGCACCATCTTCGCATGCAGCGCGGGCCAGTCGACGCCGGCCGCCGCGCAGGTGTCGCGCAGCGCGTCCATCACGCCGGCCTCCATGCCCTTGAGGCCGCAGATATAGACATAGCTGTCGCTGTTGAGCAGTTCGATGACGGCCGGCCCGGCTTCGCGCAGCTTGTCCTGCACATAGGCGCGCGGCTGGCCGGGCTGGCGCGAGAACGCCAGGTGCATGTCGATGAAGGCCGGCGGCAGCTTCAGCAGCGGGCCGAAGTACGGCAGCTCTTCGGGCGTACGCGAGCCGAAGAACAGCATCAGCTTGCCGGGCAGCGGTTCGCCCTTCGCGAACATGCGACGGCGATGCTCGGTCATGGCCCGCATCGGCGCCGAGCCGGTGCCGGTGCAGATCATCAGGATGTTGGAGCCGGCATGGTTGGGCATCAGGTAGCTGGCGCCGAACGGGCCTGTCACCTGCACCGTGTCGCCCTTCTGCAGGTCGCATAGGTAGTTCGAGCCTATCCCGCGCACCGGCCGGCCCTCATGGTCGGACACCACGCGCTTGACCGTCAGCGACAGGTTGTTATATCCCTCGCGTTCGCCGTTGCGCGGGCTGGCCACCGAGTACATGCGGATGTAATGGGGCTTGCCATTTTCATCCACGCCGGGCGGGATGATGCCGATTGACTGGCCTTCCAGGATCGGAAAGAACTGGGTGCCGAAGTCCAGCACGATATGGTGGATGTCGCTCTCGGTGTCGACCGCGGTCAGCCGGTAGTTGCCGGCGACGGTGGCCGTCAACGGGTTCCTGTTCAGGTACAGGTTGACATACGGATGCGCGGCCGACCACGGCGCGATGGTCGAACTGGGCGACAGCGCGGCATTGACCTGCATGCCTTCGACCGGCGTTTCCTCGGCCGCGGCCGCGACGGCGGCCTCGACCAGGCTGTCGTCCGGCACGTCCTGCTGCGCCGGCAGCTCGTCCCAGCTGAACTGCTCTTCCAGGCTGTAGGCAGCGGCCTTGGGCAGGGTCCGCCAGTGGTCGATCGAGCCGGTCGGGCATGGCGAAATGCAGGCATTGCAGCCATTGCAGATCGCCGGGTCCACCACGTAGTTGCGGCCGTCGTGCGTGATGGCGTCGATCGGGCAGGTTTCCTCGCAGGTGTTGCAGCGTATGCAGACCTCGGGATCGATCAGGTGCTGTCGGATCAGCACGATCTGTTCAGGAGCGTTCATGGCGTGGTGCTTCCGTTTGTTGTGCTGGCAGCCCGGCCGGGTGGAGCGGCCGGGCTGCGTTCGGGCAGGGCCTAGTTGAACCGGACGTATTCGAAGTCGACCGGCTGGCGGTTGATGCCGACCGGCGGCGGCGCGATCCAGTTGGCCATCTTGCCCGGCTCGACCACGCGGCCCATCAGCGAGGCGACATACGCGCGGTCTTCCTCGCTCGGCAGCCAGTTGCGCACGTTCGCCGCCCATTCGGCTTCCGAGATCACGCGCCCGTCCGGCGACACCTTTTGCCCGGCGAACGTGCCGATATGGCGGTTGAACGCCTTGTGCGGCGTGACCAGGCGGAACGCCAGTCCGGCCTTTTCCAGCACCCGGTTCCAGCGCGCGACGCCGGCCACCGAGTCGCGGATGTAGTCGTCGCGCAGCACTTCATTGAGCGCATTGAGCATCGGCACTTCGCGCTCGACCAGCTGGCCGTTGGCAATGTCCAGGATCTTGTACTGGCCGCCCTTCAGCAGGTGGTCGTCGTCGCGCTTGGTCTCTTCATAGCGGCCCTTGAGGCCCGTGGTGTAGAAGGTCGCCGCATTCGACGACTGGTCCGCGCCGAACAGGTCGATGGTCACGCTGAAGTGGAAATTCAGGTAGCGCTGTATGGTCGGCAGGTCGATCACGCCGTGGCGGCGCACTTCTTCCGGGTCCTCGATGCCATGCTGCTTCATCACGGCGGCCGTGCGGGCCAGCACGCGCGAGATGCCCGACTCGCCGACGAACATGTGGTGCGCCTCCTCGGTCAGCATGAAGCGGCAGGTGCGCGACAGCGGGTCGAAGCCGGACTCAGACAAGGCGTTCAGCTGGAACTTGCCGTCGCGGTCGGTAAAGTAGGTGAACATGTAGAAGGCCAGCCAGTCCGGCGTCTCTTCATTGAACGCTTCGAGGATGCGCGGGTTGTCCTGCGAACCCGAATTACGCTGCAGCAGCGCCTCGGCTTCCTCGCGGCCGTCGCGGCCGAAATGCTTGTGCAGCAGGTAGACCATCGCCCACAGGTGGCGGCCCTCTTCCACGTTGATCTGGAACAGGTTGCGCAGGTCATAGTTCGACGGCGCGGTCAGGCCCAGGTGGCGCTGCTGCTCGACCGATGCCGGCTCGGTGTCGCCTTGCGTGACGATCATGCGGCGCAGGTTGGCGCGGTGTTCGCCGGGCACGTCCTGCCAGGCAGCCTCGCCCTTGTGCTCGCCGAAATTGACCTTGCGGTTCTCGTCCTTCTGCGCGAGGAAGATGCCCCAGCGGTAGTCCGGCATCTTCACGTAGTCGAAGTTGGCCCAGCCTTCCGGCGTGACATTGATCGCGGTGCGCAGGTAGACGTCGAAACCATTCGAGCCGTCCGGCCCCATGTCGCGCCACCACTGCAGGTAGTTCGGCTGCCAGTGCTCCAGCGCGCGCTGCAGGGTGCGGTCTTCCGACAGGTTGACGTTGTTCGGAATCTTTTCGCTGTAGTCGATTGTGCTCACGGTATTTTCCTTGTCTGTACGTTGTAGTCGTCGAAGCTGCTTACACGCGGTTCATGTCGAACTGGGATTTGTTGCCGCTGCCGTAGACCTTCAGCGCGCCGAATTCGCCCACCGCGTTCGGGCGGATGAAGATCCAGTTCTGCCACGCGGTGAGGCGGCCAAAGATCCGGGTCTCCATGGTCTCGGGACCGTTGAAGCGCAGGTTGGCTTCCAGGCCCGTCAGCGCGTCCGGCGACATGCTGGCGCGCTCCTCAATCGCCATGCGGGTCTCGTCGGCCCAGTCGATGTCGTCCGGGTTGAAGGTGACGAGGCCGAGGTCCATCGCCTGGTCGGCGTCGAGCTGCTGGCCCAGCGTCTCGCGCACCTTCGCGATCGTGCCCTCGTCATCGTAGAAGCGGCGCTGCAGCCGCGACTGGCGGGTGACCATGGGCAGCAGGCCGAAATTCATTTCCGACACCGCGATCTTCGGCGCGGTCTCCGGGCTGTCGGGCAGCGCCAGCATGTAGATGCGGTCGGCCGCCAGCGCGACTTCGAGCAGCGTGCCGGCAAAGCAGGAGCCTTCCTCGACCAGCGCAAACAGCGAGCGCGCGGACACGTCCAGCCGGGCGAAGGTGCGGCGCAGCAGGCCGATGGTCTGGCGCACCAGCCAGTGCGACTGGTTGGCCAGCAGCGCCGCATCCGCGTCCAGCACGGCCTGCACGTCGCCTTCGGTCTTCAGGAGCCAGGTGCCGATGTCGAGTTCATTGGTGCGCATGTGCAGGATCGCATTGTCGAGTTCGCGCGCCATCTGCAGCGGCCACCATTGCGCGCCGGCTTCCTCGATCGCCGCGACGGTCGTCGGCTGCGGGCCTTGCGGGCCGCGCACGGTCAGCACCGCGTTGCGGGCATTGCGGTCGATCGCGATCCCGACATACCGGTACTCGATGCCATCGGGACTGACCGTCTTGTCCAGCGGCGCCAGCGTCACGCCGCGCCCTTCCGCGGGCCGGTCGCTCAGCGCGGCCAGTTCCTGCGCGCGCTTCTGCACCGTTTCCTTGAACACCGCCGGCTTGGCGATCGCATCGACCAGTTTCCAGTCGACCGCGCGCTGGCCGCGCACGCCTTCGGACGTGGTGCAAAAAATATCGGCGAGGTCGTGGCGGACGCGGCGCTTGTCGGTCAGCCGGGTCAGGCCGCCGGTGCCGGGCAGCACGCCCAGCAGCGGCACTTCCGGCAGGCTGACGGACGAAGAACGGTCGTCGACGAGGATGATTTCATCGCAGGCCGCCGCCAGCTCGTAGCCGCCGCCGGCGCAGGCGCCATTGACCGCGGCGATGAATTTCAGGCCCTCGTTGCGACTGGAATCTTCCAGGCCGTTGCGGGTTTCATTCGTGAATTTGCAGAAGTTGACTTTCCATGCGTGGGACGACTTGCCCAGCATGAAGATGTTGGCGCCCGAGCAGAAGATCCGGTCGCGGCTGCTGGTGATGACGACGGTGCGCACTTCCGGGTGCTCGAAGCGGATGCGCTGCACCGCGTCGTTGAGTTCGATGTCCACGCCCAGGTCATAGGAATTGAGCTTCAGCTTGTAGCCGTCGCGCAGGCCGCCGTCTTCATTGACATTCATGGTCAGCGTGGCGATCGGGCCGTCGCAGGACAGCGTCCAATGCTTGTATTGCGCGGGGGAAGTTTCGTAGTCGACCTGCGGCGTTGTGCTCATGGCGTCATCCTTTGAAGCAATATGGTGCATTAACGAGGGTGTGAAAGCACTATATTGCATCTTATTGGATGCGTCAAGAATTGAATTGCATTTCGATTCGGAATTGCTTTGATAGGTGAGTTCCGGGAAACACCGGACGAAGCCAGGTGTTTCCCGGATGCTGGCGGAATCAGGATTTCAGTGGCGGATGCCTAGTTGATCGGCGCCGAGTTGCGCGCCGCGGGCTTCGGGAACACGTCCGCCACGACGGAAAGGGGAACGCCATTCTTCCTGTATTCGGACTTGAACCCGGCCGTCATCAGCGCATTGCTGCTTTTCGAAAGGGCGGATGAGAGACCGCTACGGGGATCTTCATCCTTGCTGGCCCGGTACTGCAGGCGGGTTTGCAAGACCTTGGCGGCCAGCGCATGTTCGTGCTCGCCATTGAATAAATTCCTGAACCACTTGATCGGGCTTTCCTTGCCTGATCGCACGAATAACTTCGTGACTGTCGAGATGCTTCCGTCCTTGTTCCGGTACGTTTTCTCGACGGCCCGCAGATGCGATTTTCCGCCGGATTTGTCCAGGGCTACCGCTGACTCGAGAAATTCGATGATCGTTTTTCTACTCGTCTCGGCATCGATTTGAAGCTTGCAATGGGTGAACATGGCATGAAACCTTTCTAGGGCTGCGTTGCACGGGTTGCAACGGCCGTTTTTCGTACCCCCATCCTGCCAGTCCGTTCCCTACCCCCCGTTCCGCGCGCCCGCCAGCGCCTTGCCGCGCAATTGCTCGGTCAGGCCGATGAATGCCGCTTCCTGCGCGATGTCGCTGGTATCGAATGTCAGGTCCGCCTTCGAATAAAACTGCGCGCGGCTGTCGAGGATGTTCCGCAGGTCGTCCATCGCCTCGCGGTTGCCCGACATCGGGCGCTTGTCGCCCTGCGCCAGCACCCGCTCCATGTGCTCTTCCGGGCTGGCCTTGAGCCATACCGTGTAGCAGTGCGACAGCAGCAGGTTGAAGGTGGCCGGGTCGGACACGATGCCGCCCGGCGTGGCGATCACGGCGCTGGGAAAGCGGCGGATCGCGTCTTCCAGCGCCCGGTATTCGTAGCGTCGATATGCGGTCGCGCCATACAGCGCATGGATCTCGGCGATGCTGCAGCCGGCCAGGGTTTCGATCTGCCGGTTCAATTCGATGAAGGGCACCATCCAGGTATCGGCCAGCATCTGGCCCAGCGTCGACTTGCCGGCGCCGCGCAGGCCGACCAGCGCCACCCGCTGGCGGCGCGCGCTTTCGCTGGTGGGTGTCTCGAACAGGTCGGACATCGCCGCGCGCGCCTTGGCCAGCTCGGTTTCGGAGCGGCCGCGCAGGATCTCGCGGATCATCAGCCATTCCGGCGACGACGCGGTTTCGTCGCCGATCATCTCGGCCAGCGTGCAGTTGAGCACCAGCGTCAATTGCCGCAGGAACTGGATGGATGCATTGCCGACGCCGGATTCGACATTGGCAAGGTGGCGTTCGGACACGTCGGCCAGCCGCGCCAGCGCCTTGCGGGTCATGCCGCGCCGGGCGCGCAGCATCTTCAGGCGCTCGCCCAGCGTGATCAGGAAAGGGTCTTTAATAGGATCGGAAAGGTCCGTCATGTTTTTACCCGTGGTTGCCGGATGCCGTGCATCCCGCCATGATAGTGCGATGAATTATAGTATGACTTTCGGTCTTGACCATTGCAAGATAGTGCATGTACACTCGATTCACGATGCAATATAAATTGCATTCAACATAAAAATAAAGGCACTCACTATAAGCGAAGTGCTGCACGAGGAGACCGCATATGGACGTCAACGAGTTCCAAACGCTTGTCGCCCGGCTGACCGGCGAGATTGCCGGAACGCCGCTCGATACCAGGCTGGAAGCCCGCCTGAATGCCGATTTCGGCCCCGGCAGCGACCTCTACGACGCGCTGCTGGCGGCCTGCCGGACCGGCGTCGCCGAGGGCTGGCTCTGCAGCCGCGAAGGCGGCGGCATCCGCTACGGGCGCGTGCTGAAGGCAAGCGATGCGACCCACGGCTTTTCGGTCGACGTGGTCGACATGAACGACCTTGCCGGACCGCACCATAGCCATCCGAACGGCGAAATCGACCTCATCATGCCGCTGACGCCCGGCGCGCAATTCGACGGCCATCCGGCCGGGTGGTGCGTCTATGAACCGGGCAGCGCCCACCATCCCACGGTGAGCCAGGGCCGCGCGCTGGTGCTCTACCTGCTGCCCCAGGGCGCCATTCACTTCACGCCCGCCGCCTGAGGCGGACTGCTCCCATCTGCAAGGAAGCCGAGGAAACATCATGCACCAGACCATTTCCAGCCCGCCCGAGCGCTTCAACTTCGCCCGGCACCTGCTCGACGCCAACCGGGCGCGCGCCGCCAAGCCGGCCTACATCGACGACACCGAAACCCTGACCTACGGCGAACTCGACCTGCGCATACGACGCTGCGCCGCCGGCCTGCTCGCGCTCGGCCTGCGGCCCGAGGAACGGGTGCTGGTCGTCATGCAGGACACGGTCGACATGCCCGTCGCGCTGCTCGGCGCGATGTATGCCGGCATCGTGCCGGTGCCGGTCAATACGCTGCTTCCGGCCGACGACTATGCCTACATGCTGGCCCACTGCGGCGCTCGCGTGGTGCTGGTGTCGGCCGCCCTGCTGCCCGCGGTGCAGCAGGCGATCGCCAGGTCCGGCAAGTCGCCCCGGCTGGTGGTGTCGGGCGACATCGACGCGCTGCCGGAAAACGCGACCCGCTTCGCCGCCCTGCTGGACACGCCGCCCTTGGCCGCGGACGGCCATGCAGACACCCATGGCGACGACTTCGCGTTCTGGCTGTATTCATCCGGCTCGACCGGCCGCCCCAAGGGCACCGTGCATTCCCATGCGAACCTGTACTGGACCGCCGAGCTGTACGGCAAGCCGGTGCTGGGCGTGCGCGAGGACGACGTGGTGTTTTCAGCGGCCAAGCTGTTCTTCGCGTACGGCCTGGGCAACGGGCTGACCTTCCCGCTGTCGGTCGGCGCGACCACCGTGCTGATGGCCGAGCGGCCGACGCCGCAGGCGGTCTTCAAGCGCCTGGTCGCGCACCGGCCCACGGTGTTTGCCGGCGTGCCCACGCTGTATGTCGGCATGCTGGCCTCGCCGGACCTGCCGGCGCGAGAGCAGACCGCGCTGCGCATCTGCGCCTCGGCCGGCGAGATGCTGCCGCGCGAGGTCGGCGAGCGTTTCCGCGAGCACTTCGGCGCCGACATCCTCGACGGGCTGGGCTCGACCGAAATGCTGCACATCTTCCTGTCCAACCGCAGCGGCGACGTGCGCTATGGCGTGACCGGCAAGCCGGTGCCGGGCTACGACATCGAGTTGCGCGACGACCAGGGCCGACCGGTCGGCGTCGGCGAAGTCGGCGACCTGTACATCCGCGGCCCGAGCGCGGCGCTTATGTACTGGACCAACCGCGACAAGAGCCGCGCCACTTTCCAGGGCGACTGGGTCAAGAGCGGCGACAAGTATGTGATGGACGCCGAAGGCTATTACACCTATGCCGGCCGCAGCGACGACATGCTGAAGGTCAGCGGCCAGTACGTGTCGCCGATCGAGGTGGAGTCGGCGCTGATCGCGCACCCGGCGGTGCTGGAGTGCGCGGTCGTGGGCCGGGCCGACGAACAGGGACTGACCAAGACCATTGCCTACGTCGTGCCGCGCAGCGGCCAGGCCGCCGGGGAGGCGCTGTGCGCCGACCTGAAAGCGTTCGTGAAGACAAGGCTGGCGCCGCACAAGTATCCGCGGGACATCGTGTTCGTCGAGGACTTGCCCAAGACCGCCACCGGCAAGATACAGCGCTTCAAGCTGCGCGCGCTGGAGGGCTGAGATGACGGAACGGGATCCTTCGGCGCCGTCCATGGTCGAGATCGACTGGCGCGGCCGGCCGCTGTCGCTCGAAGTGCAGTGGGTCGGCGACGACGACCCAGCGCTGCCGGTCATGGTGTTCCTGCACGAAGGACTGGGCTCGGTGGCGATGTGGAAGGATTTCCCGCAGCAGTTCTGCGAACGCAATGGCTTGCGCGGACTGGTCTATTCCCGCTACGGCTACGGCAACTCGACCCCGCGCCCGGCCGGCGAACGCTGGCAGCCCGACTTCATGCACCGCCAGGCGCTGGAAGTGCTGCCGGCGCTGCTGGCCGCGCTGGATGTGGAACGTCCCTGGCTGTTCGGGCATAGCGACGGCGGCTCCATCGCGCTTTTGCATGCGGCGCGCTTTGCAGAAAAGCTGCGCGGTGTTATCGTCCTCGCTCCGCATATTGTCGTCGAGGACGTCAGCGTCGCAAGCATCCGCGAGGCGCGCGAAGCCTACCTGTCCGGCGGCCTGCGCGAGCGTCTGGCGCGCTACCATGCCGACGTCGATTCGGCCTTCTGGGGCTGGAACGACATCTGGCTGGACCCGGCGTTCAGGGACTGGAACATCGAGGCTGCGCTGGCCGACATCCGCTGCCCGGTGCTGGCGATACAGGGCGAAGACGATGAATACGGAACATTGGAGCAGATTTACGGCATTGCCCGAAAGGCGTCGCAGACACGCACGCTGGTGTTGCCGCGGTGCGGCCATTCGCCGCACCGGGATCAGCCGGATGCCTTGCACAGGGAGGCGGGAGACTTTATCCGCAGCCACGGCTGAATCGGGCAGGTAATGGAAACAGCGGTAATCGACCTATAACAAACGCAGCACCGACAAGCACCTTGAGGAGACCTTATGCACAACCGCTTCACATCTGCCCGCTTCACGTCCAGCGCCGTCACCACCGCGCGCCTTGCCATCGCCGCAGCCGCGCTCGCGCTGGTCGGCCATGCGCAGGCGCAGAACGCGCCGATCAAGGTTGGCCTGATGCTGCCGGCAACCGGCACTTTCGCCAACCTCGGCACGATGATAGAAAACGGCTTCAAGATGTATGTCGCCGAACAGGGCGGCAAGCTCGGCGGCAACGAGGTGCAGTACTTCAAGGTGGATGACGAGTCGGACCCGGCCAAGGCCGCCGACAACGTCAACAAGCTGATCAAGCGCGACCAGGTCGACGTGCTGGTGGGCACCGTGCATTCGGGCGTCGCGCTGGCGATGGCCAAGGCGGCGAAGGAGTCCAACACGCTGCTGATCGTGCCGAACGCGGGCGCCGACGTGGTGACGGGACCGATGTGCGGCAAGAACATCTTCCGCAGCTCCTTTTCCAACTGGCAGCCCGCCTATGCGATGGGCAAGGTCGCGGCCGAACGCGGGCACAAGAAGGTCATGACCATCACCTGGAATTACGCGGCCGGCAACGAGTCCGTCAAGGGCTTCGTCGAAGGCTTCGAGGCGGCGGGCGGCAAGGTCAGCCAGCAGCTGAACCTGCCCTTCCCGCAAGTGGAATTCCAGGCGCTGCTGACGCAGATCGCGTCGCAGAAGCCGGACGCCGTGTACGCCTTCTTCGCTGGCGGCGGCGCAGTCAAGTTCGTCAAGGACTATGCGGCCGCGGGCCTGATGAAAAGTGCGCCGCTCTACGGGCCCGGTTTCCTGACCGACGGCACGCTGGAAGCGCAGGGCGAGGCGGCGCAGGGCATGTACACGACGCTGCATTACGCCGACAACCTCAACACGCCGCGCGACAATGCATTCCGGCTGGCCTTCGCCAAGGCCTACAAGGTCAATGCCGACGTCTACGCGGTGCAGGGCTACGATGCCGCGCAGATGCTGGGCGCCGGGCTCAAGGCCGCGGGCGGCGACATCAAGAACCGCGACAAGCTGGTGGCCGGCATGGAAACCGCCGTGATCGACAGCCCGCGTGGCAAGTTCAAGCTGTCGCCCGCGCACAACCCGGTGCAGGACATCTACCTGCGCCAGGTCAAGGGCAATGTCAATGAAGTCAAGGGCGTGGCGGTGAAGGCGCTGGCCGACCCGGCGAAGGGCTGCAAGATGTAAGGTGGCAAGCGCCGCACGGCGACACGTGCGGCGCGACGAAACGTAGGGTGTAATAAGCAAAGCGCATTACACCACCGGCGGTCGCATGTCCGCGGCAGCCTTGCGTGACGAACAATGGTGTAATGCCCTTCGGTTATTACACCCTACGATTTTTTCGTCAGCTCTTCACGCTGACACGCGCAGCGCGGCGACACGCAGGGTGTAATGCGCTTCGCTCATTACACCCTGCGATTTTGTACATAACCTGACCCTCCGGCCAACCTGGAACAACATGGATTTCCCCACCTTCCTCATCCAGTGCCTGAACGCCGTCCAGTACGGCCTGCTGCTGTTCCTGGTCGCCAGCGGCCTGACGCTGATCTTCGGCATCATGGGCGTGATCAACCTGGCCCACGGCAGCTTTTACATGATAGGCGCCTACATGGCGTTCGCGCTGGCGCCGCTGTTCGGCGACCAGTTCATCCTGCAGCTGCTGGCGGGCATCGTGCTGTCCGCGCTGCTTGGTTTCGTGCTCGAATGGATTTTCTTCAGCTACCTGTACCAGCGCGACCACCTGCAGCAGGTGCTGATGACCTATGCGCTGATCCTGGTGTTCGAGGAAGTGCGCAGCATGCTGTTCGGGAACGACGTACACGGCGTGACCGCGCCACCATGGCTTTCCGGCGGGCTTTCGCTGGGCGGCGTCATGACTTACCCGGTCTATAACCTGTTCGCCTCCGCCGCCTGTATCGTCGTCGCCATCGGCCTGTACTTTGTGGTCAACCGCACCCGGCTCGGCATGATGATCCGCGCCGGCGCCAGCAACCGCGACATGGTGCGCGGCCTGGGCATCAATATCCGCCTGCTGTACCGCATCGTGTTTGCCGCCGGCGTCGCGCTGGCCGCGCTGGCCGGCATGATCGCCGCGCCGGCTGCCTCGGTCTATCCGGGCATGGGCGGCCAGATCCTGATCATCTGCTTCGTGGTGGTCGTCATCGGCGGCATCGGCTCGATTTCCGGCGCGCTGATCGCGTCGCTGCTGGTCGGATTCGTCGACACCTTCGGCAAGGTGTTTTTCGCTCAGTACAGCGGCATCAGCGTCTACGTGCTGATGGCGCTGATCCTGATCTGGCGCCCCGAAGGCCTGAAAAGCAAAGGTTACTGATCATGACGTCCACCCCTCTTCCCCTCGCCGCCGCGCCGGCCGGAGCGTCGCGGCGCGGCCTGCAGGCATCGCTCCTGCCGCTGGCGGTCGCAGTGCTTCTGTCCCTGCTGCCGTCCTTCCTGTCGTCCTATGGCAGCGACCTGGTGCTGCGCATCATGGTCTATGCGATCTTTGCGCTGAGCCTCGAACTGCTGGTCGGCACCACCGGGCTGGTCAGCCTCGGCCACGCGGGCTTCTTCGGCATCGCCGCCTACGTGACGGTGCTGGCCTCGGGCGACAATGCCGCGTCCATCGCCTGGCTGCTGCCGGCGGCGATGCTGGCCGCCGGCCTGTATGCGCTGGTGACCGGCGCACTGTCGCTGCGCACGCGCGGCGTCTACTTCATCATGGTCACGCTGGCATTCGCGCAGATGGCCTACTTCGTCTTCCACGACACGCCGATCGGCGGCGGCAGCGACGGCATGTTCCTGACCTCGCGGCCGGTGCTGGCGGCAGGCGGCGTCACGCTGCTCGACCTGGAAAAATCCAGCCATGTCTATTACCTGGCGCTGGGCTGCCTGGTCGCCACCTATGCGCTGCTGGCGGCGGTGCTGCGCTCGCGCTTCGGCCATGCGCTGGCCGGCATCCGCATCAACGAGCAGCGCATGCGCGCCGCCGGCTACCACACCTACTGGTACAAGCTGGCCGCCTTCGTGCTGGCGGCCATGCTGGCCGGCGTGGCCGGCTTCCTGATGGCCGCCAAGAACGGCGCGGTCAACCCGGAGCTGCTGTCCTGGCACGAGTCCGGCGGCGTGCTGATGATGATCATCCTAGGCGGTCTCGGCAGCCTGCGCGGCGCGGTGCTGGGCGCGATTGCCTTCGTGCTGCTCAAGGAATTCTATGCATCGTCGGCCATCCTCGGCAGCATCGCCGAGCGCTGGCAGCTCACGCTGGGGCTGACGATGATCCTGTTCGTCGCGCTGATGCCACAGGGCCTGATCGGCCTGGCAAGGCGCTGGAAGCGTTCACCGGAGGCCGGCCATGCACACTGATGCCCATCATTCCCAGCCGCTGCTGCAGGCCGGCGCGCTGACCCGCCGCTTCGGCGGACTGACCGCGGTGAAGGCGGTGTCGATCGACCTGCATGTCGGCGAACTGCATGCGGTCATCGGCACCAACGGCGCCGGCAAGTCGACGCTGATCAACATGCTGTCCGGCGAGATCGCCGCGTCGGAAGGCATGCTGAAGCTCGACGGCGTCGACGCCACCGCGTGGCCGCAGCCGAAGCGCGCCCGCGCCGGCATCGGCCGCAGCTACCAGCGCACCACCATCTTCCCGCAGTTCAGCGTGCTCGAAAACTGCCGGCTCACCGCGCAGGCGGCGCTGCAGCGGCCCTGGCACCTGTGGCAGTCGGCGCGGGGCTGCGCGGCCAGCGTCGGCATCGCGCGCGAGGTGCTGGAGGTGGCCGGCCTCGCCGGCTTCGCCGAGCGCCCGGCCGGCAGCATGAGCCACGGCCAGAAGCGGCAGCTCGAGATCGCGATGTGCCTGGCGACCCGGCCGCGCGTGCTGCTGCTGGACGAACCGCTGGCCGGCATGGGCGCGGAAGAAGCCGAGCGCATGCTGTCGCTGCTGGAACGCCTGAAGCGCGACCATGCGATCCTGCTGGTCGAGCATGACATGGACGCGGTGTTCCGCGTCGCCGACCGGATCACCGTGATGGTCAACGGCGAGGTCATCGCCAGCGACACGCCCGACAACATCCGCGTCAACCCCGACGTGCAGACCGCCTACCTCGGCGACGCCCATGAACACTGAATCCCATGAATACTGAAGCCGCCATGCTGGACGTTGCCGGCGTCAACACCTACTACGGCGACAGCCACATCCTGCAGGGCGTGGACCTGCAGATACCCGCCGGCCGCGCGCTGGGCCTGCTGGGACGCAACGGCATGGGCAAGACCACGCTGATCCGCTCGCTGATGGGCTATGTGCCGATGGCCGCGGGCAGCGTGCGCTGGGGCGGCCGGGACGTGACCGGCTGGCCGCCGGAAAAGATGGCGCGGCTGGGCATAGGCTACGTGCCCGAGGGCCGCGGCATCTTCCCCAACCTGTCGGTCAGTGAAAACCTGGTGATGAGCGCGCGCGCCGGCGTCGACGGCAGCCGCGCCTGGACCTATGACCGGGTGCTATCCCTGTTCCCGCGCCTGGCCGAGCGCCTCGACAACGGCGGCGCGCAGCTCTCCGGCGGCGAGCAGCAGATGCTCTCCATCGGCCGCGCGCTGATGACCAACCCGACCCTGATGATCCTCGACGAAGCCACAGAGGGCCTGGCGCCGCTGATCGTGCAGGAGATATGGCGCGTGATCGGCCAGATCCGCGAGACCGGCATCAGCACGCTGATCGTCGACCGCAACTACCGGATGGTGCTGGCCCATACCGACCTGGCGGTGGTGCTGGAAAAGGGGCGGGTCGTGCTGGCGGGCGAGTCGGCGGCGCTGGCGCAGGACCATGATGCTCTGGGGCGCTACCTGGGGGTGTGAGGATGGCCGGATTGCCGGTTTGTACGACATTGAAGGCCGGTGGAACCTGATGAACAAACGGTTAATTTGTGCGACTAACGAACTGTCGCACATCTATCCCGGTGTGCGCTTAAAGTCTTTCCACTCTCGCCACCTGGAGAAGCCATGTTCATTCAAACGGCTGCGGCACGCGCCCGCAACAGGGTAGCGCCTGGATTTTCATTGGATGGTTTCCGGCTCCGGCAGTTCTTCCACTGGTCCATGAAGGTTTGCTGCGCAGGCTTGCTGGCCGCATGCACAGTAGCCGCAGCCAACGCGCAGGCGTTGATGCCAGGACAAGCGATCGGCTGGGGCGAGGCTGCACCAGAGTTGCTTCAAATACCGGTCATGTCCCCGCCCCTGGACAATATCAGCGCGATTTCGTCTGACCTGCAGTACACCGCCGCGCTGAGAAACAACGGCACGATCGTCGTCTGGGGTCCCAACGCGGCGCTCGTGACGCCTCCCCCGGACTTGAACGACGTCACTGCCATCGCGGCAGGCGCAAATTACCTGATGGCATTGCGGCGCAACGGCACTGTGACGTTTCTGGGCACTTTCCCGCGATCCGGACCGTATGCTCCCGGTGCTCTCACCGATGTAGTCGCCATCGCCGTGTCCGAGAAACATGCGATGGCGCTCAAAAAAGATGGAACGGTCATTGATTGGCGCGTGAGCGACGGAGCGCTGATCGAGGTCCCTGCATTCGTCTCCGACATTACGGCAATCGCCGCTGGCGAGAACCATGCGCTGGCATTGCGGAAGGATGGCAAGGTGTTTGCATGGGGAGATAACGAATCCTTTCAGACTGACGTCCCGCCTAACCTGACTGGTGTCGTGGAGATCGCGGCGACCAGGCTCAACAGCTTTGCCCTGCAGGGTGACGGCTCCGTTGTCCCATGGGGAGATACGTTTCCCAAAGTGTTCAATGATGCGAGCAGCCTGGCCAACGTCAAGGCGATCTCGGTGCGCGGGAGCCACGGACTAGCGCTCCTTGCCGATGGCACGGTGCAGGCATGGGGTTTTAATTTTGCAGGGGTATACGATCCCTCGCCCGCGCTGACGAACGTAAAGGCTGTCACGGTGGGCACTCTCAGCGCTTTCGCACTTAATCCCGCCCCGCTGCTTGTGCCGCTTCCGCCTTATACATTCAGCGGATTCAAGCCCCCCGTCAACGGCTCGCCCGTCATCAATATCGGCAAGGCCGGGCGCACTTATCCGGTCAAATGGCAATTAAAGAACGAAGCCGGCGCCTTTGTTTCCAGGCTTGACGCGGTAAAGTCGATCAACAGCATGCCGACCCAATGCGGCGCCTTTTCCAGCGAGCCGACCGACCTGCTCGACACCGCGTCCGCCGGCGATACCGCTCTGCGCTACGACGCCACCGCCAACCAGTTCATCTACAACTGGAAGACCCCTTCGAGCACAGGTTGCCATACCCTTTTCCTCACGCTCGACAGCGGCCAGATCTTCACTGCGTACTTCAATCTGGCCAAATAGATACCGGTGGTTACAACGCATCTGGAGCGCCGGTTACGGCGCTCTTTTTTCGGCCTGAGAATTCAGCCGCAAACAGACTGCACCCCGTTTCCACCATGCTCTCCGGCAAGCAAAACGGGGCAAAATCCCTCCCTTTGATGCTATAGTTCTGCCAGCAAAAATCGCGGGCAGGCGCTGCCGGCCCCGTCCGTGCCGGCGACGGCGCCGCATCCTTTGCAGCCCGCCCGGGGCAGACGCATCAGACGACGGGCCAAGCCCGCAAAACAGCATTCATCAATCCGGAGACCATGCATGAAAACCAGATTCGCAGCCGCACTCTTGCCCGCCCTTCTCGCCCTGGCGTATGCCGTCCCCGCCGCAGCCCAGATCAAGGTCGGCGTCAGCGTGTCGGCCACCGGCCCTGCCGCTTCGCTCGGCATCCCGGAAAAGAACACCATCGCGCTGCTGCCGAAAACCATCGCCGGCAAGACCGTTGAATACATCGTCCTCGACGACGCGACCGACCCGACCACCGCGGTGAAGAATGCCCGCAAGCTCGTCAGCGAAGACAAGGTCGACCTGCTGATCGGCTCGACCGTCACGCCCAACTCGCTGGCCATGACCGACGTCGCCGCCGAATCCGAAACCCCGATGATCTCGATGGCCGCTTCCGCCTCCATCATCGAGCCGCAGGATGCGAAGCGGCGCTGGGTGTTCAAGACGCCGCAGAACGATTCCCACATGACCACGGCGATCCTGTCCCACATGGCCGACGCAGGCGTCAAGACGGTTGGCTTCATCGGCTTTTCCGACGCTTACGGCGAAGGCTGGTACCGCGAGATTTCCAAGCTGTCCGACGTCCGCAAGATCAAGGTCGTCGCCAATGAACGCTTCGCCCGCGCCGACACGTCCGTCACCGGCCAGATCCTGAAAATCCTGTCGGCCAACCCGGACGCAGTGCTGATCGCCGGCTCCGGCACGCCGGCCGCGCTGCCGCAGAAGGCGCTGAAGGAACGCGGCTACAAGGGCAAGATCTACCAGACCCACGGCGTGGCCAACAACGACTTCCTGCGCGTCTGCGGCAAGGACTGCGAAGGCACCTGGCTGCCGTCCGGCCCCATCCTCGTGGCCGAGCAGTTGCCGGATGCGAACCCGGTCAAGAAGTCTGCGCTGACCTACAAGAGCGCCTATGAAAAAGCCTACGGCGCCGGCAGCGTCTCCACCTTCGGTGGCCATGCCTGGGACGCCGGCGCGCTGCTGGCCAACGCGGTGCCGGCCGCGCTGAAGGCAGGCCAGCCGGGAACGAAGGAATTTCGCAAGGGCCTGCGCGACGCGATTGAAAACACGAAGGAAGTGGCCGGCGCGCATGGCATCTTCAACATGAGCGCAACCGACCACCTGGGCTTCGACCAGCGCTCGCGTGTGATGGTGCAGATCGCCGACGGCAAGTGGAAACTGGGCGGCGACGCCAGGTAAGCAAGCCATAGCAGCCGCCGGGGCGCGATTATAATCGCGCCTTTTTAACGCCCTCCTTCCGGGGAATCAAACATGGATTTATCGATAGCCGCCATCCTGGCGCAGGACGGCATCACCAGCGGCGCGATCTATGCGCTGCTGGCGCTGGCGCTGGTGCTGGTCTTCTCGGTCACGCGCGTGATCTTCATCCCGCAGGGCGAGTTCGTCGCGTTCGGGGCGCTGACCCTGGCGGCGATGCAGTCCAACCGCTTTCCGCATTCGGCCACGCTGCTGGTGGCGCTGGGCCTGTGCTGCTTCGCCTATGAAGTCGTCGGCACGCTGCGCAGCGCCGAACGGCGGCATTTCGCCGCGCGCGGCATCGCGGTGGCGGCAGTGAAGTTCGTGTTGCTCCCTGTTGCGCTGTTCATGGCCGCCCGCGCCATGACCGGCATGGCGCTGCCGCTGCTGGCCCAGGTCGCGCTGGCGCTGGCCATCGTGATCCCGATGGGGCCGATGGTCTACCGGCTGGCCTTCCAGCCGCTGGCCGAAGCCAGCACGCTGGTGCTGCTGATCGTCTCGGTGGGCGTGCACTTCGCGCTGATCGGGCTGGGCCTGGTGATGTTCGGCGCGGAAGGCTCGCGCACCACGCCGTTCTCCGACGCCCGCATTGAGGTCGGCTCGCTGACCATCTCCGGCCAGAGCCTGGTGATCGTCGCCGTGTCCATCATCCTGATCGTCTCGCTCTACCTGTACTTCGAGCGCACGCTGTCGGGCAAGGCGCTGCGGGCGACCGCGGTGAACCGCCTCGGCGCGCGGCTGGTCGGCATCGGCACCACGCAGGCGGGCCGTCTCGCCTTCACGCTGGCGGCCGCCATGGGCGCGCTGTGCGGCGTGCTGATCGCGCCGCTGACCACGGTCTACTACGACAGCGGCTTCCTGATCGGCCTGAAGGGCTTCGTCGGCGCCATCATCGGCGGCCTTGGCAGCTATCCGATCGCCGCCGCCGGCGCGGTGCTGGTCGGCCTGCTGGAATCGTATTCGTCATTCTGGGCCAGCGCGCTGAAGGAAGTGATCGTCTTCACGCTGATCATCCCGGTGCTGCTGTGGCGCTCGCTGACCTCCAAGCATGTCGAGGAGGAGGAAGAATAATGAAGAAGTCATTCCTGCTGTTCATCATCGTGATGGCGGCGCTGCCGCTGCTGCCGACGCCCGAGTTCTGGATCACGCTGGCGAACTACATCGGCCTCTATTCCATCGTTGCGCTGGGGCTGGTGCTGCTGACCGGCGTGGCCGGCCTCACCTCCTTCGGCCAGGCCGCGTTCGTCGGCCTCGGCGCCTATGCGACCGCCTACCTGACCACGCAGTTCGGTCTGTCGCCCTGGATCGGGCTGGCGGCGGGCATCCTCATCACCGCCGGCGCCGCCTTCTTCATCGGCGCGATCACGATGCGGCTGTCGGGTCACTTCCTGCCGCTGGGCACCATCGCCTGGGGGCTGTCGCTGTATTTCCTGTTCGGGAATCTCGAATTCCTGGGCAAGTACGACGGCCTGAACGGCATACCGGCGATCAGCCTGTTCGGCGTCGCGCTGGGCAGCGGCCGGGCGATGTTCTACCTGATCTGGTTCGTCGTCGTCGTCGCCGTCATCGCGCTGCAGAACCTGCTCAACTCGCGCCCCGGCCGCGCGATCCGCGCGCTGAAGGGCGGCGGCGTGATGGCCGAGGCAATGGGCGTCAACACCGCGTGGATGAAGATCGTGATCTTCGTCATCGCCGCGCTGCTGGCCTGCATCTCGGGCTGGCTGTATGCGCACATGCAGCGCGCGGTCAACCCGACGCCGTTCGGCCTGAACCAGGGCATCGAGTACCTGTTCATGGCAGTCGTCGGCGGCGCCGGCCACCTGTGGGGTGCGATCCTCGGCGCCACCGTGCTGACGCTGCTCAAGGACCAGCTGCAGTCGCTGCTGCCGCGCCTGCTGGGCGCGAACGGCAACTTCGAGGTCATCGTGTTCGGCGTCCTGATGGTGCTGCTGCTGCAACGCGCGCGCGACGGCCTCTGGCCCTTCGTGCGCCGCCTGTTCCCGCAGCCGCCGCAGGCTGTCGCGCCCGCGTCCGCGCCGGCGCTGCCCATGCGCGACAAGCATGCGGACGGCGACGTCGTGCTGCAGGTGAAAAGCGCCCGCAAGGAGTTCGGCGGCCTGGTTGCGGTCAATGACATGCAGTTCGACGTGCGCGCCGGCGAGATCATGGGCCTGATCGGCCCGAACGGCGCCGGCAAGTCCACCATGTTCAACCTGGTGACCGGCGTGCTGCCCGTCACCCGCGGCGAGATCCTGTTCCGCAACGACGGCAAGCTGCAGCGCATCGACGGCCTGGCCTCGCGCGACATCGTGCGGCGCGGCATCGCCCGCACCTTCCAGCATGTGCGGCTGATGCCGACCATGTCGGTGCTGGAGAACGTCGCCATCGGCGCGCACCTGCGCGGCAGCCACGGCGACGTCGCCGGCGTCGCCACCAGCATCGTGCGCGCCAACCGGGTCGAGGAACAGTCGCTGCTGTTCGAGGCCAGGAAGCAGCTGGAGCGGGTCGGCCTGGGCCACCTGCTGTACGAGGAAGCGGGCAGCCTGGCGCTGGGCCAGCAGCGCATCCTGGAGATTGCCCGCGCGCTGTGCTGCGACCCTACCCTGCTGCTGCTCGACGAGCCGGCGGCCGGCCTGCGCTACAAGGAAAAGCAGGCGCTGGCCGAACTGCTGAAAAAGCTCAAGGCCGAGGGCATGAGCATCCTGCTGGTCGAGCATGACATGGACTTCGTGATGAACCTGACCGACCGCCTGGTCGTGATGGAATTCGGCACCAAGATCGCCGAAGGCCTGCCGGCCGACGTGCAGCAAAGCCCGGCGGTACTGGAAGCCTATCTGGGCGGCATAGATTAAAGGCGCGGAGACCTGATGAGCACACCGATACTTGAAGTACGCGACCTGCACGTGGGATACGGCAAGGTCGAGGCGCTGCACGGCGCCAGCCTGACCGTGGCCCCGGGCCAGATCGTGACCGTGATCGGCCCCAACGGCGCCGGCAAGTCCACCATGCTCAACGCGATTGCCGGCGCGCTGCCGGCCGCGGGCGCGGCCCGCGGCCAGGTCATGCTCAACGGCAGCGACCTGACCGGCGTGGCGATCGAATCGCGGGTCGCGCGCGGCATGTGCCTAGTGCCGGAGAAGCGCGAGCTGTTCGCCACCATGACCGTGGAAGACAACCTGCAGCTGGGCAGCTACCGCCGCTACAAGGCCGGCGAGCGCAACTACGGCGACCAGCTCGACGAGGTCTACCGGCTCTTTCCCCGCCTGAAGGAACGCCGCAAGCAGGACGCCGGCACCCTGTCCGGCGGCGAACGCCAGATGCTGGCGGTGGGCCGCGCGCTGATGGCCAAGCCGCGCCTGCTGATGCTGGACGAGCCCAGCCTCGGCCTGGCGCCGCTGATCGTCAAGGAAATCTTCCACATCATCGTCAGCCTCAAGGAGACCGGCGTCGCCATCCTGCTGGTCGAGCAGAATGCGCGGGCGGCGCTGCAGGTGGCCGACTATGCGTACGTGCTGGAGACCGGCGACATCGCGCTGGAAGGGCCGGCGGAGCAGCTTGCGAATGATCCGAAGGTGATCGATACCTATCTCGGGCTGACGAGGAAGGCGCAGGAGTAGGAAGGCGAGATCGCAGGCAGTAAAGGCAACACATCACGCTCTGGTGGTTCGCACCGTTCGACCATTTCTGAACAAGCCGCATTCCCGGGTTACTAGCACGTGCCGTTCAATTTCATGAACGGCATAACCCGGAGAACGGACAAATGGCCAATTCAATAGCGCGCACCACGCGCAACATTCAAGCGTATTCACCGTTACCAAACGACGTGCTGCCCAACATCATGCTGCGCGTGGAAGACCGTCGGGACTTCAAGCGGCTGGCCTGCACCTGCCACGGCTTCTATGCCTGGAGCGAGCCTTGGCTGAAGAGCCGCAGGCAGGCGGCAGAACTGGGCGAGGACCCGCAACGCCTGCTCAAGTTACCAGCCTGGATCAAGACCCACTCACGCCACCTGCACCCGGCTGATTGCGTTGCGCCCCAAGGCTGGAATAACGCCGGCGAGGCGCGGCTTCTGGTCGACGTGCTAAGGCGGTCGATGGCATTCACGTATGCCTTTTCGTCGCGGCAGCCTCCGGCGCCGTCGGCTACGGAAGATAGTGCCGCACATCTCGACTTCGTCTTCTTTTCACCGCGCTTGCTGCCCGACGTGAATGAAGAGGTGTTTGCCAACGCGAGCGAACGGCTCGTCGCCAACGCATGCTTCGCTCTCGCAGGATTCGAACCTTCCGGCGAGGCTTGGCAATGCGATGTCCTTTCGGGCGCGGTCGCCTGGCTCGACGGCAATGCGGACAGGATCGGCGTCGATGCGCGTTCGCGCTTATTGACGCAACTGAACTTGGCGATGATGGTGGTGATGGTCGCGCAGGCTTCTCCCGCCATTGCAATGCAGTTGCTCGCGCACGGACTCGCGAAAAGCTACCAGGTAAAAGACGCGCACCTGTCCAGTAGCGCTGAAGAACGCTGGGAAAACCCCCTGCTGACCGCGCTTGTCATGGCAGCGGCGAACGGCAAGCTGGAAGCAGGTTCTGCCGAAGCATGCGCCTTTCTTGGCGCGATCGGGCTGGTCGTCTCACGACTTGCACAAACGAAGGAACGCGCCGCGCTGGCGGTAACGGTCGGCCGTCTCGATTACCTGATGGCGCTGTTGCCGGAGAAGACCTGGACTCCGGGAAGCAAGGAATCTGCCTGGCTGCCTGCGCTGGTGCAGGGCGTCCGGGACATGCCGGACACGTTGGCAGCAATCAGGGAAATTCTCATTCAACGTGACTTCATCCGAATGGAAGAATGGAATGCGCTCCTGGCTCCGGTGCAGCGCACGTTCAGTGCGGAGCCTGGATAAGCGGCAGCGAACGCATCGACGATGGGTAGCGTACCGGCTAACTTGCCGCCGGCCTGCCATCAGTGCTTGTTCAGCTCGCCCCTGGTGCGAATGAAGCAGGTGATGTCCATGGTGACGATAGCCAGGCGAGTCCTGGCCCGGCGGTTTTCGAAAAGCGGCGATCCCATTGCGCAAGCGATAGCAGTTCGCCAGCGTCGAGGAACAAGCGGATTGATTGGCGCACAGACCATGGTGCACGTTTTCTTGCCAACCACTCTTCAGACCCTGACATGAAAAAAATCTCCCTGGCTTTACTGCTGATCACCATGCTCGTGCAGTCCGGCTGCGGCGGCGAGGGCGCAGCCCGTCCGGCTTCTGCCGATACGCGCGCTTTTTACGGCACCAAGACGCCTTACCAGCCGCAACAGGATGCGGCAAGCTACGAAGCGCCGCCAGCCGGCTATGCGCCGGTCCACACCCAGCTCGTCGCACGCCATGCATCGCGCGGACTCGCCACACCCAAGTACGACCTTGCCATGTACGCGATCTGGCGCAAGGCGGCGGAAGACGCTGCGCTGACCCCGCTCGGTGAAAGACTCGGCGCTGACATCCTGAAGCTCATGCGAACAAATGCGCTGCTCGGTGTTGGCGTGCCGGACATCGGGCGTCCGGGCTACGGCAATCTGTCCCGGCTCGGCATTGCCGAACAGCAGGAGCTCGCCGCGCGCATGCTGCGTCGCATGAAAAGCCATTTCGACCTGGTGGGCGCGACCGCTGAAACCGTGCCGCGCCGCATCGTGCTGGTCAGTTCGGGGGTCGACCGTGCCGAAGACAGCGGGCTGTTCTTCACGCGCTCACTCACGTCAGGGTCGGCGACGCTGGCCTCGCTGGTGTTCCGGCCGCCTGCCCCCAGCGGCTATCCGGCGCTCGCGCCGGTGGCCAGGCCGGACGGCAGCAACCGCTTCCTGCTGTATTTCTTCGCCCTCAAGCCGGAGGGAGAAAAAGTCGATGCGCCTGCCGACCCGTATTACCGGACCTACCTCGACAGCCTGGACTACCAGGCCTTTCTCGAGTCGCCCGCCTACCTCGCCGCCATCGGCAAGCTCGAAGACAATCCGCAGACCAAGTCGATCGAGCGGGCAATCATGGAGCGCCTGTTCAGCAAGGCATTTGTCGACAAGATCGACGATGGGCGCTACCGCTTCACCAATGCGGGCAGTTACACCTTCACGTCGGACGACGGCAACTTCACCAACACGATCACAGGCGACGGCCGTACCGGCGTCGGCAGCCTGTCCGATGCCGTGGACATGCTATACAACCTGTATGTCATCGCGCCCGGGCTCAGCCGCGAAGCCGCGTTGGACTTCGCGCCCTACTTTCTTCCCGAAGAGCTGGAGGCGCTGTCCAGCCTTTCGGACGCGCACGACTTCATTACCAAGGGGCCGAGCATTCCGGCAAGCCGGGGAGCAACCTACCGCATGGCGCAGGTGCTGCTCGACGACTTCTTCAACGAAGTGGACGCGATCGCCCGCGGCGACATGCGCACCGCCGCAAACCTCCGCTTCGGCCATGCGGAAACCACGATGCCGCTTGCGACCCTGCTGGGCCTGAAGGACCTGATCGTTCCCCTGCCGGCCTCGCAGGCCTTCAGCTACGACAACAACCCCTGGCGCGGCGCAGTGTTGACGCCGATGGCCGCCAACATGCAATGGGATACGTATCGCAATGCAGAGGGCGACATTCTGGTGAAGATGCTCTTCAACGAAAGGGAGAGGCTGTTCAAGGCGGCGTGCGATGCAGCCAGGCTAGGTCCTGACAGCCACTTCTACCGTTACGACGGGCTGAAAGCCTGCTACGGCCACGTCGCGCGGCAATGAGGCAGTGCGGCGGCGGGAGCAAGCTGCGCACTGCCGCGCAGACAGTCGAGCACAGCCGGCCGGATCAGTACGGCGGACCTGCCCGCAACCGTGTTTCCGCCAGCGCCCGCGCGAAATCCGCCGGCGTGTCCACGTCCCACAGCGCGGGCATCTCGCGCCAGTCGCGCCCGGTGCGCCATCCGCGCGCCGCCAGGCGCTGCCGTGTCTGCGCCATGACGTCGGCGCCGCCCCACATGACATCGTCGAAGCAAGCGGCTTCCAGGCCGCCGCGCCGTGCGCCGACCAGCACATAGCCACCGTCTTCAGCCGGGGTAAACACCATGCGCGCATGGTCCAGCGCGGCTGCGGCTTGCGCCAGGTCAGTGGTCGTCATGGCCGGAACGTCGCTGCCGGTCAGCAGCACCCGTTCATTCAGCGCCAGCCCGCGGCGCAGGCAGTCCGCCATCCGCATGCCGAGGTCGCCATCGCACTGCGGCACACATTCGACATGAAAGTGGGCGCTGCAGCGTTGAAGGAAGGGATGCGCCACATCGCCGGCGCACCATAGCGATACCGTGGCGCCGGGCAGCGCGGTCGCCATTTCCAGCATGTGCCAGGTCATCGCCTGCTGCGCGCGGGCCGCGCCCTCCGCACCCAGCAGCGGTATCAGCCGCGTCTTGGCGACGCCGGCGACAGGCGCCCTGGTGAAGATCGCCACGTGGATGACGCTCACGGTTTTCTCCGGTAGCCGTAGCGGTAGGCCAGGGTGTCAGCATCAGCGCCCAGGAAATAGGCCAGCCGCAGTCGCCACATCAGGAACACCGTGCGCCAGACGCCGTTCTTTTCCCAGCGCCGCGCCGAGGTCACTACCCTGTCGCGCAGGCAGGCGGGCCGCGCGAGCCGGCGCGCCCGCTTGCAGAAGGCGATGTCTTCCATCAACGCCTGCGGTGGGAATCCGCCGGCTGCCTCATAGAAGGCGCGTCGCATGAAGATCGCCTGGTCGCCGGTGGCGATCGACGTCAGCCGCGAACGCAGGTTCATCATCGCGGCGATCATCCGGTAGGCCGGACCATCGGCGTCAAGCGCGACGTCGAATCGGCCCCATGCACGGTTGCGGAGCGCCTGTGCGATCAACTCGCCGGCACGCGGCGGCAGCACGGTGTCGGCATGCAGGAACAAGAGCGCGTCGCCGCTTGCCGC
Organism: Noviherbaspirillum suwonense; assembly: GCF_900182955.1. GTDB lineage: Bacteria > Pseudomonadota > Gammaproteobacteria > Burkholderiales > Burkholderiaceae_D > Noviherbaspirillum_A > Noviherbaspirillum_A suwonense. The sequence goes on along the minus strand of NZ_FXUL01000001.1, from coordinate 404,612 downwards.
CAGCGCACCGGCATGCATCTGCAACGCCCGCCCGCGTGGGGATGACAGCACGACGTCCGCGTGCGGCGCTGCCAGCGCAGCCGTGCCGTCCTCGCTGCCGCCATCGACCACGATGAGCTGTGCGCCGTCGCGCCGCAGCGTCGCCAGCCGCAGCAGCATCGCATCGATGCCGGCTGCCTCGTTCAGCACCGGCACGACTATGGATAGTTGCATTCCGAGGTCACCCCCGTTGCCACGCATGGAAACGCCGCACCCATTCCAGCAGCCGCTCCGGCGCATGCGCGCGCTTCCAGTTGCCGGCCGCGTACTTGTTGGCCTCGGCCAGCGTCGGATAGATATGAATGGTGCCCAGCAGCTTGTTCATGCCCAGCCCGTGCTTCATTGCCAGCACGTATTCGGCGATCAGGTCGCCCGCATGCTCGCCGACGATGGTCGCGCCCAGTATCTTGTCCTTGCCCGGCACGGTCAGCACCTTGACCCAGCCGTGCGCGACGCCGTCGGCAATGGCGCGGTCGAGTTCGCCGATGTCGTAGCGGGTCACTTCATACGCAACGTTTTTTTCCTTGGCGTCCTGCTCGTTCAACCCTACCCGCGCCACTTCCGGCTCCACGAAGGTGGCCCACGGGATCACCGAGTAGTCGGCCTTGAAACGGCGGAAGCGGCCGAACAGGCCGTTGACCGCGGCATACCAGGCCTGGTGCGCGGCCACGTGCGTGAACTGGTATGGGCCGGCGACATCGCCAGCCGCCAATATGTTCGGATACAGCGTCTGCAGGTAGTCGTCGGTTTCCACCGTGCGCGCCTTGGTGACCGGGATGCCCAGTTCTTCCAGCCCATAACCGGCGGTATTGGCGACGCGGCCTACCGCGCACAGCAACGCGTCGAACGGAATGCGCAGTTCGCCGCCCGCATGACTCGCAATGAGCATCTTCTCGCCGCCTTCGACCAGGAAGCGCTCGGCCTTGTGCCCGGTCATCACTTGTATGCCCTCGGCCCGGAAGCGCGCGGCCACCAGTTCGGACACTTCCGCATCCTCGCGCGCCATCAGCCGGTCGCTCATCTCCACCTGCGTGACCTGCGAGCCCAGCCGCGCAAAGGCCTGCGCCAGTTCGCAGCCTATCGGCCCGCCGCCCAGCACCAGCAGCCGGCGCGGCAGTTCGCGCAGTTCCCACAGCGTGTCCGAGGTCAGGCAGCCGACCTGGTCCAGGCCCGGTATCGGCGGCACGAAAGGCCGGGCGCCGGCGGCGATGACGATGCTGCGGGTGGTGAGCGTGCGCTTGCCGCCGTCGGCCAGCGTGACCTCGACCGCGAACGGCGACACGATGCGGGCATCGCCGCCGACGGTTTCCACGCCCAGGCCCGCGTAGCGTTCGACCGAGTCATGCGGCTCGATCTCGGCGATCACATGCCGGACACGGTCCATCACCGCGGCGAAATCGACGGTCGCATGCGCGTCGCTCAGTCCGTAATTGCCGGCCTTGCCGATCTGCGACATCAGCCGCGCGCTCTTGATCAGCGCCTTGGATGGCACGCAGCCGGTGTTGAGGCAGTCGCCGCCCATCCTGTGGCGCTCGACCAGCGCAACCTTGGCCTTCACCGCCGCGGCGATGTAGGCCGACACCAGCCCGGCCGAGCCGGCGCCGATCACCACCATGTTGTAATCGGTCTTGCGCGGCTTCGGCCACTTCGCATAGACCTTGCGCGCCTTGTAGATGTCGACCGCCTTCTTCGCCGCCAGCGGGAAGATGCCCAGCAGCGCGAACGACAGCAGCAGGCCAGGCGACAGGATGCCGCGCACCGACTCGAGCTGCGCCAGCTGGGTGCCGGCGTTGACATAGACCGCGGTGCCGGCCAGCATGCCGACCTGGCTGACCCAGTAGAACGTCAGCGCCGGCAGGTTGGTCAGGCCCATCAGCAGGTTGATCAGGAAGAACGGGAACAGCGGCACCAGCCGCAGCGTGAACAGGTAGAACGCGCCGTCGCGCGCAATTCCCTGGTCGATCGCCTTGAGGCGGTCGCCGAAGCGGCGCGTGACGAAGTCGCGCAGCAGGAAGCGGGCCGCCAGGAAAGCCAGCGTCGCGCCGATCGCCGACGCGAAGGACACGATCAGCAGGCCCCGCCACAAGCCGAACACCGCGCCTGCAGCCAGCGTGAGGATGACCGCGCCCGGTATCGACAGCGCGGTGGCGCCGACATAGATGCCGAAGAAGATCGCGGCGCTGCGCAGCGGATTCATCGCTGCATAGGCCTGCAGCGCTTCCTGCCGCGCCTTCAGCACGTCCAGGCTCAGGTAACGCCCGAGATCGAATACGAAGAAGGCGGCAATCGCGGCGGCGGCCAGCAGTAGCAGGAGCAGGCGTCTGGTTTTCATGGAATCCTACGGTGATGTTTTTATCGTGCCCTGGGCGGCATCGCCCGGACTTGCTAGAGGTAGGCCTGCCGTGGCGTGTAGGCCGGTCCATGCGCGATGCGCCCGAAGTAGGACGCATGCGCGGCCGAGCCGGCCGGCCAGTCGGCCAGGAAGCGTTCTTCGAAGCGCAAGTGATCATACGCAAGCGCGATGGCCGCGACATGGAGCATGCGTCCGCCGACCTCCCAGGCAAGCTCATGCAGCACCGGCAAGCCGGCCGGCGGCGGCGTGGTCGCGATGCGGCTGATGACACCATGGTGCGTGCCGAGAAAGTTGGGCATGCCGGCCGCGCCGTTGTTGATCACCGCATGCGCCCTGCCCTGGCCATCGAGCCGGCGCAGCGCCGGCAGGCAGGTATGGCTGCTGGCGAACACGTCGACATTGGCCCTGGCGAACTGCTGCAGCAGGTCTGCCTGCGCGTCAGCCGCATCGAGCCTGTCATGCGCGAAGCCCCAGCCGGCGAGCGCCTGCGCATCGCCATGCACGATGCCGATGCGCGCGCCGCCGACCAGGGCCAGCGCATGCATGGGCAGGCCGCCCAGCATCGCGCGCTGCAGCGGCTGGGTCAGCGCGGTGCCGCGCAGCCGTTCCAGTATCCGGTTGGAACGGTCGACGTCGGCGTCCGACACGTCGTCCGGGTAGCCGCAGCCGCAGCCGAAGCCGGCATCGGCGGCGGCCAGCTCGGTCTCGACATTGCCGCGCAGCGCGATATGGCGCAGCACGCGCCGGTTGATGTCGGCGAACACCGCGGGGTCGGTGTCGAACCAGTGGAAGTCGCCGTTGAACGCCAGGGTCGCGTCCGGCTCCAGCGCGGCGATCCGCTCGACCTGGTCCAGCGCCTGCGGATTGCCGTACAGGCCGCCGACCACATACAGCGTGGCGGCCGCAAAGTCCGGCGCGCGCCGGAACACGGCGGGGCCATAGCCATAGCTGGCCGGGCAGCTGCGGCCGGCGCCGTCGCTCACGCCAGCGCGCCGCCGCAGCTGCTGCCGGCGCCCGCGGTGCAGCCCCAGCAGTGATCGGCCACCGCCACCGGCTGGCCCTGCAGGTCGCGGCCCAGCATGTCGGACAGGTGCATGCGGCCAGCGCCGGCATGCCGCATCGGCATGCCCAGCATCTGGTTGAAGTCGCAGTCGTACAGGTAGCCCTGGTAGTCGACCGACACCAGCGAGCGGCACATCACCTGCTTCAGGTTCGCGTCCTGGTGCGCATCCCGCAGCAGCTGCATGTAGCTGTTGAACTGGCCCTTGGACAGCAGCATGCTGCCGAAGCGCTGGATCGGCATGTTGGTGATGGTGAAGAGCTGGTTGAAGCGCACGCCGAACTGCTCGCCGAGGAAGTGGTCGTAGTCGGCTTTCAGGCGCGCCTGCGGCGGCGGCAGCACCGCGCCCTGCGGGTTGTAGACCAGGTGCAGCTGCAGCGCCGGGTCGCTGCCGTAACCCAGCGCATTGAGCTTCTGCAGCATCCGCATGCTGGTGTCGAAGGTGCCCTTGCCGCGCTGGCGGTCGACGTTGTCCTCCAGGTAGCACGGCAGCGAGGCGACGATCTCCACCTTGTGCCCGGCCAGGAAGGCGGCCATGTCCTCGTAGCCCGGCTCTTCCAGTATGGTCAGGTTGCAGCGGTCCATCACCTTCACGCCCATCTCGCGGGCGCCGGCCACCAGCGTGCGGAAGTGCGGATTCATCTCGGGCGCGCCGCCGGTCAGGTCCAGCGTGGTAATGCCGCCGGCGCGCAGCACGTCCAGCACCTGCTCCACGGTTTCACGTTCCATCTGCTCGGTCCGGTTGGGGCCGGCATTGACATGGCAATGCACGCAGCTCTGGTTGCAGGTATAGCCCAGGTTGACCTGCAGCGTGTCGGGTCGTTGCCGCTTGAGAACGGGGAAGTCGGTGTCGACCAGCAGGGGGAAGGTAGCGCGCATGGAGAGAGTCCGGGTAAAAGCGATTGCCAAGGATAAACCGAAACGGGTGTCGGTGTTGCAGTGCAGTGAAAGCGGTTTGCGCGGTGCGAAGCGAGGCTGCGTCCGCAACCCGCCGCGCCTTGCCTTTCGATGTTTTCAGTCCATGAATCGGTCCATGAATTATTCCGTTGCAGACATCGCGCCGCGGGCATCAGTGCCGCGCCGCCAGTTCGGCCCTGACCCGGCGGCTGATCCGGTCGAATGCGGTCACCAGCGCGACGATTGCCAGCAGCAGCGTGGCCAGCCGGCCCCACTGGAACAGCGACACCGCTTCCGACACCAGCAGCCCGATGCCGCCGACCCCGATCAGGCCGAGCACCGTGGAGTCGCGCACGTTGAATTCCCATATATACAGGTGGATGCCCAGCGCCTGCGGCAGCATGGTGCGCGGCAGCGCATGCACCAGCGTCTGCAGCGGCGTCATGCCCAGCACCAGGCCGGCATTGATCAGCCGCCGGTCCACGGTCTCGATTGCTTCCGCGTACAGCTTGCCGTAGGTGCCGAACGAATGGAAGGCGATGGCCAGGATGCCGGCCATCGGCCCCAGGCCGATGATGCCGACCAGCAGCAGGCCGAACACCAGCGCATGGATCGCGCGCGCCGCATCCAGCAGCAGCCGGGCCGGCGCGGCGGCCCAGCGCGGCGCCAGCATGTTGCGGGCCGTGATGACGCCGAACGGCAGCGCCGCCACCGCCGCGATCAGCGAGCCCAGCGTCGCCACCTTCAGCGTGGTCCAGGTCGCTTCCAGCAGGCCCCACAGGTAATCGCGCTCGGCCGCGCGCCGGTCCTCGACGCGCAGCACGCGGCCGCTGTCGTCGCGATAGGCAAAGGCCCGCTCGCCGCGCCACGCATCGATGAAACTGGGGCGCGACAGCTCGTCCAGCGTGCGGGCCAGGTTCTGCAGCGGCTTGCGGCCGAACTGCAGGTCACCGGCACGCACGAAACTGACGACGCTGGCCACGATCAGCATGCCGTACAGCGCCGCGAACAGCCATAGCCGCACGGCGCGGCCGGCGCCAGCCGTCATGGACGCGGCTGCAGCTTGCCGGTCGCCAGCCCGGCGTCGCGAATCGACTTGTAGAGCGTGTCGTCGCTGCGCACGAAACCGGTGTAATGCGCCGGCAGCAGCTTCGGGTCCGACTTCAGCGCGGCGCCCGCCTGCTCCAGCGCGGCCTGCAGCTTCGCCACCAGCGCCTTGTCGCGCGACAGGTCGGCGCTGACGGCGACCGCATCGTTGGGCAGCGGCGCGGAAGTCCAGATGACCTTGCTTTCGGCAGCCTTGATCAGCCCCTGCTCGATCATTGCATTGCGATTGCGGTCGTAGTCGGCGCCGGCGTCGAGTTCGCCGCGGGTGACCTGGGTCTCGATCGCCTGGTGCTTGGTATAGACCACCTTGCCGAAGAATTTTTCGGGGTCCTTGATGCCCATCTTCAGCAGCTGGTGCGTCGGGATCAGGTAGCCCGAGGTCGAACCCTTGTCGCCGAACGCGAAGCTCCTGCCCTTCAGGTCCTCGATCCGGTTGAGGCCGCTGTCGGGGCGCGTGACGATCAGCGCCTGGTAGGTCGGCTTGCCGTCGTAGAGGATGGTGGCCACCGCCTGAGCGCCGGCATTGCCGTTGGCCAGCACATAGCCCCACGGCCCGAGCAGCGCGATATCGGTCTCGCCGTTGGCCAGCGACTTCGCCAGCCCTTCCCAGCTGTCCACCGTGCGCAGCTCGACCTTGCGGCCCAGCTGCTTCGCGAGGTATTGCGCAAGCGGACGATAGGTGGCGTCGTTCTTTTCCTTGTCAGGCTGGAACAGGCCGACGCCGAAGCGCAGCGTGTCGTCGGCAAAGGCGGACAGGGGAAGTGCGGCCGCGAGCAGTAGCAGCGTGGCCAGGCGGCGCTTGATGCTGGGAGACATGGCGGGTCCTTGTCAGGTCGGGTTGAAAATCGCAGCAGGATCAGGCGAGGCAGCACGCACCGTGACGGCCAGTCGCCGCCAAGCGCTGCGCGCGTCGTCCCTTCGGTTCATCGGTTTACAGATACTTCTTCAGCAGCGGCGCCAGCCTGGCCCGCGTCGCCTCCGGCATTGCCGCAGGCTGCGTCACCAGCGCCTGCTGCAGCGCGCTGTGCGCCTTCGACGCCGGCGGCGCCGCGGCCAGCCGCGCAATGCAGGCCCGCAGCACGCGCTGCGCATTGGCCGCATTGTGCATCAGGTTGCCGATCGCGATGTCCGCGGTCACCGCGTCGTGCCCCTCATGCCAGCAGTCGTAGTCGGTGACCAGCGCCAGCGTCGCATAGGCAATCTCGGCCTCGCGCGCCAGCCTGGCTTCCGGCATATTGGTCATGCCGATCACCGAGGCGTCCCACGAGCGGTAGAGCTGCGACTCGGCGTAGGTCGAAAACTGCGGCCCCTCAATGCAGACATAGGTGCCGCCGCGATGCAGCACCGCGTCCGGCAGCGCGCAGTCGTCGAACGCCTGCGCCAGCGCCGCCGACAGCGCGGCGCAGACCGGGTGCGCCAGGCTCACGTGGGCCACCGCGCCGTCGCCGAAGAAGGTGCCGGCGCGATGCCGCGTCAGGTCGATGAACTGGTCCGGCAGCGCCATGTGCCGCGGCGCCAGCGCTTCCTTCAGCGAGCCGACCGCCGACACCGACACCAGGTAATCGACGCCCAGCGATTTCAGCGCCCAGATATTGGCCCGGAACGGGATGTCGCCGGGCAGCGTCGAATGGCTGCGGCCATGCCGCGCAAGGAAGGCCACCGGGACGCCGTCCAGCGTGCCGGTGGCGATGGCGTCGGACGGCGCGCCATAGGGCGTGTCGACCGCGATCTCCCGCATGTCTTCCAGTCCTTCCATCTTGTACAGGCCGCTGCCGCCGATGATGCCGAAACGGATGGGTGTCATTGCGCTCCTCGAAATGTCAGGCCGGCCACAACGGCGGCTCGGCCATCAGCGCCACCTGCTCCCGCAATTCGAGGATGCGGTCCTGCCAGTAGCGCTGCGTGTTAAACCAGGGAAAGGCGGCCGGAAATGCCGGGTCGTCCCAGCGGCTTGCCAGCCAGCCCGAATAATGGATCAGGCGCAGCGTGCGCAACGCCTCGATCAGGTGCAGCTCGCGCGGGTCGAACTCGCAAAAATCCTCATAGCCGGCCAGCAGGTCAGACAGCTGCCTGACCATGTCGGCCCGTTCGCCCGACAGCAGCATCCACAGGTCCTGCACCGCCGGCCCGCTGCGGCTGTCGTCGAAGTCGACGAAGTGCGGGCCGTCGCCGGTCCACAGCACGTTGCCGACATGGCAGTCGCCATGCAGCCGCAGCATGCCGACCGCGCCGGCGCGCTGGTAACAGCCGCGCACGCCGTCCAGCGCCTGCTCGACCACGCTCTGCCAGGCCGCCTTCAGTTCGGGCGGAATGAAATCATGCGACAGCAGGAAATCGCGCGGCGCAATGCCGAAGGTGTCGAGGTTCAGCGCCGGGCGGAGCGTGTATGGCGCCAGCGCGCCGACCGCGTGGATGCGGCCGAGGAAGCGGCCCATCCATTCCAGCGTGTCGCGGTCTTCCAGTTCCGGCGCGCGGCCGCCGTGGCGCGGGAACACCGCGAAGGCGAAGCCGCCGAAATGCTGCAGCGTGCCGCCATCGAGCCCCATTGCCGGCACCACCGGGATCTCGCGTTCCACCAGTTCGGCGACGAACGCATGTTCTTCCAGGATCTGCGCGTCGCTCCAGCGGCCCGGCCGGTAGAACTTGGCCACCACCGGCGCGCCCTCTTCCATCGCCACCTGGTAGACCCGGTTCTCGTAACTGTTCAGCGCGAGCAGGCGGCCGTCGCTGCGCAGGCCGACGCTGTCGAGTGCGTCGAGCACCATGTCGGGCGACAGGGTCGCGTAGGAGGTGGAGGCTGGAGTCATGGGCGCCATTGTACGTTCAGTCGGTGCCAGCGGTTAGACTACGCCTTTCCCTTTTACCGCCTGGACCATCATGCATCTGGATGAACCGCTTTCCGACAAGGAATTCAACGAACTCGACGCTTTCCTTCTCTCCGACCGCTGCGGCGACGACGCGATGACCATGGATGCGCTGCATGGTTTCCTGACCGCGCTGGCGATTGGCCCGCAGGAGGTGCCGTTTGCCGAATGGCTGCCGCGGGTCTGGGGCGCGACGCCCGAGGACGCGCCGGAATTCAAGAACGAGAAGGAGGCGCAGCGCATCACCGCGCTGATCGCGCGCTTCATGAACGAGGTGACGATGACCTTCGAGGTCGCGCCCAAGGAATTCGAGCCGCTGTTCTGCGAGCACGAATGGAATGGCCGGAACGTGCTCGATGGCGAGGCATGGGCCTGGGGCTTCTGGGAAGGCATGGAAATGCGCGTCGAGCAATGGCAGCCCATCTACGAGTCGCCGCTGGAGCCGCTGATGCGGCCGTTCTACCTGCTGGGCGCCGAGGAGATCGAGGAAGAGGAAATGGCGCTGGTCGACGACCCCGGCAAGTGCCACAAGCTGACGGTGGAAATCGAGGCGGCAATCCCGCATATCCACCGCTTCTGGGCGCCGCTGCGCAAGTCGGCGATCAGCACCGTCAAGCACGATGCGCCGCCGCCCGGCCGCAACGACCCCTGCCCGTGCGGCAGCGACAAGAAGTACAAGAAATGCTGCGGAGCGTAACCTCCAGTATCGATGAAAGAATAACCATATTTCGTTTTCATCAACAGATGTGCACACGCCATGTAGAAAGTTGAATCCATTTGTAACGCGCCTCCATACAATCATTCGCAGCTTTCGTTGATGCCCGAATGACCATATCTGACGACCTTACCCCAGGAGATAACATGCGACGCGCTACTACCGGATTCCTCTTCAAGACCACCCTGCTTGCCACCGCACTGGCCGGCGCCTTCGTCCTGCCCGCAGGCGCGTCCAGCCACAGGGAAGGCCCCTACATCGCCGGCGCCCCCAAGGTGGACGGCACCGATTTCTACATGTTCCGCAGCTATGAAAGCGGCCGCCAGGATTACGTCACGCTGCTGGCCAACTACATCCCGTTCCAGGACCCGCAGGGCGGCCCCAACTTCAACCAGTTCGACCAGAACGCGCTGTACGAAGTGCACGTCGACAATAACGGCGACGCCAAGGAAGACATCACCTTCCAGTTCCGTTTCAAGAGCACCTCGAAGCGGACCCCGCTGACCATCGGCGACAAGCAGGTGCTGATACCGCTGATCAATTCCGGCCCGATCAACGGCGTCGACCCAGCCGCGCTGAACGTGCGCGAGTCCTACACCATCGACATGGTGCGCGGCGACCGCCGCAGCGGTTCCCGCTCCAGCCTGACCAACCTCAGCGGCGGCGGCACCACCTTCATCAAGCCTGTCGACAATATCGGCGAGAAGTCCTTCCCGGGCGGCTATGACGCCTATGCGAACCAGCACGTGTACAGCGTCGCCATCCCCGGCTGCGGCAACGGCCGCGTGTTCGTCGGCCAGCGCAAGGAGCCGTTCTATATTGCCGTCGGCAAGATCTTCGACCTGGTCAACCTGAACCCGCTCGGCGCTGAAGTCGGCGGCAACAAGAACGACCTGGAAAACAAGAACGTCAGCACCATCGCACTGGAAGTGCCAATTGCCTGCCTCGCGGCCGGCGGCGATTCCGTGATCGGCGCTTACACGACCGCCAGCGTGCGCCAGGGCAAGCTGACCAACCCGACGCCCGCATCGGGCCTGAACAATGCGACGAAGGAAGGCGGCGCATGGACCCAGGTCTCGCGCCTGGGCATGCCGCTGGTGAATGAAGTCGTGATCGGGATGGACGACAAGGACCGCTTCAATGCATCCAAGCCGAGCAACGACGCGCAGTTCATCAACTACGTGACCAACCCGACCCTGCCGGCGCTGCTGCAGACGCTGTTCCCGGTTGCCAAGGCGCCGACCAACCTGCCGCGCACCGACCTGGTGACCGTGTTCCTGAAAGGCATCGCCGGCGTCAACCAGCCTAAGAACGTGGTCGCATCGGAAATGCTGCGCCTGAACACGGCGATCGCCGCGACCCCTGCCGCATCGCAGAACCCGCTGGGCGTGGCCGCTGGCGACAATGCCGGCTTCCCGAACGGCCGCCGTCCCGCGGATGACGTGGTGGACCTGTCGCTGCGCGTGGCGATGGGCGCGCTGTGCACGCTGACCGGCGCTGCCGACGCGCTGCAGGTCGGCTGCAAGCCGTCCGATGCACCGGTGGGCGGCGTTGCGCTGACCGACGGCGTTCGCAAGACCGCGGCCGACTACCAGGCGGCCTTCCCCTACCTGACGGCGCCGCTGTCCGGCTCCTTCAATAACTAGGCCCAGGAGAATCACGATGACCAACAAGCGACTTTATGCGACCGGGGGCGCCTTGCTGCTGGCGCTGGCGCTCGGCGCCTGCGGCGGCTCGAACGATAACGACCACGGCAATAGCGGCCAGGATGCCAACGCCGGCGCGACCGACGCGTTCTTCACGCAGGTCCTGGCCCTGATCGGCACCAGCCCGGACAACACCGAGCCGGTGTCGATCGACGGCATCGCAGCCACCTCGCCGGAAACCATCGAGCCGGCGCCGCTGTAAGCTGCCGGCCTGACGTCAGGCACGCCCAATGGCGGACTTCGGTCCGCCATTTTTATTACTGGATCCCGTTCGTCACGGTAGCGGTGCGCATCGCGCACGCTGCCTACGGCGCACACCCAGGGCGACGAGGTCGGCGCAGCGGCGTGCTACCCGGCCCGCCGGGTCAAGGTTTGGCGCCTCTTGTCAGCGCCGCAGGCCGAGGGCATCATGGCGTCCAGATCAACGAGGAGACGATGCGATGGACTTTGACCCGAAGCTGGACTTGCAGCAGGTGCGCGAGATCGACGTGCCGGTCGCCGACGTGTGGCGCGGCTGGACCACCCCCGATGTGCTGATGCAGTGGTTCTGCCCGAGGCCATGGAAGGTCGTGGAATGCGAGATCGACCTGCGCCCTGGCGGCATCTTCCGCACCGTGATGCAATCCCCCGAGGGGCAGAACATGCCGGCCAATGCCGGCGCTTACCTGGTGGTGGAACCGCAGAAGCGGCTGGTATGGACCAATGCGCTCGGCCCCGGCTACCGGCCCAACCCGCCGTCCGACGACCAGCAGATGGGCTTCGTGTTCGTGGTCGACCTGCGGCTGGAAGCGATGCCCGACGGCGGCACCCGCTATCATGCGCGCGTGATGCACGCGACCGAGGCGGCATGCGCGGCCCATGCGGCGATGGGCTTCGAACAGGGTTGGAACGTCGCACTCGACCAGCTGGTGGCGCTGATGAAGCAGGGCGGCTGACAGGCGTTCACGCCGGCGATGTCAAGGCGCAACGCCGGTGACGCCGTAGCCGCCTCCTGTTGACTCCCACTGTCACACCCGCTCCAGCACGAGCGCTATCCCCTGCCCGACGCCGATGCACATCGTGCACAGCGCGAAGCGGCCCTTGCCTGCATGCAGCTGGTTGACCGCCGTGGCGACCAGGCGTGCGCCGGATGCGCCCAGCGGGTGGCCCAGCGCGATCGCGCCGCCGTGGCGGTTGACACGCGGGTCGTCGTCCTGCAGGCCCCAGTCGCGCATCACGGCCAGCGCCTGCGCGGCGAAGGCTTCATTGAGTTCGATCACATCCATCTGGTCCATCGTCAGGCCGGTCTGCACCAGCACCTTGCGCGCCGCCGGCGCCGGGCCCATGCCCATCACCCGCGGCGGCACGCCGGCGCAGGCCATGCCCAGCACCCGGGCGCGCGGCTTGAGCTGGTATTTGTAGGCCGTCTTTTCGCAGGCAAGCAGCAGCGCGCAGGCGCCGTCGTTCAGTCCAGACGCATTGCCGGCGGTGACCGTGCCGTCCGCCGAGACGATGGGCGGCAATGCCGCCAGCGCCTCCAGCGAGGTCGCGCGCGGATGCTCGTCCACGGTCAGGATCAGCGGATCGCCCTTCTTCTGCGCCAGCGTCACCGGCGTGATTTCCTCGTCGAACACGCCGTCCTTCTGCGCCTGCGCCGCCCTGGCCTGCGACGCCAGCGCGAAGCGGTCCTGCGCCTCGCGGTCGACGCCGAATTCGCGGGCGACGTTTTCGGCGGTCTGCGGCATCGACTCGGTGCCGTACTCGGCCTGCAGCAAACGGTTGACGAAGCGCCAGCCCAGCGTGGTGTCGTGGATCTCGGCATGGCGCGAGAACGCGGTCTCGGCCTTGGGCATGACGAACGGCGCACGGCTCATCGATTCAACGCCGCCGGCGATCATCATGGTCGCCTCGCCCGCGCGGATCGCACGCGCGGCGCTGCCCACCGCGTCCATGCCGGAGCCGCACAGCCGGTTGATAGTGGCGCCCGGCACGCCGACCGGCAGGCCGGCCAGCAGCGCGGCCATGCGGGCGACATTGCGGTTGTCCTCGCCGGCCTGGTTGGCGCAGCCGAGCAGCACGTCGCTCAGCTGTTCCCAGTCGACGTCGGGATTGCGCACCATCAGCGCGGCCAGCGGAATGGCGGCGAGGTCGTCGGTGCGCAGGGTGGAAAGCATGCCGCCGTAGCGGCCGAAGGGCGTGCGGATCGCATCGCAGATGAAGGCAGGGATAATCATGGCGCTCCAAAAAAATAGTGACTGTTGAAAAGTTCCTATTTCAGGACATGACGCACTTGCTCGCTACCGGCCGCGATGGCGGCTGACCGTTATTTCGCCCAGCCTACTCCTTGATGAAATGCTCGCGGTAGTAGCGCAATTCCTCGATCGATTCAATGATATCGGCCAGCGCCGTATGCTTCTGGTGTTTCTTGAAGCCGCTGATCAGCTCGGGTTTCCAGCGCCGGCAAAGCTCTTTCAGCGTGGACACATCGAGGTTACGGTAATGAAAGAACGCTTCCAGCTTCTTCATGCCGCGCGCCATGAAACGGCGGTCCTGGCAGATCGTGTTGCCGCACATCGGCGACTTGCCGGGCGGGACGAAGTGCCGCAGGAAATCGACCAGCGCCACTTCGGCATCGGCCTCGGTGATCGTGGATGCCTTGACCCGGTCGATCAGGCCGGAGCGGCCGTGCGTGCCCTTGTTCCAGGCGTCCATGCCGTCGAGTATCTCGTCGGGCTGGTGGATGGCGAACACCGGGCCCTGGGCCAGGATGTTGAGGTTGGCGTCGGTGACGACCGCGGCGACTTCGATGATGCGGTCGGTGTCGGGATCGAGTCCGGTCATTTCCATATCGATCCAGACAAGGTTGAATTCATTCGGCCGCGCCGGAATGGCGGCCTGCCCGTCGACTTGGGTAGCTTGTGACATAATTTGCGTTTCCTCCGGTTTGTCCGCATTTTCTCACAGGCATAGCATGTCCACACACGGCTTTTCCATATTGTTCATCGCGTTTCTGCTTGCCACGCTGGCTTTGCGCTGCTGGCTGCTGTGGCGCCATGTGCGCCATGTGCATGCCCATCGCGGCGCGGTGCCGCCGCAGTTTGCCGAGAAGATACCGCTGGCCGCGCACCAGAAGGCAGCCGACTATACCGTCGCGCGCAGCCGCTTCTCGCTGCTGACCATGTTCGTCAATACCGTCGTGCTGCTGGGCTTCACCCTGCTGGGCGGCCTCCAATGGCTGTCGGTCGCCATCGTCAACCTGACCGGCCCCGGCATGACCTACCAGATCGCGCTGCTGGCCGCCTTCGCCGTGATCTCGGGCCTCATCGACCTGCCGTTCGAGTACTACCGCCAGTTCGTGCTGGAAGCGAAGTTCGGCTTCAACAAGATGACGCCGAAGCTGTTCGTCTCGGACATGGTCAAGAGCGTGACGCTGGGCGCCGTGATCGGCCTGCCGCTGGTCTGGGTGATCCTGGCGCTGATGGAGCGCGCCGGCGACCTGTGGTGGCTGTATGCATGGTTCGTCTGGAGCGGCTTCCAGCTGCTGATGCTGGTGCTCTTCCCGACCGTGATCGCGCCGATGTTCAACAAGTTCACCCCGCTGGCCGACGACAGTCTGCGCGCCCGCATCGAGAGCCTGATGCAGCGCGTCGGCTTCGCCTCCAAGGGCCTGTTCGTGATGGACGGCAGCAAGCGCAGCGCCCATGGCAATGCCTACTTCTCCGGCTTCGGCGCGGCCAAGCGCATCGTCTTTTTCGACACGCTGCTGGCGCGCCTGGCGCCGCATGAGATCGAGGCGGTGCTGGCGCATGAACTGGGCCATTTCAAGCTCAAGCATATCGTCAAGCGCATCGCGATGATGTTCGCGCTGTCGCTGGCGTTCCTGGCGCTGCTGGGCTACCTGAAGAAGCAGGTCTGGTTCTATGCGGGCCTGGGCGTCGACCCGATACCGGGCCTGCCATACGACGCGATGGCGCTGATCCTGTTCATGCTGGTGCTGCCGGTGTTTACCTTCCTGTTCTCGCCGCTGACCTCGATTTCCTCGCGCAAGCATGAGTTCGAGGCGGATGCGTTCGCGGCGAAGCACAGCAATGCGCAGGACCTGGTGTCGGCGCTGGTCAAGCTGTATGAAGACAATGCGTCGACGCTGACGCCCGACCCGCTGCACTCGGCGTTCTACGACTCGCATCCGCCCGCCACGGTGCGCATCAACCGGCTGCTGGCCAACGGGAGGCCGGCATGAGGGCCGCGCTGCTGACCAGCCGCCGCTGCCAGGCCGTGCTGCCGGCCGCGACGCCGGAAGATATCGGCCGCATGCTGGCGCTGCTGCCGGACTGGACCGTGCAGGACGGCAAGCTGGTGCGGGCCTTTTCCTTCAAGGACCATTACGAGACGCTGGCCTTCGTCAATGCGCTGGCCTGGGTCAGTCATTGCGAAGACCATCATCCCGAACTCACCGTCACCTATAACCGCTGCGTCGTCCGCTACGACACGCACTCGGTCAATGAAGGAAAGGGCGGCCTGTCCGACAATGACTTCATCTGCGCCGCCAAGGTCGACGCCCTGTACGACCAGCGCGTGGCGCGCGCATGAGCGCGGACACCGGCATCATCATCGCGGCCCATGGCCGTCATTACATGGCGCAGGCGGGTGACCTGCGGCTGCAGTGCGTCACCCGCGGCAAGCGCAGCGACGTGGCCGTGGGCGACGTGGTGACGCTCAAGCTCACCTCGGCCAACCAGGCCGTGATCGAAGGCATACAGGAGCGCAAGACCCTGCTCTATCGCTCCGACCAGTACAAGTCCAAGCTGCTGGCGTCCAACGTGACCCGGCTGCTGATCGTGGTGGCGACCGAGCCGGCCTTTGCCGACGACCTGATCTCGCGCGCGCTGGTGGCGGCCGACGCCGCCGGGGTCGAGGCCCATATCATCCTTAACAAGACCGACGTCACCGCCTCCCTGGAAAAAACCCGCAAGCGGCTCGCGCTGTATGCCGGCCTTGGCTACCAGGTGCACGAAGTCTCGGCGCGCACCGCGCCCGAGGCGGCCGTTGCCACGCTGATGCCGGTGCTGCATGGGCAGTCTTCCATCTTCATCGGCCAGTCCGGCATGGGCAAGTCCTCGCTGATCAACCTGCTGGTGCCCGATGCCGACATCGCGGTGCGTGAAATTTCCGCTGCGCTCGACACCGGCAAGCACACCACCACCTTCACCCGCCTCTACTGGATAGACAAGGAAAGCTCGGTCATCGATTCACCGGGTTTCCAGGAATTCGGCCTGCACCAGCTGACCGAAGGCATGCTGGAGCGCGCCTTCCCCGAGTTCGGGCCCTACCTGGGCAACTGCCGTTTCTACAACTGCCATCACATCAGCGAGCCGGACTGCGCGGTGCTGGGCGGCGTGAAGGATGGCAAGATCGCGCCGATGCGGCATGCGCTGTATGCGCAGTTGCGGCATGAGTCGATGCAGACGGTGGGGTACTAGCCCGCGCTTGCCGCGTGCTGTTGCATTAACTTTCCGTGCTGGCTGGTTACAGATAACCGGTTCAACCACTCTGGAGAGTTCCATGATCACCCCGCCCGCCGGAAGCGAAAGCCTGGTACCGGCTTCGCTGACGCCTTCCAGTTCAGCCCCAATCGGCGTTGCCCCCATACCGCCGTCCGTGCACAGCAGGACGGAAAAGCCCGCATCCCTGCTGGTAGTGCGTCCTGCAGGCGGCGGCATGCCTGATTTCGCCGGGCTTACTTCCACCTATAGCGGAAAGAGTATCCATACGCTCGACTTGAAGGGCGCCGACCTGCGCAGCGGAGCATGGCGTTTTCTTGGAAACTTTTTAAAAGTCCTGGCTTCGCTCGACACACTGGATCTGAGCCGAATAATGATAGGCGGAAGGGATGCATTCCAGATCAGCAACTTCGGACTTTTTCTTAAAAAGCTGGATGCAATGCCAGTGCGCTTGTTATTAGGAAAAAACGGGATCGGATCGAATTGCATTGCCCCGATTGCAGCTCGGCTGTCCGTCGACAAGCAGTTGAAAGCGCTGGACCTCTCGGGGAACCTGCTGGGCGCAGCGGACATACAAACACTGGGCGATGCGCTATCCCATAACGAAACGCTTCAAGATTTGAATCTGGCGGAAAACCGGCTTGACGCCAGCGCGATTCCCGCATTGAACGATTTGCTGAACCGTGCAGGCTCCCTCAAAAACCTGGATCTGAGCGGAAATCTTTTCACGGCGGAAGAAAAGGCAAACCTGCGGCAGAGGGCGGGCATGCGCACTGCCGGACCGGTGGAACTGGCGCTTTAAACGTTGAAACCCGACGCTTGACCGCAATACGCCCGTCGGGCCCGTTATGACTGCGGCAAGTGTCTTTTCGCAAAAATCTCCCCTATAATCAGCAAATTGACGAACTTCGGCGGCAGGCGCCACCCTCGCCGCCGTTTTCTTTTATGGCAATCAAACACTTTCTGCAGTTTTCCGACTTCACGCTCGACGAGTTCGAGTACGTGATCGAGCGCGCGCACGTCATCAAGCGCAAGTTCAAGAACTACGAGCCCTACCACCCGCTGGAAGACCGCACGCTGGTCATGGTGTTCGAGAAAAGCTCGACCCGCACCCGCCTGTCCTTCGAGGCCGGCATGCACCAGCTGGGCGGCGCGGCGATCTACCTCAACACCCGCGACAGCCAGCTGGGCCGCGGCGAGCCGGTGGAGGACGCGGCGCAGGTGATGTCCCGGATGTGCGACATCATCATGATCCGCACCTTCGGCCAGGACATCATCGAGCGCTTCGCCGCCAATTCGCGCGTGCCGGTCATCAACGGCCTGACCAACGAGCATCATCCCTGCCAGGTGCTGGCCGATGTCTTCACCTACCTCGAGCAGCGCGGCAGCATCGCCGGCAAGACCGTGGCCTGGATAGGCGACGCCAACAACATGCTGTACTCGTGGCTGCAGGCTGCCAAGGTGTTCGGCTTCCATGTGAATGTCTCCACCCCCGCCGGCTACGACATCGACAGCGCGCTGGTCGCAGCCGACAACGACTGCTACACCGTTTTCCCTAATCCGTCGGACGCCTGCCAGGACGCCGACCTGGTCACGACCGACGTCTGGACCAGCATGGGTTTCGAGGAAGAAAATGCCGAACGCCTGAAGGCCTTCGACGGCTGGATCGTCGACAGCGACAAGATGAAGCGCGCACGGCCCGATGCGCTGTTCATGCACTGCCTGCCGGCCCATCGCGGCGAGGAAGTCTCGGCCGATGTCATCGACGGCCCGCAGTCGGTGGTCTGGGACGAGGCGGAAAACCGGCTGCATGTGCAAAAGGCCTTGCTCGAATTCCTGGTGCTCGGCCGCATCGCCGCATAATGACCTATCAATCACCTGTTTGAAGAAAGACTCTCATGAGCGACATCAACAAAGTCGTGCTGGCCTATTCCGGCGGCCTCGATACCTCGGTCATCCTTAAGTGGCTGCAGGACAATTACCATTGCGAAATCGTCACCTTCACCGCCGACCTCGGCCAGGGCGAGGAGCTTGAGCCGGCGCGCCAGAAGGCGCTGAAGTTCGGCATCAAGCCGGAGAACATCTACATCGACGACGTGCGCGAGGAATTCGTCCGCGACTTCGTGTTCCCGATGTTCCGCGCCAACACCGTCTATGAAGGCGAGTACCTGCTGGGCACGTCGATCGCGCGCCCGCTGATCGCCAAGCGCCTGATCGAGATCGCCCGCGAAACCGGCGCCGACGCGATTTCGCATGGCGCCACCGGCAAGGGCAACGACCAGGTCCGCTTCGAACTCGGCGCGTATGCGCTGATGCCCAACGTGAAGATCATCGCGCCGTGGCGCGAGTGGGACCTGCTGTCGCGCGAGAAGCTGCTGAAGTATGCGGAAGACGCCGGCATCGAAGTCGACATGAAGCACAAGAAAGGCGGCGCGCCCTACTCGATGGACGCCAACCTGCTGCACATCAGCTTCGAAGGCCGCCACCTGGAAAACCCGGCGGCGGAAGCCGAGGAATCGATGTGGCGCTGGACCGTCAGCCCGGAAGCGGCGCCTGACGAAGCCGAGTACCTGGACATCGAATTCGAGAAGGGCGACATCGTCGCGCTGAACGGCACCCGGATGTCGCCGGCCACCGTGCTGACCGAGTTGAACCGCCTCGGCGGCAAGCATGGCATCGGCCGCCTCGACCTGGTGGAAAACCGCTACGTCGGCATGAAGTCGCGCGGCTGCTACGAAACCCCGGGCGGCACCATCATGCTGCGCGCTCACCGCGCGATCGAGTCGATCACGCTGGACCGCGAAGTCGCGCACCTGAAGGACGACCTGATGCCGCGCTATGCGCAGATGATCTACGCCGGCTACTGGTGGTCGCCCGAGCGCGTCGCGCTGCAGACCCTGATCGACCATACCCAGCAAAGCGTCAACGGCTGGGTCCGCGTCAAGCTGTACAAGGGCAACGTGATCGTCGTCGCCCGCGACTCGAAGACAGACTCGCTGTTCGACATGAACATCGCGACCTTCGACGAGGATGGCGGCGCCTACAACCAGGCCGATGCCGGCGGCTTCATCAAGCTCAATGCGCTGCGCATGCGGATCGCGGCGATGGCGCGCGAGAAGCGCGGCCAGTAATCTTCAACGCATAACGGGGCCCGATGCCGGGCCCTTTTCTTTTATTGGAAGGAAGCGCAATGAGCGATCAATTCGAGAATGTCACGATTACCAAGAAGGCCAACGTCTACTTCGACGGCAAGTGCGTGTCGCACACCGTCACGATGGCGGACGGCAGCAAGAAGTCGGTCGGCGTGATTTTCCCGTCCAACCTGCTGTTCAACACAGGCGCGCCGGAAATCATGGAACTGAATGCCGGCAAGTGCCGCATTCGCCTGCAGGGCGAGGACACCTGGACCGACTACGAAGGCGGCCAGCAGTTCAGCGTGCCGGGCAATTCCAGCTTCGACATCGTGACGCTGGAAATGCTGGATTACGTCTGCCATTTCGGCTGATCGGCTGATCCGCAGCCCATTTTGCAACGGTGTAATGCGCTTCGCTCATTACACCCTATGAATCAATCCGTTATACGAACACCGGCTCCGGCTCCAGCCGGACGCCGAACCTGCTCTCCACGTCCTGCCCTATCGCCTCCGCCAGCGCCACCATCTCGGCCCCGCTGGCGCCGCCGCGGTTGACCAGCACCAGCGCCTGTTTCTCGTAGACGCCGGCCGCGCCCATCGTCCTGCCCTTCCAGCCGCACTGGTCGATCAGCCATCCGGCCGCCAGCTTGAAGCTGCCGTCGCCCTGCAGGTGGCTGACCATGCCCGGGTGGCGGGCAAGCAGCGCGTCCCGCTGGGCCGCCGGCACCACCGGGTTCTTGAAGAAGCTGCCGGCGTTGCCCAGGAGCGCCGGGTCGGGCAGCTTGCGCTGGCGGATCGCGATCACCGCCGCGCTGATGTCTGCGGCGCCCGGCGCGGTCCAGCCCCGAAGCGCCACTTCCTGCGCCAGTTCCGCATACCGCAGGTTGGGCTGCCACCGCTTCGGCAGCGCGAACGTGACATCGAGGATGACCGCGCGGTCGCGCAGCCGGTGCTTGAAGATGCTGTCGCGGTAGCCGAATTCGCAGGCTTCCCGATCCAGATGCAGCAAGGCGCCGGTGTCGAAGTCGAATGCGGTCAGGCCATGGAAGCAGTCCTTCAGCTCGCTGCCATAGGCCCCGATGTTCTGGATCGGCGATGCGCCCACGCTGCCGGGGATCAGCGACAGGTTTTCCATGCCGCCCAGCCCATGCGCCAGCGTCCACATGACAAGGCCATGCCAGCTTTCGCCGGCGGCCGCACGCACCAGCACCGCGTCGCCGGTTTCGCCGACGATGTCGATGCCCGTGCCGCGCATCTGCAGCACCAGGCCGTCGAAGTCGCCGGTGAACAGCAGGTTGCTGCCGCCGCCCAGCACCAGCCTCGGCAATGCGTTCAACGTCGGGTCGGCGCGGACCGCACGGAGGTCGTCCACGCCATGCACGGGCAGCAAGGCATGGGCATGGGCATCGATGCCCATGGTGTTGAATGAACGCAGCGATACGCCGGTTTGCAGGTGGGGTACGGGAGCCATGGCCGGCGATTATAGCGCCTAGCCACCCGGTTTTTTGTCCGCTAGAATGACCGGCCTCGCAGTCAGCAATCAGCGCCTCTCCGGCGCGCCAGCAAAAGGACATCCCATGCCATCGTTCGACGTAGTATCCGAAGCCAACCTGGTCGAAGTGCGCAATGCGCTCGACCAGGCCAACAAGGAAATATCCACCCGTTTCGATTTCAAGGGCAGCGACTCCCGCATCGAGCAGAAGGAGCAGGAACTGACCGCCTTTGCCGACAGCGATTTCCAGCTCGGCCAGGTGCGCGACGTGCTGACCGCCAAGCTGACCAAGCGCAGCGTCGACGTGCGCTTTCTCGACATCGGCAAGGTGGAAAAGATCGGCGGCGACAAGGTCAAGCAGGTGATCAAGATCAGGAAGGGCATCGAGTCCGACGCCGCCAAGAAGATCGTGCGCCTCGTCAAGGACAGCAAGATGAAGGTGCAGGCCAGCATACAGGGCGAGTCGGTGCGCATTACCGGCGCCAAGCGCGACGACCTGCAATCCGCGATGGCGCTGCTGCGCAAGGAAGTCGCCGACCTGCCGCTCGAGTTCAACAACTTCCGTGATTAAGCGCGCGCTGCCGGGAGCGGCGGCGCTGCTGGCGCTGCTGGCCGCACTGCCGGCCGCGCAGGCCGCCGACATCGGCGTGGTGGGGCTGTTTCCAGGCAAGGCGGTGCTGGTGGTGGATGGCGGCGCGCCGCGCACCTATGAAGTCGGCAGCACGGTCGCGCTCGGCGTGCGGCTGCTGGCTGCCGACCAGTCCGGCGCCACGCTGGAAAGCCGCGGCCGGCGCGAGGTCATCGCGCTGGGCAGCCACGTGAACCGCCAGGCGCCGTCCGCGCAGGCCGGCACGGTGCTGCAGGCGGACGAGCGCGGCCACTTCTTCGCGCAAGGCATGATCAATGGCAACCCGGTGCGCATGCTGGTCGACACCGGCGCATCGCTGATCGCGCTGCCGGCGGCCGATGCGCAGCGCATGGGCATCGACTACCGCCACGGCGGCCGCGGCACGGTCAGCACCGCCAACGGCGTGGTGCCGGTCTACCGGGTCAGGCTGGACACCGTGCGCATCGGCGACCTGGAGCTGAGCCAGGTCGATGCGCTGGTGCAGGAACAGGGCCTGCCGATCGCGCTGCTCGGCATGTCCTTCCTGAACCGCACCGAGATGCGCCGCAGCGGCGAGCAGATGACGCTGCAGCGCCGCTACTAGACTCCCCTACTCGAGTGCCAGGCGGCGCTGGCGCACTGCATTGGCCAGGCCTTCCAGCACCTTCACGCTCGAATCCCAGTCGATGCAGCCGTCGGTCACCGACTGGCCGTAGGTCAGTTCCTTGCCCGGCACCAGGTCCTGGCGGCCGCCGACCAGGTGCGACTCGACCATCACGCCGACGATGCGGGTCTCGCCGCCCGCGACCTGCGCCGCGATATCGGCGCAAACGGGCACCTGGTTGTCCGGCTTCTTCGAGCTGTTCGCATGCGATGCGTCGATCATCAGGCGCGAGGCCAGGCCGGCGGCGGCGATGTCGCGGCAGGCGGCGTCGACGCTGGCGGCGTCATAGTTCGGCGCCTTGCCGCCGCGCAGGATGATATGGCAGTCCTCGTTGCCGCCAGTGGACACGATGGCCGAGTGGCCGCCCTTGGTCACCGACAGGAAATGGTGCGGCTGGGACGCGGCCTTGATCGCATCGACCGCGATCTTGATATTGCCGTCGGTGCCGTTCTTGAAGCCGACCGGGCAGGACAGGCCGGACGCCAGTTCGCGATGCACCTGCGACTCGGTGGTGCGGGCGCCGATTGCGCCCCAGCTGATCAGGTCCGCCACGTACTGCGGGCTGATCATGTCGAGGAATTCGGTGCCGGCCGGCAGGCCCAGCTCATTGATGTTCAGCAGCAGCTCGCGCGCGGTGCGCAGGCCGTCGTTGATGCGGAAGCTGTTGTCCATGTACGGGTCGTTGATCAGGCCCTTCCAGCCGACCGTGGTCCGCGGCTTCTCGAAGTAGACCCGCATCACGATTTCCAGCTCCGGCGCGAAGCGTTCGCGTTCGGCGGCGAGGCGGTGCGCATATTCCATCGCTGCCTTGGTGTCATGGATCGAGCAGGGTCCGATCACGACCATCATCCGGTCGTCCTGGCCGTGAAGTATCCGGTGCAGCGCGTTGCGGCTGTCGGCGACGACGGTCGCCGCCTTGTCCGAAACGGAGAACTCGCGGATCAGGTGCGAAGGTGGGATCAGTTCTTTCAATTCTCGTATCCGTAAGTCATCGGTGCGCGGCATGTTTTCTCCTGGGTGATTTCTTGCATCTCTAAAACGAAAAAACCGCCATCGCGGGCGGTTTTTTCAGAATTTCGGCTTGTCTCGTTTTTGCTTTTACGTGAACTTACCGCTTTTCCTCCGCCTTGGGGCTGGGGTAGCTAAAGTAAAAGTAAAAGTGGAAACGGGCAAAGGTCATGGGAATTCGGTGCATGCTGGTAAAAAGCTTGGGCAATAGTGCAGCAATTTCGCGGGATTTGCAAGCGTGGCGAGCGTGAAATGATGGGCTTGAGCCGATATCGCGGCGGATGGTTGCCGTTGCGGCAAGCACTGGCATGCCGGGTCGGGCAGGTCGTGCGGCAAGCCGCCGGCGGCCCGGCTGCAGCCCTGCTCCCGCGACTTGCCCGCCGTTCCTCAGCCGTAATGCCCGAGGGACGGCCGCCGCAGTTGCGCCACCAGCTCGATCAGCCGGGGCCGCACTTCCTCCAGCAGGAATTCGGGAGACAGGTTGAATGCGGGACCGCCGCAGTTGATGCTGAGCGGCGCCGCGTTTTCACTCGGGCGGAACGCGATTGCGATCGCGTTCACGTCGGGCTGCCAGTCGCCGAAGGACGTGCAGCAGCCCAGGGTCCGGTATTCGTCGACCGCCCGCATCACGCGGTCGCGCAGCGTCGGCCAGGCCAGTTCGTCGAGGTCGCGCACGCGTTCCAGGATGTCGTTGCGCTCGTTGCTGGACACTTCCGCTAGATAGGCCCGTCCCATCGCGGTGCTGGCCACCGGGATGCGCGCGCCGACGTCGAGCCGCAGCGTCAGCGCCGCCTGGCTGCGGCAGTTTTCCACGTAGATCATGCTGAGCCGGTCGCGCATGCCCAGCGACACCATGGTGTGGGAGAAGTCGGCCAGTTCCTGCATCAGCGGCCGCGCGATCTGCCGGATGTCCAGCCGCGACAGCATTGCGCTGCCCAGCGCCAGCGTGGCCGTGCCCAGCCGGTACTTGCCGACCTGGTCGTCGTACTGCAGGTAGCCCAGCTTGGTCAGCGTATAGGTCAGCCGCGACACCGTGGACTTGGGCAGCTTGCTGCGTTCTGCCAGTTCCTGGTTGCCGAGGAGCTTGTCGCCCGAGCGGAAGCAGGCCAGCAGTTCGAGCCCGCGTGCCAGCGCGGTCACGAAATGCCGGTCTTCCTTGATGTTGGGCCGCATCAGCGGCGTCGCAACCGAGCTGGCTAGTTGTTGTGTCATGGTGATTTCCCTGGTGCGTCGATGTTGAGCCGGTGCCTGGTGGGCCGATGCTTCGTGAGCCTGCCCTTCGTCAGTTGCCGCTGGCGGCAATGCGCTGCAATTCCTTTTTCAGGATTTTTCCGGTCGGCGCCGCCGGCAGGTGCTGCATGATGACGATCTGCGTCGGCACCTTGTATGGCGACAGCCGCTCCTTCAGGTAAGCGCGCAGCGCATCGACGCTGACTTTCGCATCCTGCGCGGTCTCGACGAATGCCACCACCTCCTCGTTGCCCTCGACCGCACGGCCGACCACCGCCGACTGGACCACGTCCGGGTGGCCGTTCAGCACCTGCTCCACTTCGACCGGGTAGACATTGAAGCCGGAACGGATGATCAGCTCCTTGCTGCGGCCGACCACGTGATAGGCGCCGTCGGCGTCCACCCGCGCCAGGTCGCCGGTGCGCAGCCAGCCGTCGGCCGTCAGCGTCTCGGCGCTCAGTTCGGGCGCGCGGTAGTAGCCCAGCATGACGTTGGGGCCGCGCACCTGGATCTCGCCGACGCCCGCCTCGTCGAGTTCGGCGCCCTGCAGCCGCACCTCGATGCCCGGAATCGCCTGCCCGACCGAGCAGTCCGGACGCGGCGCTTCCATGCGCGTCTGGCAGATCGACGGCGCCGCCTCTGTCATGCCGTAGCCGTTCTGTAGCACGATCCGGAACGCCTTCTCGAAATCGGTTTTCAGCGACGCCGTCAGCGGCGCCCCGCCCGACTGGGCAACGCGCAGGTGCGGCGCCAGCAGCGGCGTGCCGGTCTGCTCGCTCCAGGCCAGCAGCTTGGCGTACATCGCGGGCGCGCCATGCATCACGGTGATGCCGCGCATGGCCAGCGCATGCGCCAGCGCCTGTTCGGAAAAGCGCGGCACCAGCAGCAGCGCTGCGCCGCTGACCAGGGACGCGACCAGCAGCGCGGACAGTCCGTAGACATGCGACAGCGGCAGCACGCCATAGACCGTATCGCCCGGCCCGAGCTTTCTCAGCACGCGGTTGTTGTTGCCGATGAAAAGCAGGTTGGCATGGCTCAGCATCACCGCCTTGGGCGCGCCGGTGGTGCCGGAGGTGTAGACCATGACCGCGGGCTGCTGGGCCGGGTCGGCGAACACCGGCTCCGGTTCGGCGTGGGTATTGAGCGCGCCCAGATAAACCTCGCCGATGACGGGCCAGAGTTGCCGCTCGGCGCCGCGCGCCACCGCATGCGCCTGCGCCGCAGGCGACACGGCGCCGAAATACAGCGCGCGGCGGGCGCCGGAATGGTCGAGGAAGTTATCGATCTCGCGTGCGGAAAGCCGCGCGTTCACGGTCGCGGACCAGGCGTCGAGCTGGCTGAGCGCCATGATGCAGACCGCCAGCGCGACGGCGTTTTCAGCCACCAGCAGAACGCGGTCGCCGGGCCGCACGCCGGCGGCCGAGAACTGGGCCGCGACCGCGTCGACCGCGGCGGGCAGTTCGCCATAACGAAGGGTGATCAGGTCGTCGGCCAGCGCGATCGCGTCGGGCTGGGATGCCGCCCAGGGCAAAAAGGCGTGGTGAATGCGACGCGGCACGGCGCCGGCATCCGTTTGATTCTGCATTACGTCTCCTCGCACGCTGCTTGCGTGCATTCTATTTCTGCCGATACTGTCATAATGGAACTCAAAAATCAAATTTAATCAGAACGATATTCTGCACTGCAAAACAATATTTTAAGTGGAAAATGCGTTTGCCGCAGCGGCCAAGGCTGGATTTCCTCCAGTCAAGCCTAGGGGACAATTCTTGACAGATGAAATGACCTCACATAGAGTTCCGCATGCTCAAACACCATTCCACCTTGCAGAACCTCAAATCGCTGTGAAAAACACGGCGTCCAATTTTTCCGTCACCGGCGAAAAAAACTGCTAGAAACAGGAGAACAAGCATGCCAGCAACGCACCGGCCCGAGGCCACTTCACCGGATCTCGTCATCGGCATCGTGGGATGCGGCGTCATGGGACGCGGCATCGCGCAGATCGCCGCGCTGGCCGGCGCCACCGTGTGGCTCAATGACACGCGGGCCGAAGCCGCGCATGCCGCCCGCGACACGCTGGCCAACACCTTCGGCATGCTGGTCGAGAAAGGCAAGCTGCAGCGCGATGCCGCCGACAGCGCGATCGGCCGCCTGCATGCGGGCGCCGACCTGAAGGAACTGGCCGGCTGCCACCTGGTGATCGAAGCCATCATCGAGCGGCTGGACGCGAAGAAGGAACTGTTCCGCACGCTGGAAGACATCGTCGGCCCGGACGCGATCCTGGCGACCAATACGTCGTCGCTGTCGGTCACCTCGATTGCGGCCGGCCTCAAGCGGCCGCAGCAGGTGGTGGGCTTCCACTTCTTCAACCCGGTGCCGCTGATGAAGATCGTCGAGGCCATCGGCGGCCTGATGACTTCGCCGGAAGTGGTCGACTACATGCTGGCGCTGGGCCGCCACTGGGGCCATGCCGCGGTGCGGGCCAAGGACACGCCGGGCTTCATCGTCAACCATGCCGGCCGCGGCTTCGGCACCGAGGGCATGCGCATCCTGGCCGAGGACATCACCGACATCCCGACGCTGGACCGCATCCTGCGCGACGGTCCCGGCTTCAAGCTCGGTCCGTGCGAACTGATGGACCTGACCGGCCTGGACGTGTCGCACCCGGTGATGGAATCGATCTATCAGCAGTATTACGAAGAGCCGCGTTTCCGGCCTCAGCCGCTGACGCGCCAGATGCTGGACGCCGGCGCGATCGGCCGCAAGGTCGGCCATGGCTTCTACCGCTACAGCGCCGACGGCAAGAAGGAAGTCCCGGCCGAGCCGGCGCCCTCCTCCGCATTGCCGCCCAGCGTATGGCTGTCGCAGGCGCGGCCCGAGCTGGCCGCGCGGATCGCGCCTTTCCTTCAGGCCGCCGGCGTGACCGTGGAAAGCGGCGACACGCCGAGCAGCGAGGCGCTGTGCCTGGTCACGCCGCTGGGCGACGACGCGACCCGCTGCTGCGCGGCGCAGGGCCTCGATCCGCGCCGCACGGTGGCGGTGGAAACCCTGTTCGACCTGACCCGCCGCCGCGTGGCGATGACCACGCCGGCGACCGACGCCGCCTATGCCGACATGGCGCGCGGCCTGCTGGGCGCGGACGGCGCGGCCGTCAGCCTGGTGCGCGACAGCACCGGCATCGTGTCGCAGCGCGTGGTTGCGCACATCATCAACATCGCCGCCGAGATCGCGCAGCAGGGCATCGCGGAGCCGGCCGACATCGACCGCGCCGTGACGCTGGGCCTCGGCTATCCGCGCGGGCCGCTGGCCTGGGGCGACGAGCTCAGCGCCGGAACCGTGCTGACCATTCTCAACAACCTGCTGCAGGAAACCGGCGACCCGCGCTACCGCCCCAGCCTGTGGCTGCGCCGGCGCGCCGAACTTGGCCTGTCGCTGCTGCACCGCGAAATCTGATCCATCCCTGCTGCGCCGGCCCCGCGCCGGCGCAGTGTTCTGCACTAGCATCGCTCACGCACCATCAAGAACTATCAATCTGGAGAAAACCATGCAAGCCAAAGCACAATTCCACTGGGACGACCCGCTGTTGCTGGACCAGCAGCTCACCGATGAAGAACGCATGGTGCGCGACGCCGCGGCCGCCTACTGCCAGGACAAGCTGCAGCCACGCGTGCTGGACGCTTTCCGCAACGAGACCACCGACCCGGCCATCTTCCGCGAGATGGGCGAGCTTGGCCTGCTTGGACCGACCATTCCCGAGCAATACGGCGGACCTGGCCTGAACTACGTCAGCTACGGCCTGATCGCGCGCGAAGTCGAACGTGTCGACTCTGGCTACCGCTCGATGATGAGCGTGCAGTCGTCGCTGGTGATGGTGCCCATCTATGAATTCGGCACCGAGGAACAGAAGCGCAAATACCTGCCCAAGCTGGCCACCGGCGAATGGATAGGCTGCTTCGGCCTGACCGAGCCGAACCACGGCTCCGATCCGGGCTCGATGATCACCCGCGCGAAGAAAGTCGACGGCGGCTACGAGATCAGCGGCGCGAAGATGTGGATCTCCAATTCGCCGATCGCCGACGTGTTCGTGGTCTGGGCCAAGGACGATGAAGGCGCGATCCGCGGCTTCGTGCTGGAAAAGGGCATGCAGGGCCTGTCGGCCCCGGCCATCCACGGCAAGTTCGGCCTGCGCGCATCGATCACCGGCGAGATCGTGATGGACGGCGTGTTCTGTCCTGAAGAAAACGCCTTCCCCGACGTGCGCGGCCTGAAGGGCCCGTTCACCTGCCTGAACTCGGCGCGCTACGGCATCGCCTGGGGCGCGCTGGGTGCGGCCGAAGCCTGCTGGCACACCGCGCGCCAGTACGTGCTGGACCGCAAGCAGTTCGGCAAGCCGCTGGCGGCCAACCAGCTGATCCAGAAGAAGCTGGCCGACATGCAGACCGAGATCACGCTGGGCCTGCAGGGCTGCCTGCGCCTGGGCCGCATGAAGGACGAAGGCATCGCGGCGACCTCGATCACCTCGATCATGAAGCGTAACTCGTGCGGCAAGGCGCTGGACGTGGCGCGCCTGGCGCGCGACATGCTGGGCGGGAACGGCATCTCCGACGAGTTCGGCGTGATCCGCCACATGGTCAACCTGGAAGTGGTCAACACCTACGAAGGCACGCATGACATCCATGCGCTGATCCTGGGCCGCGAGCAAACCGGCATCGCCGCTTTCTGATGCGGAGGCAGATATGGACCTGAATTTCACCGCGGAAGAAAGCGCATTCCGGCAGCAGGTGCGCAGCTTCATGCAGGAAAAGCTGCCTGCCGACATACGCCGCAAGGTGCTCGGCGGCATGATCGTTGAGCGCGACGACTACGTGCGCTGGCAGCGCGTCCTGCATGAGCAGGGCTGGGGCGCGCCGGGCTGGCCGCAGCAGTTCGGCGGGCCGGGCTGGAACGCCACGCAGCAGTATATTTTCGAAGAGGAGTCGGCCGCCGCCGGCGCGCCGCGCGCGATCCCCTTCGGCCTGAAGATGGTGGCCCCGGTCATCATGGCCTTCGGCTCGCCGGAACAGCAGCAGCGCTACCTGCCGAAGATCCTGTCGGCCGAGGAATGGTGGTGCCAGGGCTATTCCGAGCCCGGCGCCGGCTCCGACCTCGCATCGCTGAAGATGCGGGCCGCGCGGGAAGGCAACGAGTACGTGCTCAATGGCCAGAAGACCTGGACCACGCTGGGCCAGTATGCGGACTGGATATTCTGCCTGGTGCGCACCGACCCCGACGTCAAGCCGCAGCGCGGCATCTCCTTCATCCTGGTGCGGATGGACACGCCGGGCATCACGGTGCGTCCCATCATCACGATGGACGGCGCGCACGAGGTCAACGAGGTCTATTTCGAGAACGTCCGCGTCCCCGCCGAGAACCTGATCGGCGAGGAGAACAAGGGCTGGACCTATGCCAAGTTCCTGCTCGGCCATGAGCGCACCAACATCGCCGGCATCGGCATCGCCAAGCGCGAACTGGCGCGCCTGAAGCGGGTCGCGTCGGAAGAGAAGAAGAACGGCAAGCCGCTGCTGCAGGACCCGATGTTCGCCGTCCGCGTCGCGCAGGTGGAAGCGGACCTGACCGCGCTGGAAATCACCAACCTGCGCGTGCTGTCGGCCGAGGCGGAGCACCGCGCGCCCGGCCCGGAAGCGTCGATCCTGAAGATCAAGGGCACCGAGATCCAGCAGGCCATCACCGAGCTGCTGACGCAGGCGGTCGGTCCCTATGCGCTGCAGCTCAACCGCGCGGCCATGGCCGCCGGCTACCAGGGCGAGCACGCCGGACCGGCCTATGCGGAGCCGCTGGCCGCCGGCTATCTCAACATGCGCAAGCTGTCCATCTATGGCGGCTCCAACGAGATTCAGAAAAACATCATCTCGCAAATGATCTTGGGACTGTAAATCATGGACTTCACATTTACCGAAGAGCAGCAGATGCTGCAGGACACCACGCGCCGCTTCGTCTCCCGGGACTATACCTTCGAGACGCGCCGCCAGCGCCTGGCGGCAGCCCGCGAAGGCCGCGCCGACCGCAAGGTCTGGCAGGGCCTGGCCGACCTTGGCGTGCTGGCGCTGAACGTGCCCGAAGAGGACGGCGGACTTGGCGGCAACGCGATCGACACCATGCTGGTGATGACCGCGCTGGGCGAGGGCCTGGTGCTGGAACCTTTCCTGTCCTCCGCCGTGCTCTCGACCCGGGCGCTGGCGTCGATGGGCAGCGCCGCGCAGAAGGAAAGCATGCTGCCGGCGCTGGCCGCCGGCGAGACCGTCGTGGTGTTCGCGCACGATGAAGCGGCCAGCCGCTTCGACTGGAAGGCGATCGAGACCAGCGCCCGCGAGGACGACGGCAGCTATGTGCTCAACGGCCGCAAGAGCGTGATTCCCTACGCGCCCAGCGCCGACGTGCTGCTGGTGACGGCCCGCATCCAGGGCCCGGACCAGCCGGGCGCGATGGCGGTTTTCGCGGTGCCGCGCAATGCGGCCGGCATGCGCATCGTGCCGGCGCCGCTGGTCGACGGCTCCGTCGCCGGCGAGATCGTGCTCGACGAGGTCTCGCTGCCGGGGCAGGCGCTGCTGGGCGAGACCACCGACGATGCGGAAAGCCGGATCGCCGACGTGCTCGACGCCGGCATTGCGGCGGTCTGCGCCGAAGCGGTGGGCGCGCTCGACAAGCTGCTGGCGGCCACCGTCGAATATGCCCGGACCCGCAAGCAGTTCGGCGTGCCCATCGGCAAGTTCCAGGCGCTGCAGCACAAGATGGCGGACATGGTGCTGCACATCGAGCAGGCCCGTTCGATGAGCTACCTGGCGTCGGTGCGCTGCACCGATCCCGACCTCGCGCTGCGCCGCCGCGACCTGTCGGCGGCGAAGGTCATCGTCGGCCAGGCATGCCGTTTCGTCGGACAGCAGGCGGTGCAGCTGCACGGCGGCATGGGCGTGACCGACGAACTCGACGTGAGCCATTACTTCAAGCGCCTGATGGCCATCGAAATGGCGTTCGGCAGCACCGACACCCACCTCGAGCAGCTTGCCGCCAGCCTGAGTTGAACCAGGCGCGGCATCATGCACCTGCACGTAAAAACGGCGGCCTCACTGGCCGCCGTTTTTACGTGAGGAATCAGTTTCCCGTCGCCCGGCAGGTCTCCATCACATCCATCGCGCCGCGGTAGAAGTCGGTCCGCGCGCCCATTGCGCCGAGCAGCGTGTGATACAGGTTGTCATGGCTGTAGGGCCGCGGAAGCTGGCCGCGCATGCATGCGCCGTCGATTGCAAACCGCGCGCGGTAGGCGTCGGACATCCAGATGATCAGCGGTATCCGCGTCTGCTCCCCCGGCGCCACCTCGTACGGCGCGCCGTGCAGGTGCACGCCATTCTCACCCAGCGATTCGCCATGGTCGGACAGGTAGATCAGCGCGGTGTCGAAGCGGTCCGACACCTTGCGCAGCAGCGCGATCTGCCCGGTCAGCAATTGATCGGTGTAGACGATCGTGTTGTCATAGGCATTGCGTATCTCGTCGAGGCTGCAGCGGTTGATGTCGTTGGACTGGCATGCGGGCGTGAATCGTTCGGCGGACTGCGGATAGCGCTCGTAGTAGGCCGGCCCGTGGCTGCCCATCTGGTGGAACACCACCAGCCGGTCGGGGCCGCCCTGCGCCGGCCTGGCCGCCAGTTCGGCTTCCAGCCCCGTCGTCAGGATGCCGTCGAGGCAGGACGCGCCGTCGCAGAACGGCTTTTCCCGGCTCTCGCTGAAGTCGAGCGTGCGGCGGTCACCGGCGATGCCTTTGCTTCCGGAATTATTGCTGCGCAGGCTGACCTCGACGCCGGCCCGCGCCAGCTCGGACAGCACGTTCGGGCTGCGCGCGGCAGCCGCCAGGGTGAAGTCCTCGCGGCCGAGACGGGACAGCATGCAGGGCACCGACACGGCTGTCGTGGTGGCGCAGGAAGTCACGTTGCCGAAGAAATGGACGCCCTCTACCTGGCTCAGCCCGGGGTTGGTCGGCCGGCCGTAGCCGCCCAGCTGGAAGTTCATCTGGCGCGCGGTTTCGCCTATCACCAGGAAGACCAGCAGCGGCCTGGCCGCGGCCGGCGACGCGATGCGCCGCGGCATGCCGGCGGCCGCCGCCGTGCCGCCAGCGGCGTCCTGCAGCCGGCCATTCGCATATTCGGCCAGTCCCTGGACCGCCGCGCCCGGCACCGACAGGTAGTGCAGGTCCCGGCGCTGCGTTGCGAAGTCGCCGAAGCGCGACGCCTGGACGCCGACCAGGGGCGCGGCCAGCGCCAGCGCCGCGGCGCAGAACAGCAGCCGGTGCCGCAGGTGCCCGCGCAGGTCCAGCGGCGCGATCCGCGAGCGGGCGACCAAAAACTGCGGCAGCACGCCGAAGCAGACGGCATAGATCACGATGCGCGGGCTGAACAGGGCCAGCGCCTCGCGGCTGTCGGTGGCGCCGACGTTGCGTATCATCTCGCTGTTGATTGCGAGCCCGAAACTGTCGGCGCAGAACGCCGCCATGGAGCCCAGCGGGAACAGCAGGCCGGCGACCACGATCATCAATGTATTGCCCGGCACCATCAGCAGCGCGGCGGCATAGAGCAGCGTCAATACCAGTCCGAGCGTTGCCAGGAAGAATACGTCGGCTGCCTGGCCGTGCGAGAATGCCGCAGCCGTGGCCTGCCAGAAACGCAGGTTGAAGAACGCCACGAATAGCGTTGCGATCAGCAGCGCGAAACTGACCGGCGACCTGAACCGGACGATGCGCTGGGCGGCCTGCGCCCGTGTTTGATTGGCTGCTGCTTTCATCTGTTTACGCGGAATGGGGCGAACCGTCGCGGAGCGCATGGTTCTGTTATGGTTCTGTTCTGCAGGCGCATTGGTGCCGACCGGCATGATGCGCAGCATGCAATATTGCACGCAGATCAGGCAAGTTTGTCCGAACGCAGACATCCGCGTTGATTCGCAGCAGTATGCAGTGGGTACGACGATATTATTTGTTCGCATTGATTCATGCAGGCAGGAATCAACCGTTGATCATCAAGGGCAATAACGTATGCTGGCAACCCACCCGAGTCATGTCGTGAACGACTGGGTCGCACAAACGCGACCGCTCGTCGACGCGCATCTGGACGAGATGCTGAAGCCGGCGCGGCCGTCTCCGGTCATCGAGGCGATGCGCTACAGCGTCCTCGGCCCCGGCAAACGCATACGCCCGCTGCTGACGCTGGCGGTCGCCGACTTCCTTGGAATGCGGCCGGCCGGCGCGCTGCACGTGGCCTGCGCGATCGAGATGATCCATGCCGCCTCGCTGATCCTCGACGACCTGCCCTGCATGGACAACGACCGCGAGCGGCGCGACCGTCTCTCCACGCATGCGGCCTATGGCGAGGACCTGGCCATCCTGGCCGCGGTGTCGCTGCTGATGCAGAGCCAGTGCGTGATGGCGTCCCACCAGACGCTGGCGCCTGAACTTCGCGTGCGGCTGATCCAGCTGCTGTGCGAGACCATCGGGCCGCACGGCCTGTCGCTCGGCCAGTACATCGACCTCAGCTCCAAGGCGCAGCCCGCCAGCCTGGCCGCCATCACCCAGATCCATCACCTGAAAACCGGCGTGCTGTTCGTCGCCGCCGCGAAGGCCGCCTGCCTGATGTGCGCCGCCACGCCGGAGCAGGAAGAACGGGTCGTGCGCTTCACCACCAACCTGGGCCTGGCCTTCCAGCTCAAGGACGACCTCGCCGACCTCGACGAGGCCAACCTCAACCTGGCAGCGCGCATGGGCGCATCGAGCGCCGAGCGCACTTTCCACGGCTACCTGCAGGCGGCCGACGCCGCGATCGGCAATGAGCAGAATGCCGCGGTGCTGCAGGATTTCGCCCGCACCTTTTTCAGCAAGCGCTAGGCGTCCGCCTTGGTCCAGAGCCCGGCCCTGGACACGGTCGGGGGCCGCCGCCGGCGCGCCACCGCGGCCGTCGCCACGAACCAGCCGCGGCACACGTGCGCAAGCTTGCTCTTGCCGGGGACCTGCATCCTGCCATGCCAGGCGGCCGGCTGCGCCGCCCTGACCCGCAGGCCGATATCGCGGTAGATCAGCAGCGCGCTGGCGATCGCCCATGCGCAGCGCCACGGCAGCTGCGCCATGCCTATCCGCGCCGACGCATAGTATTGCTCGGCCAGCTCGACCAGCTCGCAGGCCAGCGCATGCAGCGCCGCATGATGCTCGGGCAGGTGCATGTCCTCGCGGCGGATGCCGCTGCGTTCCAGCCACTGCTCGGGCAGGTAGCAGCGCCCTACCTGCATGTCCTCGATCACGTCGCGCGCGATATTGGTCAGCTGGAAGGCGATGCCCAGGTCGGCCGCCCGCAGGATCACTTCCCTGTCCCGCGCTCCCATGATCCTGGCCATCATCACGCCGACCACGCCGGCGACGTGGTAGCAGTAATGCAGCGTGTCGTCGAGCGTGCGGAAGCGGGCTTCCTCCGCGTCCAGCCCGAAGCCTTCGAGCAGTTCGAACAGGTAGCGCCGCTCGATGCCGTGCCTCTGCACGACCTGCGCCAGCGCGGCGAATGCCGGTATCGCGCTGGGCTGGCCGTCGCAGATGCGGTCGGTTTCGTCCTGCAGCATCCGCAGGCGTGCCCTCTTCTCCTCGATGCCCAGTTCCTGCTGGCCATGCCCCAACGTCTGGCCGTCGATGACGTCGTCGCAGTAGCGGCACCAGGCGTAAAGCATGGTCACGCTGTCGCGGGTTTCCGGGTCGAACAGCATGGCGGCCTTGGCAAAGCTCTTCGAGCCCTGCCGGATGGCGGTCTGGCTGTAGGCGGCAAGATCCTGCATCAGGCCACCTTCCGGCCGCCGAGGTCGTCGAGCACGATGCCGGCAGTGGCCTTGGCGGAACCGACCACGCCCGGTATGCCGGCGCCCGGGTGCGTGCCGGCGCCGACGAAATACAGGCCGTCGATCTGCGCGTCCTTGTTATGGGTGCGGAAGTACGCGCTCTGCCACAGCACCGGCTCCAGCGAGAATGCCGAACCCACGTGCGCATTGAGTTCGTCGCGGAAGTCGAACGGCGTGAAGATGCGGCAGGTCACCAGGTCCCGCGTCAGGTTTGGAATCTGGTGCTTCTCCAGGTAGGCCAGGATGCGGTCGCGATAGCGCGGCCCTTCCACTTCCCAGTCGATGTCGGCATTGCCCAGATGCGGCACCGGCGCCAGCACGTAGTAGGCGCTGTGGCCGGGCGGCGCCAGCGTCGGGTCGGTGACGGACGGCGCATGCAGGTACAGCGAGAAATCGTCGGCCAGCTCGGCGCCGTGGAAGATATCCTTCAGCAGCTCGCGGTAGCGCGGCCCGAACAGCACGGTGTGATGGGCGAGTTCGGGCCGCTCGCCCTTGAGGCCGAAGTAGATGACGAACAGCGACATGCTGAAGCGCTTCTTCCTGAGGCTGGCGGCCTTGCGCCTGGCCAGCGCATTGTTG
This sequence comes from Noviherbaspirillum suwonense, assembly GCF_900182955.1. Taxonomy (GTDB): domain Bacteria; phylum Pseudomonadota; class Gammaproteobacteria; order Burkholderiales; family Burkholderiaceae_D; genus Noviherbaspirillum_A; species Noviherbaspirillum_A suwonense. Next base: position 368,767 of record NZ_FXUL01000001.1, on the reverse strand, counting down.
CGCAGCAGCTTGTCGTAGGTATGGACGACGTCGGCGTTGCTGGCGGCCAGCAGGCAGGGAATGGTCTCGCCCGATTGCAGCTTCACCGCCGACACCTTGCCTTTTTCGACGACAATTTCATCGACGCCGGCATTGAGCCGCACCTCGCCGCCCAGGTCCTGGAACAGCTTCAGCATGCCCTCGATCAGCGCGCCGGTGCCGCCCTTCGGAAAGAACACGCCCCACTGCCGCTCCAGCGCATGGATCAGCGCATAGATCGCCGATGTCTCGAACGGGTTGCCGCCCACCAGCAGCGAATGGAAGCTGAAGGCCTGGCGCAGCTGCGGGTCCTGGATGAAGCGCGACACCATGCTGTAGACGCTGCGGTAGCTCTCGAGCTTGATCAGCTGCGGCGCCACGCGCACCATGCTGCGGAAGTCGGGAAACGGCACATGCCCGAGCTTCACGTAGCCTTCCTGCAGCACGGCCTCGGAATAGGCAAGGAACTTGCGGTAGCCCGCCACGTCGGCCGGTGACTTCAGGCCGATCTGGCGGTCGAGTTCGGCCTGGTCGTTCGCATAGTCGAAACAGTAGCCGTCTTCCCAGCACAGCCGGTAGAACGGGCTGACCGGCAGCATCGGCGCATAGTCTTCCAGCCGGCGGCCCGACAGCGCGAACAGTTCTTCCAGCGCGGTCGGGTCGGTGATGACCGTCGGCCCGGCGTCGAAGGTGAAGCCCTGGTCATGGTAGACGTAGGCGCGGCCGCCGGCCTTGTCGCGCTGTTCCAGGATGAGCGTATCGATGCCTGCCGACTGCAGGCGTATTGCCAGCGCCAGGCCCCCGAATCCACTGCCGATCACGACTGCTTTGATGATGATTCCTTTCCGGTTTCGATGGCCGCCCTGAAGGCGGAAAGCACGGGGACCGGCGGTTTGCCGGTCAGTATGCGCAGCTGGTCGAACCATGTCAGCCGGGCTGCATAGAAGCGTTCGATCAGCTGTTGCGGCAGCTTGTAGAAACGCTGCAGGATACGGTAGCGCTGCAGCGGCGGGCTGGCGTAGAACAGCATCCGGTTCAGCAGGCGCATGAAGCCCTGGCGGCGCCACTGCTGCACCGAGAACGCCTTCGTCTGCTGGTAGACCGACTCCGCGTCCAGCGCCGGCATGCCGGCGATCAGGTCGGCCAGCTTCACCGCGTACAGCAGCGAATAGCCGGTGGTCGCGTGGAACAGGCCGGCGCGCAGGCCGCTGCAGGGCAGCGCGCCCGGCTTTTCGCGCCAGAATGCGTCGATGTCGCCCGACAGCGCAATGGGCAGCACGCCGGTCTCCTCCCGCACGACGCCGGCCACCTTCCAGCCGCGGCTGGCGATATAGGCGTCGATATGGTCGCCCACCGCCGCCTGATCGAGGTCGGGCTGGTTGCTGTAATAGGTGTCCTCGACCAGCATGCGGCGGGCGTCGAACGGCAGCGTGTAGACGAAGCGGTAGCCGCCGTCCTGCGGCACCGTCGCGTCCATGATGATGGGCACCGTCTGCCCGTGCGGCTCGGCAAGCTCCACTTCCCGTCCGACGAATTTCTGGTAAGCGCAGCGCATGTGCCCGGATGCCTGGTGGCCGCGGCCATCGATCACCACGCGGGCTTTCAGCGTCTGGCCGCCGGCCTGAACGGTATTGCGGTCGACGATGCTGACCGCGGCATCGAGCATCACGGACTCGCCCAGGGCCGCGGTCAGCACTTCGTGGAACCGGGTGGAGCTGATGCTGTAGCAGCCGGTGTCGAGCATGCGCCGGTGGGTCGGGAAGCGTACTTCATAGCCGGGCCACTGCCTGACCACCATCGGCTGCAGCCAGGCCAGCTGCGCCGGCGTCAGGTCCTTCTGGTAGAACGACCAGGTATGGTTGCCGCCGAGCACGGCGCCCTGCTCCACCAGCAGGATGCGCAGTTCCGGCCTCTGCAGCCGGAGCCGCCAGGCGATCAGGCCGTTGGCCAGGCCGCCGCCGACGAGGATGACGTCATGCATCGCGCAGCACCTTCTCGATGACGTCGCAGGCCTGCGACACGCCGTCTTCCGCCTTTGCCTTCTGCGCGACGCTGGCCGCCGCCGCCTGCATGCCGCTGTCCGCGAGCACGCGCTGCAAGGCCTGGCGCAAGGCCCGCGCGCCGGCGCGCTTGCCCGGCAGCACGCGGGCCACGCCCAGGCGCTCCAGGCGCAGCGCATTGTCGAGCTGGTCATGCGCATGCGGCACGATGATCTGCGGCGCGCCGGCCTGCATTGCCTTGAACGCGGAGCCGATGCCGCCCGCGTGCACCACCACCGCCGCGTACGGGAAAACCTGCTCGAACGCGGCGTAGTCGACGCGGAAGGCCCAGTCGGGCAAGGGTTCGGGCAGGCGCGACGACGCGGCAAGGCCGCTGGTGATCAGGAGCGCCCGCATGCCCAGCGCGCCGGACGCGTCGAGGCCATTGCGGTAGAAGTCGCCGGCGTCGTTGCTCGCGGCCGACGACAGCGTGAAGATAGCCAGCGGCAGGTCGTCCCGTTCGAGAAACCGCTGCAGCGCTTCCGGCAGCGGCGCGGCAGCCGGCGGCAGCTGCGCGGTGCCGGTCTGGCGCACCGACGCCGGCCAGTCCGGCTGCGGCCCGCCCAGCATCGGCGAGAACATCGCCAGCACGCAGCCGGGCGAATGCTGGCCCTCGTACATCGGGTGGCCCTGTTCCGCGATACCCAGTTCCCGGCCCAGGTCCAGCACCGGCCTGACCCACTGCTCGGTGTGCTTCCTTACATACTGGAATATGTTCTGGTGCATCTGCGGCGAACGTCCGCACAGCCACGGCAGCAGCGGGAACGGCAGGTAATTGGGCCGCTCGTACACCGAGAAGAAGGACATCGGCTGAAACACCGCGGACACCCACGGTATGCCGGTGCGGGCCGCCACCAGCGGCGCGGCCAGCGCCATCAGCGACTGGCTCACCAGCAGGTCGGCGTCGCGGGTCGCGTCCGCCAGGTCGTCGTAGCTGCGCCGTATCGCCGGCGACAGGTAGTCCTGGTAGACGAACTGCCCGCCGGTTTTCGGATGCATGTAGCGCGCATGGAATGCCGCGGTGTTTTCCGGGTCCGGCCGCATGTGTACATAGTCCAGGCCCGTGTCCAGCACATGCTGCCGATGGTTGGCGCTGGTGGCGACCGTCACCCGCTTGCCGCGCTGCCGCAGTTTGCGTCCGAGCGCCAGGAAAGGGTACAGGTCGCCGAGCGAGCCGGCGGTGGCGAAAACGATATGTTGTTGGGGCATGGCGGTGTCCGTCATGGCCTGCGCACCGCGGGCAGCCGCCACCACGGTTCGGCCGGATGCAGGTGGTGCTCGTGGTGGTAGCCGAAATGAAAACAGGTCAGCAGTGACATCAGGTAGCCATATTCATTGCTGCGGGTCCGGTGGCGGTCGGGGAAGCCTGCGCCGCCTGCCGGCAGGTGCCGGTGCGGCAGGAAAGTGCCGAAATAGAAGAGCTGGAACGAGGAGATCAGTCCGGGCACGGCGAAGAACAGCAGGATGTTTTCCAGCCGGGCGCCGAGCAGCATGTAGATGCCGACCCGCAGGCACATCGTCAGCACCTCGCGCGGTCCGAAATAGGTTTTCATGAACTGGCCGTACCAGCGGAACGCCCGGTCCGGCGTCGCCGCCGCGAAGTCGGGGTCGTCGGCGCTGCCCGGCTGGCGATGATGCGCATGGTGCTTGGGCGCCAGCCGGCGGAACGTGAAGCCGGCATACAGCCACACCGCAACCGCGCCGATCAGGTTTCCCGCCGCCGGGTTGGCCGGACAAAGCGACCCGTGCATCGCGTCGTGGGCGACGATGTAGACGCCGACAGACAGCCAGGTCAGCACGGCCAGCAGCAGCAGCGCCTGCGGCAGATGCGCCATGCTCCGCAAGTCGAGGAAGAACACGCCGTAGACATGCAGCGCCAGCCATGCCGCGATGATCGCCAGCGCCAGCGCCGTGCCTATCCAGCTTTGCCGGGACGCGGTCATTTCCTGGCGTTATTGCTGCGCAGCTGCTTGCGCAGCTTTTCCACCGGCGGCGCATACAGGAAACCGAAGGAGATGCCGCCCTCGCGGCCCCTGGTCGCATGGTGCAGGTAATGCGCGGTCATCAGTCGTTTCAGGTAGCGGTTTTTCGGACGCCACTGGTGCGCCAGCCGCTTGTGGATCAGCACGTCATGCAGCAGGCCATAGATCATGCCGTACAGCGTCACGCCGAGCGCGATCCACCACAGCGGCGCATTCGTATCGCCCAGCGCGAACAGGCCGATGGTGGCCGCCGCGAACACGATCGCATACAGGTCGTTCTTTTCCCAGCCGGTCTGCCGGCGCGACAGGTGATGCGATTCGTGCCAGCCCCAGCCGAAGCCGTGCATCACGTATTTGTGGATCAGCGCGACCGCGCCTTCCATCACGATCATGGTCGCTATCACGAGGAACAGGTTAAATGCTTTCATGCCTGGGGGTCGGTGAGCGAAGGTGTAGGGAAACGCGTCCGGGGCGATGCTGGCCGGATCGTGGCCGCGGGCGCCGGCAATCCCAACAACCTGCCATGCGCAGCGAGGCAAGTCATTCTACTGTGGGCGGGAAACAATCGATCGATTAACCCTGTTGGAAGAAGGTTTGATCAAACCGCCGGGGCCGCGCCGGTGCGCAGGGAACGCGCGGCGTGGCCAGTGTAGCAATTCTTTAACATCTGGTGACAATCTAAACATATTAAGGGTAGCAAAAATGAACGGCCAGGCTTAAACTGAATTTCCGATGGGCACTATCCATTAGAGACATAGCCATGAATGCGCAGAAGAAAGAACTCAGCATGCGGACGCGGTTTTTTGTATCGGGCCTGGTTTGCCTGGTCATGGCCAGCGTGCTGTTCGGTGCCGCTTTTTCATCGGTCCTCCGGCTTTCCACTCCGGAACGGCCGGGGACGCAAGGCCAGGCCATCGTCAAGATGACGGACGCGCGACCGCGTTCCTGAAGCGGCCCGCTGCCCCTTTGCGCATGCATGCCGGCCGACGCCGGGATGCATGCGGCCGGATGTGCAAACCCCGCCTCGCACCCGGCGGATGACATTGCCCAGGCCAGCGCCGGCGCTTACTTCATATCCAGCGCGATCCCGTGTTTTTCCATCAGCCGGTACAGCGTCATCCGCGACACCCCGAGTTCGCGCGCCGCCTGCGACACATTGCGGCCGACCCGCTGCAGGCTGAGGTGTATCGCCTCCCGCTCGGCCTCGGTGCGCGCGCTGTCCAGGCCGACCTGGATACGGGCCGGCTCCCCGGCCAACCCCAGGTCCACCGCGGCGATCAGCCGCCGGTCCGTCATCACCACCGCCCTCTGCACCCGGTTGAACAGTTCACGCACATTGCCCGGCCAGTCATGGGCCATCATCGCCGCCAGCGCCTGCTGGCTGAAGCCTTCGAGCCGGCTGGAGGTGTCGGCGACGCATTGCCTGAAGAAATGCTCGGCCAGCATCGTGATGTCGCCCTTGCGCTCGCGCAGCGGCGGCACCACGACCGTCAGCACATTGAGCCGATAGAACAGGTCCTGCCGGAAGCGCCCGGCCGCCACCGCCTTTTCCAGGTTCAGGTGGGACGCGGCCACCACCCGCGCATCGACCCGGATGCTGCGCGCCGAACCGACCCGGCTGATGGTCTTTTCCTGCAGGAAGCGCAGCAGGTTGATCTGCAGGTCCAGGCTGAGGTCGCCGATCTCATCGAGGAAGATGGTGCCGCCGTTGGCCGCCTCGATCAGCCCGCGCCGCTCGCTGACCGCGCCGGTGAACGAGCCGCGTTCATGGCCGAACAGTTCCGAGTGCACCAGCGACGGCGAAATGGCGCCGCAGTTGACTGCGATGAACGGACCATCGGCGCGCGCGGAGATGCGGTGGATCGCCTGCGCCGCAAGCTCCTTGCCGCTGCCGCTTTCGCCGCCGATCAGCACCGGCGCATTGTTGGCGGCGACCTTGCGGATATGCCAGCGCAGCTGCGCGATGCCGGTGCTCGCGCCGACCATGCCCAGGCTGTCGTTGACCCGGGTGCTGCCGGCCTGCTCGGCGCGCAGCAGCGCCCGGCCGTACGCATGGCCGACCGTATGGGCCAGGTGCGCCAGGTCGACCGGCAGGGTGTGGTAGTCGAACAGGTAATTCAGCACGAGGTCGCGCAGCGGCGCATTGCGCAGCGCGCTCGGGCCGCATACGCCTATCCACTCGGCCTGCCGCCAGTAGCGCATGCAGGCTTCGATATCGGCCAGCTGCGCCAGCGGCGCCTGGCGCATCAGCAGCAGGCAGACCAGCGGCTGCGGCGGCGCCTGCCGCTGCAGCTGGCGGGCGGCCGGCAGGTCGGTCGCCACCTGCACGTCCCAGCCGGCGTCGCGCAGGTGCGCGGCGATCGCGCCGGGGTCCTCGTCCAATGCGATGATGTTTAGTTTGCGCATCACATTACAGCGACATCGGCATGCGCAAGGTCAGCGTCAGGTCCGGCGTGTCGCGCGTGAGCCCGGCGCCGACCGACACGTTGAACGAGGTCTTGTCGCTGTAGCGGTAGGCGTAACCCAGGAGCATGGTCGCCAGGTTGGTCCGCACCGAGCCCGGCACCGTCACCCCGTTCTGCTTGGTGCGGCCGACGGAGTTGATGTCGAAGCCCAGGCTGAACGAGGACTTGTCGTTGAGCGCCAGGCCCATGCCGAAATTCATGCCCAGGATCGGGCCCGGCTCGACGGTGCCGATGAACTCGGACTCGCCGTTGAGCACGCGCCGGCTGATGTCGGTCCGCTTGAAGTTATGGGTGTAGCTGAAGCTGCCGAAGAACACCGCCGGGTCGGACGGGAACAGCCAGGTCAGGCCCGGCTGCAGCGAGTAGAAACCCGAACCGGTGGGCAGGTCGATCGGCAGCCCGGTGCCGCTGGTGTTGCCGATGCAGCGGGTCACGCAGTCGGTCACCACCTCGAACGGGTCCTTGCCGGTGCGGCTCTTGAACCGCAGCGAGCCGATCATGTAGGGCCGGGTCGCGCCGCCGTCGTTGAGCTGGTAGCGGCCGGTCACCTCGATGTCGCCGATGCCCTTGCCGCTGGTGTCGAACGCCGACTCGCTGGCGCTGCCGGTGAATATCTCCCGGCTGATCGCGGAGTCCGACCGGTACACATAGGGCAGCCTGGCCTCGATTTCAAAGCGGTTGGTCAAGCCGAATCGGCCGGTCAGCGCACCGGTGAACGTGTGCCGCTTGACTTCGCGGACATCGACCAGGCCGATCAGCAGCGCCGGGATGACCGTGTAGCCGACCAGCGCAACCCGGTTGTTGGAGGAATAGCCGTATTGCAGCGAAGGTTCGAACACCATCTTGCCGCGCGGCGTCAGCACGCCGGGTTGTTCGAACAGCGGTGCGATGGTGCGGGTTTCCGCATTGGGAGCCGTGCCCACCTGGACTTGCCGCGGTCCTTCGGCCGCGCCGGCCTGCGCCGTCTGCACCGTGGCCACCGGCGCTGCCGGCTCCGCGCCCCCGCCCGCAGCCGGCCCGGTGCCCCTGGCATTGGCCAGGTAGTCCAGGCCCAGCGCCTTGCGGATATCGCCGTTCCGCGCCTCCTGTTCGGCAATTGCGCGTTTCAGTTTTTCCAGTTCCCTGCTCTGCAGTTCCACCTGCCGGCGCAACATGCCCAGCTCCGCGGTCTCGGGCGTGTTGTCGGCAAGTTGCTGCGCGTAGGCCAATTCACTGGAAAGCGCGAGCACTGAACAAGCTGCCGCCCCGATGATGAAGGCATTCTTTTTTTTCACACTTTGTCTCCAAGGTGCCGATCTTAGTTTTATGCAACTATTTTTGGTGTCTCATCCTGATGCAGCAATGACGAATATATAACAAAAAAAACCGGACCGGCCTTGAAACTTGACCCTTTTGGCAACTATTTTGTGAATAATTAAACAATGGAAACAGATCAACTTCAGGCATCCTCGGCTAATTCTTTTCGAAAATCCCACTAAATTTTCTCTCTGGAAAATCCTGTCACATGGATGTGACAGCCATGCATAGAGGCCCTTGCCTGCTGGCGCTTGTCTGGCCTCATAGGGAGATATGCGGAAAACGCGCCGCCGCGATTGCCGGAGACTCCCGTCATCGATAAATGTTGTCACGCTGGCGTTACACCCATCTTTCGCTATCCGTCCGTGTTTTCATCCATGCCGTCCACGCTGACAGAACGCGCGGCAGTCCGGAACGCCTTGGAGGTGTCAGCAAGCTGTTACACCTTTGGCATCGATCGTCGACTTTTTCAGGCACTGCGACCTCTGACGCCGCTGCCGCGCATTGCGCTGAATTCCAGTTTTCATAGCAAAAAGATATCGCTGAATGCAATTTGAGGCCGTGTGGCACCATTTTTGCAAAGAGCATTCGTTGTTGGCTGATTGCCAACACGACCTGAACTTGCCCTGAACTAAAATAATGGAGAACGTATGAACAAGTCTTTATTGGCGACCGCAATCGCCTTGGCCTTCGGCGTCGGCGGCCAGGCTTACGCCAACCCCGTCAACAATGGCAGCGACGGCACGACAACGTCCACAACCGGCAGCCAGACGGCGACGGCGACATCGACGCAGAGCGGCGGGGCCAGTCCGCAGGCGAACGAGAATTCGACGGCAACGCTGGACAGCCGCACCAACCAGGGATCGGGCGCGGCAACGGCCAGCGCGGCACGCAGCGCAACCACCAATAACGGCGCGACCTCCACCTTCACCAATGCGTTCAATGTGGCCACCGCCACCGCGACGAGCAGCCTGACGGGCACGGTGACGGGGAACACCATCAGCAACATCGGCAATGTCGCCACCAATAGCGGCACGGCCAACGGCGCAGTCGGCGGCGTGGGCACCGGCGGCAACGGCGCAGGCGGCACCGCCTCCGGCACCGGCGGCAATGGCGCCGCATCCACCGCCGGCAACGGCGCGGTCGGCGCCGTCGGCGGCTCTGCCACCAACGGCAGCGCGACCAACGGCGGCAGCACGGCCGGCGCAGGCGGCGCAGGCGGCACGGCCTCCAATGCGGGCAGCGGCGCGGGCGGCGCAGGCGGTGCGGGTGGCGCCGGCGGCGCAGGCGGCGCAGGCGGCCTGGTCACCAGCGGCGCAGGCGGCGGCGGCGGCGCCAGCGGCACGGCGACCGGGGCCAATGGCGCATCGTCCGGCAGCACCGGCGGCCAGACGGGCGGCGCAAGCGGCCTGGCAACCGGCGGCGGCGGCGGCGCAGGCGGCGCGGGCGCTGCGGGCGGCGCAGGCAATGGCGGCGCAGTAACCGCAAGCAATGGTCCTAGCGGCGGCAATGGCGGCAATGGCGGCACGATCACATCGGGCGGCGCAGGCGGCAGCGCTACTTCCGGCACCAATGCCGGCACTGGCGGCACCACCACCACCGGCAGCGGCGGCAATGGCGCATCGGCCGGCGCAGGCGGCTCCGGCACCACCGGCGCGGGCGGCGCAGCCACGGCGGCATCGAGCGGCGCGGGCGGCTCCGGCGGCACGGCAACCTCGGGCGCGGGCGGCAACGGCGCAGCAAGCGGCAGCGCCACCAGCACGGCCGGCAATGGCGCAGCGGGCGCCGCAGGCGGCAATGGCGGCGGCAGCGGCGCGGCGACCAACACGGCCGGCAACGGCGCAGCGGGCGGCCAGTCGACCAACGGCAGCGCGACCAATGGCAGCGCGACCGCGGGTAACGGCGGCGCAGGCGGCGCAGGCGGTGCCGGTGGTGCGGGCGGTGCAGGCGGCTCGGCCGGCACCCAGACCGCGCAAGGCGGCACCGGCGGCGTCGGCAACGGCGGCGTGGGCGGCGCAGGCGGCACCAACACCGTCAATGCCGGCACCTTCAACATGTCCAATGCCATGTCCAGCGTCGGCCAGTCGGCCGCAGGCATCATGGTGGCAAGCCAGAACAGCGGCCTGTCCAGCCTGATCCAGCAAAGCGTCAACGTCCAGGCCAACCTGAACGTCGGACGCTGATCGTACGGAGCGCTGCCGGCCCACGCCCGCAAGGGCTGGCGGCCGGCGGCGCTCCGCGTTGCCTGGAACAGGAATAATAAGGAGACACCATGCGACATGTACGCGTATTCATGCTGGCGCTGTCCGCCCTCGCGGCCTTGCCCGGCGCGGCGCTGGCGCAGGACGACGCCCCGGCCATCGCAGGCTTCGGCCCGGCGCTGGCAAGCGACAGCCTGGCGGATTTCCGCGGCGGCAGCGAACTGGCGAGCAGCGAGATGCGGCTGGCCGGCACCACCGCGGAAAACGCCGCGACCAACGTCGTCACCGGCGCCAACAGCATCAGCGCCGGCTCGTTTGCCAACATGAGCGGCATCCCGGTGGTCATTCAGAACTCGGGCGCCAATGTGCTGATCCAGAATGCCACCATCGTCAACCTCCAGCTGAACTGAGGCCGGACCATGAGGCATTGCATGCTGCTATGCGGCGCGGTCCTGCTGGGCGGCCTGGCGCATGGCGCCGACCTGCCCGCGCTGGGCGGCGTCCAGTACTCGGTGCCGGTCAAGAGCATCAAGGAAATACGCCGCGCGTCGACCATGCTGCAGCAATACGACTTCAGCTGCGGCTCGGCGGCGCTGGCCACCCTGCTCACCCACCATTACGGTTACCCGGCCAATGAGCGCGCCATTTTCGAGGACATGTATGCGCGCGGCGACCAGCAGAAGATCCGCAAGGAAGGCTTTTCGCTGCTGGACATGAAAAACTTCCTGGAAGCGCGCGGCTTTCGCGCCGACGGCTTCCAGCAGCCGCTGGAGAAGCTGGCGGAAGCCGGCATTCCGGCCATCGTGCTGATCAGCGAGAACGGCTACAACCATTTCGTGGTGATCAAGGGAATGCGCGGCGACCGCATCCTGCTGGGCGACCCGGCCAGCGGCACCCGGGTCATGCCGCGGACGCTGTTTGAAAACGTCTGGAAAAACAAGCTGCTGTTCGTCGTTCACAACCACGTCGAGCAGGCGCGGTTCAATGACGCGTCGGACTGGAATGCCGCGCCGCTGGCGCCGCTGGCCAGCGGCGTGGGGCGCGACAGCCTGTCGAACATCACGCTGCCGAAGTTCGGCCCGGGGGACTTCTGATGCGCGCCGCTCCCCTCCTGGCATTGGGCCTGTGCCTGTCGCTGGCGGCAGGCCGCGCCGCCGCCGACGCGCCGCTCTGGACCGCGGTCGAGGACAGCACGCTCGAGTCGATGCGCGGCGGCTTCGACTTCGGCAACGGCCTGACCGTGTCCTTCGGCATCGAACGGGCGGTGTACATCAATGGCGCGCTGGTGACCAGCACCACGGTCAATGTCGGCGACCTTGCGCGCGTCACGCCGGAACAGGCGGCCCTGGTCACACGCCAGGCCGCGGCAATCAACCTGGTGCAGAACGGACCGGGCAATGCGTCTGCCCTGACGGGCAGCGACCTCGCCACCCCGGGCACGGTGATCCAGAACACGCTGAGCAACCAGAACATCCAGAGCCAGACCATCATCAACGCCAGCAGCAATGCGATGGGCCTGATGAAGACGCTCAACACGCTGACATCGATGCGCGAGGCGTTGGGCAACAGCGTGCGTTAGCGGCGGCGATGCGCGCCGGCCGCTGATAAGCTTCCTGCCAGCCGCTATCAGGCTGCGCACGCCTGCAGCCGCTGGGCGGCGCCGCCGGACTTCGCCAGGCTGGAGCGGAAGCCGTCTTCGATGATCCGTATCGTCCTGGAAATGGCGCGTCCCTTGGCGGCGATATTCTTCGCCTGCGTTTCAACCCGCGCAATGGCCAGCGACGTCAGCGCGCCGTCGAACAGCATCAGGATCGGCTTGTGCGGCCCGGCTGCGGCCACGCCGGTTTCCAGGCCCAGGCTGGCATGGACATTGGCCGGCCATGAGGCTTTGGCAATGTCCGGTCCGGTCCGATCCGACGCAAGGAAAATGCCTCTGCTGCCTCTGCAGTAAGCCGGTGGGTGATAAAGTCGGACGCTTGCATAACAAGGCATGCGAACGCTGTTCGGTGCATTCCCTTGCCTGAACTATTCAGCTGCTCACCACGATCATCATGAACTGGACCCTACTCTTCATCGCCGGCCTGCTCGAAGTCGCCTGGGCCATCGGCCTCAAGTACACCGAAGGCTTCACCCGTCTCTGGCCCAGCATCGGCACCGCCGCCGCGATGCTGGCCAGCGTCGGCCTCCTGGGCATCGCGATGCGCGACCTGCCGGTCGGCACGGCCTATGCGGTATGGGTGGGCGTCGGCGCGGTCGGCACCGTGGTGCTCGGGATCGTGCTGTTCGGGGAGTCGGCCAGCCTGGCCAGGCTGCTGAGCGTGGGTCTGATCGTCGCGGGCATCATCGGCCTGAAGCTGGCCGGGGAATAAGGGACGGCGTCCTGCCGCCTCGCCGGCGGCGCCCGGGCTGCCCGGATGCGGCTGCCGCGTCGCTTGCTGAGAGCGCATCGACGGTGGCGCGGGCGGACGAAAAAAAACCGCTACCAGGGTAGCGGTCGGATAAGACTAAACGGCAATCAGCGCTCGTACACCGCGTCGACCACGCACAGCGCGGTCATGTTGACGATGCGCCTGACCGTTGCCGACGGCGTCAGGATATGCACCGGCTTCGCGCAGCCCAGCAGCACCGGCCCGATCGCGATGCCGTTGCCGGCAGTCGTCTTGAGCAGGTTGTAGGCGATGTTGGCCGCGTCGATGTTGGGCATCACCAGCAGGTTGGCTTCGCCGGTGAGCGTGGTGTCGGGCATGGTGCGCTTCAGCAGCGCGCCGTTGAGCGCGGTGTCGCCATGCATCTCGCCGTCCACTTCCAGGTCCGGCGCCAGTTCGCGCAGCAGCGCCAGCGCGGTGCGCATCTTCCTCGCCGACTCGCTGTTGCTCGTGCCGAAGTTGGAGTGCGACAAGAGCGCTACCCGTGGCGCCAGGCCGAACCGGCGCATTTCCTCGGCCGCCAGCATCGTGATTTCGGCGATCTGCTCGGCGGTCGGGTTTTCGTTCACATGGGTGTCGACCAGCACGACCTGCCGGTCCTGCATGATCAGGCCGTTCATCGCCGCGTACACATTGACGCCCTCGCGCTTGCCCAGCACATGGTCGATGTAGCGCAGGTGGACGTCGGTGGTGCCATAGGTGCCGCAGATCATGCCGTCGGCGTCGCCCTTGTGGACCATCATCGCGCCGATCAGCGTATGGCGGCGGCGCATTTCCAGCTTCGCATACTGCTGGCTGATGCCTTTACGGACGGTCATCGACAGGTAGGTTTCCCAGTAGTCGCGGAAACGCTCGTCGTATTCGGGATTGATCACCTCGAAGTCCACGCCCGGGCGCAGGCGCAGGCCGAATTTCTGGATGCGCTGCTCCAGGATGGCCGGGCGGCCGACCAGGATGGGCTTGGCCAGCGTCTCGTCGACCACGACCTGCACCGCGCGCAGGACTTTCTCTTCCTCGCCCTCGGCATAGACGATGCGCTTGCGCTCCGCCGGCGCCTTCTTCGCAATCGCGAAGATCGGCTTCATGAATGTGCCGCTGCGATAAACGAACTGCTGCAGCCGCTCGGCATAGGCCTGCATGTCGGTGATCGGCCGCGCCGCAACGCCGCCCTCTTCGGCCGCCTTGGCGACGGCCGACGCGATCTTGTTCATCAGCCGCGGGTCGAACGGCATCGGAATGATGTAGTCCGGGCCGAAGGACAGGTTGGTGATGCCGTAGGTGGTGGCGACGATATCGGACTGCTCGGCTTGTGCGAGTTCGGCAATCGCATGGACCGACGCGATTTCCATTTGCCGGGTGATCGTCGTTGCGCCGCAATCGAGCGCACCGCGGAAGATGTAGGGGAAGCACAGCACGTTGTTGACCTGGTTCGGATAATCCGAACGGCCGGTCGCGATCACGGCGTCGCTGCGCACCGCCTTCACTTCCTCCGGCAGGATTTCCGGGGTCGGGTTGGCCAGCGCCAGGATCAGCGGGCGCGGCGCCATCTGCATGACCATTTCCTGCTTCAGCACGCCGCCGGCGGACAGGCCAAGGAAGATGTCGGCGCCGGCGATGACCTCGGACAGGCTGCGCTGTTCGGTCGGCTGCGCGAACCGGGCCTTGTCCGGGTCCATCAGCTCGACGCGGCCGGTATAGACCACGCCGGCCAGGTCGGTCACCCAGATGTTTTCCAGCGGGAAGCCAAGGTCGACGATCAGGTCCAGGCAGGCCAGCGCCGCGGCGCCGGCGCCGCTGACGACCAGCTTGCATTCCTTGATGTCCTTGCCGACGACCTTCAGGCCGTTCAGGATGGCCGCGCCGACGATGATGGCGGTGCCGTGCTGGTCGTCGTGGAAGACCGGGATCTTCATCCGCTCGCGCAGCTTGCGTTCTATATAGAAGCACTCCGGCGCCTTGATGTCTTCCAGGTTCACGCCGCCGAAGGTCGGCTCCAGCGAGGCAATGATGTCGCACAGCTTGTCGGGATCGGTTTCATTGATCTCGATATCGAACACGTCGATGCCAGCAAACTTCTTGAACAGCACGCCCTTGCCCTCCATCACCGGCTTGGACGCGAGCGGCCCGATATTGCCCAGGCCCAGCACCGCGGTGCCGTTGGTGATGACCGCGACCAGGTTGCCGCGGGCGGTGTAGCGGAAGGCATTGGCCGGATCGACGACGATTTCCTCGCAGGCCGCCGCCACGCCAGGCGTGTAGGCCAGCGCCAGGTCGCGCTGGTTGGTCAGTTGCTTGGTGGGGGTGACGCTGATTTTTCCGGGGGTGGGAAACTCGTGGTATTCGAGCGCGGCTTGCCGCAGTTGCTGGCGAATCTGTTCTTTCTGGTCATTCGGCATATCCATCTGCGGCCTTCCTGTGAATTCTTACGGAAAGCTGGCGATTCTAGCAGACCGTTCATCACATAACTAATAGGTGTTTATACGAACAGATTAGTAGTTACACCAATCTCTCCAGCCTTGTTATTGACATATTAGCTTTACTTTACGACATCCACACTATCCGTTATCGGGCATCGAATGCTATCCCTGCGATAAGCACAATCAATTTCCAGAAATCATTAACTTTAGCTATTATCCATCCCAAGCCGATTTATTAAATTTATCTTCAACAGGAGCACATCATGGCCGACAACAATTCCGTCACCATCCAGAACCTCGAAGCCGCCTTTGCTGGCGAATCGATGGCGCACATCAAATACCGTTATTTCGCCAAGCTGGCCCGCGCCGCCGGCGCCGAGGATGTCGCACAGATTTTCGAGGCGACCGCGGACCAGGAAGTCATGCATGCGTTCGGTCATTTGGACCTGCTTTATCCAAAGGCTAAAATGACGCCTGCCAAGGCGCTGGAAATCGCCATCGAGGGTGAAACCTACGAATACACCGAGATGTATCCGAAATTCCGGCACCTGGCCGTGGAGGAAGGCAATTCCGCAGCGGTCGCGGAATTCGACGAGCAGATCGCCGAGTCGAAGGAACATGCGGAGAATTTCCGTCGCACGCTGGAAATGGCCGCCAAGCGTTTCGCTGCGCTGGCCAAGGTCGAGGAGCGTCATGCAAATCATTACCGCGATGCGCTGAACGCACTCGAAAAGGCAGCCTGAAGGCATCGCCAGTCATTGAATCTTTTTTAGAAAACAAGGGAAAACCATGAAGTCCTACCAATGCGTCGTCTGCGGTTTCATTTATGACGAGAACGTCGGCATGCCGGAAGACGGCATTCCAGCCGGCACCCGCTGGAGCGATATCCCGGAAAACTGGGAATGCCCGGACTGCGGCGTTTCCAAGGCCGATTTCGATATGGTCGAACTCTGATACGACCGGCGTGCGCTGCGCGCCACCCCGGCCCGCGCCGGGGTGGCGCTTGTTTTTTGTCCAAGGAAAACCAATGAGACCGATCATCATCATCGGCGCCGGCATGGCCGGCTACACTGCCGCCCGCGAGCTGCGCAAGCTCGACAAGACCGTTCCGCTGACCATCGTCACCGCCGACGATGGCGGCTTTTATTCCAAGCCGATGCTGTCGAACGCCTATGCGCAAAACAAGCTGCCCACGCAGCTGGTGACCCAGACGGCGACCCAGCTGGCTGCGCAGCTCGACGCCACCATCATGACCGGGACCCGGGTCGAGCGGCTCGACACCGCGGGCAGGAAGCTGGTGACGGACAAGGGCGAGCTGGACTATGACAAGCTGGTCTTCGCGGTGGGCGCGCATCCGATCCGGCTGCCGCTCGAGGGCGACGCGGCCGACCAGGCGATGTCGGTCAACCACGTCGAGGATTACGTGCGCTTTCGCCAGCAGCTTGACGCGACCGAAGCCGGCCGCAGGGCGCGCGTGACCATACTCGGCGCGGGCCTGATCGGGTGCGAATTCGCTGACGATCTCGCCGGCGGCGGCCATGCGGTGACATTGATCGATCCCAATCCGCTGCCGCTGGCCGCGCTGGCCGCGCCGGCGCTGTCCGAGGGCTTGCAGGCGTCGCTGACCGAACGCGGTGTCGACCTGCGGCTGGGCACCACGGCCAGCCGGGTCGAGCGCGGCGACGGCGGCCTGAATCTGACGCTCGCCAATGGCGCGACCGTGCAGACCGACATCCTGCTGTCCGCGGTCGGCCTGCGGCCCAGCACCACGCTGGCGGCGACCAGCGGCCTGACCGTCAACCGCGGCATCGTGGTCGACAGCTACGGCCGCAGCAGCGCGCCCGACGTCTATGCGCTGGGCGACTGCGCCGAATACACCGAGGCCGATGGCGCGACCCGGATCATGCCGTATATCGCGCCGCTGATGAATGCGGCCAGGGCGATTGCCCGCACGCTGACCGGGACGCCGACCGCGATCGACCTGAAACCGTCGGCCGTCATCGTCAAGACGCCCTGCTACCCGCTGGCCCTGGTGCCGCCGCCGCAAAAAAGCGTGGCGCAAGGGAGCTGGGCTACGGCGCGTGACGACAAGCGCACCATTTGCCGTTTCTATGATGCGGATGGCCTGATGGCCGGCTTCGGCATGTCGCACCATGACGCGGCAGGCAGGCAGGCGCTGATGGCGGAACTCGGCAAGCCCCGGGACGCTGCGCCCGGCGCCTGATGGATCGCGGCTGGCGGCTGGCCGCTGGCCGATCATTGTTTAGGGTTTAGGGCTTACGGCTGGCGACCGATGGCTGGGAATATACCTCTGACAGTTGACGGCCGGACGCCGGTCCGCGGCGCTCGACCGCCGGCATCCGCCCCACAGGCAGCCGCACGGCGCCGCCGGCCTGCGCGGCACGACGCGGTCTGCCCGCCCGGCCTTGGGTACAATCCGGCATGCTCTCCGAATTCAGTCTCATCTCCCGTTACTTCGACCGTCCGCCGCGCGCCAACGGCAATGCCGAACTGGGCATAGGCGACGACTGCGCGCTGCTGCGCACCGCGCCCGGCATGCTGACGGCCATTTCGTCGGACATGCTGGTGGAAGGACGCCACTTTTTCGCCGGCGCCGATCCCCGGCTGCTGGGCCATAAGAGCCTGGCGGTCAACCTGTCCGACCTGGCCGCCATGGGCGCGCAACCGCTGGGCTTCACGCTCGCGCTGGCCCTGCCGGCAGCGGACGAAGCATGGCTTGCGCCCTTCGCCGACGGCCTGTTCGCGCTGGCCGACCGGCACGGCTGCGAACTGATAGGCGGCGATACGACCAGGGGACCGCTGACCATCTGCATCACCATTTTCGGCGCGGTGCCGCCCGGCCAGGCATTGCGCCGCGACGCCGCCCGGCCCGGCGACGACATCTGGGTGTCCGGCTCGCTGGGCGACGCCCGGCTGGCGCTGGCCGGATACCGGAACGAACTCGCGCTGGACGCAGCCGATCTCGCCGCCGCCGCCGTGCGCATGCATGCGCCCGAGCCGCGTGTCGCACTGGGACTGGCGCTGCGCGGCCTCGCGCATGCGGCAATCGACATCTCGGACGGCTTTGCCGGCGACCTCGCGCACATCCTCGAACGTTCAGCCGTGGGCGCCACGGTGGACGTCGATGCGCTTCCCGCCGGCTCCATGCTCGCCAGGCAGCCGCAGCCGCTGCGCCGGCAGTATGCGCTGGCCGGCGGCGACGACTACGAACTCTGCATCACGGCGCCGCGCAGCCGGCGCGCCGACGTGCAGGCCGCCGCGGCCCACGTCGGCTGTGCGATGACGCTGGTCGGGACGATAGACGCCAGCCCCGGCCTGCGGCTGGTAGACCACCTGGGCGCGCCGCTGGCGCTGCAGGCCGCGTCCTTCGACCACTTCGCGATGCCGCCGTCATGACGCCGGCGCCCAGGTCTTCCACGCCCGTGCCCGGCGGGCGCAGCATGCTGCAGTTCATGCGCCGTCATCCGGCGCACCTGCTCGCGCAGGGCTTTGGCAGCGGCCTTTCGCCCATCATGCCGGGCACCAGCGGCACGCTGTTCGGCTGGGCGTCCTTTGTCGCGCTCACCACCGCATGGCCAGCCTGGTTCTCGCCGCTGCACTGGGCATGGATCATCGTGGCCGGATTCGCCGTCGGCACCTGGGCATGCGGGAAAACCGGCCGCGACATGGGCGTGTCCGACCATGGAAGCATGGTGTGGGACGAGATCATCGCCTTCTGGCTGGTGATGCTGTTCGTCATGCCGGCAGGCTTTGGCACGCAGCTAGGGGCGTTCGTCCTGTTCCGTTTCTTCGACATGGTCAAGCCGCCGCCGATCAAATACTTCGACCGCCACGTCAAGGGCGGTTTCGGCGTCATGTGGGACGACATCGTTGCCGCGTTCTACACGCTGCTGGTGATTGCGCTGTGGCGGGCCGGCGCGTCATAGGAACCCCGTGAGGCCATGAGCCCATGAGCGCATCGGCCCCCAGTCCACGCGGCCGCGACGCGGCGGCAGCTTACTTCAGCGACCTCTCGGTCGTGTACTTCAGCAATACCTGCAGCTCGGTCGGACCCGCCTTCTTCAGCCATTCGCGCGCGACGGTTTCGCCGATGCGGTCAAGGTAGCTGCGGATCATGAAATCCATGCCGGCGACCTTCATCCGGTTGGCGGACAGCTGCTTTTCCTGGCCAAGGTCGCTTTCCTGGCTCATCTGCCAGCCCCGCGCTTCAGCCACCTTGGCCGCGTCCAGCACGACCTTCCGGTCGCCCGCCGTCAGCCGGCCGAATGTGTCCCTGCGCAGGAACACCATGTTCTTGGGCAGCCAGGCATTGACCTTGTAGTAATGGTTCATTGCGCGCCAGGCCTTGGTGTCGACACCGGTTCCGCTCGACGTCAGCATCAGCTCGACCCGCTTCGCCGCGATGGCCTTCGCGAGGTCGACCGCCTGCACGCTCACGGTGCGCGCCCCGACCAGTTCGGCAATGCGCTCGGTGGTCGGGTTGTAGACGCGCATCGCCCGGCCGCTGAAGTCCCGGATGGTCTCGACCGGTTCGCTCGAATACAGGTTCTGGGGCGGCCATGGCACCGCGTAGAGCACCATCAGGTCCCGCTGGGCCATCGCCTTTTCCACCGCCGGGCGCGCGGCGGTCCACATGCGCCTTGCATCGTCGTAGCCGGACACGATGAAGGGCAGCGAATCCATGCCGAACAACAGTTCCTCCTTCTGGAGGCTGGACATGATGACCTCGCCCGCCTCGGTCTTGCCGCTGCGCACGCCGCTGAAAATCTCGGTCGGCTTCACGAGGCGCCCGCCGGAATGCACACGGATGTTCACCCGCCCCTCGCTGGCGGTCCTGACATCGTCGGCGAACTGCTGGATGTTGCGGGTATGGAAGTTGTCCGGCGCGTACGCCGTGGCGAGGTCGATGTCGATTGCGGCTGGCGCGGGCGTGGCGGCCGGCGGCGGGGGCGAGGGCTGCGCAGCGAAGGCCGGCATCGGGATGGAAAGCGGGAGGCAGATGGTAAGCCGGAGCAATAGCGTCGTGATCGTATTCATGGGCCCGCCAGGTGAGTGATCGTGTAACTAATGGTTACAAAGCGCTGGCGGATTATAAAATGTTTGGACGTCAATACAATCCCGGAATCAAAACACTTTCATAACAATTCACGGCGGGCCGGCGCATCAAACGCCGGGACCGGGTGGTAAAGTAAAACCCACCGGGGAGACGGCCTTTTATCGAAATTCGAGAACAGGAGACAACATGAAAGACATCAATGCGCTTGCAGAACAGGTAGGCATCGTGCTTCAGTCGCAGCGGCTGATGCTGGCGACGGCGGAGTCCTGCACGGGCGGCGGCGTGGCCCAGGCGGTGACCGAGATTGCCGGGTCGTCGGGCTGGTTCGAATGCGGCTTCATCACCTATTCGAACGCGTCCAAGACCGACATGCTGGACGTGTCCGAGGGGCTGATCGTCCGCTATGGCGCGGTCAGCGACGAGGTGGCGACAGCGATGGCCGAAGGCGCGCTGGCCAACAGCAATGCGACGATCACGCTGTCGACGACCGGGATCGCCGGACCCGGCGGCGCGGTGCCGGGCAAGCCGGTCGGCACGATCTGCTTCGCCTGGGCGATGGGACACCGGACCTACAGCGAGCGCAAGGTGTTTGCAGGAGACCGGCATGCGGTGCGCGAGCAGACGGTCGCCCATGCGCTGTCCGGCCTGCTGCGCTTCCTGGAACAGTAAGCGCGGCGCCGGGCGCTAGCCGGCGGCCAGGCCGCGCTCGCGGTTGATCGCGTCGCGGGTCTCGCAGGCGACGCGACGCGCCGCCTGGTCGAAGGTCTCGCCGCTGCCCGCGAGCGGCTGCGCATACAGGATGGCCCGCGAGGAATTGATCATCATGCCGGCGCCGTGGCCGTCGCGGCCGGCGGCCACCGTGGCGGCGATGTCCCCGCCCTGCGCGCCGATGCCCGGCACCAGCAGCGGCATGTCGCCGACGATGGCCCTCACCTGCGCCAGTTCGCCGGGAAAGGTGGCGCCGACCACCAGGCCGCATTGCCCGTTGCGGTTCCACTTTTCCGCGACCAGCCGCGCGACGTGCTGGTACAGCGGCCGGCCGTCGACCTGCATGAACTGCAGGTCGGAGCCGCCCGGATTGGACGTGCGGCACAGCACGATGACCCCCCTGTCCTGCCATTCCATGTAAGGCGCCACCGAGTCGGCGCCCATGTACGGATTGACCGTCACCGCGTCCGCGTCATAGCGTTCGAACGCTTCCCGCGCATACTGTTCGGCGGTGGCGCCGATGTCGCCGCGCTTGGCGTCCAGCACCAGCGGCAGGTCCGGGTGATGCGTGCGGATGTATTTGCACAGCGCCTCGAGCTGGTCCTCCGCCCGCAGCGCGGCGAAGTAGGCGATCTGCGGCTTGAAGCTGCAGGCGGCGTCGGCGGTGGCGTCGACGATGGACTTGCAGAATTCGAATATCCCGTCCGGCCGCCCCTGCAGGTGGGCAGGAAACCTCGACACGTCCGGGTCCAGTCCGACGCACAGCAGGGAGTTGCGGGTGCGCCATGCGGACGATAACTTTTCTGTAAAACTCACGGTAAACCTTGGCTGGAATGGGTGAAATGTCCACGATCAAGCTTGCTTGCATCAGACGCGCACATTGTAACTTGCCATGTTATGTTTCGGACATCATCGCGCCCGCGCAGTGAGCAAGCGCCTTTACGGACCGTCCCGGCATCCGGACCAGGCGGGAAGCCCTCTCCCGGACGCATCACCAATCGATAAGGAAAATTTCTATGAAAACATGGCTGTCATGGCTTAGCGCCGCACTCTTCGCCGTCCTGCTTTCCGGCTGCGGCTACAACCAGTTCCAGAGCAGCGACGAAGCGGTCAAGGCAGCCTGGGGCGAAGTGGTGAACCAGTACCAGCGGCGCGCCGACCTGGTGCCAAATCTGGTCAACACGGTCAAGGGTTATGCCTCCCATGAGCGCGAGACCCTGGAAGCGGTGACCAAGGCGCGCGCCGCCGCCACCAGCATCCAGGTGACCCCAGAGGTGCTGAACGACCCGCAGGCATTCGAGCGCTTCCAGCAGGCGCAGGGACAGCTGACGCAGGCGCTGTCGCGGCTGCTGGCGGTGTCGGAAAACTATCCGCAGCTCAAGGCCGACGGCCTGTTCCGGGACCTGCAGTCGCAGCTCGAAGGCACGGAAAACCGCATCACCGTCGCCCGCCAGCGCTACATCAAGGCGGTGCAGGACTACAACGTGCTGGCGCGCAGTTTCCCGACCAACCTGACGGCGAAGATGTTCGGCTACCCGGTGCGGCCGTCGTTCACCGTGGAAAATGAAAAAGCCATTTCCAATGCGCCAGCCGTCAACTTCGGCAAGTAAGGCCGGCATGGTCGCGCGCTGGCTGGCCGGACTGGGCCTGGCATTCTGCGTGCTGCTTGCAGGCGCGCAGGACCTGAAGCCGGTGCCGCCGCTGCAGACGCGCGTGACCGACACCATCGGCATGCTGACGCCGGCCCAGCGCGACACGCTGGAGAACGTGCTGAAGGAGCAGGAGGAACGCACCGGCAACCAGGTCGCGGTGCTGCTGGTCGGCTCGACCGCGCCGGAGGCGATCGAGCAGTTCAGCATACGGGTGGCGGATGCATGGAAACTGGGCCGCAAGGGCGTGGACGACGGCGTGATCCTGGTGGTCGCGCGGGACAACACGCCGGCGCTGCGCCGGCTGCGCATCGAGACCGGGCGCGGCGTGCAGGGTTCGCTGACCGACGCCCAGTCGCGCCGCATCCTGGAGGAAGTGATCGCGCCGCATTTCCGACAGAACGACTTTTACGGCGGGCTGTCGGCCGGCGTTTCCGCCATCACCGCGCTGATCGACAAGGAAAACCTGCCGGCGCCGGCGCCCCGCGCGCAGCAAACAGGCGGCGAGGAAGGCATCGGCTCATGGCTGCCCTTCCTGCTGTTCGGGCTGTTCTTCATCGTGCCGATGTTCATGCGGGGCGGCCGTCGCCGCAACCGGCTGGGCGGCAATGACTGGGGACGCAATGCCGGCATCATCGTCGGCAGCGCGATCGGCAACAGCATCGGCAGCCGCGGCGGATTCGGCGGCGGCGGTTTTGGCGGCGGCGGTGGCGGCGGTGGATTTTCCGGCGGCGGCGGCGGATTCGACGGCGGCGGCGCTTCGGGGAACTGGTGATGACAAACTTGAAAAGACTGTGGCGGCACCTGACGACCACGCAGGCCAGCGGACGCCGGGCTTTCTCCAAGGAGGTGCTGGCCGACATCCAGCAGACCATCGCCGAGGGCGAACGGCTGCACCGGGCCGAGGTGCGCCTGATCATCGAGCCGGCGATGCCGCTCGATGACGTGCTCGAAAACCTTCATCCGCGCGCGCGTGCGCGCATGCTTTTCTCGGATTACCGGGTCTGGGACACCGAGGAAAATTGCGGCGTGCTGATCTACCTGAACCTGGCCGACCACCAGGTGGAAATCGTGGCCGACCGCGGCGTTGGCCGCCTGGTGCAGCCCGAAGAGTGGCAGGCGGTCTGCGACACCATGATAGGCCACCTGAAGCGCGGCGCTTTCCGCGACAGCACGGTCGCGGCGCTCAGCCAGCTCAACGAGCTGCTGCACCGGAAGCTGCCGGCCACCGGCGAACGCGTCAACCAGCTGTCGGACAAGCCCATCATCCTCTGAGCCCGGCCAGGCTCAGCCCCGCTCGTATATCCATTGCACCAGCAGGTCCAGCGGCTCGCGGGCCGCGCCGGCATTCGGGTGATTGACGATGCAGACCACCGCATACCATTTGCCCGAGGCGGCCATCACATAGCCGGCGATCGCGCGCACGCCGTCCAGGCTGCCGGTCTTGATGTGCGCGCGGCCGGCGACGGGCTTGTCCCGGAGCCGCTTGCGCATGGTGCCGTCATTCGCCACCAGCGGCAGCGAGGCGATGAATTCGGGCATGGTCGGCGAGTTGTAGCCGGCCAGCAGCACCCGGCCCATGGTAATGGCGGAGATGCGCTCGCTGCGCGACAGGCCGGAACCGTTGTCCAGGACCAGGTCGGGCGCATCGATGCCCTTGCCCATCAGCCAGCCGCGCACCGCGGCGGCGCCGCCTTCCGGATTGGCCGGCGCCGGCGAGGCCTCGCTCGCCATCGTCAGCAGCAGCTGGCGGGCCATCACGTTGTTGCTGAACTTGTTGATGTCGGTGATCACCTGGGTCAGCGGCGCGGATTGCCACTCGGCGACCAGGCGCGCATCGGCAGGCAGCAGGCCGTCGCGGACCTGCCCGCCCAGCGTGCCGCCCATCTCGGTCCAGAGCCGGCGGAACACCGCGCCGAAGAAGGCAGCGCGGCTCATCTGGTAGGGATGCGCATACAGCACGTTTTCACCGCAGGCATACGGGTAAGTGCCGTCGATGGCGATGCCCTGGTCGGTCAGGCTGGGCGCGAGGTTGGCGTTCCAGTTGCCGCACTCCCCTTCGACCAGCACGGGGCCGCTGACGGGCAGCCCGGACACCGGCGGCTCGACGCTGACGCGGGCCTTGCCGCTGGCCTGGTCCGGCGTCAGGCGCAGCGCGAACGCATGGTAGTTGAGCAGCAGCGCATCGGGGCCGGCATTGTACGGTTTGAGCGGCGCGCCGTCGAACTGGGCGGCGTCGAACGGCCGCGTCTCGAAGCGGCTATGGTCCAGCACCAGGTCGCCGCTGATCTGGCGTATGCCCTTCTCGCGAAGCTGGCGCAGGAACAGCCACAGGCTTTCCACGTTGAGGCGCGGGTCGCCGCCGCCGCGGATGACGAGGTCGCCTTCGAGGACGTCGCCGCGCTGCGGGCCGGCCGCATAGGCGCCGGTTTTCCAGGTATAGGTCGGCCCCAGCAGCTGCAGCGCGGCCTGCGTCGTCACCAGCTTCAGCGTGGACGCGGGATTGAGCGGCGCCAGCGCGTTCGACGACACCAGCGTGCGGCCCGCGATGACTTCCTGCGCATAGGCGCCGACGGCGCTCGACGGTATGCCGGCGTGGCGCAATGCCTGGGTTACGCTGGCAGGCAATTCCTGCGCGGCTGCGCCGCCGCAGGCAAAAACCAGGACAATGGCGGCTTGGAGTCTGAATGAAATTCGCATACGATCCGGAGTAATTCGGAAGAGTAAAAAACGGCAAGGCTAACACGACCGGTTTTTATCGCCGCTGCCGGCGCACCGTTCAAATCAAGGAATCACGATGTCCAAACCTTCCAAGAGCCCGGACAGCATACTGGCCCTGGATAGTCAGTTCTGCTTCGCGCTCTATTCGGCCTCGCTGGCCATGACCAAGACCTACAAGCCGCTGCTCGACAAGCTCGGCCTGACCTATCCGCAATACCTGGTGATGCTGGTGCTGTGGCAGGAGGACGGCCTGCTGGTGAAGACCATAGGCGAGAAGCTGTTCCTCGACTCCGGCACGCTGACGCCGCTGCTCAAGCGGCTGGAGGCATCCGGCCTGATCGTTCGCGCCCGCGACACGGAAGACGAGCGCCAGGTCCGGATCACGCTGACGCGCGAGGGCCGCGCGCTGAAGCGGCGTGCGCAGGACATACCGCAGCAGGTGCTGTGCGCCAGCGGCCAGTCCGAACAGGCGGTGACGGGACTGCGCGCGCAGCTGGCGCTGATACGCGACGGCCTGGTCCGCAACAAGGAATAAGCCGGTCCGGGCTGCCGGGGGCGTCGACGTCAAGGCAGACCGCCACGCTATCGGCGGCACAGATAAATTCAATTGCACACAATTTAATTTTACGTTATCTTGTGTCCTTCGAACGCAGCACCCCATTTCCAACGACACGGAGAAAGCCATGCAAGTACTCTATACCGCGCACGCCACTGCAACCGGAGGCCGCGACGGCCGCGCAACGTCCGACGACAAGCACCTGGATGTCGCGCTGAATACGCCCAAGGAACTCGGCGGCGCCGGCGGCGCGGGCACCAACCCCGAGCAGCTGTTCGCGGCTGGCTATGCGGCATGCTTCCTGTCCGCGATGAAATTCGTCGCCGCCCACACCAAGGTGCAGCTGCCGGCCGAGACCGCCGTCAATGCGGAAGTCGGCATCGGCCCGAACGACAAGGGCGGCTTCGGCCTGGCGGTGAGCCTGCAGGTAGCGCTGCCCGGCATGGCCGCCGATGCGGCGCAGGCGCTGGTGAACAAGGCGCATGAAGTCTGCCCCTACTCCAATGCCACCCGCAACAACATCGACGTTGGCCTGACCATCGGCTAATCACTGTCCTGACCAGGGCTGCGCCCCCGCGGATTGACGCCGCCGGGGCGCTTCGCTACGCTGACGCTTCCCCAGCGACCGGCACACTCCATGATTCCCTACCTCGACGCGGCGCAGCTTGCCGCCGCGCTGCCTTATCCAGTCCTCATCGAAGCCCTGCGCGATGCATTCCGCACCGGCGCCGAAACGCCGCGGCGACACGTGCACCCGATTTCCCCCGACCATGACGCTGTCCTCCTGCTGATGCCGGTATGGCAGCCGGAACGCCATGCCGGCGTCAAGCTGGTGACCGTCGCGCCGCGCAATCCGCAACGCAATCTGCCCACCGTGCATTCGATCTTCATGCTGTTCGACAGCGCGACCGGCGCGCCGGTATGCCAGATGGATGGCGAGGAGCTGACGCTGCGCCGCACCGCTGCCGCATCCGCGCTGGCATCGTCCTACCTGTCGCGAGCCGACAGCAGCAGCCTGCTGATCGTCGGCACAGGCTCGCTTGCGCCTTACATGGCGGCCGCGCATTGCGCGGCGCGGCCGATCCGCCGCATTACCGTATGGGGACGTTCGCCGGACAAGGCGGCCCGTACCGCCGCATCCATACGCCAGCGCCTCGGCGACGACACGATCGACGTGCTGACCGCGCAAGACCTGGAGCCGGCGGCCGGAAGCGCGGACATCATCAGCTGCGCGACCACCAGCACCGTTCCCGTGGTCCGCGGACGATGGCTGCGGCCGGGTACCCACGTCGACCTGGTCGGCGGCTTCCGCCCGAACATGCGCGAGGCCGACGATGCGCTGATGGCCAAAGCGGACGTGTTCGTCGACACCTTCAACGGCGCGCTGGCCGAAGCCGGCGACCTGCTGCAGCCGATCGAAGCAGGCTGCCTGGCGCGCGACGACATCCGCGCCGAGCTGGCCGACCTCTGCGCCGGCAGGCATCCGGGACGCACCGACGCGGCGCAGCTGACGCTGTTCAAATCGGTCGGCACCGCGCTCGAGGACCTGTGCGGCGCCAACCTTGCCTGGGACTTCCACCACCCGTGAGCAAGCGGCGGAATGCTGCCGCCTACACCGTCTTGTCCAGCGTGATCGGCAGGTCCCGCACGCGCTTGCCGGTGGCATGGAACACCGCGTTGGCCACCGCCGCGGCCACGCCGACGATGCCGATCTCGCCCATCCCCTTCGCGCCCAATGGGTTGACGATGTCGTCATGCTCCTCGACGAACACGACGTCGATGTCGGGAATGTCGGCATTGACCGGGATATGGTATTCCGCGAAGCTGTGGTTCATGAAGCGACCCAGCGCATGGTCGGTCAGGGTTTCCTCGTGCAGCGCCATGCCGATGCCCCAGACCACGCCGCCGACGATCTGGCTGCGCGCGGCTTTCGGGTTGATGACGCGGCCGCCGGCAATGGCGCTGACCACGCGCTTCACGGCCACGGTGCCGAAGTCCTCGTCCACCTCGACCTCGACGAACACGGCCGAATGGGTCTGCATCGTGTACTGCTTCTGCTTCTTCTCAGGCGACTGGTCGACCGTTTCCTCGATGCGGTGCAGCCC
Source organism: Noviherbaspirillum suwonense (assembly GCF_900182955.1). Taxonomy (GTDB): domain Bacteria; phylum Pseudomonadota; class Gammaproteobacteria; order Burkholderiales; family Burkholderiaceae_D; genus Noviherbaspirillum_A; species Noviherbaspirillum_A suwonense. Next base: position 341,107 of record NZ_FXUL01000001.1, on the reverse strand, counting down.
GTCGCTGCGCATGATGTCGGAAATGGCAAGCGACTTGTCAGGCTGGCCCGCCAGCTGCACCCTGCCCCCGGTCCATTCGACCTCGTCCGCGCCAGCCTTGGCCAGCGGCGAGTCCGGCATCGCGCGGGCGATGGTGAACAGCTTCTTGCGGATGTTTTCGCAGACCGATTTGACCGCCGAGCCTACCGACGACACGGTCCACGAGCCGCCTTCCAGCGGCGCCTGCGGCAGCGACGAATCGCCGAGCGTGAAGACGACGTTCTCGAGCGGCAGCCCCAGCGTGTCGGCGGCGATCATGGTCATCGCGGTATAGGTGCCGGTGCCGATGTCGGCGGTCGCCGACGACACCGCCAGCTTGCCGTCGGCCGACAGCACCGCCTTGGCGCTGGCCGGCTGCTGCATCGCGTCCCAGAAGCCACCGGCCATGCCCCACCCGACCAGCGTCTTGCCGCGCCGCATGGAACGCGGCGCAGGGTCGCGCTTGCCCCAGCCGAATTTCGCCGCGCCCTGCTCGTAGCAGGCCTTCAGTTCCTTGCTCGAAAACGGCTTGCCGGTGTTCTGGTCCTTCTCGGCATAGTTCATCAGGCGCAAGGCGACCGGGTCGACATGCACCGCATGCGCCAATTCGTCCATCGCCGACTCCAGCGCATAGACGCCCAGCGTCGCGCCGGGAGCGCGCATGTCCAGCGGCGTGTAGACGTCCAGCGCGGCGACCTTGTAGTCGAGGGTGACGTTGTCGCACTGGTAAGCCGAGCCGGACCAGTTGACCACCACCTCGATATAGTCCTCGAAGCGCGAGGTTTCAGCCACCGCCGCATGCTTGAGGGCCAGCAGCTTGCCGGTCTTGTCCGCGCCCAGCGCGATCTGGTGGCGCGACGCCGGCCGGTGGCCGAAGCTGAACATCTGCTGGCGGGTCAGCACGACCCGCACCGAGCGCTTCATTTCCTGCGCCGCCAGCACGGCCAGGAACAGCTGGTACTGCGGCCGCAGGCCGGAACCGAAGGCGCCGCCGACGAACGGTGAAATCACCCTCACCTGCTCCGGCTTCAGGCCGAACACGCCGGTCACATACTGCTGCGTGTTGAGCACGCCCTGGGTCTTGTCGTAGATGGTCAGGCTGCCGTCGGCGTCGACCATCACCGTGCTCGCATGCATTTCCATCGGGTTGTGATGCTCGACCGGCGTGGAATACTCGGCCAGCACATTGATCTCGGCTTTCTTGAGCGCCGCATCGGCGTCGCCGCGCGGCTTGGGCGGCGGCTGGAAGCCGTCCTTGCCCTGGCGCGGATGGTAGGCGTCTGCCTGCACCGCATCGAGATCGGTCTGGTGGGACGTGGCCTTGTAGCTCACCTTCACCAGCGCCGCGCCGTGCCGGGCCGCCTCGAAACTGGTGGCCAGCACCAGCGCCACCGGCTGGCCGCTGTAGATGATCTTTTCATCGTAGAGCGCCCGGAACGGCGAACCGGACGGCGTGTCGTCGTCGCGGTAGCTGCGGTCGAACCGCGGCAGGGGCGGACGGTTTTCATGGGTCATCACGTGCAGCACGCCGTCCACCGCCAGCGCAGCGGCGGCATCGATCGCGCTGATCTCGCCGTGCGCAATCGCGCCGGACACCACGACGCCGTACAGCAGGTCTTCCGCCGCGAATTCCGCAGCGTACTGCGCCTGGCCGGTGACTTTCAGCCGGCCGTCGACGCGACTGGTCGGCATGCCGATGCGGCCTTCCATGCCCTTGCCGTTCATTTCACTGGTAGTGGTCTTCATTCCGCGGACTCCATGGCAACGGCTCGCTGCAGCGCGCGCACAATGGTGCGCCTGGCGAGATTGATCTTGAATGCATTGTGTTCGAGCGCCTGCGCATCCTGCAGCACGGCGTCGGCAAATGCCTGGAACTGCTCGTCGCTGGCCTTCTTGCCCACCAGCAGCGCCTCGGCCTCGCGGTTGCGCCACGGCTTGTGCGCAACCCCGCCAAGCGCGACCGCGGCCGACCGCACCGTGTCGCCATCCATCTCCAGCCCGGCGGCCACCGAGACCAGCGCGAACGCATACGACTGGCGGTCGCGGACCTTGATATAGCTGTGATGCTGCGCATAGCCCTGCGCCGGCAGTTCGACGGCGGTGATGATTTCGTCCGGCGCCAGCGAGGTGTCGATGTCCGGCGTGTCGCCGGGAAGCTGGTGGAACTGTTCGAACGCGATTTGCCGTTCGCCGCGCGGCCCGTTCACGTGCACGACCGCGTCGAGCGCCGCCAGCGCCACGCACATGTCGGACGGATGCACGGCAACGCAGCTTTCGCTGGCGCCGAGGATCGCGTGGATACGGTTGACGCCGGTGCGCGCCGGGCATCCCGAGCCCGGCTCGCGCTTGTTGCAGGCGGTCCCGGTATCGTAAAAGTAATAGCAGCGGGTGCGCTGCAGCAGGTTGCCGCCGGTCGACGCCATGTTGCGCAACTGCGGCGACGCGCCGGCCAGTACCGCGGTCGACAGCAGCGGATAAGCCTGCGACACCTTGTCGTCATAGGCAAGGTCGGCATTCGACACCATCGCGCCGATGCGCAGCCCGCCATTGCCCGCGTCCTCGATCTTCGACAGCGGGAGATGGGTGATGTCGATCAGCATGCGCGGCCGGGTCACATCCTCCTTCATCAGGTCCAGCAGGTTGGTGCCGCCGGCGATGAAGCGGGCATGCTCGTTCCCGGCTATCTTGGCAAGCGCGTCGGCAACGCTGTCGGCGCGCGCGAGTTCGAACTGGTTCATGGTGTCTCCGTTGTCTTGGTGTCAGCCTGCGCCTGGCGCACCGCGGCGACGATGTTCGGATAGCAGCCGCAGCGGCAAAGGTTGCCGCTCATTAATTCGCGGATTTCGTCATCGGTCTGCGCACGTCCTTCGGCGATCAGGCCGACCGCCGAGCAGATCTGCCCCGGCGTGCAGTAACCGCACTGGAAAGCATCCTGGTCGATGAACGCCTGCTGCACCGGGTGCAGGCTGTCGCCTTCCGCCAGTCCTTCCACCGTCCTGATGTCGCAGCCATCCTTCATTGCCGCCAGCGTCAGGCAGGAATTGATGCGCTTGCCGTCGACCAGCACCGTGCAGGCGCCACACTGGCCATGGTCGCAGCCTTTCTTGGTGCCGGTCATCTGCAGGTCTTCCCGCAGCAGGTCGAGCAGCGTGGTCCATGGCGCGGCGGCGACTTCGCGGCGGCTGCCGTTGAGGGTCAGCACGATCTTGTGAAGGCCGGGATTCGGCGGAATGTGTCCCTGCGGGACGGCGTCTGTGGAAGTGGTCATGATCATCCTGGAAAGGTGCTGGGGACAAGGAACAAGGGACAAGGGACAAGGGACAAGGGACAAGACGCGTGGCTTGCTGGCGGACGCGGCGTATCGTGCAACCCTATCTGCCCGAACCGGCTTCGACGATCAGAAAATGCCTCGCAATGCTGTAGGAAACCCGGCAATTCGGCGCGATATTTGACGAAACGCCTGTCCGCGAGCAGGGTCCGTTCATCGGCTGGATGGCCCAGCTGCTTTATTTCTTCTAGACGCCGACCTTGAAAAGTACCACTACCGCCCCTATACTTGGCACTCACCGACGGAGAGTGCTAATAATTTCCTCGGACCGTCGTATTTCGTGGCTGGTTGCCGTTTCAGATGCGCAGCCGGCCGTATCGCATCAATTACTGTCAATTATTTAGGAGTTTGTATGGCACTTCGTCCTTTGCACGATCGCGTCATCGTCAAGCGCCTCGACCAGGAAACCAAAACTGCGTCCGGCATCGTTCTCCCTGAAACCGCGGCTGAGAAGCCTGATCAGGGCGAAGTCCTGGCAGTCGGCAACGGCAAGATCCTCGAAGGCGGCCAAGTCCGTCCGCTCGACGTCAAGATCGGCGACCGCGTGCTGTTTGGCAAGTATTCCGGACAGACCGTCAAGATCAATGGCGAAGAACTGCTCGTCATGCGCGAGGAAGACATCCTTGCCATCGTCCAGCAGTAATGCAGACTTCCATGCGCCAGGCAGGCTGCCGGCCATGGACAGGACAGCGGCCGGCAACTTCCGGCGCTGTCCGCTGCAACCCCAATCAAGAACACTCAAGGAGTAATACACATGGCTGCTAAAGACGTAGTATTTGGCGACAGCGCACGCGCCAAGATGGTTGAAGGCGTCAACATCCTGGCCAACGCGGTCAAGGTGACCCTGGGCCCGAAAGGCCGTAACGTGGTTCTGGAGCGTTCGTTCGGCTCGCCTACCGTCACCAAGGACGGTGTGTCGGTCGCGAAAGAGATCGAGCTCAAGGACAAGCTGATGAACATGGGCGCCCAGATGGTCAAGGAAGTGGCATCCCGCACCAGCGACAACGCTGGCGACGGCACCACCACCGCAACCGTGCTGGCGCAAGCCATCGTCCGCGAAGGCATGAAGTATGTCGCCGCCGGCATGAACCCGATGGACCTGAAGCGCGGCATCGACAAGGCTGTCACCGCCCTGGTCGAAGAAGTGCGCCTGCTGGCACGTCCTTGCACCACCACGAAGGAAATCGCTCAAGTCGGCTCGATCTCGGCCAACAGCGACAGCTCCATCGGCGACCGTATCGCCGAAGCGATGGAAAAAGTCGGCAAGGAAGGCGTCATCACCGTTGAAGACGGCAAGTCGCTGAATGACGAACTCGACATCGTCGAAGGCATGCAGTTCGACCGCGGTTACCTGTCCCCGTACTTCATCAACAACCCGGACAAGCAGTCGGTCATCCTGGAAAACCCGTTCATCCTGCTGTTCGATAAAAAGATCTCGAACATCCGTGACCTGCTGCCGGTGCTGGAGCAAGTCGCCAAGGCTGGCCGTCCGCTGCTGATCATCGCCGAAGACATCGAAGGCGAAGCGCTGGCAACCCTGGTTGTGAACAACATCCGCGGCATCCTGAAGACCTGCGCAGTCAAGGCCCCTGGCTTCGGCGACCGTCGCAAGGCCATGCTGGAAGACATCGCCATCCTGACCGGCGGCCAGGTCATCGCTGAAGAAGTCGGCCTGACGCTGGAAAAAGTCACTCTGAACGACCTCGGCCAGGCCAAGCGCATCGAAGTGGGCAAGGAAAACACCACCGTGATCGACGGCGCCGGCCAGTCCGCCACCATCGAAGCCCGCGTCAAGCAGGTCCGCGTGCAGATCGAGGAAGCAACGTCCGACTACGACCGTGAAAAGCTGCAGGAACGCGTTGCCAAGCTGGCAGGCGGCGTTGCAGTGATCAAGGTTGGCGCTGCCACCGAAGTCGAAATGAAGGAAAAGAAAGCCCGCGTCGAAGATGCGCTGCACGCTACCCGCGCTGCAGTTGAAGAAGGCATCGTTCCTGGCGGCGGCGTCGCGCTGCTGCGCGCTCGCGCCAACGTCCATGTCAAGGGCGACAACCCTGACCAGGAAGCCGGCATCAAGATCGTCATGCGTGCGATCGAAGAGCCGCTGCGCATGATCGTCCAGAACGCCGGTGAAGAAGCGTCGGTCGTGGTCGCCAAGGTGCTGGAAGGCACGGGCAACTTCGGCTACAACGCTGCGAACGACACCTACGGCGACATGGTCGAGCAAGGCGTGCTGGATCCAGCCAAGGTCACCCGCACCGCGCTGCAGAATGCCGCGTCGATCGCTGGCCTGATGCTGACCACCGACTGCACCGTTGTCGAACTGGCTGAAGACAAGCCAGCACTCGGCGCCGGCGGCATGGGCGGCATGGGCGGCATGGGTGGTATGGGCGGCATGGACGGCATGATGTAATTGCCTTCCGGCCTGCTGTAAGAAAAGCCCCCGATACGTCGGGGGCTTTTTATTTGCTCGCGAAAAAACGGGCCTGGCGGGCTGTTTATCAGGCTTGCACTATGCGCCGCTGAATTTAAGCGCCAGCATCCGGGTTAATTGCGCCGTCACCATTTCGATATTTTTTTCGTGAGTATCGCTGCTTCGCGCAAGGCTTTTCAGAAGCGCCATATCGATTTCATTGAAATTCAGCGCGGTAAAAAGCGCATCGCGCTCCGCTTCCTTTCCCGCTGTATCCGGCGTGGCGACCAGGGAAGTTGAAAGTGCATGCAACAGAAAAAACTTGTTCTCGGGATTTTGCGACAGGTTCCCGAACGGATCGACCATCCTGTTACCGGGAACGGACTGGTATTTGTTGAAATCTTCTTCCTCCTTCTTTTCCCTCCGGACGAGGTCGGCCGCTCTCACCGAACGGGCAATCAGAAAGGTAAAGAAGGCAGCCAGGACGATGCCGGCTGTCAGCCCGATGATGAGTGGCGCCGCATAAACGATGGAAAGCGCGATCGCCGCAATGGCTGCAATGCCGATTGCAATGAACACCGCGGCCTTGAATATCCGGAAAAAGGAGAATCCCTGCTCGTAGTGTTCATCCTGAATTTTCTTTCCAAGCATTCCCGCAACGCCTTTCGCCAGCAAGGCCATTTCGGGCATCGTCATTTCCCGAAACGCGGCGGCTATCTGTTTTCCGAGCGCGACGCCATGGTCGATTCTTTGCTGGCATCTGGCGACGACGACTATGCCGTGCACGAGATCGAGGACATTGGCGACCAGGGCCATCGTCATTTCAGCGACAGCGGTTCCCACCAATTCCAGATTATTGACGGCGATTTTTGTGGACGCCAACTGCTTGTACGCGGTTTCATTTCCCGCAACCGCGCCGCCGAACCGCAGCCATTCCTTTGCGGTCGCCGCCGCCGAGACCGCGCTGGCAAACCTTGCCTCTCCCGCGACCTGGTCCAGCTTGCCGATCACCGCCATGAACTGTCCGTACGCTTCGGCCTCCTCCGGGCTGACCGGAGTGGATGCCTGCACCTTTTGGAAGAAGGATGCCGCTTTATCCCTGGCGTTGATGAGTTCGCCAAGCAGGCTGGACCGGCTGTTTCCACGCGCTAGCGCGCTTTCCGTCGCCGTCACCGTGGAATAGAACCCGAGCAACAGTTCAAGCGACACCATCACGATCGAGAAAATCGGATCAGCATGGGAACGGCTTGCTTCCTGCACGATGGGTTGGACAGCAGAAACTAATGAATGCACCGCCGACGCGCTGAAATAAGTCAGCCGCCCTGCCTGGTCCAGATGGCTTTTTTGCGCGGGAAATGCTTTTTTCAACTGCGCGACGATCGTGTTGAAAATGAATATCGTCCCGGCAATTGCGGTTACCGGGCTCATTCCCCCCTGCGTGCAATGAACCAGACCGGAACAGACATCGGCAGGCCTGGTGACTTCATTAGTCGACCCGAAATTGATGAACGAGCCAAGAAACCTGGAAAAGGAAGTTGCCAGCCGCTCTCCGGCATCCGGCCTTGCTTCGAACCGGCCGCTTCCCGGGGATGTTTCCATCCACAGGCCACGCGATTCCAGCCTGGCCCTGGCATCATCAGCGAACTTGAAATAGTACGCGTGGCGCGCTATTTCCTTTTGCTCCGCGGATTCCCGCTTCAGATATTTTTGCGGCAGCAATTCGTCATCGATTCTTCCGTGGTCCCGAATATCCGGGGCAGAAACGGGATGCTCGGCATGGTAATAATGCGACAGGTCGGCATTCAGGGTCATTGCTTGCATTTGCCGCTCCTTAAACGAAACCGCGGTCCAGCATTACGGGCGCTTCCATGCCGTCGATGTCGGATGCATCAAGGCAGTCGACCCATGCCTTGATCACCGGCTTGAGCTGTATATCGAGCAAGGCGAACAAACTCGTTTCCTTGCGCAGCACGGCCATCGACGGATGCAGCATCAGCAATGCATGACCGTTCTTCTGACTGATGCCCAATGCGGGGAGATGGCGGGACTGATTCGCGCAATTAAATTCGAGCATCATGCGCAGCATGGCTGGAGGAAAACCGTGTCCAGGCTGGCCGAGGTCGAGAGTGATCCGGCATTGATCCGAATCCGGGAGGTAGTGCAGCCAGGCTAGGCGGCCGTGGATGGAAAAGGCATTGCCCCTGACGATGGACAGGCTGTCTGGCAGGCCAGCCTGCCGGCAGAAACCTTCGGCGATCTGCCGGAATTCGGATATGCCCATGTGATCTCCCATACTCTCGCTGCAGAGCGATTTCGCAGCGGCCTCGTTCAGCGCAGGCTGCGAAATGGGTGGCACGGGATTTTTGTTCGTTCCACAGCCGCCATGGACAACGGCGGTGGAAAATTGCCTTAGCGCGCGTCGTCCTGTTCGTCTTCGTCGATGGCTTCCGCGGCCTCGCCCAGCGACGGCGACGGCTTGTATGACGCCAGCAGCGCCACGCGGCTTTCCGGCGTTTCCAGGCTGACCCGGCCGATGGCGCCGCTGCGGTAATCCTGCAGCAGCGTATGGGCGGCTTTCTCGAGATCGAGCTCGCCGCCCTTCAGGCGATAGGCGCGGCGCTTGGCGATGCCTTCGATGACGCTGACGCCGTCGATGCCCTCGGTCGGGAAGCCGAAGCGGGCGCTGATCAGCGGTGCGTAGCGCATGAGCAGCACGTCGGCCAGGAAAGTCGCCACTTCCTCCTCGATCAGCGCATTGCTGCCGATCGCGTGGCTGGCTGCCAGCATCAGGCCGTCGCTCGGATGCTCGATCTTCGGCCACATCATGCCGGGCGTATCGATCAGCACGATGTTATTACCCAGGTAGAGCCGCTGCTGGATCTTCGTGACCGCCGGTTCGTCGCCCACCTTGGCGACCCGCTTCTTCAGCAGCGCATTCATCAGCGTCGATTTGCCGACGTTGGGGATGCCCATGATCATGATGCGCAGCGGCTTCAGCGCGGTGCCCCGGTTGGGCACCAGTTTCAGGCAAAGCTGCGCGATCTTTGCAACGTCGGACGGCTTCTTGCAGGAAAGCGCGACCGCGTTGACATCCTTCTGCCGGTTGTAATGCGCAATCCACGCGCTGGTGGCGGCGGGGTCGGCGAGGTCGGCCTTGTTCAGGATCTTCAGGCAGGGCCGCTGGCGGAATACGCGCAGCTTTTCGATCATCGGATTGCTGCTGGCCTGCGGTATGCGCCCGTCCAGCACTTCGATCACCATGTCGACCTTCTCCATGGATTCTTCCGCCTTCTTGCGGGCGGCGTTCATGTGACCGGGGAACCATTGAATGGACATTCGTGCGCTTCTTTCGAAATGAAGGCGGTATTCTACCCGCAGCGGCGCCCGCGCCCCGGCTTTACTCCAGGTCGGCCAGCGCCTTCAGGTGCGCGACGACGCTGCGGCCGAGCGCCGACAGGCTGTATCCGCCTTCCAGGCAGCTGACGATGCGGCCCTGCGAAAACTCCTTCGCCACCGCCATCACCTGCCGCGTGATCCATGCATAGTCGGCTTCGACCAGGCTCATCTGGCCCATGTCGTCCTCGCGGTGCGCATCGAAACCGGCGGAGATGAATATCATCTGCGGCCGGAAGCTGCGCAGCGCCGGCAGCCACAGGTCGGTCACCAGCCGACGGATCTTTTCGCCGTCGCTGTAGGCGGCGACCGGCACATTGACCATGTTGGGATTGAACTGGGATTCGCCGCCGACGCCGGTGTACGGATAGAACGGATGCTGGAAAAAGCTCACCATCATCACCCGCGGCTCGTACAGGAAGGCTTCCTCGGTGCCGTTGCCATGGTGGACGTCGAAGTCCACGATGGCCACCCGTTCCAGCCCGTGCACCTCGAGCGCATGCCGGGCGGCGATCGCGACATTGTTGAACAGGCAGAAACCCATGGGCTCGGACGGCCGCGCATGGTGGCCGGGCGGGCGCACCGCGCAGAACGCATTGTCGAGTTCGCCGGCGATGACCGCGTCGGTCGCCGCCACCGCGGCGCCGGCGGCGCGCAATGCCGCCTGCCAGCTGTGCGCATTGAGCAGCGTGTCGCCATCGATCGGGTAATACTCGCCGGCGGCCGGCACGTTGTCGCGGATCCGGGCAATGGCGTCGGCATGGTGGACCCGCCCGATGTCGGACAGGTCGGCCAGCGGCGCCTCGCGGTGGTCGATGCAGGTGTCGATACGGCTGGCGATGAGCTGGTCTTCGATCGCCTGCAGCCTGGCGGGAGACTCCGGGTGCCAGCTGCCCATTTCATGGGCCAGGCAATCGGTATGGCAATAAATGGCAGTGGTCATTTTGAGGAACGCTGTCGTCACGTTCTCGCATAGAATGCCCTAGTTTAACGAAAAACAGCAGGTCCGCATGTCATTTCCGCTACTTCGGCCGGCGCAGCCGGCAATAGGGGAAAAGAAAATCGAAAACCGGCCGTAATACTGAAGAGGCGCGCTACGCGCAAGGACAAGGCCGGCACTGCCGCTGATGTTTTCCCCTTTTTACTCCGCAGGAAAATCTATGTATTCCAGGATCCATGCCGTCGCCGCCCAGGTCGGACAGGTCATCGTCGGCAAAGAGTCCCAGGTCCGCCAGGCGCTGGTGTGCCTGCTGGCCGGCGGCCACCTGCTGATCGAGGACGTGCCCGGCGTCGGCAAGACCACGCTGGCGCAGGCGCTGGCGACCTCGCTGGGGCTGAAGTTCAACCGGGTGCAGTTCACCAGCGACCTGCTGCCGGCCGACATCATCGGCATCTCGGTGTTCGACCGCGAAAAGAACGGTTTTTCCTTTCATCCGGGCCCGGTCTTCACCCAGGTGCTGCTGGCCGACGAGATCAACCGGGCCACGCCGAAAACCCAGTCCGCGCTACTCGAAGCGATGGAAGAGCGCCAGGTCTCGGCCGATGGCGTCACCCGCGAGCTGCCCGACCCGTTCTTTGTGATCGCCACCCAGAACCCGAGCCACCAGATCGGCACGTTCCAGCTGCCGGAATCGCAGCTGGACCGCTTCCTGATGTGCCTGTCGCTGGGCTACCCGGACGCCGCCGCCGAGCGCGCGCTGCTGATGGGCGAGGACCGGCGCGCGATGGTGCGCGCGATGACTCCGGCGATGACGCCCGGCGAACTCGGCGACGCCCGCGCCGCGCTGCGCGACGTGCATGCGTCCGCCGCGCTGGTCGGCTACGTGCAGGCGCTGGTGCATGCATCGCGCCAGAACGGCCTGTTCGCCGAGGGCCTGAGCCCGCGCGCGGCCATCGCGCTGCTGCAGGCGGCCCGCGCCTGGGCGGCCCTGGAGGGCCGCAACCATGTGCTGCCGGAGGACGTGCAGGCCGTGCTGGTGCCGGTCGCCGCGCATCGGCTGCGGCCGGTGCGCGCCGCCGGCGGCAGCGTGGCGTCGAGCCGCGACCTGGTGCTGCAGCTGATGAAATCCGTCCCGGTCTGACGCCGCCATGCTTGCCGCACTGACGCATGGCCTGCGCGACACGACATCGCGCTGGCTGTTCAGGCTCAACGGGGCCGAAGCCGGCGAGGTGGTGCTGGGCCAGCGCCGCGTCTTCATCCTGCCCACCCGCGCCGGCCTCGGCTTTGCGCTGCTGCTGATCCTGCTGTTCATCGGCGCGGTCAACTACAACCTGGCGATGGGCCTGGCGCTGACCTTTTTCCTGACCAGCACGGCGCTGGTCGCCATGCACCTGACGTTCCGCAACCTGGCCTACCTGCACCTGGCGCCGGGACGGGCCAACCCGGTGCATGCCGGCGAAGAGGCGCAGTTCGAACTGCACCTGTCGAACCGCCGCCGCCATGGCCGCTACGCGGTCTGGGTCGGGTTCACCGGCGACGGCATGCCGCGCAGGGAACAGCCGTTCGACATTCCGGCCGAAGGCGCCTGCCTGGTGACGCTGCAGGCGCCGGCCGTGCGCCGCGGCTGGCTGGACGCGCCGCGCATCAAGCTGCACACCAGTTTCCCGCTGGGCCTGCTGCGGGCCTGGAGCTACTGGCATCCGGCGCAGCGGGTACTGGTGTATCCGCAGCCGGAAGAACATGCGCCGCCGCTGCCGGCGGCGGAAGCGATGCCCGGCGACGACCGCGGCGGCGCCGGGCAGGACGACTTCGCCGGCGTGCGCGCCTACCAGGCCGGCGACTCGATGAAGCGGCTGGCCTGGCGCCAGATCGCGCGCCTGGGCCGGGACGGCGCGCTGGTCAGCAAGCATTTCGAAGGCGGCGCGGCGAGCGAGATGCGTCTCGATTTCGCTGCCCTGCCCGCGTCCATCGATATCGAGACCCGGCTGTCGCGGATGACCCGGTGGGTGATCGAGGCCGAAACCCGCAACCTGCCCTATGCATTCAGGCTGGGCGGGTTTTCCAGCCCGGCGGCGCTCGGCGGCGCCCACCGCGAAGCCTGCCTGCGGGCGCTGGCCCTGTACGGTGCCGACGCATGAAGCGCAACGCACTGCATGCGGCCAGCCTGCGCGAACAGTTGTCGCGCGGCCTGTCCAGGGACAAATCCGACACCCTGCTGCTGATCGGCGCCTGCGCGCTGGTCATGATCCCGCATGCCTGGCACCTGCCGGCCTGGGTCACGCTGGCGGCCGGCGCGCTGCTGCTGTGGCGCGGCTGGATCACCTTCCGCGGCAACCGGATGCCGGCGCGCTGGCTGCTGCTGCCGGTGGCGCTGGTGCTGATGATGGGCGTCTACCAGAGCTACCGCACCTTCCTCGGCCGCGAGGCGGGCGTCTGCATGCTGGTGCTGCTGCTGGCGCTGAAGCTGCTGGAGATGCGGGCGCGGCGCGACCTGTTCGTCGTGGTCTTCCTCAGCTTCTTCGTCCTGCTGACCAACTTCTTTTATTCGCAGACCATCGCCACCGCGCTGCTCGCGGCGGCCGGCGTGATCGCCATCCTGAGCGCGCAGATGTCCTTCCAGTTCACCGGCGCCCATCCGCCGCTGCGGGAGCGGCTGGGCATGGCGCTGCGCCTGTTCCTGCTGGCCGCGCCGCTGACGCTGGTGCTCTTCGTTTTCTTCCCGCGCATCCAGGGGCCGTTCTGGGGCATGCCGGGCGATGCGACGGGCGCGCGCACCGGGCTGTCCGACAGCATGGAGCCGGGCAAGATCGCCGACCTGACGCTGTCGCCGGAAATCGCATTCCGCGTGCATTTCCTGGATGCCGCGCCGCCGCCGGCGAAGATGTACTGGCGCGGCCCGGTGCTGGGCAATTACGATGGCCGGCGCTGGCTCCCGCTGGCCGGGACCACGCTGCCGCCGTCGACCCGGGTCGCGGTCCGCGGCAAGCCGGTGCGCTACCAGGTCACGCAGGAACCCGGCAACCGGCAGTCGCTGTTCGCGCTCGACGTGCCGGTCTCGGTCCCGCAGCTTCCGCAGCACACGGTGCGCCTCCAGCCGGACATGCAGCTGCTTGCCGCGCAGGCCGTCACCGAGCGGGTGCGCTATGACGTCGCGTCGTCGCTGGACTACCAGCTGCAGGCCGACGAGTCGCCGGTGGTGCTGCGCGACTGGATGGAACTGCCGCCCGGCTTCAACCCGAAGACCCACGAATTCGCGACGCAGCTGCGCAGCCGGTCCGCCGATGACCTCGACATGGTCAATGCGGTGCTGCAGATGTTCCGCGAGCAGAAATTCAGCTACACATTGCGTCCGCCGCGCGTGGGCCGCAACGGCGTCGACGACTTCCTCTTTTCCACCCGCGCCGGGTTCTGCGAACACTATGCGGGCGCCTTCGTCGTGCTGATGCGCATCCTGGACATCCCGGCGCGGGTCGTCACGGGCTACCAGGGCGGGGAACTGAACCAGGTCGACGGCTATCTGACCGTCAGGCAATCCGATGCCCATGCATGGGCGGAAGTCTGGCTCGCCGGCCGCGGCTGGGTCAGGGTCGACCCGACCGCCGCCGTGGCGCCGGACCGCGTCGAGCGCAACCTGGCCGCGAACCGGCCGCGGGGCGAATTCGGCAACCTGCTGTTTTTCGATGCCGCCAGCGGACCATGGTCGGCGGCGCTGCAGAAGCTGCGCGACAACCGGGACGCCATCAACAATGCCTGGAACCAGTGGGTGCTGGACTATACGCCGGCGCGGCAGCGCGGCTTCCTGCAGTCGCTCGGCATCGACGACCCCGACTGGGGCACGCTGGCCGCGCTGGCGCTGACGCTGGGCGCCGCGGTCACCGCGCTCGTTGCGCTGCCGCTGGTGCGCAACCGCGAAAAGATGGACCCGGCGGAACGGCTGTACCGCAAGCTGTGCGCCGATCTGTCCAGGGCGGGCTGGCCGCGGGCCGCGCATGAAGGGCCGCTGAGCTACCGGACACGGCTGCGCGAGGCTGCGCTGCCGCCGGCCAGGCAGCGGGCGGCAATCGCCTTCCTGGAACTCTATGAATCCCTGCGTTACGGCATGCAGGACACGCCGAATGCGAAAAGTGCGCGCGCCGCACTTCACCAACTCAAATCCCTGTTAAAGCGATCCCGATGAATTCAAGTCGTTTGTTTCTGTCCCTCCTTGTTGCTTCCTCCTTCCTGAGCGGCTGCCAGACCCAGGCCGCCGAACCCGGCCAGCGCGCCGCCAAGGCCCGCAAGGTCGCGGTTGCCGCCGATGACGGCGGCGAATTCGCCAACTTCAGCCAGTGGCGCGACGTCAGCGCATTCATCGACGACATGGTGGTCCGCCACGGCTTCAGCCGGCCCGAACTGGAAAATGTGCTGGCCAGGGTGCGTTTCGTCGACAGCGCGATCCAGCTGATGAAACCGGCGCCGCCCGGCCGGCCGAAAAACTGGGCCGCCTACCGCGCCCGTTTCGTCGAGCCGGTGCGCATCGACGCCGGCGTCGCCTTCTGGAACGACTACGGCGACGCCCTCAACCGTGCCGAGCAGCAGTACGGCGTGCCGCCCGACATCATCGTCGGCATCCTCGGCGTGGAAACCGTCTACGGCCGCAACAAGGGCAACTTCCGCGTGATGGATGCGGTGACCACGCTGGCATTCGCCTATCCCGACACGCCGACGCGGACCGCCCGCATGGAATACTTCCGCGGCGAACTGGCCAACACGCTGTTATTTGCGCGGGAAAGCGGCATCGACCCGTTCTCGCTGCGCGGGTCGTATGCCGGCGCGGTCGGCTGGCCGCAGTTCATGCCCGGCAGCATACGCAGCTACGCGGTCGACTTCGACGGCGACGGCAAGGTCGACCTGCGCAATTCGCCGGTGGATGCGATCGGCAGCATCGCCAACTTCCTGGTCGCGCATGGCTGGAAGCGCGGCGAACCGACGGTGTTTCCGGCCAATCTCGACGCGTCGTCGGGCAATGGCTGGGAAATGTTCCTGAACCAGGGACTGGAAGCCAAGTTCCGGCTCGACGAGATCCGCACCGCCGGCATCCGGCCGACAGTGGAACCGCCGGCTGACATGCTGTTTGGCCTGGTCGACCTGCAAAACGGCGGCGCGCCGACCGAATACTGGCTGGGCGCGAATAATTTCTTTGCAATCACCCAGTACAACCGGAGCTTTTTCTACGCGATGTCCGTGATCGACCTCGGCCGCGCAGTGCGCGCCGCGCGCGGCGGCTGAGGCCTGCCGACGGACGGCTCGCGATGCGGGGCCGGCATGCCGGCCCCGCCGGCTTCAGCCGCGCGCCTTGAGCACGGTGAATTCGAGTTCCAGCGGCGTGTCGCCGTCGTTGATCCAGAACTGGCCGTCCTGTATCGTGCACTGGAACTGCATGCTGCGCCGGGCCATCGCGGCCAGCGCTTCGCTGGCGCCTGCGGCCAGGTTGTAGACGGTCAGGTTGCGGGCGCGCTCGACGCGGTTGCCGACCTGGCCCCACCAGATTGCACTGGTGCTGCTATAGCTGTAGACGATGACTTCACTGGCGCGGCCGCAGGCCTTCAGCATGCGACGGTCGTCCGGCTGGCCGACGTCGATCCAGAGTTCGATGGCGCCGGTCAGGTCCTTCTGCCAGAGATCCGGCTCGTCGACATCCGACAGGCCCTTGGCAAAGACCAGCGCCGCATGCGCATGCCGCACGAAAGCCGCCAGGCGCACCATCAGCCGCTCATCAGTCTCGGATGGATGTCGGGCCAGCGTCAGGCTGTGTTCCTGGTAATAGTGCCGGTCCATGTCCGCAATTTGCAGATCCGCTTTATAGATCGTTGACTTCAGCGCCATAATTCACATCCAAACATATTCAAGGGAGCGCAAGAATAGCCGATCCATCCGACCGCAGCCTGGCTGGCCGAAATAAATTGCGCGAAAGACGGCTGTCCGCCGCGTCGCGCACCGTGCCAGCCCGGCCCTGGCATCATCATGGACCCGCATTTCCCGTGCCTAATCAATGAACAATTCTTCTTCCGGCGATCACCAGCGCATTGTGTCCGACGTCGAGTCCTGGCTGGAAACCGCCGTGATCGGCCTCAACCTGTGCCCGTTCGCCCGCGCCGTCCACGTAAAAAAACAGGTCCGCTACGCCGTCACCGAAGCGACCGAACCGGACCAGCTGGTCGCAGCGCTGACGCAGGAGCTGACTTACCTGCATGAATGCGACCCGGAGCTCACGGACACTACCCTGCTCATCCATCCGTGGGTGTTGCAGGATTTTTCCGACTACAACGAATTTCTCGATATCGCCGACGTGATCCTGGCCGGGCTGGGCATGGAGGGCGAGATCCAGATCGCCAGCTTTCATCCGGATTACCAGTTTTCCGGCACCCAGCGTGACGACGTGAGCAATTACACCAACCGCGCGCCCTATCCGATCCTGCACCTGCTGAGGGAAGACAGCATCAGCCGCGCGGTGGCGTCCGTGCCCGATACCGATGCGATCTACAAGCGCAATATCGCTACGCTCAAGGCACTTGGCAAGGATGGCTGGGTGAAATTATTCAAAAGAAGTGAACATCCTTGAACCACGCTTTTATCCATGGTCGACTATCGCTCATATTTAACGATATGAATCAGTAATTTGCATGCGATTCTTCAATTGCAAAATACTGCACGACTTTTCGTGACAAGGTTCATGACCTTGGATAAAATCCCGCCCAGCAGTTAATAACTAAAGCGTTTTCCGGCTGTGCAATTTTACTCATAAGAAACGCATTATTTCCCATGATAAATTTTTAGCGAATTTGGCTGTCTAAATGACACCATATCGCTAATAATTGCACTAATGCATCACCGGTTCTTAAATCCCGGCATCAGCCAAGACAGGACACGCTGCCAGAACCCTGGGCATCCCCGTTATTGAAAGCGCACTATGGAAGTCACAACTATCATGAACAATCCCTTTGAAAACGCAGCAAGCAAGCGGCCTGCAGAAACAGTCGCCTATGATCCCAACAACCTGCTGGACTCGCTGATCGAAAAGCTGAATCTGAAGAACGACGCGGCCCTGTCGCGTGCGCTCGAGGTCGCGCCGCCCGTGATCAGCAAGATCCGCCATCGACGTCTCCCGGTGGGCGCTTCGCTGCTCATCCGCATGCACGAAGTCAGCGACCTGACCATCCGTGAACTGCGCGTGCTGATGGGCGACCGCCGCGACAAATTCCGCATCAGCGACAAGCAGTTCAAACCGAAGAGCGGTTCGGCTGCGGGCGCATTCAATAACGATTGACACCGCTTTCGCGGAACGACAGGGCGGCGCCGATGCCTGGCGCCGCTTTTTTCATTGCGCTTTCAGGCGCGCCGGCAATCAGGCGGGAAAAACGCCCGTGGAGAGATAGCGGTCGCCGCGATCGCAGACGATGAAAACGATCGTCGCATTCTCCACTGTCTGCGACACGCGCAGCGCCACCTCGCAAGCCCCGGCGGCCGATATGCCGCAAAAAATACCCTCTTCCACCGCCATCCTGCGCGCCATGTGCTCCGCAGCCGCCTGGCTGACGTTTTCCACCTGGTCCACCCGCGAGCGATCGAAAATCCGTGGCAGGTAAGCCTCGGGCCATTTCCGTATGCCGGGAATCTGCGAGCCTTCGTCGGGCTGCGCGCCGATGATACGGATCGCTTCGTTCTTTTCCTTCAGATATTGCGACACGCCCATGATGGTGCCGGTCGTGCCCATCGCACTGACGAAATGCGTGATCTCGCCGCCCGTGTCGCGCCAGATTTCCGGCCCGGTGGATTCATAGTGGGAACGCGGATTGTCCGGGTTGGCGAACTGGTCCAGGATGATTCCCTGCCCTTCCTTCTGCATCTGCTCGGCCAGGTCCCTTGCATACTCCATGCCGCCGGTCTTGGGCGTCAGCACGATTTGCGCGCCATAGGCGGCCATGCTCTGGCGCCGTTCCAGGCTGAGGTTTTCCGGCATCAGCAGCACCATCTTGTAGCCGCGCATCGAGGCGGCCATTGCCAGTGCGATCCCGGTATTGCCGCTGGTGGCTTCGATCAGCGTATCACCAGGCTTGATATCGCCGCGTGCTTCGGCGCCCTTGATCATCGCCAGCGCCGGCCTGTCCTTGACCGAGCCCGCCGGGTTATTGCCCTCGAGCTTGCCAAGGATCACATTATTGCGTCGGGCCGCTTCTTCACCGGGTATGCGCTTGAGTTGCACCAGTGGCGTATTGCCTACCGTATCTTCGATCGTGGGATATTGCATGTCGGTTCGCGTCCGCTTCAATTAAACATCCATTTTAATCGCAGACGGCAAGCGACGCTGGAGCGCCCCCATTCCCGGACGCAGCGGGCCCGGCCTGCAAAAAAGCCCCTGTTCAACGGGGCTTTCCTGTATTGCCGCACTGCGACGGATGTCAGGACTTCTTCGGGTCGTCCTTTTTGGCCGGCTTGCCCGCGGGCGCCGCGGCGGACTTCCCAACAGCCTGGCCATTGATCCGCAGACCGGCGTCGGACAGTCTCAGCGCGCGCTTTTCCTTGACGCCCTTGACCCGCTTTTCAAAGTCCGACCAGTCCTTGAAGTCGCCCTTTTTCCGTTCTTCGATGATGTTTTTGGCCAGCGACGGCCCGATACCCTTTACACCGTCGAGGCTGGCAAGGTCAGCCTTGTTGATCTCGATGTCGGCAGCAAACGCGGCACCGATGGCGGACATGCAGAATACGACCGACAGCAACAATCTCTTGAACATGATGTTCTCCGAAAAGGACTTCGAGGGGGGAAAAGATGAGGATTGTGAATCGGACATGATCCATGTCTGCCCGCCTTAACGCGCCACCCTGCCGACGGTTGACACCCTGCCTTCAGCTGCCGAACAACTCCTCCCGGGTCACCGTTGCGGTGCCCAGCTTGCCCACGACGATGCCGCCGGCGCGGTTGGCCATTTCCACCGCATCCGCCAGCGGCAGTCCCGCGCCCAGCATGGTCGCCAGCGTCGCAATCACGGTGTCGCCGGCGCCGGACACGTCGAACACTTCCCGCGCCATCGCCGGGAAATGCCGCACGGCGTCCGCGGTGTACAAGGTCATGCCGTCTTCCGAACGGGTCACCAGCAGGGCTTCGAGCGCCAGCTCTTCGCGCAGGCGCTGCGCCTTCGTCGTCAGCTGCTCCTCGGTCTTCCAGCTGCCGACGATATGCTGCAGCTCGGCCCGGTTCGGCGTGAGCAGCGACGCGCCCGCGTACGGCGAAAAGTCGTCGCCCTTGGGATCGACCAGGACCTGCTTGCCCAGCGCCCGGGCGGCGGTGATCATGTCCGCCACGTTCACCAGCGCGCCCTTTGCATAATCGGACAGCACGACCAGGTCGTAGGCCGGCAGCAGCGCATTGAAGCGGCTCAGCTTGTCGCGCAGCACGATATCGCTGGGCGCTTCCTCGAAATCGATGCGCAGCAACTGCTGCTGGCGCCCGATCACACGCAGCTTGATGATGGTCGATATCGCGTCGTCATGATTCAGGTAGCTCGCCGTGCCGGTCTCGGTCAGCATGCGCTCGACCGCAGCGCCGGCTTCATCTTCACCGACCACGCCCAGAAGGCCGGTCTGCGCACCTAATGCCGCCGCGTTGCGGGCAACGTTGGCCGCGCCGCCCAGGCGTTCTTCACGCCGCTGGACGCGCACGACAGGCACCGGCGCTTCGGGCGATATCCGGCTCACCTCGCCAAACCAGTACCGGTCCAGCATGATGTCGCCAGCGATCAGCAAGCGGGTGGACGACAGTGCGGCCAGCGACGGCGGGGAAGCGGGAAAAGGCTGGTGGGGAGTGTTCATCTGCTAGGCCAACAAATCGGGTTCAGGATCGGGATCGATTAATTCATCACGTTCAGTTCTTCGGTGCGGCGCGGCGGATAGGTTTCCCACTGGCTGCACCCTGGACATTGCCAGTAGAACTGCCGCGCCTTGAAGCCGCAGTGGCTGCACTGGTAGCGCGCCAGTTTCTGCGCATAGCCATGCACCAGGTTGCGCACCATGGACAGGTCGGACTGGTCTTCCGGCGCCGCATTCATCATCCGCGCTTCCAGCATCTTGTCCAGGCCCAGCAATGTCGGCGTGCGGCGCAACTCGTCGCGCACCAGCTGGTTCGCGGCTTCCACGCCATTCAGTTCGAGCACCGCCTTGAAAACCACTTCCAGCAGATCGATCGAGGATGCTTCCGCCAGGTAAAACTTCAGCAGATTGATGCCTTCCTGCGGACGCCCGAGTGCGCGGTAGCCGTCCATCAGCCGCTGCGCAACCAGGGCCACGTGCGGCACGCTTTGCTGTTCGACCCGGCGCCATGCCATCAGCGCCGCTTCGGTGTCGCCGCGCGCCAGGTGCACGTCGCCCATCAGCATGGTCGCCCGGACGTTCTTGCGGTCGGCGGCCACGGCGTTTTCCAGCATGACCAGCGCCGCGTCCGGGTGCGTGTGCACCAGCTCATCGTGCGCCAGTTCGCAGTAGAACTGGGCGATTTCCTTTTGCCGGCTGCCGGCGCCGGAATCCTGCAGGCCGCGCGCGGCCTCGATCGCCCGCGTCCACTCCTTTTCGCGCTGGTAGATCTCGAGCAGCGCCCGCTGCGCCTGCACCGAATAGCTGGTGCTGATCAGGTGGTTGAATGCTTCCTCGGCGCGGTCCAGCAGCCCGGCCTTCAGGTAATCCTGCCCCAGTTCGAACTGCGCCTGGGCCTTGTGCTCGGCCGGCAGGTCCTGGCGCGCCAGCAGGCTCTGGTGAACGCGGATCGCACGTTCGGTCTCGCCGCGGCGGCGGAACAGATTCCCCAGCGCATAGTGCAGCTCGATGCTCTCCGGATCGAGCTTCATGATCTCGATGAAGGAATCGATCGCCTTGTCCGGCTGGTCGTTCAGCAGGAAGTTCAGGCCCTTGAAGTAGCCTGTCGGCAAGGTGCGGGACTCGGACACCAGCTCGCGTATGTCGACACGGGCGGCGACCCAGCCGAGGGCAAAAAATATGGGGATGCCGAGCAGCCACCAGGTTTCAAATTCCATGCGGATTCTTGTGTTGTTATTGTGCGGCGGCGCAGCGCCGCCTGTTCAGGGACGGCATTCAGTAAGCGCCAGGCTGGGGCGGCTGCGCGCTGTCCGCGTCTAGCGGCCTGCTTCCCGCCTGCGCTGTCGACATGGCGATTTTCTGGCGTTCGCTGCTGCGCCGGTAGCGCACCACGGTCGGCGTCATCGCCAGCACGCCAAGGATCGCGCCGCTGGCAAAGAAGCCGAGCAGCATCAGCACCAGCGGTGCGTGGATCTCGTATCCCAGAAAAAAGCGCAGCGCCACTTCCTGGGTATTTTTCAGAGCGAAACCAAAGAACAGGATGAACAGGACAATGCCAATGATGCGGGATAAAAATTTCATGTCCGGTATTCCTTGTCATCCGGGCCAAAACAGCCGAAATTGTACGCGAAAAAAAACGGCATCCGAGAATGCCGTTTTGTAGGTAGTGCAACAATGACTCAGTCTTCCTTGATCGGCTGCCCAACCATCGCGTCGACCCGCTCCCGCAATTCCTTGCCGGGCTTGAAATGCGGCACCCGCTTTTCGGGAACCATCACCTTGTCGCCCGATTTCGGATTACGACCGGTGCGAGGCGGCCGGATATTCAGCGCAAAGCTGCCAAATCCCCGTATTTCGATGCGCTGGCCGGTGGCCAGTGCATCGGACATCGCATCGAGCAGGGTTTTCACCACGTAATCCGCATCTTTTGCGACAAGCTGCGGATAGCGTTCGGCCAGACGGGCAATCAGTTCCGACTTAGTCATTGAGACGCGACCTTAGTTTTTGTTGTCGAGCTTTGCTTTCAGCAACGCGCCCAGGCTGGTGGTGCCCGAAACGGTGTTGGAATCAACCGACATCTTCTGCATGACTTCCTGGGTCTCTGCATTATCTTTCGCCTTGATCGACAGCTGGATGCTGCGCGACTTGCGATCGATATTGATGACCAGGGCCTCGACCTTGTCGCCGACTTTCAGGTGGGTACCGGCATCTTCCACGCGGTCGCGGGAGATTTCGGATGCACGCAGATAGCCTTCGACTTCTTCGGACAGCTGGATCACGGCGCCCTTAGGCTCGACCGACTTCACGGTGCCGTGAACGATGGAACCCTTGTCGTTCATTGCAGCGAAGTTGTTGAACGGATCGCCTTCGAGTTGCTTGACGCCCAGCGAAACGCGCTCGCGCTCCACATCGATTGCCAGCACGACAGCTTCCAGTTCGTCGCCCTTCTTGAACCGGCGCACGGCTTCTTCGCCGCTCTCGGTCCAGGACAGGTCGGACAGGTGCACCAGGCCGTCGATGTTGCCAGGCAGGCCGATGAACACGCCGAAGTCGGTGATCGACTTGATCGCGCCGCTGACGCGGTCACCCTTCTTGTGGGTGATGGCAAAGTCGTCCCATGGGTTCGGCTTGCACTGCTTCATGCCCAGGCTGATACGGCGACGCTCTTCGTCGATTTCCAGGACCATGACTTCGACTTCGTCGCCCAGCTGGACAACCTTGTTCGGTGCCACGTTCTTGTTGGTCCAGTCCATTTCGGAAACGTGGACCAGGCCTTCGATGCCCTGCTCGACTTCGACGAATGCGCCGTAGTCGGTCAGGTTGGTGACCTTGCCGAACAGGCGGGTGCCTTGCGGGTAACGACGTGACAGACCGGTCCAAGGATCGTCGCCCAGCTGCTTGACGCCCAGCGAGACGCGGTTCTTTTCCTGATCGTACTTGAGGACCTTGGCCGTGATTTCCTGGCCGACCGACAGCACTTCCGACGGATGACGCACACGACGCCATGCCAGGTCGGTGATGTGCAGCAGGCCGTCGATGCCGCCGAGGTCGACGAATGCGCCGTAGTCGGTGATGTTCTTGACGATACCGGTGACGACGGTGCCTTCCTTCAGGGTTTCCATCAGCTTCTGACGCTCTTCGCCCATCGATGCTTCGATGACAGCGCGGCGCGACAGCACCACGTTGTTGCGCTTGCGATCGAGCTTGATGACCTTGAATTCCAGGGTCTTGCCTTCGAACGGCGTGGTGTCCTTGACCGGACGGGTGTCGACCAGCGAACCCGGCAGGAATGCGCGGATGCCGTTGGTCAGGACGGTCAGGCCGCCCTTGACCTTGCCGTTGACGGTGCCGGTGACGATCTCGCCGGATTCCATCGCTTTTTCCAGCGACAGCCAGGATGCCAGGCGCTTGGCCTTGTCACGCGACAGGATGGTGTCGCCGAAACCGTTTTCCAGGGACTCGATGGCAACGGAGATGAAGTCGCCGACATTGACTTCCAGCTCACCGTTGTCATTCTTGAATTCTTCGATGGGGATGAATGCTTCGGACTTCAGGCCGGCGTTGACGATCACGAAATTGTGGTCGAGACGGACGACTTCAGCCGAAATCACTTCACCAGAGCGCATGTCCTGACGCGACAGCGATTCCTCGAACAGAGCTGCAAAGCTATCTGCACCAGAATTGCCGGACGCAGGTGACATTAATACTGTAGACATAGATTTGATTGGGGTTAGCCAGTGAAACGCGAAATGCGAGACATCTGGGTTAAGGTTTTTCAACGCCGCGCTGCACTTTGCATGCGCGCGGCACCAGGTACTGCAGGAACTTCCTAAATGGCGTCGGGAACAGTGTTTTCAACCGCCGGCGTCATGTCGTTTCCTCACTGCGGCGTACCAGTTGAGGACCTGACTGACTGCCTCGTCGGCGTTCATGTCGGAAGTATCCAGCAGGTATGCCCCTTCGGCAGGCTTGAGAGGTGCTATCGAACGGTTGGCGTCGCGCGCGTCACGTTCAGTCAAATCTTGAAGAAGGTCGGCCATGTTAGCAGCAAAGCCTTTTTCAATCAATTGCTTATATCGCCTTTCCGCACGCGCCGCAACGCTTGCGGTCAGGAAAACCTTGAGTTGTGCATGCGGAAATATGACGGTGCCCATGTCGCGTCCATCGGCCACCAGTCCGGGCGGCTTGCGAAAGCCCAGCTGCAGGCCGACCAGCGCGTGGCGCACGGCGGGCAGCACCGCGATGCGCGACGCGGTATTGCCCACTTCCTCCCTGCGGATGGCCTGGCTGACATCTTCCTTGCCCAGGTAAATGTGTTCGCCGACGAACGAGCACGGCAGCCCGGCCGCCAGCTTGGCCAGCGCATGTTCGTCCTTCAGCGAGGTTTCATGCCGCAGCGCCACAAGCGCGGTCAGCCGGTACAGCGCGCCGGAATCGAGATAGTGGAAACCGAGGCGGTCGGCTACCCGGTGGGCAACGGTGCCCTTGCCGGAAGCCGTGGGTCCATCGATGGCGATAACGGGGATCGGCGTGCCGGTCATTAAAACAACTCGTCTTTGGTGATCGAGGCAAATGCCTCGAAGTAATCGGGAAAGGTCTTGGCGACGCACTTCGGGTCGTTGATCCGGATCCGGGCGCCGGGCCGGGCGGCGCCGGTCAGCGAGGCCAGCGAGAAGCACATCGCGATCCGGTGGTCGTCATAGGTGTCGATCGCGGCCGGCAGGATTTCCGCCGGCGGCGTGATGCGCAGGCTGTCGGCGCCCTCCTCGACCGTGGCGCCGAGCTTGCGCAGCTCGGTTGCCATCGCGCTCAGCCGGTCGGTTTCCTTGACGCGCCAGCTGCCGATGTTGCGCAGCGTCGACGGGCCGTCGGCGAACAGCGCGGCGACGGCAATCGTCATCGCCGCGTCGGGAATATGGTTGAAGTCGGCGTCGATCGCCTTCAGCACGCCGCTCGACGCGGCTTCGACCCAGTTCTCGCCCATGGTGACCTGCGCGCCCATCTGCTCCAGCGCCTCGACGAACCGCAGGTCGCCCTGGATGCTGTCGCGGCCCACACCTTCGACCCGCACCGGCCCGCCGGCAATGGCGCCGGCCGCGAGGAAGTACGAGGCCGACGACGCATCGCCTTCGACATGGATGGCGCCCGGGCTGGTGTAGCGTTCGCCGGCGGCGATGGTGAAGGACCGCCAGTCGTCGCGCTGCACTTCCACGCCGAAGCGGCGCATCAGGTTCAGCGTGATCTCGATATAGGGCTTGGAAATGAGCTCGCCGACGACGTCGATGGTGATTGCCTGGTCGCGCGCCATCAGCGGCGCGGCCATCAGCAGCGCGGTCAGGAATTGGCTGGACACATTGCCGCGCACCGCCATCCGGTGCGCATGGATATGGCCGCGCTGGATGTGCAGCGGCGGATAGCCGACTTCGCCGGTATAGGCGATGCGCGCGCCGACTGCGTTGAGCGCATCGACCAGGTCGCCGATCGGCCGCTCATGCATGCGCGCCACGCCATGCAGCGTGTAGTCGCCGCCGGTGACGGCAAGCGCCGCAGTCAGCGGCCGGATCGCGGTGCCCGCATTGCCCATGAACAGGTCGGCCTGGTGCGTCGGAAACGCGCCGCCGACGCCATGCACGGTGTAATCCTGGCTGACGCCCGCCTGCTCCCAGCGCACGCCCAGCTTCTGCAGCGCCATCAGCATCACGTGGGTGTCGTCGGACGCCAGCAGTTCGCGGATCTCGGTCGTGCCTTCCGCCAGCGCGGCCAGCAGCAGCGTGCGGTTGGATATGCTTTTCGAGCCGGGCAGCCTGACCGTGCCGACGGCGCGGATCGCGGGCTGCAGGTCCAGGGAATGGGGATAGCGCTTCATCAGTCACCGCCTTGTCTTGATTGCTTTTCCGCCGCTTCGATGGTGCTGATCCATTCATGCCGCGCCTGCTGCGCATTCGCATACACCGCCTCGATCGCCGCGCCATCCCGGTTTGCCAGCAGGGTCCGCAGCTGTCCCAGCTGGACGAGATAGGCGTCGAGTTCGGCCAGCATCGCGGGCTGGTTGGCCAGCGTGATGTCGCGCCACATCTCGGGCGACGAGCCGGCGATCCGCGTGAAGTCGCGAAAGCCGCTGGCCGCGTACTGGAACAGCAGGTCCGCATGCGGCTTGCGCGCAATGTCGTCCACCAGCGCATAGGCCAGCAGGTGCGGCAGGTGGCTGACCGCGGCGAAGACCTTGTCATGCTCTTCCGCGCTCAATGCGTGGATGACGGCGCCGCACAGGCGCCAGGCCTGCGCCACGCGCTCGACGTCCGCCGGGTCGTTCTCGGGCAGCGCGGCAAGCACGACTTTCTTGCCGACATACAGCTCCACCAGCGCGGCGTCCGGACCGTTCTGCTCGCGGCCCGCGATCGGATGGCCGGGCACGAAGCAGGCA
Organism: Noviherbaspirillum suwonense; assembly: GCF_900182955.1. Taxonomy (GTDB): domain Bacteria; phylum Pseudomonadota; class Gammaproteobacteria; order Burkholderiales; family Burkholderiaceae_D; genus Noviherbaspirillum_A; species Noviherbaspirillum_A suwonense. The sequence goes on along the minus strand of NZ_FXUL01000001.1, from coordinate 314,751 downwards.
ATCTTGTCGCCCAGCGCGGCGCGGGCGGCAGCCACGACGTCGGTCTTGGTGCTGCCGGCGTCGGTGACGACGGTGCCCGGCTGCAGGTGCGGCCGTATCGCGGCCAGGATGGCGCCGGTCTGCGCAACCGGCGCGGCGATCAGCACCAGGTCGGCGCCTGCCACGGCGTCCGCCGGCGACGTCGAGAACGTGTCGATGATGCCCAGTTCGGCCGCCCGTTCGAGCGAGCGCAGGCTGCGCCCGACGCCGACGATGTGCGCGACCGCGCCGGCCTTCTTCAGGGCCAGCGCGAACGATCCGCCGATCAGGCCGACGCCGAAGATGGCGATCTTCCGGAACATGGGCTCCGCCGCTTCCCGCTGCGCGCCGGTCACTCGGCCAGCGCCTTTTTCAATGCATTGAGGAACGCGGTGTTTTCTTCGGGCAGGCCGATCGAGATGCGCAGCCATTGCGGCAGGCCATAATTGCTGACCGGCCGCACGATCACGCCCAGCTTCAGCAGCGCCAGATTGACCCGGCTGCCGGCGGCGTCGTCATTGCCCGCCCTCATCAGCACGAAGTTGCCGAAGGACGGCACGTATTCGATGCCCATCGCGTCGAACGCCTCGGTCAGCTGCACATAACCGGCCGCATTCATCTGCGCGCTTTCATGCAGGAACTGCTTGTCGTTCAGCGCCGCTACCGCGGCAGCCTGCGCCAGGCTGTTGACGTTGAACGGCTGGCGGATACGGTTGAGCAGGTCGGTCAGCCCGGGCTGGGCGATCGCGAAGCCGACGCGCAGGCCGGCGAGGCCGTAGGCCTTGGACATCGTGCGCGACACCAGCAGGTTCGGATACTGGCGCACCCAGGCGACCGATTCGTACTGCAGCTGCGGCGCCAGGTATTCGTTGTACGCCTCGTCGAGCACCACCACCACTTCCGGCGGCACGGCCACCAGGAATTTCTCGATCTCGGCGGCGGGCACGAACGTGCCGGTCGGGTTGTTCGGGTTGGCAATGAAGATCAGCCGCGTGTCGGACTCGATGGCCCGCGCCATCGCGCCGAGATCATGGCCGTAATGCACCGACGGCACCACGATGGCGCGGGCGCCGACGCCCTGGGTCGCCAGCGCATACACCGCAAACGAATACTCCGAATAGACGACCGACTCGTGCGGCTGGACGAACGCATGCGCGGCCAGCTCCAGGATGTCGTTGCTGCCGTTGCCCAGCGTGATCCAGTCTTCCGGTACGTCGTACTTGGCGCTGATTGCCTTCTTCAGCACGAAACCGTTTGCATCCGGATAACGGCCGATGTCCGACACCGCGGCCAGCATGGCCTTGCGCGCCGACTCCGGCATGCCCAGCGGGTTTTCATTCGACGCCAGCTTGACGATGCCGGCTTCATCCAGGCCGAACTCGCGCGCCACTTCGGAGATGGGCTTGCCTGCCTGGTAGGGCGCAAGGCGCCGCACATATTCTGGTCCAAATTCTATCGGCATGATGATGGTGACATTCTGTAATTGAAAAGCGGCGGGCGCCGGCCCGGAGACCGGCGCCGCACCCCGTTACAAGCTGCAGGGATAGGAGCCCAGCACCTTGAAAAATGCGGCGTTTTCTTTCAGCTCGACCAGGGCGCGGGCCATGCGCTCGTCGTCCGAGTGGCCTTCGACATCGACGTAGAAATAATATTCCCACGTGCCCATCCGGGCTGGCCGCGACTCGAAGCGCGTCATCGACACGCCGTGCTTGGCCAGCGGCGCCAGCAGGTTGTAGACGGCGCCGGCCTTGTTGGCGACCGACAGCACCAGCGACGTGTGGTCGTGGCCGCTGGGCGACGTGCGCAGCCGCCCGATCACCGCGAAGCGGGTGCGGTTGTGCGGATCGTCCTGGATATGCGCGCTGACCACCTGCAGGCCATGCTTTTCGCCGGCGATCTCGCCGGCAATGGCCGCGACCGTGCCGTCTTCGGCCGCCATCCGCGCGGCTTCGCCGTTGGACGACACCGGCTGCCGGGCCACTGCCGGATAGTGCTGGTTCAGCCAGGCCTGGCATTGGGCCAGCGCCTGCGGATGCGCGCAGATGCGTTCGACGCCGGCCATCGTGCCGCTGGCCGTCATCAGGCTGTGATGCACCGGCAGCGACACCTCGCCGCTGATGGTCAGCGGCGTCTGCAGCAGCAGGTCGAGGGTGCGGTTGATCGCGCCCTCGGTGGAATTCTCCACCGGCACGACGCCGAAGTCGGCGGTGCCGGCTTCGGCCGCGCGAAACACCTCGTCGATCGACGCGCACGGCATGCCGTCCACCGCGTGGCCGAACTGCTGGTACACCGCCTGCTCGCTGAAGGTGCCGACCGGCCCCAGGTAAGCGACGGTCACGCGCTTTTCAAGCGCGCGGCAGGCCGACATGATTTCGCGGAAGATGGTCTGCACGTCGCCGTCGGCCAATGGGCCGGGATTGCGCTCGGCGACATTGCGCAGGACCTGCATCTCGCGCTCCGGCCGGAACACCGGCGCATTGGTCTCGGCCTTGATGTGGCCGACTTCCTGCGCCACGCCGGCCCGCTCGCCCAACAGCGCCAGGATCTGCGCGTCGATCGCGTCTATTCGCGCCCGCAACGGCGTCAATTTTTCATCACTCATGGTCTACTCGCATTCGCGCCAGGTATGCGAGGCCGTCGGCCCCGCCCGCATCACTCGCTTTCCGCCGCCGGAACTTCCGGCGCCTCGTTGTCGTCCTCGTCCGCCTCGGCGACGTCGGATTCGACGATGCGCTGCAGCCCCGACAGATGCGTGCCGTCTTCCACGGCGATCAGCGTCACGCCCTGGGTTGCCCGGCCCATCTCGCGGATTTCCGCGACACGGGTGCGGATCAGCACGCCGCCGGTGGTGATGAGCAGGATTTCATCGTTTGGCTCGACCAGCGTGGCCGCCACGACCTTGCCGTTGCGCTCGCTGGTCTGGATCGCGATCATGCCCTTGGTGCCGCGGCCGTGCCGGGTGTACTCGGTGATCGGCGTGCGCTTGCCGTAGCCGTTTTCGGTCGCGGTCAGCACCGACTGCTGCTCGTTTTCCGCCACCAGGAGCGCGATGACCTGCTGGCCTTCCTCGAGGTTCATGCCGCGCACGCCGCGCGCGGTGCGGCCCATCGGGCGCACATCGTTTTCGTCGAAGCGCACCGCCTTGCCGGAGTCGGAGAACAGCATCACGTCATGCTGGCCGTCGGTCAGCGCGGCGCCGATCAGGAAGTCGCCCTCGTCGAGGTCGACCGCGATAATGCCGGCCTTGCGCGGATTGCTGAAATCCGACAGCGGCGTCTTCTTCACGGTGCCCAGGCTGGTCGCCATGAAGATGTAATGGTCTTCCGGGAACGTGCGGTTTTCGCCGGATAGCGGCAGCACCACGGTGATCTTCTCGCCATCCTGCAGCGGGAACATGTTGACGATCGGGCGGCCGCGCGAGTTGCGCGAACCCTGCGGCACTTCCCAGACCTTCAGCCAGTACAGCCGGCCGCGGTTGGAGAAGCACAATATATAGTCATGCGTATTGGCGATGAAGAGCTGGTCGATCCAGTCGTCTTCCTTGGTCGCCATTGCCTGCTTGCCGCGTCCGCCGCGCTTTTGCGCCCGGTATTCGGAAACCGGCTGCGACTTCATATAGCCGGTATGCGACAGCGTCACGACCATGTCCTGCGGGGTGATCAGGTCTTCGGTGCCGAGGTCGGTCGCATTATTCTCGATGGTGGAACGACGCTCGTCCTTGGGACCGCCGTACTCGTTCATCGCCGCATTGAGCTCATCGGTGATGATGGCCGTCACGCGCTCCGGGCGCGACAGGATGTCGAGCAGGTTGGCGATGGTTTCCATCACTTCGCGGTACTCGTTGACGATCTTGTCCTGCTCCAGGCCGGTCAGGCGCTGCAGGCGCATCTGCAGGATTTCCTGGGTCTGGTCGTCGGACAGCTTGTACATGCCGTCCGGCTGCAGCCCGTAATGGCGCGGCAGGTTGGCCGGGCGGAATGCCTCGATACCGCCGACATTGTTTTCGCCGGTGCGCGCCAGCATCTCGCGCACGACCGACGAATCCCACGACCGGGCCATCAGCTCGGTCTTGGCCACCGGCGGCGTCGGCGCCGCCTTGATGATGTCGATGAAATCGTCGATATTGGCCAGCGCAACGGCCAGGCCTTCCAGCAAATGGCCGCGCTCGCGCGCCTTGCGCAGTTCGAACACGGTGCGCCGCGTCACCACTTCGCGGCGATGCGACAGGAAGCACTCCAGCATCTGCTTCAGGTTCAGCAGCTTGGGCTGGCCGTCGACCAGCGCCACCATGTTCATGCCGAAGGTATCCTGCAGCTGGGTCTGCTTGTACAGGTTGTTGAGCACCACCTCGGCCACTTCGCCGCGCTTCAACTCGATCACCACGCGCATGCCCGACTTGTCGGACTCGTCGCGGATGTCGGAAATGCCTTCGAGCTTCTTGTCGCGCACCAGTTCGGCGATACGCTCGAGCAGAGACTTCTTGTTTACCTGGTAAGGCAGTTCGTCGACGATGATCGCGGTCCGGTGTTCCTTGCCGAATTCCTCGAAGTGCGTCTTCGCGCGCATGACGACGCGGCCGCGGCCGGTACGGTAACCGTCGCGCACGCCGGAAATGCCGTAAATGATGCCGCCGGTCGGGAAATCGGGCGCCGGGATGAGCTCGATGAGCTCGTCGACCGTCACGTCCGGGTTATGCAGCACATGCAACGCGCCGCCGATCACCTCGCTGATGTTGTGCGGCGGGATGTTGGTCGCCATGCCGACCGCGATGCCGGACGAACCGTTGATCAGCAGGTTGGGGATCCTGGTGGGCAGCACCGACGGCTCTTTTTCCTTGCCGTCGTAGTTCGGCACGAAGTCGACGGTTTCCTTGTCGATGTCGGCCAGCATTTCACCGGCGATCTTGTCGAGCCGGCACTCGGTGTAACGCATCGCCGCGGCGCCGTCGCCGTCGACCGAACCGAAATTGCCCTGCCCGTCGACCAGCATGTAGCGCAGCGAAAACGGCTGGGCCATGCGGACCAGCGTATCGTAGATCGAGGCGTCGCCGTGCGGATGGTATTTACCCATCGTCTCGCCGACCACGCGGGCGCACTTCACGTACGGCCGGTTCCACACGTTGTTCATTTCATGCATCGCGAACAGGACGCGCCTATGCACCGGCTTCAAACCGTCGCGGACGTCCGGAAGCGCGCGCCCCACGATCACGCTCATCGCGTAATCGAGGTAACTCTTGCGCATCTCTTCTTCCAGAGAAATGGGGATAGTTTCTTTTGCGAATAAATCCATTGGAAGTTCGGCTCGAATCAGACTGGTTGGGAAGTCAGGCACGCATGCTGAAACCGCGGCGCCTGCGAAACCGTAATTTTACCATGCTGACATGGCGCAAACCGCGTGCTCCCGGATGCCCGGCCAACGGGAACGGGACGCCGCTCCGTGTAACTGAAAATTACATTATCGAAGCCGGAAATGCCGCACGATAGTTTGCTTGAATGCAATATGGGCAGTCTGGAAACTTGAGAAAATATCTATTAGTTGAATATTTGGCAGTTGTTTTCAGCGAGGCGAACCAGCAGGAGCCGATGTTGCAGAAAAACTACAAACTATCAAAAACGTAGTTTGGGCTATTTGACAAGAGCCGTTCCGGTGGTCAGCCTGTGGCAAAATGTAGGTTAGTTAAGTTCATTGCATATAGTCAATTCTGTATGTGTAATGGCCTAAACCGCATGGTATTATCCGTTCACCAACTATTTTGATGTGTCGATTTGTTGCGCAGTTCATCTGCGGATATCTCACCCGAGAGGAGAAACATGAATAAATTAGGAAAACTCGTCTTCGCTGCGTCCGCAGTCGTGGCTTTTTCTGCATCCGCGCAAGTGGTTACTGATATTCAGGCCAAGAAGCCGAACAGCGCGTACGTGCAGGATTCCCGAGGCGTGATCGTGCGCGATCCGTTTGGTCTGTGCTGGCGCACCGGCTACTGGACCCCGGCTGACGCAGTTCCAGGTTGCGACGGCCCTCTGGTTCAGGCCCAGGCTCCCGCCCCGGCACCAGCTCCTGCTCCGGCACCAGCCCCAGCACCGGCACCAGCACCTGCTCCTACCTCTGAAAAAGTTACTTTCGCTGCCGACACGTTCTTCGACTTCGACAAGTCCGTCCTGAAACCCGATGGCAAGGCTAAGCTGAACGACCTGACCTCCAAGCTGCAAGGCATGAACCTGGAAGTCATCATCGCAGTCGGCCACACCGACTCGATCGGTACCGACGCTTACAACCAGCGTCTGTCGGTCCGCCGTGCTGAAGCCGTCAAGGCCTATCTGGTTTCCCGCGGTATCGAAGCCAACCGCGTCTACACCGAAGGCAAGGGCGAGAAGCAACCAGTTGCAGACAACAAGACTGCAGCCGGCCGCGCCAAGAACCGTCGCGTGGAAATCGAAGTTGTTGGTACCCGCAACAGGTAATCGATTCAGCTTTAATAACCCCGCTTCGGCGGGGTTTTTTTATGCGCCGGAATTACGAATGCCTGCGGCGCTTTCCTTGTTGAAGTCGGCAGCGACGCTGCCGATTTGTCTTTATCATTGCGCCTATGAATGCCGATCCCCTAGAACTGCAGAAATTCAGCGACCTTGCCCATCGGTGGTGGGACCCAGGTTCCGAATTCCGTCCATTGCATGAGATCAACCCGCTCAGGCTGGAATGGATCAACAGCCGCGTCCCGCTGGCCGGAAAGACCGTGCTCGATATCGGCTGCGGCGGCGGCATCCTCGCCGAATCCATGGCGCGCAAGGGCGCGGATGTCACCGGCATCGACCTGTCGGAAAAGGCGCTGAAAGTCGCCGACCTGCACAGCCTCGAGAGCGGCGTCCGGGTAAAGTACGAGCTGATTTCGGCGGAAGACATGGCGGCCCGCGAACCGGGCAAGTTCGACGTCGTCACCTGCATGGAAATGCTGGAGCACGTGCCGGACCCGGGCGCCGTGGTTTCCGCCTGCGCAGCGCTGGTGAAGCCCGGCGGCCATGTGTTCTTTTCAACGATCAACCGCAATCCCAAGTCTTACCTGTTTGCCGTGCTGGGCGCCGAATACATCCTGCGCCTATTGCCAAAAGGCACGCATGACTACGCAAAGTTCATCACGCCGGCCGAACTCGCGCAATATATCCGCAGCAGCGCCCTGAACCTGGAAGCGCTGAAGGGCATGACGTATAACCCGCTGACCAAGGTGTACTCGCTGAACCAGGACACCAGCGTCAACTATCTGGTGGCTGCCAGCCGTCCGGCCAGCTGATCAGGCAACCATGACAACGAACGTTTTTTCCGGGCGTCCGGAAGCTATCCTGTTTGACCTCGACGGCACGCTCGCCGATACCGCTCCGGATCTGGCAGCAGCCCTGAACAGGCTGCGGGCCGACCGCGGCCTGACGCCGGCGCCCTACGAAAGCCTGCGGCCGTATGCATCGGCCGGCGCGCGCGGCCTGATAGGCGCGGGCCTGAACCTGGGACCCGACGCCGAGGAATACGAAGCGCTGCGCATTGCTTTCCTCGATAACTATGCAGCGTCGATTGCCGTCCACAGCCGCTTGTTCGACGGCGTTCCGGACCTGCTCGACCGCCTGCAGGCCGCAGGAATAGGCTGGGGCATCGTCACCAACAAGGCGATGCGTTTCACCGACCCACTGGTTCCGCTGATCGGCCTGGGCCACGCAGGCTGCATCGTATCGGGCGACACCACGCCGCATGCCAAGCCCCACCCTGCCCCTCTGCTCGAAGCGGCGCAACGCCTGGGCGTTGCGCCAGCGGCCTGCTGGTATGTTGGCGACGACATGCGCGACATCCAGGCCGGACGCGCTGCAGGCATGGTCACCATCGCCGCCGCCTGGGGTTATTGCGGCAGCGACGGACCGACCCAATGGAATGCGCATGCAATCGCCGAATCGCCGCTTGGCCTGCTCAACCTGATTCCACACATTGGCTCTTGAAAGACGGATCGTCAGCCACATCTTCTGCGGTACAATGGCAAACTGCTTACGGGGGCGACCTGGTTTCGACAGGGGTTGCAAAGCAGCGCAGGGCATACCGAGGACTGGTTACCTCGCAAATCCATCCAGAATTGCTTAAACGCAAACGACGAAGCTTACGCACCAGCAATGGCAGCGTAATACCCCTAGCGGCTTAAAAACCCGCTAGCTCTGCACCACCGGGTCTCTGGGGTGGGTTGGCAACAACAGCAGAGTCATTTACAGAGAATCGCGACATGTCGGGTTACTTGGCATGAAGTTAAATTTAGGTGACTCGTCCAGCCGTAGCGTGCCTGTCCGCGGCGTATGGATTAAATCAAATGGCAAGGCTAAGTATGTAGAACTGTCTGTAGAGTACTTCTGGACGCGGGTTCGATTCCCGCCGCCTCCACCAATTAAAACGCCACCGCAAGGTGGCTTTTTAATTGGTGGAACTGTTTGATCGAACCCGCGGGACGCGGGGTGCAGGCAGGGTTTCGGCGAGCATGCTCGCCGCTGCCGCAGCGGATTCGCGCCTGCCGGCGCGAAGACCGGGAGATTCCCGCCGCCTCCACCAATTAAAACGCCACCGCAAGGTGGCTTTTTAATTGGTGCGACTGTTTGATCGAACCCGCGGGACGCGGGGCGCAGGCAGGGTTTCGGCGAGCATGCTCGCCGCTGCCGCAGCGGATTCGCGCCTGCCGGCGCGAAGACCGGGAGATTCCCGCCGCCTCCACCAATTAAAACGCCACCGCAAGGTGGCTTTTTAATTGGTGCGACTGTTTGATCGAACCCGCGGGACGCGGGGCGCAGGCAGGGTTTCGGCGAGCATGCTCGCCGCTGCCGCAGCGGATTCGCGCCTGCCGGCGCGAAGACCGGGAGATTCCCGCCGCCTCCACCAATTAAAACGCCACCGCAAGGTGGCTTTTTAATTGGTGCGACTGCCCGATCGAAACCGCGGCACGCAGGGCGCAGACAGGTGCCGCCGAGGATGCTTGCTGCCGAAATGGATTCCCCTTTTCACGGGAGCAGGTACCAGACGTCTCAGCACCGTCTTCTGCCAGCCCATATGCCGAAACTTATATGACAAGCGCTGGCGCATACGCTTTCGTTATAACACTCATCAGTGATGGCAATTGGATTTCCTGATCGTTCGCTCTTATCTTGTGCTCATCGAATATTTATTATCAGGAGCAACACCATGACCACCGCAAAACTTCAAACCCTGTACGTTCCATTTGAACAAGCCCAGAAAATCCCGGCGAAGCTTGCTGCGTTTATCGCGGTGCTGTTCATGGTTGACCTGCGTGACTCGCAGTCGGACGAATCCTGCGCTTACGCTGCTTATCTCGCGTAAGCCACGCCTCCAGGAGAGGCATGTAGTTACTGGGAAAGATCGTCGTCTCAGTCAGAAGCCGCCCTCCGGGGCGGCTTTTTTATTGGCCGCGGGGTGTTACTACGCAAATGACCCATTGTCTTCAAAAACAATGACTTAAGTGATTTTAAATCTTGCCGTTATTAACTTTCGGCCAAACTTTACTCCTTTGCAACAGCTTGATAATGCCTCGTGCCCTGCGCTACGGCAACTGCCGCTATCGACCCATAGCCGCCATTTGGCGAATTTGTACGAATGACAGCAATGCGAGAAAAACCGGACAGTCGGATAAGTCTAGCAAACGCCAGCTGTCTGGCACAGTCGGGCTATGGTATTCGCTACTACATCGACGATTCTTTAATGTATCTTCTTAGCAATGAGTGCTTTTCAGGCATGCGCCGCGGTTTGCGATTCAGCTGCCAGATGCGTCAAGTCGATGACGCGTGTCTCGATCGGTTAGAAGCTTTTTATCAAATTGCAACGACTCAAAGGGCGGGGTCGAATGCTCGGTGAGCGGAAGGTAGACTGTAAAGGTGCTACCCCGGTTAAGGCCCTCACTAAACGCCTCCACACGTCCTCCGTGCAGTGCCACCAGTCTCTGTACAAGCGACAGGCCAATACCGAGCCCCCCTTGTGCCTTGGCCTCGTGCTCGCTGACCTGCTCAAACATGTTGAAGACCTTTGACTGCGCTGCAACAGGAATTCCCATGCCATCATCCTTGATTTTCACAACCGCCATACTGCCTTCCTTGTGGGCCTGTAGCTCAATGTGGCCGCCGGGAGGTGTGTACTTCGCCGCATTGCTCAGCAAGTTAATGAAAATTTGCTGCATGCGGACTGTGTCAACGTCCACTTTCAATGGTCCATCCGGCAAGCTCACTTTCAACATGTGCCTGGCTGGATCCATGAATGTTTGAGCGGCTTCAAGTACGCTTACCAAGATTTCTCTGAGATCCGCAGACTTGCGTTCCAGCCGAACCTTCCCGCTGTTGACACGGGCAACGTCTAGCAGATCATCTATCAGCCGGCGCATCTGCTCAAGTTGGCGCTGAACAACTCCATGAGCCCGGGCAAATCGTTCCGATCCCGGCGAGGCATGATTTAAAATGCTCATCCCGTTCTGCATCGGCGCGAGCACGTTCCGCATTTCATGAGAAAGTGTTGCAAGGAACTCGGTTTTCAGGCGATCGGCATGGGTCAACTCTGAGGCGAGTACCTGAAGGACAATCTTGTGCTGTTTTTGCTCCTGCCTCTGAATGAAAAAAAACACGCCGGCAACCGTAAGCAATGAAAAAACGACGACGGCACTAATTGCGCCGTTGACCGTGCGATGCCAGCCTGCGAGAACAACCCGTTCCTCGGTGCTTAACGCCACCACGAACGGTTGACTGTCGAGTTTTCGGTAGCTGAGCACGCGCGCAGTATTAAAAGGTGGGCCATTCGTCGTATAGACGCCAGCGTCCTGATGTCGAAGGTGTTCAGAGAACAAAGGCAAGGAAGCGTAACTGTGACCGATATTCATGTCGTCCGGAGGATAGCGCGCAATAAGCCGACCATCAGCATGAAATAGGGACATCACATGGCCCGGGCGTAAGCCCAACTTCTTGTATAGGTTAGAGAAGGAATCAAGTTGTACTGCCGCAACCAAGACGCCTAAAAATTCACCGCGAGGCGAAACAATTTTGCGAGTCGAGGCGAGAAACCAGCCAGCACCTGAACGGCTTTGCATGGCAGAAGACAGGCCTTGCATCAGATCAGGACGCTCGACGTACTGACGGAAATACTCTCGGTCTGCCAGAGACACATCAGGTGTCTTGGGGTAGTCGGTGTCATGCTGGATGAATCCATCCGGACTAATGACAAATAGCGCTCTGACTTCGGGAAGGTGCTTCATGTAGCCGAGCATCAGCTCCCGAGTCCGTAAATCGTGCCGGGCCGAGTGCTGATTCACCAGATAGATAGCGATGCCGTGCAAAGCAATGTCGACATTTTCAAATGTACGCGCAGTGTTTTCTTCCAGCACCGACACCAATGTGGAAGTCTCCTGCTGGGCCTGCTGCAGGTAGAGCTTTCGTTCCCGCTCCAAAGCAATGCCCAAGGCCAGCATTATCGTAAGCCAAAATGCACAGGCTGCGAAAATTGCCTTTTTTGCGTGACGAGAATTCTTAATCCAAGGGATGAAGTTCAAAAGCACTCCTGTCAAAGGGGCGATATGTCGTTGAGCGTAATACGCACTTTCATCGTACTGCTTGCTAAAAGGCAAATGACCGCATGGATCAACCTGATTACCTAAAGTATCCTGTACGCAGGATATTTTGGGAACGTAGTTTGCTAAAACTTGTCAATTTGATAGGCCCCTTCCCATACAGCAGGAATGGGATGAAATACCAGATAAATCCGTATTTCTTTACCGACCGCAGGAATTCATCTAATCTTAAAGAGAGGCAACATATGGGCATACTAGGCAATATATTCCATAAAATCTTTCCTTCTTCCCATCCCGCTGTCGCTCAGGCAGATGCACCGGCCGCAGCTTCACCTGCTGCTCCAGAAGCTGACAACACTGGGCCAGCCACTACGTCCGCAGCGGCGCCGACGCAGAACATGCCGGAAGTCGATGTTGAACAAATCTTAAACGGCATGGCGCAGTCAAGCGGACAAACGCTTAATTGGCGAACCTCCATCGTCGACCTGCTCAAGCTGCTTGGTCTTGATAGCAGCCTGCAATCACGCAAGGAACTTGCCGGCGAGCTAGGTTATAGCGGTGACACGAATGATTCTGCCTCGATGAATATCTGGCTTCACCGTCAGGTAATGAACAAACTGGCCGCGAATGGCGGAAAGGTGCCCGCAGACCTCAAAGACTAACTTTGCGTAAACGACTGCATTGGGTCACGCCTGTCGTTGGCGTGGCCTTTGCCCGTTATTCTGTTGAATTGTGCTTGATGGCCAATACGCTGTGCAGACGCTTGCGGCTGACCGGACCAAGCCCTCAGGCTCTTGACTGGCATGCCTTTGGGCGAAGCACGGTGCTGTCCATCAGTCGCAACGATCTCTGTGCAATTCCTGTCGGGAGAGGAAGTCGTGAATGAAGCTCCGGCGCAACTTCGTTGCTGCGATATTCTTTATCCTGCATTGGGCTTCCACTGGTGTTGCTGCGACAGATTTTGCCGCAGAAATGGAAGCCGAGAATAGCCGTTGGTTAGCTGTTTATAACAGCCGGGATGCCCAAGCATTTGGACCGATGTACACGCCGGATGCCGTTTTCGTGCCTCAAGGCGGGGAACCAATCAAAGGGCGTACAGCCATTGTGCAGTTTTGGTTTGAGATGCTGAAGAATGGATTTCTGAAGCCGACTCTTGAAATTGTTGATCTGCACCAGGAAGGCAGGCTAGCCTACCAGACTTGCCGATGGACCGTTTTGAAGCCGAGAGAAAGCAATTCGGTAAAGCAACTCAGTGGAAACACGTTGCGGATTTTCGAGCGTCAGCGTGATGGACGTTGGCTGATTAAAGTCCAGATGTCCAATACCGATTAAGGAAACAATGGTCTATGTTTCCGACAGTCATGACGAATCACTTGGTAGGCTATACAGATCGACAAGATGAAACAACAAATGAATCAACGCCCCAAATGGCAGGCACTTTTCCCGTGAGGGAACCGGGATTGAGCAAGCAATCAATCGCCTTGCCCCAGCCCTGTGCTATAGATCTTCCGGTTTCCCGTTTCACGCAGTCTTATATTTGTCAGTCTTAATGGCAGCGATTCAATTGCGCCTTATCCAGTAAGGCAAGATGGACACTTTCAACGTTGCATTTGAGAAACCGCAATCCGGCCAGTATCACACCACTGTAGTGTTGTCATCATGCCATGCAGGGAAAAGACGGGAGAGGAGACGGGATGGACCAGCGGATACAGGAACTGGCAATCAAGGCCGGGGAACATTGGGAGAAGTGGCTACCTAGGAAAACCAAGGAATTGAAAGATGCCGGACAATTCTACGCGGCCCTCCAGATCGTCGCGGTGTACACACAGGCGGAAATCAACGAGTTCATAGCCAAGGGATACGACAAGCACAAAGCCGAAGCACTGGCGCTGCCGCTGTATATTTTACTGGAACCGGAAACACCAAACCTTCTGTCACTGCTGAATTAATTGCCATCCCTGGCACCGTTCAGCACTCATCGAGGCACTGTTCCACCGGGTAGATAATCAGGATTTATGGGCCGTGCGTTTGGGAGTCCTTCCGACAACTTCCAACTTGGCTTCCACAATTCCAGAACGCGCCATCCCTAATTTTTTGGCGGCAGCGAGCGTTACGTCACCCACTAGGTCAGGCGAACTCGGACCACGATCATTGACCCGAAGGATAACGCTCCTGTGGGTTTTCAGATTTGTGACCCTGACGCGGGTTCCGAACGGCAGCGTCTTGTGGGCCATCGTCATTGCGCTGGCGTTAAAGCGTTCGCCACTTGCCGTCTTGCGACCATTGAACCTACCCCCATACCAAGCGATCTTGCCGGATGAGGCGCCTGTATTGCCGGCGCTTGGCTCGTATCCAGTAGCATTTTGGGCAAGGGCTCCATTGGCTAGCGAAAAAAGTACAGTGGCGGCAATAATTGAAAAAACTGAACGGAGCATGCTATCCCCAATGAGTTTGTTGACAAGTGATTTTTAGCGCAATGCACCTGGCTGCCTGAGCGCATCACGTATCTCGCGAAGAAGCAGCACATCTTCCGCTGGGGGTGCTTCTACGACAGGCGCCTGTGCTTCCTTGCGCAAGGTCAGGGTCCTCGCCTTGTTAATCATATGTACCATCAGGAAAATGATGAATGCCAGAATAATGAAGTTGATCAATATAGTCAGGAAGTTACCGTAAGCCAAGACTGCGCCGGCCTTCTTCGCTTCTGCCAAAGGCAACTGCATGCTTTGGTTATTCAACGGCAGATAGTAATTAGAAAAATCCAGTCCACCGAAAATCTTCCCGACAATCGGCATGATCACGTCTTGCACAAGCGATTCCACGATCTTGCCAAAGGCCGCGCCAATAATGACCGCGACTGCCAAGTCGACCACATTGCCTTTCACGGCAAACGCTTTGAATTCTTGAAGCATGCTCATCGGGATCTCCTGTTTTCTAAATTACAACATCCTATCATAGCGAGTCCTATCATAGCGAGCACAAACGCCTTGAATCCATAATATGCACCTTGGTTGTTTATGGTCATAAGGCATTAAAAACCAACGTCTTTTATAACAATGATTTGAACTATCTCAGCACGGGCTTCAATTTATTCGAATGTTCAGAGGCCAAGGGCAAGCCGAAAGCGCATTAAGGTGGTGCCACCTACTTGCCAGTATCCACTTCAGATTTTTAGCAATCAAAGGTTTCACCTAGCCGTGCTCGAACTGCATTCCGGGCACGGCCTTGCCGTGAAGACCGGCCGCCAGTTAATTTCGCGACCGTATGCTCCCAACTGTCATTGATTCAGGTGATTCTTCATCTTGGCCATTGCGATTGCAGGGGCTGCCCCGCCAAATGTTTTTATCAGCCCGGGGTGCTGCGCGTAAAATCCAGCGAGTTCGTCGACAATGGCGGGATTTGTCTGATTATCAGAAAATCAATTCAGAGGCGACTTACAGCATGGATTTGGCTTGCGAAAGAATTGTGTCGCAAACTTGCTTGGTGATCTTATCCTTCAAGCCTCCGCCGCTCAAATCAAGTTGCTTGCCATTGCTGCTGTTAAGAATACCTTTTTCGCCATCGGCATAGCCGCTGTCAGACGAAGAAGATCCTCCTGGGAGCTTGCCCATGAGACGGTCCTTCACCGACGAGACCGCGTTGCCACCCAGGTAGTTATTCTTGATGCAGAAGCTCAGAATGCCAGCGACGTTACCTGTGCTTCCAGCAGTAACGGACTCGCCCGACAATGCGCCCCCCATCCCTCCTAAGTTTCCCAAATTTCCTAGACCGCCAGTCGACCCTGCCTGCTTTTCCTTATTGAGCAGCTCACCGAGCTGGGCGTTTGCAATTGATGCAGGCAATACCGCACCGAAGAAAACTCCGATAAGTACCGTGCAATAGAGAGGGGCTTTCATATCGAATCCCTTCATGTGTAGTTGTGCCAACTTTCACTATAGATGTTTCATGTCCCGGGCGATGAATCGGCTTGGTGATTACTTGGCACAGTTGATGTGCGTCAGACGTTGCTCAAACTATTTCCAGAAATTAATTCCTTTAGGAAGCGCAATTTTGAAAACAGATGCGGTCAGCTTCACTAATAAGTAGCAAGCCGCAAATAAGATGCATGCATGCACTTTTTCTTGGTAGCAACTCCTAAAAATGAGGATCGCCATTGTCGCTGGCGCCACCGAAAGGCAGCAATTCCTGACCAACGTCAAATACATCACGACGACGCCGATCATGCTTGATTCAGCCTGAATTAGCAGCGGTCTCTGCACGTATTGATTTGCATGGATTGCAGTCGTGGCTTTCGAGAGCGTTGACGATTGATGAGCGGCGTAGTACGCCAGCCGTTCTCTGCCCAAGTCAGGGTCAACAGGCAGCGATTTCTGCCATTACCATGCTGGAGGAGCGTCATGACTGCGAAACTCGTTGCTGAATTCCTTGGTACTTTCTGGCTGGTCTTGGGCGGGTGCGGAAGTGCAGTCCTTGCCGCTGCATTTCCCGAGGTAGGTATCGGGTTGCTTGGCGTTTCGCTCGCGTTTGGCCTGACGGTGCTGACTGCTGCTTACGCACTCGGTCCGATTTCAGGCGGGCACTTCAATCCGGCAGTGTCAGTCGGGCTATGGGCTGGCGGGCGTTTTCCAGCAGAACACGTTTTGCCCTATGTTATGTCGCAGGTCATTGGCGGCATTGCAGGCGCAGCCATGCTCTACCTGATTGCCAGTGGGAAGGCAGGCTTCACTCTGGCCGATGGCATGGCATCCAATGGCTATGCGGACCATTCGCCTGGAAAGTACACGTTGCTTTCCGGACTGATCACCGAGTTCGTAATGACGTTCATGTTCCTGATCGTCATTCTGGGTGCCACCCATCAACGCGCGCCAGTGGGGTTTGCAGGCGTGGCGATCGGACTTGCGCTGACACTGATTCATCTGATTAGCATTCCGGTAACGAACACTTCCGTGAACCCGGCCCGCAGCACTGGGCCTGCACTCATCGTCGGGGGCTGGGCGCTTCAGCAGCTTTGGCTGTTCTGGATCGCACCGATTCTTGGAGCGGTTTTCGCGGGGTTTTCCTATCGATCTGTGCTCGAAGCCGAATATGCTGCACCACCGCCAGTAACGGGTCGGAAGAGTCCGACAAGTTCCTGACTGGAGCACACGCGTCAAAGAACTATTTTCAGTTCATATCACGCCGAAAAGATGATCGGACGCGACAGGCGGTGCGCGTGATAAACGGGACGCTGCAAGGCAAAAACAGGTAAACTAAATTCTCAAAACAAGAGATGTCGGCTGCCAGAGTCATCGTCCGAACAGCCCCTTGAGCTTGCCCTTTAATTGATCCTCGACCCGGCCCTTGATCTCGTCCTTGCGGCTGTCCAGCTGCTTTCTGACAAGGTCTTCAGCTATGCCAGTGAAGTCGACCTGATAGCCAATGGAGGTGAATGGCCCCGACAGCCGGACCGGCACAGTCAGCCCTTTCAGCGCTTGTAGTTCCGGACCGCCTTGTCCTTGCAACGTGGACACGATGGTAGCCTTGACCAGATAATCAAGCCGGTCTTCGCCGAAGTCGATGTTGCCTGCCCCCTCTACACGCAACAATGGCGATTTGGCCCGTAAGTCCTGGTTGCGGGCAATTCCACGAACAATGTTGAAGCTGCCGGTCAGCTCACTGAAATCGCTCTTTTCAGCCGCGTTGCCGGTGCCGGACTGCGGGGGCACCGTGCCGCGCAATTCCCCGATACGACTCCTGGCGGTACGGATGATCTGTCCTACATTGAATCCTTTGACCGCACCATCCCGCAGCGCAACTTCCACTTTGCCGTTCAGGTTCTTCTTCAGTTGCGCAACCAGCCCGCCCTCGGTCGTTACATCTAGCATCACGTTGCCACGCCCCTCCACCGGGTCCTTGCCGATCGCGTCCTTCAGCAAAGGGCCAAGGTTGATCCCGGACAGCGACTGCCGCACAAAAAATTTCGCTGACGTTGCGGCGACCACCCCTGCCGCACCAGTCATGGTCCCGCCATACAGGCTGGCGCTGAGCGGGTTGATGTCGAGTTGGCCCCCGCCCGCCTTCATCGACAGGCGGAGATTGGAAAGCCGGATGTTTTCTGCCTTCAGGCTTCCGACCCGCAGATTGCCGCTCGCCTGCAGTTGACGCAGCGCCGACAGGTCGATCGGCTTTTCCAGCCGGTCTGCGGGCCTGGCTTTGCCCTGTCCGGCGCCGACTGGCGTTCTTGCCCGATACCGGTCTGCGTCCAGCTTGTCGACATCGATGTCGAAGGTATAGGCGGCCGGAGCATATCCGACCAGCCCAAGTGTTGCATCAAAGCTGCTGTCGTCGAGCTTTCCTCGTAGCTTGGCGCTCATGGTCTGCCGGTTTAACTCGGCCAATGCGCTGCCGCTGGCCCCCAGCTTCATTGCGCCACCACTCGGATTGGGCAGCGTCACATCGATTGCGATGCCTGGCAGGTCGATCCGGCCGGACGGCAGATTGGCCGTGATCCCAGTGGAAATCGTGCCGGCGATGGTCGTCGCTCCCTGTTTTCCGGACAGCGTTGCGTTGAGCGCTGGTGAAGAAAACAAGAGTCGGTCGAAATCGCCTGTCAGGCTCCCCGCCACGCTGACTTTTGCATCAGTAGTGGCGTCCTTGAGTGTCGCAGCCAAGGTGAGCGCCGGCAGTTGGAAGGCCTGCCGTGTGCCTTCGAACGCAGGTAGCAAGAACGTCATATTCACGTTACGGCCACTCGAAAACCACCCGGCTTCGCCCGAGACCTTGCCGCCATGGAGCTTGTCACCAGCCATAATCAGTTTTGGCGCATCCAGGCTGAACACGAGCGGCCTTCCAGCCTGCTTGCCCGTCGCCGACAGTTTCAGGCCGGCCAGCGCGAACTGCCTGGTTTCGGGCTGCAGATCGGCATTGCCGGCAACGTGCACCAGTAGGTCGGTGATACCGAGCGTGGCGCCTTTCAATTCGCCCTCAAGGGCGTCGAACGCATAGCGCTTGCGGTCCAGGTCGAAGTTGAACTTCGTCTTCACGATCAGGCTGGCATCCAAATGTGGATTGGTGCTCCTGATACGGGCGGTCACTTGCGCGTTGCCCGGTACGGCATTGGCTATCCGCCCGGTTTGCAAGTTCAGTTCAGTAATCTCGATCTCGCGCCGCGCCATCTGGTCGTCAAGCGCGATCCGGCCATTGGCGACTGTCACGCTATGAATGTCGACGCGAACAGGCTGGCCATTGCTTTCCTGCTTGGCCAGCAGGTCGTCATAATTGGTCGTCCCGTCCTTGTCGCGCCGAAGCTGAGCGTTCAACTCCTTGATCTCGACGCGGTCGACGATCAGTTGCCTGCTCAGCAGCGGAAGCAGTGCGAACGATACCTTTGCACTCTCGACACTGGCGAATTGCGTGCTTGCATTGCGCTCGGAAAGGCTCACCCGGCCCAGGTCGGCACTGATTTTAGGGAAAAAGCTTAGCCTAATGTCGCCGGGTATCGTCAGCGTGCGCTGCTTCTGCTCCTGGACCAGCGCAATGATCCGGGGCTTGTGGGCGTTCGGGTCGAAGGTCGCGGCAATGAAGGCGATGCTGCCAGCAGCGACGACAAACAGGAATGCAAGACCAAGGAGGAAATATTTGGCGGCTTTGGGCATGGCGCAGTCCGATCAGGCAGGCTGGATATTCAATTTACCACTGTCGCATGCAAGGCAACGCGCATAAACAGCCGAAACGATGAGACTGGAACAGTCTAATCGTGCATCAGCACCTGGGCCAACAGCGTCACGACCAGCAGATGTTGTAGTCCATAACTAGTTAGGCACAGGTGGTGAGGCAAATGAAAGTCCCTACCTTCGGTAGTCACGTTGCGCGGCCGACGATAGAAGCCCAGTTCACCTATGCTAGCGGACGTCAACTGCAAGGCTTTGCAAACGTTCTAACAATGCCGCAACCATGCGCAATTGCTAAGTGACCTGCTAAAGGAACGCTGAATTAAAACGCCGCTCGGTATTGCTACATTGTTTTTGGTTTGTATTACCGGCGCGCAGGCGCAAGACAGCAGCACCGACTTGGCCAAGCATCGCGATGCCCGGCACTGCAAATAATTACAATTCCCATGGTGCAATATAAATCTGGAAGGCGTGCTTGCTGTTAATCCCGCTTTTGGAGAAACGACGAAGGTTACGGCACAATAAGAATCTGGGACGGCTTGAAACAGCGGCACGATATCCTCCGTCCCTGCGGGTATCCAAGGGTTCAGACCGCCGTCGGTATCGTTAGCAGCGCGTGTGCTCGTGACTTTCCAACGCAAAGCCACTTGGCTCGACCTTCTCCAGCGGTTCGGGCTCGTATTTGCCAGTCACCGCATTGTCGGGATGCGGTCTGATAACATCGTTGGCACTACAACTCTCGTAGCGCACAAGGCGCAGCAAGTGATCGCCGTTCTCTAAACAGCATCGTCACCCGCCCTGTGATCTTGCGGCCTGTTTCAGCCCAATGCCCGTTCCATCGCCTGTCGCGGCCCGAAGAATTCGAAGTGGACTTGTGCTGGCGGAATTCCCCGAGCAAGCAGTTCATGAAAGATATGCACCATGAAAGGCTGGGGTCCGCAGAAATAATAGTCTGCGTCGCGATTCGGCAGCAAGGACTCGATCAGCGCGGCATCGATCAGCCCCGTGCTGGCATTGCCGGTGCGTGCGATGCCTGGCTTGGCCGGGTCGCTGTAACGATAATGGAGCGTCAACCGCAAGTTCTTCTGCGCCAGCCCGTCGAGGGCGGAGCGGTATGCCTGGACGTCCTCATTCAGAATACCGTGTACGAGGATGATTTCGCGGTCCGGCATTGCCTCCAACGCGGCAAGCAGGATGCTCATCAACGGCGTAATACCGATACCCGCCGCCAGCAACATCAGTGGACGCTGATGCCTCTCGGTCACGTCAAGGAAAAATTCACCGCAGGGCGGCGCCAGCTCGATTTCCGATCCTACATTTACCGTAGCGTGGAGCAGGTTGGACACATAGCCTTGCGGCGTGTTCGCATCGGGCCCGTCTTCGCGCTTTACGCTAATGCGCAGCCATTCCATCCCGGGCTTGTCGGACAGGCTGTAATTGCGCATGGTTGTCTGGTTATTGGGAGCACCAACACGCACTGTCGTGTACTGACCTGGCTTGAATGCAGGAACCGGGGCACCATCCAAGGGTTGCAGGTAAAAGGATGTGATGTTGCTGCTTTCCCTTTCCTTCCTAATGACGCGGAAGGGCTTGAATCCTTCCCAGCCGCCCGGGCGCTGGGCATTGTCATGGTAAATCTGCCTTTCGCGTCCGATCAGGATGTTGGCCAGAAAGCCGTAAGCCTCGGCCCATGCATTGATTACTTCATCGGTGGCGCCGGCGCCCAGCACTTCCCGGATCGAAGCCAGCAGGTTTTCGCCCACAATTGGGTAATGTTCGGGCTTTATCAGCAGTGACGCATGTTTCTGGGCGATGAGCTCCACCGCGCCGCCAAGGACTTCTAAGTTATCAATGTTTGCCGCATAGGCGGTGATTGCCGCCGCGAGCGCGCGCTGTTGCTTTCCAGCGGTTTGGTTGGCCGGATTGAACAGGGGCGCAACTTCCGGGTTATGGGTAAACATCCGCTTATAAAAATGGCGGGTCAGCAATTCCCCGTGTTCTTCGAGGATGGCGGCAGTGGACTTGACGACCGCGATGGTGTGCTGGTTCAGCATGGATACTCCTTGAAAATGGGTTTCACAGGCGATTATGAAACTCCTTGCTTATATAAAACCCAAGATGAGTCGTAGAGCAATTCGCCGCAGCTGTTTTTTAACAATACTACCTATAGACCCCAGCCGACCGCTTGACGTTCCAACTCCCTTCTCCGCCTTCTCCTGCCGTTTCGAATCGGATATGCAGGTGACCGCATAGCCGGGAATGCCATGAGATAGCAGCAACTTTTCTACCGCGTAGGAAAGCATCGCCTGACCGGCTGGATTTCACTCCAAAGCCCAGCTATGAGGCTTGCTGACCAACGAAGGGCCGTACCCAACCCAAACTAGAAATACCGTTTTTACATCAGAACACCCGGAACGCGGCAGTAGCAGACGTTGGGAACAAACGTATCAAAGAATGCCGAGTTTCTGGCTCGCAAGCGCCTATATGGTGCGGTCAGGATTAACCAATTTTAATCAAATCGGCCTCGTCTTTTAATAAAGCACTTTTAGTCGGCTTTCTCACTAGAATGAAAAATAGTTTGTGCAGTATAAGTTTTCATTATTTTTGATGAATGACTTATTGGTTGCCGATGAGACTGACTATGTCTAGTATTTTTGCTCTCCTCCAGTACCTTGGTTTTTTTCGTCCGCGTACCGTCCGAACACTCGCAACGTTCTTTGTCGTCCTGGTTGTTCTATCCTTTATAGGTATGCAAGGCTGGAGCTTGCATCAGGCACGCAATGACAGAATTGAGAGTGCACGGGTGCAGACAGCTAACATGACGCGCGCCCTGGCGCAGCAAACCGATGACACCATTCGCGCCGCTGAAGTTGCGCTCGTCGGCGTAGTGCAAAGCCTGGAAACCGAGGGAGTCGATGCGACGACCCTAGCACGGGTTCAAACCCTCCTCCGACTAACTGTCGCTAAACTGCCTGCCCTGGATAGTGTGTCCTTCTATGACAGAAAAGGTCACGGAATCATTACGTCACGAACGCAGATCACCGGCAGTTTCAGTATTCCGGACCGGGATTATTTCAAGCACCATGCTGGCAGCCAAGATAGGGACATGCACATTGGCAGTCCGGTGCGCAGTCGCACCTCGGGGCGCTGGATCATGCCAGTGTCGCGTCGGGTCAACCAACCGAATGGCTTCTTTGCAGGTGTCGCTGTTGCTACCATCGATCTGGAGTACCTACAGGAATTTCACAATAGCTTTGATCTTGGGCGCGATGGCACCATATTCCTCCTGTCCAGTAGGGGCAAGATCATCGTGCGCCGACCATTTAGCGAAGCACAGATCAATGCGGATGCAAGCAAGGGCCCGGTATTCCAAACCTACTTAAATAAAGGAAAAGAAGGTAGCGCCGTGCTGACTGGATACATAGACGGCATTGAACGCATGTACAGCTACCAACATTTGGCCCACTACCCCGTCATCGCCGCCAGCGCAGTCGCCACGATGGATGTATTGGCAGACTGGCGCCGGGAGACGGTACGGGTATTGGGGGCAGGAGCGGTACTGCTCGCCGTACTAGGCTTGCTAGGACGCAAGCTCATCCAGCTGATTGGAGAGCGGGAACAAGCTCAGCGTGAACTGCGCAAGGCAAAAACATCTCTGGAGAAGATGAACCAGTCCCTTGAGCGATTGACGCTGCTGGATAGCCTGACCGGCTTGGGTAACCGGCGCCTATTCGACACGGTACTCACGGAGGAGTTCGATCGAGCCAAGCGTACAGCGACTTTCCTGGCGTTGATCATGATCGACGTCGATTACTTCAAGCGCTACAACGACTTGTATGGGCATCCGGCCGGGGACGCTTGCCTGCAGCAGCTCGGCGAGACGCTGATGGAAGCGGCTTGCCGGCCCGGCGATGTGGCGGTGCGCTATGGCGGAGAGGAAATGGCCGTGCTGCTTCCAGACACCGATGTAGAAGGTGCAGTTGCCATGGGAGAGCGTTTTCGTCATGCGGTTCTGACGCGCGCAATTGCACACGGCGGCAGTCCTGAGGACGTGGTGACGGTCAGTATTGGTGCTGCCGCATGCCTTCCCGACCAAGATGATTCGTCGTGCAAATTGTTGCTCCAGTCAGCCGACAAGGCATTGTACGCCGCTAAAGCGGGCGGACGTAATCAAGTTTGCATGGCTACCTGAACACTGCGGTATTCGCAGTTTCACTCCCGTTTCTCGTGTTCATTGCCGCCGCGCCACTAGGCCTCAGCCTGGGAGTTGCTTTGATCCTTGCCGGACGCGACGTAGCGCATCTTGCGGTGGCTTAGCAAAGCACATTTGCATTTCGCTAGCGACATGAGTGATTTCCAAGTGCTTAAGCCGCTGGGCAAATATGAAGATCTGCTCCTGCATTTAAAGCAGTCTTTCTTCTTTGACGACTGAAAGACGGCTTCTGTTTAGGGTTGTACGATGCCTGCCCTTACCGTAGGACGGGCGAGACACAGTGAAGCCAAGCGGGCAGGCGTCGTACAACCCTCAAGGGAGGAAACCGCGGAATGCTCCGGCACGGTCGGGGCAGCGGTGATCGTTATGGGGTTTGGATGCGCGGAGTCGGGTTGAGCGCGCCGATCCGGCAGGCACATCGCACAGCGCGGTCACACTCATTCCCGATGACTGGTTGATTCCGCTGCATTATTTGGCGTTGGACACGGCTGGAGACGGTGCTTTTGCGGCGTAAGGCGACGCCTTGCCCTATCGACGGCAACCGACACAGAAGCGACGAGCGGGTTGAACAGAGAAAGAGGCCTTGGGTCATGCCGGGCCTCGTGACCGCGGCGGCGCACGGATTGGCTGGTGGCGCACGACGGTCTCAACGATGCGCATCGCCGCACCACAGCACGGGCACACGAATGTCGGCTGGATTAATTCAGCCGACCCCGCCTGCGGCGCTTCCCTGGCCGCAGGCGCTTCGCACCCCAGCAGCGCACGTACCCGCGCAAGGTTCGCCCGGCGCCCGGCATTGGCCAGCAGCCCGTAGTGACGGATGCGGTGAAAGCCGCCAGGCAGGACATGCAGCAGGAACCGGCGCATGAACTCGGGCGCCTCCAGCGTCATGGTCTTGTAACGCGTCCTTCCGCTGGCACGGTAATCCTTCCAGCGGAACGTAATGCCGCGCTCGTCCATGGCAACCAGGCGCTGGTTGGAAATGGCCACCCGATGCGTATAGCGCGACAGATAAGCCAGTACCGCCGCCGGCCCGGCGAAGGGGCGTTTGGCATAGACCACCCACTCGCACTGGCGCAGCGGCGCGAGCCAGTCGGAGAAGGCTGTCGCATCGGCCAGCGCGGCATGTTCACCGAAGAACTGCAGCTGGCCGCGATCATGGGCCCGGCCGAGTTCCTCGAGGAAGCGTCGTCGGAACAGCCGCGAGAGCACGCGCACCGGCAGGAAGAAGCCACGCCTGCAGGCGACCCAACGTTCCCCGTCCGACGACAGCCCGCCGCCGGGGACGATGCCGTGGACGTGGGGATGGTGCGTCAGCGCCGAACCCCAGGTGTGCAGCACCAGGGTGGCGCCGATTTGTGCGCCCAGGTGCCGCGGATCGGCGGCAATGGTGCGCAGGGTTTCGGCAGCGATGTCGAACAGCAGACCGTACATCACCGCCTTGTTGGCATAGGCAATCGCGCTGATCGGGGCAGGCAAGGTGAACACCACATGGTAATACTCCACCGGCAGCAACTCGGCCTGACGGGCGTCGAGCCAGCGTCGGGCGGCGCTTGCCTGGCACTTCGGACAATGCCGGTTGCGGCAGGAATTGTAGGCAACCTCGACCTGCTCGCAGGCGTCGCAGCGCAGCACATGGCCGCCCAGCGCCGCGGTGCGGCACTGTTCGATGGCCGACATGACCTTGCGCTGACCCAGGCTCAGGTGAGCATGCTGCGCCTGGCGCCAGGCCGGCCCGTGGGCGCGGAAGATATCCGCGACTTCCAGGCCAGGCGCGCCCATGGCCAGGACCTACCCGGGCCGCACGGCCTCCAGCGGACTAACCACTTCCCGCAGTATGTCGGTGGCGACCTGGGCATAGAGCGCCGTGGTCTCAAGCTTCTTGTGCCCGAGCAAGACCTGGATCACGCGGATATCGACCTTCTGCTCCAGCAGGTGCGTTGCAAAACTGTGGCGTAGCGTGTGCATCGAGACCCGCTTGTCGATCCGGGCAGCTTCTGCGGCGGCATGGATGGCGCGGTTCAGTTGACGGGTACTAAGCGGCTCGATCGGATTCATGCCGGGAAACAGCCAGCCGCCATCGAGCATCTTGCCCTGTGCGCGGGCCACGCGCCACCAAACGCGCAGGCGCTCGAGCAGCACCGGCGGGAGCATCGCGTAGCGATCCTTGTGGCCCTTGCCCTGCTCGATACGCAGGGTCATGCGCTGACTGTCGATGTCGCTGACCTTGAGCGAAATGACTTCGCTGGCGCGCAACCCGGCACCGTAGGCAACAGAAAGCGCCGTCTGATGCTTGAGGTTGCCGGCGGCAACGATCAGACGGCTCACTTCCTCGCGGCTGAGCACAACCGGCAGGGTGCGCGGAACACGCACCGGCTGCATCCTTGCCATCAGCCCGGCCTGGTCGGCCGTGATGGCAAAGAAGAACTTCAGCCCCGTGATCGCCGCATTGAGCGAGACCGGCGAGGTGCCATGGTCGACCAGGTGCAACTGATAGCGCCGCAAATCCTCGACGGTGGCCGTGTCAGGCGAACGCCCCAGATAGCCCGCAAACTGCCGTACGGCGCGAAGGTAGTGAGCCTGGGTCTTGGGGGAAAGTTTGCGCATCCGCATGTCGTCGATCATGCGTTGGCGCAGCGGTGAAATGGCTTGAGTCGATGGGGTCATGGCTCTGCTCCTGTCGGAAACGAGGCGGATTGCCTCGTTTCCAGCATAGGAAACAGCCACGCTGTGCTTCTGTCTCAATTACCGGCACCGGCGCGCAGCCTCCTACCGCGCGAGCGGTTTAGTCCTCTGGCCGATCTCGGTCTGATAAGTAACTGGTGCTATATACCCATAGCGGGCTAACCGGCGCCGGCTATGAACGGTCGCTGTGCCGTACCAGTAATAAACCATTTTGACAGACTCGCGAGAGTCAAACTCAAGCCAATGTAGGGTTGATTTGCACACAGAATAGAAACCGTGTGTGACGTCAAGATAATCTTCCGGAACTGGGGGGAATGTAATCGATAATTCTTTTGGCGGCGGTTTTTACAGGCGCATCGTGCAATGTCTTACGAGCCTTAATGTCAGCCTGAACCGACGAATTGGAGTTCAGGCAGCGGCATTTGCCCGGTATTCTCTCCATATAGATTCGACATCAATTCCAGATGCAAGCGATTCCCTGATTTTGGTTTTTGCGTTGTCTGAAAATTGGGAAAACTTGCTTTGACCAAACACGAAGACATGCATGCATTTCTCGTCCCCGTCAATATCTAATTTCCACCGCATCGCCTTTGCTTTCGCCGTAGTGAGGCCTACTGTCTCGGCAAGAGATGAAGCATTCATATGGAATTTCTTGCGTAGATCGACTTCTCTAATTGCCGCTGCTGCATTGGGGTCATCGCCGCCAACAAACCGGACTGGGGCGCCATCTTTTTTCGAAAAATGAACCTTAAGCGTGACTCCTTCACCGGTCAGACTGGTCGAAATTGTTGTCAATCGCGGAAATACCTTGTCAATTTCCTCTCCAGCTTTGATAGCCTTTTCAATACGGTCGATGTCCTTTTCACTCACTTCCACCTCGTCCGCAACTATCGCTTCCATGGCGAGCAAAGACCGAATGCGCGCTTGGGCCTCGTCGCGGTGACGTTTCCCAGGAGCCAAGAGACCCTTAATGAGGGCAAACTCTTTGTCAACCAAGAACAGGAGATCGCCAGGGGGTGTTGTTGAAACAGGAAGCACTCTTGTCGGAATGTGACTGTGCAGATCGGTGCCAAGCTGCCGTTGCAGAAAGGCATCAAATGCAGTCACCAGTGCACGGGTGTGCATGTACAGCAAGTCTTCAGAAACGAATATATACCAGTGCTGGCTCGCGTCTCTTAGAGCATTGACAGCTCGCATAACGCCAGCTTCCTCGGTGGTAAGTGCGGCATGTTGCATGCAGAGCCGGATGCATTTCTCGAAACCAATAGACATACCGGCTTCTTTGTCGAACACCGGTACTCGCTTCTGCACCAGTACAGCCTTCAGCAACATTTCACTGGCATGCTGAAGATGGAGAAGCGTTGTGCAAATCCGTCCTTCTTCTTCGAATGAGTTAAATGCAGTCATGGCGATCTTGAGAGACGCGATAGACTTTTGCTGGAGAGTGCGTGCATCACGTAAAAGCTTCATTTTTTTATTCTTTCAAAGAAGCAATATTATAATCATTGCAGCCTCGAAAGATACACTGGCTGCATTACTTGGGGCATTTATGAATGCATTTATATTGCATACGAGGACTATGCATTGAAATATGCGACGGAGGTTACGGGCGTCTCGACGACGTTAATACCTTCGCATAAGGCCGCTAATGATATTTCCACCGGCCTGATGGCCCCGCTGACTTTTCTAAAGAAAGTAAGCCGCATCACATAGAAACGATATTCTGGACTACGACAGCAGTTTTATAAGTTCAGCGCAGCTATTTACGGGTGGGTTTTCTGGAAGATTTAGAAACAATTGCCTGCTCGTTCTCGTATCGGATTTTGCAAGACGCGCCTATCTCTGGTAAGTCCCGGAAATTTTCCTGATCATGCCATACAAAGTTCTGACCAGTCTGTTGATATACGAATTGATTATCGGCATAAAGGATTATCCCGTCGTGCGCTTTGGTTTTATCTGCCGGAATAGCCAAGTAAATGTTGTAGATGCCTGGTTTAATTGCTCCGGCTTTGTCGACTTTATCTACTATCCATTGCCCAGCATGCTTGCTCTGTAGAAGCCGATACCCATTCAGCACGAGAAGACGTTGCATCGTAGATCTGTTTATTTTAGGGAGCCAGAAAAGGCGAAAGCCGGTCATGGACCGGCCTTCTAATCGCTTACCGGAATGCAGTAAATTGGTGAACTCGGGTTCTAAGTGAAGATTTACGGCGCACGGAGATACTCAACTGTGTCAGCGAGCAGGCGGTACTGCCGCCGGAACCAGATCAATCAATCCTTTTTTTCGTTTTTTCTTGAAATGTTGGATCAGTATCCATTTTCTCATTGAGTTCGATCATCTCTTGTCCGAGGTTCTCGAGCGCAATATCGATTTGGTCTGGCAAGTCAGGTAAGAGATCACGGTGATACCGGAGATGGTCTATAGCACTGGCAAGCGGGCGATACCGCGGCCGGTCTGGCGTATCCGGTAAAAACGAAAGATTCGGATATAGTTCAGCCATAGTTTTTTGCTTCTCGGCAATTTCCGACCCTGGCTTTGAGTTTTTTGACGGCATGATTTTACCTATACATATACGCAGTATTCGATTTGCAAAAGCAAATCATAGACCTGCTGCCTGCCAGTCTCAGTCAGCATCACATCGATCGGAATACGGTAGTCCAGACCGCGTGCCGGACTCTCAAGCCAACGCTGCGCCTCGTCTGCGCCACCTAAGACGTACGCCGCCTTCGTACGAATTTCTTCGCTATGCATGATGTACATTCGATAAGTTGCTGTATTAACACCTTTTCACGCTATCTTGGTTTCAGTATAAGCCGCTTTGTTGGTGACGGCTTGCAGCGCCTCAAATCCTACAGAAAGCTCATTCGCATCGTTCGTCAGATTGAAGCGCCGCGCCTCACTTATGACTGGAAGACCTGCTCCAGGCGCCTTATGCGCTCCTAAAGATTTCTGGCGTGATCAGCTTTATCGGTGCGGCGCTCCTCTGGCAGGTTAGCCACCACTGCTCCTGCAACAGTGGCACCTGTGTTGCGCCATGTCCATCAGCATAGGGCCACCTGTCTTCGAACCGCAGCAAAGTAAAATCCCTCCGAAGCCAAAGAAATAGTCAGCAATGTTGCGAACACGGCTTTCGACGATACCTCTGCCTCCACCAGCACCGCAATGACGAGCGGGCCGGCAGCCTGCGCCATCAACAGTGGGCCTGCCAGAGCGCCGGCTATCGCGCCGTAGTTCTCTCGTCCAAAGAGCTTTTTGGGGAACCGTGCCACGGACGATAGTCAAGATGCCATTGTTAAACCCATACAAGTCGCAAAACGCGGCTACCACCCATTGCTCTATGCCGAGGAACAGCAACACGGCCAAAGCAGCGGGCAGCACCTTGTCGCAAGTGGCGCTCAATGATTCCATCATGATCATCGCCTTTGCTCCGCTAGTGGCGTTGCTCCTCGGCTTGTCCGCAATCACCGTGCCGTGGGATACGCTCATCACATCAGTGGTGCTGTATATCGTGATTCCGGTAATCCTGGCTCAGGTGCTGCGCAAGATGCTTTTGGCAAAAGGGTCAGGCAGTCTGGAACGGGCTGTGGCAACACTGGGGCCTTATTCGATTTCTGCGCTGCTGCTAACACTTGTGCTGCTATTTGCGTTTCAGGGCGAGGCCATTACCAGGCAACCGGCCGTCATCGCCATCCTGGCCGTGCCGATTCTGATTCAGGTATTTATCAACTCCGGGCTAGCGTATCTATTGAACCGCAAGCTCGGCGTCGCGCACTGTGTCGCGGGGCCGTCCAGCTTGATTGGCGCGTCCAATTTCTTTGAACTTGCCGTGGCAACGGCCATCAGCCTGTTCGGCTTTCAGTCCAGCGCGGCGCTTGCCACTGTTGTCGGCGTATTAATTGAAGTGCCTGTCATGCTGCTAGTGGTTGCAATCGTCAACCGCTCGCAACACTGGTACGAAGCAAAGGTTCAAATCCTCCCATGTCACTACACAACTTGCCCAATCTCACAGAAGACCTGTTTGCCGTCCCGACCCGATCGGATTTCGCCAACGTCGCTACTTCGACGCATGCTCCCCGCTTTCACTTGCTGTACGGTTCGTTGCGGGAACGATCATTCAGCCGGCTGCTGACACAGGAAGCCGCCCACCTGCTTGAAGCGATGGGAGCAGAAGTGGAGATTTTCGACCCAAGCGGCTTGGCGCTGCCGGATGACGTGCCAGAGAGTCATTCGAAAGTCCAGGAACTACGCAAGCTTGCACAGTGGGCCGAAGGCATGGTCTGGTGCTCCCCGGAGCGCCATGGCGCGATGACGGGCATCATGAAAGCACAGATCGATTGGATCCCGCTGTCCATCGGCGCTGTCCGGCCAACCCAGGGCAAAACACTGGCGGTAATGGAAGTCTCTGGCGGCTCACAGTCTTTCAATGCGTTGAACCAGATGCGCGTGCTGGGAAGATGGATGCGTATGATCACGATCCCTAATCAGTCGTCTGTCGCCAAGGCCTTCATGGAGTTTGATGAAAATGACCGAATGAAGCCATCGGCTTACTATGACCGCGTTGTTGATGTGATGGAAGAACTGTACAAGTTTACGTTGCTGACCCGCGATATCGCGCCGTTCCTGGTGGACCGCTACAGTGAACGCAAGGAAAGCGCAGAAGAGCTTTCAAAACGGGTGAATCAACGGTCCATCTGACAGTGCACCTAGGAATATACAAATCCGTCATGAGAGCCAACAAAATTGCGCCTGTGAAATTATAGGAAATTATAGTCCATTATAGTTTAATTATTGTTTTAGCAACTTCTTTGCAACGGTAGCGAAGAGCAAATGGCTGAGAAAATAGGTTTCAAGTAAGTCAACACGCTTTAGTGAAAGCCGGCGCTTATTAGCTGCCTATGAGCATGATTCATGCAAATCAGCAGCGCTCCCCATCATGTGGCATCCGGATTATTAACATCATGAAGGCTACAACGCAGACTTTCGGGAAGCGCCAGCCAGACCGTTAAGGCGGCAGGACATGCCTCGTATGCCTCGTCGGGTGCGAGTAGCGAGCTGTCATCGCCGAGGCTCCAACATTGAAATCCGAGCGTAGACGGCCGTACGACAAAATACATCTTGCCATGTTCGTCCTCTAGCCACCCTTTCGCCAGATAGTTGAATGCCCGCTCATCGGAAAGCTTTTCGTATTTAAAATGTACATCAAAGCGTACGGCATGGCTCAGCATGAGGTTTCGTTCATAACTGGCATTTAAAACGACTGTGCGACGCATCATTCTTTCCGAGTCCTCGAATAATCACGGGCCTCGTTTATTGTCAAAAGTGTTGCCTCAAGCACAGCTAACGTTTCTAAAATAAATTCGACGTTGCAAGTTGAATCAATCGTTAGTTTCTCTTTTAAATGACGAACATTGCTTTGCAGAACATGCTCCACAGAAGATATGCCTGACCGCATGCGAGTCCATTCATTCATAACATTACTGTATATATAAACAGTATTTGCAAGTTGGCGAGTATCAATCGTAGCTGTTATCGAATTTCCTGGTAAAAATATTCGTTCTGCATACTTGAAAACGAAGGTTCCAGTTCAATTTCGTAAACCGGAGAGTTGAACACTGGAAATTTTGTTGCAATTGCGTGGCAATTCAACTTTCATCCAGACAACATCCGTCAGGTGAGTCCGTTGACATTTCACAATATCAGAATGCCTCATACTGTATATATATACAGTATTAAAACTACCATTAATTGCCACTCATTTAACATCAGAGGCGACTAATTTACGTATTTTCGTAAATGTTCGTTCCCAAGGAGACATTCCCATGCGCGTCGAGATCCGTCCTATTTACTACTCTGGCAAGCCCCTGCCTAAGGCACAGCGCTTGAAGGAACCGGCACACCGCGGGAAGTTGTCCATTGTGGAAAACAGAATTCATGCCCATGGTCGAGTAGTGACCTGTGCCAAGCTGACCAGCGCAACGGATGGAATTGCGACGACGCTGCTACCAGAGTTGACTGACGTACATATCCTTTGGTTGGACGGCGATCAAATCCGCTTACGTGGAAATGAACAAATCGACGGCGTGGAATTTGCGCAAACTTGGGACATCAGGGTGATCTGATGCTTAGAGTTTTCATTCACGTTGGCGGCCTCCATACTGTGACCCGATACACGCAACGCGCCTGGATCGATATCGGATATGAAAAGTTGGCTCCAGTTGCCGACTACAAAACGGTGCTTTTCCAAGCTGGGTTCGGCGCGTCTATCCCTGCGCCGATCTTTCGCTACCCACGTTGGTCGGCTAGTTTGTGGGATTTGACTTCCCGTTCAATCGTTCTGGGCCTTCGCACGGACCTTGATTGTCTCGATGAAGTCGTGCCACCGATCGAACATCAAACAAAGCGATTTGCTTATGCCAAGCAAATGTGTGCGCTTATTGAGCATGCGGGTCCCAGAGCTCAGAGCCTTACTACGCTGGCGACTGTTCAAATCGATCAGGTTGGCCGTACACGCGGGCTGTACGTGGCGCGCTTTGACGAGCACACGATGGCGCGCCATGTGACTGGGCCTTTTGTTTTCCGTCCCGACTATCTGCGACCTGCAGAACTGCTTCTGCACGCCTGTCTTATACGATTGAATGGATGCGTGGAAATGCCAGCTCGGCCGGCGCTTTGCATCCCTGATCCAATTGAGAAAAACGGCCAACGATTTGTTCCAATCCATCGGTTAGTCGAGCCTGCAAGGACTGGTTTTGTAAGCTGGTTGCTTCGTCGCAATACAGCACCCGTTGAACATCCCGGCGCGCATCTTGGCATTGCGCACGAATCTCTGTACACCACCTTTTTAAACGAGGCAGTATGACTACTCAATCAGAAGGTGCGAAAAAAGAAAGCTCGACGCGCCACCCCCGGGCTCGGTCAGGTTCCGCCGCATGGCACATGTCACGCGAAGCCGTTTCAATATCAGTCCCAGACATTGTGAAGGCCACCGATAGGCAGTGCTTGGATGTTCTAGTACAGGTACGCTTCGGCTCGTGGGACACCGTTTCCTGCCCGCATTGCGGCACGGTTAGCAAGCATTATTGGCGACCACTGGAAAAACGCTGGAAATGCGCTGGTTGCGGTAGCACTTTCAGCGTCACCTCCGGAACTATATTCGCGCGACGGAAGAAGTCGTACCAGTACATCCTTTCGAGCGTTTTGATGTGGGTAAATTCTGCAGCAGGCCAGTCTGCCCTTGAGCTCAAAAGGCACATGGACACTACCTACAACACCGCGTTTACCTTACAGCACAAAATACGCGAAGCATTGGTCCGGGGCTATAACGTAGGACTGATGAACGGGGACGTTGAAATGGATGGCGCTCATCAGTCGGGCTGGCGTGCAGATGAGAAGCGGGGTAAACCGCAAGGATCGCGTCCGGTTCAATCAGATGCCGATCCATTTGCTCTGACTGAAATAATGTTGACGCAAACTGGCAAAAACGCGGCCCGAAAAAAAGCAAAAAACAGTGGACCTATCAATCCAGAATTCGGTAATCGATTTCCCAAAGATCGAAGAATCTTATTCGCAATTCGAAAACGCTCGGGGGTTCGGGGAAAGGGGGCATGTGCAACACGGGTAGCGATCGGACTAACCGAGACTTCGCCGGTGGTGAAAGCGGTTCTGAACGATTTTGTCGCAATGCCAGAAAGCTACCTGAACACGGATTCGTCACCTGCCTATACTGAGCTTGGCAAGGAATTTCGTATGCATCGGACAGTTGAGCACGCTAAAGAACTGAGTGGCCCAAACGGCGAAAATAACAACCAGGCGGAGGAGCTGAATGCCCGCTTCGACAGGGCAGAGAAAGGCATATACCTCAACATTGAGCCGAAATATATGCTGGACTATGCCGTTGAAACCTCGTTCCGTTCAGATACCCGTCGCCTGCCCAATGGTGAACAACTAAAGTTGGCGATGTGCGTAGCCTTGAACGTCGGGGAATCGGAGTTCTGGAAAGGGTTCACTCATGGGCATCATCGCAAGATTGAACTGCTACACCCGCACCCGCAGCCTGCGCATGCAAGTGGTCCAATGAAAGGACGGCATCCGATTTCCAGCGCCAACGGCCGACCTCCCCGGTAAGGCCGTATAACACATCGTGTACGCGCTCAACCTCGCCCTTCGCCAAAAGGGCCTTGATCGTGTTTCTAAGAGAATTATCCTGCCAGCGTTTCTTTTCTCGCCACGTCAGGAATGACATCTGGAAGTGTATTTGCACTCGCCATACAATTTCAGTTGTCGTGATTTCGTCTGGCCAAGCACTTTGAATAATCCGTCTTATTTCTTCCCCTAAAGCCCCGCGCTTTCCATATCGACCTTGCCATGCGTGTATTGGCTCGATCAAGCCAGGATCAAGGCGTTCATCAAACCGTTCAATTAAACGATCACAAGCCGCGAGATCGTGTTCGGCCCTCGCTAGCTTCTCTCCAATCTCCTCATGGAGTTTCTTGAAGCGTTGAGCATCACCCGCAGCGCGAGCCCGGGTTTCAGCAAGTCCTTTTAAATATGATGGTGTTTTGCGCATAACATATCATTCTATTTTTGGTCAATAGAACAATATAAAACACAAAATTCTGACGAAAACCCATTCTTGGATATCAATTTGATAACTAAAATGGGTTTTGGGTCATTTGCGTAGTAACACCCTGGCCGCGGCGGCTTATGACACGCGGCATGGATGTTTCTTTTCTGCACATTGCTTCATCCCACTAAGTGCCAGGCCAGTGCCAACATGCCGGAAACACTCGAACGTCGCGCCAGCAACGCGCCCTGGAGTTGCATGGCTGCCACACAAGCTCGCCTGGCGGGCATTCTTTACACCGACGGCCGCAAATCAAATTATTTCCTCATGTTATAAAATCCAGAACCCTCCCCATACCGGAATCGTCGCCTCCCATGCCGAACCCGCCATCCGTGCAGCCATGACCCAGGGCCGTCCGCGCGATGACGCCGGCGTTCTCATTCAGAGCCGCAATGCGCAGCTGATGCTGACCGGCGCCATGCTGCTATGGGGGCTGAACATTCCCGCCATCAGGCTTCTTGCAAGCAGGTTCGACCCGGTCATGCTGGCCGCGCTGCGCATGCTGTGCGCCTGCTGCGTGTTTGCGCTGATCGCGCTGCGCCGCAACGGGCAGCTGCCGCACATCGCCCGGGGACACTGGGGACTGGTGTTTGTCTGCAGCTTGCTGATGGTGTACGGGAACCAGATCTTTTTCACCGGCGGCATGGCGCTCACGACGGCAACCAATACCGCGCTGATTGTCGCGCTTGGGCCGCTGATATCGTCGCTGCTCGCGGCGCTGGTGTTCCGGGAACGGCTTGGCGCGGCCAGCATCATCGGCATCGCGCTGGGCCTGGTCGGGGTCGGGGTGGTGGTGTTGCAGCGGCCCGGGGCCGGGCTGGGACGGGCGGGCCTCGGCGACGCAATGATAGGGGCGTCGGTGTTCAGCTTCGCCATCGGCGGCGTGCTGGTGCAGCGCCTTGCCCGGCGGCTCGACGCGATCGCGATCAGCTGGGGCATCTACACGATGGGCACCGTGCTGCTGATCCTGCATGCGTGCGTTGCCGGCTTCGACACCCGCATCTTCGCATCCGGCGCGGGCACATGGAGCCTGCTGCTGTTTTCAGGCATTGCCGCGACCGCGATCGGCAATCTGATCTGGAACCGTTCCATCGGCTTGCTCGGCATCAGCCGGACCGCGCTTTATCTCAACTGGGTGCCGCTGTTCGCGATTGCATTCGCCGTGCTGTTTCTCGGCGAGCCGATGAGCTGGTGGCTGGTGCTGGGATTCGCCTGCGTCGTCTCCGGCACCTGGATAGGAACGATGCGGCGCAGACAGGCCGTTTGAACCTGCGTGGGCAAGCGCAAGGAGGAGCATGAGATGGACCGCAGCGTGAGCAACATACCGGCCCGCATCGACCGACTGCCGTGGTCGCGCTGGCATTGGCGAGTCGTCATGGCGCTGGGCATTGCCTGGGTGCTCGACGGGCTGGAAGTGACGTTGATCGGCTCGATCGGCGGCATCCTCGAACGCAGCGACACGCTGGCGCTCAGCGCGGCGCAGGTGGGCTGGACCGGCTCGGTCTACATCGCCGGGGCGGTGCTGGGTGCGCTGGTGTTCGGCCGGCTGACCGACAGGCTCGGCCGCAAGCGGCTGTTCATGATCACGCTGGCCGTCTACATGCTGGCGACGCTGGCGACCGCCTTTTCCACCGGCTTCGTCTTCCTGTCGATCTGCCGCTTCATCACCGGGCTGGGCATAGGCGGCGAATATGCGGCGATCAATTCCGCCATCGACGAACTGATCCCGGCGCGGGTGCGCGGCCGGGTCAACCTGCTGATCAATGGCAGTTTCTGGATAGGCGCCGCACTGGGCGCAGGCCTCAGCCTCGTCGTCCTCGACCCGCGTGTGCTGGGACCGGCGCTGGGCTGGCGCGCCTGCTTCATCGCCGGCGGCGTGATGGCGCTGGCGATCGTGCTGGTGCGGCGCCATGTGCCGGAAAGCCCGCGCTGGCTGCTGATGCACGGCAGGAAGGAGGAAGCCGAACGCATCGTCGCGCAGATCGAGGCGGAGGTCGAGCGGGAGCATGGCGCGCTGGAACCGGTGCACAGCGGCGGACATGCGCATGGCGAGGGCATGCCCGGCCTGCGCCAGGTCGCTGCCGTGCTGCTGCGGCACTACCGGATGCGCAGCGTGGTGGTGCTGTCGATGATGGTCGCGCAGGCGTTCGTCTACAACGCCATCTTCTTCACCTATGCGCTGGTGCTGACCCGTTTCTACCAGGTGCCGGACAACCGCGTCGCGCTGTACATCTTCCCGTTCGCGCTCGGCAACGTGCTGGGCCCGGTGCTGCTCGGCCCGCTGTTCGACAGCGTCGGCAGGCGGAGGATGATCTCGCTGACCTATATCCTGAGCGGGATCGGCCTGGCGCTGACCGGCTGGGCCTTCATGCAGGGCTGGCTGACGGCCTTCACGCAGGCGCTGTGCTGGAGCGTGGTGTTCTTCGTTGCCTCGGCCGCCGCGAGTTCGGCCTACCTGACCGCCAGCGAGGTATTCCCGATGCAGATGCGGGCGCTGGCCATCTCGATCTTCTATGCGATAGGCACGGGCACCGGCGGCTTCATCGCGCCGGTGCTGTTCGGCTGGCTGATTGCCAGCGGCGACCGCGCCAACGTGGCGATGGGTTATGCGGCAGGCGCTGTGCTCGCCATCCTGGCCGGGCTGCTGGTGCGCAGCCACGCGGTCGATGCCGAGCGCAGGCCGCTGGAGGAAATCGCGCCGCTGCCGCGCTGAACGGCAGCGGCCTCGTCCGACGCTTACAGCTTCTCGGTCTCCCCCGACTTCGGCTGCCACTTCATCAGCCGCTTTTCAGCGAGGCCGACCAGTCCGTCGAGCACCAGCGCAAACAGCGTCAGCACCACGATGCCGGCGAACACGGTATTGATGTCGAACGTGCCCTCGGCCTGCAGGATCAGGTAGCCGACGCCACGGGCCGAGCCCAGGTACTCGCCGACGATGGCGCCGACAAAGGCCAGGCCGACCGAGGTGTGCAGGCTGGAAAACACCCATGACGTGGCCGACGGCAGATAGACCGAGCGCAGCAGCTGGCGGGCATTGGCGCCCAGCATGCGGGCATTGGCCAGCACCACCGGGCTGACTTCCTTGACGCCCTGGTAGACGTTGAAGAAGACGATGAAGAACACCAGCGTCACTGCCAGCGCCACCTTGGACCAGATGCCCAGGCCGAACCACATTGCGAAGATGGGCGCGAGGATCACGCGCGGCATCGAGTTGGCGGCCTTGATGTAAGGGTCGAGGATGGCCGAGGCCAGCGGCGACAACGCAAGCCACAGGCCCACCACCAGCGCCAGCGCGGTGCCGATGACGAAGGCCAGCAGCGTCTCGGTCAGCGTCACCAGCAGGTGCGGATAGATCTCGGCGGGGAAGTTGATGGTGAACCAGGTGGTCTCGCCGGTGCCGACTTCAAGCGTGCCGGCGCCGACCGTGAACCATTGCCAGATCCGCACCGCGACCTTCAGCGGCTCGCCGAAGAAGAAGGCGGCCTGCGGATTGCGCGTGGCAAGATGCCATCCCAGCAGTACCACCACCAGCACCAGCGCCTGCCAGACGCGCATATTCCTGTGACTCGGTTTCAATGCTTTCCACATGCTCATGCCAGTTTCTTTTGTTGCTGGTAGCCCTTCAGCACTTCGTCGCGCAGCACGCCCCAGATCTGGCTGTGCAGTTCGACGAAGCGCGGATGCGCGCGTATCTCGGCCACGTCGCGCGGCCGTGGCAGGTCGATGATGAACTCGCCGATGGGATGGGTGGCCGGGCCGGCCGACAGCACCACGACCCGGTCGGACATTGCGATCGCCTCGTCGAGGTCATGCGTGATGAACAGCACCGCCTTCTTCTTCGCGCTCCACAGCTCCAGCACCTCGTTCTCCATCAGCTGCCGGGTCTGGATGTCGAGCGCGGAAAACGGCTCGTCCATCAGGATGATGTCCGGGTCCAGGATGAGGGTCTGCGCCAGCGCCACGCGCTTGCGCATGCCGCCCGACATCTGGTGTGGATACCGGTCGCCGAATCCCTGCAGCCCGACCCGCGCCAGCCATTCCTCGCCGAGCTGGCGTGCGGCGCCATCTTCCATGCCGCGAAACTGCAGCCCGGCAATCACATTCTGCAGCGCGCTGCGCCAGGGCATCAGCGCCTCGGACTGGAACATGTAGCCGGCGCGGCGGTTGACGCCTTCCAGCGGTTCGCCGAACACGCGCACGTTGCCGGTCGAGGGCGTCAGCAGGCCGGCGCCGACATTGAGCAGCGTCGATTTGCCGCAGCCCGTCGGCCCGACCACCGACACGAATTCGCCGGGCGCGATGGCGAGGGTGGTGTCGGCGACCGCGGTATAGCGCTGCGACCGGTCGTCCTTGGAAATGAAGGTACAGCTGATATTGTCCAGCCAAAGCGCCGGCGCGGCCTGGGCCTTACTTGAACTTTGCGTTTGCATTCTTCACCAGTTCGTTCGTGAAGGTCTTGCTGAGATCGATGGGCTTGCCGGCAAGGTCAGGCTCGAAGGCCTGCAGCGTCTTAAGCGCAGTCTGCGGGCCGGCCTCGGGGAAGCGGCCATCCGGCGACAGGGCCTCGCGCACCTTGGTGAAGGTCGCCAGGTAAAGCGCGCGGTCGCCCAGCTGGTAGCTTTCCGGCACCACCTTGATGATGTCGGACGGGCCGGCAGTCTGCAGCCATTTCAGCGCCCGCACCATCGCGTTGGTCAGCGCCTGCGAGGTGTTCGGGTTCTTTTTCAGGAACGCCTCGGTGGTGTACAGCGTCGCGGCAGGCATCGGGCCGCCGAACAGGTCGTTGGTGTCCTTCAGCGTGCGGGTGTCGGCGATGACCTTGATGTCCTTTTTCTCTTCCAGCATCGTCACCACCGGATCGAGGTTGGAGATGGCGTCGATCTGCCCGGAGCGCATCGCCGACAGCGCGCCGGCGGCGGTGCCGACACCGATGAACGAGACATCGGACGGCTTCAGCCCGCCCTTGGCCAGCACGAAGTTGGCGACGATGTTGGTCGACGAGCCGGGCGCGGTGACGCCGATCTTCTTGCCCTTCAGGTCGGCGATCGACTTGAAGTTGGGCATGGTCTTGGTCGATACGCCGAACACGATCTGCGGCGCCCTGCCCTGCAGCACGAAGGCGGTGATCATCTGGCCCTTGGACTGCATGTTGATCGTATGCTCATAGGCGCCCGACACCACGTCGGCGCTGCCGCCGACCAGCGCCTGCAACGCCTTGGCGCCGCCGGCGAAGTCGCTGATCTCGACCTGGAGGCCCTCGTCCTTGAAGTAGCCCTGCTGCTCGGCGATGGTCAGCGGCAGGTAATAGAACAGGTTCTTGCCGCCAACGGCGATCGACACCTTCTGTTTCTCAAGCGCCTGCGCCCAGGCGCTGCCGCTCATGGCCATCATGCCGAAGGTGGCAATGCCGACGAGCGCGGCGATTTTTTTCAATCCGGTTTTCATGCAGTCTCCTGAAGCACGCTGCGCTGGCCACGTCATTGCGCGGCAGGCAGGGTTTTTATGAATTGTTGAAGCGCCAAGGTTCGGCCACATGAAACCTTAACATAACTTTTTTGATGGCAAGACCCTTTGTGCAGTCGAGTTGCACGGTCATGCAGGGCGCATTGCCGGGCGCACCGGCGCTGCGTCGTCCGGCGGCGGGACCGCCTGGCAGCCGCCGCAATGCGCGCCATGCGCCCGAAGAACGGCGCATGGCTGAACGGGAACCGATCGCCCGCCTACTGCGGCAGCCCGCCGAACTTCCCGTCCATGTAGTCCCGCGCTGCCTGCTGTATCTCTTCCCGGGTGTTCATCACGAACGGCCCGTGCGACACGACCGGCTCGCCGATGGGCTGCGCATGCCCGAACAGCAGAACCGTGTCGGCATCGGCAGTGATGTCCACGCTGTCGCCAGCATCGCTCAGCTCGATCAGCCGGTGCTGCTGCGCGACGTCGCCGCCGACACGGACCGAACCGCTCACGACATACAGGAAGACATTGCGGCCTCCCACGCCGGGGAAGCTGACCGCGCCGCCGTCTCGCAGGTTCACGGTGCTCATGAAGACCCCGGTCAGCGATGCGAACGGCCCGGAGCGGCCGCCCCAGTCGCCGGCGATCAGGTTGACCGTGCCGCGCCCGTCGGGCGTGGGCAGCGCCGGTATCGCGTCCTTCTGCAGGCCGGTATAACGCGGCGCGGTCATCTTCAAACGCGACGGCAGGTTGACCCACAGCTGCAGTATCTCCAGCGGGCCGCCGCTCTCCAGGAAGGATGCGGGCGACACCTCGGCATGCACCAGGCCGCTGCCGGCGGTCATCCACTGCACGCCGCCCTCATTGATCACCGACTCGTGGCCGCCGCTGTCCCGATGCGCGAGCGAGCCTTGCAGGATGAAGGTCACCGTCTCGAAGCCGCGATGCGGATGCGGGCCGAAAGGCAGGCCGCGGTTACGCGGTCCATAGACTTGCGGGCCGTGATGGTTCAGGAACAGGAAAGGGTCGAGCTGGTCGATGCCAGGTCCCGGCAGGGGACGGCGGGTGACGAGGTCGCCGATGTCGTCGCGATAGGCGTCATGCTGCCGCCTGATGGTCTTGCTGCTCATGTGCTGTCCTTTATGCAGTGGTCTTCCATGCTGCAATGATGGGGACGAACATGCGTTCATGGAAGCCCGGATTCCGGAACACAGCATGCCGGCAGCGGCATAATCGGGGAGCCGCGATATCGAAGCGTCAGTCGGCCAGCCCGCACGAAGGCTCGCTGGCAAGCTGCTGCGCGGCCCGCTTGGCATTGCCGACGCTGACTTCCGCCGGCAGCGCCACGCCATTTTTCGCCGCCGTCAGTTCGGCCAGGATGGAAATGGCGATCTCGGCCGGCGTCTTGCTGCCGATGTAGAGGCCGACCGGGCCATGCAGCCGCGCCAGCTCGTCGTCGGTCACGTCGAACAGCTTGAGCCGCTCGCGCCGCTTCGCATTGTTGGCGCGCGAGCCGATCGCGCCGACATAGAAGGCCGGCGACTTCAGCGCTTCCATCAGCGCCAGGTCGTCCAGCTTGGGATCGTGGGTCAGCGCAACGACCGCACTGCGGGCGTCGAGCTGCATCGCGATGACCTGGTCGTCCGGCATCTCGTGAACGACCTCCACGCCGGGAACCTGCCAGCTGCCGCGGTACTCCTCGCGCGGGTCGCATACCGTCACCTGGTAT
The DNA here is from genome assembly GCF_900182955.1 of Noviherbaspirillum suwonense. Taxonomy (GTDB): domain Bacteria; phylum Pseudomonadota; class Gammaproteobacteria; order Burkholderiales; family Burkholderiaceae_D; genus Noviherbaspirillum_A; species Noviherbaspirillum_A suwonense. The sequence continues at coordinate 272,810 of NZ_FXUL01000001.1, read as the reverse complement.
TCCATGCCGATGGCGATCTGCGCGAGGAAGCCCGACAGCTGCCCGGCGCCGATGATCAGCAGCCGCCAGCGCGGGCCGTGTATGGTCGTCAGCGCCGCTTCCGACACCTGCATCGCCATGCCGGCGCCGGCCGGCCCCAGCGATACCTCGCCGCTGGCCAGGTCGAGCCGGCGCGCCACCAGCTGATGCTGCGACAGCAGGGTCAGCAGTTCGCCTATCCTGCTGCGCGCCGACAGCGGCTCGATGGCAAGCTGTATGGTTCCGCCGCATGGCAGGCCGAAGCGGTGCGCTTCATCGGCAGTGATGCCATAGGTGACGATCTCCGGATGGGTGTGGACGATGCCCTGTTCGCGGACCCGGGCAATCAGGTCGTCCTCGACGCAGCCGCCGGACACCGAGCCGATGACCTGTCCGTCTTCATTGACAGCCAGCGTCGCGCCCTCCGGCCTGGGGCTGGAACCCCAGGTGCGTATGACCGTGACCAGTTCGCACCGGCGTCCCTGGCTGATCCACTGTTCGCAGGTCTTGAGTACTTCGAGGTCTATGCTGTCCATGATCTGTCTATGCTATGCGTCAATCCGGATGACTATGCCACAGGTCGCGCCGTCGGGCATTGCGCCGGAGCCAAGCACGCTGCCGCTGCATATTATTTACAGGATGCATGCTCCTGCTTTCCTACAAGGGCATGGGGCGATGTCCGATAGTGCAAAAATTGACATTCTTGTAAGCTCCTCGCACGAATACCGTTGCAATGCGAGCCGGTTCTAGCAAGGGTCGGAGTTATTCCCACCCTTTCTCCTCGTGACCGCTCCCGCCTTAATGGAATGGCCTGTCATCCGACCGGCCTCCTGCGTCTGGCGCTTACCTGTCACTGCGTCCGCGATAAGCAACGACGCCTGGCGACGCATTGCCTTTTTGCAGCGCTGCACGTGCCAACCAGGAGATAGCATGCCGACTATATTAGTGTTTTCCCACCTACGCTGGGATTTTGTCTATCAACGGCCCCAGCATCTGCTTTCCCGCCTGGCTGAACATTACAAGATCTGTTTCTTCGAAGAGCCCAGTTTCCGCCCCGGCGAAGGCGCTCTCGAGAGCTACAGTCCTCATCCGAACATCACCGTCTGCAAGCCGCATACGCCAGTCGACATGCCGGGCTTCCATGACGACCACCTGCCCTATCTGAAGAAGATGGTGCGCGAACTGGTGCGCGACGGCGAGGAATACATCGTCTGGTTTTACACCCCGATGGCATTGCCGCTGCTGCAGGAACTGCCGGCCAGCCTGGTCGTGTACGACTGCATGGATGAACTGGCCGCGTTCAAGAACCCGCCGCGCCAGCTGCTGCAGCGGGAGAATTCCCTGCTCAAGCGCGCCGAGATCGTCTTTACCGGCGGCCCCAGCCTGTACAACGCGAAAAAAGATCGCCATCCGAATGTGCACTGCTTCCCGAGCAGCGTCGACGTGCAGCATTTCGCGCAGGCGCTGGACCGGGCCAATGCGCATCCGGCGCACCGCGATATTCCCGGTCCGCGCCTTGGCTTCTACGGCGTGATCGACGAACGTTTCGACACCGAACTGATAGGCAAGGTCGCGCAGGCGCATCCGCAATGGCAGATCGTGCTGGTGGGACCGGTGGTCAAGATCGACCCGGCGACGCTGCCGCGCCATGAAAATATCCATTACCTTGGCCAGCAATCCTATGAAGCGCTGCCGCAGCTGCTGGCAGGCTGGGATGTGTGCCTGATGCCGTTCGCGATGAACGAGTCGACGCGCTTCATCAGCCCGACCAAGTCGCTCGAATACATGGCGGCCGAACTGCCCATCGTCAGCACGCCGGTGCGCGACGTGGTGGACCTGCACAGCGACGTGGTCGCGATTGCGGACACGCCCGAAGCATTCATTGCCGCGTGCGAAGAGGCATTGCTGCTCTCGCCGGAAGAACGCGCGCAAAAAATCGGGCAGATGCGCGACAAGCTGACCCGCACCTCGTGGGATGCCACCGCGATCGCGATGCGCGACCTGATGAACGCGATGGAGCAGACCGTGCGCGAACGCGCCGCCGCCACGGCCAGCGCCGCGCCGGCAGCGGCCCGCAATGTCAACCAGCTTTACAGCCAGCAGCCTGCGCGCAGCTACAGCACGGTTGTGATCGGCGCCGGGCCGACCGGCCTGTCGGCCGCCTATCACCTGGACCAGGACACCCTGCTGCTGGAGCGCAATGCAACCGTCGGCGGATGGTGCCGCTCGATCGAAGACAAGGGCTTTACCTTCGACTATGCCGGCCACATCATGTTTTCCAACGACCCGTACGTGCTCGAGCTGTACCAGACGCTGCTCGGCGATAACCTGCACTGGCAGAACCGCGAAGCCTGGGTCTACAGCAAGGGCGTGCACACCCGCTATCCGTTCCAGGGCGCGCTCTATGGCCTGCCGCCCAAGGTCATCGCCGAATGCATCAGCGGCGCCGTTGAAGCCCGCTATGGCAGCAGCCGCCAGCCCGACACGACTTCCAGCGCGGCCAACTGCACTGTCGCCACCGGCGACGTGAAGGACCTGGAAGACTGCTGCGCGGATGGCGCTGCGCTTCCTTCCTCCACGACGGCTGCGGTCACCGCCGCTTCGTCGCCCGGCGCGGTTGCGCTGCAGGGACAGGCGCCGCGCAACTTCGAGGAATTCATCTACAAGGTGTGGGGCGCCGGTATCGCCAAGCATTTCGCGGTGCCTTACAACCGCAAGCTGTGGACCGTGCCCCTGACCGAGATGGAAACCTCGTGGCTGGGCGGACGCGTGCCCCTGCCCGACCTGAATGAAATCATCGAAGGCGCGCTCGAGCCGGTGGCCAAGCCCATGGGCCCGAACGCCCGCTTCGGCTATCCGCTGAAAGGCGGTTTCGAAGCGCTGATGAAGGGATTCCTGCCGCATATCAAGGGCGCGGTCGAGACCGGCGCCAAGGTGGTCGAACTGCTGCCGCAGGATAAGATGCTGGCGCTTGCCGACGGCCGTCGCTTCCAGTACGACCAGCTGGTCAGCACCATGCCGCTGCCGGAACTGGTAAAGCTGATCGGCGCCAACGCGCCGGCGGAAGTGCATGCGGCCGCGGCCGGCCTGCGCCATATCTCGATACGCTGCGTGAACCTGGGCATTGCCCGTGAAAACATCACGGACAAGCACTGGATCTACTATCCGGAAGACAGCATTTTCCACCGCATCTTCGTACAGGGCAACGCCAGCCCGCATTGCAATCCGCCCGGCGGCTTCGGCCTGACCTGCGAAATCTCGTACTCCGAGCACAAGCCGCTGCCGGCAGACGGCGACGCGCTGGTGGCGCGCTGCATGGCCGATCTGGTCAAGGTCGGGCTGCTGACGGCAGAGGACACGCTGCTGACGTCCAGTCTGGTCGATATGCCCTACGCGTATGTGCTGTACGACCATGCCCGCGCGAAGAATGTCGCGCTGATACGCGACTGGATGGCGCAGCATGACATCGTGCTGGCCGGCCGGTACAGCGAATGGGAGTACTACAACTCCGACCATGCCTTCCTGGCCGGGCGCAAGGCGGCCCAGGCAGTGCAGGCGCTGCGGCCGAAGAAAAGGGCACTGGGCCTGAGCGAGTGATGGCCCCATCGCTCGCGCCGCCGTCCTATGGAAAAGCGGCTTTAAGTCCGGGCCATGGTTTTGCCAGGCGCGAGCCCGGGATGGCGCCTGGCTCCGGCCTGCGGCTACCCGCGATGTTGAGGATGCACGTATGACGATGTCGAGCAATGCCCGGCGGCAGCCGGGGCCGCCCGAACTCTGGGGCGGCATTGAATGCACAGTTGCACGAGTGGGCGATGTGGTGCGCGACCAGGCCAGGGAAACCGGGCACTGGGAGCGCGAGCAGGACCTGGACCAGATCGCCGCCCTTGGCATCCGCACCCTGCGCTATCCGGTGCTGTGGGAAACCATCTCGCCCGACGCGCCCGACCGTTGCGACTGGAGCTGGCACGACCGGCGGCTGGCGAAGATGCGCGACCTCGGCATCAGCCCGATCGCCGGCCTCGTGCACCATGGCAGCGGCCCGCGCTACACCAACCTGGCCGACCTCGCTTTTCCCGAGCTGCTGGCGCAGCATGCGGCCCGCGTCGCCGAACGCTACCCCTGGATAGACAAGTACACCCCGGTCAACGAGCCGCTGACGACGGCACGCTTTTCGGGCCTGTACGGCCACTGGTACCCGCATGGCGCCGACGATGCCACGTTCCTGCGCACGCTGATCAACCAGTGCCGCGCAACCGTGCTCTCGATGCAGGCGATACGCCGGATCAACCCGGCCGCGCAACTGGTCCAGACCGAGGACATGGGCAAGGCCTTCAGTACGCCGCGGCTGCAATACCAGGCCGACCATGAGAACGAGCGGCGCTGGCTCAGCTTCGACCTGCTGTGCGGGCGCGTCGGGCCCGACCATCCGTGGCACGGCCGCTTCGTGAAGAACGGGATCGGCGCCGACGAACTGGCCTTCTTCGTCGAGCAGCCATGCCCGCCGGACATCATCGGCATCAACCATTACCTGACCAGCGAGCGCTACCTCGACGAGCGCGACGAGCTGTTCCCCGAACATCACCTGAGCGGCAACCAGCACGACCGCTATGCTGACGTCGAAGCGGTCCGGATCGACTTCGAAGGCCGGCCGACCGGACCGCTGGCGCGCCTGCGCGAGGTCTGGGAACGCTACGGGCTGCCGATGGCCGTGACGGAAGTCCACCATGGCAACACCCGCGATGAACAACTCCGATGGCTGAAGGAAGTCTGGGACGCCGCCTGCCTGCTGCGCGAGGAAGGCGTCGACCTGCGCGCCGTCACCATCTGGTCCCTGTTCGGCTGCGTCGACTGGAATACGCTGCTCACCCAGCGCAACGGCTTCTACGAGCCGGGGGTATTCGACGTCCGCTGCGACCCGCCGCGTGCGACCGCGCTGGCGATGGCGGCAGGCGCGCTGGCCCGCACCGGCGATTTCAGCCACCCGGTGCTGGACCAGGCCGGATGGTGGCACCGGCATGACCGCTATTACCAGCCGCCGCAGCGCGAGCCGCGCTCGCCGGCGCTGGTGCAGCGGCCGCGCGTGATCGCCATCACAGGCGCCACCGGCACGCTGGGACGCGCATTCGCCCGCGTCTGCACCCAGCGCGGCCTGCCGCACGTGCTGCTGTCCCGCAGCGACATGGACATCACCGACCCGCAGTCGGTCGATGCGGCGCTGGAGCGGGTGCGGCCGTGGGCCGTCATCAATGCCGCCGGCTATGTGCGCGTCGACCAGGCGGAAAAGGAGCAGGAACGCTGTTTCCTTGAAAACGCCCATGGCGCCGAGACGCTGGCCCGCGCCTGTGCCCGTTCCGGCACCCATTACGTCGCATTCTCGTCCGACCTGGTGTTCGACGGCACCCTGGGCCGTGCCTACGTCGAAAGCGACGAAGTCTGCCCGACCGGCGTCTACGGCCGCAGCAAGGCCAGCGCCGAACGGCTGGTGAAACAGGCATTCCCGGAGGCGCTGGTGGTGCGCACCAGCGCGTTCTTCGGCCCGTGGGACACTTATAATTTTGTCCACATGACCCTCAGGGCGCTGAAGGAAGGCCGGCGCGTCGAGGCGAGCGACGCGGTAATGGTCTCGCCGACCTATGTGCCCGACCTGGTGCATGCGGCGCTGGACCTGCTGATCGACCGCTCGGGCGGCGTCTGGCACCTGGCCAACCAGGGCGTCATTTCCTGGCATGAACTGGCGGCCCGCGCCGCCAGCGAAGCCGGCGTCGACAGCAGCAGGCTGGTGCGGGCCGACGGCGGCCAGGCCAGCGCCACCGCGCTGTCGTCCGAACGCGGCCTGCTCCTGCCCACCCTGGAAGGCGCGCTGCAGCGCTACATCAGGGATACGGCACGCGTGTGAGCCGGACGGTGTGATCCTGTGATCCTGTGATCCTGTGATCCTGTGACACGACTTTCCCGGCTTGCCGACGCATTCCCCGCCTGATCCCACGCCCGGCGCAAATAGTTTGCGCCGGGCGATTCTTTATTGAATCCTTTTCGACTCCCGCACTCAAACTGTTATCTAGGTAACTGGAGACAACATTGGAGCAAGACCAAGGCCCGCAACAGAATTCCACAGCACCGCAGTTCACGCTGGAACTGACCAAGCCCGACGGCCGCGCCATGACGCTGTATGGCTGCGGCGGCCCGGTGCGCGTCGACGGCCCGGTGCCCAGTCCGTTCGCCGACCCGCTGCATGCCAATCCGCACCTGCGCTGGCACCCATTGCGCGGCGAGTGGATTACCTATGCGGCCTACCGCCAGGGGCGCACCTTCCTGCCGCCCCCTGAATACAATCCACTGGCCATGTGCGTCGACCCGGCCAACCCGACCGAGCTGCCGGCCGGCGACTATGCGATCGCGGTGTTCGAGAACCGCTTCCCTTCGCTATCGGCCGAGGCTCACGACCCGCCTCCGGCGCTGGTCGAGACTGCGCCCGGCAACGGCCTCTGCGAGGTCGTCGTGTTCACCACCGATCCCAAGGCCTCGCTCGGCGCGCTGCCCCTGCCCCAGATCGAACTCCTGCTGCAGGTCTGGGGCGACCGCACGGTGCGCGCAGCCAGGCGCGGCGACCTCCAGTACGTGCTGCCGTTCGAGAACCGCGGCGCCGAGGTCGGGGTGACGCTGCACCATCCGCATGGCCAGATCTACGCGTATCCGTTCGTGCCGCCGGTGCCGGCGCGGATGCAGCAGACGCAGCAGGCCTTCTATGAGCAGCATCGAAAGTCGCTGCTGGGCGACATGGTGCAAAAGCACATGAAGGCCGGCGAGAACATGGTCTACCAGGGCCAGCATGCGGTTGCCTTCGTGCCGGCCTGCGCCCGTTATCCGTACGAGGTCTGGGTGTCGACCATCGAGCCGGTCGCCTATTTCCATGAGCTGTCCGATGCGCAGCGGGCCGACCTGGCGCGCGCGCTGAAAACCGTGCTGCTCAAGTACGACGGGCTGTGGCAGCGGCCCTTCCCCTACCTGATGGCCTGGTACCAGGCGCCGCTCGATGGCAAGCCGCATCCGGAAGCCTTCCTGCATGCCGAGTTCTCGCCGCCCTACCGGAGCCGCGACCGGCTCAAATACCTGGCCGGCACCGAGCTGGGCGCCGGCATGTTCGCGATGGACGTGCTGCCCGAGGAAAAGGCGCGCGAGCTGCAGCAGGTCCAGGTCACCCTGGATTAAAGACAAGGTTAAAGAGACAAGGCGGGAAACGATGCAAGAACGCAGTATGGAAATCGAAAAGAAACTGGGCATCATGCGCGACTGCCTGCGCAGCAGCGGCGCCTCGATGCTGCGGCTGCGCGGCACCGACTGGTTTGCCTGGGCCACCGCGGGCGGCTCCAACACCGTGCTGCTGGCGGCTGAAACCGGCGTCGCGGAAATCGCGGTGACGGCCACGCATGCGTATGTGCTGACCGACGAGATCGAGGCGCAGCGGCTGCAGGACGAGGAAGTGCCGACCGGTTACGAGTGGCAGGTCGCGCCCTGGGCCGACGCCGGCGTGCGCAGGCGCTTCACCAGCGATCTGGCCGCGGGCGGCGTCGTGCTGTCGGACCGTCCGGCAGGAGCCGAGCAGCCGCTGCCGGCGGAATTCATCCGGCAGCGCTACCGCCTGATGGACAGCGAGATCGTCCGCTACCGCGAAGTCGGCCTGCTGGCCGCGCAGGCGATGACGGAAGTGATGACAGCCGCGCGGCCCGGCTGGACCGAGTTCGAGCTGGCCGGCGCCGGCGCCGAGGCCCTGTGGGCCCGCGGCCTGCATCCGACGCTGACGCTGGTGGCCAACGAGCGCCGGCTGCCGATATACCGCCATGCGACGCCGACCAGGGAACGCCTCGGCAAGCGGGCGATGCTGGTGTTCTGCGCCCGCGGCTACGGCCTGTACGCCAACCTGACCCGCTTCGTGCATTTCGACGGCGCCGCGCCGCAGCCGGCGTCGCAGGCGCTGCTGGAAATCGAGGCCGCCGGCCTTGCCGCCTGCCGCCCCGGCGTGCCGCTGTCGGACGTCTATGCGACACTGGACCAGGCCTACCGCCAGCACGGCTTCGCCGATGGCATACGGCGCCACCACCAGGGCGGCATCTGCGGCTACCTGTCCCGCGAGATCGTGGCGACGCCTGCAACCGGCGAGCCGCTGGCGACGCGCATGGCGATCGCCTTCAATCCCAGCCTGCCCGGCATCAAGCTGGAAGACACCTTTCTGATCCGCGACGACGGGCTGGAGAACCTGACGTTCGACCCGGCCTGGCCGGCGATCACCCACGAAACGCGGCAGCGTGCGCTGCCGCTGGAACCGGAGGCAGCATGAGCGACGACACTTCCCGTTTCTTCGCCGGCGGCGGCATCCAGGTTTCCGCGCCGGGACGCGTCAACCTGCTGGGCGAACACACCGACTACAACGACGGCTTCGTGCTGCCGGTCGCCATCCCGCAGCGGACCCATGTGCAGGTGGCGCCGAGCATCGACAGCCGTTTCCACGTGTACTCCAGCAACCTCGACGAGAACGCCGAATTCGACGCCGACGGCGACCTGCCCGACGGTTACGCCCGCTATGTCGCCGGCTGTATCCGCGTGCTGCGCGACCATGGCATCGACGTGCCGCCGCTGAGCATGAAGGTGCATTCCGACGTGCCGATGGGCTCGGGCCTGTCCTCCAGCGCCGCGCTGGAAGTCGCGGTGCTGCGCGCATTGCGCCAAATGCTGCGCCTCGACCTCGATGACGTGCAGATCGCGCAATATGCGCAGGCCGCCGAGATCCGCTATGCCGGCGTGCAATGCGGCATCATGGACCAGATGGCGTCCAGCCTGGCCGACACCGGCCACATGCTGTTCCTCGATACCCGCACGCTGGAACGCCGCGTGCTGCCGATGCCGAAAGACACCGAGCTGATCGTGATCGACTCGGGCGTGGCCCGCACGCTCGCCACCAGCAAGTACAACGAACGCTTCGCCGAATGCCGCGAGGCGGCCCGCCTGCTGGGCGTGCCCATGCTGCGGGATGTCACCGACGTTGCCGCGCTGGACGTGCTGCCGGCCACACTGCAGAAACGCGCCCGCCACGTCGTCACCGAGAACGCGCGGGTGCTGGCGGCCATCGCCGACGGCGTCGACGGGGCCGCCTTCGGCAAGCTGATGAACGCGTCCCACGCCAGCCTGCGCGACGACTACGAAGTGTCGGTGCCGGCGCTCGACACCCTGTGCGACATGCTGCGCGCCGAAGCCGGCGTCTACGGCGCGCGCCTGACCGGAGCCGGCTTCGGCGGCGCCTGCGTGGCGCTGTGCGCGAAGTCGCGTGCGGCCGCCATCGCCACCGCGGTCACCCAGCGCTACAACCACGACCGCCTGCTGCAGCTGGCTGGCGTGCTGCTGCCCGCGCCCGATGCCGATGCGGACCAGCCGCAACCCTTATTCGATTGATTGAAAGGAAAGACATGGCCGACGCCTATCCGCGCCCGCAACTCGTACGCCCTGACTGGACCTCGCTTAACGGGCCGTGGAAATTCACGTTCGACAACGAGCAGCGCTTCGACATGACGACGCGCCCGGTCGAATGGACGCACCAGATCAACGTGCCCTTCCCACCCGAAGCGCCGCAGAGCGGCATCAACGACCGCGGCTTCCACCTGGCCTGCTGGTACCAGCGCGAATTCGATTGCCAGCCCGCCGGCGACCGCGTGATGCTGCACTTCGGCGCGGTGGACTACCGCGCGACGGTCTGGGTCAACGGCCACCGCGTGGCCATCCACGAAGGCGGCCACTCGCCGTTTTCCGCCGACATCACCAGCGCGCTCGACGCTTCGGGAAAGCAGACCGTGACGGTCTATGCGGAAGACGATCCGCACGACCTGGCCAAGCCGCGCGGCAAGCAGGACTGGCAGCTCGAGGCGCATTCGATCTGGTACCCGCGCACCACCGGCATCTGGCAGTCGGTCTGGATGGAACGGGTGCCGCGCACCTACATCCAGAAGCTGCAGTGGACGCCCTACTTCGAGAATTTCGAGATCGGCTGCTCGGTGTTCGTCGAAGGCGATCCCGAGGACAACCTGTCGGTGGAAGTCGAGATCACGCACGGCGAAAAAGTGCTGGCGTCCGACCTGTACAAGGTCATCGGCAATGAGGCGCATCGCAAGATCGGCCTGTCCGACCCCGGCATCGACGACTCGCGCAACGAGCTGCTGTGGTGCCCGGAGCGGCCGACGCTGCTCGACGCCAGGATCACGCTGCGGCGCGGCGACGTCGTGCTGGACGAGATCACGTCCTACACCGCGATGCGCTCGGTCGCCATCTCGCGCGACCGCTTCATGCTCAATGGCCGGCCGTACCACCTGCGGCTGGTGCTGGACCAGGGCTACTGGGAAGACAGCCTGATGACCGCGCCATCCGACGACGCCCTCCGGCGCGACGTCGAGCTGGCCAAGGAAATGGGCTTCAACGGCGTGCGCAAGCACCAGAAGATCGAGGACCCGCGCTACCTGTACTGGGCCGACCGGCTGGGCCTGATGGTATGGGAGGAAATGCCGTCGGCCTACCGCTTCACCAGCAAGGCCATCACCCGCATGGTGCGCGAATGGACCGAGGTAATCGACCGCGACTACAGCCATCCGTGCATCGTGGTCTGGGTCCCGTTCAACGAGTCATGGGGCGTGCCCAACCTGATGTCGACCCAGTCGCACCGCAACGCGGTCGAAGCGCTGTACCACCTGACCCGCACGCTCGACAGCACCCGCCCCGTCATCGGCAACGACGGCTGGGAAGCCGCTGCGACCGACATCATCGGCATCCACGACTACGACCCCAGCCCGGAAAAGATCCGCGCCCGCTATTCCGACAAGACCCAGGAACTGTTCGACCGCAGGCGTCCCGGCGGACGCATCCTGACGCTGGACGGCTACCCGCACCGCGGCCAGCCCATCATGCTGACCGAATTCGGGGGGATCGCGTGCGTTCGTCCGCAGCAGGAGGCCGGCACGACCTGGGGCTATTCCACGGCGAGCGAGTCGAGCGAATTCGCCGAGAAGTACCGCAAGCTGCTGGGGGTGGTGAACACTACCGTGATGTTCAGCGGTTTCTGCTATACCCAGTTTACGGATACCTTCCAGGAAGCCAACGGGTTGCTTTATGCGGACCGGACGCCCAAGTTTCCGATTGAGCAGATCGCTGCGGCGACCAAGGCGACACGTTATGGGTATGACGGGAATCCGGCTGAGGTAGAAGTCGGCGCCGACCAGGCGAAGGATGCGGGCAAGTCCTGATGCAGGGATAGATGGCGTTTCCGCGCGCAGCGACCGTTGTTGTCGACGTTCCGCGTAGCGACAGTTGCCGTTGCAGTTGACCTTCCGCGTAGCGACAGTTGCAGCTGCCGTTGCCGTTGCCGTTGCCGTTGCCGTTGCCGTTGCCGTTGCCGTTGCCGTTGCCGTTGCCGTTGCAGTGGGTCCCCGTTGATGACGCCACGTCGCTGGTGCCGAAATCGGATAAAGAAGCGTCCGCTGTCTGAGCGAAGCGAGTTTCGGACGCTTCCCGATTTCGGTGCCAGCGGCGTGGGCACCCCGCGCAGCGGGGCGGCATCTCCGGGGTCGCCTTTTCTTGGTTACTTCTTTTGGCGAAGCAAAAGAAGTGACCCGGCCGCCGGGACGGACTCCCGGCTAGGTCGTCCGGCAGGACACACGTATCGCTTCACCCGCCAGCCGGCGTACCGTCGCGAAGCCGCTTCTGCAGTTTGCGACGGCTGCACGTTACGAGAACGCGCCACAGCGCAAGACGCCGATGCTGCGTCTGCTGGCGGGTGAAACATTGAGGCTTCACTGCCGTGGGGAGTAGCCGGGTGTTCGGCCCGGCAGCCGACCCGCTTTTTTGCTTCGCCAAAAAAGTGGGGCAAAAAAGGCGACCCCTACGATGGCGGTCCGCTGCGCGGACTGCACGCGCCGCCAGCACCTGAAACGGGAAGCGTCCGAAACTCGCTTCGCTCAGACAGCGGACGCTTCTTTATCCGTTTCAGGCGCTGGCGACGCGTCGCCATCTAACGGGGATTCACTGCAACGGCAACGGCAAAAGCCATTTCAACGGCAACGGCAACGGCAACGGCAACGGTCGCTGCGCGGTCAACGTCAACCGCAACTGTCGCTACGCGGAACGTCAACAGCAACCGCCACGGCTACGGCCACTTCAAAGACAACAGCAACTGTCGCTGCGCGTAACGTCAACAGCAACAACATACAGCGGGCTGAACTGACGCTTTGCCAAGGCCCCTCGCAACGGTAAGCGCCTACCCCACCCCTAACTTATCCTTAAACACAGGCCACAAGTCGCCGGCCCGCTACTGGACCGCCTCCCGCGCCTGCTCGATAATCCGCTCCAGTTCATCCTGCCGCGGCTCCGCCGGCGCGACCTCCTCCGGCCCCGGATCCGCCGGATCCACCGGCACCGCCAACGGATGCTTATCCCTCCCCAACCACCCATCCATCCGCTCCAGCATCGGCGACACCACCGACCCGCCGCCGAAGCGCGCCCCCACATCCACCAGCCGCCCATTCTGCGCCTGCCGGAAAAAATCCCCCACCACGTACAGCGCGTTATGCGCCCCCTGCCCCCAATAACTGCTGCGCATCGTCACGCGGGCATCGTTGAAGCCGACCCAGGCGCCCGACACCAGGCCGGGATGCATCAGCATGAACCAGCCGTCGGTATTGTTTTGGGTGGTGCCGGTCTTGCCGGCGACATCGGCCTGTATGCCGAACTGCGACCGGATCGCAGCGCCGGTGCCCTGGGTTACTGCCGCGCGCAGGATGTCGACCAGGTCCTGCGCCACCACCGCCGGCAGCGCGCGCCGCTGCGTGCCTTCGAATTCGGCCAGCACCCGGCCGTTGCGGTCGGCGATGCGGGTGACCACGACCGGCTGCCGGTAGTCGCCGCCGTTGGCGATGGCGCTGTAGGCGGTGGCCATTTCCAGCATGGTCACCGGGCTTGTGCCCAGGGCCAGCGCCGGCACCGGGTCCAGCTTGCTCTGGTTGACGCCCATGCTGACGGCAAGGTCGACCACGCGCTTCGGACCGACTTCCTGCATCACCTGCGCAGTGATGGTGTTCTTCGAATACATCAGTCCCTGGCGCAGCGTCATGGACTGGTTGCTCGGCGGGCTGAGGTCGCTCGGCCGCCATACGGCGCCGCCGCCGAGCGGAATTTCCACTGCCTTGTCGATGAAGGTATTGTCCGGCAACATGCCCTGGACCAGCGCCGCCCCGTAGACGAAGGGCTTGAACGTCGAGCCGGGCTGGCGCTGGGCGCGGGCGACATGGTCGTACTGGTCGGTCTGGAAATCGCGGCTGCCGACCCAGGCGCGCACTTCGCCATTGGCCGGGTCCATGGCGATGAAGCCCGCCTGCAGCCGTGTCTTGTCGTCGCGCAGCTTGTTCATGAAAGCGCTGTCGGCGCGCAATTGCGCCAGCGCCGCCGCGGGCGCGGCGCCGCCGTCGACGGCCGCGCGATAGGCGCCGGACTCGCGGACGAACGCGTCGACCGTGTCGTCGCGGCTCTTCCAGAAATAGCTGAAGGGCTGGATGCGGCGGCGCATGCCGGCATAGGTCGACATCGACGACGACAGCAGCCTTGAGGACGCCATGCCCCATTCGACATCGGCGACAGCCTGCAGGCCGGCCAGTTGCCGCGCCACCGCCTGGTTGGCCGCGGCCTGCAGTCGCGAGTCCAGCGTGGTGGTGACCACCAGGCCGTCGAGGTAGATGTTGTAGTCGTTATTGTCGGCCCATTCGATCAGCCATTTCCGCACGAACTCGGCGAAGTGCGGCGCCGGGCCGGTGTCCTCGTCCTGGCGCTCGAAGTCCAGCCGTATCGGCCGCTTCTTCAGGCCGGCCAGCGCGCTGTCGGTCAGCAGCCCCGCCTTGTTCATCTGCGACAGCACGACGTTGCGGCGCTTCTGCGCGCGCTCGGGATTGCTCACCGGGTTGTAGTAGCTGGTGCCCTTCAGCATGCCGATCAGCGTGGCGCTTTCCAGCACGCTGAGTTTCGCGGCCGGCTTGTCGAAATAGGTGCGGGCCGCCATCTCGATGCCGAACGCGTTGTAGAGGAAGGGCACCGTGTTCAGGTAGGTTTCGAGGATTTCGTCCTTGGTATAGGCGCGCTCTATCTTCAGCGCGGTGATGACTTCCTTGATCTTGCGGGTCAGCGACCGGCTGCGGCCTATCTCGTCCGGATAGAGGTTGCGCGCAAGCTGCTGCGTCAGCGTCGAGCCGCCCTGCGTGTCGCCGGTCAGGGTGTGGGCGATGCTGGCCAGCGTGCGCCTGAAGTCGATGCCGCCATGCTCGTAGAAGCGCCGGTCCTCGGTGGAAATCAGCGCGTTGATGACGTTGGGGGAGATCTGCTGCAGCTTCACCCATTCCCGGTTGCTGCGCCGGAAGGTGGCGATGCGCTTGCCGTCGATGGACATCAGCACGCTGGGCTGGTCGGACTTGGCTTTGCGCAGGTCGGCCGTGCTGGGCGTGAACGGGATCAGCACGATGCTGTAGGCCGCCAGCAGCACGAAGCCGATCGCCGCGCTGGCGGCCAGCGCCTTCCCGGCCGACCTGGCCCGCGCCATGCGGCTGGCGCCGGGGGCGATCACGCCGGTGTAATAGCCGGCGATGCGACGTCCAAGCCGCCGCACCGCATCCGCCCTGCTTGCCGGTGATTGTTGCTGTTCCAAAGCTGCTCTCCTGACTGGTTTCGAGCGCCTGCCGGCAGGAAAGCGCGAAAGCGGCGATGATACCCGACTCGCCCGCCCGGTCCGCAGCATGCGGGAACCACCGCGGACGATGAGCTATCCAAGCAGCCTACCCGCTGCAAACCTACCCACACGGAGATTCCATGAAGATATTAATGGTGCTGACCTCGCACGACCGGCTTGGCGATACCGGCAAGAAAACCGGCTTCTGGCTGGAGGAGTTCGCCGCGCCCTATTATGTATTCAAGGATGCCGGCGCCGACATCACGCTTGCTTCGCCCAAGGGCGGCCAGCCGCCGCTGGACCCGAAGAGCGACGAGCCCGATGCCCAGACCGACGCTACCCGCCGCTTCAAGGGCGACGCCGATTCGCAGCGTGCGCTGGCGTCCACCGTGCCGCTGTCGGGCATACGGGCGGAAGACTATGACGCGGTGTTCTACCCGGGCGGCCATGGCCCGCTGTGGGACCTGGCGGAAGACGCCGACTCGATCCGCACGATCGAAACCATGTTCAAGGCCGGCAAGCAGGTCGCGCTGGTCTGCCATGCGCCTGGCGCGTTGCGCAACGTTAAGGGCGCCGACGGCAAGCCGCTGGTGAACGGCCGCAAGGTCACCGGCTTCACCAACACCGAGGAGGAAGCGGTGCAGCTGACCAAGGTCGTTCCCTTCCTGGTCGAGGACGCGATGAAAAGCAACGGCGGCAACTTCAGCCGCGGCCCGGACTGGCAGTCCTATGTCGTCAGCGACGACAACCTGATCACCGGCCAGAACCCGGCCTCGTCCGAGGAAGCCGCACGGATGCTTCTGGCGCGGCTCAATTCCTGAAACCCGACACAACGATCAAAGGCTGCAACATGCTGCAATCCAGAGGCTATGGCGCTACCCGCGCCGACGACCCGCTTCACCCGCTGGACTTCCAGCGGCGCGACCCCGGACCGCACGATGTCCAGATCGACATCCTCTACTGCGGGGTCTGCCATTCCGACCTGCACACGGTGCGCAATGAATGGGGCAACACGGTTTACCCGGTGGTGCCCGGCCATGAAATCATCGGCCGCGTCGCCGCGGTCGGCGACCATGTCACCCGCCACAAGCAGGGCGACATCGTCGGCGTCGGCTGCATGGTGGACTCGTGCCAGCGCTGCGACGCCTGCGGCATCGGGCTCGAGCAGTATTGCGAGAACGGCTTCGTCGGCACCTATAACGGCGAGGAAATGCATACCGGCGGCATGACCTACGGCGGTTATGCGGACAATATCGTGGTGCATGAGAAATTCGTGCTCAGGGTGCCGCCGTCGCTCGACCCGGCAGCCGCCGCGCCGCTGCTGTGCGCGGGCATCACCACCTATTCGCCGCTGCGGCACTGGAAGGTCGGGCCGGGCCAGAAGGTCGGCGTGGTCGGGCTGGGCGGACTGGGCCACATGGGCATCAAGATCGCGCATGCGATGGGCGCGCACGTGGTGCTGTTTACCACGTCGCCCGGCAAGCGCGAGGACGCGCTGCGCCTGGGCGCCGACGAAGTGGTGGTGTCGAAGAATGCCGAAGAAATGGCGGCCCATGAAAACAGCTTCGACTTCATCCTCAACACCGTCGCCGCGCCCCACAGCCTCGACGCCTTCCTGGTGCTGCTGCGGCGCGAGGGCACGATGACGCTGGTCGGCGCGCCGGCGACGCCACACCCGTCGCCGCAGGTGTTCAACCTGATCATGAAGCGCCGGCACCTGGCCGGCTCATTGATCGGCGGCATCGCGGAGACCCAGGAGATGCTGGACTTCTGCGCCGAGCACGGCATCGTCTCGGACATCGAGATGCTATCGATAGGCAACATCAACGAAGCCTATGAGCGCATGCTGAAAAGCGACGTGAAATACCGCTTCGTGATCGACATGGCGTCGCTGGGCAAGTAAGGCTGGCCCGCGGACCCGGCAGCCTTGCCGGGTCCGTACGCCGCCGCGACGGCCAGGCGTCTCCGTCCCTGGCAGGCGGCGCCCCGTGCGCCGGTCCTGCCGCCGGCCAGTCCCTGCGCCGGCCGGGCGGGCGCAGCATTCCCCTCCCCGATTGCCCGCCCTATACGTCCGCGCCCGGGCAAAACCGCTTTCGTCTCCCCTCGCCCGGCCCCGCTGTTTGCCGGGCAGCCAGTATAATGCCCGGTTCACATCCAACCAGCCATTCACCGAGCCGCAGCCGCCATGCAAGAAAAATACAATCACGCCGAGGTCGAAAATATTGCCCGCGACCACTGGCAAGCCATTGATGCCTACCGCGCCGTAGAACATGCGAAAGACCATAACGGCCAGGAAAAGCCCAAGTTCTACGCCTGTTCGATGCTGCCCTACCCATCGGGCAAGCTGCACATGGGCCATGTGCGCAACTACACCATCAATGACGTGATGTACCGCTACCTGCGGATGAACGGCTACAACGTGCTGATGCCGATGGGCTGGGATGCGTTCGGCATGCCGGCGGAAAACGCGGCGATGGCCAACAATGTGCCGCCGGCGCAATGGACTTACGCCAACATCGCGCACATGAAGCAACAGATGTCGGCCATGGGCCTGGCCATCGACTGGTCGCGCGAGATGACCGCCTGCAGTCCCGATTATTACAAATGGAACCAGTGGATGTTCCTGAAGATGCTGGAAAAAGGCATCGTCTACAAGAAGACCGGCACCGTGAACTGGGACCCGGTCGACCAGACCGTGCTGGCAAACGAGCAGGTGATCGACGGCCGCGGCTGGCGCTCCGGCGCGGTGATCGAGAAGCGCGAAATCCCGATGTACTACGCCCGCATCACCGACTATGCCGAGGAACTGCTGGAGCGGGTCGAGAACGGCCTGCCGGGCTGGCCCGAGCGCGTGCGCATCATGCAGTCGAACTGGATAGGCAAGTCCACCGGCGTGCGCTTCGCGTTCCCGTACGACCTGACCGAGGCCGGCAGCAGCACGCATCCGCTGCCGGCCGACGACGGCGGCTTCCCGCTGCAGGGCAAGCTGTGGGTGTTCACCACCCGCGCCGACACCATCAAGGGCGTCACGTTCTGTGCGATCGCGCCGGAACACCCGATGGCCACCTTCGCCGCCCGCAACAACCGGGAGCTGGCCGACTTCATCGCCGAATGCCGGCAGGGCAGCGTGATTGAAGCCGACATGGCGACGATGGAAAAGAAAGGCATGCCCACCGGGCTCTTCGTCACCCACCCGCTGACCGGCAAGCTGATCGAGGTCTGGGTCGGCAACTATGTGCTGATCACCTATGGCGACGGCGCGGTGATGGGCGTGCCGGCGCATGACGAGCGGGACTTTGCGTTCGCCAAGAAATACGTGCTGCCGATCGAGCAGGTCGTCGGCGTCGAAGGCAAGACCTTCTCCACCGAGACCTGGCACGACTGGTACGCCGACAAGGAAAACGGCCGCTGCATCAACTCCGGCAAGTACGACGGCATGAATTACCAGCAGGCGGTCGACGCGATCGCCGCCGACCTCGCCGAGCGCGGCCTGGGCGAGAAAAAAGTGACCTACCGGCTGCGCGACTGGGGCATCTCGCGCCAGCGCTACTGGGGCACGCCGATTCCCATCATCCACTGCGGCAGCTGCGGCGACGTGCCGGTTCCGGAAAAGGACCTGCCTGTCATCCTGCCGGAAGACTGCGTGCCGGACGGCAGCGGCAATCCGCTCAACAAGCATGAAGGCTTCCTCCATGTCGATTGCCCGCAATGCGGCAAGCCGGCGCGGCGCGAGACCGACACCATGGACACCTTCGTCGATTCGTCCTGGTACTTCATGCGCTACTGCTCGCCCGGCAGCAACGACGCGATGGTGGATGCACGCAACGACTACTGGATGCCGATGGACCAGTACATCGGCGGCATCGAGCATGCGGTGCTGCACCTGCTGTATGCGCGCTTCTGGACCAAGGTGATGCGCGACTTCGGACTGGTGAAATTCGACGAGCCCTTCACCAAGCTGCTGACCCAGGGCATGGTGCTCAACGAGACCTATTACCGCGAGGACGAGGCCGGCAAGAAGACCTGGTACAACCCGGCCGACGTGACGCTGACCACGGACGACCGCGGCCGCCCGGTCTCGGCCGTGCTCGCCAGCGACGGCGTCGCGGTGCAGATCGGCGGCACCGAGAAGATGTCGAAGTCGAAGAACAACGGCATCGACCCGCAGGCCCAGATCGACCAGTACGGCGCCGACACCGCGCGCCTGTTCACCATGTTCGCGTCGCCGCCGGAACAGACGCTCGAATGGTCGGGCACCGGGGTCGAGGGCGCGAACCGCTTCCTGCGGCGGGTCTGGGCGTTCGCCCATGCACAGGCGCCGCGCATCACGGCCGGCGCAGCCCTCGACGCGTCCGCGCTGACCGATGCGCACAAGACGCTGCGGCGCGAAGTCCACAAGGTGCTGCAGCAGGCCGACCACGACTATCGTCGCACCCAGTACAACACGGTGGTGTCGGCGGCGATGAAGCTGCTCAACACGCTGGAAGCCGCGCGTCTCGACGACGCGCCGGCCAGCAGCGCGGTGCTGGCCGAAGGACTGTCCATCTTCCTGCGCGTCCTGTACCCGGTGGCGCCGCACATCACCCACGTGCTGTGGCAGCAGCTGGGCTATGCGGCGGCGCTGGGCGACATCCTCGACGCGCCCTGGCCGCAGGTGGACGCGGCGGCGCTGGAGCAGGCCGAGATCGAGCTGATGATCCAGGTCAACGGCAAGCTGCGCGGCAGCATCCGCGTGCCCAAGGACGCCGACAAGGCTGCCATCGAGGCGGCGGCGCTGGCCAGCGAAGGCGTGCAGAAGTTCATCACCGGCACGCCCAAGAAGGTCATCGTGGTGCCGGGCAAGCTGGTCAACATCGTCGCCTGATCCGGGAAAGCCATGGAAAACCGCATGAAGCATTATGTCCGCCTACTTTCCGTCGCGCTGGCCGCGATGCTGGCGCTGTCGGCCTGCGGCTTCAAGCTGCGCGGCACCGGCCCGCAGCCGATCCTGCCGTTCAAGACGCTGTTCGTGAGCGTGGCCGAGACCTCGCCGCTGGGCGTGCAGCTGCGCCGCAATCTCGACGTGATGAGCAATATCGAAATCGTCAGCGACCGCAAGCTGGCCGACGCCGCCCTCGAAGTCCTGAACGAAGGCAGGGACAAGCAGGTGTTGTCGCTGAACAGCCAGGGCCGGGTACGCGAATACACGTTGCTGTACCGGGTCAACTTCCGGGTGGTGGACAAGGAAGGCCGGCAGCTGCTGGCGCCGACCGACCTGGTGATCCGCCGGATCCAGAGCTTCAACGAAAACCAGGTGCTGGCCAAGGAAGCGGAAGAAGCGACGCTGTTCCGCGAGATGCAGAGCGACCTGGTGCAGCAGGTGCTGCGCCGCGTCTCCGCCATCAAGCCGGTCCAGTAGGCGGGCATGCAGCTGCGCATCGACGCGCTGGACGCGCACCTGGCGAAGACGCTGGCGCCGCTGTACGTGATCGCCAGCGACGAGCACCTGCTGGCGCTGGAGGCGGCCGACAAGATCCGCCGGGCGGCGCGGGCGAAGGGCTACGACGAGCGCGAGGTGCTGAGCGTGGAGCGCAGCTTCAAGTGGGGCGCGCTGCTGGCCGCCAGCCAGTCGCAGTCGCTGTTCGGCGAGCGCAAGCTGATCGAGCTGCGCATACCGGGCGGCAAGCCGGGCAAGGACGGCGGCCAGGCCTTGCAGGCCTATGCGTCCAGCCTCAACCCGGACAATGTCACGCTGATCACCCTGCCCAAGCTGGACTGGGCGTCGCAGAAAGCCGCCTGGGTCGGGGCGCTGCAGCAGGCCGGCGTCTACATCGACATACCGATGGTCGAGCGCAGCCAGTTGCCGAACTGGATAGGCGTGCGCCTCGCCGCGCAGCAGCAGAGCGCCGACCGGGCGGGCATTGACTTCATCGTCGAACGGGTCGAAGGCAACCTGCTGGCGGCGCACCAGGAACTGCAGAAGCTGGCGCTGCTGCATCCGCCGGGCAAGCTCAGCTTCGAGGCGATCCACGATGCAGTGCTGAACGTGGCGCGCTATGATGTGTTCAAGCTCAACGAGGCGATGCTGGCCGGCGATGCGGCGCGCCTGGTGCGCATGCTCGAGGGCCTGAAAGGCGAAGGCGAGGCGCTGCCGCTGGTGCTGTGGGCGGTGGCGGAGGAAATCCGCACGCTGCTGAAGCTGCAGACCGGGCTGTCGCAGGGCCAGTCGCTGCCGGCGCTGCTGAAGCAGCACCGGGTCTGGGGCCCGCGCGAGAAGCTGGCCGAGGCGGCATTGCGGCGGCTGCCGATGGCGCTGCTGCGGCAGGCGCTGCAGGAAGCGGCCAGCATAGACCGGATGGTCAAGGGCCTGCGTTCGAGGAAGCATGCCGGCGACCCGTGGGACGCGCTGCTGCAGCTGGGTTTGACGCTGGCCCGGGGTCGCGCCCGCACGGCTGCATGACTGCGTGACCGCTTGCTGCCTGGCTGCGTGACCCCGGCATAATTATCAGAGGACATTATGGATATCCAGCATTACATGAATGACGTCGGCCAGCGTGCCCGCGCCGCTTCGCGCGCGATGGCCCGTGCCGACACTGCGGTGAAGAACCAGGCGCTGTCGCTGATCGCCGCCGCCATCCGGCGCGACGCCGCGCTGCTGAAGGACGCCAACCGGCGCGACCTCGAAGCGGCCCGCGCCGCCGGCCTGGCGCCGGCCATGCTGGACCGGCTGACGCTGTCGGACCAGGCGATCGCCACCATGGCCGAAGGCCTGGAGCAGATCGTCGCGCTGCCCGACCCGATCGGCGAAATCTCCAACATGAAGTTCCGCCCGACCGGCATACAGGTCGGCCAGATGCGGGTGCCGCTGGGCGTCATCGGCATCATCTACGAGGCGCGGCCCAATGTGACGGTGGACGCCGCGGGCCTGTGCATCAAGAGCGGCAATGCGACCATCCTGCGCGGCGGCTCGGAAGCGATCCACTGCAACCAGGCGCTGGCGAAGCTGGTGAAGGAAGGCATGGCCGGCGCCGGCCTGCCGGCCGACGGCGTGCAGATCGTCGAAACCACCGACCGCGCGGCCGTCGGCGCGCTGATCACGATGCCGCAGCATGTCGACGTGATCGTGCCGCGCGGCGGCAAGGGACTGATCGAGCGGCTGATGCGCGAGTCGACGGTGCCGATGATCAAGCACCTGGACGGCATCTGCCATGTGTACATCGACGACCAGGCCGACATCGAAAAGGCGCTGCCGGTGGCTTTCAATGCGAAATGCCACCGCTATGGCACCTGCAACACGATGGAGACGCTGCTGGTGGCCCGCGAGGTTGCGCCCGAGGTGCTGCTGCGCCTGGCCGAGCTGTACAAGACCAAGGAGGTCGAACTGCGGGCCGACGAGACCGCGCATGCGCTGCTGGCCGGCTACCCTTTCCTATCGCATGCGACCGAGGAAGACTGGCACACCGAATACCTGGGGCCTATCCTTGCAGTCAAGGTGGTCGACAATCTCGACCAGGCGATCGACCACATCAACACCTATTCATCGAAGCATACCGACGCCATCGTCACCGAGAACTACAGCCGCGCGCTGCGCTTCCTGCGCGAGGTCGACTCGGCGTCGGTGATGGTCAATGCGTCGACCCGCTTCGCCGACGGCTTCGAGTACGGGCTGGGCGCGGAGATCGGCATTTCCAACGACAAGCTGCATGCGCGCGGCCCGGTCGGGCTGGAAGGCCTGACCTCGCTGAAATATGTGGTGTTCGGCCACGGCGAAATCCGCCAATAACAAGTACAAATTCAACAAGGAATCGCATGCTCTGGGTCAAGTCGCTGCATATCGTCTTCGTCACTTCCTGGTTCGCCGGGCTGTTCTACCTGCCGCGCATCTTCGTCAACCTGGCGATGGTCGACCGCGCGGACACGGTCACCACCGAGCGCCTGCTGCTGATGGCCGGCAAGCTGTACCGCTTTTCCGGCATGCTGATGGTTGCCGCGCTGGTATTCGGCCTGTGGCTCTGGCTCGGTTATGGCATCGGCCGCGGCCCCGGCAATGGCTGGCTGCATGCGAAGCTGGCGCTGGTGGTGCTGCTGATCGGCTATCACCATGCGTGCGGCTCGCTGCTGCGCAAGTTCCGCAACGGCGCCAATGCCCGCAGCCACGCCTGGTATCGCTGGTTCAATGAAGTCCCCGTGATCGGCCTGCTGGCCATCGTGATCCTGGTCGTGGTCAAACCCTTCTGAATACGGAGCGCCTGATGACAAAATCCTGCACCTACTACCTGGCGCCGCAATCGCCTTACGTCTACCTCGGCCACCAGCGCTTCACCGCGATGACGCAGCAGCACGGGGTCGATATCGACATCAGGCCCTGCGATATCGGCCGGGTTTTCGGCACCTCCGGCGGCCTGCCTCTGCCCAAGCGCGCGCCGCAGCGCCAGGCGTACCGGCTGCTGGAACTGGAACGATGGAGCCGTTTCCTGGGCCTGCCGCTGAACCTGCATCCGGCCTTCTTCCCGGTCGACGGCGACCCGGCGGCGCGCCTGATCATCGCCGCCAAGCTGGCGGAGGGCAATGATGCCGCGATGCGGCTGACCGGCGCCGTCGGGCGCGCGGTCTGGGTCGAGGAACGCAACATCGCCGATGCCGGCACGCTGTCGGCCATCGCCGCGGAGACCGGCCTGGACGGCGCCGCGCTGGTCGACAGCGCCGACAGCGCGGCGGTGCGGGCCGAATATGACCGTTACACCGACGACGCGATCGCCGCCAACGTGTTCGGCGCGCCCTGGTATATCGTCGACGGCGTCGGCTACTGGGGCCAGGACAGGCTGGATTTCGTCGAACGGGCGCTGCAGCAGGCGTGACGCTGCCGCGGCGCCAGTACCAATCGAAGCAACTGTAACAACCGCAACAAGTGCATCACTACGGATAAAAGGTACCCCATGAATCACTCCTACTTCTGCCCATGCCCGCGCGGCATGGAAGCGGCGCTCGCCGACGAACTCAACGAGATCGCCGCCGACTATTCCCCCACGCTCAAGGTGCACAACCAGGTGCCCGGCGGCGTCCACTGCTCGGGCAGCATGGCGGACGCGATGCGGGTCAACCTGCATTCGCGGCTGGCGTCGCGGGTGCTGATGCGCATCGCGCATGCCGGCTACCTGAACGAGAACGATGTTTACGACCTGGCATTGGCCCAGACCTGGGAAGACTGGTTCCAGGTCGACCACACGATACGGATCGACGTCACCGCGATCAAGTCGCCGCTGAAAAGCCTGGAGTTCACCACGCTGAAGATCAAGGACGCGATCTGCGACCGCTTCCGCGACCTTTGCGGCAAGCGTCCTTCGGTGGACACCCGGACGCCCGACATGCGGGTCTTCGCCTTCATCGACGCCCGCAATGTCACGCTCTACCTGGACACCTCGGGCGAGGCGCTGTTCAAGCGCGGCTGGCGGCTCGACACCGGCGATGCGCCGCTGCGCGAGAACCTGGCGGCCGGCCTGCTGCGCGTGTCCGGCTGGAAGCCTGGCGACGTGCTGTTCGACCCGATGTGCGGCTCCGGCACCATCCTGGCCGAAGCCGCGCAGATGCTGGCCGGCATACCGCCCGGCGCGCGCCGCCGCTTCGCATTCGAGAAATTCAACGCCTTCAGCGGCGACGAATGGCGCGAAGTGAAGGGCAGCGTCAGGCCGCGCGCGCTTCCGGCGACGCCCACCATCTTCGGCAGCGACATCTCCGGCGACATGGTGGCGATGACGCGCGCCAACCTGCAGCGGGCCGGCATCCTGTTCGAGGTGCCGCTGAAGCAGATCGAGGCGCAGGAAATCAAGCCGCCGACCGAGACGCCGGGCTTCCTGGTCACCAACCCGCCCTATGGCGAGCGGATCGCGCTGCGCGGCGACAGCGCGGTGCCGGAGGACGACATGGCGATAGCGTTCTTCAGCGCCTTCGGCACCACGCTCAAGCAGCGCTTCGCCGGCTGGAAGGTCTTCCTGTTCACCGCCGACCTAGGCCTGCCCAGGCTGCTGCGGCTGAAGGAAGCCCGCAAGACGCCGTTCTTTAACGGCGCCATCGAATGCCGGCTGTTCCGCTTCGACATGGTTGCCGGCTTCAACCGGCGCGAGGAAGCCAAGCCCAAGAACTGAGGGCCCGGCATTGCGCCCGGCCTGCAACACGCCTCGGGCGAATGGTGCCGCGCGGTCAAGAGCATACGAAGCAGAAAATCCGTAGGGTGTAATGCGCTTCGCTCATTACACCCTACGAGCGACTGCAACCCGCATCGGTTGCAGGCTGCTGCGCTGTCAATGGCGTACAGCGCAGCGCGCCCCTACGGCGCATGCTCCTGCTGCGGCTGCTGCAGCGGCAGCCGCAGCACCGCGGTGCCTTCCCCCACCGCCGGATGCACCTCGAAGCCCAGGTGCCGGACCATTTCCAGCAGCGGCCGGTTGTTGATCAGCGCCTCGCCGACGATCTCCCTGGTGCCGCGGCTGCGGCAATAGTCGATGATCTTCTTCATCAGCATCACGCCCAGCCCGTGGCCCTTCATGTCGGACCGCACGATGATGGCGAACTCGGCCTTGATGTTGTCCGGGTCGGCGATGGCGCGCACCACGCCCAGCGTCTCGAATGCGCCGTCCGGTTTCCTGCGGCTGGCGATGAAGGCCATCTCGCGGTCGTAGTCGATCTGCGTGAGCCGCGCGACCTGCGACGGCTGCAGCTCGCGCATCCGTGAAAAGATGCGGAAGCGCACGTCCTCCGGGTCGAGCGCGTTGAAAAAGCGCAGGTGTTCCTCGCCGTCCTCGGGCCGTATGGGCCGAAGCAGCAGCTGTTCGCCCTCCCAGTCCACGGTTTCCTCCAGTTCCTTCGGATAGGGCCGGATCGCCAGCCGGTTGCGGCTCTCGCCCACCGTGCGCGGCGCCAGCTTCACCCGCGCGTCGAGCGCCAGCACGCCGTTGCCGTCGGCCAGCAGCGGGTTGATGTCGAGTTCGACGATCTCGGCGATGTCGGTCACCAGGTGGGACAGCTGGACCAGCGTGCGGCCGATCGCATCGACATCGGCCGGGCCTTCGTTGCGGTAGCCGCGCAGCAGCCGGTACACCCTGGTGCGCGCCATCATCGCCTTGGCCAGCGGCATGTTCAGCGGCGGCAGCTCCATCGCATGGTCGGCGGTCACCTCGACGGCGACGCCGCCCTTGCCGAATAGCAGCACCGGCCCGAATACCGGGTCGGTTGCGACGCCGACGATCAGCTCGTGCGCCTGCGGCCGCCTGGCCATCGCCTGCACGGTGAAACCGGTCAGCACCGCGTCAGGCAGCAGCGCGCGCAGCCTGCGGTGCATCGCGGTGGCCGCCGCCAGCACCGCCGGCGCATCCTCCAAATCCAGCACCACGCCGCCGACATCGGACTTGTGGCTGATCTGCGGCGACAGGATCTTCAGCGCCACCGGGAAGCCGATCGCGGCGGCGGCGGCGGCGGCATCCTCGGCGCTGATCGCGGTGTGGGTCGCCACCACCGGTATGCCGTACGCGGCCAGCAGGCGGTGCGACTCCGGCTCGGTCAGCATGCTGCGGCCGTCCGCCAGCGCCGCATTGACCAGCGCCTGGGCGGCGGCGCGGTCGGGACCGAAGTCCTCGGGCGTCGACGCCGGCACCTGCATCAGCAGGTTCTGGTTGCGCCGGTACTGCACGATCTGCATGAAGCCGCGCACCGCTTCCTCCGGCGTGTCGTAGGTCGGTATGCCCTGGCTGGAAAATACCTGGCGGGCCGCGGCCAGGCTGTCGCCGCCCAGCCAGCAGCCCAGCACGTTGCGCCCGGCCCCGGCCAGCAGCGGCGCGACGGCCTGCGCGATCTCGGCGCTGGGCACGATGGCGGTCGGCGCGTGGATGAACAGCAGGCCGTCCACCTCGGGCGCGGCCAGCAGGATTTCCGCGGCCTGCCGATAGCGCCCGGCCGGCGCGTCGCCGATGATGTCGACCGGGTTGCCATGCGACCAGTTCGCCGGCAGCACCTTGTCCAGCGCCTGCATGGTGGCGTCCGACAGCGACGCCAGCCGGCCGCCGGAGGCGATCAGCGCGTCGGTCGCCATCACCCCCGGCCCGCCGCCATTGGTCAGGATGCACAGCCGCTCGCCCACCAGCGGCCGCGAGCGGGCCAGCGTTTCGACCGCGCCGAACAGGTCTTCGGTCGAATACACCCGCAGCATGCCGGCGCGGCGTATTGCCGCGTCATACACATCGTCGGACCCGGCCAGCGCGCCGGTATGCGAGGCCGCCGCGCGCGCGCCTTCGGCCGCCCGGCCCGCCTTGATCACCAGCACCGGCTTGCTGCGGGCGGCGGCGCGGGCCGCCGACATGAATTTGCGGGCGTCGCGTATGTCTTCGATGTACAGCATGATCGCCCGGGTCGCGCCGTCGCTGGCGAGATAGTCGAGCAGGTCGCCGAAGTCGACGTCGGCGCTGTCGCCCAGCGACACGAAGCGCGAGAAGCCGATGCCGCGGCTGTTGGCCCAGTCCAGCACGCCGGTCACCAGCGCGCCGGACTGCGAGACGAAGGCCAGCTTGCCCGGCAATGCGCCGGCATGGGCGAAGCTGGCGTTGAGGCCGATGCCCGGCACGAGCAGCCCGACGCAGTTGGGTCCGAGTATGCGCAGCAGCGTAGGACGGGCGGCGTCCAGCATGCGCTGCCTGAGGCTGACCCCGTGGCTGTCGCGCAGCGCGCTCAGGCCCGCGGTCAGCACGATGGCGGCCCTGGTGCCGCGCGCGCCCAGTTCCGCGATCAAACCCGGCACCGTGTGCGGCGGCGTGCAGATGACGGCCAGGTCGGGCGTCTTCGGCAGCGCGCCGACGTCGGCATACACCGGCCTGCCGGCCAGTTCGCGGTGCTTGGGATTGACCGCGTAGATCTCTCCCTTGTAGCCGCCGGCCAGCATGTTGGCCAGCACCGTGGCCCCGACGCTGTGCGGCCGCTCCGACGCGCCGATGATGGCGACCGATGCGGGGTCGAACAGGAACTGCAGGTTGCGCGTACTCATGGGCCTCCCGGCGTGGACTGATGGCTCGATGGATTTTTGACATGTGTCAAATTCCGCAGAAACATGAAGCGTCGCGGCGCGCCGGCACTGGACTGCGCCGGCCAGTACTCCTACGCTTGAGACACTCTAGCGAAAGGATACTGCCATGTCGTATAAAACCATACTGGTGCATGTCGATCACTCGAAGCATACGCCGCAACGCATCCGCATCGCCGCTGAAATAGCGCTGCGGGAAAATGCGCACCTGACCGGCCTGGCCATGACCGGCGTGTCGCGCTACCTGCTCGACAGCATGCGGGTTCCGGATGACGGCGCGGTGCTGAAGACGCATATCGGCTACCTGAGGAAGCAGGCGGAAAAGGCCCTGGAGCAATACGAGGAAATCGTGCGGCAGATGGGCGTGCCGTCCTGGGAAAGGCGGATCGTGGACGACGAGCCGGCCGGCGGCGTCAGCCTCGAAGCACGGTACGCCGACCTGGTGGTGCTGGGCCAGACCGACACCAGCGAAGTCCTGCCGGCGATGATGGGCGATTTCCCTGAATACGTGGTCATGTATTCGGGCCGCCCGGTGCTGATCGTGCCCTATGCCGGCAACTTCACGCAGGTCGGCCGCAAGGTGATGGTGGCATGGGACGGCAGCCAGGAAGCCAGCCGCGCGCTCGACGGCGCGATGCCCTTCCTGAAGCAGGCCGACGAGGTCCGGGTCGTGGTGTTCAATGCCGGCGAGCAGGTCAACATGCACGGCGAGCAGCCCGGCGCGGACATCGCGCTTTACCTGACGCGGCACGGCGTGAAGGTGCAGGTGATGCAGGAAACCACCGAACAGGACAGCGGCAACGCGCTGCTGTCGCTGGCGGCGGACACGTTCGCCGACCTGCTGGTGATGGGCTGCTATGCGCATTCGCGCTTCCGCGAACTGCTTCTGGGCGGCGCGTCGCGCACGGTGCTGGAGTCGATGACGCTGCCCGTGCTGATGGCGCACTAGGCAGCGCAGGCGGCGGGCCATGCGGACCGCCGCCTTCTCCCTTCCCTCATTGCAGCGCCGGCCCCAGGCCCACCGGCGCGGGCGTGATGCTGACGATGACGGTGAACAGGCGTTCGAAGTCGTGCTTGAGGTCGGTCCCGGCGAGCGGGTCGATGTTGCTGGCAAAGGCGCGGTCCGCCTTCTCCCAGTCGCCGGCGGAAAGATGCTCGCGCAGCGCCGGGAAAATGACATCCTCCTCGGTGCGCATGTGACGGAAATAGAAATCGGCATAGCACTCGACCTGCCCGGCAAAGGGCGCGAATTCCGGTTCGCCGCCAAACTCGTAGCGCAACAGCAGGTGCTCCAGCCGGCGCACCATCGCCTCGCCGTTCGCATGCTGGGCTTCCAGCGCCGCCAGCGTTTCGTCATGCGCATGCGTGTGCGCGCGCAGCGGCGCGAACAGGTACAGGTCTTCCTTCGGATGGTGCAGCCGCTCCGGATATTCGCTGATATACAGCAGCATGGCGCGGAACACCCGGAGGTCGGGCTGCGCCGCCTTCTCGCCGATGGCCCGCGCCAGGTAGCGCATGCCGTGGACCACGGCCGCCAGCCGCTCATGCTCCTCGCGCACGATGCGCAGCGCCCCATGCTGGCTCGCCGGCGCCGCAGCGGCGCTTTCCTTCAGGTCTTCCATGATCGCCTCCTTCGGGTTCAGGTAATGGGTTGCCGCACGCCGGGGTTCATCAAGCGGCGGCGGGCTGCGGGTCCCGGACCGGGCCATCGGCAGCGTCATTCCGTCCGCCATTCAGAATGAGCCGGACCAGGTCGCGCGCCGGCCGGATCTCTTCGCCGAACGGCAGGGGTTCCGAGCCGCGGAAAAACAGCCCGCGCTGGACGTCGCCCTTCAACGCGTAGGCCAGGCGGGTGTCGATGCAGAACTGGCCGGCCTTCGGATTGCCGTCGCGCAGCCCGCACTGGTGCAGGCAGTCGAACGCGGCGACGCAGTCGCGCGCATGGGCCTTGCGCTGCAGCTTTTCTTCCTTCGCCAGGTAGCCGTCCAGCCAGGCCGTCCTGACCGCGCGCGCCGGCAGGCCGGCTGCGCTCATGAAGGTGACGATGTCTTCCGGCCCGGCGCCTGCCAGCACGCGTTTGAACGCCGGGTGCGCATCGCCTTCCTCGGTGACGGCGAATGGCGTGCCCAGCTGCACGGCGGATGCGCCCAGCGCAAACAGCCGGCGCGCCTGTTCATGGTCGTGGACGCCGCCGGCGACGATCAGCGGGATGCGTTCGCGCGCGATGCCCAGTTCGTCCAGCAGCGCCTGCGTGGCCTCGAGCACCGCGCCGAACGCATACTGCGGCGCATGCACCTCGTCCAGCCGCGGCGCGCCCAGGTGGCCGGCCGCGTAATGCGGGTTCTCGATGATGATCGCGTCCGGCAGGCGCTGGCGGCGCATCCATTTCTTCAGCAGCAGCGCAATGCCGCGCGCGTCCGACAGGATGGGGATCAGCGCGACGTCAGGAAAGTCGGCGGTCAGTTCCGGCAGGTCCAGCGGCAGGCCGGCGCCCACCACGATGGCTTCCGCGCCGCTCGCGCAGGACTGCCGCACATAGGCCGCATAGTCGGCCACAGCGCGCATCACGTTGACCGCCACCATGCCCCGGCCGCCGGCCAGCGCAAGCGCCGCGCGCACTTCCCGGTCCAGCGCCACCAGGTTGGCCGCATTGATCGCGGCCTTGTCGCGCGAGCGGCCGGTCTGGGCCATCAGGTCGGCATGATGGCGCCGCAGGTCGACGCTGGAAATCGTTCCCATCGCGCCGAGCGATGCGACCGCGCCGGCCAGCCGGTGCGCCGACACGCCCACGCCCATGCCGCCCTGGACGATGGGCAGCAGGGTCTTGTTTTTGATGGTGAGCGCGGGAAAGGGAGTGGAGAGCACGGTCGGTTTTCCTGGAAAAGCAGAGACGGCCGACTGTAGCGCCGGGCGGTTTTTGAAAAATTGACATGGGTCAAAATTTTCAGGGAGGGAATCGGGCAAGGAAGGCAGCGGCAGCGCATCGCCCGATCCGCCGGCCGCGGCAGGCGGCGGCGCGCCCTTCCTTGCCAGCAGCGAAAGGGACTGCATTCGCCGGCGGCCCCGGCTGCCGCCGTGCGCCGGATCATCGCGTGAACCGGGTGTTTTATGGGCAGGCCCGCATGCCTTATGCTGACGCCACTTTCAACCTGCCTGGAGCACTCAATGCGTATCGTCGAAATCCGCGAGAAAACCCTTCCCATCAGCTCGCCCATCCGCAATGCCTACATCGACTTCTCGAAAATGACGCTGTCGCTGGTGGCCGTGATCACCGACGTTATCCGGGACGGCAAGCCGGTGGTTGGCTACGGCTTCAACTCGAACGGCCGCTACGGCCAGGGCATGCTGATGCGCGAACGCTTCATCCCGCGGATCATGGAAGCCGACCCGGCCTCGCTGGTCGACGACACCGGCGCCAACCTCGATCCGCACAGGATCTGGAACTGCATGTTCACCAATGAAAAGCCGGGCGGCCACGGCGAGCGCTCGGTGGCCATGGGCACGATGGACATGGCGATCTGGGACGCGGTCGCCAAGATCGCCGAGAAGCCGCTGTACCAGCTGCTGGCCGAGCGCTACGGCGACGGCCAGGCCAAACGCGAAATCTTCGTCTACGCGGCCGGCGGCTATTACTATCCGGGCAAGGGCCTGGACAAGCTGCAGGACGAGATGCGTAGCTATATCGACCGCGGCTACAGCGTGGTCAAGATGAAGATCGGCGGCGACAGCCTGGCCGAGGACCAGCGCCGCATCGAGGGCGTGCTGTCGGTGCTGCAGGACGGCCAGCGGCTGTGCGTGGACGCCAACGGCCGCTTCGACATGGACACCGCCATCGCGTATGCGAAAGCGCTGGGCCAGTACGACCTGTTCTGGTACGAGGAAGCCGGCGATCCGCTCGACTACGAGCTGCAGTCCATCCTGCGCAGCTACTATCCGAACCCGATGGCGACCGGCGAGAACCTGTTCTCGATGCAGGATGCGCGCAACCTGATCCGCTACGGCGGCATGCGCGCCGACCGCGACTGGCTGCAGTTCGACTGCGCGCTCAGCTACGGCCTGGTCGAATACCTGCGCACGCTGGACATGCTGCGCGAGCACGGCTGGTCGCCTGCCCGCTGCATCCCGCACGGCGGCCACCAGATGTCGCTCAATATCGCGGCCGGCCTGGGCCTGGGCGGCAACGAGTCCTACCCGGACCTGTTCCAGCCCTTCGGCGGCTTCCCGGATGGCGTCGAAGTGAAGGACAGCCGCATCGTGATGCCGGAACTTGCCGGCATCGGCTTCGAAGGCAAGGCCAACCTGATCAGCGTAATGCGCGAACTGAGCGCCTGACCGCTATTCCCGGCCACCTTTTCCGCCCCGGACGCGTCATCGACGTGTCCGGGGCTTTTGCCTTGCTGGCGCAAAAACCACATTCCGCTATTTCTTCCCCATCGAATTTACTGCCGTAGAGCAATTTATGTGATGATTTAAACCTATTGCATCGGGGAAATTATCATGGATTCACGCTTCCGCTTCGGACGCAACAAGTGCCTGGCCCTGGGCGGTCTCGGTATCGTCACCGTATCCGCGCTGCTGTTGTTCAACATCCCGCCTGGCCAGTTCCAGTCTCCCTTCGATCCATCCGGCCGTCAGGCGGACAGCACGCTGAAACCGTCCGCGCCAGTCACGCGCAGGGCGGATAACGACCCGGCCTGCCGCGACCGGACCCGCATTCCCGGCGTGACATGCAGGTCGGGCAGGTCACTCAATACGGAATTCTTCGAACAATCCCGCATGCATTAACAAAGTTGCAATTCAGAATTTATTTTCGAGAATTGTCATTGCGGTATTGAGTTCAAGAAAGTTGATTCCTAGAATTAATTCCTGGTTTGCGTAATTGTTCAGGAGTGCCGCAATGTCTGCCCGCCTTGTCCGCATCGTTCACCTTTTCGCCCGGATCGCCGTAGCCGGCTGCCTCGCACTGTCCGGGCTGTCCTACACCCGGGCGCAGGAAACCACGCTGGACGCCAGGCTCAATGAACAGGTGGTCATGGTGCCCGGCGCGAACGGCAACCTGCTGGAAACGACGATATTCCGCCCGCCGGGCCAGGGTCCCTTCCCGCTCGTGGTGATGAACCACGGCAAGCAGCCCGGCGACCCCCGCCTGCAATCGCGCGACCGCTTCTATTACCTGAGCCGCGAGTTCGTTCGCCGCGGCTATGCCGTCATCGTGCCGATGCGCAGCGGCTTCGCCCGTTCCGGCGGCGACTATTCGGACTACGGCTGCAACATGGCGGGCAACGGCTACCTGCAGGCGGCCGACCTGCGCGCCGCCCTGCACTACGCGCGCTCGCAGCCCTGGGTGGATGGCAACCGCGTCATCGTCGCCGGCCAGTCCTACGGCGGCCTGGCGACGCTCGCCGCCGGCGCTGGCGACTTGCCCGGCGTGCGCGGCCTGCTGAACTTCGCCGGCGGCCTGCGCGCCGACGACGGCAGCTGCCAGTGGAAATCCGCGCTGGTCACCGCCTTCGCCGACTTCGGCCGCCACAACCGGCTGCCCAGCCTGTGGTTCTACGGCGCCAACGACAGCTATTTCAACCATGAACTGGTGAACCGGCTGCACCGGGCCTATGCCGGCGCCGGCGGCGACGCCCGCCTGGTTGCCTATGACGCGTTCAAGAACGACGCCCACGGCATGGTCGGCAGCCGCGATGGCTTCGCGATCTGGTGGCCGCATGCCGAGCGCTTCCTGAAGCAGCTCGGCATGCCGACCGCGGAAGTCGTCGCCATTGCCGAAGACCCGCCCATCCCGCGCACGGACTTCGCGGCGATCCAGGATATCGAATCGGTGCCCTTCCTGCGCGAGCGCGGACGGGAAGCCTACCGCGCCTTCCTGTCGAAGGCGACGCCGCGCGCATTCGCGGTGTCGCCCAGCGGCGCCTGGAGTTGGGCCGAGGAAGGCGAGGACCCGGTGACACGCGTGCTCAGCGCCTGCCAGGCCAACAGCCGCCAGCCATGCAGGCTGTATGCGGTCGACGATTACGTGGTGTGGAACGAGAGCCCGCAGGTGCCTGCCAACATGGCCAGCACGGGCGGCAATGCGGTCCTGGACGAGCGGCAGCCGGTTGTTTCACCCGACCTGACCGCGTCCCTGCGCGGACGCTGATCTGCCGCGCCTTAACCGGCGCGCCGCCAGGCCAGCAGCTTGTTGTTGGCGGGCAGCGGCAGGTCCGCCACCGGCGTCAGTTGCTGCGCGCGCGCCAGTGCGTCGACATCTTCCTGGTTGCGCAGGCCCATGTGCGGCGCCTGCGCCCTCAGGCTGGCGTCGAACTGCGCATTGCTGGCCGAGGTGAACTGGCCGTCGAAGTTGAAGGGTCCGTAGATGCACAGCATGCCGCCCGGCGCCAGCACCCGGCCGATACCATGAAACATGCGCTGCACTTCTGGCCACGACATGATGTGGCAGGTGTTGGCGGTATAGACCGCGTCGAACGGCCCCGGCGGCCAGTCGTCGCTGCCGGCGTCCAGCGCCAGAGGCGCTAGCACGTTGGGCAGCGCCGCCTCGTCCAGCCATGCGCGGATGCCTTCATGGTTGGCCGGCAGGTCGCTGGTCTGCCAGGTCAGGTCCGGCAGCGCGGCGCCGAAATGCACTGCATGCTGGCCGGTGCCGCTGCCGATTTCGAGCACGCTGCGGCAGTCCGCCAGCAGCGGGCGCAGGGCGGCAAGGATCGGTTCGCGGTTACGCGCGCTGGCCGGGGAAAATTGTTTTTTCATCATTTGGATGCATGCGCCGCGTGTTTGAGGTTCAGCAGTTTGTCATGGTTTGCGGTGTAGCAGATGCCCATGCTTCCTACATGAACTGGCGGCTTTTTCCTACGTCCATGAAACCGGGTAAATGATTTAATCATTTCGAGCGCGGCATCGTGATCCCGCCCCGCGCAACAGGACGCATCACTTGAGCGAGAATATCCATGAACAGCACTGACGAAGCCATCCTCACCTTTGCCGAGGCCTTTGCCCGGCTCGGCGACCGCAAGCACAGCGAACTGTATCTCGAAGCGCTGGCGACGATCGTGCGCATGGCGAAGGCCGAGGAACGGCATGCGGTCCAGCTCGGACGCATAGAGGACGACGGGATGGCGCTGCAGTCGATGCAGGCCATCCCGTCGCTGCGCATGCATTGAACATGTCCGTGGCGCCAGGCCACGGACCGTCACGGACGGGCTATATCAGGCGCCCGGACGCTTCATCTGGCACGAGCTTGGCTGCGCCGCGACATAGGTGTCGATCTTCTGGTCGGTGCGCCAGCCGTAGCCGGTGTTCTCCTGGTCGTACTTGACATCCTTGCCATTGGTTTTCACCCAGGTCGCGACAATTAGCGGCTGCTGCACCTGGTGATCGGACTTGCGCATCTCGGTCTCGCCGTTCAGGCTCTTGACCTTCATGCCTTCCATCGCGAACGCGACCTTGACCGGGTCGGCCGACTTGCTGTCCTTGATCGCCTTGGACAGCATGGACACGACCGTGTAGGTGTCCATCACGTAGAAGTCGTCATTGAACTTCTGCTTGAAGCCGTTGGCGATATCGCTGCCGACGAAGCCATCATTGTTGACGTTCCAGTAAGCGACCTGCTTGACGCGGTCGGCGCCGGCCGCGCCCATCGCGGTCGGCACGCCGGACGTCGCCGCGTAGTAGGTATAGAAGTTGGCCTTCAGGTCGGCGTCCTTGGCGGCCTTGATCAGCAGCGCCAGGTCGGCGCCCCAGTTGCCGGTCACGACCGTGTCGGCGCCCGATGCCTTGATCTTGGCGACGTAGGGCGAGAAGTCCTTCACCTGCGCGATCGGATGCAGATCGTCGCCGACGATCTGGATGTCCGGACGCTTGCGCTTCAGGTAGTCCTTGGCTGCGCGCGTGACCTGGTGGCCGAACGAGTAGTTCTGGCCGATGATGTAGACCTTCTTGATCGACTGGTCCTTGGCCATATAGCTGGTCAGGCCTTCCATCTTCATGTCCGAGTTGGCGTCGAAGCGGAAATGCCAGAAGCTGCACTTGCTGTTGGTGAGGTCGGGGTCGATCGCCGAATAGTTCAGGAACACGACTTCCTTGCCGGGGTTGCGCTCATTGTGCTTGTTGACTGCGTCGACCAGCGCCAGCGCCACTGCCGAGCCATTGCCCTGGGCGATATAGCGGTAGCCCTGGTCGATCGCGCTTTTCAACTGGGACAGCGATTCCTGCGGGCTCAGCTTGTTGTCGAAGGCGGTGAACTGCAGCGTGTTGTCGCCTGCCCATTTTTCCTTGTTGGCTTTTTCGGCGATGAACTGGAAGCTGTTCAGGATATTGCTGGAGATTGGCGACATCGGGCCGGAAAAGGCATCGATCACGGCAATCTTGACGGTTTCGGCGCTTGCGGCCTGGGGGGCGAAAGCGGCGGCGAGGGAAAGCGCGCACGCAAGCGGGCGGTACGGAAAAGCCATTGTTTCTGTCTCCTGAGGATGGTCGTCATGCGGGTGCATGCGGTTTTTTTATCAGCGCCGTGGCACGCCCGGCGCGGGTCCATCTTCCATGCCGCCTATCTGCTTGTCAAGACCGCCTGTCCAGGCTGGCCCTTGCCATGCTAGGCCGAGGCTTCGGCGGCCTCGGTAAAGAAGCGCTCGCCCAGCTCCTCGATGCCCAGCGACTGCAGCACCCCGCGCAGCCGTTCCGACGGCCGCTTGCGCGGCAGGTCGCGGTAGCTTGCGACGATCAGTTCGTTCTTCATCGAATGCTCCCATCCGACCAGTTCGGTCACGGTGACCTGGTAGCCATGGGCTTCGAGCTGCAGGCAGCGCAGCACGTTGGTCAGCTGGCTGCCGAATTCACGGGTATGGACCGGGTGCCGCCATATCTCGGTCAGCGGGTCGCGCGCCAGCGACTGCGCCTTGTTCTTCTTCAGCACCGACGCCACTTCAGCTTGGCAGCATGGCACCAGCACGATGAAGCGCGCCTGTTTTTTCAGCGCGAAGTGGATCGCGTCATCGGTCGCCGTATTGCAGGCATGGAGCGCGGTCACGACATCGACCCGCGCCGGCAGACGCGGCGACGTGATCGCGTCGGCCACCGACAGGTGTTCGAAGGCCATGCCGGGGAAGTCCAGCCGCTGCGCCAGTTCTTCCGATTTCCTGACGAGTTCCTCGCGGGTCTCGATGCCGTAGATGCGCGAACCCGGCGACTCGCTCTGGCGCGCCTTGAAAAACAGGTCGTACAGGATGAAACCCAGGTAGGACTTGCCGGCGCCATGGTCCACCAGCTGGACATCGGGCTTGTCGGCCAGCACCTGCTCCAGCAGCGGCTCGATGAACTGGACCAGGTGATAGACCTGCTTGAGCTTGCGCCGGCTGTCCTGGTTCAGCTTGCCGTCGCGGGTCAGGATATGCAATTCCTTCAACAGCTCGACCGACTGCCCCGGCCTGAGCTCGTCTGCCAGCGGGTTGGGCGCGGGCTGCCTGCCTTCGGCCGCCCTGTCGTGGACCGGCTTGCCTTCGACTGCTTTTTTCGCTTGCTTCTTCACTCTTGCATGTTCCAGTGTTCCGGTCCGCCTTCGCCATGGTGCTCTTCGAACTGCAGCAGCAGGTCCTCGCGCACATGGTCGGGCAGGTTCGGATATTTGTCGGCATTGGCGATGGCCTGGTACTCGCGGCTTGCGTCGCGCAGGTCCGCGGGAACCGGGTAATCGTCGAGGTAGTCTTCCAGCCAGGCGTCGCCCAGCTCGTTCTTCAGCTGCTCGCGCTGCTCGTCCGACAGCGACGCCAGGTCGCCGTCGCCGGTATTGATGTGCTGCATCAGCGCGTCCAGCGCTTCCGCGGTGGACGGCGGTTCAAACAGGTGCTTGTGGCTGCTCATGTGCAGTGCGCTCCTTAGTATCTGTGAAGACGATGGTAGACGATCCTGTCACGGCGCAGCGCGGGGCGCCGGGCCGGCTTGATTCCGCACAAGCGGATGGGCCGGCGGCGTCCCGCGGCTGTCGCCGTGGGACGCCGCCGGCGCGGGCGATCAAGAATTTTCGAACTTGATGCCCTGCTTCTGGACCACGGCCTTGGCCTTTTCCAGTTCATGCTTGATCTCGGCCGCATGCTGGGCCGGGGTGTTCGCGGCGGACTCCGAACCGCTCTGCTTGAGCTTGTCGCGCACGTCGGGCAGGCTCAGCACCTTGGCGGCCGCGGCATTGAGCCGGTTGACGATCGCCTCGGGCGTCTTGGCCGGCGCCACCAGGCCATACCACGCCGGGTCGTTCACCTGCGGCAGTCCGAGTTCGGCGAAGGTCGGCACATTCGGCAGGCCCTCGACCCGCTTCGGCGCCGCAACGGCGATCGCGCGGATCTTGCCGGTCTGGATATGGCCCATCGACGAAGGCAGGTTATCGAACATCATTTCGACCTGGCCGCCGAGCAGGTCGATCAGCGCCGGGCCGGAGCCGCGATAGGGCATGTGGGTGATGAAGGTGCCGGTCGACACCTTGAACTGCTCGCCCATCATGTGCAGCACGCTGCAGACGCCCGACGATGCGTAATTGAACTTGCCCGGATTCTTCTTGACGAGGTCGAGCAGCTGCTTGAAATCCTGCGCCGGAAACTTTTGCGCGGCGGTCAGCACGTTAGGCGTGCGCGCCAGATTGGTGATCGGCGTGAAGCTGGCGATCGGGTCGTACGGCAGCTGCGGATTGCAGGCGGCATTGACCGCGTGCGTCGAGATCGTGGAGATGCCCAGCGTATAGCCGTCCGGCGCGGCGCGGGCCACCGCATTGGCGCCCAGTGCGCCGCCGGCGCCGGCGCGGTTCTCGACGACGACGGTCTGTCCGAGCTCCTTGCCCATCTTGTCCGCCACCACGCGGGCGACGAGGTCGGTGGTGCCGCCGGGCGCGAACGGGACGATCAGGGTGATCGGCTTGCTCGGGTAGGTGTCGGCGTAGGCGGAGGCTGAAAAAGCGAGCGTGCAGGCAAGCAGTGTGGTCTTTAGCTTCATGGCGGTTTCTTCGGGTTGAATGAAAGTGGCCCCGATTTTACTGTAAAGACATCCGCCATCAATCCGGCGGCGGCGTCGCCGCTTTCGCCTGCGCAAGCCTGGGCCGGGCCGGCGCCAGGGTTCGACGCGCGCAAACGACGGCGATGCGGCGGCGCGGCGGCCGCATGAATTTCTTGACAAGCGCCATGTTGATGAGACATCTTGTGTATAAGAACTACGGTGCCGGCCTCAGGCAGGCCGCGAGCGCACGCGGTTCATATAAATAATTATAGAGCCTGACCCGGCAAGCAAACGCCGAAGGCCGATGGAGACAAGCATGTACAGACGTACCCACGCACCAGCCGGACCGGCTGCGGTGCAGCGCCGTGCGCGGCAGCACGGCCTGGCAGCCCGGGCCTCACCCATACCCGCCCTTCCCTTCGATTTCGACCCCAGCCCCGGGCATCAAGCTCCGGGTGCGGCCGCTGCATTCTTCATCCGCTAGCGCAGAGCCGCAGCACCGCCAGTCAGACCATTCGGCATTTCATCCATCAAGGAGAACACCATGTTTAAACGTATCGTGCGCATCGGGCTGGCCGGACTTGCCCTGACCCTGGGCCTGGCGACCGCCGCATCGGCCCAGAACCTGTCGATCGCCACCGGCGGCACCGGGGGCGTGTATTACCCGATGGGCGGCGGCATGGCCGCCGTGCTGTCCAAGCATGTGCCGGGCATGCAGGCGACGGCCGAAGTGACCGGCGGCTCGGTCGACAACCTCAAGCTGGTCGGTTCCGGCCAGCCTTACATCGGCTTCACGATGTCCGACGCCGCGCAGGATGCGTACAAGGGCGAGGACAAGTTCAAGTCCAAGAAAGTCCCGGTCCGCACCATCGCAGTGCTTTATCCGAACCGGATGCACCTGGTGACCGTGGAGGGACGCAACGTCACCAAGCTGTCCGACCTGAAGGGCAAGCACGTATCCACCGGCTCGCCCGGCAGCGCCACCGAGGTGATGGCATTCCGCATCCTTGAAGCGGCCGGGCTGGACAAGGACAAGGATGTCAAGCGCGAGCGGCTGTCGGTGGCCGAGTCGGTCAATGCGATCAAGGACAACAAGATCGACGCCTTCTTCTGGGTCGGCGGCCTGCCCACCGCGGCCGTGACCGACCTGGCCAACACGCCAGGCACCAAGATCAAGATGATCGACCATGCGGAAGTGGTGCCGGTCATGAACAAGAAATACGGCAACATCTACCTGGCCGACACCATCCCGAAAACCATGTACAGCGGCATGGCCGCCGACAACAAGCAGGCGACCGTGATGAACATCCTGGTCGCCAATGAAAACATGGACGACAAGACCGCCTACAACATCGCGAAGACGATCTTCGAGAAGCGCGACGAACTGATTGCCGTGCACAAGGAAGCGGAAAACTTCAAGCTCGAAAACCAGAAGACGGCGGCGACGCCGGTCCCGTTCCACCCGGGCGCGGCGAAGTACTACGCTGAAAAAGGCGTCAAGCTCGACTGAGCGCAGGCGTTCGCAATGCGCCGGCAGGAGGATCATGCATCGTCCCGCCGGCGCCCCCGTTTGGTCACGAACCCACGAAACCGGAATGAATGGCGCACATGAGTGAATCGAGCACACCGCCCGCCGCAGCGATACCCGCTGCCGTCAGCGAAGAGGCGTTGAAGAAGGCCGAAGCGTATATCGAGGAGGAAGAAGGCGCGGCGAACCGGATGACGGGACGGATCGCCGGCTTCCTGACCCTGGTCGCCGTGATCATGTCCCTGTTCCACCTCTACGCCGCCTATGCGATCGTGCCGACGCAGACCCTGCGGCCGGTGCATGTCGGCTTCGTGCTGTTCCTGTCCTTCCTGATATTTCCGGTATCGCGGCGCTTCCGCCACCGCATCATGTGGTGGGACTGGCTGGCCGCGCTGCTGTCGATCGCGGTCATCGTCTATGCGCTGATGGGCGGCGACGATTTCAGCGACCGCAACACGATGCCCGACCCGCTGGACATCGTCTGCGGCGCGCTGCTGATGCTGCTGGTGCTGGAAGCGATGCGCCGCACCGCCGGCTGGATCATGCCGGTCGTGACCGTCTGCTTCATCCTGTACGCGCTGTTCGGCGCCTACCTGCCGCAGCCATGGACGCACAAGGGCTACGCGCTCGGGCGCCTGGTCGGCCAGATGTACATGACGCTCGAAGGCATCTTCGGCGTGGCGGTCGACGTGTCGTCGTCGCTGATCATCCTGTTCACCATTTTCGGCGCCTTCCTGCAGTACTCGAACGCCGGCAAGTTCTATATCGACTTCTCCTTCTCCGCGATGGGCGGCAAGCCGACCGGCGCCGGCCGCACCGTCGTGCTGGCGTCCTTCCTTCTCGGCGGCCCGTCCGGCTCCGGCGTCGCGACCACGGTGACGCTGGGCTCGGTGGCCTGGCCGATGCTGGCCAAGGTGGGCTACGAACGCAACGCCGCCGGCGGCCTGCTGGCGGCCGGCGGGCTGGGCGCCATCATCTCGCCGCCGGTGCTGGGCGCGGCCGCCTTCCTGATTGCCGAATTCCTGAAGATTTCCTATCTCGACGTGCTGCTGATGGCCGCCATACCGACCATCCTGTTCTACCTGGCGCTGTTCCTGATGGTCGAGATCGACGCCCGCAAGTACGGCATGGGCAACACGGTCTTCGAGAAGGTGGACTCGGTGTGGAACCTGACCCGGCGCTACTGGTTCCACTTCGTGTCGCTGATCTCGATCGTGGTCTTCATGATGATGGGCTACTCGCCGGTGCTGTCGGTCTTCTGGGCGACCATCGTGACCTTCCTGGTCAGCTTCCTCGACCCCGAATGCTCGCTGCTGCCTTACAGCCTGTTCCGCGGGCGCGGGTCGGTGCTGGGCCAGATCGTCAATTCCAAGCTTGTGAAGGCGCTGGAAGCCGGCTCGGTCGGCGTGCTCAACGTCGCCGCGACCTGCGCCGGCGCCGGCATCATCGTCGGCGTCGTCACGCTGACCGGCCTGGGCCTGAAGTTCAGCTCGATCGTGATCGACTACGCGGGCGGCTCGCTGCTGCTCACCGCCGTCTACACCGCGCTGGTGGTCTGGATCGTCGGACTGGCCGTGCCGGTGACGGCGTCCTACATCATCTGCGCCGTGATCACCGCGCCGGCGCTGATCAAGCTGGGCGTGCCGGACTTCGCCGCCCACATGTTCATCTTCTATTACGCGGTGCTGTCGGAAGTCTCGCCGCCGACCGCGCTGTCGCCGTTCGCCGCGTCGGCCATCACCGGCGGCGACCCGTACAAGACCACGATGCAGTGCTGGAAATACACGGTGCCGGCCTTCCTGCTGCCCTTCATGTTCGTACTCGACCCGAGCGGCCAGGGACTGCTGCTGATGGGCTCGACCAAGGCGCTGGCCGCCGCCAACTGGTGGTCGATCGCCCAGGTCACCCTGACCGCCGCCGCCGGTATCACCGCGCTGGCCGCGGGCTTCCAGGGCTGGATGTTCCTGCGCACGACCGCGGTCGAACGCACGATGCTGCTGGTCTCCGGCTTTGCGCTGGTGTATCCGGGCACGCTGTCGGACCTGCTGGGTTTCGGCCTGCTGGTCGCCACGGTGGCGATGCAGCAGCTGCGCATGCGCCGCGTGCTGGCCTGATGCACGGCTGAGGGGCAGGCGGGACGCGGGGCGTTCCGCCTGCCCTGCCCCGCTTCCCAGTGCCTCATCGCTTCAGCTCATCACGCCGATCTGCCAGGGCACGAATTCATTGTCCCCCAGCCCGAGCAGCTCGCTCTTGCTGGCCTCGCCGGACGCGGTGCGCAGCAGGCAGTCGAAGATGCGTTTTCCCATCTCCTCGATCGAGACCGTGCCGTCGAGTATCTCGCCGCAGTTCAGGTCCATGTCTTCCTCCAGCCGCGTGAACATCGGCGTATTGGTGGCAAGCTTGATCGAGGGCACCGGCTTGGCGCCGAACATGGACCCGCGCCCGGTCGTGAACGCGATCAGGTTGGCGCCGCCGGCGATCTGCCCGGTGGCCGACACCGGGTCGTAGCCCGGCGTGTCCATGAAGACCAGTCCCTTCGCCGTCACCGGCTCGGCATAGCGGTAGACGTCCATCAGCGGCCCGGTGCCGCCCTTCATCGACGACCCCAGCGATTTCTCGAAGATGTTGGCCAGTCCCCCGACCTGGTTGCCGGGGCTGACCTGGCCGTTGATCTGGACGTCGCGGCCGACCGAATAGACGTCCTTCCACCAGCGGATCCGGTCGACCAGCTTTTCGCCGACCTCGCGGCTGGTCGCCCGCCTGGTCAGCGTGTGCTCGACGCCATAGATCTCCGGGGTCTCGGAAAGTATCGCGGTGCCGCCATGCCGCACCAGCAGGTCGACCGCGGCGCCGAGCGCCGGGTTCGCGGTGATCGACGAGAAGCCGTCCGAGCCGCCGCACTGGAGGCCGACGCAGAGATGGCTGGCCGGCACCGGCTGGCGCACTACCGCGTTGGCAGCCGGCAGCAGCTCGCGCACCGCGTTTATCCCGGCCTCGATGGACTTGCGCGTGCCGCCGGTCTCCTGCATCGTCATCGTGCGCAGCAGGCTGCCGGGCTGGAGCTGCTGGTCCGCCAGCAGCCCGTCGAGCTGGTTGCGTTCGCAGCCCAGGCCGACGATCAGGACCGCGGCAAGGTTGGGATGGCGCGCGTAGCCTGCCATGGTCCGCCGCAGCAGCGCCATCGGTTCGCCGCTCATTTCCATCCCGCAGCCGAGCGCGTGGCTGAACGCGACCACGCCATCGACGTTCGGGTATGCCGCCAGCCGTTCCCCGGTGAACCAGTCGGCGATCCTGCGCACCGCGGTCGCGGAGCAGTTCACGGTCGACAGGATGCCGATGTAGTTGCGTGTCGCCACCCGTCCGTCCGGCCGGACGATGCCCTGGAAATGGGCGCGCTCCCGTTCCGGCACCATCTCGACCGGGCTGAATTCCGACCCGTGCGCATAGTCCCGCTGGAATTCGCGGAATGCGGTGTTGTGGCCATGCACCAGCGTGCCGGCCGGTATGTCGAGCGTGGCAAAGCCGACCACGATGTTGTACTTGTAAATCGGCTCATCCTTTTTGATCAGCCGCGACGCGATCTTGTACCCGGCCGGCACCTGGCTGCGGCTGGTGAACCCTTCCTGGGGAACGTGGACGCCCATGCCCACGTCGGTGCGCGCGACCACGATGTTGTCGGACGGATGCAGGCGGATGACCGGGCCGAGGAAACGCTTGTGCGATGTCTCTATCATTTTTGATTTTTGTGCAGGATTTGATGGGGCGCCGTAACGGCAAGCGGCGCAGGCGTTGGAACGCTCCATTATTCGGCCATGCGCGCAAAAAGGAAATTATCTTTCCTGTTGCTTGCGTAAAAAGTTCGCTGGGCGCATCGGTGCGCGCAAGCACGCAAGGCCTGCCGGCGGCCATCGCCGCGCCGGACCAGGGACCACCATTAAGATTGCGCAAAACCGCTGCCGCCAGCCGTGCGATAAGAAAGTACAGACACATTCCAGCCATGGCTTCAAAAACTGTCGGCAAGCTCCTACACAAGAATCGGAGAAACACGGGTATTGAAAAATTTGCATTTCAGAGAAGATGAGGTACGCAAAATTTGCAAAACCGATTACGACGGGAGAATCCCATGAACAACGGACTGAACGTATGCGGTGCAGTGCTTGGCATGCCTGAAATAGAGAACAAGAACATCGCAGCGTTTCATGCGCAGAATGACGAGCCCGACCACGTACGCCAGGAGGCAGACTCCGGTGTCATGATGCGTTGCGGCGAGCTGTACGGCAGTTCGGATTCCATGCAGCACCTGTACAAGCTGATCACCAAGGTCGCGCCCACGCGCGCCAATGTGCTGATCTCCGGCGAGAGCGGCACCGGCAAGGAACTGGTCGCCAGCGAAATCCACAGGCTGAGCCGCGAAAGCGACAAGCCATTCATCGCGCTGAACTGCGGCGCCATCTCGCCCCAATTGATTGAAGCGGAACTATTCGGCCACGAGCGCGGCAGCTTTACCGGCGCGGTGCGCATGCACAAGGGCTGCTTCGAGCGCGCCGCCG
This sequence comes from Noviherbaspirillum suwonense, assembly GCF_900182955.1. Classification (GTDB taxonomy): domain Bacteria; phylum Pseudomonadota; class Gammaproteobacteria; order Burkholderiales; family Burkholderiaceae_D; genus Noviherbaspirillum_A; species Noviherbaspirillum_A suwonense. Next base: position 227,952 of record NZ_FXUL01000001.1, on the reverse strand, counting down.
GCGGCACGCTGTTCCTGGATGAACTGACGGAAATGTCGATGGAGATGCAGGTCAAGCTGCTGCGCGTGCTGGAAACAGGCCGCTTCTCCCGCGTCGGCGCCGACGAGGAAAGCCAGGTCAAGGTGCGCGTCATCGCCGCCACCAACCGCGACCCGCAGCAGGCAGTCGACAACGGCTTCCTGCGCAGCGACCTGTATTACCGGCTGTCGGTCTTCCCGATCGCGGTGCCGACGCTGCGCGAGCGCGAGCAGGACATCGAATTGCTGGCCAAGGTGTTCCTGGCCCGGCTCAACGAGGAGGAAGGCACGCGCAAGCAGTTCTCGAAATCGTCGCGCCGTTTCCTCAACGAATATCACTGGCCCGGCAATGTGCGCGAGCTGAAGAACATGGTGCACCGCGCCTTCATCCTCGCCGACCAGGACGTCGACCTTGCGACCGCCATCGGCGCTGCCAAGCCGGTGGTGACCGGCGTGGAAAGCGACTGCGTGACCTTCCCGCTCGGGAGCCGCCTGGCGGATGCGGAGCAGCGCCTGATTTTCGCGACGCTCGGCTATTGCGGCGGCAACAAGACGCAGACCGCCGAAGTGCTGGGCGTGAGCCTGAAGACGCTCTACAACCGCCTCAATGAATACCAGTCCAAGGTATTCAGCAACGACAGCGAGCTGATGAACCGGATGCAGGGCGTCAATGTCAATTCCGGCGCCTGAAAAGTTTTCACGCCTTGCAGTGTATTGTTTTCAAGCCAGCCTGAAACATTTACAAAATAATAAGAAGATTTACGTAAATCATTGATTTCTATAGGCATCGATCCCTGGCCCGATGATTGCTATATTGTTCATGACCAAGGTCGAATGCGGGGAAGCGGGAAGAGGTATCAATGCCGGCCCACCCGGATTTTTTAAGTCGTCGAAGGCTGCTGCTGGCCGGAGGCGTTTTTTTAGATGTACTTTTTGGAGATCAACATGAACTTTATCATCTGGATAGTGGTTGGCGGCCTGCTCGGCTGGGTAGCAAGCATGATCATGCGTACCGACGCACAGCAAGGCATGTTCCTGAACGTTGTCGTCGGCATCATCGGCGCACTGCTGGGTGGCTGGCTGCTGGCTCCCCTGTTTGGCACTGGCACCATCAACCAGAATGACTTTTCCATCAGCTCGCTGCTCGTCTCCCTGCTTGGCGCAGTGATCCTGCTGGCTATCGTCAACCTGTTCCGTCGCGGCAGCCCACGCTAAGCGCAGGAGATGGCTTGATCTTCGGAAGAATGCCCATCGGCAGCACCGCCTTGCCGATGGGCTCTCCGCCCCTTACTCTCCCGCTTCATTCCCCTCCAGGCCGTTCCCTTCCCTAGCGCGCATTGCGCTTCTGCTCTTCCTCCGCATACAGCTCCTTCTTCGACAGCTTGCCGACCGGCGTCTTCGGCAGTTCGGTGCGCAGCTCCAGGGCCTGCACCATTTCATGCTTGCCCAGACGGCTTTTCAGGAATTCCTGCAGCTCCGCGAGCGTGAATGCGCTGGCATCCTTCTTCAGCGTGACGAAGGCCTTGGGCGACTGGCCGCGGTAGTCGTCGGGCACGCCGATCACGCTGACCTCGGACACCGACGGATGCTCGTAGATTGCCTCCTCGACCACGCGCGGATACACGTTGTAGCCACTGCACAGGATCATGTCCTTGGTGCGGTCTACGATGTAGATATAGCCGTCCGCGTCCATGTAGCCGACGTCGCCGGTGCGGAAGAACCCATCCGCGGTCATCGAGTCGGCGGTCGCTTCCGGCTTGTTCCAGTAGCCCTTCATCACATTCGGGCCGCTGATGCACAGCTCGCCGCGCTCGCCGATGGCAACCTCGCGCCCCGGGTCATCCACGCTGACAAATTTGATCGTCACGCCGACGGTCGGCAGGCCGCATGACCCGGCCCGCTGCGGCGCGCCGGCCGGCGTGAACGTGCCGGTCGGCGATGTCTCCGTCATGCCCCAGCCCTCGAGCAGGCTGCAGCCGGTGGCCTTCTGGAAACGCTGGTTGACCTCGACCGGCAGCGGCGCGCCGCCCGAGCCGCAGAACTTCAGGGAGCTCAGGTCGTACTTGGCGATATCGGGATGGTTGAGGATGGCGGTGTACATGGTCGGCACCCCGGGGAAGACCGTGATCTTCTTCGCCGCCAGGTCCTTCAGCACCGCGTCGGCGTCGAAGCGGGTATGCAGCACGATCTCGGCGCCCAGGCGCAGCCCGAACAGCATGTTGACGGTCAGCGCATAGATATGGAACAGCGGCAGCACCGCCAGCACCTTCTCGCACCCTTCCTCCAGCACCCGCGGCTCGCCATTGACCACGGCCATGATCTGGCTGCAGGCCGACGTCAGGTTGGCATGGGTCAGCATCGCTCCCTTGGGCAGGCCGGTGGTGCCGCCGGTGTATTGCAGCACCGCGATCGCGTCATGCAGGTTCTGCGGCAGCGGATGCCGCTGGTACTGGCCGTCATTGGCCAGCAGGTCGGAAAACGCCAGGTGGAAGCCGTCAGCCTGCACCTCGGCCAGCATGCCCGCGCCCTGCAGGTGGGCGCGCACGCCGTCCGGATGCCCGCTCATTTCCGCCAGGCTGCCAGTCACCAGCTTCTGCAGCCGGCTCTGGCCCATCAGGCGGCGCATCTGCGGATACAGCATCGCGAGATCGAGCGTGACCATGATGTCGGTCTGGCTGTCCTCGACCTTGTGTTCCAGCACCCTGGCGGCGTCCAGCGGCGAGTAGTTGACGACCGTGCCGCCGGCCATCATCACGCCGAAGAAACTGATCACGTAATGCGGGGTGTTGGGCAGGAACAGGCCGACGTGGACGCCCGGCCCGACACCCAGCTTCTGGAAGCCGGCCGCGGCGCGGTGGCACTGGTCCAGCAGGTCGCGGTACGTGGTGGTCTTGCCCATGAATTCCAGGGCGGGGTTATCGGGCCAGCGTGCGGCGGCGTCTTCCAGTATCTGCTGGACGGGGCTTACGGGGAGGGGGGCGTCCCAGTGCACGCCGGGGGGATAGGATTTGATCCATGGATGATTCATGCTATGTCTCCGTTATGTTTTCTGTGTTTGTTTTTGCGCGCGGGTTGTGCGCGGCGGGTCGGGCCGGATGTGTGAGCTTACAGCAGGGGGAAGGGTTCGTGCTACGGGGTCATACAGGGTTTTGTTTTGCAATTTGCATTGCGGTCGCGGTACGCTTCAAGCGTTCTTCCATTTACCCGTTCGCCCTGAGTAGGTGGCGCAGCAGCCGTATCGGAAGGCTGGCTCAGGGTAAAGCATGTCGTTGCTGTTGACGTTGCGCGTAGCGACAGTTGCTGTTGCAGTTGGCTCCGCGCAGCGACGGTTGCCGTTGCCGTTGCCGTTGCCGTTGCCGTTGCCGTTGCCGTTGCCGTTGCCGTTGCCGTTGCCGTTGCAGTGGGTCCCCGTTGATGACGCCACGTCGCTGGTGCCGAAATCGGATAAAGAAGCGTCCGCTGTCTGAGCGAAGCGAGTTTCGGACGCTTCCCGATTTCGGTGCCAGCGGCGTGGGCACCCCGCGCAGCGGGGCGGCATCTTCGGGGTCGCCTTTTCTTGGTTACTTCTTTTGGCGAAGCAAAAGAAGTGACCCGGCCGCCGGGACGGACTCCCGGCTAGGTCGTCCGGCAGGACACACGTATCGCTTCACCCGCCAGCAGGCGTACCGTCGCGAAGCCGCTTCTGCAGTTTGCGACGGCTGCACGTTACGAGAACGCGCCACAGCGCAAGGCGCCGATGCTACGTTTGCTAACGGGTGAAACGTTGAGGCTTCACTGCCGTGGGGAGTAGCCGGGTGTTCGGCCCGGCAGCCGACCCGCTTTTTTGCTTCGCCAAAAAAGTGGGGCAAAAAAGGCGACCCCTACGATGGCGGTCCGCTGCGCGGACTGCACGCGCCGCCAGCACCTGAAACGGGAAGCGTCCGAAACTCGCTTCGCTCAGACAGCGGACGCTTCTTTATCCGTTTCAGGCGCTGGCGACGCGTCGCCATCTAACGGAGACTCACTGCAACGGCAACTGCAACTGCAACTGCAACGGCAACGGCAACCGCAACCGCAACCGCAACCGCAACTGTCGCTGCGCGGAGCCAACTGCAACAGCAACTGTCGCTGCGCGGAACGTCAACTGCAACGGTCGCTGCGCGGGCAAATGCTATCGCGCCGCGCGATACAACTTTCGCTTCCGAACGGGCGCAGGGTGCAATCAGCGGATAGCCAATCACACCCTGCGATCATCCAACCTCCCTGCCCGCTACGCCACCTTCACCTTGTGCCTGGCAAGCTCCAGCCTGCCAATCTGGTTACGATGCACCTCATCCGGCCCATCCGCAATCCGCAAGGCCCTCGCCCCCGCATACGCCGGCGCCAGGAACGGATCGGCCATCCCTCCGCCCCCCTGGGCCTGGATCGCCCAGTCGATCACCCTGCACGCCATGTTGGGCGCGGCAACCTTGATCATCGCGATCTCCTTGGCGGCAGCCTTGTTGCCCACCGTGTCCATCATCTGCGCGGCATTGAGCACCAGGAAACGTGCCTGATCGATGTCGATGCGCGCCTCGGCGATGCGTTCCAGGGTGACGCCCTGCTCCGCCACCGGGCGGCCGAAGGCCACGCGGGACAGGGTGCGCTTGCACATCTGGTCCAGCGCCCGTTCCGCCAGCCCGATCAAACGCATGCAGTGGTGGATGCGGCCCGGTCCCAGGCGGCCCTGGGCGATCTCGAAGCCGCGGCCTTCGCCGAGCAGGATGTTGGACACGGGGACGCGGACGTTCTCAAACAGCGTCTCGGCATGGCCGTGCGGCGCGTCGTCGAAACCGAAGACCGGCAGGTGGCGCACGATGGACACGCCCGGGGTGTCGCGCGGGACGATGATCATCGACTGCTGCTGGTGGCGGTTCGGGTTGTCCGGGTCGGTCTTGCCCATGAAGATGAACACCTTGCAGCGCGGGTCGTTCGCGCCCGACGACCACCACTTGCGGCCGTTGATCACGTAATGGTCGCCGTCGCGCTCGATGCGGGCCTCGATGTTGGTGGCGTCCGACGAGGCCACAGCCGGCTCGGTCATCGCGAAGCAGGAACGGATCTCGCCGGCCAGCAGCGGGACCAGCCATTGCTTCTGGTGTTCCTCGGTGCCGTAGCGCGCCAGCACTTCCATGTTGCCGGTGTCGGGCGCGCTGCAGTTGAAGACCTCGGGCGACCAGATGGCGCGGCCCATGATCTCGCACAGAGGCGCGTATTCCAGGTTGGTCAGGCCGGCGCCGTGGCGCGATTCCGGCAGGAACAGGTTCCACAGGCCAGCCGCACGGGCCTTCTGCTTCAGGTCCTCGATGACCCTGGTCGGCTGCCATGCATTGCCGTTCTTCCGGTTGGTCTCGACTTCATCGAAGTAGGCCGCTTCGCCCGGGAAGACATGCTCGTCCATGAAGGCAAGCAGGCGTGCCTGCAAATCCCTGACTTTGTCGCTGTACTGGAAATCCATCTGGTGCTCCTTGGTAGTTGCGCAGGCGTTAGCTGCAGAGATAGCCGCCGTCGACGTTGAGCGCCGCGCCGGTGGTGTAGCTGGCGGCGTCGGACGCCAGGTAGAGGACCGCGCCCGCCATCTCGGACGGCTCGGCGACGCGGCGCATCGGAATGCGGTTCAGCGCCTGCTCCAGGATGACCGGGTTATGGAACAGCGCCGACGCGAACTTGGTGTCGGTCGCGCCGGGCAGCAGCGCATTGACGCGCACCTTCTGCGGCGCGCATTCGCGGGCGAAGGCCTTCGTCATCGAGATGACGGCAGCCTTGGTGATCGAGTAGATGCCCTGCTGCGCGCCCGGCGTGACGCCGTTGACCGAGGCCACGTTGACGATGCTGCCGCCGCCGTTTTTCGCCATCAGCTTGGCGCCGGCGGAGGACATGAAGAAGTAGCCGCGGATATTCACATCCACGGTCTTCTGGAACGCGCCGACATCGGTCTCGGTGATGTGGCCGAAGTGCGGGTTGGTGGCCGCATTGTTGACCAGGATGTCGAGCCGGCCGTGTTTCGCTTCGAGGTCGGCGAAGAGCTTGTCGATCTGCGCCATTTCGCCGATATGGCAGGCATAGGCCTCGGCCTTGCCGCCGGCTTCGCGTATCGATGCGGCCACGCCTTCGCAGGCGTCAAGCTTGCGGCTGGACACGATCACGTGCGCGCCCTGCGCGGCCAGCAGCCGCGCGATGCCCTCGCCGATGCCGCGGCTCGCGCCGGTGACCAGGGCGATCTTGCCCGACAGGTCGAATGGATTGCTGATGTTCATGGCGTCTCCTTGTGTAAGGCTGTGTAGTGAAGGCTGCTCGATGAAGCAGCCTGATTGGTCTGCCTGCCGGGGCCGTGCAACGAAGCCGTCCTAGCGGTAGGTAATGGACTTCTTGTCGCCCAGCAGCTCGAGGTGGGCATAGCTGTTCATGGTGCTCAGGGTCACGTGGCCGGGCCGGAACAGCAGCCGGGTCACCGCCGCATTGACCAGCGTCCAGTTCAGCTTGGCCATGCGCTCGTCGGACAGGCCCAGCAGGTGCTGGCACAGCGTGGCGATGGTGCCGCCGGACGTGAAGACGACGATGCGCTGCGACTGCCCCGCGCCGTCCAGCACCCGCTGCAGCGCGCCGAGGCAGCGGGTGCGGAAGGCGGGCCATGGCTCGGCGTATTCATGGTCATGCTGGCCGTCCGTCCAGCGCGACATCGACTCCTCGAACAGCCGCTGGTAGACCGCCTTCGCATCGTCGGTCTCGAGGAAGAATTGCTTGACCGCGATCGGGTCGACGAAGTCCGGCCGGTGCCGCTGCAGCACTTCCTGGTGATCGTATTCGTTGAAGCCCGGATCGGTGACCCAGGCCGACGCCGGCGGCGCGCTTTCCGGCAGCTGCGACAGGCAGGCATGCGCGGTCTGCCGGTGGCGCTCCATGTCGCCGGTGACCACCGTATCGAATTTGATGCCGCAGTCGGCGAACCAGCGTCCGAGCAATTTGCTCTGCTCGACGCCCAGATCGGAAAGCTGGTCGTAATTGGCCTTGCCGAACGAGGCCTGACCATGACGTACCAGAAATAATTGTCCCATGCCCGTTATCCATGCTGTGTTGCGATGCAATGCATGGTACATAGTCGGATGTCATCGATCAAATGAATACGGATAATCAACTTCCATCAATATGATGCATATATCCCGGGTAGATCTGAACCTGTTCATCGTCTTCGAAGCGATCTATGCGGAAGGCAGCGTGACCCGCGCCAGCCTGAAGCTGAACCTGACCCAGCCGGCCATCAGCCATGCGCTGGGACGGCTGCGGGTGATGTTCGACGACCCGCTGTTCGTGCGGCAAGGGCACATGATGGTATCGACGCCGCTGGCGCGCAGCATCATCGAGCCGGTGCGGCATTCACTGCGCGGCTTCGAGGTGACACTCAACAAGCTCAACCGCTTCGACCCGGCGTCGACCGAAAAGGAATTCTCGCTGGCCCTGCGCGACGTGCTGGAATCGACCGTGCTGCCGCCGCTGATGGTGGCGCTGGAACGGGAAGCGCCGCATGCCAGGGTGGCCGCGGTGCAGGTGGACCGGCGCGAACTGGAAAGCGAGCTGCAGGCGGGAACGCTGGACTGCGCGATCGACGTGCTGCTGCCGCTGGCCGCCGACATCCGGCATACGCGGATCCTGGCCGACCGCACGCTGGTGGTGGCGCGGCGCGGGCATCCGCGGCTGCGGGACGGGATCACGCTGGACCAGTACCTGGCGGAGGAGCACATCCTCGCCAGTTCGCGGCGCAAGGGACCGGGCATCGAGGACTTCGAGCTGAGCCGGCTCGGCATGCAGCGAAAGATCCGGCTGCGCTGCCAGCATTATTTCGCCGCCTGCCGCGTGGTCAGCCAGACCGACCTGATCCTGACCATGCCCGAGCGCTATGCGCGGGTCGCCAACCAGCAGTTCGATAACCAACTGTTGCCGCTGCCGCTGGAGATGCCGGCCTGGGACGTCTACCTGTACTGGCATGCGAACGTCGAGGACGACCCGGCCAACCGCTGGCTGCGGGAAAGGCTGACGGCGGCGATGATGGGATGAGCCCGGCTGCGGAACGCGCAGCCGCGGCCCGGCCGACCGGGCGGGCCGCCGCCGGTCAGGCCCCGTCAGGCCGTATCATCTGCTCCGGCTTCACCCACTGCTCGAACTGTTCCTCGGTCACGTAGCCCAGCGCCAGCGCAGTGTCCTTCAGCGTGCCGCCTTCCTTGTGCGCCTGCTTCGCGATCTGCGCGGCGCGGTCGTAGCCGATGTGCGGCGCCAGCGCCGTCACCAGCATCAGCGAGCGGGCCATCAGGTCGGCGATGCGGTCCCGGTTGGCCTCGATCCCGCTGGCGCAATGGGCGTCGAAGCTCTGCATGCCGTCGGCCAGCAGCCGCACGCTCTGCAGGAAGTTATGCGCCAGCAGCGGCTTGAACACATTGAGCTCGAAGTTGCCGGAAGCGCCGCCGATATTGATCGCGACATCGTTGCCGAATACCTGGCAGCACAGCATGGTCATCGCCTCGCACTGGGTCGGGTTAACCTTGCCGGGCATGATGGAGCTGCCCGGCTCGTTTTCCGGGATCGTCAGCTCGCCCAGGCCGGAGCGCGGGCCGGACGCCAGCCAGCGCACGTCATTCGCAATCTTCATCATCGCCGCGGCCAGCGTCTTCAGCGCGCCATGCGCCGACACCAGCTCGTCATGCGCGGCCAGGGCGGCGAACTTGTTGGGCGCGCTGATGAACGCCAGCCCGGTGCGCTGGCTCAGCTGCGCGGCCAGCCGCTCGCCGAACTCGACATGGGTGTTCAGGCCGGTGCCGACCGCGGTGCCGCCGGCGGCCAGGCGCAGCAGCGGCGCCAGGGTCGCTTCCAGCATCTGCCGCGCATGGTCGAGCTGGGCCACGTAGCCGGAGAACTCCTGCCCGAGCGACAGCGGCGTCGCATCCTGCAGGTGGGTGCGGCCGATCTTGATAATGCCGGCAAACTCTTCGGACTTGCGCTGCAGCGTCGCGCGCAATTGGTCGAGCGCCGGCAGCAGGTGCTGCGCCACCGCCCGCGCCGCGGCCACGTGCATCGCGGTCGGGAAGATGTCGTTGGACGACTGGCCCATGTTCACGTCGTCGTTCGGGTGCACGCGGCGGGCCTGGCCGCGCTCGCCGCCCAGCAGTTCCGACGCCCGGTTGGCCAGCACTTCGTTCATGTTCATGTTGCTCTGGGTGCCGGAGCCGGTCTGCCAGACCGACAGCGGGAATTCTTCAGGGTGGCTGCCGGCGATCACCTCGTCGGCGGCGCGCACCAGCGCATCGGCCTTTTCCGGGGCCAGCAGCGACAGGTCGCGGTTGACCACCGCGGCCGCCCGCTTGACCTCGGCCAGCGCGTCGATCAGTTCCGGCGCCATGCGCTCGGACGAGATGCGGAAGAATTCGCGCGAACGCTGGGTCTGGGCGCCCCACAGGCGCTCCGCCGGGACATCGATCGGGCCAAAAGTATCGCGTTCAGTTCTACTGGTCATGCGGGGCTCCTTGGGGAAGATAGGAGTTGGACTGCGACGGCCGGGCAAGTTCCCGGCATCGTCCGGCGCGGCATGATGCCGGGACCGGGCGCTGACCCTACCCTGTCCCTGCGGCCCCGTCCTTGCATGCCCTAGTCGGCCAGCTCCCGCCAGTCCACCCGCCTGACCTTGCCCGACGACGCCGGCACGGCCGGATCGGCATAGCTGCCGACGCCGCCGGCGCTGTCGGCGGCCAGCGTGGTGGTGGCGCCGCTGGTGAGCCGGAGCGTACTGACGCCGGTCAGCATCGCCTGCGCCGACACCGGCCTGCCAGCCGCCGTGGCGCCGGGCAAGGTAGCGCCGCTGGCCAGGTCCAGCGCATACAGCCAGGCCGAGCCGCCCTGGCTGCATACCGCGTCGGAAGGCACGTTGCCCACGGCCTTGAGCACGCCCAGCGCCACCTCCATGTCGACATTGATCCGTTCGCCCGGCGTCGCGCCGGCCGGGTCGAGGTCGACATACCAGCCGGCGCCGCTCGCCCAGTCGACCGGGCTCGCGGTGATGCGGCGGCCGCCGTCCCGGGCCGTCAGCGCCTGCCGCACCAGCACGCCGTCGCGGCGGACCTGGCCCAAGCCCGCGCCGTCGGGCCGCAGGCTGTCCTTCATCACGTAGATGCTCTGCTGCGCGGTGCTGGCCGCGTCGCTGGCGCCGAGGTAGCTGCCGGTGCCGACGACCACCACCGGGTATTGCGCGCCGGCCTGGCGGATCATGGCCAGTTCGGGCCGGGTCGTGACCGGCTGCGCGCCGGCGCCGTTCCGGCCGCCAAGCTGCGCCAGCAGCGCCGCGCTGCCCCGGTCGATGTCGAAGCGCCATACGTTGCCGAGCAGGTCGCCGCCATAGATGCGGCTGGCGGTGTTGTCGGACGGGCTGTCGACCCAGGCGCTGATGCGCGCCAGGCCGGCCGGCGTGCCCGCCCCGCCCGCGCCGGTGCCGATCCTGTCCAGTCGGCGGCCGCTGGCGGCGTCGAGCACGGTGAGATAGGCGCGGCCGTCGCCCGGATGGACATTGTTGTAGCCGGAAGTCACGGCCACCACCCAGGCGCCGTCGGCGCGCTTGGCGATGACCGGGTTGCCGAAGCTCAGGCCGAGGTCGGCATCGTCGGTCACCGTGTACTGCCACAGCGCGCGCGGCGCAGCCGGGTCGGTGATGTCGAGCGCATAGTAGCCGCGCCCGCCGGCGCCGTAGCCGCCCACCAGGATGGTCCGCCATTCGCCGGCCGCACAGGTTGCGGGAGGCGATTTCGGGCAGATGTCGGCCGCCACCGGCGAGCCGTCGAGCAGGTAGCGATGCCGCGCCGCATAGTCGCGGTCGGCCAGCCGGTAGAGCGCGGGCAGCACCAGCGCCGGCACATAGGCCCAGGCTTCGCTGCCGGCATCGCCGCCGCTGGCGCGGAACGCATGCAGCATGCCATCGTTGGCGGCCGCGTAAATCATGGGCTGGCGCGACGCCTGCGCGGCCTTGTAGCCGAGGTAGCCGGGGTCCGCGTAATGAAACGGCGGCGCCGCCACGTAGAGCGGCTGGGCATTCACGATGTCGCCCAGCACCCGCTCGCGGTGGCGGAACAGGGACGATGCGCCGGCGGCGTCGCGGCTGCTGCCGCGCAGGTAGGCAAGCAGCTTCTCGCCATTAATTGTGGACAACTGGCCGGGATCGAAGTCCGCGCATTGGGACAGCTTCGGATCCGGTGCGCACAGATCACTGAACGGCGCCCTCTCGTCCGCATTCAGCGCATCCCAGGCGAAAGGCTTGAGCCGGCTTCCCTGCAGGCTGGCCGCATCGTCGGTCAGCACGGTGCGGCTGCCGCTGTCGGCTTGCGAACGCAGCCTGTCCTGGGCCGACCACAGCGGCGTCGACGACACCAGGCCGGTCGCCGGATCGACCGCGCGGGCTTCCAGCTCGCCGTCCCAGGCGACGCTGCGATAGCTGGCGAGAAAGACCTGGTTGTCGCCCGCCACCGGCTCGAGCCGGCTGGTCGCCACCGCGGCCGCGGCGCCAGGGCGGGAACGCGCGCTCGCCAGGGCGCTCGACAGCATCGACGCCAGCGCCGTGGAGTCGGCGGCGCTGAAGTAGTAACCGCCACCGTTGACCGCCGCATGCCACAGGTCGTCTACCCGGGCCGGGCCGAACGATACCGGCGGCGGCCAGTCGGCGGCGCCGTTGCGGATATCGGCGAAATCGCCGGACTGCGCGCCGGCATAGTCGGGGTCGTAGCGCAGCGTGCCGCTGACGCCCAGCCCCAGCGTGAAGGTGGTCATGTGCTGGTGGCTGGCGGGGTCGGCGCTGGAAGCGGGCACGTTGTTGCTGCAGACGTCCGCGCCGAGCGCGCCGCTGCAATTGCCCAGGTCGGGATGGCGCAGGTCTGTGCGGTAATAATAGGCGGCAACGTCGGCCAGCGTGTCGGCCGCGCCGCCCGGCGCGCCGGCAGCGGCCGGGGTGCCGTCGTATTGCGGGCGCGGCAGCAGCGCATCGGCATTGCCGACCGGGCTGCCGTCGAGGCCGAGCGGGCCATAGCCGCCGTCTTCCTCCACGCCCAGGCGGACGTTGCTGTTCCAGTAGCCGTCGGTCGACAAGATGGTGTAGTTGTGCTGGCAGGAATACTGCACCGGGTCGCTGCCGCCGGCTGCCGCCCGGCCTGCATACATGCGGCCGGCCTTGGACAGCGCGCCGCGCAGCGGCGTGCCGGACGCCGGCACGACCAGCGCCGACAGCTTGGCGTACAGCGCCGACTTCTGGGCCGCATCGAAATCGGCGATGGCGAGGTAGCCGACATCGGCCGTGTCGGCGCCGGTATAGCCGATGGTGCTGTAACCGATGCGGTAGCTGTCGCCGAGTTCGCGCACCGCCCTGATCAGCGAGGTTTTCATCAGCAGGATGCGGGTACGGTAAAAGCTGTACCAGTTGGCGAAATTCTGCCGCTCGTCGCTGCCGCCGACGCCCGAGTCCGGCCCCACGACCACTTTTTTCCAGTTGGCGTCGCCGCCCGGCGCGACGTCGAAGCGGCTGTCCCGGCAGTCGTCGAATGCCGAACCGTCGCCGAGCCGGCCGCGGCGCTGCCCCTGGTAGGCAAAATAGTAGGCGGCGCCGGGCTGGTTGCCGACGCCGGCGCCGTCAGCCGGGTCCCGGCAGTGGCCCGCCCCGTCCCAGCAATCCCACGACGCCGCGCCGGGGTCGCTCCAGTACGAGCGCCAGGCCCTGAAGGCCGTGCCGAGGTCGACCCGGGCGTCGCCGTCGGCGCGCCGGTAACCGTCCAGCCAGGCGGCGCCGAAGGTTGCGGAAGGGACCGCCGCGCCATCCGTCCCGACCGGAGGAAGGTAGGTGTTGGACGGGTTGTAGTACAGCTTGTTGCACAGTGCGCTGCGGTAGCCGACCGTGTTCGGATAGCCGTTGGACTTGACGCTGTCGCCGAGATAGCTCCACTGCATGCTGCCCGAATCGTCGAGCACCAGCATGATGTTGGGCTTGGGTCCGGCCGTCCTGAGCGGCGCGCTGGCGATGTCCGTGGGCGCTGCGTGGGCGGCGGCGAATGCGGCCAGCAGGCAAAATCCGCTTGCTGCGCGCCGCAGTAGTCGGGCAATCCGGCAATCGGGCATGGCATTCTCCGGTTATCGATGGATGGGACGACCGCGCGTCGCTGGCATGGGGCAAAACGGGCCTTCAGTAGCGCACCAGGACTTCGATCACGCTGACGGTGTTGCGCGGTCCGCTTGCGCGTACGGTGATCCGGTAATAGGCCGTCGGTGCGGCGACGAGCCGCTTGTTCCGGCCATAGCTGAGGCCGGTGCGGCTGCTGCTTTCGGCTTCGGCGGGCAGGTGGAACGCGCAGTCGCCGGCTGCCGTATGCGGTCCGGCGGCGGCGCACAGCCGCTGCACCAGGTAATGCACCGCGTTGCCTGCGGCGTCGCGGGCGGGCAAGGCGACCGGTTTCAGGCAACGCGCAACCGTGGCGCCCCCGCAGCCGTCGTCCTGCCAGTCCACCGTGGCCGACTGGCTGCCGCCGCGGTTGCCGCTGCCATCGAAATCGGCCGCGTCGCTGGCGTAATAACCCGCTTCGACCCGGTTTTCCGCCAGCGTGGCGGCGTCCTGCCGTCCCAGCCAGTCGATCGCGGCCTCGACGCCGGCCTCGGCGGCCAGCGTGGCCGCGCGCTTGAATGCGAGGTTGCCGGACAGCAGGTTCGCGCTGTCCACCATCCTCATCAGCGCGGCGGCGCCCAGCATCAGCGCAATCAGCATCACCAGCGCGGCCAGCAGCACGTTGCCGCGGCCATGCCGGCCAGGGTGGCCAGGCTGTCCAGGCTGTCCAATGCGGCTGAAGCGGTCCGGCGGCTCGCCGGTCAAGGCGCGCCCCAGACGACATTGCGTATCGGCACCGCCGTTTCCGCGACCCGGTAGCGGTAGCACTTCCAGTCGGGAAGGTGGGCGAGGCTGATCGGGCTCCTGCCCGTCGCGCCGTCGGCCTGCATGGCCTGCCAGCCCGGCGCATTGGCGGCGCCCTCGACGGTGGTGGCGCAGGCGCCGCCGACGCCTGGGGCCTGGCGGAACGGACTGCGGGCCACCACGGCCAGGCGCAGCCCGCCCATGCGCTGCCAGTCGCCGCGGTCGCCGCTGGCGCCGCTGCGGTCGGCATCCAGCATCGTCTCGCTCCAGGTGTCGACCTGGAGCCGGGCCTGCGCGCCCGGGCGCGTGTCGAAGCCGTACTGCAGCTTCAGGCTGACGATGTTCGATGCAATATTCTCGGTGGTCGGCGCGGCGCCGGGATAAACGGTGCGCGTGCGCTGGAGCAGCGTGCCGCTGATCGCATAGGTGACCCGTTCCAGCCGTCCCAGGTTGACGACGATGGCCTCGCTGGAATAAGCGCTGTCGCCCACCGCGTCGGCGTTGCCGGGCGCCGCCGCGCCATTCTCGGCAACCCGGCTTGCCTGCAGCGCGCTGGTCACGCCGCCCACGCGCAGCAGCGCGCATGGCCGGCCGGCCTGCTGCAGCGCGAGGAAGTCGCCGGGCCGCATGCCCAGCGTGCTGCCGACAGCGATCGTGGCGCTGCCGGGCGCTAGGCCGGCGGCCAGCCGGGCCGGCGCCGCCCGGCTGTCGCCGAGCAGCAGGTGCAGCGTGTCGGGGCCGCCCTGGCCGCCGGCGACGATCTGCGCCGGCGCCAGCAGCAGGCTGCCGCCGGCGTCGCGGCGGGCGTCGCAGCCCAGCAGGCGGCGGTCGGCCATGCCCTGCCCGGCCTGCAGCACGTCGCGCTCGATCGCATACAGCGCATTCATCGCGCTGGTCTGCGCGCCGATACCGCTGTCGGTATCCCGGTGCTGGAAGTGGAACGCGATATACGCCTGCGACATCGCCAGCAGCGTCAGCAGGCCCAGCGACAGGCCAACCATCAGTTCGGCCAGGCCGAAGCCGGCGCGCCTAGTCGGCAATCCGGGTCGCGGCGACATACTGGTGGGCTGTGGCATCTCCGGGCGCCTGCCAGCGCAGCCTGATGACGACATTGCCGTCGGCATCGATGGCAATCTCCGGCGGATGGCCCGCGACATTCGGCAGGACCAGTGCGGCGTCGGCGACGAAGCGGCTCGCGCCGGCGCCGTTCGCGCCGTACTGCGCGGCAAGCGCGCCGGCATCCCGCGGACCCAGGCGCATCCGGGCGGCCAGTTCGCCGACCAGTACACTGGCTGTGGCGCGGTAATGGGCGTCGGCGGCCTGGCGCTTCGCGCTGGCCGACAGCATCAGCACGGCCAGCGCGCCGACCGAGAACAGCGCCATCGCCATCACGCTCTGCAGCAGGAAGGTGCCGCGCTGCCAGCGCCGCTTCATGCGCAGTCCTGGGGCGGCCGGCAGACCCTGGCCAGCCCGGCGTCGATCCTGACGACCAGCCGCCGCGCGCCCGGCGTCGCGTGGCTGACCTCGATCCGGTCCGGCGCCGGGCCGGCCAGGCGGCCCAGCCCGTTGAAGGCGATGCTTACCGGGAGCCCGGCGCCGGCGGCCAGCGCCGCGCCGGCGCCGGCGTCGGTCGCCACGACTGCCACGTTCGCCACGGCGGCAGCGGCGGCCACCGCCGATGCCGCCATCCGGGTATTGAGCCCGCCTTCCCCGCGCTTGCGCTCCGCGATCAGGGCCGGGCAGGCTGCGTCGGCCGGGACGCAGCCGATGCGCCACTCGACCAGTCCGCCGGCATCGGCCAACGTCAGCTGCACCGGGCGGTTGCGCCGTATCGCCTCGCTGCGCGCCAGCAGCAGGCCGGACTGTATGGACTCGGCCGCGCCCCGGACCTGCAGGTCCCGTATCCAGCCGGTGAATGACGGCATGCCGACCAGCAGCAGGCAGGAGATGATGGTCACCCCTATCAGCAATTCGATCAGCGTCACGCCGCGCTGGCGACCCGTCAGCATGCGCCGCTCCTGCTGCCGACCCAGCAGTCGCGTGGCGTCGCGCCCCAGCCGGCCGGCAATCCCAGGGTGCGGCGCTGTCCGGCATGGTCGATGGAATAAATGAAGTCGCCCATGCCGCGCGTCCCGTCCCCGGTGGCCGTGGCCAGGAAGCCCTGGCCGTCGGCGGGCGTCTCGCAGCGATAGGAAAACTCGCGGGAGGACGGCGTCGCGCCGCCGCATGCGCCGTTCGCGCCGTAGCGGCGGTGATCCTGGTAATACTGTTCAAGGCCGACGCGCCAGCTTGCCAGGGCTGCGGCGGCGACGGCCGCATGGCCGCGGCGGACATGGTCGGTATAGGAGGGAAAGGCAACGGCGCTGAGGATGGCGATAATCGCGATGCTTATCAGGAGTTCGATCAGCGTAAAACCGGCTGATGAAGCACGATCCATGGTGATGTATTCCGCTGGCTTGGTGGGCGAGACGCCCGCGCCGCCGGCACGCTGGCAGGTCGGTACGAGGGGCGGGCACTGCAGGGAATGCAAGCGCTGGGCGGCGCAATTCCCGAAGCGCGGAGAATGCAGACTCGCGCCGGACGGCGCATGCATTATTAAGATGGATTAATTAAGCTGGCGCCGCATCGCGCCGCGCTGAAATAAGGCCGGCGGCGGCCTTCAGCTCACCAGCGCACAGCGCACCGGCTGCTCGATGCCGACCTGCACCGTGCTGTGCTTGATGCCGAAGCGTTCCGCCAGTTCGCCGGCGACCTCGTTGAAGAACGCGTCGTCGGGATGCCCGCCCGGCATCAGCAGGTGGGCGGTCAGCGCAGTCTCGGTTGTGCTCATCCCCCATACATGCAGGTCCTGCACCGCGATCACGCCGGGCAGCGCGGCCAGGTAGGCATGCACGTCGTCCAGCACGATGTGCGCCGGCACCGCATTGAGCGACAGCCGCAGCGCATCGCGCAGCAGGCCGAAGCTGCTGGCCAGGATCACGGCCACGATCGCCAGCGACAGCACCGGGTCGACCCAGTACCAGCCGGTGTAGAGCATGATCAGGCCGCCGGCCACCACCGCCAGCGACACCAGCGCGTCGGCGGCCATGTGCAGATAAGCGCCGCGCAGGTTCAGGTCGCCCTTGCTGCCGGCCATGAAAAGCCAGGCGGAGAACGCATTGACCGCGATGCCGACGCCGGCGACCACGGAGACCGTCAGGCCGCCCACCGGGGCCGGCGCGGTGAGCCGGAGCACCGCCTCCCAGGCAATGCCGCCGCAGGCCACCAGCAGCAGCATCGAATTGCCGAGCGCGGCCAGGATGGAGGTGCCGCGCAGGCCGTAGGTGTAGCGGCCCTCCGGGCGCTTCTTGGTCAGCACCGCGGCCACCCAGGCCAGCACCAGCCCGAGCACGTCGGACAGGTTGTGGCCGGCGTCGGCCATCAGCGCGGTGGAATGGGCGATCAGCCCGTAGGCGAACTCGACGCCGACAAAACCGACGTTGAGCAGGATGGCGATGAGGAAGGCGCGGCTATGGTCGCCCGGCGCGGGGGGCGCGTGATGATGATGGCCATGCGCATGGTCGTGATGATGATCGGTATGTGCATGGGCCATGGTTCTGGTGTCGCTTTCCGGCGCTAGGGCCTGGTGTCCTTGCTGTCGGCGTCCGGCAGCAGGCAGGCCTCTACCACCTGCAGGTCATTGTCGCGCGCGAAATCGATGACGAACTGGTAAGCCAGCGGCTCTATCTCGCGCAATTGTTCGTTGACCAGCACAGATTTAACGCCATTGAGCAGGGTCGGCCGAACGTAGGGAGAATACTTCAGGTGCGCATTGCGCCCACCGCTGCCTTCCGGACGAAAGTGCGACAGCACCCCGCACAGCCGCTCGGACCAGTCGCTCGGACGGAAAGTGCGGCCGTCGCTGGTGATCCCCTGGATGAAGAACTCGTTGGCTGGCGCTGCGCTGGTCTTGTCGGGATCTGCCATGGCGGATGCGATTTCGGTGGAAAGGCAACTTGGAAAGCCGTGCGCCATCGTGTAGCGTCAGGCCGGGAAATTCTTGTATCAAGATTGGTATTACATATTATATCTTATAGAAGAGTTTCCCTAAAACCCGCTACCACGATGTGAAATTTACGATTGCTGCCGGCTCATCCCAGCCAGACCGCGACCGACAGCAGCAGCAACAGCAGCATCCACAGCAGCAGCGCGCGCCATACCAGCCCGACCGTGCTCTGCAGCGCTCGTATCGTCGGCTCCTCGCCGGGAAGCGTCTCGGCCTCGACGCCCGCGGCGTCTATCGTCGCCTCGTCCATGGTCAGCAGCAGGCTGGTCGCATTCTCGTGCGGCGTGCCCAGCCGCACGCCCATCGCGCCGCCGCCAGCTGACAGGATAATGCCGGTCGTCTCGTTCTGCCAGCGCCGCGCAAAATTGCGCCATGCATAGATGGCATCCTCGAAATTGCCGACGATGGCGAACGCGGCCGCGGTCAGGCGCGCCGGCACCCAGTCTATCCAGTAGTAGATGCGGATCGCAAAGCGCCCGAATGCCTCGGTTTTCATATGGTCGGGCTCGCTCCAGGCGCGCGCCAGGTATTCGGCCACCCGGTACAGCACCGCGCCCGCCGGGCCGAACGGCATCAGGAACCAGAAAAAGACGCCGAATACATGCCGGTGCGTGGTGATGAGCGCCTTTTCCACCGCCAGCCGCGCCAGTTCCGGCGCATCCATGCCGCTGGTGTCCTGGCGCAGCCACTGGGCCAGCAGCTTGCGCGCGGTTTCCGTGTCGCCGGTATTCAGCGCGAACTGCACGGCGGTGAAGTAATGGCTGTAATGCCGGAAACCCAGCGTCAGGTAGAGGATCAGCACATTCCAGGCCAGCGCGAGGAAGGGGCTGACCCGCATGCACAGCCAGTAGATCAGCACGGTGGGCAGCGTCAGGCTGGCGATCACCACCAGCCAGCCCAGGCGGCCATGCTCGACATGGCCGGCGTTGAACCAGCCCTCGACCCGGATCGCGTAATTCTTGATGGCCCCATACACCGGGTTGTCGGCGCGCAGGGGCTTGAGTTGCTCGATCAGCAGTGCGAGAAGAATGGAGATAAAGGTCATCAGTCGCCCATGAGGTCAGCAGCCGCTACGATAACGTAGTGATAGTAAGTAATCAAACGACGACGCCAACGGCATGCGGGACCGAAATATCATGCTCGCAGGAAATGAAACAGGTTGCGCAGCATGCCGGCGGTGGCGCCCCAGATGAAGAATCGGTCATACGGCATCGTATAGAACGTGCGCCGCGCAATGCCGGGCGCCTCGATGCTGCGCCGCTGGTGGTTCATGCCATCCATCAGGAAAGCCAGCGGCACTTCGAAAATTTCCTCGACCTCGAACGGGTCGGCTTTCAGCTCGAACGGCGGATGGACCAGCCCGACGACCGGCGTGACCCGATAGCCGGTGCCGGTGAAATGGTCAGGCAGCGTGCCCAGCACTTCGATGTGCTGGCGCGCCAGCCCGATTTCTTCCTCGGTCTCGCGCAGCGCGGTGTCGATTGCGGTCGGGTCTTCCGGCTCGGCGCGGCCGCCCGGCAGGCTGACCTGGCCGGCATGGTCGGTCAGGTGCGCGGTGCGCTCGGTGAGCAGCATGGTCAGGCCCTGCTCGCGCTGCACCAGCGGCATCAGCACCGATGCCCGGGTCGGATTGCCGTCGCGCACGCGCAGCAGGCGCTCCTCGATGGTTTCCGGCTCCCAGCGCGGCGGGTTGGCGAAGCGCCTGCGCAGGCGCTCGACGCTCAGCTCCTCGGCCAGCACGGCGGCTTCGCCAGCCAGGGATTCGATCGGAAGTATTTTTGGGTCGAAATGCAGTTTGGTCAAAACAGGGGTTCCCGGCGCATCCCGGCGGCTGCAGGCGGGACAGGCACGAAGTCAGCGGAAAAAGCAGCCATGGCTGGGGATATGGGTACGGCCGGCCATGAAAAAAGGGCACCATCGTGGTGCCCTCGCATGATACGCCGCAGCGAATTATGCTGCTGGTGCGGCCTTGACGCGACGTGCCGGCAGTTTTTCCTTGATGCGCGCCGATTTGCCCGAGCGCTCACGCAGGTAGTACAGCTTGGCGCGACGGACATCGCCGCGACGCTTGACTTCGATCGACGCGATCAGCGGGGAATACAGCTGAAAGGTACGCTCGACGCCTTCGCCCGACGAAATCTTGCGGACGATGAAGTTCGAGTTCAGGCCACGGTTGCGGCGGGAAATCACGACGCCTTCGTACGCCTGGGCGCGCTTGCGGGTGCCTTCTACCACGTTGACGCTGACGATCACGGTGTCGCCTGGGGCGAAATCGGGAATGTTGGCGCCGAGACGCGAAATCTCTTCTTGCTCGAGTTGCTGGATCAGATCCATTTATTGCTCCTGGTGCCATCTTGCCGGCGCTTCATTGATGCAGCCCGGTAGAGGATGGGGTTCAACATAACCGCCTGGCCAACATGGCCAGGCGCTCTTTTTTCAGCCTGCTTACTGCAGGCTGCTCAAAAACTTTTCATCGGCTGCGCTCAGCAGCCCGGCCGCCCGCGCACTCGCGATCAGCGCCGGCCGCTTGGCCAGCGTGGCCCTGAGCGCCTGCTGCCGCCGCCACTTGACGATCTCGGCATGGTGGCCGCCCATCAGCACCGCCGGTACCGCTTCGCCCTCGTACACTTCCGGGCGGGTGTAATGCGGATAGTCGAGCAGCCCGTTGACGAAACTGTCCTCGACTGCCGACGCATCGTCATGCAGCACGCCCGGCAACTGCCGGATCACCGCATCCATCAGCGCCATCGCCGGCAACTCGCCGCCCGACAGCACGAAATCGCCGATGCTGATTTCCTCATCGACGCAGCGGTCCAGCAGGCGCTGGTCCACCGCCTCGTAACGTCCGCACAGCAGCACCAGCCCCGGCTCGGCCGCCAGCTGCATGACGCGCTGGTGGTCCAGCATCCGGCCTTGCGGCGACAGGTAGATCACCCGCGGCCTGGGCAGGCCCAGTTGCTGCTGGCGTTCGCCGGCGGCGTTCAGCGCGCTTTCCAGCGGCCTGGCCAGCATCACCATGCCGGGGCCGCCGCCATAGGGCCGGTCGTCCACGGTGCGATGATTGTCGCTGGTGAAATCGCGCGGATTCCACAGGCCCAGGCCACACCGCCCCTGCTCGAAAGCGCGGCGGGTGATGCCCGACTGGGTAATTGCCGAAAACATTTCCGGGAACAGGCTCACGACATCAAACTGCATACCGCCACCCTTCCCCGCGCACCGCTGCTGCCTGTGCCGTCACGAATAATCCGCTTCCCAGTCCACCGTGATCAGGCGCGCTGCCTGGTCCACGGTCTTGACGAACTGGTCGACGAAGGGAATCAGCAATTCCGGCGCGGGCTTCTGGCCCTCTGCCGCCGGCTGCTCGACCCGCAGTATCGGATGCGCGCCATTGTCCATCAGGTCGCCGACCACGCCGAGCGACTCGCCGCGTTCGTTGACCACTGCCAGGCCGATCAGGTCGATCCAGTAGAATTCATCGTTGTCCAGCGCCGGGAAATGGCTGCGACGCACATGCACGGCGGCGCCTCTCAGCGCCTCGGCGGCGTCGCGGCCGGCAACGCCCATCAGCCTTGCGACCACTTCGTCGTTGTGCAGCTTGGACTGCATCATTTCGACGTCGCGCATCTCGGGCTTGTCCAGCCACCAGGTCTTGGCGGCCAGCAGCGCATCGCCATCGGACGAATAGGGCTTGACGCGCACCCAGCCGTTGATGCCGTAAGCGCCGGACACGTAGCCGACCAGCACCAGGTCGTCAGGAACCGGGATTCCCGATGCGGTCATCTTTGCTGCCTGTAATTAAGCTGCGGCTTTCGTCGCAGCCTGGCTGACCAGACGGGCAGCGGTTGGCGACAGCTGCGCGCCAACGCCTTGCCAGTAGGTCAGGCGGTCCTGGGCGATACGGACCGACTCTTCGGCGCCGGAAGCGACCGGATTGTAGAAACCGATGCGCTCGATGAAGCGGCCGTCGCGGCGATTACGGGAATCGGTCACGACGATGTTGAAGAACGGGCGCTTCTTGGCGCCTCCACGGGCTAAACGAATGACGACCATAATATTTCCAAAAAGTGTACGGAGACGGGAAAAACCAGTGATTATAGCGGGTTTTCCCCGGAAACGGACAGGTTAATGAGTGTCCAGGCTGAGTGGCCGGCGCGGGAAGCGCGGCGAGGCGACAGTATAAGGCGGTTTTCAGGCGATGCGGCGATTGCCACGCCGGCAGTGCTGATGCACACTACGCCCGCGATTTCGCCCGCTTCCGCCTGACCCATGCGCACCCACAAGAACAAGACCCTCGCCACCCTGCTCGCGCTGCTGCTCGGCAGCGCCGGCCTGCACCGCTTCTACCTGTACGGGCGGCGCGACCTGTGGGGCTGGGTCCACCTGGCGACCTTGCCGCTGTCGGCGCTGCTGATGCTGGGGTACCCGGAGGCGCCAGCCATCTTCAGCGCCGGCCCGTTCGTGCTGTCGGTGCTGGCGGCCTTCCTGGAGACGCTGGTGATCGGCGTGACGCCGGATGAAAAGTGGGATGCGCGCCACAACCCGGAGTCGGGCCGCACGTCCGACACCGGCTGGCAGGTGCCGCTGATGCTGGTGCTGGCCCTCGCATGCGGCGCAACCGCGCTGATCGCGGCGATTGCGCGGACTTTCGACATCCTGCTGACCGGCGGCTCCTACGGCTGAACCGCCGGCCCGGCCGGCTCAGAACTGGTCTTCGGCCAGCGCCAGCACGCCGACGCTGCCGCCGACGATCGCCGCCCGGTAGCCCGACGCCTGCGACAGCAGGTGGTCGGCGAAGAAACGCGCGGTGGCGATCTTGGCCTGGTAGAAGCGCGCATCGCCCTCCCCGCTGTCGAGCTTGCGCTGCGCGATCAGCGCGGCGCGCGCCATCTGCCAGCCGCACAGCACGATGCCGGCCATCTTCAGGTAGGGAACGCTGCCTGAGAACACGCCCTTGATGTCCGACTTCATGTTGGCGACGATGTAGTCGACCACTTCCTCCAGCGCCTTCGATCCCGCCGCCAGCTGGTTGCGGATCGCCGCGAGGTCGCCGCCCGCGCTTTCGAGTTCGGCCTCGGTCGCGCGCACCTGGGCCAGGATGGCCTTGGCGGTCGCGCCGCCGTCGCGCACGGTCTTGCGGCCGACCAGGTCATTGGCCTGGATCGCGGTGGTGCCTTCGTAGATGGTCAGGATGCGGGCGTCGCGGTAGTACTGCGCCGCGCCGGTCTCCTCGATGAAGCCCATGCCGCCATGCACCTGCACGCCGGTCGACGCGACATCGATCGACATCTCGGTCGACCAGCCCTTCACCACCGGCACCATGAACTCGTAGAACGCCTGGTTCTGCTTGCGCACCGCGGCATCGTCCGAATGATGCGCGGCATCGTAGGCGGCGGCCGTCACATAGGCCAGCGCCCGTGCGCCCTCGGTCTGGGCCCGCATCGACATCAGCATGCGGCGCACGTCGGGGTGGTGGATGATGGCCACCGGGCCGGGCGAGCCGGCCAGGTCGCGCGACTGCACGCGGTCGCGCGCATAGCCCACGGCCTTCTGGTACGCGGTCTCCGCCACGCCGACACCCTGCATGCCGACCGCGAAGCGGGCCGCGTTCATCATGATGAACATGTATTCGAGCCCGCGGTTTTCCTCGCCGACCAGCGTGCCGATGGCGCCGCCGTGGTCGCCGAACTGCAGAACCGCGGTCGGGCTGGCCTTGATGCCCAGCTTGTGCTCGATCGACACGCAATGCACGTCGTTGCGCTCGCCCAGGCTGCCGTCGGCATTGACCAGGAACTTCGGCACGACGAACAGCGAGATGCCCTTCACGCCTTCCGGCGCGTCCGGCGTGCGCGCCAGCACCAGGTGGACGATGTTCTCGGCCATGTCATGCTCGCCGTAGGTGATGTAGATCTTGGTGCCGGACACCTTGAACGTGCCGTCGCCCTGCGGCACCGCGCGGGTGCGCACCAGCGCCAGGTCGGAGCCGGCCTGCGGCTCGGTCAGGTTCATGGTGCCGGTCCACTTGCCCGAGATCAGGTTGGACAGGTAAATCTTCTTCTGCTCGTCGCTACCGGCCACCAGCAGCGCCTCGATGGCGCCGTCGGTCAGCAGCGGGCACAGCGCGAACGACAGGTTGGCGGAGTTCAGCATCTCGATGCAGGGCGTCGCCACCAGCTTGGGCAAGCCCTGGCCGCCGAATTCGACCGGGTGCTGCACGCCCTGCCAGCCAGCCTGCCCAAACGCATGGAAGGCCTCCCTGAAACCGCGGGTAGTGGTCACCTCGCCGTTTTTCCAGGCGCTCGGCTCGCGGTCGCCGGCGACGTTCAGGGGCGCCACCACCTCGCCGCAAAATTTCGCATTTTCCTCGAGCACCGCTTCGACGGTCTCGGGCGTGGCGTCCTCGCAGCCCGGCAGGGCATGGACGGCGGACAGGTTGGCCAGTTCATTGACCACGAACAGCATGTCCTTCAGGGGGGCGGCATAGCTCATCTGATACTCCCAAAAAAATGGGCAGGTAGCGCCTGTGCGCATCCTGCCCGTGGCGGTTCAACCCGGATTAAATCAGCCCAGTTCCTTGACCAGTTCCGGCACCAGTTCGAACAGGTCGCCGGCGATGCCGTAATCAGCCACGCTGAAGATCGGCGCTTCCGGGTCCTTGTTGATGGCGACGATGGTCTTGGAATCCTTCATGCCTGCCAGATGCTGGATCGCGCCCGAGATGCCGACCGCGATGTAGAGCTGGGGAGCCACGATCTTGCCGGTCTGGCCGACCTGCCAGTCGTTGGGCACGTAGCCTGCGTCCACCGCGGCGCGCGATGCGCCCATGGCGGCGCCCAGCCTGTCGGCCAGCGGCTCGAGGATCTTGAACGCGTCGCCGGAACCCATGCCGCGGCCACCGGAAACGATGATCTTGGCGGCGGTCAGTTCCGGACGGTCGGACTTGGCCAGCTCGCGCGAGACGAAGGACGACTTGCCGGCGTCTCCGGCGGCTTCGACGTTTTCGACCGCAGCCGATCCGCCCTGCGCAGCGGCATCGAAGCCGGTGGTGCGCACGGTGATGACCTTGACCGGGTCGGCCGACTGCACGGTGGCAATCGCGTTGCCGGCATAGATCGGGCGCTCGAAGGTGTCGGGCGAAACCACCTTGGTGATCTCGGAAATCTGCGCGACGTCCAGGCGGGCGGCGACGCGCGGCAGGATGTTCTTGCCGTAGGCGGTGGCCGGCGCCAGGATGTGGCTGTAGTTCGAGGCCAGCGCCAGCACCTGCTCGGCAACGTTCTCGGCCAGGCCGTCGGCGAACTGCGCGCCGTCGGCGACCAGGACCTTGGTCACGCCGGCCAGCTGCGCGGCTGCTTCGGCAGCGGCGCCGCAGTTGGCGCCGGCAACCAGCACGTGGACTTCGCCGCCGCATTCGGACGCGGCGGTGACGGTGTTGAGGGTGCTGCCCTTGAGGGTAGCGTTATCGTGTTCTGCAATAACCAATGCGGCCATGATGTCTTTCCCGTGAAATTAGATGACTTTCGCTTCGTTCCGCAGCTTGGAAACGAGCTCGGCGATGTCCTTGACCATGATGCCGGCCGAACGCTTGGGCGGCTCGGACACTTTCAGCGTCTTCAGGCGCGGCGTGACATCGACACCGAGGTCGGCCGGCTTGACGTTTTCCAGCGGCTTTTTCTTGGCCTTCATGATGTTGGGCAGCGTGACATAGCGCGGCTCGTTCAGGCGCAGGTCGGTGGTGACGATGGCCGGCAGCGGCAATGCGATGGTTTCCAGGCCGCCGTCGACTTCACGGGTGACCGTGGCCTTGCCGTCTTCGATCACGACCTTGGACGCGAACGTCGCCTGGCCCCAGCCCAGCAGCGCGGCCAGCATCTGGCCGGTCTGGTTGCTGTCGTCGTCGATGGCCTGCTTGCCGAGGATGATCAGCTGCGGCTGCTCCTTGTCGGCCAGCGCCTTGAGCAGCTTGGCGACCGCCAGCGGCTGCAGTTCCTCGGTGGTCTCGACCAGGATGCCGCGGTCGGCGCCGATGGCCATCGCGGTACGCAGGGTTTCCTGGCACTGGGCGACGCCGCAGGACACGGCGACGACTTCCGTGACCTTGCCGCCTTCCTTCAGGCGCATTGCTTCCTCGACGGCGATCTCGTCGAAGGGATTCATGGACATCTTGACGTTGGCAATATCAACGCCGGAGCCGTCGGACTTGACCCGCACCTTGACGTTGTAGTCCACCACGCGCTTGACTGGAACCAGTACTTTCATAGCTCTGCCTTTGAAAAATCAGATTGACGTTAACGTAAACCAAACAACGATTATAAGAGTATTTCGCAAAACGTGCCGAAATTTAGCACGCTCGTGCTATTAGAGGATAGAGGAATGCCACTAAATATTGCGCAGCCCTACTTCCGACGCATATAAAAGGTGAATTCCTGGCCGCTTTCGGACTGCTCGAGCAACTGGTTGCCGGTTTGCTTCGCGAATGCCTGGAAGTCCCGCACCGATCCGGAATCGGTTGCCACCACCCGCAGGACTTCGCCGCTCATCATCTCGGCCAGCGCTTTCTTTGCCTTCAGGATAGGCAGCGGACAATTCAGGCCGCGCGCGTCGAGATCCTTGTCAAATTCCATTATTGCCTGCCTTCAGAAAAAGTTGCCAGATTCTAGCCCAATACCGGCAAGCGATGTCACATCCGCTAGGACGACAATCAGCCATCTGTGCGATGTACGACTACAAATAGGGAGAAAACCGCGCTTATCAAGTGCTGCGGCGGTCCAGCATCGCGCGCGCAATCGTGCCGGCGTCGACATATTCGAGTTCCCCGCCGACCGGCACGCCGCGCGCCAGGCGGCTGACCTTGAGGCCGCGGGCTTTCAGCGTCTCGCTGATGTAATGCGCGGTGGCTTCACCTTCGTTGGTGAAATTGGTCGCCAGCACCACCTCCTGCACCACGCCGTCGGTGGCGCGCCGCATCAGGCGTTCGAGGTGGATGTCGCGCGGGCCGATGCCGTCGAGCGGGGAAAGGCGGCCCATCAGCACGAAATACATGCCCTTGTAGGTCAGCGTCTGCTCGATCATCAACTGGTCGGCCGGCGTTTCGACGACGCACAGCAGCGCGGCGTCGCGCTCCGGGTCGAGGCAGGTTTCGCAGATCTCGTTTTCGGTAAACGTATTGCATGAAGCGCAATGGTGGATGCGCTCGACCGCCTCGGTCAGCGCGCGTCCCAGCATGGCCGCGCCGTCGCGGTCATGCTGCATCAGGTGGTAGGCGATGCGCTGGGCCGACTTGGGGCCGATGCCGGGCAGCCGGCGCAGCGCCTCGGCCAGGAAGTCGAGGCTGGATGGCGTCTTCACGTGGCGTCGGACGGATCAGAACGGCATCTTGAAGCCGGGCGGCAGCGGCATGCCGGCCGAAATGCCCGCCATCTTTTCCTGCGTGGTCGCCTCGGCCTTGCGCACCGCGTCGTTGAAGGCGGCGGCCACCAGGTCTTCCAGCATGTCGCGGTCCTCGCCCAGCAGCGACGGGTCGATCGACACCCGTTTCACGTCGTTCTTGCAGGTCATGGTCACCTTGACCATGCCGGCGCCGGACTGGCCCTCGACCTCGATGGTGGCGAGCTGGTCCTGCATCTTCTTCATGTTGTCCTGCATTGCCTGCGCCTGCTTCATCAGGCCTGCCAATTGGTTCTTCATCATTTTTGCGCTCCTGTGCTGATTGCTGATTATGCCGATTAAACTGGTTTGATGGATCCCGGCACGATGGTCGCGCCGAACTCGCGCATCAGCGTCTGGATGAATGGATCGCTGTGCATGGTCTGTTCCGCCTGCTGCTGGCGCGCTTCCCGCTCGGCCACCGCCCTGGCATTCGCGGTCTGGCGCGCCGCACCGATCTCGGTCTGCACCCGGGCCGGCCGGCCGAAGCGTTCCTGCAGCGCCGCGGTCAGCTTTTCCAGGCTGGCGGCGGAGCACAGGGTCTCGATCGGCACCCGCAGCTTGAACAGGAAGGTATTTCCTTCCTGTACGCAGTCGAGCAGTTCGCTCTGCTGCGCCAGCTGGTGCACCACGCCCCGCACCGGCAGCGCGGACGCCAGCGTCGGCCAGTCGCCGTCCCAGCCCAGTTCCGGCACCGCGACCGGCGGCCGTGCAGGTTCAGGTTCGGGCACAGGGGCCGGCGGCGGCGCTTCCGCCCTTACCGGTTCAGTTTTTTTTTGAGCCGGTTCCTGGTACTCGTCGAACACCGGTATGTCGTCCCAGGGGGGCGGCATGTCGGACGATGACGATGACGATGACGATGACGGCTGCGGCTGCGGCGCGGGCGCGGCCACTGGCGCGGGCACAGCCGCAGGCATGGCGGCTGCGGGCGCCGAACCGCGTTTCATGTTGCGCGCCGCTTCCAGCGCCGCGCGTGCCGGGCTGATCGCAGCGGGCCGCGGCGGCGCCTTGGCGGCCGCGACCGGCTCGGCCGGCACCGTCGTCCTTGCGGGCGCGGCGTCGAGCACCGCTGCCGCCTGGCGCACCGGCGGCGCTGCCGGCGCCATCGAAGCTGCCTGTGCGATCGGCGCTGCACGGGCCGGGGCGGCAGCGGCTGCGGCCGGTTTCTGCGGCGGCGCCTGCTCCTGCGGCATCGTGCCGGGCCGGAACGCGAGCATGCGCAGCAGCGTCATCGTGAAACCCGCGTACTCGTCCGGCGCCAGGCCAAGCTCGTTGCGGCCGTGCACGGCAATCTGGTAATACAGCTGCACTTCTTCCGGCTCGAACGCCTGCGCCAGCCGCAGGATGTGTTCCCGTTCCGGCAGGTCTTCCGGCAGCGCCGCCGGCACCGACTGCGCCAGCGCGACCCGGTGCAGCAACGAGCCCAGGTCCTGCAGCGCAGCGTTATAGGACAGGCTGCGCGCAGCCATGTCGTCGGCCACCGCCAGCAGCGCCGCGCCGTCGTCGGTCGCCAGCGCGTCGAGCAGGCGCACCAGGAAGGACTGGTCGAGCGCGCCCAGCATGCCCTGCACCGCGTCCAGCGTGACCCGGCCAGCGGCATAGGCGATTGCCTGGTCGGTCAGCGACAGCGCATCGCGCATCGAGCCATGCGCGCCCTGGGCCAGCAGGCGCAGGGCCGGCACTTCGAACTCGATATGCTCCTGCCCGAGGATGTTTTCGAGATGCCCGACGATCTGGCCGGGCGGCATCTGCTTCAGGTTGAACTGCAGGCAGCGCGACAGCACGGTCACCGGGATTTTCTGCGGGTCGGTGGTCGCCAGGATGAACTTCACATGCTCGGGCGGCTCCTCCAGCGTCTTCAGCATCGAGTTGAACGCCTGGTTGGACAGCATGTGGACTTCGTCGATCATGTAGACCTTGAAGCGCGCATTGGACGGCGCGTACACCGCCTGCTCCAGCAGCTGCGCCATGTCGTCGACGCCGCGGTTGGAGGCCGCATCCATTTCGATGTAGTCGACGAAGCGGCCGGCGTCGATTGCCACGCAGGCATCGCAGACGCCGCAGGGATGGGCGGTGATGTCGCCCTGCCCGTCCGGGCCGATGCAGTTCAGGCACTTGGCGAGGATGCGCGACAGCGTGGTCTTGCCGACGCCGCGGGTGCCGGTGAACAGGTAGGCATGATGCAGCCGCTTCTGCTCCAGCGCATGGGTCAGCGCCCGCACCACGTGCTCCTGCCCGACAAGCGTCTCAAAGCTTTTCGGTCGATACTTGCGGGCGAGGACTTGATAGGACATGGAGACGCGGAAATTTTGACTGGATGGACTGAAGCCGCATTTTACCCGACTGCCGGGAAGCACTTGTAGCAGAATGCCGGCGGCCCCAGAATCAGGGAAAACGCCCGATCCAAGGAGACGACATCATGCCATGGCCCACGCACGCGGTCACCAACCAGGCGCCGGAACTGCAGGACTACAACCTTTTCACGACGGATGCGGCGCTGGCCGATGCGCTCGCGCAGAACGGCGCCGGCTGGCACGCCGAGCGGCTGCAGGGCCTGGGCCAGGCGCTCGGCAGCGCCGCGATGCTGGAACTGGGCGCGCTCGCCAACCGCCATCCGCCGGAACTCCGTACCCATGACCGCGTCGGCAACCGCATCGATGCGGTCGAATTCCACCCGAGCTGGCACCAGCTGCTGGCGTCGCTGCGGCGCGAGGGACTGCATGCGCTGCCCTTCATCGCGCCGCGTCCGGGGGCGCAGGCGGCGCGCGCGGCCGGCTACTTCCTGCATGCGCAGGTCGAGTCCGGCTCGCTGTGCCCGACCACGATGACCTATGCGTCGATCCCGGTGCTGGCGGGCGAGCCGGCGCTGTTCGCCACGCTGCGCGACAAGCTGTTTTCGCTGGAGCACGATGCCCGCGACCTGCCGCTGGCGCAGAAGAAATCGATGCTGGTCGGCATGGGCATGACCGAGAAACAGGGCGGGTCCGATGTGCGCAGCAACACCACGACAGCCACGCCGCTCGATGGCGAAGGCCGCGGCGCCAGTTACGCGCTGACCGGGCACAAGTGGTTTTTCTCGGCGCCGATGTGCGACGCGCACCTGGTGCTGGCGCGCGCCGACGAAGGCCTGTCCTGCTTTTTCGTGCCGCGCTGGCGCAATGACGGCAGCAAGAATCCGATACTGATCCAGCGCCTGAAGGACAAGCTGGGCAACCAGTCCAATTCCAGCAGCGAGGTCGAGTTCCAGGGCGCGACGGGCGTGATGGTCGGCGAGCCGGGGCGCGGCATCCCGACCATCATCGAGATGGCGAACTACACCCGGCTCGACTGCGTGATCGGCAGCGCCGGGCTGATGCGCCAGGCTTTCGTGCAGGCCGCCCATCATGCGCGCCACCGGTCCGCCTTCGGCCGCCTGCTGGCCGGGCAGCCGCTGATGCGCAACGTGCTGGCCGACCTGGCGCTGGAAAGCGAGGCCGCGACCCGTCTGATGATGAAGCTGGCCGCCGCCTTCGACCAGGCGGACGACCCGCTGCAGCGCGCCTGGCGACGCATCGTCACGCCGGCCGCCAAGTTCTGGGTCTGCAAGCGCGCAATCGAATTCACCGGCGAATGCATGGAAGTCTGGGGCGGCAACGGCTACGTGGAAACCGGGCCGATGGCGCGGCTGTACCGGGAAGCGCCGGTCAACTCGATCTGGGAAGGCTCGGGCAACGTGATGTGCCTGGACGTGCTGCGCGCCATCGGCCGCGACCCGGAAGGCGCGATGCTGCTGCTGGGCGACCTGCGCGATGCGGCGGACGGACATGCCGGGCTGCTGGCCCTGCTGGGCGGCCTGCAGCGCGACCTGCGGGCCGCGCCCGACGAACAGGAGGCGCTGGCGCGGCGCATCGCGCAGCGGCTCGTGCTGGCGGCGCAGGCGGCGCTGATGCTGCGGCATGCGCCGCAGGATGTCGCGGAGGCTTTTGCGGCGAGCCGGCTGGATGGTGAAGGCGGACGGGTGTACGGGACGATGGCGGCGACCGCCCTGCAGCAGCGGATACTGGACCGGGCCTGGGCCGGGGTGTAGGCGGTTATCCGGCGAATGCCTGTGGGTTATCGGCGAATGGTGTAATGCGCTTGCGCTTATTACACCATTCACCAGTCACCAATCACGAAAGCCGATGCTGCGGCGCTGGCGCTGGCGCCGGCGCATCCAGCGTCACCGTCAGCGGCCCTGCCCCGCTATACCGGTCCAGGAACAAATAAATCACCGGCGTGATGAACAGCGTGATCACCTGCGACACCAGCAGGCCGCCGACGATGGCCACGCCCAGCGGCTGGCGTAGCTCGGCGCCGGCGCCCAGGCCCAGCGCGATCGGCAGCGCGCCCATCAGCGCGGCCAGCGTGGTCATCATGATGGGCCGGAAGCGCAACAGGCAGGCCGAACGGATCGCCTCGGCCGGGGCCATGCTCTGGTTGCGCTGGGCGTCGAGCGCGAAGTCGATCATCATGATCGCGTTCTTTTTCACGATGCCGATCAGCATCAGGATGCCGATGGTCGCAATCAGCGTCAGTTCGAAGTTGAACAGCCGCAGCGCCAGCAGCGCGCCCACCACCGCCGACGGCAGGCCGGCCAGGATGGTGATCGGGTGGATATAGCTTTCATACAGCACGCCCAGCAGGATATAGATCACCACCACCGCCAGCACCAGCAGCACGATCTGGCTGCCCTGCGACGACTGGAACACCGCGGCGTCGCCGGCATAGCTGGTGATGATGTCGGCCGGCAGCCGCAGCTCTTCCTTGAACTGGTCTATCTTGCGGGTGGCGTCGCCCAGCGGCACGTCGGGCGCGAGGTTGAATGACAGGGTGATCGCCTGCAGCTGCCCCTGGTGATTGACCGAGATCGCGCCGGCCGCCCGCTCCACCCGGGCGACGCTGAGCAGCGGCACCAGCGCGCCGGTCTTGCTGCGCACGAAGATATTGTTCAGGTCGCCCTCGTCCTGGCCGCCCCAGTTGGCGTCCTGCAGGATGACCTGGTAGCTGTTGCTGCTGGTGAAAATGGTGGACACCTGGCGGTCGCCGAAGGCGCTGTAGAGCGCGGTGCGGATGTCCTGCACCTGGACCCCGGCCGCATTCGCGCGGTCGCGGTCGATGTTCACCATCGCCTGCAGGCCCTTCAGCTGCGAGTCGCTGGTGACGTCGCGGAACACCGGGTCGGCGCGCATCCTGTTCTGCATCTTCTCGGCCCAGCCGTTGAGTTCCTCGGCCTTCACGCTCTGCAGCACATACTGGAAGCGGCTCTTGCTGATGCGCCCGCCCAGCCGCAGGTTCTGCACCGGCGTCAGGTAGACCGACAGGCCCGGCACGTCGCGCACCTTGCGCCGCAGCTGCTCCAGCACCGCGTCCATCGACTCCCTCTCCTTGCGCGGCTTGAGGCCGAGGAACATCCGCGAGCTGGTGCCGTCCGACAGGCGCGACGTCACGGTTTCGACGTTGGGATCGTTGGCGATGATCTCGGCGGCGGTCTTGGTCAGCGCTTCCATCGCCTGGTAGGACGCATCCTGCGGCCCTTCCAGCGTGACGCTGATCTGGCCGATGTCCTCGTTCGGGAAAAAGCCCTTGGGCATGCTGGCAAACATCAGCGCAGTCAGCGCGAAGGTGGCGATGGCAGCGGCCAGCACCAGCAGGTTGTGCTTCAGGCACCAGTCCAGGCTGCGGCGGTAGGTGTCGAGCACCGCATTGAAGCCGCGCTCGAAATGGCGGCCCAGCCAGTTGTCCTTCTGGTGGCTGTCATGCTTCAGGTAGCGGCTGCACAGCATCGGCACCAGCGTCAGCGACACCAGCGCCGAGACGATGATGGCCAGCGACACGACCGCGGCAAACTCGTGGAACATCAGGCCGATCACGCCCGGCATGAAGAAGATCGGGATGAAGACCGCGATCAGCGAGATCGAGATCGAAAGAATGGTGAAGCCGACCTCGCGCGAGCCCAGCAGCGCCGCCTGCATCGGCTCCATGCCGTCTTCTATATGGCGCACGATGTTTTCCAGCATGACGATGGCGTCGTCGACCACCAGGCCGACCGCGATCGTGATGCCCAGCAGCGAGATGTTGTCGAGGCTGTAGCCCAGCCAGTACATCAGCCCGCAGCAGCCGATCAGCGAGATCGGCAGCGACACCACCGGAATGGCGGTGGCCGACAGCCGCTTGAGGAACAGGAAGATCACCATCACCACCAGCACCA
The DNA here is from genome assembly GCF_900182955.1 of Noviherbaspirillum suwonense. Classification (GTDB taxonomy): domain Bacteria; phylum Pseudomonadota; class Gammaproteobacteria; order Burkholderiales; family Burkholderiaceae_D; genus Noviherbaspirillum_A; species Noviherbaspirillum_A suwonense. The sequence goes on along the minus strand of NZ_FXUL01000001.1, from coordinate 194,308 downwards.
CGGTCAGGGCCAGCGTGAAGTTGACGTCGTGGATCGCCTCGCGGATCGACACCGAGCGGTCGTTCAGCTCCGAGACCTCGATCGACGCCGGCATCTGTTCCCGAAACTGCGGCAGCCTGGCCTTGACCGCATCCACCACCGCCACCGTGTTCGCATTGGGCTGGCGCTGCACCGCCAGCACGATGGACGGCTCGCGGCCCAGCCAGCTGCCGCTGCGGGTGGACTCGACGCTGTCCTCGACCGTGGCCACGTCCCTGAGCCTGGTGACCACGCCGTCGCGGCTGCTGATGACCAGTTCGCTGAACGCGGCGGCATTGGGCAGCTGGCGGTTGGCCTGCAGCGTCAGGCTCTGGCGCGGGCCGTCGAGCACGCCCACCGGGCTGTTGGCATTGGCCGAGCGCACGGCGGCGGCCAGTTCATCCATGCTCATGTTGCGCGCGGCAAGCTGTTCGGGGCGCGCCTTGATCCGCACCGCGTAGCGGCGCTGGCCGTAGACGACCACCTGGGCGACGCCGTCGATGGTGGAGAGCGATGGCGAGATCAGGTTTTCCGCGTAGTCGTTCAGGTCCGACAGCGACAGCGACGGCGAGGTCAGCGCAATCGACAGCACCGGCGCGTCCGCCGGGTTGACCTTGCGGTAGGCCGGCAGCGCCGTCATTTCCACCGGCAGGCTGCGCTGCGCGCGCAGCAGCGCGGCCTGCACGTCGACCGCGGCGGCGTCGATGTCGCGGTCGCTGACGAACTCCAGCGTGATCGAGGTATTGCCCAGCGTGTTGGTGGAGCTGATGGTGGCAAGGCCGGCAATGGTGGAGAACTGTTTTTCCAGCGGCGTCGCCACCGACGCCGCCATGATTTCGGGGCTGGCGCCGGGCAGCACGCCGGTGACGTTGATGACCGGGGTGTTATAGCTGGGCAGCGCGGCGATCGGCAGCCGCGTGTAGGCAAATGCGCCGGCGACCACGATGGCGATGGCCAGCAGCACGGTCATGACCGGGCGGCGTATGCAGAGTTCGGAAATATTCACGTGGGGTCCGGGAGGAGATGGGCGTGGCGGGGCTCAGGCGTCGGCAGGCGTGCGGGGCTGGCTCTGCCCGGACTGCGTTTCCCTGACCCTGGCGCCGGGGCGCAGGTTCTGCGCGCCTTCGACCACGATGCGCTCCCCCGCTTTCAGGCCGCTGACCACTGCCTCGCCGCCGTCGATGTTCTCGACGGTTACCTTCTGCGCCGCCACCGTGTTGTCCGGCCTGACCAGGTAGACGAATTTTTCCGTGGGTCCGGTAATGACGGACTGCGCCGGGATCACCACCGCCTGCGGCAGCGTGCGCGACACCAGGCTCACGTTGACGAAGGTGCCCGGCCACATCTGCCGCTGCCCATTGGCGAAGCGCGCCTTCATCTTGATGGTGCCGCTCTGCGGGTCCGACGCGCTGTCGATGAAGATCAGTTCGCCCTGCACGCTGCGCTCGCCCGCCAGCACGGCCGTTACCGGCGCATTGCCTTTCGGGTAAGTGGCCAGCAGGATGGACAGCTCGCGCTCGGGCAGCGCGAAGCTGACGGTGATCGGGTCGAGCTGGGAAATGGTCAGCATCGGCGGACCGGCCGGCTGCGCCAGGCTGCCGGCATGCACGCTGATGGCGCCGATGCGGCCGTCCATGGTGGCGACGATGCGGTTGTTGCCCAGCGCGATGGCGCTGCTGCGGATCGTCGCCTCATCGGCCTGCAGCGTGCTGCGCAATGCCTCGACCTTGCTGCGCGCGGTGTCGACCACGGCAGCCGACACGAAATTCTTCGCCGCCAGTTCCTGGTTGCGGCGCAGCGCGTTTTCCGCCTCGACCAGGTCGGCGCGCCCGCGCGCCACCTGCGCCCGGGCGCGGTCGACGTTGGACGTGTCGCTGCGCTGGTCCAGCGTAAACAGCAGCTGGCCGGCGCGCACGTCCTGGCCCTCGACCACGTGCACCTGGCGCACGATGTTCTGGGTCTGCGGCCGGACGTCGACGGTATTGAGGGCGCTGACATAGCCGTTGGCCCTCACCACGATGGCGACGTCCTTCTGCTGCGCCACCCCGCTCTTGATGCTTTGCGCGGGCGCGGCCTTGGCCGCCGCCGGCGCCGGGCGGCCCTGGTAATAATAGTAGCCGCCGCCGGCGGCCAGCAGTAATACGGCGGCAATCAGGATCGAGGAGCGGGCAGAACGCATGGTGACGATGAATAGGGTTGAATGCGCGCCCGTCTGTCGCCAGGCATGTCGCAGAGAAATTAGGTAGCAATGCTAACGAATAGGATAGCATAGCAGGCTATGAATTTTGAAAGCGAGTTTGGCATGCGGAAAGACCTGGAAAACCTGCCCGACAAGGAAATGCTGCCCAAGCTGCTCGGGCGCGTCATCGGCGAGGCATCCCGCGCCTGGCGCTACGAGATGAACCGGGCGCTCAAGCCGCTCGGGCTGAATCTGTCGATGCGCCTGGTGCTGCTGCAGCTGCAACGCAATCCCGAAGGCCTGATGCAGGCCGACCTGGCCCGCAACCTCGGCATCGAGGGTCCGACGCTGGTCAGGCTGCTCGACAAGCTGGAGCAGAAAGGCTGGATCGCCCGCGTCGCGTCCGCGGAAGACCGGCGGCGCAAGTATACGGTGCTGACGCCGGCGGCGGCCGGCCAGGTGCGGATCATCGAACAGCTATCGGACAGGCTGCGGGAAAAAATGATGGCCGGACTGGACATCGAACAGCTGCAGCAGTGCGCGCAGGTGATGACGCGGATACGCAATAACCTGCAGGCCGAGCGCGACGGACGATAGAAAAACAGGGGGAAAAATGCGGAGAACGGCGGAAGACGAGCTGAAACGAAGGAGGCGAGCCTTGTCTGCGGCACTTATGGTGAACGGCTGTGGCTGCTTCGTTCCCGACCTGACCAGGTTGGCCGTGCCACAATGCGCAGGGGCCCGCCAGCCGGCATTTTAACAGCAAAGCAGGCGGCGTCCAGCGGATTCTTGGCGCCGCCCGCCTCCTGGCCGGCCGCCGCTGTCACGCCGCATGGCCAGGCATCGCTTCAGATGCCCAGGCTTTGCCAGAGCGCATCGACCCTCTGCTTCACCTCGCCGCTCATCTCGATCGGCACGCCCCACTCCCGGCTGGTTTCCCCTGGCCACTTGTTGGTCGCGTCGATTCCCATCTTGCTGCCGAGTCCGCTGACCGGCGACGCGAAGTCGAGATAGTCGATCGGCGTATTGTCAACCAGCGTCGTATCCCGTGTCGGATCGACGCGGGTGGTGATCGCCCAGATCACTTCCTTCCAGTCACGGATATTCACGTCCTCGTCCACCACCACGATGAACTTGGTATACATGAACTGGCGCAGGAAGCTCCAGACGCCGAACATCACCCGCTTCGCGTGGCCGGCGTAGGCTTTCTTCATCTGCACCACGGCCATCCGGTAGCTGCAGCCTTCCGGCGGCAGGTAGAAGTCGGTGATTTCCGGGAACTGCTTCTGCAGCAGCGGGATGAACACCTCGTTCAGCGCCACGCCCAGGATGGCCGGCTCGTCGGGCGGCTTGCCGGTATAGGTCGAATGGTAGATCGGGTCGCGCCGCATCGTGATCCGGTCGATCGTGAACACCGGGAACATGTCCTGCTCGTTGTAGTAGCCGGTATGGTCGCCATACGGCCCTTCCAGCGCATGCTCGTAGCCGCTCGGATGGTTCTGGTCCGGGTAGATATGGCCTTCCAGCACGATCTCGGCGGATGCCGGCACCCGCAGTTCGCTGCCGATGGCCTTGACCAGCTCCGTGCGGCTGCCGCGCAGCAGGCCGGCGAACTGGTATTCGGACAGGCTGTCGGGCACTGGCGTCACCGCGCCCAGGATGGTCGCCGGATCGGCTCCCAGCGCAACCGCCACCGGGTAAGGCTGGCCGCGGCTGACGATGCCATGCTCGCGGAAGTCGAGCGCCCCGCCCCGGTGCGCGAGCCAGCGCATGATGACCTTGTTGCGCCCGAGCACCTGCTGCCGGTAGATGCCGAGGTTCTGGCGCTTCTTGTGCGGCCCCTTCGTGATCACCAGGCCCCAGGTGATCAGCGGCGCGATGTCGCCCGGCCAGCAGTGCTGTATCGGGAGACGCGCCAGGTCCACATCGTTGCCTTCCCAGACGATCTCGTGGCAGCGCGCGCCGCGCAATTCCTTGGGCGCCATGTCCCAGACCGATTTCACCAGCGAACCCAGGCCCAGCACGTCGCGGAAGCCCTTGGGCGGCTCCGGCTCCTTCAGGGTCGCGAGCACGTGGCCGATCTTGCGCAGCTCGCTCACGTCGTCGGCGCCCATGCCCAGCGCGACCCGCCGCGGCGTGCCGAACAGGTTGGCCAGCACGGGAACGTCATGCCCGGTCGGATGGTCGAAGATCAGCGCGGGTCCGGCCGCGCGCAGCACCCGGTCGCAGACTTCGGTCATCTCAAGGTAGGGCGAAACCGGTGCAGCGACATGGCGAAGCTCGCCAATTGCATGCAATTGGGCAATAAAGTCGCGTAAATCAGCGTATTTCATGTTTGTTGATATTTTTCAAAGTAGTGGTACTCGTTGATAAGGCTGCCACAAGTTGCTGATTTTACTCAGGTTTACAGGTCAACGAGCAGACCTTTAGACATAAAAGTTATGGAAAATAACTTTTATATTATTGACTGGATATATCCCGGTTACTACAATGCGGCCAAATGCAGTCGCCGGGTTAGCAAAAAAACACTAACCTGACGAATGACAAGCTTACGGGGTTCGGGGCCCCACATGACATTTTAAGGAGTGTTTTCGCAAGGCGTCAGCCTTATCCCCCGACAACGTTGTCGACACGCTAGCCCGCCACCACATGGCCGCGGCTCGTGATCGATGACTCCGCCGTTTGCCCCCTGCTCCCAGCACAGGCAAACGATCATTCTGGTGCACGGCAAGTCAAGCAATCGTTTTTTTCCATGGACAGCGACTGTCCGGGGATGGCTTTGCCGCGCTGATAGAGGAGGAAAAATGTTGCCGAGTCTAATAGGGCCAACGGGCGAACAGGGTGCCGAACCGGCGCCCGGGGCGGCTTCAGGAGCGCGATTGCGCGCACTGTTTGCCGCGCCTGGCAGGACCAAGGTTTTACGCATGGCCGCGCACCGCGCGGTGATGGGCGCAGGCGTCTGCGCAATCGGCGCGATCGGCGTGATGTTCGTCAAGCCCGAACTGACCGACCACCTGAAGGCGATGTCGCCCTTCGCCGCAAAGACCACGATGCAGGCAAGCGCCCCGGCGGCGCCCGCGACTGTCCCCGCGCCGACTGGCATCGTCGTCGCGCAAAAGAAACCGGACGTCGCGGCGAAACCGGCCGTGGCCGAACCGGCGACTGCCCCGGTCGCGGCCGCGGCCGCTCACGCCGAGCATGTCGCCAAGTTATCTGTCGTTGACCAGAAGGACGCCGCCCCGCGCGAGCAGAAGTGGGTGACGAACTGGCTGTCCAAGCGCTACCGCGTCGCCGGCGATGCGACCAATATGCTGGTCAGCGCGACCTACAACACGGCCAGGGAAGTGAAGATCGATCCGCTGTTGGTGCTGGCGGTAATGGCGATCGAATCCGGCTTCAATCCGTTCGCGGAAAGCCCGGTCGGCGCGCAGGGCCTGATGCAGGTGATGTCCAAGGTGCACCATGACAAGTTCCAGCACCTGGGCGGCGTCAAGGCGGCGCTGAACCCGGTGGCCAATATCAAGGTCGGCGCGACCATCCTGAAGGAATACGTCAGCCGCGGCGGCTCCATCGAGTCCGGCCTCAAGATGTATGTCGGCGCCGCTGCGTTCGAGAACGATGCAGGCTACGGCTACAAGGTGCTGGCCGAATACAAGCGGCTGAAGGATGTCGCCAACGGCAAGAACGTGCCGGTGACCACGACGTCGGCGCCGCCTCCCGCGACGGTGGTCGCCAAGACGCCGCCCAAGCCCGTCGCGCCGGTGGCCGATGACAAGGTGGATGTGCTGACCCAGGCCGACCGGCATGACCTGCGCAACCAGGAAGCCGACCAGGAAGGCATCGTCGCCGCGCTCTGACCGGGCTGCGCCTTGCCTTGATGTCGTATCGACATGCCGCCCTCCCGGGCGGCATTTGCGTCAGGCGCGCCCGAAAAAGCGGCGCAGCCGCGCCACCGCTTCCTGCAGGTTCTCCATCGACGTCGCATAGGACACGCGGATGTACTGGCGCGCGGTGGACGGTCCGAAATCCAGGCCCGGCACCAGCACCACGCCCGCCTCGTTGAGCATGCGCACCGTCAGCGCATCGGCGTCGTCCGCCAGCGCGCTGCAGTCCGCATATACATAGAATGCGCCGTCCGGCGTCACCGGCACCCCGAAGCCCAGTTCCCGCAGCGCCGGCACGATGTAGTCGCGGCGGCGCCTGAATTCGGCCTTGCGCGCCTCGAAGATGGCGATGGCTTCCGGCGTGAAACAGGCCAGGCCCGCATGCTGCGCGATGCTGGATGCGCAGATGAACAGGTTCTGCGACAGCTTCTCGATCGCCCGCACCATGTCCGGGGGCACCACCAGCCAGCCCAGCCGCCAGCCGGTCATGTTGAAATACTTGGAAAAGCTGTTGATGACGATGATGTCCTCGCCCAGCGACAGCGCCGAGAACGGCGCTTCGTCATAGGTCAGGCCCTGGTAGATCTCGTCGACGATGGTGAAGCCGCCCTTCTCCCGCACCACGGCCGCGATGCGCGCCAGCTCGTCATGCGCGATCGAGGTGCCGGTCGGGTTGGACGGCGACGCCAGCAGCACGCCGCGCGTCGCCTCGTTCCAGTTTTCTCTGACCATCGCCTCGGACAGCTGGAAACGCTCCGCCGGGCCGCTCGGGATCATCCGCGCCCGTCCTTCGAAGGCGGCGACGAAATGCCGGTTGCACGGGTAGGACGGGTCCGGCATCAGCACTTCCGCGCCCGGCTCGACCAGCGCGGCGCAGGCCAGCAGCAGCGCGGCCGACGCGCCGGCGGTCACGACGATGCGTTCAGGCGCGATATCGAGCCCGTACACCGAGCGGTAATGTTCCGAGATCGCCCGCTGCAACGCTGGCAGGCCGGTCGCAGCCGTGTACTGCAGCTTGCCGTCGGCCATGGCCCGGGTCGCCGCCTCGATGACCGGCGCCGGCGCGGTGAAGTCGGGCTCGCCTATGCCCATGTGGATGATGCTGCGGCCATCCCGCTCCAGTTCGCTCGCCATCTTGGCCAGCTCCATCACGTGGAACGGCGCGATATGGTCGAGGCGGGACGCAAGACGATTCAGGTCCATCCGGGAAACTCCATGCAGGTCGGAAAAAAGGGGTCAGGCTGGAACGGGCCGCTGCGGCCCGTCCGGGGTTTCAGGCGCCGCGGGCCGCGCCGGTTTCCACCGTGCGTATCTGTGCCGCCAGCTTGTCGAGCACGCCGTTGACATACTTGTGGCCGTCGATGCCGCCGAAGGACTTGGTCAGCTCGACCGCCTCGTTGATGACGACCTTGTACGGGATCTCGAGATGGTGCTCGAGCTCGTAGGTGCCGATCAGCAGCGCCGCATGCTCGATCGGCGACAGCTGGTCCAGCGGCCGGTCGATTAGCGGGGATATCTTTTGGCGCAGCCTGGCCACGTCGCGGATCGCGCCATGCAGCAGCGCGTCGAAATGCGCGGCGTCAGCCTTGTCGAAGCCATGCGCCTGGCGGATATGGGCGTCGATGACGCCGGAGTCTTCATTGCTGAGCAGCCACTGGTAAAGGCCCTGCAGCGCGAACTCGCGCGCGCGGTGGCGCGGTGTGCGGTTCTTGCTGGGGTTGGCGTGCTGGGATTTCGTGTTCATGACAGCCTTGGTCCGCACGGGGCGGACATGATTAAATTTGAAACGATCGGAATGTGCCGGCCGGCGTGGCCTACTCTTCCTCGCTGACCTCGGCCAGTTCTTCCAGCGCCAGCGTCAGGTTGGCCATTTCAACCGCCACGCGGCCGGCGTCCGCACCCTTTTCCGCCATGCGGGCTTCGGCCTGCTCGTCGGTCTCCGTCGTCAGCACCGCATTCGCGATCGGGATGCCATAGTCCAGCCCGACGCGGGTGATGCCGGCGCCGGATTCGTTGGACACCAGCTCGAAATGGTAGGTCTCGCCGCGTATCACCGCGCCGAGCGCGATCAGCGCATCGAACTGGTGGGTTTCAGCCATTTTTTGCAGCGCCAGCGGGATTTCCAGCGCGCCAGGAACGGTGACATGCAGCACATCCTCGTCCGCCACGCCCAGGCGCTTCAGTTCGGCCAGGCAGGAAGACAGCAGGCCATGGCAGACGTCCTCGTTGAAACGCGCCTGGACGATCCCGATGCGCAGGCCCTGGCCATCCAGGTTGCGTTCATATGTGCCGACTGTCATGTTGTTCCTTCATGCGCGATTAGCGCCTTGTTCGTTGAGCGGACGACAGGCCATGCCTGCGTCCACGGAATTTTCAGTTGCCGGGACAGGCCTTGAAACCCATCACTTCCAGGTTGAAGCCTGTCATCGACGGCATCTTGCGCGGGCTGGCCAGCAGCGTCATGCGGCGCACGCCGAGGTCTTTCAGGATCTGGGCGCCGATGCCGTAGGTGCGCAGGTCCATGCGCGCGCTGCGCGACGGCGGCCGCTGTTCCTGCGGCGCGGCCAGCGCGTCGAAGCGGGCCAGCATCTCCTCGGCCGATTCCTCGCAGTTGAGCAGCACGACCACGCCGCGCTCGGATGCCTTGATCGCCTCCAGCGCCGACGCCATGTTCCATGAATGCGTGGTCAGGTCGGTGTCGAGCAGGTCGAGTATCGATACCGGCTGATGGACCCGCACCAGGGTTTCGAGTTCCGGCGCGAGTTCGCCGTTGACCAGCGCCAGGTGGGCGCCGCCGCTGGGCGTGTCGCGGTAGGCAATCGCGCGGAACGTGCCCTGCGCGGTGCGCATCGTGCGTTCGGCGACCCGCTCGACGATGCTTTCATGCTGGCTGCGGTAGTGGATCAGGTCGGCGATGGTGCCGATCTTCAGGCCGTGCTGCCGGCCGAATTCGACCAGGTCCGGCAGGCGGGCCATCGTGCCGTCATCGTTCATGATCTCGCAGATCACCGCGGCCGGCGTCAGCCCGGCGAGTTCGGCGAAGTCGCAGCCGGCCTCGGTATGGCCGGCGCGCATCAGCACCCCGCCCTTCTGCGCCTTGAGCGGGAAGATGTGGCCGGGCTGGACGATGTCGGCGGGCCGCGCGTTGCGCGCCACGGCGGTCTTGATGGTGGCGGCGCGGTCGGCCGCCGAAATGCCGGTGGTGACGCCCTCGGCGGCCTCGATCGACACGGTGAAATTGGTGCCGTACGAGGTGCCGTTGCGGCTGGTCATCATCGGCAGGTTGAGCTGCTCGCAGCGTTCCTCGGTCAGGGTCAGGCAGATCAGGCCGCGGCCGTACTTGGCCATGAAGTTGATCGCCTCGGGAGTGACGAACTCGGCGGCGAGCACCAGGTCGCCCTCGTTTTCGCGGTCTTCCTCGTCGACCAGGATGACCATGCGGCCGGCGCGGAGCTCGGCCACGATTTCTTGCGTTGTTGAAAGAGACATAAGACGGTTCCAGGGACAGGCCGCTATTTTAAAGGATTTGCCCGCGCGCCCGGCGCTTATTGCCGTGCCGCCTTTTCAGGCCCGGCAAGCCGGCTTTTCAGGCGCGGCGGGCCGCTTGGCCGCCTTTCCTTACTCCGGGCAGTTGCTGCGCGCGTCCGCCTGCGACACGTTGCTGCCCGGCGGCACGTCGCGCGTGAGCCAGACATTGCCGCCGATGGTCGAACCGCGGCCGATGGTGATGCGGCCCAGGATGGTGGCGCCGGCATAGATCACCACATCGTCCTCGACGATAGGGTGGCGCGCATTGCCCTTGATCAGCGCGCCGGTCTCGTCGGCCGGGAAGCGCCGCGCGCCCAGCGTCACGGCCTGGTAGAGCCGCACATGCTGGCCGATGACCGCGGTCTGGCCGATCACCACGCCGGTCCCGTGGTCGATGAAGAAGCTGCCGCCGATCTGCGCGCCCGGGTGGATGTCGATGCCGGTGTCGGAATGCGCGATGTCGGAGATCAGGCGCGCAACGAGTTGCGAGCCCAGCAGGTAGAGCGCATGCGCGAGCCGGTAGTAGATCACCGCCACGGTGCCCGGATAGCAGAGCAGGATTTCGGCGATGCTGGTGGCCGCCGGGTCGCCCTGGTAGGCGGCCTGCAGGTCGCTGACCAGCAGCGCGCGGATCGACGGCAGCTGGCTGGCGAACTCGCGGGTGATGCGCACCGCGCGCTCGCCGAGCTCGGCGCCGGGCAGGCCGCGGGCCTCCGCATTGAAGACCAGGCCGCGGCGCACCTGCTCGCTCAATAGCGACAGCGTCGTATTAAGCGTGTCGCCGACGAAGTAGTCGATGCTTTCATCGGTCAGTCCGGCACGCCCGTAGTGTGTCGGAAACAGCACCGCGCACAGCCCGTGCAGGATACCGACCAGCGCCGACTTCGACGGCAGCTCGCGTATCGTGCCCTGGTGCCGGATCTTGTGCGTGACTTCGCGCGACATGCGCAGTTGTTCGACGACCGGGTCGAGGTTCCAGTGAACCTGGGCCGGGGCGGCGCCGGGATGAGTATCAGCCATAGTATTTCCTGTAGGTCTGGCGGCCGGTTCGGCGCGCTTACGATGATTCAGGATTATAGAAGGGAGTTGGGAAACGCACAGGAAGGCCGCGCCGGACTGGCGGCATGGGGCGCCGCTATCGGCGGCCGGCGTCGCGGAGGCGCGGCGGGCCGGCCATGCGCCGCGGGCGTTGCTGCAGTTGCCCGGGACGGCGCGCGCTTCCCGCGCGTTGCGCGGCAGGAAGCGCCTGGTACGGAATTACGAGGCTTGCGACGTGTCGCCGTCCTTGGACGCTTCGTCCGACGTGCCGGCGTCGTTGTCCTTCGCATGCTCTTCCATGTGCGGCTTGCGGCCTGGCTGCGGCGTCTCGTCGGCGCCCGGAGCGATTTCCTCGCCGCGGTGCTTTTTCTCTTGCTGGACTTTCTTGTCGTGGGCGATATTGCGCGGATCGGTCATGTAATTCCCTGATAGGTATGTGAAAGGGCGATCCTACCCCCGCCGTCCCTGCCGCTGCTTGATTCAGAATGAGGAATCGCGTGCAAGGAAGGCGGGTTGCCGGCGCAGCGGAGGCCGCGCCGGCCCGGCGTCAGCGTGCGCGGCGCACCAGTCGCAGCAGGAGCAGCAGCACGATCGCGCCGACCGTGGCGACGATGATGCTGCCCAGCATGCCGCCGCCGGCGGAAAAGCCGAAGGTGCGGAACAGGTAGCCGCCGAGGAAAGCGCCGACGACGCCGATGACGATGTCGCCGATCAGCCCGAAGCCGCCGCCGACGATGGCGCTGGCCAGCCAGCCCGCGATGAGTCCAACAACCAGAAACCAGATCAGGTCCATTTTTATTCTCCCTTTTGTGCAGCGTATCGAGGAGCGGCAGCTTTCGGCTGCCGCCTTGTCCGGCTGGCGCTGACGATGGAACGCCGTGGCTGTTGCCGGACTTTCAATGTATATGCCGGGCAACAGAGTGTCTGTACGCTGACGTACCGAGCGCCTGCACCTGCGCCCGCCGGCGGCGATAATGCTGCCTGACCATGTGCCGCTACCGCATCGCACGATGCCTGGAGAAGACGATGAGCATTGCATTCGCGCCCTACCCGTTCGCCGCCGTGCAGTATCCGGCCCGCATCCCGCCGCTGAAAGACGGCGTGGACGCGCGCCGGCATCCGGTCGCCATCGTCGGCGGCGGCCCGGTGGGCCTGACCGCCGCGCTCGGCCTGGCGCGCCAGGGCATTGCGTCGGTGCTGATCGAGGCCGACGCCTCGGTGTGCAGCGGCAGCCGCGCCATCTGCATCTCGCGCCGCAGCCTGGAGATCATCGGGCGGCTGGGCGCAGCCGACGCCTTCCTGGAAAAGGGCCTGCCATGGACCGGCGGGCGCAGCTTCTACCGGGACGCCGAAGTCCTGCATTTCACGATGCCGCAGGACGAGAACCAGAAGCTGCCGCCCATGGTCAACCTGGCGCAATACCATATCGAGCAGTTCCTGCTGGACGCGGCGATGAAGCAGCCGGACCTGATCGACATCCGCTGGCAGACGCGGGCGCTTTCAGTCGCCGACAACGGCAGCGGCGTCACGCTGCAGCTCGACACGCCGGACGGCGGCTATGCGCTGGAGGCGGACTGGCTGCTGGCCTGCGACGGCGGCCGCAGCGGGATACGCGACGCGCTGGGCCTGCAGCTGCGGGGCGCCAGCTACGAAGGCCGCTATGTGATCGTCGATATCGCGCTGGAGAGCCGGCGGCCGACCGAACGCCTGGCCTATTTCGACCCGCCCTGCAATCCCGGCTCCACCGTGCTGGTGCACAAGCAGCCGGACAACGTCTGGCGCATCGACTACCAGGTGCGCGACGGCGAGGACCCGGAGGAAGCGGTGAAGCCGGAGAATGTGCTGCCGCGGGTGCAGAGCCTGCTCGACATGATGGGCGAGCGCGGTCCCTGGGCGCCGATCTGGATCACGATGTACAAGGCCAATGCGCTGACGCTGGAGCGCTATCGCCATGGCCGCGTGCTGTTTGCCGGCGACGCCGCCCACCTGGTGCCGATCTTCGGCGTTCGCGGCGCCAACTCGGGCATCGACGATGCCGACAATGCGGCCTGGAAGCTGGCCTATGTGATCAGGGGGCTGGCCGGCGAGGGCCTGATCGACAGCTATTCGAGCGAACGGGTCGCGGCGGCCCACGAGAACCTGAGCCATGGCACCAAGAGCACCGAGTTCATGGCCCCGCCCTCGTTCGCATTCGACCTGATGCGCACCGCGGTGCTGAGCCTGGCGGCCAGGCATGCAGGCGTGCGCGCGCTGATCAATCCGCGCCAGAGTTCGGCCATCACCTATGCGGGCTCGCCGCTGAATGCGCCGCAGGCGGAGGATGCAGGCTGGACTGCCGGCCCGCTGCCGGGCGCGGTGCTGCCGGAATGCCCGGTGACGGTACTGCGCGACGGGCGTGCATCGCAAGCGTACCTGACCGACCTGGTTGGGCCGGGATTCGGCGTGCTGCATTTCAGCGAGGACGGCAGGCTGGACGAGGCCATGGAAAGCTTCCTGCGCGCGATGCGGGAAAGGACGCTGCCGCTGCAACTGATACAGCTGACGCGCCTGGCCTGCGACCGTGCCGGCCCGGGGCCGGGCGTAGTGGCGCAGGACCATACCGGCCGATTGTTCGGCCTGTACGGCGCCCGTCCCGGAAGCGTCTACCTCGTCCGGCCCGACGGCCACGTGATCGGCCGCTGGCATGCGCCGGACGCGGCCACGCTGACGGCGGCCATCGGGCGCGTGCTGCATCCGCAAGCGCGGCACATCGAAAGGAAAACAGCATGAAGGACAATGAACTCGACGCGGTCTACACGCAGTTGTGCCGGACCATGACGGAACTCGGCCCGGACAAGACGGCGCTGTTCCTCGCCCGCTTCGCGCTGCTGGCGATCCAGCGCATCGACGACCCGGCGGCGGCGCTGCGCATCATCGGCGACGCCGCCGAGGACATGGCCGGCTAGCGCGGGTGCTGCCGGCCCGCCGACAGCAGCGGCATGACGCCCAGCCTGCAGCATCATGCCCAGGCATCATGCTAGTCCAGCTTGATGCCCTTGGCCTTGATGACCTTGCCCCACTTTTCCCGCTCCGCCTTCGCATAGGCGGCCATCTCCTGCGGGCTGCTCGGGATCGCTTCCAGGCCCAGCGTCTGGAAACGCTCTTTCGCCGCGTCGGTGCCGAGGGCCTTGACCAGCGCCTTGTTCAGGATCTCGATATTGGCGGCCGGCGTCTTCGCCGGCGCCACCATGCCCTGCCATGCATAGGCCTCGAAACCCTTCATCCCCTGCTCGTCCAGCGTCGGGATGGTCTCGAAGTTGGGCACCCGCTTCAGGCTGGCCACGCCGATGGCTTTCAGCTTGCCGGCCTTGATATGCGGCGCGCCGCTGGCCGTGTCGACGAACATGAACGGCACCTGCCCGCCCATCACGTCCTGCACCGCCGGCGCCGCGCCCTTGTACGGCGCATGGATCAGCTTGAGCCCGGCCATGTCGGCAAACAGCTCGGTGGCCAGGTGATGCGGACTGCCGGCGCCCGGCGTGCCGAAGGCCGGCGGATTGGGCTGCGCCTTGGCCCATGCGAGAAATTCCTTCAGGTCCTTGACCGGCACCTGCGGGTTCACCACCAGCAGCATCGGGAAACGGGCCATCAGGCCCACCGGCGCGAAATCCTTCTCGGCGTCGTAGCCGGGCTTGCTGTACAGGAAGGGGTTGGCGGCAAGCGTCGCGGTGTCTGCGGTCAGCACCACGTGGCCGTCCGCATTGGCCCTGGCCGCATAGGACGCGCCGATGTTGGTGCCGGCGCCCGGCTTGTTGTTGATGATGATGGACTGCCCCAGCGTCTTCGTCATCTCGGTTGCGACCACCCGGGCGACGACGTCGGAGCCGCCTCCCGCCGCGTAAGGCACCACCCATTCGACCGGCTGCGTGGGGAATGCGGCCGCGGCAAGCGGCAGCGCGAGGGCGGCGAGCATAGCGCAGCGCCGGACTGTCTTTTCAAAAAACATGCATATCTCCGTCAGGATTGTTATGGACCGGTTCCGCCGCCATCCGGCACGCGGAAACCGGCTGACATTATCGTTCAATCCGGCTCTGGGCCATGGGCATGCGATGACGGGAAGACATGGATCACAGGCGATCGGCCGGGCGGCGGGCCGCCCCGCCTTCAGCCGTGCGCGGCGGCCTGCGGCATGCGCAGCGACGGCGCGCAGCGCAGCATCTCGATCGCGGCGTCGACCATGCGGCCGGCATGGGCGTCGAAGTCGGCGCTGTCGGGCGTGAAAAGAGAGATATTGATCAAGCCGTCGATCTGGGCCTGCAGCATGATGCTGGCAAGCGCGGTGTCGAGGTCGGCCGGCAGCTGGTCGCGCCTGACCGCGTTGCAGAGGATGGTTTGCAGGTCGGCGCGGCCGCGCAGGAACACATCCTGCTGTCGCTCGATGATCGGCCCCGCCGCCTCGACGAACTCGCATTTGTGGAAGACGATGCCCAGCACCTTGCGCGAATGCGGGTTGTGCCGGACTTCGCTGAGCACGAACAGGATGGTCTTGCGCAGCTGCGCCAGCGGGTCGGCCTCGCGCGCGTCCTTGCCGGCGGCGGCCATGTCCTCCATCGGCAGCCTGACCCGTTCGCACATTGCGTCGAACAGGTCGCTCTTGTTCTTGAAGTGCCAGTAGATGGCGCCGCGGCTGACGCCGGCGGCTTCCGCGACATCGGCAAGCGACGTGCGCGAAACGCCGTTCGCATGGAATACATCCTCGGCCGCATCGAGGATGCGGTTGCGGGTTTCGAGCGCTTCTTCCTTGGTTGATCTGGCCATACAATCCCGGTCACCTGCCCCCTTGCCGGAACGGCAAATAGTTATCAGGCGACTTAAACATACATTCATGAATGTATATATAATACCAAACTTTCCCGCCGGCCTCGCCCGTTTTCATCACTCAGACGGCGCGAGCGCCCGTCGCTCCGTCTTTCGTTTACACCCTTGTTCCAGGCCAACCCGCCGTGCGCCACCACGGTTCTTTTTTGTGCGAGATATTCATGACAGTCTTCCGAACCTCTTCCTTGGCAGCCGCCACCCTTGCGCTGCTGGCGCTGGGCGCATGCGGCGACAAGAAACCCGACGCCCAGGCCAAGCCTGCCGCCATGCCGCCGCCCGAGGTCTCGGTAGTCACCGTGGCGCCGGAGCGCGTGGCCATCACCAACGAATTGCCAGGCCGGCTTGAAGCCACCCGCACCGCGCAGGTCCGGGCACGCGTGCCGGGCATCGTGCAGAAGCGGCTGTTTACCGAGGGCAGCGACGTGAAGGCCGGCACCGTGCTGTTCCGCATCGACCCGGCGTCGCTGCAGGCGGCGCTTTCCAACGTCCAGGCTGCGCGCTCGCGCGCCGAGGCCAACCTGGCGCAGGCCACGCTGAAGGTCAACCGCTACCGTCCGCTGGTGCAGACCAACGCGATCAGCCGCCAGGAATACGACGACGCGCTGGCTGCGCAGAAGCAGGCCCAGGCCGACCTCGAAGCCGCCCGCGCCAGCCAGCAGACGGCCAGCCTCAACCTCGGCTACGCGACCGTGACCGCGCCGATCTCGGGCCGCATCGGCCGCGCCCAGGTGACCGAGGGCGCGCTGGTCGGCCAGGGCGAAGCCACGCCGATGGCCACCATCCAGCAGCTCGACCCGATCTACGTCAACCTGACCCAGTCGTCCAGCGAACTGCTGAAGCTGCGCCAGGCCATGTCCGCCGGCAAGCTCAAGACCGTGGGCCGCGACCAGGCCAGCGTCTCGCTGGTGACCGAGGACGGCACGCCCTATCCGCAGACCGGCAAGCTGCTGTTCTCCGACCTGGCGGTGGACCAGAGTTCGGGCGCGGTCACGCTGCGCGCCGAATTCCCCAATCCCGACCGCTTCCTGCTGCCCGGCATGTACGTGCGGGCGCGGCTGGAGCAGGCGGTCAACGAGTCGGCCATCACGGTGCCGCAGCAGGCGGTGCAGCGCGATAACAATGGCGCGTCGGTAATGACGGTCGGCGCGGACGGCAAGGTCGCGCCGCGTCCGATCAAGACCGGCAGCGCCCAGGGCGACAAGTGGATCGTCACCGACGGCCTGAAGCAGGGCGACGTCGTCATCGTCGAAGGCCTGCAGAAAGTCCAGCCCGGCGCGCCGGTCAAGCCGGTGCCGTGGAAGCCCGCCGCCGGCAATGCGGCGACGCCGGTTGCCGCGGCAGCAGCGGCAGCTCCGCCTGCCAATACGAAATAAGGAAGCCGCACCATGGCAAAATTTTTCATCGATCGCCCGGTCTTCGCCTGGGTGATCGCACTCTTCATCGTGCTTGCCGGCCTGCTGTGCATGCGCACGCTGCCGATCTCGCAGTACCCGACCATCGCGCCGCCGTCCATCGTCATCAATGCGACCTACCCTGGCGCATCGGCCGCCATCCTCGACGACAGCGTGACCAGCCTGATCGAGCAGGAACTCAATGGCGCCGACGGCCTGCAGTACATCGAGTCGCAGAGCCAGTCCAACGGCACGACCGCGGTCACCGCCACCTTCCTGCCCGGCACCAACCCGGACCTGGCGGCGGTGGACGTGCAGAACCGCATGAAGCGGGTCGAACCGCGGCTGCCGGACTCGGTGCGGCAGCAGGGCGTGCAGGTCACCAAGTCGCGCGCCAACTTCCTGCTCTTCACCACGCTGTCGTCGACCGACGGCCGGCTCGACCCGGTGGCGCTGGGCGACTACCTGTCGCGCAACGTGCTCAATGAAATCCGGCGCGTGCCGGGCGTGGGCCAGGCGCAGCTGTTCGGCACCGAGCGCGCGATGCGGATCTGGATCGACCCGGCCAAGCTGGTCGGCTTCAAGCTCAGCACCGCCGACGTCTCGACCGCGATCCGCAACCAGAATGCGCAGGTCGCGTCCGGCACGCTGGGCGACCTGCCCAGCCCGGGCAACCAGCAGATCTCGGCCCAGGTCGTCGTCAGCGGCCAGCTGACGTCGGCCGAGCAGTTCGGCCAGATCGTGCTGCGCGCCAATCCGGACGGCTCGACCGTGCGCCTGTCCGACGTCGCCCGCATCGAGATCGGCGGCCAGGCCTATGCGACCGCCGCCCGGCTGGACGGCAAGCCCACCGCGGCCATCGGCGTGCAGCTGTCGCCGACCGCGAACGCGCTGCAGACCGCCGAGCTGGTGAAGGCCAAGATGGCCGAGCTGTCGAAGTTCTTCCCGCAGGGCGTGAAGTATGAAATCCCCTACGACACCTCGCAGTTCGTCAAGATCTCGATCGAGGAAGTGGTCAAGACGCTGGTCGAGGCCATCATCCTCGTCTTCCTGGTGATGTACCTGTTCCTGCAGAACTTCCGCTACACGCTCATTCCCACCATCGTGGTGCCGGTGGCGCTGCTGGGCACGTTCGCCACCATGGCCGCCTTCGGCTACTCGATCAACGTGCTGACCATGTTCGGCATGGTGCTGGCAATCGGCATCCTGGTCGACGACGCCATCGTGGTGGTGGAGAACGTCGAACGCATCATGAGCGAGGAAGGCCTGTCGCCGCGCGACGCGACCCGCAAGGCCATGGGCCAGATCACCGGCGCCATCATCGGCATCACGCTGGTGCTGGTGGCGGTGTTCATCCCTATGGCCTTCTTCGGCGGCGCGGTCGGCGCGATCTACCGCCAGTTCACGGTGTCGATGGTGTCGTCGATGATGTTCTCGGCGCTGCTGGCGCTGACGCTGACGCCGGCGCTGTGCGCGACCATCCTGAAGCCGGTGGAAAAGGGCCACCACGTCGAGAAGCGCGGCTTCTTCGGCTGGTTCAACCGCGGCTTCAGCCGCACCGCGACCAGCTACCAGGGCTTCGTCGCCCGCATGCTGCGCACGGCCGGCCGCTACATGCTGGTATATGGCCTGATCCTGGTGTGCGTCGGCCTGCTGTATGCGCGCCTGCCGACGTCCTTCCTGCCGGCCGAAGACCAGGGCTATGCGGTGACCAACATCCAGCTGCCGCCGGGCGCGTCCGCCAGCCGCACCGAGGGCGTGATCCAGCAGGTCGAGCAGTACTACATGAAGGAAAAGAATGTCGCCCACATCGTCGCGGTGCGCGGCTTCAGCTTCTCGGGCAGCGGCCAGAATGCCGGCCTGGCATTCACGCCCTTCATCCCGTGGGACGAGCGCAAGGACGCCGACCAGTCGGTAACCTCCATCGTCGGCCGCGCGTTCGGCGCGCTGTCGCAGATCAAGGACGCGATCATCTTCCCGGTCAACCCGCCGCCCATCCCCGAGCTGGGCAATGCAACCGGCTTCACCTTCCGGCTGCAGGACCGCGCCGGCCTCGGCCACGACGCGCTGCTGGCCGCGCGCAACCAGCTGCTGGGCATGGCGGGCAAGAGCCCGGTGCTGGCCGGCGTGCGTCCGGAAGGACTGGAAGACACGCCGCAGCTGCAGCTCAATGTCGACCGCGACAAGGCCAATGCGCTGGGCGTCGCATTCGCCGACATCAACGCCACGCTGTCGACCGCCTTCGGCTCGTCGTACATCAACGACTTCCCGAACGCCGGCCGCCTGCAGCGGGTGATCGTCCAGGCCGACGCCGAGGACAGGCTGCAGCCGGAAGACATCGGCAGGCTGTATGCGCGCAACGCCGCCGGCGACATGGTGCCGTTCTCGTCCTTCTCCAGCACCGCCTGGACCACCGGGCCGGTGCAGCTGACCCGCTACAACGGCTACCCGGCGATGAAAATCTCCGGCAATGCCGCGCCGGGTCGCAGCACCGGCGAGGCGCTGACCGAGATGGAAAAACTGGCGGGCCAGCTGCCGGCCGGCTTCGGCTACGAATGGACCGGCCAGTCGCTGGAGGAAAAGACCTCCGGCTCGCAGGCGCCGGCGCTGTTCGCGCTGTCGCTGCTGGCGGTGTTCCTGGTGCTGGCGGCGCTGTATGAAAGCACGACGATCCCGCTGGCCGTGATCCTGGTGGTGCCGCTGGGCCTGCTCGGCGCGCTGCTCGGCGCGACCATGCGCGAACTGCCCAACGACGTCTACTTCAAGGTCGGCCTGATCGCCATCATCGGCCTGTCGGCCAAGAACGCGATCCTGATCATCGAGTTCGCGAAGGACCTGCAGGCCGAGGGCATGAACCTGATCGACGCCACGCTGGAAGCGGTGCACCTGCGCTTCCGCCCCATCATCATGACCTCGCTGGCCTTCATCCTCGGCGTGCTGCCGCTGGTCGTGGCCACCGGCGCCGGCTCGGCAAGCCAGCGCGCCATCGGCACCGGCGTGATGGGCGGCATGATCACCGCGACCGTGCTGGCCGTTTTCCTGGTGCCGATATTCTTCGTGGTGGTGCGCAAGCTGTTCAAGGGCAGCGAGCGCCAGCGCAAGATGTACGCGTCCCACCGCCTTCATCCTGAAGAGGAACAAATATGATGACAACCCCTGCCCGCCTGCTGCTGGCGGCAGCCGCGGCGGCGATGATCGCCGGCTGCTCGCTGACGCCTGAACTGGTGCGCCCCGCCGCCCCGGTGGCGGCGGAATTCCCGCCGCATGCGTCCCCGTCCACCGGCGCCAACCGCGCCGCGGTCGACATCGGCTGGCGCGAGTTCTTCCCGGACGCCCGCCTGCAGGCGCTGATCGCCAGCGCGCTGGACAACAACCGCGACCTGCGCACCGCCGCGCTGCGCATCGAGGAAGCCCGCGCGCAGTACAACATCCAGTCGGCCGACCTGCTGCCCAATGTAAGCGCCGGCGCCAGCGGCAGCCGCAGCCGCACGCCGGGCGGCGTCTCGGCCACCGGCCGGCCGCTGCTGGCGAATGTCTACCAGGTCGGCCTCAACCTGTCCGCATTCGAGCTCGATTTCTTCGGCCGGGTGCGCAGCCTGAACGAAGCCGCGCTCGCCGCCTACCTGGCGACCGAGGAAGCGCAGCGCGCCGCGCAGATCAGCCTGGTCGCGGAAACCGCCAAGGCCTACCTGTCCGAGCTCGGCGCCGGCGAACAGCTGGTGCTGGCGCGCCGCACGCTGGAAGGCCGCGAGCAGGGCTACAAGCTGGCCAAGCAGCGTTTCGATGTGGGCGCCTCGTCGGCGCTGGACCTGCGGCTCAATGAAACCCTGGTGCAGTCGGCCCGGGTCTCGGTGCTGCAGCTGCAGCGGCAGCAGGCGCAGGCGCGCAATGCGCTGACGCTGCTGGCCGGCCGGCCGCTGGGCGACCTGCCGGAAGGCGGCGACCTGTCGTCGCAGAACGTGGTCACCGCGATCCCGGCCGGGCTGCCGTCGGACCTGCTGACCAACCGGCCCGACATCCGCGCCGCTGAGTCGCGGCTGGTGGCGGCCAATGCCAATATCGGCGCAGCCCGCGCGGCCTTTTTCCCGCGCATCTCGCTGACCGCTGCGCTGGGCACCGCCAGCACCGCGCTGTCCGGGCTGTTCGACGCCGGGTCGATGTCATGGTCGTTCACGCCGCAGATCGCATTGCCGATCTTTGACGCCGGCCGCAACCGCGGCAACCTCGACCTTGCGCTGGTGCGCCGCGACCTCGCCGTCACCGACTACGAGCGGACGATACAGACCGCATTCCGCGAAGCCGCCGACACGCTGGTGGCCCGAGGCACGCTGGATGAGCAGGTCGAGGCACAGCGCCTGGTGCGCGAAGCCCAGGCCGACCGCCTGAGCCTGGCCGACCAGCGTTTCCGCGCCGGCGTGGCCAGTTCGCTGGACGTGCTGGACGCGCAGCGCGAGCTGTTCACCGCGGAGCAGAGCCTGGTGCAGACCAGGCTGCTGCGTCTGACCAACGCGGTCGACGTCTACCGGACGTTGGGAGGCGGCCTGAAGGTCGAGTAGGCATCTTGCATTCGACGCGAGGAAGCCGCATGCCTGAACAGCATGCGGCTTTTTTTATTGGGCCGGCGACGTTCGGGGCGGCGATGCCACTCTATTAATGGCGCGCTGGAACAGCGCTTGCGCCCGGCGGCCATGCGCCTATCATCTTTCGCCGGCGATGCCGTTCCGGTGACGTCCAGCGGCCCGCACAGGCGCTGGATTTCCCCAGGCGCTTACTGCCAACCTCAAGGAGACCGCGTGACCCATCCCGGCAGCATTCCAGTCGCACCAGGCAACGATATCCTGGGCCACCCCAGGGGGCTGTTCGTGCTGTTCTTCACCGAGATGTGGGAGCGGTTTTCCTACTACGGCATGCGTTCGCTGCTGGTGCTGTACATGACCGGCTACCTGTTCGCCGAGATCGAAAAGGGCAAGGAGGTGGTTGGCTTCCCGCTGCTGCGCGCCGGCATCGAATCGGTGTTCGGCCCATTGACGAACCAGGCGCTGTCCAGCCAGATCTACGGGCTTTATACCGGCCTGGTGTATCTGACCCCGGTATTCGGCGGGCTGATCGCGGACCAGTACCTCGGCCAGAAACGTTCGGTCTACTGGGGCGCCCTGCTGATGGGCATCGGCCATTTCCTGATGGCGAGCGAACGCCTGTTCCTGCTGGCGCTGCTGTTCCTGATCGTCGGCAACGGTTTCTTCAAGCCGAATATCTCGACGCAGGTCGGCGGCCTGTACGCGCCAGCCGATCCGCGGCGGGACCGCGCCTACATGATCTTCTACATGGGCGTGAATCTCGGCGCCTTTCTCGCGCCGCTGGTGTGCGGAACGCTCGGGCAGAAAATCGGCTGGCACTACGGTTTCGGCGCCGCAGGCGTCGGCATGATCGTCGCGATCGCGGTATTCCATCTGGGCCAGAAACATCTCGGCCCGGAATTGCGCGCGACGATGAACGCCGCCAATGCCGCGCCGCGCAGCCGCGAACCGCTGAGTCGGGATGAATGGAAGCGGCTCATTGCGCTGATGACGGTATGCGCCGTCACCGTGCTGTTCTGGGGCATCTACGAACAGCAGGGCAATACGCTGCAGCTGCTGGCGGACCGGCAGGCCGACTGGCGTGTTTTCGGATGGACCATGCCGTCGAGCTGGTTCCAGTCATTCAACCCGCTGCTGATTTTCGTGCTGACGCCCTTCCTGAACCGCTACTGGCGATGGCAGTCCGCGCGCGGCGCGGAACCCGCGAGCATCACGAAGATGGGCCTGGGCTGCGTCATCATGGGCGCCGGTTTCGGGCTGCTGCTTTTCCTGCTCCACGGCCTGCCGGCTGGCCAGAAACTGCACTGGCTCTGGCTGTTCGCCTGCGTGTTTTTCTTCACCGTCGGCGAGATCTACCTGTCGCCGGTCGGCCTGTCTTTCGTGACGAAGATGGCGCCGGCAAGGATCGTCTCGATGATGATGGGCGTCTGGCTGCTGGCCAGCTTCTTCGGCAATTACCTGGCGGGCTACCTCGGCAGCTACTACCAGAAA
Organism: Noviherbaspirillum suwonense; assembly: GCF_900182955.1. GTDB lineage: Bacteria > Pseudomonadota > Gammaproteobacteria > Burkholderiales > Burkholderiaceae_D > Noviherbaspirillum_A > Noviherbaspirillum_A suwonense. Next base: position 171,345 of record NZ_FXUL01000001.1, on the reverse strand, counting down.
CTGGGGCCGGAAAACTTCTTCGGCATCATGATCGCGCTCTCGCTGGCGGCGACGGGCATGCTGTTGCTGCTGGCGAGAAGCTTGCGGCACACGGTGCGCGGGGTGTGATTCCGGTTGCCGGCGTGAGTCGATTCAGGGAGTTAATCGACTCATCGGATGAGTCGATTATTTGCTATGATTGCCTCATTCACTCACCGTTTCCGCCATCGTGTCTCTCAAGAACCCGATCTGGCAGCAGCCCGGCTGGCCGAACATGTACTACGACCGAGACCGCATCGCGGCCGAATCGGCGCTTGCCCGGCGCGCCCAGGGCGTAGTTGAAGGAAAGCTCGCCGCGCTCGGGCTGCTGCAGCGCCGGGAACTGGCGGCAGAGGCCTGGACGCAGGAAGCGGCCTCCACCGCCGCCATCGAGGGTGAGCGGCTGGACCTGCTGGCGGTGCGCTCATCGGTTGCCCGCAGGCTGGGCATTGCCGGCAATGGCGGTCCGGCAGCGCTCCGGCATGTCGACGGTCTGCTGGACACCATGGACGACGCGCTTGAGAACGCTGCCGCTCCGCTGAGCCACGAGCGGCTGCAGGCCTGGCAGGCTGCGCTGTTTCCTACCGGTTTTTCAGGCATGAGCCGGATACGGACCGGCGCCTACCGCGACCATGCGGAACCGATGCAGATCGTCAGCGGCAGGCCGGGCCGCGAGACAGTCCACTACGAGGCGCCGCCGTCGATGCAGGTACCCGCCGAGATGGACAGGCTGATCGCCTGGTTCAACCAGCCGGACGGCCCCGACAACCTGGCCCGCGCCGCCCTCGCCCACCTGTGGCTGGAAACCGTGCACCCATTCGAGGACGGCAACGGCCGGGTCGGCCGCGTGCTGATCGACCTGGCGCTGGCGCGCGACAGCGGCGAAGCCAGCCGGCTGATACGCATCTCGCAGCGCCTGCTGGAAAAGCGCGCCGACTACTACGGCGAACTCGAACGCGCCCAGCACGGCCCACTGGATGTGACCGGCTGGACTGCCTGGTTCATCGCCCAGGTCCGCGCTGCCTGCGAAGCGGCGTCGGCGGTGATGGATGCATCGCTGGAGAAAGCCCGGTTCTGGTACAGCCATCGCGACAGGGAACTGACGCCGCGCCAGCGCAAGGCGATCAATGCGCTTCTGGACGCGGGGCCGGACGGCTACGAAGGCGGCATGAGCACGCGGAAATACGAGCACCTGACCGGCGCCTCGCGCGCCACGTCATCGCGCGACCTGATCGAACTGGCGCATGCCGGGCTGCTGCGGCAGGATGGGGCCGGAAGGTCGACCCGGTATGTGATGAATATCGAGGGGTGGGGTTCGGCGTCAGCCGCGGAACAATAGAAAAGCATCCACTCGCCCGATCAATACCCGCCCCGGCTCCCAGGGTGCGATGAAAACCGGTACGGTGTAACAAGCGCCAGCGCATTGCACCGTACGGGAATCGGAACCATCGCTTTCATCCGGTTTGCCGCAGCTTGGAAAGGGTATGAGGGCAATGAACGCATGCGAACCCGCACCCTACCCCGCCTGCCGCGCTTCCCACTCCTTCAGTTTCAGCCGATATTCCTCCAGCTCCTGCTGGTACAGGTCGAAGATGCACGGGTCGCAGCCGCTGCGGCAGCATTCGCTGTCGTCGGGCTGTTCCGGCGGCGTCGGCCGCGGGTCCTGGGCGTCGGCCATCGTCGTCAACCCAGCAGCGGCGCCAGCAGCCACACGGTGCGCGCAGTCGCGCCGCGGTGCTGCAGCGCGTATTCCCGCGCGCGCATGCCCATCGCGCGGCGGGTGTCGTCGTCGGCCAGCAGCGCCGCGGCCTGCTGCAGCATCGCCGTGGCGTCCTGCACGCGGATCGCTGCGCCTTCGGTCACCGCGTCATTGCTGACCGCGGCAAAGTTGAAGGTATGCTCGCCGATCAGCACCGGGGTGCCGACCGCGCAGGCCTCGATCAGGTTCTGCCCGCCCAGCGGCAGCAGGCTGCCGCCGATGAAGGCCAGGTCGGCCGCAACGTAATAGGCAAACATCTCGCCCATCGAGTCGCCCAGCACCACCTGCACGTCGGGCGGGACCTCATAGCCCAGCGACGAGCGCCGCCGGTAGGTCAGGCCGCGCGCCTCGATCTCGCGCGCGACATCGTCGAAGCGCTGTGGATGGCGCGGCACCAGCACCAGCAGCGCCTCGCCCAGCGGGGCCTCCGCCAGCGCGTCGAGGATCAGCGTTTCCTCGCCCTCGCGGGTGCTGGCGCACAGCAGCACGCGGCGCGAACCGAAACGGGTATGCATCGCCGCGCCGGCGTCCAGCATGGCCGGCGTCGGGCAGACGTCGAACTTGATGTTGCCGGTGACCTCGACGCTGGCCGCGCCAGCCTTGCGCAGCCGTTCGGCGTCGGCCTCGGTCTGCGCGGCGATGAAGGCGATGCCCTGCGCCGCCTGCTGCAGCAGCCCGCCGAAGCGGCCGGCGCGCGCCAGCGAACGCTCCGACAGCCGCGCATTGACCAGCGCCACCGGCACCTGGTGCGCATTGCATTGCGCGATCAGGTTGGGCCACACCTCGGTCTCCATCAGGATGCACAGGCGCGGCGTGAAATGCCGGAGGAAGCGCTTCACCATCCAGCCGGTGTCGTAGGGCAGATAGACCTGGTGCAGCCGCTCGCCGTACTTGGCGTACAGCTCGCGGCCAGCGGCGCGGCCGGTCGGCGTCATGTGCGTGAGCAGCAGAGCGCAGTCGGGAAACACGTCCAGCAGTTCGCGGATCAGCGGCTCCGCGGCGCGGGTCTCGCCGACCGACACCGCATGCAGCCAGACCAGCCGGCCGTCGACGACAGGCGCCGGCCCGTCGTAAAAACCCAGCCGCTCGGCGATATGTTGCCGGTAGCCCGGTTCCTTGCGGCCGCGCCACCACAGGCGCAGCAGCACCAGGGGCAGGCTGACCCACCACAGAAGAGAATAAAACCAGCGCATCAGATGAGATTCCGGCCTGTCAGCCGCGTCAATATGGCAAGGGGACTGGACGCCGTGTCGTACTGGGCGTCCGCGGGGAGATGAAAGGTCTGCTCCAGCATGTACTGGCCGGACATGACCGCATGGGAGGTCTGGTCCGAGAAGCAGACCCAGACCGCGCCAGGCGCGAACGGCATGGTCTGCTGCCGCGCATCGCGCTGGTAATCGAGGTCGGACTTCATCGCGTCATGCAGCTGCAGCATCAGGTGGTCGTATTCGCTGCGCAGCGACTTGGTCACGCGCAGCGCCCGCAGCAGCCGTGCCTGCATGCGCGAGTACGGCTTCAGCCGCGGCAGGAAATGGCTGGCCACCGCCTCGAACGGCTCGCCGACACGCCAGACGCGCGGCCGGTCTTCCGGGTTGATGTTGGTGAACACGCGCAGGATGCGCTCGCCGTAATTGGGCCGCGACGGGAACGCGTCGACATGCAGCCGCCGGTCGTCCGCGCGCCACGACTGCGCGCGCGTCTCGACCTGCGCCGGCCGGTAGCTCGTGGGCGCGGCGCGCAGCACGCCAGTGTAGGCCGGCAGCAGCGCGGCCACCAGCGCATGCGCCTCGGCACGGAAGCGTCCCACCATCGCCGCCAGCTGCGTCTGCTGCGCGCCTTCCAGCACCGTGCCTTTCAACCCGCCGCGGTCGTCCAGGCTGATGTTGCGCACCTTGGGGTCGCGCACCGCCGGCGTCAGGAAAGCCTGCTCGTGGTCCTGCAGCACGAAGGGCCGGTGCGGGAAATGCAGCACCTTGCCGGCCTCCACTGCCGCGATCCAGTCCGGGTTGGGAGCGCCGTCCTGCAATGCGCCCGAGTCAATGTCGATGATTTGCTGTTCCATCAGCCGTATTATGCCTGTCGCACCATGTTGGGTCAGCCGGCCGGGTGCCGGTCCAGCAGCGCCAGCGCCGCCGCCGCGGCCTGCGCCACGTCCGGCGGCGCGCCGGCGTCGCCCAGGTTGACGATGCGCGGCGACCAGTTGCCCTCGGTCTTCCAGCGCGGCGAGTCGCAATACAGCTCCACCGTCGGCCGCTCGAAGGCCGCTGCGATATGGGTCAGCCCGGTGTCGACGCCCACCGCCAGCGCGGCCCGCTGCGCCAGCGTCACGGCCTCCATCAGCGGCAGCTTCGGCAGCACCTGCGCTCCCGGAATCCCGGCCGCGATGCGGCGCGCCGCGTCATGCTCGGCCGCGCTGCCCCACGGCAGCAGCAGCGCCAGCCCGTGCGCAACGAGTTGCCGGCCGAGCGCGATCCAGCTCGCTTCCGGCCACTGCTTGGCCGCGCGCGCCGTGCCATGAAAGAAGACCGCATACGGTTGCGCCGGCAGCCAGGCCGGCTGGAGGTCCGGCGCGCCCAGGTTGAAGTCGGCCGGCCCTTCCACCGCATAACCCAGCGCCGCCGCGGCCACTTCCCGCGCCCGCTGCACCGCGTGCGTACGGCGTCCGACCGGCACGCTCTCGGTATGGAAGATGCGCGACAGCGCCTCGTAGCCGGAACCCTCGGTCGCATTGGCCAGGCCGATGCGCCGCCCGCCGGGCGCGAGCCGCGCCATGCGCATCACGATACCGGTCTTGATCAGGCCCTGGGTGTCGAGCACGAGGTCGTAGGATGTCGCGCGCAGCGCGTCGCGGAATGCGCGCATCTCGGCGCGGGTGGCAGGGTCGCCCAGGTGCTTGCGCCAGCGCCGCAACGCGAACGGGATCACGTTGCGCACCGTGTCGTTGAGGCGCACCAGGCTCGCATACGACTCCTCGACCACCCAGTCGATCCGGGCGTCCGGCACGTGGCGGCGCAGGTCGGCGAGCATGGGCATGTTATGCACCACGTCGCCCAGCGAAGACACCCGCACGATCAGGATGTTCACGCCGCCGCCACCGCACCGGGTGAACCTGCCTGCCGCATGCAGCCCCTTCAGTAAGGCAGGGCTGCGTCAGGCTTCGCAGCCTGGATCACGCGCTTGAACTCGGCCTGGATGCGCGCCAGCGCCGCGTCGTTCTCGGCCTCGAAGCGCATCACCACCACCGGCGTGGTGTTGGACGAGCGGGCCAGGCCGAAGCCGTCCGGGTATTCGACGCGCAGGCCGTCGATGGTGATGACCTGGTCCGAACCCGGGAACGTCGCTTCCTTCTGCAGCTTCTCGATCAGCGCGAAGTTCTCGCCTTCATTGAGCTTCAGCTGCAGCTCGGGCGTGCTGGTCGACTGCGGCAGCGCATTGAGCACGGCCGACGGGTCGGTCTCGCGGCTCATCAACTCCAGCAGGCGGGCGCCGGCATACAGGCCGTCGTCGAAGCCGTACCAGCGGTCCTTGAAGAAGATATGGCCGCTCATCTCGCCGCCCAGCGGCGCTTCGGTCTCGCGCATCTTGGCCTTGACCAGCGAATGGCCGGTCTTCCACATCAGCGGCTCGCCGCCGTTCTCGGTGACCCAGCTCGCGAGGTGCCGCGTGCACTTGACGTCGTACAGGATTTTTTCGCCGGGATGGCGGGTCAGCACGTCCTTCGCGAACAGCATCAGCTGGCGGTCCGGGAAGATCACCTGGCCGTCCTTGGTGACCACGCCGAGGCGGTCGCCGTCGCCGTCGAAGGCCAGGCCGAGTTCGGCGTCGGACGTCTTCAGCGCCTGGATCAGGTCCTGCAGGTTTTCGACATGCGCCGGGTCCGGGTGATGGTTGGGAAAGTTGCCGTCGACCTCGCAGAACAGCTCGGTGACTTCGCAGCCCAGGCCGCGGTACAGGTCGCCGGCGAAAGCGCCCGCCACGCCGTTGCCGGCATCGATGACGATCTTCATCGGTCGCGCCAGCTTGATGTCGCCGATGATGCGCTGCAGGTAGGCTTCGCGGATATTGTGCTCCCGGTAGCTGCCCTGCCCCGTCGCATAGCCGTTGCTGTCTATCGTGCGGTACAGCGCGGTGATGGCGTCACCGTAGATCGCTTCGCCCGACAGCACCATCTTGAAGCCGTTGTAGTCCGGCGGATTGTGGCTGCCGGTGACCATGATGCCCGAGCGCGCTTCCAGCGTGCTGGTGGCGAAGTAGACCATGGGCGTAGCGACCACGCCGATGTCGATCACGTCCACGCCCGACGCCTGCAGGCCTTCCGCCAGCGCGGCCGACAGGCCGGGGCCGGACAGGCGGCCATCGCGGCCGATCACGACCGTGGTTTCGCCCTTGGCGCGCACCGCGGTGCCGAAGGCCTGACCGATGCGACGGGCCACCGATTCGTCCAGCGTCTTGCCGATGATGCCGCGGATGTCGTAGGCCTTGAATATGGAAGGAGAGAGTGTGAGCATGGTTTAGGGGTACTGCATTTCAGGTTGGACAAAAACGCCGGCAGTATACCGGCGCGGCGACATCACTGATTGTTCGGGCAACGCTATTTCACCGCGCGGATGCGCGCCGTTTCCAGCTTGGCCGGCTTGCGCTGCGCGCTCCAGACAAAATCCTCGATCCCGCACTGCGGCGCATATTCGGACACGACATCGAGCAGTATCGCCCGCACCGCTTCATAGTCGAAACGGGCGCAGGCGTCGTTGAGCCGCTCCAGGTCGGCCAGCAGTTCGGACCACGGTATTTCCGCCTCCTGCGCCCGCATGATCAGCGGATGCCCGGTGCCCTGCGCATTCGCGCCGATCAGCAATTCCTCATACAGCTTTTCACCCGGACGCAAGCCGATCTGGCGGATCTCGATCGTGCCTTCGGGCGTGGCGTCGGTCTTCACCTCGAGACCGCTCAGGTGGACCATGCGCTTGGCCAGGTCCATGATGCGGACAGGCTCGCCCATGTCGAGCACGAACACATCGCCGCCCTCGCCCATGCCGCCCGCCTGCAGCACCAGCTGCGCGGCTTCCGAGATGGTCATGAAGTAGCGCGTGATTTCCGGATGCGTCACCGTGATCGGACCACCGGCCATGATCTGGCTATGAAACAGCGGCACCACCGAGCCCGATGAACCGAGCACATTACCGAACCGTACCATGCAAAACCGGGTGTGCTTTTGCTCGCGTGCAAAGGCCTGCAGGATCAGCTCGGCCATGCGCTTGGTGCAGCCCATCACATTGGTCGGCCGCACCGCCTTGTCGGTCGAGATCAGCACGAAGCGCCCTACCCTGGCCTCCATCGCCGCACGCGCGATGGACAGCGTGCCGAACACATTGTTGCGTATGCCCTCGACCGGATTGTGCTCGACCAGCGGCACGTGCTTGTAAGCGGCGGCATGGTAGATCGTATCCGCGCCGAAGGTCTGCAAGATGCGCGTGCATTTCTGCTGGTCGAGCACCGTGCCCAGGAAAGGCAGCAGTTCGACCTGGCTATCCAACATCAGCGACTGCCGCATTGCCTGCAGTTCCTGCTCGATCGAATACAGCGCGTACTCCGAGCTTTCCAGAAGCAGCATCCGCGCAGGCTTCAGGCGGATGATCTGCCGGCACAGTTCGGAGCCGATGGAGCCGCCAGCGCCGGTCACCATGACCGTCTTGCCGGTGATGCAGCTGCCTAGGAGCGCCATGTCCGGCGCCACCGGATCGCGCCCCAGCAAGTCCTCGATCTCGATGTCGCGCACGTCCTGCAGCCGGAGCTGGCCGGATAGCAGGCTGCCCACCGGCGGCGTCACCCGGGTCTTGACCTTCAGCGGCTCGAGCCGGTTGAGGATGGTTTTCTGCTGGCTGCGCGTCAGGGACGGCATGGCCACCAGGATTTCCTTGATCGAGCGCTTGGCGATCAGGTCTTCGAGGTTGCGCGAACTGTAGACGCGAATGCCGGCGATGGTGGCGCCCTGCAGGTCGCGGCTGTCGTCGATGAAGGCGACCGGGGCGTAGTCCGGGACCAGCCTGAGCGCGCTGGCAAGCTGGATGCCGGCTTCGCCGGCGCCGTAGATGGCGACGCGGGTGCCACCTATCGGGCCCATTACACGAATAAAGTAGCCGCGAGCGATGAAGCGGCCGGCGACCATGTATAGGATTGCGCTGATCCAGTAAATGCCGAATACGCCGCGGGACAGGCCTTCGAGTCGGGTGGCGATGGCGGCGGTGGTGACAAGTACGACCAGTGACACGGTGACGCCTAACACGACGACGTAGACGATTTTCTGGTCGATGAAGCGGATCATGGCCCGGTAGAGGCCGGTGCGGATGAAGATGGGGATGGATACCACAGGGATAGCCAGCATCAGCCACCAGTACCGGCGCATCAGCGTCATGTCGACGACATCGTAGCGCAGCCATATCGCCAGGAAGAAGATGAGCGGCAGCATGATGGAGTCGATGCTGGCAGCCAACAGCTGCTTCTTGATCCGGGATAGTTCTAGTACGGCTCTCATTTATGGTGTTTTAGGCATTGGAGGGGGCATTTTACCTGCCTGGTGCGGTGAATGGTCTTGAAGCACCGCCAAGCGCCGGCTCGGACGTGTTGAACAACGGAACGTTTTACTTGGCATTTTATTAATGTGTCACCCCATCTCGCCTGACAACTTTAATGAAAGTCATGAAAAGGATTTTTAGATCGAACAGCCACGACTGTCGTGCCAGATATTCGGCATCCAGTTTCACCTTGTCCGGTATTGCGAGTTCATCGCGTCCATTCACCTGCGCCCAACCCGTCAACCCGGGCAGCAACTCGTCAACCTGGAACTGGGTGCGCAGCGCGACCAGGTCGTGCTGGTTAAACAAGGCGGGGCGCGGTCCGACGAAACTCATGTCGCCCCAAAGGATGCTCCACAACTGCGGCAACTCGTCCAGGCTGCTTTTACGCAGAAAGGAGCCGATCGGCGTCAGGAAACGGTCTGGATCGCCGAGCAAATGAGTTGCGACGGCCGGCGTATCGATGCGCATGGTGCGGAACTTGGGCATGCGGAAGATGGCATTTTTGCGGCCGACGCGGTCGGACCAGTAGAGGGCGGGCCCGGGGGAGGTCAGGCGTACAAGCAGCGCGATCAGCACACATGGAAGCAGGCAAACCGCGGACAGTAGCAGCGCCATGCAGAAGTCGGTAATGCGTTTCATTGATCAGCTATCGGATAGGGATTTAGCAGCGGCGCAACGGCAAGCCGGATACCCGTTTCGACATCGAGCGGTGGCGTCCAACCTAGCCGGTCGAGCGCAGGCCTTACGTCCACTTGAAGCGAGTCGAGCAGGCGACCGGCAGCAGCGCGACGACCCAGCAGACTCGCGCCTGCCGCGAGCAGGCCGGTGGGAACTGGCAGCAAACGGGCTGGCCGGCCCATTGCCGTTGCGATTAAGGTAATCAGTTCCGGCAAACTCAGGTCGCGGTTGTCCGACACCATCCAGGTAGCGCCAGCCGCGCCCGGATGACTGGCGCACAACAACAGGAAATCGACCAGATTCCCAAGCGCAACCACGCTACGACTATTCCTGACGTTGCCCAGCGGCAGCGGCACGCCCGACTTCACCAACTGCATCAGCCGCAAGAAATTGGCGCGCACACCCGGTCCATACACCAGCGGCGGCCTGACGATTACCAGTTCGGTCCCGGTCCTGGCCGCCCAGGCCTGCAGCGCCAATTCAGCTGCCAGCTTGGACCGGCCGTAGGCATCTTCCGGCGCTGGAGGGTCGTTTGCGCGGAACGGCTGGCTCAGCGTGTGCTCGCCATTTACCTTCACGCTGCTGACGAAGATGAAGCGGCGGACGCCCTGCGCTGCTGCCTGTTCGGCCAGTCGCATGGTCGCGTCCACGTTCATTGCTCGATAAACCGCTTCCGGGTCCGCAGCCTGCTCTTGCATCATGTGCACTCGGGCTGCAAGGTGTACGACGACCGTGCAGCCGGCAAGCGCAGGCGTCCAGTCTACGGCGACGGATAGATCCCCGGTTTCAAACATTGCTGGTCCGGGCGACTGGGTCGACGGCAGCTTGCGCACGCATGGGACGAATGAGATACCGCGCGCCAGAAGCGTATGGCACAGCGATGCGCCTACGAGGCCAGTTGCGCCGGTTACCAGCAATTTTTCCATGGCTAATTTGATCTCTGTATCGTCCAGCGTAATATTGTACGGATCATGTCACACAGCTAATTTGTTGATTCTGGCAAACGCCGACCCTTGTACGTTTCGGTAGAACACCTTGTCTCAAAAATGTCCCAGCCAAGACCTGCTTGATTATTGCAAGAACGGCATAGCGCTGCGGTCCACTTCGACGCGCAATGCTTCTCCAACATATCCGCCAAGCTTATCAAGTATACTTTTCTATTCAAACATGCGCAGTGAGCAAGTGGGCACAGGCTTCAATTTGGCAAGTTGTCTAATAAATCGATAGGTCGTTCGCCTGATTGTTCGCCTACTCAACGCTTTGCCTATTTTTCAATTAAATACAGCTGACCGTATGGGTCCCCGTAATAAAGAAACAATGCCCCCGAAACAACCAATCATATTTTCGCTTTCAATTGTCAGCCACGGCCATCGGGACCTCGTTTTGGCTCTTCTCGCTGATCTGACTAGAATCAGACGCACTGACATCGAGGTGATAGTCACATGGAATTTGAAACAGGAAGATAATGCGGTCGATCCTGCAGCTTTTCCGTTTCCAATACTGGCCGTGATAAATGACTCGCCCAAAGGTTTTGCTGCCAACCATAACACGGCATTCCATAAGTCCAGCGGCAAGCATTACGTCGTTCTTAATCCAGATATTCGACTTCCAGAAGATCCTTTCGCAGTTCTGCTTTCTGTTCTTGAGACTAACTCGAATGCCATTTGTGCGCCAATCATCCGGAATACTCACAACGAACTGGAAGACAGCGCACGCTTTTTCCCGAGTCCATTTGGCTTGGCAAAAAAGGCCGCAGCCAAGTTGCTAGGCATTCGATTAAGACTGCCCGCCCTTCCCATGCGGGATGCGCTGCTTTATCCGGACTGGATCGCCGGCATGTTCCTCGTAGTTCCACGTCACATCTATGTGATGTTGGAAGGCCTATCGGAAAGATACTTTCTCTATTACGAAGATGTGGACTTTTGTGCACGGGCCCGGCTACATGGAGTAGACATAATTGTGACGCCGGAAGTTGCTGCCATTCATGACGCACGAAGAGAAAGCCATCGAAATCTCCGGTTCCTATCTTGGCATTCTTCCAGTGCTTTCAAGTTTTTTACGTCACGAGCGTATATAACGCTCAAGCTGAAGGACATGGCTGGCAAAGCCTCACGAGACTAAGGGAAGCGAAAAATGTAACCAGTCGGTTTTTCCAAAGAAAAATAATAAAAAAACGAGACGCGCTACGTGCTTTACTACAGACAACTCCATCAGGTTTACCCACCAGATCGTTATAAAAATGCGATTGTGGTGGCGCGAGCCTAAAACCGATTCGCCTCCAATATGATTTCGGCAGCCACAACCAAAAATTTTAGTCAACCGAAAGGAAAATTTCTTATTAAAAAGCTATCAAAATTAGCACGAATATCGTCAGACTAAGTCTTGATTAAATCGCTATAAAATTTATCTTAAACTAGTTTTCACAATTCAAAGCCTTGTTGGAAGACGGCTCACGACTTAGTCCCTCTGCCTGCTTTATATAACCGAAAATCTTGGATCAAACTCATATTAATCATCAATAAATCAAAAAGAATTTGAATACACAAACATGAACATTGGAAATGCGCCCATTGAGAACCGAATAAGACGCATGCTGCAGGATTAAGTGGACTCTCTCTTAATGTTTAAGATTGTATTCTTTCAACATACTCATTAATTTCTTTTCACTGTCTCCTATAATCTCAAGATAATGTGAATTCTGAAATCCCCATAACGTTGAATGAACGTCCTCTCGATGCCCAACAAAAAAAGGAAGAGCAACAACAACCTTGAGATTGATTTGGCTTTCAATAAACCTATCAATAGTATTAGTGTGTGGATCTATATTTTCTGGATTCCAAGTAGCTAGAATGCGTAGCGCTTTCTCGTTATATATATTGAATACCATGCTCGTCATTCTATCGATGGTAAGAAATGTAACTCCATCAAAAATCTCTACTGCAAGAATTTTGGTCTCCGGATGCAAAAGTGCTATTACACCTGCAAAAACATCCCATTCATCTTTTTTTGAAGACAGATAATTTCTTATAACGGAAAGTTTTACGTCATAATCGCTAGGCAAAAGAACATCGTCTTCCATGACCGTTAACTGCTTTTTCCCTGTCCGAACAGCGTGCTGAGCAAGCGCCTTGTAACTCAAGCCACAACCTATCCAACCAGGATGACGTCGAATTCCAGAAAATACTAAGCAATCCTTAGGTTTTTCGATATTGAAAATATTGCGCCTGACAACTGTCTCTGGAAGTGATAGCGCTACTGGCTCGCTGGAATTAGGCAGTGGCAACTGAAGTTGCTGTATATATGACGATGGCAGAAAATTCATTGCCACCAAAAAACGATCAAACATAAAATCAAAGAGCTTTTCACCACGATAGGCTGCAGCTTGCACTTCGCTGATAGATTGAGGATTTTCTATAGCGTTTTGCAGCGCTTTGATCATTTCATCTTGGTTACCCTGATCGAAGAAGATTACGCCACCTTCTATTTCGGGATAATTAGCCTGATCTTGCGCCGACTCGGAAACTACCGGGATACCCAAGGATAAACATTCTTGAATCCGAGGCATTTCAAGCAAGGCATTTTCATAATAATGAATATTAACCACTACACGAGCTGACAGTATTTCATCAACCATTTTTGGACCAAATGTATCTCCACATATCTTCACATTAAAATGCTTCCGGATATATTTCAGCAATTCATTCCGGCGCGGAGAACTTTTTGCATCTCCGTAAAACAAGATATCGTAAATTTTTTCTTTTTTATCAAAATTCTGTGAATAAGAAGCATTTGCGCCAACAGGAAGGTAATGAACGTGTGGGTACGAAATCCCCTTAGTTGACATATACTCGATGTTGGAAAGGGCATAATCCAAAACAGCAAGTGAGTTTTCAAGGGTATTCAAATAATCTTCTTTGAACCACCGCGACGTGACTGACTGCTCCATTTGGTAGCAAATTCGCTTTTCTCCAGGTGGCAGAACATCAAACATTTGCGGGCAAATTACGATATACATATCATGCAGATATTCGCTCTGAGAACTTGTCAGAATATCTACTTCCCAACCATGATGGCGCAGTCGCTTTGCAACTAATTCAGCGATAAACAATGTATGCAGTGTTGCCATTACTCCCCATCGCTGTGGGGGCCCAGATTTTTGCGAGGATTGTAGAGCCGAATCTGTCCGATAATAACGAACCCGCTTTTTCAGCCCGTCAAAGTCACCCTTGGCGATGTAGCGGATTCCATTTCTTACTCTTCTCGAAAGATTAGGTATCGCGTTCGCGGTGGTCATAACCGCCCTTAACGGATGAGTAACCGCCCAAGATTTTGATCGATAAACTTTCGCTAATTCCTGTGATACCTCTGAATGGGAGCTTTGAAATTGAACTACTGAAGATTGCAATATAATTAACTCTTCTTCAAACCGATTTGCTCTATTCTGCAGTTGTTCACGGATCACCGATTCAGCATCTAGCTTTTCGTTTAAACTATCTATTAATTTTTTATATTCCTCGATTTTTTCATTATATGAAAAATTATGTTCAACTTCACTCTTTAGCAAAGCTTCTAGACTATTTATTTTATCTTTAGCTAGTTCCAATTCCTCTGAAACAATCTTAGATCCAAAACAAAAGTCCTGCTCTGCTTTTCCGTCACGGATTAGCTCTCTATTTTCGTCGTTTTTTAATTGGCTTACTAAATAATTTACTTGCGCCCGAGTACTGTGTAACTCTTCAAACGCCCTTTGCAATCTCGACTCCAGATCATTTTGAAGAATTCGCACAGGATGAGATGGCAAGTTTATCGATCGGTCTCTTCTGTTTTCAAATAAACCTTTCTTTATACCGAAAAAGTACAGATCTTTGGTTTCATGATTTACAGAAAATTCAAAAAATTGAAATTCTTGATCGACATTAACCGCATTGCGGATATCCTGTTCGGTAAGATTTCGATAGTAATCAGCCCATTCGTCATCTACTGCTGCAAGCAATGGCGCATCCTGAGGAGTAGTTCGACGAGTCCCATGCTCTGGTCGACCAGTCGTAGCGCAGGTTAGTAAAAGAAGTCCACCGCCGCGTAGTAATCGAATGGAATTATGAAGAGTAGCTACCCAATCCCTGTCGTGTTCAAGGCATTCAGTTGAAACTATCGTATCGAACGTCTGGTCAGGTAACTTCACATTGGAAGCAGAACACACAACGTCCACGTTTCTTCCAATAGCGACATCGACACCAAGAAATATGCTATTGGAGTCAAATAAAAACTGGTTATTTCCATTTATATCCAATGACCCGATGTCGAGCGCAAATACACTGGAAAAATATTGAGGAAATCTTAATTTGACCGATTCACAAAAATTACGTTGCTGCAGATGTGCCATTATTGTCCTACAGTAAAATGAGATATTAGTATGTCGATGCTATAAAATAGGTATCTGGCTTTATGAATTACTGACCGTAAGTTGTACCGTTCTCATTGGTATTCCCACCAAGCCTGCAGCAACACTTGTAGATTCAGATTTAAAAAACAAGGCATCCCGAATCCAATGATGTTGTATATGGTCCTGCTGAGTGCCATTGGCTATAGCAACTTCCACTGTATAGTTTCCAACTGGCAGTCTAGGCATGGAAAAAGAAAATTCAGCCTGTAGTTCGTCTCCGGGATTGCACAATAGAGGCGCATCGAAATAGGTCAAATAGGTATTATCACCAAACAACACCTGGCCTAGTCGATCCTTGATTGAAAATCCAACAATTGGCGAATCGAGCATTTCGTTCACTTGCACTTGAATCCTCAACGCAACATCTTCACCACCAACGACCCATGAGAGTGGTTTCCCGTCGGCATTGACAAATGAAACACCAACGATAGACGCGCCGCCTTTTCCAAATGATCCTGCCTCTGTATTAAACTTGAAAATCTCCAAGTCATTTCGTAAATTCCCGGCGTTAATAAACTCCAGTCTTTGATCTTTCCATTCCAGTTGCCTGCTGTCAGATTTTTTGGAAAGTTGTGCGGTATTTTTCTTATGCACTGCGCCTTGTTGCGATTCATAAAATTTCTGCAGGTAACCTTCGCAAATATCTTTAGGGCTCCCGGTTTGAATCATCTCGCCATTTTCCAGCCAAATTGCATAGTTACATAGGTTCTTGACCGATGCAGTATCATGACTTACAAAAAGAACCGTTCCAGATTTCATAAATTCACGTAGAAACCGCATGCATTTTTGAGTAAAAAATGCATCGCCTACAGCAAGTGCTTCGTCAACAATTAATATATCTGCACTAACATGGGCAATTACAGCAAAAGCGAGGCGTACTAACATGCCGCTGGAATATGTCTTTACCGGCTGTTCAATAAATTCACCGATATCAGCAAATGCAATAATATCGGCAAATCGCTCTTCAATTTCAGTACGACTTAATCCGATTATCGCCGCATTCATGTAAACATTTTCGCGACCAGTGAACTCTGGATTGAAGCCGGATCCAAGTTCTAAAAGCGCCGCGATACGTCCGTTCGTCTGGACAGTTCCGGAGGTTGGATTTAATGTTCCGCATATGAGCTGCAGCAATGTCGACTTGCCGCTTCCATTTCGACCTACAATTCCTACAGTCTGTCCTTTCTTGATCTCGAAATTAATGTCTTTTAGTGCCCAAAATTCTCGATAAAATTTTCTATCAGGACGGTTTAGCAGTCGAAGCAACCGCGGATAAATTGACTGTTTAAGTCGATCATGAGGTTTGTTGTAAATGTTGTAACACTTACTTAAATTATTTACGCTTATTGCTATTTCAGATGACATCTGCAAAGCCTTTCCGGGTTTTTTGGAACCAGGCAAATCCGAGCCAAGCAATCGTCAGTGCGCCGAACACATAGATTGCAAAAATACCCATGTCGGGCACTTTTCCCCAGAACAATATTGCTCTCGTATTTTCAATGGCAGTTGTTAGTGGGTTGATCAACAAAAATTTTTGATACTGTTCCGGCAATGCGCCTATCGGGTAGAAAATTGGCGAAAGGAACATTAAAACTGTTGTGATGACACTCACGAATTGGCTAACATCCCGAAGGTATACACCAAGCGAAGCCAAGGTCCATGAAACCCCCATAATAAACATGATCAATGGGAAAAATATTAGAGGAAGCAATAGAACAGTTAAATTTGGCATACCAAAAAAAATTAAATATGCTACTAGCCATACTAAAAGACTTATAACGGTATGAAACAACGCTGAACCAAGAACAACCCAAGGAAGAATTTCGAGTGGAAACACGACTTTTTTAACATAATTGACGTTAGACAGTATCAATGTAGGAGCACGACTGATACATTCTGAAAATAAGTTAAAGACAATTAATCCAGCAAAAAGCACCAATGCAAATTCCGTTTTGGAGTCACTACCTGCATTCCATTTAGCTTTGAATACCACGCTAAAAACAAATGTATACACAAGTAGCATGAAAACCGGGTTAAAAAAAGACCATAATATTCCCATTACAGATCCACGGTAGCGCCCGATTACATCCCGTTGTACAAGAGTACTAATCAGGTTGCGATTTTTCCAGAAACTTACAATCGCTTCATTTGGTGAAATAGAATAATGTTGCATTTCGTGTTATTTCGTTAACCTAACATAATGGCTAAGGGCATATCATGGAGATAGTTACGCACAAAAGTAAAAGCTTACGCCAATTTACTTGATTTACGCGACTACGAGTAGAGCAAAACAATACCCTGCTAAATCTCTTCGCCAATTGATTCAGACAAATACATTCTGTTCTGCGGCGTTAAAATAATTACAGTAATCCTGTTTCAAATAGTATCAGCGTGGATAAAGGGCTATAAATCATTGATTTTTCGTACACGGGAACCAACTGCTTTGAAAACGAATAGATAATTTTTTAAGCTGGATTCCGTATTCGGAAGTCGTAATGCACCTCCTCGCGCGAGGATTGTGTCATTGCTGGCACTTCTATGCGGCCAATACTTTCTGGTCCTGATATTTTCTTTTAACGCAACCACTGTTTTTTTACTGCCATAAAGAGGCAAAGGATCGCCCGCACGCGCAATGCCTTTACTGCATAGTTCCCGGTGGACGGCACTGCTTGTTTAGCGGGCAAGGCGTCCTCGTCTATTTTCCACCATTGGGCCAGGCGCTTACGCATTTACACCTTACGGCATGTGCGAATGTTCATACTTATCCTAGCAAAGTTAGAATTAGGCCTCCTGGCATAGCCGCAGGGCCTCTCGCCAGTGTGGCAAGTGACCGAACCTGTTAATCATCAATTCACAAGACAGCCGCGAATTCGTCGGCCTTGCAGCCGGCACCGGGTATTCGCTGCTGCTGATTGCTACCAGTTTCGGTTTCTTCTCCGCCTTGTCCAGCAACGCGTCCGCGAAACCATGCCAGGTCGTCGCTCCCTGCGAGGTCAGGTGGTACAGGCCGCTATTCTCGCGCCACCAGGCATCCCGGTCAGCGGCGCCACGCGCCTGGGCAAGAATACTGGCCGTCGTATCAGCTAGCGTGCGGCACCAAGTCGGCGCGCCATGCTGGTCGGCGACAATGCGCAGTTCTTCCCGCTCGGCTGCCAGCTTTATCATCGTTAGCAGAAAATTCTTGCCGCGCATGCCATACACCCAGCTGGTCCTGAAAATCAAATAGGGAACACCCGCCGCGGCAATCGCCTGCTCACCCGCCAGCTTGGTCCGGCCATAGACGTTCAGTGGACAAGGTGTGTCGGCTTCGGTGTACGGTTCCGGCTTCGTGCCGTCGAACACGTAATCGGTCGAGTAATGCACGATGGCCGCACCCAGCTTCGCTGCTTCTTCAGCCATCACGGCTGGGGCCAGTGCATTGACACGCATTGCCAGCTCCGGCTCGGTTTCGGCCTTGTCCACGGCGGTGTAGGCCGCTGGGTTAACGATCAGGCCAGGCTGGATGCGACGTATCGCATCACGCACTTGGTCCAAGTCGCCCATGTCCATCTCGTCCTGGTCGATGCCTACGACTTCACCCAGCGGCTGCAGGCTGCGCATCAATTCGTAGCCGACCTGGCCGCTCTTGCCCGTTACAAGGATCTTCATGCGAATGTCTCCGCTTCGGCCAGCGGCACGCCGGCCTGGTCTTTTGCCGACAACTGGGGCGTGCCTTCAAGCGGCCATTGAATGCCGATAGCCGGGTCGTCCCAGCGCACCGATCGTTCATGTTCCGGCGCCCAGTAGTCAGTGGTCTTGTACAGGAATTCTGCAGACTCGCTGGTGACGACGAAACCGTGGGCAAAACCTTCCGGTATCCATAATTGCCGCTTGTTCTCGGCCGACAGAGTCACCCCGACCCAGCGGCCAAATGTCGGCGAGCTGCGCCGCATGTCTACCGCAACGTCGAACACTTCGCCCGAGGTCACGCGTACCAGCTTGCCTTGCGGCTGTTTGATCTGGTAATGCAGGCCGCGCAGCACGTTGCGGCCAGAGCGCGAATGGTTATCCTGCACAAAACGGGGACTGCCCCCGGTCAGTTCGGCAAAGCGGCGTTCATTGAAACTTTCATAGAAAAACCCGCGCTCGTCGCCAAACACCTTGGGTTGGATAATCAGCAAGTCGGGTATATCGGTCTTTAGTATTTGCATAGGAATGTGGTTGCTCAGTAAACCGTGGTGTTCAGTAGCTGCAGAAGGTATTTGCCATAGCCATTTTTCTTCAGCGGCTCGGCCAGACGTTCAAGTTGCGCAGCGTCGATGTAGTTGCGGCGGAACGCAATCTCCTCCGGGCAGCAAACTTTCAACCCCTGCCGTCGTTCGATCGTCGCGATGAAGTGGGAAGCGTCCAGCAGTGATTCATGCGTGCCCGTGTCGAGCCAAGCCATGCCGCGTCCCAGCAGTTCAACGTTTAACGCATTGCGCTCAAGGTAGACCCGGTTGACGTCGGTAATCTCTAGCTCGCCACGTGGCGATGGCTTGATGTCGGCCGCGATGTCGCAGACGTTCGTATCGTAGAAATAAAGGCCCGTCACCGCGTAGTTGGACTTCGGCACCAGCGGCTTTTCTTCGATGCTGATCGCGCGGCGGTCCTTGTCGAACTCGACCACGCCATACCGTTCCGGATCGGTCACGTGATAGGCAAATACCGTCGAGCCTTCGTTCTTGAGCGTCGCCTCGCGCAATTGCGGCTCGAAGTCATGACCGTAATAAATGTTGTCTCCCAGGATCAGCGCCGACGGCGCGCCGCCAACGAACTCGCGGCCGATTATGAACGCCTGCGCCAGTCCGTCCGGCGACGGCTGCGTCGCATACGTTATCGACAAGCCCCACTGGCTGCCATCGCACAGCAGATCGGCGAAGCGCGGTGTGTCCTGCGGCGTCGAGATGATCAGGATCTCGCGTATGCCAGCTAGCATCAGCGTGGCCAGCGGATAGTAGATCATCGGCTTGTCATAGACCGGCAGCAGCTGCTTTGAAACTGACATCGTAACCGGGTACAGCCGGGTGCCGGAGCCGCCGGCGAGGATAATGCCCTTGCGGGCCGATTGCAGTTGAGCGCTCATGCCTGTTTCCTTTCGCTGTCGCGCTGGTCGTAATTGCGCTCCATCCATTTCATATAGTCGCCGGACTGCACGTTCTGCACCCACTGCGTATTGTCGAGATACCACTGTACGGTCTTGCCGATGCCGGTCTCGAACGTTTCCACCGGCTTCCAGCGCAGCTCGCGTTCAATCTTGCGGGCGTCGATCGCATAGCGGCGGTCATGTCCGGGGCGGTCGGCAACATAGGTGATCTGTTCGCGATAGCTGCCGCCTTGCTGGCGCGGCGCAAGCTGGTCGAGTATGTCGCACAGCGTGTGCACCACGTCGAGGTTAGCCTTTTCGTTCCACCCGCCAATATTGTAGGTCTCACCGAGACGACCGGAGTCAAGTACTCGACGAATTGCCGCGCAATGATCTTTCACGTATAACCAGTCGCGAATTTGCTGGCCATCGCCATAGATCGGCAATGGCTTGCCCGCACGCGCATTGGCAATGATTAGTGGAATCAGCTTTTCCGGAAAATGAAAGGGACCATAATTATTCGAGCAATTAGTGGTCAGCGTCGGCAAGCCATAAGTATGGTGGTACGCCCTTACCAGATGGTCCGATGCCGCTTTGGATGCCGAATACGGACTGTTCGGTTCATAAGCATTGGTTTCCGAGAAAGGAGGATCAGATGGGCCTAGCGACCCGTATACTTCATCGGTCGATACATGCAGGAAACGAAATTCAGTGCGCTCTGGTGCTTCCAGCTTTGTCCAATAGCTCTTTGCCGCCTCCAGCAATGCAAAGGTACCATTGACATTAGTTTCAATGAACGCAGCAGGACCGTGTATCGAGCGGTCAACATGGCTTTCGGCCGCGAAGTGCACGATGGCTCGTGGCTTATGCTCTACAAGCAGCTTCTCAACAAGCGCTTGGTCACCAATGTCCCCATGCACGAACACATGGCGCTCGTCGTTACGAACAGCTTCCAAATTGCTCAGATTGCCCGCGTAGGTGAGCTTATCGAGATTGATAACGCCTTCCGACTCCTGACTTAGCCAGTCCAGAACAAAGTTGGACCCGATGAAACCTGCACCGCCCGTAACCAAAATCATAACATTGCCTTTTTGTAACCAAACAATTCCACAAGCCGGTTATTTTACGGTAACTGCGTCCATCGTCCCGCGTAGAGCCAGCGAATATAGAAAAAATTTGTAAAAAGCCAGCTTTATTTACCAAACTGAGCTACACGCAGGCCCAGATCTGCCAAAATTTTATCCAAGAGCAATTACTCACAAAATCATACTTTACCCAATGACCACCTACGCCATCGGCGACATCCAGGGCTGCCACTCCCGCGCGCTGGCCCTCATCTCCAAAATCCGCTCCCGCACCGCCGACGCCCGCCTTATCTTCGTCGGCGACGCCGTCAACCGCGGTCCGCAGTCGCTGGCCATGCTACGCGAAGTTCGCGCGCTGGGCGACGATGCGGACATGGTGCTCGGCAACCATGACCTGCACCTGCTGGCAGTCGCCAACGGCATCCGCAAGCCAGGCCGCGGCGACACATTGGACGACATTCTGTCCGCCCCCGACCGCGACGAGCTGCTGGACTGGCTGCGTTTTCGTCCAATGGCCTTGCGCGAGGGCGATTACCTGATGGTGCATGCCGGGCTGGTGCCGCAATGGACGGCGGCACAGGCG
The DNA here is from genome assembly GCF_900182955.1 of Noviherbaspirillum suwonense. GTDB lineage: Bacteria > Pseudomonadota > Gammaproteobacteria > Burkholderiales > Burkholderiaceae_D > Noviherbaspirillum_A > Noviherbaspirillum_A suwonense. Next base: position 150,100 of record NZ_FXUL01000001.1, on the reverse strand, counting down.
CTGGAACTGGCGCAGGAGGTGGAGACGGCGCTGCGCGGGCCGGACTGGCTGACGTTCCTGCGTGGCATGTATGGCAACGAACCGGCGCGTTGGGACGATAGGCTGCAGGGCGTCGACCGCCTGCGCTTTATCGTCAATGCGCTGACACGGATCCGTTTCTGCTCATCGGACGGGACGATGGATTTTCATACCAAGGACGGCGCAGGCGAAGCGCCCGCTGGCTTCATGCCGTGGTTCGACGTGCCCGGCCGTCGCTCGCTGGACGCAACGGTGGTGTGCGGACACTGGTCGACGCTGGGCCTGGTGATGCGGCCGGATTTCATCGCGCTGGATACCGGCTGCGTCTGGGGCGGCCAGCTCACCGCGGTGTCGCTGGACGACCGGGAAATCGTGCAGGTCGACTGTCCGCAATACCAGCAGCCTGGCTAGGCAGGCACGCTCGTCGCCCCCAGCGCCCCCGCAATCGCATCATGCGCCGCCACCGCCAGCTCGCGCCGATGCGCGCCGGCGCTTGGCATCGCTTGCAGCACCAGCAGTTCCGCCGTGATGTCCCTGTGCCGCAGGATCGTCAGCATGCTCTGCACGAAAGTCGTCTCGCCCACGTAGTCGACCGCCGGGTGCGGCTGGCCGCTGCGGTCCAGGTAGCGCAGCGCATACGGCTGCACCGGCACGTCGGCATCGATCGCCGCCTCGAACAGGTTGGCGTGGAATGGCAGCACGGTGCCCTGCAGGGACGTGGTTCCCTCCGGGAAGAAGGCCACGCGCTCGCCGGCATGGATGCTCTGCACCAGGCCCTGGAAGATGCGGCGCACGTCGCGCTGGCGGCCGCGGGCGATGAAGATGGTGCCGGCGCGGTCGCATAGCCATCCCAGCAGCGGCCAGTCGCGGATGTCGGACTTGGCGACGAAGCGGCATGGGCGGCAGGTGTTGACGGCGAAGATATCCAGCCAGGAGATGTGATTGCAGACGATCAGCGCCGGGCTGTCCGATATGGCGCCCTTCACCACCAGCCGCACGCCGCAGATTGCCAGCAGCTTGCGCGACCAGTTCCGTATGCGCCGCTCGCGCATGGCGGGGCCGGCCAGCGGGAACACCAGTGCGCAGGTGGCGAGGCCCTGGAAAAGGTGCAGCACCACGCGCAGCAGGTGGAACCCGGTCATGCCGCGTCTTTCGCGATGAACCTGCTCATCGGCGCTGAAACACGACCTGGCCGGCGACGATGGTGTGGCGCACCTGGCCGCGCAACTCGTAGCCGAGGAAAGGCGTGTGCTTGCCCTGGCTGGCGAGCGAGGCGGCGTTGACGGTCCAGCGCGCATCAGGATCGAAGATGCAGATGTCCGCCGGGGCGCCCGCCTCCAGCCGGCCGCCGGGCAGGCCGGCGACCCGGGCGGCGTCGGCGCTGATCTTGCCGATCGCCATCGACAGGCTGTCGCCCTTCCCTGCTTCGTCGGCCCATTTCAGCGCCAGCGACAGCAGCAGTTCCAGCCCGGTGGCGCCGGGGGAGGCTTCGCCGAAGGGCAGCAGTTTCTCGTCGTCGTCGACCGGGGTGTGGTCGGAGCAGATCGCGTCGATGGTGCCGTCCATCAGGCCCTGGCGCAGGCCGTCGCGGTCGCGCTGCGAGCGCAGCGGCGGCGTCAGGCGCGCGTTGGCGTCGAAGTAGCCGATGTCGGCGTCGGTCATGTGGACATGGTGGGCGCCGACGTCGCAGCTCAGCCGCAGCCCTTCCTGGCGCGCCGCCCTGACCAGCGCGACGCCGGCAGCCGACGAGATGCGGCACAGGTGGACGCGGGCGCCGGTGGCACGCATCAGTTCGAATATCGTGTACAGCGCAATGGTCTCGGCCATGACCGGCACGCCGGACAAGCCCAGCCGCGACGCGATCGGCCCGCTGTGCGCGATGCCGCTGCGGCCGACATGCGCATCCTGCGCGCGCAGCCAGACCGTGTAGCCGAAGGTTTGCGCATATTGCATGGCGCGCATCAGCACGGTGGTGTCGAGGATCGGCTCCTCGGCCTGCGAAAAACCGACGCAGCCGGCATCGGTCAGCTCGGCCATCTCGGTCAGCGCCGTGCCCTTGAGGCCGACGGTCAGCGCGCCCAGCGGGTAGACATGGGCTTGGTTCATCGTGCGGGCGCGGTGGCGAAGCATTTCGACCAGGCCGGGTTCATCCAGGACCGGGTCGGTGTCCGGTGGGCACACCAGGCTGGTGACGCCGCCCTGTATTGCCGCCTGCAACTCGGACTCGAGCGTGGCCTTGTATTCATAGCCGGGTTCGCGCAGCCGGGCGGAAAGGTCGACCAGGCCGGGGACGACGATCAGGCCGCTGGCGTCGATGGTCTGGTCGGGCTGGAAATCGGCGGGCGCGGCGCCAACGGCGGCGACCTTGCCGTCGGCGAGGTAGAGGTCGTGTTGCGCGTCGATCTTGTTGGCCGGGTCGATCAGGCGGCCGTTCTTGATATGCAGTTTCATGTTCACCTTGATGCTGGCGCCAGGTATTCCTGGCGTTTTTCTGTTCAATATACTGACATGCGTTGCGGATGTTACGGTGCTGCGGGGCCTCCTTCGATACGGCCTGCGGCCTACTCAGGACGAACGGGTGGTTGTAAAGGTGTACTTCCTACGAACAGCAATGCAGGGCAGTCAAACGCGCAAACGACCGTCGCCTTTGGGTTTGCCAACCCCCACCTCCGTTCGTCCTGAGTAGGCCGCAGGCCGTATCGAAGGAAGGCACCCGGCCCCCAAATCACTTGCCTGTCCTCGAAAAGTTTTTCTTCGCCAACACCTTCAACAACGCAAAATCCCCCCTCACCCAAGCCTCCTTCTTCGCCCGCGACCAGCCTTTCAACTGCATTTCCGCCGAGAGCGCTTCCAGCCGCGTCTCGAACCCTTCCGCCTTCAGCAGTTCCACCGGTAGCCGCGACCGCGTGTACCCCTCGCACACCCCGGCCCGATGCTGCCCCACCCGCATTTCCAGGCTATCCGTATGCCCCACGTAATAGCTGCCATCCGCACAGGAAAGCAGGTACACGTGGAACAAGGTCAATTCCCCGCGATGATGCTCATCACCGCCATCCGCACCGCGATGCCGAAGGTCACCTGCGGCAGAATCACCGCCTGCGCGCCGTCCGCGACCGCCGATTCGATTTCCACGCCGCGGTTCATCGGACCCGGGTGCATGACGATCGCGTCCGGCTTGGCCAGCGCCAGCCGTTCGGTGGTCAGGCCGTAGCTCTTGAAGTATTCCTGCGCCGACGGCAGCAGCGCGCCGCTCATGCGCTCGTTCTGCAGGCGCAGCATGATGATCACGTCGACATCCTTCAGCCCTTCCCGCATGTCGGTGAAGACCCGCACCCCCAGCTGTTCCAGGCCGCTTGGCAGCAGCGTGCGCGGGCCGATCGCGCGCACTTCGGGCACGCCCAGCGTGGTCAGCGCGTGGATGTCCGAACGGGCGACACGGCTGTGCAGGATGTCGCCGACGATGGCCACCGTCAGGTTCGAAAAATCTTTCTTGTAGTGCCGAATCGTGTACATGTCCAGCAGGCCCTGGGTCGGGTGCGCATGGCGGCCGTCGCCGGCATTGACCACGTGGACATGCGAGCGGCCGGTGTCGGTCAGGTGCTTGGCGATCAGGTAGGGCGCGCCGGACTGCGCATGGCGCACCACGAACATGTCGGCATGCATGGCCGCCAGGTTGTCGATGGTGTCGAGCAGCGACTCGCCCTTGCTGGCGCTGGAAGCCGAGATGTTCAGGTTGATCACGTCGGCCGACAGCCGCTTGGACGCGATTTCGAACGTGGTGCGGGTGCGGGTCGAGTTCTCGAAGAACAGGTTGAAGACGCTCTTGCCCCGCATCAGCGGCACCTTCTTCACTTCGCGGTCGCTGATGCCGACGAACGATGACGCGGTGTCCAGGATCTGGGTCACCACCGCCCGCGGCAGCCCTTCGATCGTCAGCAGGTGCGTCAGTTCGCCATTCTTGTTGAGTTGCGGATTATGCATGGTCTACGGTAAAGGAAAGTTTGCCGTCGTCGGCGCGTTGCAGTACGAGGCGCTCGCCGGGCTGGAGCGCAAGCGTGTGGGCGACGAAGTCGGCGGCGATCGGCAGTTCCCTTTCGCCCCGGTCCACCAGCGCGGCCAGCATGATGCGCGCCGGCCGGCCATAGTCGAACAGTTCGTTGATCGCGGCGCGCGTGGTGCGGCCGGTGTAGAGCACGTCGTCGACCAGCAGGATGGTCGCGCCGTCGACATCGAACGGGATGTGGCTGGGCTTGACCTCGGCCGGTAGGCCTTTCTCGGCATAGTCGTCGCGGTAGAACGAGACGTCGATGTAGCCGAGGCGGCCTTCCACCGGCAATTCGGCGGCCAGCCGGTCGGCCAGCCAGGCGCCGCCGGAATAGATGCCGACCAGCGCCACGTTGTCCGCGCTGGCGAGCGCGTCTTTCACTTGCCGGGCAAGCGCGGCGTACAGCGCTTCGGCGTCGAGTTCAGGATGGGGCATATTCTTCAAAGTATTGTTGCAGGATGATGGCGGCGGACTGGTCGTCCACCCGTTCGCCACGCCGCTGCTGCAGCACCGCGGACGAGTAGCGTTCGTCGACCAGCACGGTGTCGACGCCGAACCGGCCATGCAGCTGGTTGGCGAAACGGCGGCAGCGCACCGTCATTTCATGCTCGGCGCCGTCCGGGTGGCTGGGCAGGCCGACCACGCAGACGGCGGGCTGCCATTCGGCGACCAGCTTGCCGAGGGCGGCGAATTTGCCGTCGTTGGTCGGCGCATCGATGATCAGCAGCGGCTGCGCCTGCCGCAGGCCGGTATTGCCGACTGCCACTCCGATGCGCTTGAGTCCGAAATCGAAACCGAGCACCGTCTTCACGCTGCCGCCGGCCGCTGCAATTCACGCATGCCCGGCCTCGCCAGTGAGCATCATCGGGTCGATGCCCAGCAGCTTCAGGGCGGCAACAAAGCGTTCTTCGACCGGCAGGTCGAACATGATGGCCGGGTCGGCCGGCACCGTCAGCCAGCCGTTGCGGGTGATTTCTTCCTCCAGCTGGCCGGCGCTCCAGCCGGCGCAGCCCAGCGTCACCAGCAGGTGGGCCGGCCCGCCGGTGGCGGCGACGGTTTCGAGCACGTCCTTGGAGGTGGTGAGGATGATGTCGTCGGTCACTTTCATCATCGATGAAAATTCGCCGAACGGCGCATGCAGCACGAAGCCGCGCTCGACCTGGACCGGGCCGCCGAACATCACCGGCTGGTCGGCCATGCGGCTCGGGTCGATGTCGAGCGACAGGTCGATGCGCTCGAACAGCGTCGGCATCATCATGTCGGTCGGCTTGTTGATGATGACGCCGAGCGCGCCGTCTTCATTGTGTTCGCACATGTAGACGACGGCGCCGCCGAAAATCGGGTCCAGCATCGACGGCATGGCAATCAGGAAATGGTTGGCAAGATGCAGCCCCGGCTCCACCGACGAAGCAGAATCGGGACCCGACGCGCTGCGCGGTCTGGATGAAGGGTCAGGTGTGTCGCTACGCTTGGCCATAGTTCGCGCATTCTAGCAGTTTTGTCCCGCCCGGATGCCGCTTCTGGCATCATGCCAGCTCCCGCGGCCCTGCCTTTCCGGCCGCCTCTTCCGCTACTATTTTCCTCCCATGACCCTTTTCGACCAAGCGCTGGTATGGTTCCGGCGCGACCTGCGCAGTTTCGACCAGGCAGCGCTGCATGAGGCGCTCACGCTGTCGCGCCGTGTCCATTGCGTGTTCATCTTCGACCGCGCCATCCTCGATCCGCTGCAGCGGCACGGGGCCACCGCGGACCGCCGGGTCGCCTTCATCCACCAGAGCCTGGCCGAGCTCGACGCCGAACTGCGCAGCCACGGCGGCGGCATGATCGTCCGGCATGCGCACGCGGAAAGCGAAATACCGCGGCTGGCGGCGGAACTGGGCGTGGCCGCCGTGTTCGTCAACGAGGATTACGAACCGGCGGCGGTGGCCCGCGACGCCGCGGTGTCCGCCGCGCTGAAAGCGGACGGCCGCCGGATGATTTCCTGCAAGGACCAGGTGATCTTTGAAAAGTCGGAAGTGCTGACCAAGACCGGCAAGCCGTATTCGGTCTTTACGCCGTACAAGAATGCCTGGCTCAAGACCCTGATGGGCGCGGCGGACGACCCGTTTGCCGCCAATCCCCTGCTCAACCGCTACCTGTCGACGCCCGACTACGGGCGCCTGGCGCCGGCGCCGGTGCCAGCGAACGGCCTGCCGACGCTGGCCGATCTCGGCTTCCTGCCCGCGGACCTGTCGCGGCTGGACATCGGCCCCGGCATGAGCGGCGGCCAGGAATTGATCGACGCGTTCATGGACTGCATTGCCGACTATGAAACCGCCCGCAATTACCCGGCCCGGCGCGGCACCTCGCACCTGTCGGTGCACTTGCGCTTCGGCACGGTGTCGGTGCGCTCGCTGGCGCGGCGGGCGCTGATGGAGCGGCATAATGGCGCGGGCGGCGCCGGCGCGGCGGTCTGGCTGTCCGAGTTGATCTGGCGCGATTTTTATTTCAGCATCCTGCATCATTTCCCGCACGTCGCGCAGCAGGCATTCAAGCCCGACTACGACCGCATTTCCTGGGCGTCCGGGCCGGAAGCGGACGAAATGTTCCAGGCCTGGTGCGATGGCAAAACCGGCTATCCGCTGGTCGACGCGGCGATGCGCCAGCTCAATGAAACCGGCTTCATGCACAACCGGCTGCGCATGGTCACCTCCTGCTTCCTGATCAAGGACCTGGGCATCGACTACCGCCGGGGAGAACGCTACTTCGCCGACCGGCTCAACGACTACGACCTGTCGGCCAACAACGGCGGCTGGCAGTGGGCCGCGTCATCGGGCTGCGATGCGCAGCCGTGGTTCAGGATCTTCAATCCGGTCACGCAGTCGGAAAAATTCGATGCGGACGGCGTGTTCATCCGCAGCTGGCTGCCGCAGCTGGGCAGGCTGTCCGGGCGCGACATCCACGCGCCATGGAAACTCGCGCCGGAAACGCTGCGGCAAGCCGGCGTTGAACTGGGCACGGATTACCCGCAGCCGCTGGTGCGGCACGAGGAAGCGCGGGAACAGACGCTGCAGCGCTATGCGGTGGTGAAGAAGGCGATTGCCTAGCAGCGCGGCAATGCGCGCAACGTAACAAGGTGGCGGCGGGAACGCCGCCGGCCCGCGGGATGCGCCGGGCCGGGGACATGGCGTCCCGCCCGCCTATCCTCCCGCCGCGGCCGCCGCCTCCGGCTTCCCGGTGTAGGCCGCCACGAACCCGAGCAGGTCGGTTTCCCGGTAAGGCTTGCCCAGGTACTCGTTCACGCCCAGCTCCATTGCATAGTTGCGATGCTTGGTGGCGGTGCGGGACGTGATCATGATGATGGGAATGTGCCGGGTCCGGATATCGTCGCGCACATTGCGGGTCAGGTCGAAACCGTCCATCCGCGGCATCTCGATGTCGACCAGCATCAGGTGCGGCGTCACCGTCTGCAACTGCTCCAGCGCATCGACGCCATCCTTGGCCAGCATCACCTGGTAGCCCTCGCGGGTCAGGAAACGCTGGGTGACGCGCCGCACCGTCAGCGAATCGTCGACGACCATGACGATAGGCTGGGCGCGCGGCGCCTGCAGCGGCTGCAGAGCCTGCTCCTCGCGCGGCGCCGCCCGTTCGGCGTCGGCCAGGCGCTGCGCCAGCGGCACCGGGTCGAGGATCAGCACGATATCGCCCGAGCCCAGCACGGTCGCGCCGGCCACGCCCGGCATCTGGGCAAGCTGCGGGCCGATGTTCTTGACGACGACTTCCCGGTTGCCGACTACTTCGTCCACATGCACCGCCACCCGCATGTCGCCGCTCTTCAAGATCAGCAGCGGCGAATACTGCTGCGTGACCGGCGCAACGCTGCTGTCGCCCAGCAGTTCCGACAGGAAGTACAGCGGCACCTGCTCGCCGCGCCACGCCACCGAGCCCTGCGCATAGGCGTCGGCCAGCGGCGCCGCCTTCAGCTGCTGCACCTGCTCGACCAGGACCGACGGCACCGCGTAGGTGTTGCCGCCGGTGGTCAGCACCACCACCTGGGTCACCGCCAGCGTCAGCGGCAGCCTGACCATGAAGGTCGTGCCGCGGCCGCGCTGGCTGTCGATGCCGACGCGCCCGCCAAGGCCGCTCGCCTCGGACCGGACGATGTCCATGCCGATGCCGCGGCCGGCCAGTTCGGTCACTTCCTGCGCGGTGGAAAAGCCCGGATGGAAGATCAGTTCGCGCAGTTCGGCATCGGACAGCGCAGCGCCGTCCCGCACCAGGCCGCTTGCCTCGGCCCGCTGGCGGATGCGTTCGAGGTCCAGGCCCGCGCCGTCGTCGGAAAACTGGATCACGACCTCGTTGCCTTCCTGCCGTATCTCGACGGTCAGCTCGCCGGTTTCCTTCTTGCCCGCCGCCAGCCGCTGGCCGCGGCTTTCGATGCCGTGCACGATCGCATTGCGCAGCAGATGCTCGAACGGCGCGGCCATTTTCTCCAGCACGCCGCGGTCGATTTCGACGCCGCCGCCGCGGATGTCGAGGCTGACCCGCTTGTCGACTTCCTTCGCCGCCTGGCGCGTGACGCGGTACAGCCGTTCGGCGATGCTGCCGAACTGCACCATGCGCACCCGCATCAGGTCCTGCTGCAGCTCGCGCGTGAGCCGCGACTGCAGCTGCAGGTCGGCGCCCGCCTGCTCGACGCCGCGGGTCATGTTCTGCTGCACCGTGGCGACGTCGGCGACGGTCTCGGCGATCATGCGGCTCAGTTCCTGCAGCCGGGTGAAGCGGTCGAACTCGAGCGGGTCGAAGCCGCGCTCGGCCGACTGCGCCATCTGCGAACTGATCTGGGTTTCGGCCTGGATTTCCAGCTCGCGCAACTGCGACCGCAGCCGGGTCACGTTCTCGGTCAGCTCGGACAGCGACTGCTGCAGCCCGGACACGCCATTCTCCACCCGCGAACGGGAGATCGACACCTCGCCGGCCTGGTTGACCAGGCGGTCGATGACGTCGGCGCGCACCCGCACCAGCGGCGTGTTGGCCGCGGCCGGGTTTCTTGCGGCCGCCGTGGCCGGCGCCACCGCGCTGGCCACGCTGCCGCTGACGACATTCGGCGCCAGCCGGGCGGCGTCGGGATGCTGCAGCTGGTCGTACAGGTACAGGCCGATGTCGAACCGGCCGAACAGGTCGTCGAATGCGGCGCCCGACGGCTGGCCGACGATGACAATCTGCTCGATCCGGCTTTCCATGTCGTGCATCTGCTGGCCGAGCCGCATTGCGCCCGCCATCCGCGCGCTGCCCTTGATGGTATGCAGCAGCCTGCGCAGGTTTTCCACGGGCTCGGCGGCTGCCGGCTCGGCCTGCCAGGTCCGCAGCTGGATCTGGATCTGCGGCAGCAGGTCGCTGGCTTCTTCCAGGAAAACCGGCAGCAGGTCGGCGTCGAGTTCATCGCGCGGCATGCGCCCGGCCTGGCTGGCCGGTTCGGCCGCATCGGCATCCACATCGGTCTCGTCCGCCGCGGTCGCGCGTTCGGCCGGGACGGCAGCGTCCACTGCGAAGCCGGCGAGTGGCCGCGTCTTCGCGCCCGGCACGTCCGCCGGCGATGTCCTTGCAACCGCGGCGGCGCGTTCTGCTTCGCTGCCGTCGATGCCCTCGGTTTCGTCGGGGATGAATGCCGGCACCGCGGACTGCACTTCCGGCTGGCTGCTGGCGGCGCGCCTGGCAATCTCCTCGCGCATCTGCACCAGGATAGCGACCTGGTCCGGCGCCGCTTCGGGCATCTCGCCCAGCGCGAAGGTTTGCAGCATGGCCTTCAAGCGGTCGACCGCGCAGTCCAGCGCATCATAGTCGGCGGGACTCAGCATGACCGGCTTGCGCGCCAGCGTCTGCAGCACCCGCTCAAGCGCATAGGCGACTTCCTGCAACGGGACGAAGCCGACGGTTGCCGAACTGCCGGCCAGCGAATGCGCTGCATGCACGGCGATGGTATTGACGCTGCGGGCGGCCTCATGCCGCCATTCGGCCAGGTCCTGCGCCAGCAGGCGCACCAGGTCGTCGGTCTCGGCGAGATAGATGTTGTGCAGGGGGACGCTGATCTCGAGCGTGCCGATGCGCTTGATGCTGTCGTCCACCCGGCTCTCGGGCGGATGCACGTCGGGGAAGCTGAACACCTGCGCAAGCATCGCAGGCACTTCCTCGGGCACCGGGGAAGCGCCTGCGGTATCGGACAGGAGGAAGGCGTCCGCCGCCTCGGCTGCGTTGGCAGCCTCGCTTGCCTCGTCGCCTGGCAGCGCGGGAGTGTCTTCGGCTTCGGCTACCGCAATGGCTTCATTGGCGGTATCCGGCGGGAGGCTGGTCGCGCCGGCGTCAGCCGGGGCCGGACCGGGCTGCTCGTTTCCGGTTGTGGATGTTTCCGTGCTTGCTGCAGCGGCTGCGACCCCTGCACTTTCTACTGCGTCTGCTATCTCCTTGTCTGCGATCTCTTCGGCTGCGGCTGCCTCGACGATTCCCGCTGTCCCTGCAATCGCCGCTGCATCCCCGGCTGCTGCCACTTTGTGTGCAGGCTCAGCTGTCTCTGCAGGTTTTGCCTCCTCTGCGATTGCTGCTTCCTCTCCGGCTACTGCTGCCTCCGCAAGTGCCGCCTCGTCTTTGGCTACTGCTGCCTCCGCAGCTGTTTCCTGTGCGATTGCGGTTGCTGCTGCCTCAACTTCTGCTGCTTTCTCTGCGGATGCTGCTGCCGCTGCGGATGCTGCTTCCTCCGCTGTTGCTGCTTCTTCTGCGGTTGCTGCAGCCGCTGCACTCGCACCGACGGCCGACCCTGCCGAGACTTCCATGTCCGCATCCGGCAAGCCGCCGCCGTTGGCAAACTGTTCGCATGCCCGCACCAGCGCGTCCGGCGTGCGGCTGGATTTTCCGGTTTGCTGCAGGTCCTGGACCCAGGCGCCCAATTCGGCGTGCGCCCGGTCGATCAGGCTGCACAGGTCGTCGGATACCGGCTCATTGCCGGCGAGCGCAAGGTTCAGGGTTTTTTCCACAGCCCATGCGGCCTCGCCGAATGCGCCGAGGCCGACCATGCGCCCGCTGCCCTTCAGCGTATGGAAGGCGCGGCGCAGTGTGGTCAGGTAGCTTTGCTCGGCTGGCGCCATCCGCAGCGGCGGCAGGTTGTCGCTGACGGTTTCCAACACCTCGACCGCTTCGCCAAGGAAAATTTCCAGCAGTTCGGCGTCGACTGTCTCGTCGTCCATCGCCAGCACCAGGTCGGATGGCTGCACCGGCGACGGCGGAGCCGCCGCGTAGTCGATGCTTTCAGGCAGGTCGGCCAGGGCCAGCGCGCGTTCTTCGTCATAGGCTGCCGGCGCAGCCGCGGCAACGATCTCGACGGCTTCGGCGGCTTCGGCGGCTTCGGCGGCTTCGGCAGCTTCGGCAGCTTCGGTGGCTTCGACAGCTTCGGTGGCTTCGACAGCTTTGGTGGCTTCGACAGCTCCCGTGGCTTCGACAGCTTCCGCAGCCCCAGCCCCAGCGTCTGCCGCAGTCTCCGCTGCCGGCATGGCGATGCCGTCAGGCTGCCGCGCAAGGGCCTGGACCGGCTCCGCGGCCATCTCCGCAACCGGCGCGGCGGAGATGGCCGGTACGTCCACCATCCTTGCCTGGCCGCGACGCGGCGCGGTGCTGACAAACAGCTTGCTGGCCGGATCGAAGACGAATCGGGTCATCGCGGCTTCGCTGTCAGCCTGCATGCTTTCCATGAAAAAACTCAGCGCGCCGAGGTTGCGCGCGACATGCTGGAATTCGGGGCGGCCAGGTTCGCCCTCGAAGTCCGGCGCAGCGAATCCAGCCACTTCAGCGCGCACATTGCGCACCGCCAGCACCGCCTGCTGCTGGTCGAGGATCGCAAGCGCGCCTTCAATCTGGTGCAGGATGCCGTCGACCGGCGCGAGCACCGTTCGTTTTGCCGAGTTGCTGAAGAACTCGTCCAGCATCTTTTCGACCTGCGCGAGATTGCTGCGCATCTCGCCGGCGAGCACGGCGACGGTCTCGCGCTGGCCGACGTCCTCGGCGGGACTGCCGGACCACTGTACCGGCGCGGCATGCAGGTCGCCGCTGGCCAGCGCGCCAAGGCGTACGGTCATGGCGTTGGCGGTGCGATCCGTGTCCGCATCCGGACGGACGCCGCCGTCCAGTACGCTTTCCAGGAATAACAGGCCGGTCGCGACATCGAGCGCCAGTGCCTGGCCGGGCGCGGCAGGCATGTCGCCGGCGGCGATCTGCGCGAGTTGCGCCAGCAGCTGCTCGAGCGGCACCGAACCGAGGTTGGCGACTGGCCGGGCGAGCGCGCCCAGGTCGCGCCTGAAGTCGGCCACAGCCTGCATTTCGCCGGTGGCGAGCCGCTCCCAGGCGGCCTTGGCCGACTGCAGGCCTTCCAGCGCGCTGGCGTTCAGTGCGCGGTCGGTGCGGCCGTAGCGCCGGCTGTCCAGCGCGGCCTCGTCCACGGACGCCAGGCTGTAGACCTGGCGTATCTGCAGCAGCCGCGGCGACGGGGCCGGCGCCGCGGCGATGAAGTACAGCGCATCGCGCATCAGGCGCTCGCTGACGTCGGACGCCGGTTCGTCGAGCTTGCGCATCTGCATGTTGATGCGGCCAAACAGCTGCTTCACATACACCGCCGACGCGATTTCACCGCCTGCCACGCCGGCGGCAAAACCGTGCAGCACCCACCAGTAGGCGCGCCCGGCCTGTCCCGGCGTGCGGCGGACAAAATCGGCCAGCACGTCGGCGAGTCCGGCGGCGCTGGCTTTTTCCGCCTGCGGGTCGGCGCTTTTCAGCAAGGGCAGCAAGGCCTTTTCGAAGCGCTGCCGCAGGTGCGATGCCTCGACCGCGCTGGCCTGCGCGGTCGCGCCGCCCAGCCTCGGCTGTATCGACAGGTCGGGGAAATACAGGTCGGTCGGATGGATGCGGCTGATGCCGCGGGCCTGCTGCAGGTCGCGGTAATACGGATACAGCTTCAGCGGCTGCGGCGCAGCGCCGGCCAGCAATTCATCCAGGTATTCGGTCAGCGCGACGCAGGCGGCGGCGACGGCGTCCAGCCAGCCCGCTTCCGGCGCCGCGGCGTCGCCGGAAGCGCGCGTGAGCAGGTCTTCGATTGCCTCGGTCAGCAGCGGCACGCCGGCGATGTCGACCACCTGCAGCACGCCATGCGCCTGGTGCAGCACCGTGGCAGCCTGCTTGAAGGCCGCCGCGGCGGCTTCGGCGTCGAGCACGGCCGAGGACTGCGCCAGTGCGCTGGTACGCGCAAGCACGGCGCGGATCTCTTCCATGACCCAGGACAACGGCCCGGTGTCGAACTGGTCCGCGGCGGCGGGGTTGGCAGGATAGCTGCTCATGCGTGCCTCAAGGTGTCAGGTTGTGCGCGGTCCCGGCGCGTTGCGGCGCGCTGGCCTTGCGGGAAGGCGCCGGTACCAATACGGTGCATTGCGGGATGCGGACGGCATCGGGGGGCGTCAGGCGACGCGGAAGCGGGACACGGAACTCTTCAGTTCTTCCGCGAGCCGGGACAGCGCGTGAATCGACTGCGCGGTCTGTTGCGTGCCCTGCTGCGTCTGCTCGGTCACCGTCAAAATGTTCTGGATGTTGCCCGCGACGCCGCTGGCCGAGCGCGCCTGGTGGCCGGTCGCGGTGGAGATTTCCTGGATCAGCTCGGCCAGCTGGTTCGAAACCCGGCGGATGTCGAGCAGCGCGGCGCCTGCCGCGTCCGACAGCCGGGCGCCTTCGACCACGCCCTGCGTCGATTTCTCCATTGCGGCGACGGCATCGTGCGTATCGGTTTGAATGGTGCGCACCAGCGCGCCGATCTGCTTGGTCGCTTCGGCCGAGCGTTCCGCCAGCCGCTGCACTTCCTCGGCCACGACCGAGAAGCCGCGGCCCGCCTCGCCCGCCGACGCCGCCTGGATCGCCGCGTTCAGCGCCAGCACGTTGGTCTGCTCGGTAATGTCGGAAATCAGCTCGGTGATCTCGCCGATCTCCTGCGAGGATTCGCCCAGCCGCTTGATGCGCTTGGACGTTTCCTGGATCTGCTCGCGAATCTCGGTCATGCCCTTGATCGCGTTTTCCACTGCCTGCGAACCCTGCTCGGCCGCCGTCACCGACTGCCGCGCCACTTCGGCCGATTCGCTGGCCGAGCGGGACACGTCGGTAATCTGGCTGGCCATCTGCAGCACCGCCTGGCCGGTCTCCTGGATTTCCCGCGACTGCTTCTGCGACGCTTCCAGCAGTTCGGTGGAGATGTTCTGCGCCGCGTTGGACGCGGAGGTCACCTGCTCGGCGGTCTTGGTCACGCGTCCGACCAGGCCGCGCAGTTCTTCCACCGTGTAGTTGAGCGAGTCGGCAATGGCGCCGGTGATGTCTTCGGACACGGTGGCCTGCACGGTCAGGTCGCCGTCCGCCACTTCCTGCAGTTCGTTCATCAGCCGCAGAATCGCCGCCTGGTTCTGGTCGTTGGCGGCCTTGGCCTGTTCTTCCTGGCGCTGCGCTTCGAGACGCTGGGCGTCGGCCGCCTCGCGCCGCGATTCCGATTCGAGCGCGCGGCTGCGGCTGTCCTGCAGCAGCACGCGGGCGATGGCCGCGGCCGACAGCAGCGCCGCCAGCGCGAACACCAGCATCGGCCAGAAGGTCCAGCCGACGGCGTCCTCATGGGCGCGGTAGGCGCGCTGGAGCGTCGCAAGGCGTTCCTTGAGCGCTTCGTTTTCGGTGAAGATCAGCTGCTCGGCCTGCTTGGCCGCGATGAAGTTCTGCAGGTTGCCGAGGATGCTGGACACCGATTTCTGGTATTCGCCGAAGGTCTTCTGCAGTTCGATCAGCTTCTCGCGCGTGTCCGGGTCGCGGGTGGCCGACAGGCGCATGATCTCGCTGCCGCTCAGGAAGCCGTCGGTGATGTCTCGGAAGGTGTTGGTGTCCTTGCCCAGCAGGAAAGCGGTTTCCGGGTTGACGCCTTCCGAGGTCAGGAATTCGTTGGCGCTGCGGCCCAGTCGCTGGGTCAGCATGACCAGCTGGCCGGCCGCGGCGATTTCACGCGGGCTGGCGCCGCCCTGCGCTTTCAGCGTCGAGATCTGCTCGGTCAGTTCCAGCAGCGTCGGCGACAGCGCATTGAGCTTCTGCAGCGTGGCGCCGAAACCGGACAATTCCTTCTGCAGCTTCAGCACCGTGCCGGCGGCCTTGTCCGAACTGGCCCAGGCCTTGCGGGACTCCGAGAGGATGGCGCTGATGTCGCCGCCCGCGGGACTGATGCTGCGGCCCTGGAACTCGCCGCCGCTGGTCAGCACGTCGAGGTCGGTGTTGAGCGCGCGCCGGCTGTCGGCCAGCTGTTCGAATGCGGCCGGGTTGCCCTGGATCGCGTTCGGCGCCGCCTTGCCGATACGCTGCGAGTGCATCAGCGTGTCGCCGGCGATCTGCGTCTGCAGCGAATTCATGCCGGAGACATTGGCGTTGAGCCACACCGCACCCGAGCCGAGCAGCAGCGAGCCGCCCAGCACGCCGAGCAGCAGCCGCATCTGGTGCTGGACCGGGAAGCGGCTCAGCATCAGCATGTCGGAGCGCTTCAGGCCGCCGAGCCGCGACTTCGCCACCGCCGCGGGCGTCTCGGCCTGCGCGGCGCCGGCGAGCGCCGGCGACAGCGCGGACGCTCCGCCATGCGCGCCAGCCGCGGCCATCGCCGCGTGTCCGTCGTGGATACGCGGTTTCTTCAGCTTGTTGAGGAAAGCCAGATTGAACGCCATGCAATGTCTCCTGATGCCGGTAACGGGTAATCCAGGCGCGACCGCCTGGCGGTCATGAACCTACATGCAAAAATCGGGAATCCTGCGTGATCAGGGAAAGATCAAGTTCGGTCCAGTCCTGCGCCTCCTGGTCGACGTAATGCCGTGCCAGCCATGGAGGGTTATCGGCAGCCGCCGCCGGATTCTTTAACGTCATCTCGGCGACGTTGCGCAGGCCCAGCACGCGCGACACCAGCAGGCCGCAGTTGAACCCCAGCGCCGGCGCGAAGGCGACCACCCGGCTGTCCTTCTCGATGACGGTGGATTCACCGCCCTGGAAACGGGCGAGGTCGATGATGCTGATCAGGTTGCCGCGCAGGTTGGACAGGCCGAGGAACCAGTCGGCGGTCAGCGGCACGCCGGTGATGGCGCCGACGGTGGTGATCTCCCCTGCCTGCTTCAGGTCCAGCAGGTAGCGGCTGCCGCCGATGACGACGGCGAGGCCGTTGACATGGGCGTCGGCGCCGCTGCGGGCCGCATGCATGCGATCGACCAGGTGGGTCTGGAAGTCGCGCATCCGGGCCCGGCGCGCTGCCCGGTCGGGCGAAATCTGTGGCGTATGGGACAGTGCTGCCGATGCTTCCCGGGAGGAATTGGCGCTGTCCATGGATTAACCCAGCGCCGCGATTTTTGCCAGCAGTTCCTGGGGGTCGACCGGCTTGACGATGTAGTCGCGCGCACCCTGGCGCAGTCCCCAGATGCGGTCGGTTTCCTGGCCCTTGCTGGTGCAGATGATGATGGGCACGTCCTGCGTGTCAGGGTTGCGGCTGATCGAGCGGGTGACCTGGAAGCCGTTTTGCCCCGGCATCACCACGTCCATCAGGATCAGCTGCGGCCGGTCGGCCTTCACTTTCAGCAGCGCTTCCTCGCCGCTTTCGGCGGTCGACACCGAAAAGCCGTTCTTGATCAGGATATCGGACAGGAAGTAGCGCTCGGTCGGCGAATCGTCGACGACCAGGATTTTTTGTATGGCCATTGCATCAACCTTGGAGAGGGGTCGGGTGGGGCATTACCGGGAGACCGCGGCGGCCGTGTATTCACGCACGGTGCGCAGCAGGCTGTCTTTTGTAAAGGGCTTGGTGAGATAGGCGTTGGAGCCGACCATCGCGCCGCGCGCGCGGTCGAACAGGCCGTCCTTGGAGGACAGCATCACTACGGGTGTCGAATGGAAGCGCGCGCTCTTGCGGATCAGCGCGCAGGTCTGGTAACCGTCCAGCCGCGGCATAAGGATGTCGCAGAAGATCAGCGCCGGGTGGTGGTCGTTCATCTTGGCAAGCGCGTCGAAGCCGTCGTCGGCCAGAACGACCTGGTAGCCTGCCTGCCCCATAAAAATCTCCGCCGACCGCCTGATGGTGCTGCTGTCATCGATCACCATGATTTTCAGGGCGCCGTTGTCTGTCGAAATTGTCATCGCGTCATCCTGTTGAACCACCTTAATATAAGGTGCATTCATGACTAAAAGCAAGATCGTTAAATTGGCGGCGTCGACGACTCAGGTGGTGGCGTGGTTTTTATGCGAATGAATCGCTGGTTTCTATTGGTGATCGAACAAATATGCGGCGAACGATTTTTTGAATTGTTAAATCGTGACCATCTCGAAGTCTTCCTTGCGGGCGCCGCATTCCGGGCAGGTCCAGTTCATCGGCACGTCGGCCCAGCGGGTGCCGGCGGCGATGCCCTCTTCCGGCAGACCTTCGGCCTCGTCGTAGATCCAGCCGCAGATCAGGCACATCCAGGTCTTGTAATCGGTCGCGGCGGCTGTTGTGTTATTGCTCACGGTGTACTGCCCTTCAAGTAAAATGCAAAGTCGGATATCTTAATCTAGTCCCTGTGCAAAACCAAACTTCTCCGCTCGTGATGAGCTTCAATGTCGCCGATCCGGTCGGCGCGACCGGCATCCAGGCAGATCTGGCTTCGTTTGCCGCGATGGGCTGCCACGGCCTGTCGGTGATCACGTCGATCGCGGTGGGCGACACGGCCCGGGTCGAGGATGCGCAGACCATCGACGCCGACTGGGTGTCCGACCAGGCCCGGGTCATCCTCGAGGACATGGCGGTGACGGCATTCAAGGTCGGCTACCTGGGCGGCATCGAGAACGTGTCGGTGATTGCCGAGATCGTGTCCGACTACCCCGACATCCCGCTGGTGCTCGACCCGTTCTCCAGCCGCATGCCCGACCTCGGCGCCGACGGCGACGACCTGCTCGTCGCGCTGCGCGAGCTGCTGGTGCCGCAGACGACGCTGCTGCTGCTGTCCACGGTCGAGCTGGCGCGGCTGGCCGAGACCTGGCGCGAGCCGAGCAACCGCGACACGCTGACCGAGGACGTCATGCACTTGATCGATCTCGGCTGCGAGTACGTATTCGTCACCGGCACCCCGGACGATGTGCACAATGTCGCCAACAGCCTGTACAACGAGTCCGGCCGGGTCCGGCACGACAGCTGGGCGCGCCAGCCCGGCGCCTTCAGCGGCGCCGGCAGCACGCTCTCCGCCACCATCGCGGCGATGCTGGCGAACGGCCTGGACGTGCCGGAAGCCGTGCTCGAAGCGCAGGAATTCATCGTCGCGGCGCTGGCGCATGCCGGCCGCATGGGCATGGGCAAGCTGATCCCGGACCGCCTGTTCTGGGCGCGCGAACCGGACGACCTGGCCTGACCCCTGCCTGCCGCACCATCCTATAAAGAGCCTTGCAATGACATCGAATAACGACATCCTGTTTGAACGCGCGCAGCGCAGCACGCCTGGCGGCGTCAATTCCCCGGTCCGCGCCTTCCGCTCGGTCGGCGGCACGCCGCGCTTCATCAGCCGCGCCGCCGGCCCCTATTTCTGGGACGCCGACGACCGGCGCTACATCGACTATATCGGCTCCTGGGGCCCGGCCATCGTCGGCCACGCGCATCCGGCGGTGGTGAAGGCGGTGCAGGAAGCGGCCGAACGCGGCCTGTCCTTCGGCGCGCCCACCGAGGGCGAAGTGCTGATGGCCGAGGAACTGTGCCGGCTGGTGCCGTCGATGGAGCAGGTGCGGCTGGTGTCGTCGGGCACCGAGGCTGCGATGAGCGCGCTGCGGCTGGCGCGCGGCGTGACCGGGCGCGACCTGGTGATCAAGTTCGAAGGCTGCTACCACGGCCATGCCGACTCTCTGCTGGTCAAGGCAGGCAGCGGCATGCTGACCTTCGGCAATCCGACCTCCGCCGGCGTGCCGGAAGACTTCGCGCGGCACACCATGGTGCTCGACTATAACGATGCGCAGCAGCTGGAAGAAACGTTCGCCCGGGTCGGCGACCGGGTCGCCTGCGTGATCGTGGAGCCGGTCGCCGGCAACATGAACCTGCTGCCGGCGACGCCCGAGTTCCTGCAGACGATGCGCGACCTGTGCACGAAATACGGCGCGCTGCTGGCGTTCGACGAGGTGATGTCGGGCTTTCGCGTGGCGCTCGGCGGCGCGCAGTCGCTGTACGGCATCGCGCCCGACATGACGGTGCTGGGCAAGGTGATCGGCGGCGGCCTGCCGGTGGCCGCATTCGGCGCCAGCGCGGCGGTGATGAAGCACCTGGCGCCGCTGGGCGGCGTCTACCAGGCCGGCACGCTGTCGGGCAACCCGGTGGCCGTGGCCGCCGGCATGACCACGCTGAAGCTGGTCCAGGCGCCCGGCTTCTACGAGGCGCTGTCGGCCCAGACCGCGCGGATGGCCGCCGGCATCGGCGACGCGGCCCGCGAAGCCGGCGTGCCGTTCTGCGCGAACTCGGTCGGCGGCATGTTCGGACTGTATTTCACGGCGGACGTGCCGCGCAACTACGCCGAAATGATGAAGTGCGACAAGGCGGCGTTCAATGCCTTCTTCCACGCAATGCTCGACGCCGGCGTCTACCTGGCGCCTTCCGCGTTCGAAGCCGGCTTCGTGTCGGCGCAGCATGACGACGCGGTCATCGATGCGACGATAGACGCTGCGCGCCAGGCCTTTGCCACGCTGCGCTGAAGACCGCCGCGCCGCCCGCGGCTACCCTGCAAGGAGCAAGTCATGATGTCCAACCGTTCCCGCCTGCCGCTGTGGCTGGCCCTGCTGTTCGCGCTGCTG
Organism: Noviherbaspirillum suwonense; assembly: GCF_900182955.1. Taxonomy (GTDB): domain Bacteria; phylum Pseudomonadota; class Gammaproteobacteria; order Burkholderiales; family Burkholderiaceae_D; genus Noviherbaspirillum_A; species Noviherbaspirillum_A suwonense. Next base: position 130,182 of record NZ_FXUL01000001.1, on the reverse strand, counting down.
CTGTCGGGCTGCGCCGGCACCATCGTGCGCAGCGAGGTGACGGCCTTCCATGACGCGGCCATCGACTTCGGCGACAAGACCTATGCGTTCAGCCGCGACGCCCGGCAGGACAACGACCTCGAATACCGCAGCTATGAAAACCTGGTGCGCGGCGAGCTGCAGCGGCTGGGCTTCGCCGAGACGGCGGGCGCCAGGCTGCAGGTCGCCATGCGCTACCAGGTCGACGCGCGGGACATGCGCGTGATCGAGCCGGTCGTGGTGGACCCATGGTACGGGCCGGGCTTCGGGCGCTATCGTTATCCCTATGGTTTCTACGGCCCGTATGCCGATCCGTTCTGGTTCGGGCCGCCGCTGGTGCAGCCGGTGGAGCGGCGCTTCGTCAGCTACAGCCGCAGGCTGGAAATCAGCATCGCCCGCGCCGCCGACCGCAAGAACCTGGTTCAGGTGATCGTCAACAGCCAGGGCCAGAACCCGTCGCTGGCCGCGGTGATGCCGGCGATGGTGCGCAGCGCCTTCGCCGACTTCCCCGGACCCAGCGGCGTGCCGCGGGTGCTGGAATTGAAGCTGGAGCCGGCGCGGTAGGCATTCGACGCCGGCTGTCCGCCTTCACCTACCCGGTGCATGGCCGCTCCACGCCGATGACGATGGCGCGGTCAGCCCGTGCAGCGGGTCGGCGCTGTCCTCAGGCGGCTTCCTTCGCCGGATGCGCCTGCCGGTGATACAGGAATTCCAGCACCGCCGTCCGGTATTGCGAATAGCGCGCATCCTGCGCCAGCGCCACGCGTTCCCGCGGCCGCTCCAGTTCCACCTTCAGGATCTCCCCTATCGTTGCAGCCGGTCCGTTGGTCATCATGACGATGCGGTCCGACAGCAGCACCGCCTCGTCGACATCATGGGTCACCATCACCACGGTGGAGCTGGTGCGCGCGACGATCTTGAGCAGTTCGTCCTGCAGGTGCGCGCGGGTCAGCGCGTCGAGCGCGCCGAAGGGCTCGTCCATCAGCAGGACCTTGGGCTCCATCGACAATGCGCGGGCGATGCCGACCCGCTGCTTCATGCCGCCCGAGATTTCATGCGGCCGCTTCTGCGCGGCATGCGTCAATCCCACCAGCGCGAGCGCGGCATTGGTCCGCTCCTTCATCTGCGCCTTGCCCTCGGCCGCGCCGAAGACCCGCTCCACCGCAAGGTAGACGTTCTCGAAGCAGGTCAGCCACGGCAGCAGCGAATGGTTCTGGAACACCACTGCGCGTTCCGGCGCGGGTCCGGCGATCTCGCGGTTGGCGCACAGCAGCAGTCCGTCGCTGGCCTTGAGCAGGCCGGCGATCATGTTCAGCAGCGTCGACTTGCCGCAGCCGGAATGGCCGATCAGGGTGATGAACTCGCCCCTGGCCACCGTCAGGTTGATGTCCCGCAGCGCCTGGAACACGCCGTTGCGCGTGTTGAAGGACATTTGCGCGTTCTGGATCTCGATGAATTTGTTGTTGTCCATGTCTGTCGCCCCTAGCTTTTCACGTCTTCGTAAGTGAACGCCCTGGCCACGGCGACCAGTGCCTGCTCGAGCAGCAGGCCGACCAGTCCGATGGCGAAGATGGCGATGATGATGTGCGGCACGTTCAGGTTGTTCCACTCGTCCCAGACCCAGAAGCCGATGCCGACGCCGCCGGTCAGCATCTCGGCCGCGACGATGACGAGCCAGGCGGTGCCGATGGACAGCCGCACGCCGGTCAGCATGTAGGGCAGCACCGACGGGAACAGGATCTTGGTCAGGATCTTCCACTCGGACAGGTTCAGCACCTTGGCCACGTTCATGTAGTCCTGCGGCACGCGCTGCACGCCGACCGCGGTATTGATGATCATGGGCCAGATCGAGCAGATGAAGATGGCCCAGATCGAGGCCGGGTTGGCTGCCTTGAACACCAGCAGGCCGATCGGCAGCCAGGCCAGCGGCGACACCGGCTTCAGGATCGCGATCAGCGGGTTGAACATCGCCGACAGGAAGCGGAAGCGGCCGATCAGGAAGCCGGCGGGAATGCCGACGGCGGCGGCCAGGCCGAAGCCGATGGCGACCCGCTGCAGCGACGCCAGCAAATTCCAACCTATGCCCTGGTCGTTCGGACTCTTGCTGTAGAACGGGTCGGAAAATATCTTGATCGCCTCGGTCAGGGTCACCAGCGGCGTCGGTATGCCGTCGCTGCTGGCTGACACGATCTGCCAGACCAGCACCAGGAAGGCGATGCCCAGCACTGGCGGAAAGACCGTGGCGCCCACCGCGCGCAAGCGCCGGCGCACGCCGCCGCCGGTGCGCGCCGGCCTGGCGGCCGGCGCTGCCTCGGCGACCGCGGCCTTGCCGGTGCTGGCGCCGGTACCGGTGGCCTGGGCCGGGGGATTGGCGAGAGACTCTATCTTGTTCATGACTGCGCTCATTGCGGTTCCTTGTGCCTATGCGTCGATCAGGCCTTGATGGTGAAAGAGGAAGCGTAGGCCTGCGGGTTCTTGCCGTCCCAGACCACGCCATCCATCAGCTTGGTGCTGCGCATGCTGTCCCTGGGCACGTTGACCTTGGCCATGCCGGCGGCGTCCCTGTAAAGATCGACCTGGTTGATCTGCTTGGCCACGGCCAGGTAATCGACATCGGCCTTCAGCAGGCCCCAGCGCTTGTGCTGGGTCAGGAACCACATGCCGTCGGACAGGTAGGGGAAATTCACCGCGCCGTCGTTGTAGAACTTCATGTAGTTCGGGTCGTCCCAGGTCCTGCCCAGGCCATTCTGGTAGCGGCCCAGGATGCGCTGGTTGATCACGTCGACCGAGGTGTTCACATAGGACTTGTCGGCGATGGTTTCCGCCATCTTGTTCTTGTTCGACAGCGACGCGTCGATCCACTTGCCGGCTTCCAGCACAGCCGCGGTCAATGCGCGCGCGGTGTTCGGGTATTTCTTCACCCATTCGGCGCTGGTGCCGAGCACTTTTTCCGGATGGTCGCGCCAGATGTCCTGGGTCGTGATGGCGGTGATGCCGATACCGTCGGCGATCGCGCGGTGGCCCCATGGCTCGCCGACGCAATAGCCGTCCATGTTTCCGACCCGCATGTTGGCCACCATCTGCGGCGGCGGCACGGTGATGATCTTGGCGTCCTTCATCGGGTCGATGCCGTTGGCCGCCAGCCAGTAATACAGCCACATCGCGTGGGTGCCGGTCGGGAAGGTCTGGGCGAAGGTGTATTCGCGCTTCTCGGACTTCATCAGCTTGGCCAGCGACGGGCCGTCCACCGCGCCCTTGTCGGCCAGCTTCTTCGACAGCGTGATGGCCTGGCCGTTGTTGTTCAGGGTCATCAGCACCGCCATGTCCTTCTTCGGGCCGGACACGCCAAGGTGCACGCCGTAGATCAGGCCGTACAGCACATGGGCGGCGTCGAGTTCGCCATTGACCAGCTTGTCGCGCACGCCGGGCCAGGACGCTTCCTTCGACGGCGTGATCTTGATGCCGTATTTCTTGTCGATGCCCAGCACCGAGGCCATGACGACCGAAGCACAGTCGGTCAGCGGGATGAATCCGACCTTGACCTCTTCCTTCTCGGGCTTGTCCGAACCGGCTGCCCATGCGCCGCGGGTGGAGAGTGCGCCGAATGCGCCGGCCACGCCGGCGGCGGCGCCGGCTTTCAGTACGCTGCGGCGGGTGATTGCTGATTTGTCTGCGTTCGCTGTCATGTCTTCCTTGCATTGGAAAGAGGCGCCCTGTCCGGGACCGCAGCCAACATGGCTGGCGTTCCCTGCCCTGGCCTTGCGCCATCATTGGCGCAGCTTCCAATCAGCAATTGGTGTGCCAGCGTGAAACTCCCGGCTTTGCGCCATTGCAAGGCGCGCGTTGCCCTGCGCTTGGGCGGCGCACCATCAGGGCGCGTTGAAAATGCGGGAATAGTGCGGCGGGCGTCCAGCGTGTGGCCCGGCGCTGGTGCGCTCTGCCGGCGCCTGCCGGTGCGTGCCGGTGCGCGCTACAGCAGCAGGTCGGCGACGTCGATCATGCGCTGGGCGACGTCGGAGAGCTTCAGGTTCTTGTCCATCGCCAGCCGGCGCAGCTTGCGGTAGGCCTCGTCCTCGGTGCAATGGTGCCGGTCCATCAGCAGCCCCTTGGCGCGCTCGATGACCTTGCGTTCGGCCAGCTTCAACCGGGTGACCGACAGCTCGTCGCGCAGCTTCTGGTCGACCTCGAAGCGGGCCACGGCCACGTCCAGCACCGCCTTCACCCATTCCGCCGACAGGCCGGCGGCGATATAGGTGGACACACCGGCCTCCAGCGCCGCATGCATGCGCTTGCGGTCGCCGTCCTCGGAGAAGCAGATGATGGGCCGCGGCGCGTTGGCGGTGGCCGACACCACTTCCTTCAGCGCCGCGTCGGACTGGGCGTCGACGATGATGACATCCGGCCTCAGCTGGGCGATATGGCCCTGCAGGTCGGCGTCCGGCGGGAATACCGCGAGGATGTTGTAGCCGGCTTCCAGCAGGTTGATGCGCAGCATGCGGGCGCGGTCTGCCTGCTCGATTTCGGCTGCGTCCGCGCCTTCCGACGGGACCAGCGAGTTGACGACGATGATGCGTAGCAGTTTTGAATCCGTCATGGGCTTTTTAAGCGATATGCGCTTTCCTTTACAATACCGCTTTGCAAAAAGCTTGCCACCCCCCTCTCCTATCCTGTCCTTCCATGATTGTTCTCGGCGTCGAATCCTCCTGCGATGAAACCGGCCTGGCCCTGTACGACACGGACCGCGGCCTGCTTGCGCATGCGCTGCACTCGCAGGTCGCGATGCACGAACAGTACGGCGGCGTCGTGCCCGAACTGGCGTCGCGCGACCATATCCGGCGCGCGCTGCCGCTGCTGGAACAGGTGCTGGCCGATGCCCGCCTGGACCGGCACGCGATCGACGCGATCGCCTATACCCAGGGCCCGGGCCTGGCCGGCGCGCTGCTGGTCGGCGCCTCGGTCGCCTGCGGCCTCGGCCTCGCGCTGGACAAGCCGGTGCTGGGCGTGCATCACCTCGAGGGCCACCTGCTGTCGCCGCTGCTGGCCAGCGAGCCGCCGGAATTCCCCTTCGTCGCGCTGCTGGTCTCGGGCGGGCATACGCAGCTGATGCGGGTCGACGGCGTCGGCCGCTACACGCTCCTGGGCGAAACCGTGGACGACGCCGCCGGCGAAGCCTTCGACAAGTCGGCCAAGCTGCTGGGCCTGGGTTACCCCGGCGGCCCGGCCATTTCCCGGCTCGCGGAATTCGGCGACCCCGGCGTCTACACGCTGCCGCGGCCGATGCTGCATTCGAAGAACCTGAACTTCAGCTTTTCCGGGCTGAAGACGGCGGTGCTGACCTTGGTGAAGACCAAGATCACGAATATCTGCGAGCAGGACAAGGCCAATGTCGCGCGCGCCTTCGTCGACGCGATCGTCGAGGTGCTGGTGGCGAAATGCATGGCGGCTTTGAAGGAAACCGGGCTGAAGCGGCTGGTGATCGCCGGCGGCGTCGGCGCCAACCGGCAGCTGCGGGAAGCGCTGAATGCCGCCGCGGCGAAAAAGCGGTTCCGCGTGTTCTACCCGGAGCTGGAATTCTGCACCGACAACGGCGCGATGATCGCGTTCGCCGGCGCGATGCGGCTGCAGCTGCAGCCGGAGGCGGCGCAGCGGGATTATGCGTTCAACGTCAGGCCGCGCTGGCCGCTGGATGAATTGAGCATCTGAGCGCGCCGGCGCAGATTGCGCCGCGCGCCGGCCTTCCCTACTTCTTGCTGCCCAGCCGGCTTTCCTTGCCGTTGATCAGGTTGCCGATGTTCTTCGCATGCCGGTACACCAGCAGCAGGCTCATCGCCACCACCGCCAGCAGCAGCGGATCGACCCCGAACAGCAGCACGTAGAAGAACGGCGCGAAGACGCTCGACACCAGCGCCGCCAGCGACGAGTAGCGGAATGCGTAGGCGATGATCAGCCAGGTTGCCAGCGTCGCCAGGCCCAGCCACACGTTCAGGCCCAGCAGCACGCCCAGCGCGGTCGCAACGCCCTTGCCGCCGGCGAAGCGGAAGAACACCGGCCACAGGTGGCCCAGGAACACCGCGATCGCGACCAACGCGATGCCAGTGTCGTCCACACCGAAGCGCGGTCCCAGCTGCAGCGCCAGCCAGACGGCAAACCAGCCCTTGAAGCAGTCGCCGATCAGTGTGGCGATCGCCGCCTTCTTGTTGCCGCTGCGCAGCACATTGGTGGCGCCCGGGTTTTTCGAGCCGTAGGTGCGCGGGTCGGCCAGGCCGAACAGGCGGCTGCAGACCACGGCGAAGGAAATGGAGCCGATCAGATAGGCGGCGACGACGAACAAGACGGTATACATGGGCTGCTTGACCTGTTGTTATAAATGAGGCAATGAAACGGTGAGTGGCAACGGATAAAAAGGCTAAGGACCGCCTGCTATTACCCGGCCAGCGCGCATGATACAGCGGTGACCGGCAGGATCGTCGGCAGCACCGCGGGCGCCAGGCCGACCAGGTAGCCGCGCCGGCCGCCGTTGATATAGATGCGCTCGAGCGCCAGGATGCTCTGCTCGACATACACCGGCATCGCCTTGCGGGTGCCGAACGGCGAGGTGCCGCCGATCTGGTAGCCCGAGTGCCGCTGCGCCACCTCAGGCGTGCATGGCTCGACCGACTTGCAGCCGATCTGGCGCGCGAGGTTCTTGGTCGAGACCTTGCAGTCGCCATGCATCAGCACGATCAGCGGCTTGCCGGCTTCGTCCTGCATCACCAGGGTCTTGACCACCTGGTGCTCGTCGACGCCCAGCTCGCGTGCCGAGACGGTGGTGCCGCCGTGTTCCTCGTACTGGTACGGGTGCTCCGAGAAAACGACCCGGCATCGGCGCAGATACTGGGTCGCCGGGGTCTCGGAGATATGCTCTTTCCTGCTCATGCGTGATACGCTCACTTGAAAAATGGGTGGGGTATTATGCAACAGGAAATTCGCTTCGCGACATTCAACGTCCTCAACCTCGCCCCGCCGGGACTGCGCTTCTACGACGGCATCGAGCCTTACACGCCGGAACAATACGACGCCAAGGTAGCCTGGCTGGCGCGGAAATTCGACCAGCTCGACGCCGACGTCATTGGCCTGCAGGAAGTTTTTTCACAGGATGCGGTGCGCGACGTGCTGGCCCGCACCAGCCGCTACCGGGACGCCGCGCACATCGGCTTCGAACCCGAACCCGGCAAGCTCACGCCCAGCGTCGCGCTGATCAGCCGCCTGCCGCTGGCCGGCCCGACCGCCAAGCACCTGGACCTGCCGCGCGGGCTGTCGATGCCGCTGATGGACCTGGGAAGCGCGGTGACCCGCTTCACGCGGCCGGTGCTGCAGGTGCCGGTGCAGCTGCCGACCGGCCAGGTGCTGAATGTGTTCGTGGTCCACCTGAAATCGAAGCGCCCGGACTACCGCAACGGCGACAGCGAAAACGATCCCGGCAGCATAGGCGCGGCCGTTTTGCGGTCCATGGTCCGGCGCGGGGTCGAGGCGCTCGGGCTGCGCTACCTGCTATCCGATTTCACCGCCGGCCAGCGGCGGCCGCTGATGGTGATGGGCGATTTCAACGATGTTGCCGACGCGGTGCCGACGCAGCTGGTGCTGGGCGGCGGGCGCAGCCTGAACGGGCATGACGAACGGATGTTCGAATGCTACCGGCTGCAGTCGCGGCGCGACCCGCTGCGCGATGTCGGCTTCACCCACGTCCATGACGGCAATTTCGAAACGATAGACCATGTGCTGGTCTCGGAGGAATTCAACCCGGCGTCGGCGCATGCGCTGGGCGAAGTGCTGGAAGTGGCCTACCTGAACGACCACGTGATATTTCGTTCGCCCGACGCGTCGGACCATGGCGCGGTGCTGGTGCGCATCGGCATCAGGCCGGGCGAATGACGGTTTACTGAATAAAGCGTTACTTCTACGGCGTTTCGGTCTGGGAATCGCCTTCGACCGGCGCCGGCAGGCCTTCGATGCTCTCGGCCTCTTCGGCGCTGTCGGCGGTGCCGTCGGTTGCGCGTTCCTGCTTGCGCTTGAGCTTTTCTTCCTTCTTGCGCTTCTTTTCCAGCTCTTTCTGCCGTTTTTCGTACGTGAAATTGGTCTTCGCCACGACATGGTTCTCCGGTGAATACCGTTTTCAACCCGTCCCGTGCCAAATGAAAAAACACGTTCTCATGGCGAGGCAGGGTTGGCGACTGGTATGGGGCCTGCGGGATTGCATTAACACTGTTGTCATCGTAGCACGTCAATCGGTCAATCTATCACCGCACCTCGTTCGATCAGGAGTTCGCGCAATACCGTTCGGTGACAGTGCGCAAGGTCGGCGCAATAGCAGCCGACGGAAAAACTGGTCTGGTGGGATAGCGCCGCCAGCAGGTCGAGCAGCCGCGCCGGCTCGGCTTGTTTCATCTGGGAAATGTAACGTTTGCGGCAGGCGGCCAGCGTGGCGTCGTCGGACGCGGCCAGCCAGGCTTTCACCGTTTCCGGGTCGGGCGACAGCAGCGGCATCCAGACATCGTAAAAATCGCGCGACGCGAATTCGGCTTTCGGCACGCCGCGCGGCGGCCGCCGCACCGTGCCCAGCCGCAGCCCCTCGCCCTCGATGCGCGGCGTGCCCAGCCGGACGACCCTGATTCCCATCGCGCCCTCGCCTCAGCCGCGCGGATGATGCTGCGCATGCAGCAGCTTCAGCCGTTCGCGGGCGACATGGGTGTAGATCTGCGTGGTCGAAATGTCGGCATGGCCCAGCAGCAGCTGCACGACCCTGAGGTCGGCGCCGTGGTTGAGCAGGTGGGTGGCGAATGCATGCCGCAGCGTGTGCGGCGACAGCGGCGCCTGGATGTCGGCCTTCAGCGCATGTTTCTTGATCAGTATCCAGAACATCTGGCGGGTCATTGCGCCGCCGCGCCCGGTGACGAACAGCGCGTCGTCGGTCTGGCCGTTCAGGATCACGCCCCGCGCCTGCGCGAGGTAGCGCTCGATCCAGCCGCGCGCCTCGTCGCCGAAAGGCACGAGCCGGGTCTTGTCGCCCTTGCCGGTGATGCGCAGCACGCCCTCGTTCATGCCGACTTCCATCGACTTCAGCAGCACCAGTTCGGACACCCGCAGGCCGCTCGCGTACATCAGTTCCAGCATCGTGCGGTCGCGCAGGCCCAGCGGCGTGCTGACGTCGGGCGCGGCCAAAAGCGCCTCGACCTGCGCTTCCGACAGGGTCTTGGGAAAGCGCGACGGCTGGCGCGCCGAGCGCATCCGCAGGCAGGGATCGACCGCGATCCGTTTCTGCCGCAGCGCCATCTGGTAATAGCGGCGCAGCACCGCCAGCCGGCGGTTGGCCGAGGTCGCGCGGCTTTCCGCGTGGCGGGCGGCGAAGTAGGCATTGAGGTCGTCGGCGCCGGCCGCGTCCAGCGGCTTGCCGGCTTCCGCCTCGAGCCAGGCCGCGAACAGGCTCAGGTCGCGCCGGTAGGCTTCCAGCGTGTTTTTCGCCAGGCCGTCTTCCAGCCACAGCGTGTCGCAGAATCCATCGATCAGCGGCTGGCTGTCGAGCGCCGGCCTGCTCATCGGAAACGCTCCACGCCCTCGTGCGCCAGCAGCCAGCGCTTGACGCCGAGGTGGAAGCCGTCGGCGTCGGCGCTGCTGGCGAAACCGCCCAGCCCGCCTGCCGCGGTGACGCGATGGCAGGGCACGACCAGCGGAAACCAGTTGGCGCCGCATGCCTGCCCCACCGCGCGCGGCGCCGAGGCCAGCAGCCGGGCCAGGTCGCCGTAGGTGCGCACATGGCCGCGGGGGATGGACGCGATCGCGCTCCATACCCGCTGCTGGAAGCGGGTGCCGACGGTGGCCAGCGGCAGGTCGAAGCGGAAATCCGGCTCGGCGAAATAGCGCTGGATCTGGCCTGCTGCGCGCTCGGCGAGCGCGTCGGCGGGGTCCTGCGGCTTGTGGGACGGCGGCAGGTAGACCAGTTCCTGCAGCAGGGCGTCGGCGGTGCGCACGCCGATCGCGCCGAACGGGGCGGGAACGATGGCGGAGAAAATCGTGGTATTGGGCATGGGGGAAAGCATAATGGAAAAGACGGCCTCCCTGCATGCCCGTTCGGGCCCGGCGGCTTGCGCAAGGGGGGTTTTTCCCGGTCATGCGCGCCAATGCGGGCGGCCGATGCATGGCACACGGGCTGACCCTGGGGCTGACCCGGGAATGCCGATTCAGGGGCTTTGGTTCAGGAGACCGACGCAGGCAGCCGATAGCGCAATGCGCGTCGCCCGGCGCAGCCTACAATCTCGCCGTTACTCACCCTGCAATCCCCTACCGACAACAAGCATCATGACCGACCTGACATCCCGCAACACCATCCACTGGACTCCCTCCTCCCCGCGCCGCCATTCACGCCGGCAGCGCATCGTCCACCGCGAAGGCAAGCCGCTGGTCCAGGCCACCCGCTTCACCGCCACCGTGCTGATCGTCGCCGAGCGCATCGACATCAAGGCGCTGGTCCACCTGCCGATGGTCGCGCAGTCCCCGCTGATGGTGCGCCTGCCCAGCGCCGGCGTGGCGGCGATATTCCGCTACGGGGCGGTGGCCTTCTTCGCCGAGGAAACCGGCGACCGCGAATGGCTGATGGCCAGCATCGGCCCGGCCAGCCACGGCGGCGGCGACCCGCTGGCCGAGGAAAAGGCCGCCGTCATCGTCGACCCGGATGCGCACGAGGGACCGGTCGGCAATGAAATCCACATCCATGCGGCCGACCGCGACCGGCTGCAGCTGCTGGCCGAAGTCATGTCCAAGGCGGCGATGCTGTCGTTCCAGGAGCGGCGCTCGGCCGGCGAGTTCGACCGCATCGAGCCGCTGGCGCAGGACCTGGCCGACGACGGCCGGTTCTCGGTGCGCTCGCAGGACCTGATGCGGGCGGTCGGCAACATGCTGCTTTCTGAACACCGGCTGACCAACCGGGCCGAGGTGATGGACAAGCCCGAGCTGTTGTGGAGCAACAGCCACCTGGAAGCCCTGCATGCGCGCCTCGAGGGCGACTACGAAATCATCGACCGCGCCAAGGCGCTGGAGCGCAAGCTGGCGACCCTGGGCCGCACCGCGGAGACGCTGCTGGAGACCGTGCGCTACAAGAGTTCGCACCGGGTCGAGTGGTACATCGTCGGCCTGATCGTCAGCGAGCTGGTGCTGTCGCTGTACGGCCACTTCGTCGGCTGAGACCAAAAAAAACCGCCGCTTCCCTGCGGAAGCGGCGGCTCGTTTCAGCGCTGCATGCGACCTGCCGCATGCGGCCTGTCACATGCGGCTTATTTCCCGTACAGCAGGTTGGGCAGCCACAGCGAGATCTGCGGGATGTAGGTGATGATCATCAGGAAGGCGAGCATGGTCAGCAGCCACGGCATCACCGCCACAGTGAGCTCGCTGATCCCCATCTTGGTAATTCCCGACGCGACATACAGGTTCAGCCCCACCGGCGGATGGCACATGCCGACCTCCATGTTCACCACCATCATGATGCCGAAGTGGACCGGGTCGATGCCCAGCGTCATCGCGACCGGGAACAGGATGGGCGCCATGATCAGCACGATGGACGACGGCTCCATCACGTTGCCGGCCAGCAGGAGCAGCACGTTCACCACCAGCAGGAAGCTGACCACGCCGAAGCCCTTGTCCATGATCCAGCCGGCCATTGCCTGCGGGATGTTCTCGGACGTCATCAGGAAGGAGAACAGCACCGCGTTGGTGATGATGTAGAGCAGCATCGCCGACATCGACGCCGAGTCCAGCAGCACCTTGGGCACCTGCTTGAAGCCCATGTCCTTGTAGACGAAGACCGCGACGATGAACGCATACACCGCCGACATCGCAGCCGCCTCGGTCGGCGTGAAAATGCCGGTGTAGATGCCGCCCATCACGATGACGATCAGCAGCAGGCCCCAGGCGCTCTTGCGGAACGCGATGAAGCGCTCGCCCCAGGTGGCCTTCTTCAGGCGCGGATAGTTGTGCTTCCTTGCCAGGTACCAGGTGGTCAGGCCCAGCAGCGTCGCCAGCATCAGGCCCGGGATCACGCCGGCCATGAACAGCTTGCCGACCGAGGTGTTGGTGGACACCGAATACATCACCATCACGATGGATGGCGGGATCAGGATGCCCAGCGCGCCCGAGGTCGTGATGACGCCCGCGCCGAAGCCCTTCGGATAACCCTGGCGAACCATCGCCGGCATGATGATGGAGCCGATCGCCACCACGGTCGCCGGGCTGGAGCCGGACACCGCCGCGAACAGCGCGCATGCCATCACGCCTGCCAGCGCCAGGCCGCCGTGCCAGTGGCCGACCATCGAGGTGGCGAAGTTGATCATGCGCCGCGCGACGCCGCCGTGCGTCAGGAAATTACCCGCCAGGATGAAGAACGGGATCGCCATGATCTCGAACTTCTCGATGCCGGTGAACAGCTTCAGCGCGACCGACTCGATCGGCACCTGCGTCATGGTGAACAGGAAGGTCAGCACCGTCAGGCCGAGCGAGATGGAGATCGGCATGCCGGTCAGCATCAGCGCCAGCAGCAGCACGAAAATAATCAGCGCATTCATACTTTTGCTCCGGAGATGTCTTCTTCGTTGGGGTCGATGCCTTCGACGTGCGCATGGTCATGCTTGGGCAGCTCGCCGGTGCGGATGAACGCGAACGTCACCTGCAGGAAGCGGAAGCACATCAGGTAGGAGCCGAGCGGCACGGCCATGTAGACCATCCACATCGGGATTTCCAGCACTTCGGACGTGCTGGTGGTGTGGCTCAGTTCGTAGACGAAGGTCGCGCCCAGCGTGCCGACGATGCCGGTGAACAGCGCGCCGGCCAGCAGGCCAAGAATGACGAAGCGCCTGTGCCACGGCGCGTTCATGCGGTTGATCAGCACGTCGACGCCGACGTGGATGCCGGTGCGCACGCCGTAGGCGGCGCCGAACTTGGCCATCCAGACGAACATGTAGATCGTCAGTTCCTGGGCCCAGCTGGTGTTGAGCTGGATCAGCCAGTCCTGCAGGCCCGGTATCGGCAGGCCCGACATGTAGCGGTGTACCACTGCAACGAAGACGACGATGGTCGCCGCCGCCATCAGGCTGGCGATGAGCCACTCTTCGAGATGGTCTAGTAATTTCATGGGTGTCCCCTCATAGTGGAAAAAAGCCCGCACAAGACAATGCGGCTTGCCGGCCGTGGCCGGAAAGCCGCATGCGTGCGAACCGCTGTATTACTTGGCGCCGATTGCCGCCGCTTCCTTGTTCACGGCGTCGATGGTGGCCTTGCCGATACGGCTTTCCATGTCCTTCTGCACCGGGGCGAGCGCCTTGCGCCACTCGGCCTTTTCCTTGTCGTTCAGCGCATAGATCTCGGTCTTGCCGGTTGCCTTGACGGCCGCGATCGCCTTGTCGTTCTCCTGCTGGGCGATGGCGTTGGCATACTTGGTCGCCTCCTTCATCGCGCCGTCGAGCTGGGTGCGGATGTCCGCCGGCAGGCCATCCCAGAACTTCTTGTTGACGATGACCGCATAGCCCAGGTAGCCATGGTTGGACATGGTCACGTGCTTCTGCACTTCATGCATCTTCTGGGTGTACAGGTTGGACGGCGGATTCTCGGTGCCGTCGACCACGCCGGTCTGCAGCGCCTGGTAGACCTCGGAGAAGGCCATCACCTGCGGGTTCGCGCCGAGCGCGCGCATTTGCGCGTCGAGCACCTTGGACGACTGGATGCGCATCTTCATGCCCTTGAAGTCGGCCGGCATGTGCATCGGCTTGTTGGAGGACATGACCTTGAAGCCGTTGTCCCAGTAGGCCAGGCCGGTGATGCCCTTCGGCTCCAGCTTCTTGAACAGATCGCGGCCCACCTGGCCCTCGGTGACGCGGTACAGCACGTCCTTGGTCGGGAAGATGTAAGGCAGGTCGAATACCTCGAATTCCTTCACGCCCAGCGGGCCGAACTTGGCCAGCGAAGGCGCCAGCATCTGGACCGCGCCCAGCTGCAGCGCTTCCATTTCTTCCTTGTCCTTGTACAGCGTGCTGTTCGGGTACACTTCGATCTTGACGCGGCCGTTGGTGGCTTTCTCGGCCAGTTCCTTGAAGCGGTCGGCGCCCTTGCCTTTCGGGGTGTCATTCGCCACCACGTGGCTGAACTTGATGACGATGGGGGCCTGCGCATACGCCTGGCCGGATACGACTGCTGCGGCCGCAAGCGCCAGGTAAAGGACGTTTAATTTCATGTTTTCTCCAGATCGACAATACGAATGATGTGTTTTTATTGTTCTTTTGAAATAGGCAGCACATTCTGGTCACGCCACGCACTGGTCACAAGTGTGGATAACCACAATGGCCAAAGCCTTGCATGACGCTAACGACGACCTGCACCTGATACGCGCCTGGCCCGCATGATGCGATTTCCCGCCTTCCCTCCGCTGCCCGGCCGCCCCGGCCGCGAACAATCCTGGCGCTGGCTGCTGCCGGTCTTCCTGCTGCTGCTGTTCCTGTTCGCGCTGCTATGGCTGCCATGGCAGGCGCAGCGCATGGAGTCCACCGAGCGCCAGGAGCAGATGATCGCCGACACCCTGTGGGTCGAGCAGACGGTGCGCTTCCAGCTGGGCCGCAACGAGGAAAGCCTGCGCCTGGTGGCCAGCGACATGGTGTCCGGCTACCTCGACGGCAAGAAGTGGGATGACAGGATGGACGCGCTGCTGCGCAACAGCCGCGAGCTGGCGCGCGTGGTCTGGCTGGACGCGCAGGGCCGGCAGGTCGCTTCCACCGACGACGGCGTCGAACTGTCGCTGGCCGACCTGTCGCTGCCCTCGCGCCAGGCGCTGGAAAAGGCGCGCCAGACGCGGCTGCCGCTTTACGTGCAGCCGGTGCGCGGCAGCACCGGCACCGTGACGATGGACTATCACGTGCCGCTGGTGCGCGGCAACCAGTACCTCGGCGACCTGGTTGCCACCTACACCACCGCCAGCATCCTCGACCAGCTCGTGCCATGGTGGTTTGCGCAGGAAAACGAGATCCTGCTGACCGACAGCGACGACACCGTGCTGGACCGGCGCGCGTCCGGCGGGCCGGGCCGCAATGTCTACACCCACAGTCGCGCGCTCGACCTGCCGGGCGTCGCCATCACGCTGCGCACAAACAGCATCAAGAGCGAGCCGAAGCTGCTGCCCAACCTGCTGGTCGGCTCGGTGATCCTGCTTTCGCTCGGCCTGCTGTGGAGCCTGTCCGCGCTGTGGCGCGACATCAACCGCAGGCTGGTCGCCGAGGATGCGCTGCGCCAGCAGGTGTCGTTCCGCACCGCAATGGAAAACTCGCTGGTGACCGGCCTGCGCGCGCGCGACCTCGAAGGCCGCGTCACCTATGTCAACCCGGCGTTCTGCCAGATGGTCGGGCTGGCGGCGTCGGACATCGTGGGCCGGCTGCCGCCGATGCCCTATTGGGCGCCGGAAGCGATGGACGAATACCAGCAACGATTCAGCAAGGTGCTGGCCGGCAGCGTCACGCCCCGCTTCGAGACCATTTTCCAGCGCGCCGACGGCGAGCGTTTCCCGGTGCTGGTGTTCGAGGCGCCGCTGATGGACGACAGCGGCCGCCAGACCGGCTGGATGGGCTCCATCCTCGACGTGTCCGACCTGCGGCGGGTCGAAAACATCAACCGCCAGCAGCAGGAAAAGCTGCAGGCAAGCGCCCGCCTGGCCAGCATGGGCGAACTCGCGTCCACGCTGGCGCACGAGCTGAACCAGCCGCTGGCGGCGATTTCGTCGTATGCCACCGGCGCGCTGAACCTGCTGGCGCGCTCGCCCGAATCGGGCGCCGACCATGGCATGCTGAAGACGGCGCTGGAGAAAGCCAGCGCCCAGGCGCAGCGCGCCGGCCACATCATCCGCAGCGTCCATGCGTTCGTGCGCAAGCGCGACCCGGCGCGCCTGCCGATCGACGTCAAGACGCTGCTCGACGGCCTGGCGCCGCTGGTCGAACTGCAGGCGCGCCAGTTCTTCGTCTCGATCCAGATCAGCAGCGCGCCCGGCCTGCCGCAGGTCCTCGGCGACGGCGTGATGCTCGAGCAGGTGCTGCTGAACCTGACCCGCAACGCGATCGAGTCGATGCAGCTGGTGCCGCCGGCGCGCCGCGTGCTGCGCGTGGCCGCGGTGCTGGACGACAGCGGCGACACGCCGATGGTGGCGGTCTCGGTCGCCGACCGCGGCCACGGCATTCCGGCCGAAGTCGCCGAGCGCCTGTTCTCGCCGTTCTTCTCGACCAAGTCCGAAGGCATGGGCATGGGACTCAATATCTGCCGGACGGTGGTCGAATTCCATGGCGGCACGCTGACGCACAGCGACAACCCGAAAGGAGGCACCATATTCCGCTTCACGCTGCCGGTCATGACGCGCACCGCGGACGGCCCGGAGACCGCGCCGGCGTAGCTTGTCGCAATGGGACACCGCAGGAATCGATTTGTCGTTACACTGCAGGCGCAAACAATTTACACAAAGAAACTACAGTGCACACCATAAAGAACCCGCATGCTGCATATCGTCGACGATGAAGAAGTAATCCGGGACGCCCTCTGCTGGCTGGCGCAGTCGCGCGGCATTCAGGCCGCGGCATACGACAGCGCCGACGCTTTCATGAAGGCGCTGGAGGGCCGGCCGGCATTCGACCCGGGCGGCGACTGCCTGCTGCTGGACATCCGCATGCCCGCGACCAGCGGCATCGCGCTGTTCGAGACGCTGGATGCGCGCGGCCTGACCACGCGGCTGCCGGTCATTTTCCTGACCGGGCATGGCGACGTGCCGATGGCGGTCAGCGCGCTCAAGCGCGGCGCCTTCGACTTTTTCGAGAAGCCGTTCAACGACAACACGCTGATGGACCGGGTCGAGGAAGCGCTGGCCGCGTCGCGCAACGCCGGCGCCACGGCGGCCGTCAGCGAGCGGCTGGCGGCGCTGTCGGCGCGCGAGCGCGAAGTGCTGGACCTGATCCTCGAAGGCAAGATGAACAAGGTGATCGCCGACTGCCTGGGCATCAGCATGCGCACGGTGGAAGTGCACCGCGCGCATATCTTCGACAAGATGAATGTGAAGACCGCCGTGGAACTCGCGCGGCTGCTGAAGTAGCGCGGCGCGGCTTTTCTACGCGGAAGCCAGGCCGCAGCGGTTGCGCGGTCCCGGCTTCGCCGAACGGGAATGAAGCGGATGGAGCCGGGTTTCAGCCGCCCGGCGCCATGAGGCGGTTTGCTGAATTTCCGGCTGATCGCACCCGCCGTTTCCGCCGATAATTTCCCTACCTCCCTGCAAGTCTGCTTCCATCCGGTAACATGTCGCTTTCGCCGCATGCCCGCTCCCATGTCCATCGCCGCCATCCTGCTTCCCGATTTTTCGCTGATCCTGATCGGCCTGATCCTGATACGCGTGACGAACTGGGGCGCCGAATTTTGGGCCGGCCTGGAAAAGATGGTGTATTTCGTGCTGTTCCCGGCGCTGCTGTTCTATTCGACCTCGCGCACGCCGCTCGACTTTTCCACCACCGGCAAGCTGATCCAGGGCGCCCTGCTCATCGTCACGGCCGGCATTGCGCTTGGCTGGCTGGCCAAGCCGCTGTTCCCGGTCGGGCCGATGAGCTTCGAGTCGGCAGTGCAGACCGCTTTCCGCTTCAATTCCTACATGGCGCTGGCGATCGCATTCCGGCTGGGCGGCGAAGCCGGCACCTCGATGATGGCGCTGATCATCGGCTTCGCCGTCCCGCTATGCAATATGGCCGCCGTGCATGCGCTGGTGCACAAGAGCGGCGGCCTGGCCAAGGAACTGGCCAAGAATCCGCTGCTCATCGCCACCGCCTGCGGGGTGCTGTTCAACCTGACCGGCCTGCCGATGCCGGAAGTCGCCGGCGTGGTGCTGTCGCGGATGGGCAATGCGTCGATTGCGCTCGGGCTGATCATGGTCGGCGCCGGACTGAAGCTGTCCGGCCTGACCGAGGGACGCGGGATGTCGGCCTACCTGATTGCCGTCAAGCTGCTGGCCTTGCCGGTCATCGCCCTGCTCATCGGCGCCTGGTTCGCGCTGCCGCCGCTGCAGCTGCAGATCCTCGTCACGTTCGCCGCCCTGCCCACCGCCTCCAGCGCCTACGTGCTGGCCGCGCGCCTCGGCGGCAACGGGCCGCTGGTCGCCTTCATCATTTCGGCGGGCACGCTGGCGTCGATTGCGACGCTGCCGGTCTGGCTGATGCTGGCGCGCTAGGCGCCGGCGTGGCGCGCCAGCGCCCATGCCACGTGTTCCCGGACCAGCAGCGACGGGTGCGCCGCGCGCGCGTCCAGCGCCGCGACGATGCCGGCGTCGCCCGCCAGGCCCGCGCCTGCCGCATTTCCCAGCCCGACAGCGATATTGCGCAGCCAGCGCTCATGGCCGATCCGGCGTATCGCGCTGCCCTGCAGCCTCTCGTCGAATTCCTGCTCGGTCCATGCGAATAGTCCGGTCAGCGTCGCATTGTCCAGGCCGTTGCGCACATCGAAGTCCGGCAGGCTGGCGCGCTGCGCAAACTTGTTCCATGGGCATACCAGCTGGCAATCGTCGCATCCCAGCACACGGTTACCGATCAGCGGCCGCAATTCCAGCGGGATTCTGCCCTTGAGTTCGATGGTGAGATAGGAAATGCAGCGCCGCGCATCCATGCGCTGCGGCCCGAGGATGGCCTGGGTCGGGCAGGCGGCGATGCAGGCGGTGCAGCCGCCGCAGTGGGCGCTGACCGGCGGATCGACCGGCAGCGCCAGGTCGGTATAGATCTCGCCCAGGAAGTACATCGAACCGGCGTCGCGGTTGAGCAGCAGCGTATGCTTGCCGCGCCAGCCCAGGCCGGCCTTGTCGGCCAGCGCCACTTCCAGCACCGGCGCCGAGTCGGTGAACACGCGATAGCCGAATGGGCCGATTTCCGTTTCCACCCGCTGCGCCAGCTGCTGCAGCCGGCTGCGCAGCACCTTGTGATAATCGCGGCCGCGGGCATAGACCGACACCACCGCGGCGCCCGGGTCGGCCAGGCGCGCCAGTTCGGCGTCGCGCCAGTCCGGCCCGGCGTCGCGCGGCAGGTAATCCATGCGGGCGGCGATCACGCGCCGGGTGCCGGGCACCAGTTCGGCCGGCCGCGTGCGCTTGCTGCCGTGCGCTGCCATATAATCCATCTCGCCATGGAAACCCTGGGCCAGCCAGGCTTCGAAGCCGGGCTCGCTGGCGGCAAGGTCGGCGTCGGCGATGCGCACATCGGCAAAACCGAGTTCGCGGCCCCAGGCCTTGATCGCCGTGGCGAGTACGTCAAGGTCGATCACGGTTTCGGCATGCACAATCGTTATTCCCTCTCTGACAGGCAGCTATTTTAAAAGATGCGTCACTTTGAAGCAGAACTGAAGGATGAAGCCGGCACGCTGGCGCTGGGCGCGGCGCTGTCGCGGGCGCTTGCGCCGGGCCTGACCATCTACCTGCATGGCGACCTCGGCGCCGGCAAGACCGCGCTGACCCGGGCGCTGCTGCATGCGGCCGGCCACCCCGGCCATGTAAAGAGCCCCACCTACACGCTGGCCGAACCGTACACCGTGCAGCTGTCCGGGCAGCCGGTCGAGGTCGTGCATTTCGACCTGTACCGGATGGCCAGCGAGGAAGAGTTCCTCGACGCCGGTTTCCGCGAGTATTTCAACCACCGTACCGTCTGCATCATAGAGTGGCCGGAAAAGGCTGGCGACTTGTTGCCTCCGCCCGACATTAACGTCTTCCTCACCGTGCATGGCGAGGGGCGTAAGGTAGAATTGCAGGCCTTGTCTCAGCAAGGTTCCCTATGCCTCGAACGCCTGCACTTCGCTCCCAATCTCTGACTTCCCGCAACCGCCGCGTCATGCTCAAGGCGGGCGGCACGTTGCTTCTGTCGGTGATGGGCGCAACGCCGGCGCGGGCAACGCAGATCGTCGGCGTGCGGGTCTGGCCTGCAGAGGAATATACCCGCGTCACGCTGGAAAACGACAGCAACCTGAAGACGACCCATTTCCTGGTCAAGGACCCGGAACGCATGGTGGTCGACATCGAGGGCATCGACCTGAACCCGGCGCTGAAAAGCCTGGTGGCCAAGATACAGTCGAACGACCCATACATCCGCCAGGTGCGTGTCGGCCAGAACCGGCCGAGCGTGGTCCGGCTGGTGTTCGACCTGAAGGAGGAAGTGCGGCCGCAGGTGTTCGTGCTGCCGCCGGTCGGAACCTACCAGCATCGGCTCATCTTCGACCTGTACCCGGTCAACCCGCCCGACCCGATCGCCGCGCTGATCGCCAAGGGCGACTGGATGAAGGAAATGCCCAAGGAATTGCCGCCCGAGTTCGGCGCGCCGATGACCGACGAAAGGCGTCAGCCCAAGCCGCGGGCGAGCGAACCGCAAATCGCGAAATCCGAGCAGCCCGACGACCCGCCGCCCAAGCTCACCCGGATGATCACCATCGCGCTCGACCCCGGCCATGGCGGCGAGGACCCGGGCGCCATCGGCGCTTCCGGCAGCCGCGAGAAGGACGTGGTGCTGGCGATCGCCAAGCGGCTCAAGGCGCGCATCGAACAGCAGCCCAACATGCGGGTGATGCTCACGCGCGACGCCGACTACTTCGTGCCGCTGCAGGTGCGGGTGCAGAAGGCGCGCAAGGTGCAGGCCGACCTGTTCGTGTCCATCCATGCGGATGCGTTTGTCGAGCCGACCGCGCGCGGCTCGTCGGTCTTCGCGCTGTCGGAAAAAGGCGCCAGCTCGACTGCCGCGCGCTGGCTGGCCAACAAGGAAAACTCGGCCGACCTGATCGGCGGCGTCAACCTGCGCGGCCAGGATCATCAACTGGCCAGCGTGCTGCTCGACCTCTCGACCACCGCGCAGATCAACGACAGCATGAAGCTCGCGCGCGCGGTGCTCGGCGAGATCGGCGGCATCAACAAGCTGCACAAGGGATCGGTCGAACAGGCCGGCTTCGCGGTGCTGAAAGCGCCGGACATTCCCAGCATCCTGGTGGAAACCGCCTTCATCTCCAACCCGGAGGAAGAGGCGCGGCTGACCGACGACGGCTACCAGAACCAGATGGCGGACGCGCTGATGAACGGCATCCGCAAGTACTTCTCGAAGAATCCGCCGCTGGCGAAGAATCGCCTGACCTGACCTGGGCTAAAGCCGGCGCGCGTTGCCGCCGGCCGGCGAGGCCCGCCCTGCGGCGGCCTCGCCAGTTTTATCAGCTGCGTGCGAACCGCTGGTAAAACTTGTACAGCGCGCCCAGTGCCACCGGGATCGCCGCCGCGCCGACGCCGACCAGCACGATCACTGTCAGGTGGTCGCGGATCACCGGGATGTTGCCGAAGAAATAGCCGGCGGTGACCAGTCCGACCACCCATATCAGCGCGCCGGTGATGTTGAAGAACTGGAATTTCGCCACGCTCATGCCGGACACGCCGGCGACGAATGGCGCGAAGGTGCGGACCACGGGCACGAAGCGCGCCAGGATGATGGTCTTGCCGCCGTGGTTCTCGTAGAAGGCATGGGTCTTCTGCAGCGCCTTCTTGTCCAGCCAGCGGTAGTCGTGGGTAAAGACCTTCTGCCCGATCGCCGCGCCTATCATGTAGTTGACGGTGTTGCCGGCCACGGCCGCGAACACCAGCAGGCCGACCAGCACCCAGTAATTCAGCTCGCCGGTCGCGGCAAACGCACCGGCGATGAACAGCAGCGTGTCGCCAGGAAGGAAGGGAAATATCACCAGGCCGGTTTCGGCGAACACGATGGCCGACAGCACTGCATAGACCATCTGGCCGTATTCGGCGATTACCCTGCCGAGTGACTTGTCCACGTGCAGGATCATGTCGACAAATTGCATGAAATCCATTGTTTCCCCTTAGTTCGAGTGCGTAAAGTGCCGCGGAATCATACACCACTGCTTGTCAAAATGACCCGTTTTGACGGTCGTTCAGCGGACGACTGCGCGCAAACTTCATGCAGGTAGGACGCTATAATCGATGCATGAATGCTCCCTTCCAGCCGGCGCGCCGCGCCATCCAGCCCTTGTCCGACCAGCTCATTTCCCAGATCGCCGCCGGCGAGGTCATCGAACGGCCGGCCGCGGTGGTCAAGGAACTGCTGGAAAACGCGCTCGACGCCGGCGCCACCCAGGTCACCATCCGGCTCGACCAGGGCGGGGTCAAGCGCATCGCCGTCTGCGACAACGGCCGCGGCATTCCGCCGGAAGAACTGCCGCTGGCGCTGGCCCGCCATGCGACATCGAAGATCGCCACGCTGACCGACCTGGAAAGCGTGATGTCGCTGGGCTTCCGGGGCGAGGCGCTGGCGTCCATCGCGTCGGTGGCCCAGCTGACGCTGACCTCGCGCACCGCCGACGCGCCGCATGCGTGGGAGATCGGTCCCGGCGCGATGCAGCCGTCGCCCGCCTCCGGCGCGGTCGGCACCACGGTCGACGTGCAGGACCTGTACTTCAATACGCCGGCGCGCCGCAAGTTCCTGAAGTCGGACCAGACCGAGTACGGTCATTGCGCCGAAGTGGTCAGGCGCATCGCGCTGGCCCGTCCCGACGTCGGCTTCACCCTGACCCATAACGGCCGCACGGTCGAGCACTGGACCGCCTGCGAGATGGACAAGCGCAGCGCGCAACTGCTGGGCGAGGGCTTCGCCCAGGCCAGGCTGGCGCTGGAGGAAGCCAGCGGCGAACTGCGCATCCACGGATATGCCGGCTTGCCGACCGCGGCCAGGCTGCGCGCCGATGCGCAGTACTTCTACGTCAACGGCCGCTTCGTGCGCGACAAGCTGCTGACCCACGCGGTGCGCGCCGCCTACCAGGATGTGCTGCATGGCGACCGTTATCCGTCCTATGTGCTGCGGCTGGACCTGGACCCGACGCTGGTCGACGTGAACGTGCATCCGTCCAAGATCGAGGTGCGCTTCCGCGACAGCCGCGCGGTGCACCAGTTCGTGTTCCACGCAATCAGCCGCACGCTGGGCAAGACGTCCGCCACCGCGGCCGGCACGGTGCCGGCGCCGCAGCCCGCGGCCACGCTGGGCGGCGCCCTGTCCGCTTCCTCGTGGCAGCGGCCGCCGCCGCAGCAGGCCAGTTTCGGCGCCCAGTTCACGCCGCGCTTCGGCCAGCAGGACACCGGCGGCGTGACGCAGTCGACAGCCAGTTACGGCGCGCTGTTCGACGGCTTGCGCCAGCAGTCCGACGCCGCGGCGGACAGCCAGGTCCGCGAGCCGGACGCGCCCTACGTCGCCGCCCCACCGGCCGCGGATGCGCAGTCGCAGGAATTCCCGCTCGGCTTCGCGCTGGCGCAGCTGCACGGCGTCTTCGTGCTGGCGCAGAACGCCGCCGGCCTGGTGCTGGTCGACATGCATGCGGCGCACGAGCGCATCCTTTACGAGCAGTTCAAGCAGGCGCTGGACGAGGACGCGGTGCAGGTGCAGCCGCTGCTGATCCCCGTCACGTTTTTCGCCGACCCGGTGGAAGTCGGTGCCGCCGAGGAAAACCGCGAGACGCTGCAGACGCTGGGCTTCGACATCGCGGTCATGTCGCCGACCACGCTGGCGGTGCGCTCCATCCCGGCGCTGCTGAAAAATGCCGACGCCCAGGGCCTGGCGCGCGACGTGCTGCGCGATGTCCGCGAATACGGCGGCTCGCGCCTGCTGGTCGAGCGCCGCAACGAGCTGCTGGGCACGCTGGCCTGCCATACCGCGGTGCGGGCCAACCGCATGCTCACCGTCCCGGAAATGAATGCGCTGCTGCGCCAGATGGAAGCGACCGAACGCGCCGACCAGTGCAACCATGGCCGTCCGACCTGGGTGCAGCTGGGCCTGGCCGAGCTGGACCGGCTGTTCCTGCGCGGGCAATAGGCGGTGACCAACGACACACCGGCGCGCCTGCCGCTCGCGGTCGCCATCATGGGGCCGACCGCTTCCGGCAAGACCGGCGCCGCGCTGGAAATCGCGCGCCGCCGTCCCTGTGAAATCATCTCGGTCGATTCCGCGCTGGTCTACCGCGGCATGGACATCGGCACCGCCAAGCCGACGCCCGATGAACTGGCCGCGGTGCCGCATCACCTGATCGACATCATCGACCCCGCCGAAAGCTATTCGGTGATGCAGTTCCGCGCCGATGCGCTTCGGCTGGTGGATGAAATCCGCCAGCGCGGCGCGCTGCCGCTGCTGGTCGGCGGCACCATGCTCTACTTCAAGGCGCTGCGCGACGGCCTCGACGCGCTGCCGCCGGCCGACCCGCTGATCCGGGCCGAACTGGACCGCGACGCCGCCGAACTCGGCATGCCGGCAATGCACGCCCGCCTGGCCACGCTCGATGCGCCCACCGCCGCGCGCCTGAAGCCGAACGACAGCCAGCGGATACAGCGCGCGCTGGAAATCATCCGGCTGACCGGCCAGCCGATGTCCGAACTGCTCGCACAGGCCGTACCTGAACCCCTGCCCTTCCGGCTGCTGCCCATCGCGTTGGAGCCGTCGGACCGCGCCGTGCTCCACCAGCGCATCGCCACCCGTTTCGACGCGATGCTGGACCGCGCCAACGGCGGCCTGCTGGCCGAAGTGCGGCGCCTGCGCACGCGCGGCGACCTGCATCCGGGACTGCCGTCGATGCGCTGCGTCGGCTACCGCCAGGCCTGGGAATACCTGGATGGCCAGATCGACCGCGCCACCCTGCGCGACAAGGGCATCGCCGCCACCCGCCAGCTGGCGAAGCGGCAGCTGACCTGGCTGCGCTCGATGCCGGACCGGATCGTCATCGACTGCCTGGCGCCTGAACCCGCACCGGCGGAACGGATCATGGCCGAGATCGCACGGTGGGAGCGCACAGATGGCTGAAATTTGCATACAGAGCGCCGCACAGGCTTGACAGATTTTGGCGGGGACGTCAAAATCTCGGGCTTGTTTGGTGATATAGCTCAGTTGGTTAGAGCACAGCACTCATAATGCTGGGGTCGGTGGTTCAAGTCCACCTATCACCACCAGAACACGTTTGATGCAGTAAAGCACCGCAAAAGCCCGCGTTTCTCTTTTGAGAACGCGGGTTTTTTGTTTGCCCCGCAGCGTCCACGCGTTGCCATACGCCACCTCCAAGCCACTGCGCCGACGGTATCATGGCAATTTCCCGGCCACCTGCCTCCGTCCGTATGCCCGCCAACGACCGCTTCGACTTCCTGCTCGCCTGGTTTTTCGTGCTGGTCTGGGGTTCGGGATATCTTGCCAGCAAGACGGGCATGCAATATGCGGCGCCGTTGACCTTCCTCTCGCTGCGCTACGCCTTCGGGGTGCTGTGCCTGGCGCTCTGGGTGCTGGCATCACGTCCGCGCTGGCCCTCCACGAAACGCGAAGTGCTGCACATCTGCGTTGCGGGGCTGCTGATGCATGCGGTCAACCTGGGCGGCAGCCATTATGCGCAATACCTCGGCATGTCTGCCGGGATTACGGCGCTGCTGCTGGCGACACAACCGCTGTTCACAGCGATATTCGCGTCGCAGATGCTGGGCGAGAAGCTGCTGCGGCGTCAGTGGCTGGGCGTGGCGATTGCGCTGGCAGGGGTCAGCCTCGTGGTCTGGTACAAGGTCAACCTGCAGGCGGGCAGCCTGGCGAGCTTTGTGGCCGTGGCCGTGTCGCTGGCGGCGATCACGAGCGGCACGCTTTACCAGCGGGCGTTTTGCCGGGATGCCGATCTGCGCAGCGCGGCGTTCATCCAGTTTCTCGTCTCGCTGGCCGTGCTGGCGCCGCTCGCCGTTGGCATCGACGGATTTGCGGTGCGCTGGAGTTGGCAGCTCATTGCAGCCATCGTGTTTCTTGTGGTGTTCGCATCGATTCTTGCGGTTAATGTCCTGCATACCCTGATGCGGCGCGGCCATGCGACCAAGGTAACCAGCCTGTTCTTTCTGACGCCCATCGTCGCGGTGCTGCTGGAATGGGGAATGTTCGGGGTGGTTCCCACTGCGCTTACCCTTATCGGCATCGTGATCACCTGTGCCGGCGTTGCGCTCGTGACGGCCCGTGGGGAACGAAAATCCTGAAAAACCGGTGCCGTCCTGGCGGACAAAAAGGTGCCCTGATTGCGGCCTCACCGTGGTAACTCACGGTGACATTGTTCCTTGATTGTCAAAAACAATCACCTTGTGTTAGCGAATCTGGCGGCTAGAGCAGAGGCTGTTTATTGGGGAAGTAATCAACCGCAAATCCTTCAGCGGGAGGCGGCATGGCTGCCAGGACGGGCACGAATGGAGATGACACATTAAACGGGCTGGATGGTGACGACCTGCTCGATGGCGGCGGCGCCGACACGATGAACGGCGGCGCTGGAAACGATACCTTGATTGGCAATGGCGGTAATGATGTCCTGGAAGGCGGCACTGGTGCGGATAGCTTGTCAGGCGGCGCTGACAGCGCCCGTTAGACCCTGTTATCGCCTCTGGAATACCGAAGACCTCTACCAAGGTTTTGCAGGCGAAGACTGCTTTTCAAAATATTACGAGCAGCCTTCTGCCCGCGATGATCTTTCTCCACGATTTCCGCTCCGGGCCAGGCTACTCACCGGCGAGCAGCCTGCCCCGACCCATCGCTTCCCTATACCAGGGCTGGCAATTTCTCCAGATGCTTGTCCAGCGTGACCGGATACTCCCGCACCCGTACGCCGGTGGCGTTGTAGACGGCATTGGCAATCGCCGCAGCCACGCCGCAGATACCCAGTTCGCCGACGCCCTTGGCCTTCATCGGCGACGAGATCGGGTCGGTTTCGTCCAGGAAGATCACGTCCTGGTGCGGCACGTCGGCATGTACCGGCACTTCGTACCCTGCCAGGTCATGGTTGACGAAATACCCATAACGCTGGTCGACCACCAGGTCTTCCATCAGCGCCGCGCCCAGGCCCATGGTCATCGCGCCGATCACCTGGCTGCGCGCCGACTTCGGGTTCAGGATGCGGCCGGCGGCGCATACCGCCAGCATGCGCCTGACGCGGGTCTCGCCGGTGGCGGCATCGACCGCGACTTCGACGAAGTGCGCGCCGAACGTCGACTGCTGGTATTTCTTGTCCAGGTCGCCGTATTCCATATGGTCTTCCGCTACCAGTTCGCCGCCTTCGGCCGCCTGCGCCAGCGGCACCGACTGTCCGCCAGCACGCACCATGCCGCCAGAAAACTCGGACGCCGCCGTGTCCATGCCCAGCTGCCTGGTCACGGCCTCGCGCATCTTCATGCAGGCCGCATACACGCCTGCCGTCGAGCTGTTGCCGCCCCATTGCCCGCCCGACCCGGCGGACACCGGGAAGTTCGAGTCGCCCAGCTTGACGACGACCTTGTCCAGGCCCACGCCCATCATCTCGGCGGCGGTCTGGGCAATGATGGTATAGCTGCCGGTGCCGATGTCGGTCATGTCGGTTTCCACCGTGACGACGCCGTTGCGGTCGAGGCGTATGCGGGCCGCCGACTTCATCACGAGGTTGTTGCGGAATGCCGCGGCCACGCCGTAGCCGATCAGCCAACGGCCGTCGCGGACCTGCGCCGGCTTCGGATTGCGCGCATTCCAGCCGAACTTCTCTGCGCCGGTGCGCATGCACTGGATCAGCCGGCGCTGGGAGAACGGACGATCGGGCTTCTCCGGGTCGACCTGGGTGTCGTTGATCACGCGGAACGCCACCGGGTCCATGTTGAGCTTCTCGGCCATCTCGTCGATCGCAATTTCGAGCGCCATCAGGCCCGGCGCCTCGCCGGGCGCGCGCATCGCATTGCCCTCGGGCAGGTCGAGCACGGCAAGCCGCATTTTCGTCATGCGGTTCGCGCCGGCATAGAGCAGGCGCGTTTGCATCACGGCGGTTTCTGGCTGCCCGCCGGGCAGGTCGCCCGACCAGCTTTCATGGCCGATGGCGGTGATCTTGCCGTTCCGGTTGGCGCCGATGCGAATGCGCTGTATGGTCGCCGGGCGATGGGTGGTGTTGTTGAACATCATCGGCCGTGTCAGCGCGACCTTCACTGGGCGTTTCACCGCCCAGGCGCCGAGCGACGCCAGCAGCGCCTCGGTCCGCAGGAACAGCTTGCCGCCAAAGCCGCCGCCGATGAACGGCGACACCATGCGCACCCTGTCCTTGGGAATATTCAGCGTCCTGGCCAGGTCGTCGTGGCCCCAGCCTATCATCTGGTTGGAAGTCCAGACGGTGAGCTTGTCGCCGTCCCATGCAGCGATGGACGCATGCGGCTCCATCATCGCGTGCGACTGGTCGGGCGTGGTGTAGGTGGCGTCCAGCTTCACCGGCGCGGAGGCAAACGCGCCGGCAAAGTCACCGGCCTTGCTGTCCGGCGGGCTGTCCTCGGACTTCGGCTTGGTGGCCGAACCCTTGGCCTTTTCCAGGCTGTACTCGCCCTTCTCGGCGGCATATTTCACGCGCACCAGCTGGCCGGCGGCGCGCGCCTGCTCGAAGGTCTCGGCCACCACCAGCGCGATCGCCTGGTGATAATGCTCGATATCGGGCCCGGCCAGCAGCTTCGCGGTGTTCTTGCTGCCCTTGCCCAGCTTGCCGACATTGTCGGCGGTGATGACCGCCAGCACGCCCGGCGCGCGCCTGGCTTCGCTGGTGTCCATCGACGCAATGCGGCCCTTGGCGATCGCCGCGCCCACCACGTGGCCGTATGCGGCATTCGGCGCGACCTTGTTCTGCTCGTAGGCGTAAGGGGCCGTGCCGGTGGTCTTGAGCGCGCCGTCGATGCGGTCGGTCGGCTTGCCGATGACCTTGAGCTGGTCGATCGGGTTGGTGGTTGCGGGAGTGGTAAATTTCATTTGCTCAGCCTTTCTTCACTTCTGCCAGCACCGAATGCAATGTGCGCTGGACCAGGGGAACCTTGAACGCGTTTTCCGGCGTTGTTCTGGCGTCGGCGAGCAGGCCGTCGACCACCGCCTTGGCGCCGTTGCGCATCTTCTGCTCGGCGCCTTCGACGCGCCACGGCTTGTGCGCGACGCCGCCCAGGGCGACCCGCCCGCTGCCGTCCGGCTGCACGATGGCGGCCACCGAGATCAGTGCGAACGCATACGAGGACCGGTCGCGCACCTTGCGGTAGACATGGGCGCCGCCGACCGGCTTGGGCAGCGTCACCGCGGTGATCAGCTCGCCCGGGACCAGCGCATTTTCAATATGCGGCGTCGTCCCCGGCAGCTTGTGGAAGTCGGCGATGGGGATCACGCGCGTCGTTCCATCCGGCCGCACGGTCTCGACCTCGGCGTCCAGGATGCGCATGGCCACGGCCATGTCGCTCGGATGGGTCGCGATGCATGCGTCGCTGGCCCCGACGATCGCCAGCTGGCGGCTATAGCCGTTGAGGGCCGAGCAACCGCTGCCTGGGCTGCGCTTGTTGCACGGCTGGTTGGTGTCGTAGAAGTAAGGGCAGCGGGTGCGCTGCAGCAGGTTGCCGGCGGTGGTCGCCTTGTTGCGCAGCTGGCCGGATGCGCCCGACAGCAGCGCGCGCGACAGCACGCCGTAATGGCGGCGCACGTTTTCATCGGCGGCGAGGTCGGTGTTGCGCACCAGCGCGCCGATGCGCAGGCCGCCCGCCGGCGTGGCTTCCATCTTGTCGAGCGCCAGGCCATTGACGTCGATCAGGTGGGTGGGCGTCTCGATTTCCAGCTTCATCAGGTCGAGCAGGTTGGTGCCGCCGGCAATGAAGCGGGCGCGGGGATGCTGCAGCGCGGCTGCAGCGGCCTCGGCCGGCGTGCCTGCGCGCAGATAGGTAAAGGCTTTCATGCGGCACCTCCGGCGACTTCGGTCATCGCGTCGACGATGTTCGAATACGCGCCGCAGCGGCAGATGTTGCCGCTCATCCGCTCGCGGATCTCGTCGGCGCTCAGCAGCGGCCGCGCGGTCAGGTCGGCGCTGACATGGCTCGGGATGCCCTGCTTGATTTCGTCCAGCGTCGCCACGGCCGAACAGATCTGCCCGGGCGTGCAGTAGCCACATTGATAGCCGTCATGCTTGATGAAGGCAGCCTGCATCGGATGCAGCTTGCCGACGGTGCCCAGGCCCTCGATGGTCGTGACCTTGGACTTGTCGTGCATCACCGCCAAGCTCAGGCAGGAATTGATGCGCCGGCCGTCGACGATGACGGTGCAGGCGCCGCACTGGCCGTGGTCGCAGCCTTTCTTGGTCCCGGTCAGGTGCAGGTTTTCGCGCAGCGCATCGAGCAGCGTGGTGCGCGTGTCCACTTCCATCTGGTGGACTTCGCCGTTGACGTTGAGGGACAGCTTGCTCATGACCGGCGCTGGTTCCGCGCTGGCCGACGCCGACGCCTGCGCGCCAGCCACTGCGGGAACGCTGAGGGCGGTCGCCGATATCGCACTGGTAATAAGCATGTTGCGCCTTGAAATTTTGATGTTGCTGAGGTCGTCCATAACGGTATGCATCCTGTGAGCTGTTGATCTGGCCACCCCGCCGTGCATCCTGGCTGGCGGCGCTGGCCGACGATCGTCGGGCGGGTAAGGACTATCCTTGCGCGCTGTATCCAGTTGAAGAATGGTTAACAGTTCAGTAAGTTCCACTTTGTCCGGACAACCGGCGCGGCATCCGCCGAAAGCTTGACGTATTGCCTGCCTGTAGAGGCTGCGCAAGGGTTTGACCAAGGCAGATGCAGCGCTAAAAGCGGGCAAGGCTGCGCTACGTTCATACCCGGGGCCGGCCAGCGACCGCCAGCTTTCGATTTGTGCGTCATGGCATATTGCTGGAAGGATATTCGGGAAACCGGAAGTCGGCGTAAAATCCCGCTGCCGTGAAGGTTGCCGCCTTTCCGGCAGGCCCCTTAACTTGCCAGCAGCGAGTCAGTTTCATGAAAAATCCAACAAGCACCCCGGCACGCGCAACCGACGGCCGCATGACGCTGCGCGACTGGCTCGCAAAGCTTGGCCCCGGCCTCATCACCGGCGCAGCGGACGACGACCCGAGCGGCATTGCAACCTATTCCCAGGCCGGCGCGCAATTCGGCTTGAACCTGCTCTGGTCGATGGCGTTCACCTATCCGCTGATGGTGGGCATCCAGGTCGTGAGCGCGCGCATCGGCCGCGTCACCGGCAAGGGGCTGGCAGGCAATATCCGCATGCACTACCCGCGCTGGCTGCTGTACCTGATCGTCGGCTCGCTGATGGTGGCCAACACCATCAACATCGCCGCCGACGTCTCCGCCATGGGCGACGCGCTGGCGCTGCTCATCGGCGGTCCGACGCATGTGTATGCCGCGGCATTCGGCGTGGTGTCGCTGGTGCTGCAGATATTCATCCCCTACAGCCGCTACGTGCGGATTCTCAAGTGGCTCACGCTGGGGCTGCTGGCATACGTCGCCACCGTGTTCGTCATCCATATTTCCTGGTGGGACGTGGCCAGCGCCATGGTCCGGCCCAGGTTCGAATGGAATGCCGCGACCATCACCACGCTGGTCGCGGTCTTCGGCACCACGATCAGCCCCTACCTGTTCTTCTGGCAGGCGTCGCAGGAAGTCGAGGAACTGGAAGCCGACCCGCATGCGCTGCCGCTGAAGGATGCGCCAAACCAGGCGCGCGCCAGTTTTCTGCGCATCAAGATCGACACCTATTTCGGCATGGGCTTTTCCAACCTGGTCGCGTTTTTCATCATGCTGACCACGGCGATGACGCTGAGCCTGCACGGCGTGACGGACATCGAGACCTCGGCCCAGGCGGCCAGCGCCCTGCGCCCCATCGCCGGCGAATTTGCCTTCCTGCTGTTCGCCGCCGGCATCATCGGCACCGGCCTCCTGGCCGTGCCGGTGCTGGCAGGCTCGGCCGCCTATGCAATGGCCGGCGCATTCAACTGGAAGAAAGGGCTGGAGCACAAGCCGGCAATGGCCAAGCGCTTCTACAGCATCATCGCGGTGTCCACGCTTGTCGGCGTAGCGCTCTGCTTCGCACCGATCGACCCGATCAAGGCGCTGTACTGGAGC
Source organism: Noviherbaspirillum suwonense (assembly GCF_900182955.1). Lineage (GTDB taxonomy): Bacteria > Pseudomonadota > Gammaproteobacteria > Burkholderiales > Burkholderiaceae_D > Noviherbaspirillum_A > Noviherbaspirillum_A suwonense. The sequence goes on along the minus strand of NZ_FXUL01000001.1, from coordinate 98,180 downwards.
GCCGTGATCAACGGCGTGATCTCGGTGCCCATCATGGCGGTGATGATGCTGATGGCAACGCGCACTGACGTGATGGGACGCTTCGTGGTGACGCGGCGGCTGAAGTGGCTGGGGTGGCTGGCGACCGGGGTGATGGCAGTGGCGGTGGTCGCGATGTTTGTGACGCTGGCGTGATGGATGAAGCCGGGAACGGTGGCAGCCCGAGAGCTGCCACCGTTCACTACTGCATTACTGCACTACTGCTATTGCTTGACGGCGCCTCGCGTCAATGTGTCGCCCAGTCCATCGGGGCCGCGCGAGCCCTTGCTCAGGTAAAGCACGTTGTTGTCGAGGACGTAGGCTTTATCGACGGTGGCGCCTGCCGCCGGCAGTTTGAAACTGATATTGCCCTTGGAAAATCTCAGGCCGGTATAAGCGATGCTTGCAACGCTGGCCGTAACAGGCTTGCCGGCGGGACCCGTATAAATTTTGCTTCCGGATTTATCAGCCGCGGTGCCAAAGAACGTCAGGTCAAATTCGAGCGCCGCTGCATCGCAGGTCGTGCTGTTCAGATAGTACCGGCGTTGCGCGCTGATGGTTGCCTTGCCGCTGGCGGCATCCGCGGAAATAACGATAGTTGCGGTTTCCGACTCGCTCTTGGGGTCAGTCGGGTTTGCCGACGGAGCGAAGGTCGTGCCTGTGCAGGGCATGATGTAAGTGCCTGCCATTTGCGCAATTGACGTGGTGGCGCCGCTGCTGTTGTCACCTCCGCCGCCGCATGCACTCAGTGCAGTGGCGACAACGGCAAGGGTAATCATGGAACGCATGAGAGTTTTCATTTGGTGAGAGGGTCATTGCGCCTGATGCATAAAATGCCGGACCGACGCAGGCGCACGTCGGGCGGCACTACGGATAGCGTGTGTCGAAGCACACCGCGCTGCGATAAGCCCGCGATGCTTGCCTGTTCACGAAGACGGTGTGTTGCGGACCAAGGCGACTAAAAACGTAAGGGGCGCGGTCTCCAGATTGCACCCGGCATGTGCAATGGCTTGCTGGGACTATGCTGAATCCCCTGAGAGGCTGGTTTGACTGCCCCTCGGCTCCACGCACGTCCACTTGCCCATCGCGCAACCTGCGATTGCTGATACATCGATTGCACGTTGCGGATGCGCAGCCTTGATCTTTTTGCCTACCAACGGGTGCGTTCGTAGCCACGTTTGAACTGTTGTTCAATTAATTTCTGATCGTTTATTGATGTGGAGATTGTTGGATCTGGTGATGCGTGCAGAGGAGCGCCCGTGTATTACTGCTGAGGCGTGAAAGCAGGTGCATGAGCGCCCGGCAGAGGCGCTTTTCAGAGTCTTCAGCAGCCTCAATATGAGCCCATTTCGTTTTGCAACTCCTGATGGGACAAACGTTGGCCCCAATGGGGGATTCGATCTGAATGCTGATGGGTACGGTAAATCCGATTCCGCCTGCAACGACAGATGAAGAAAGATGTCCGCTTTGCTCCCGCACGCTGGCAAAGTCGCCGCCAGATTGCGCTCTGGCTGCAGCTGGCCGATACCGATGGAACCCAGCCGGCCATGCCGGACATGCTGGCGCTCTGGCTTTTGCTGTCGAACCTCGCGGTGTCCTGGCGCGATTCGATGTCGAGGTCGCCGCCGATGTCGGCAATGACCTTGCCGCCCGCTATGACCGCGCCCTTGATATTGGCGTCGCCGCTGAAGACGGTCACGCTGTCGCCGCCGCTGACATGGGTGTTGCGCTTGGTCGCGCCGTTGCCATCTTCCTGGGTGCGCGATGCTGGCCACGCCAATGGCATTGCCCTTGGTGCCCACGTCAGCCGCGGCGCTCATGCTCCTGCTGCTGTGCTGTTCCTTGAGGTCTTGCGAAGAGCCCAGGCTGACCTGGTTGTCGGCGCGGATAAATGTCCTTGCTATTCCCACTCAGGGGGCTGCCGACAACATTGATGTTGCTGTCCTTGCCGCCGCCGGTGGCGATAATGGACAGGTCCCGTCCGGCGGCAATGCTACTGCCCGCAACGGAGTTGAGGCTGTGCGTTTCGGTCTTGCAAATTTCGCTATGGCCGCCTGTGATGCTGACGCTGACATTGACGCCGTTTGTCGCCACGTCGCGCGCGCTGTTGGCTGCCGCCAGCTCGATCCCGATCCCGCTGTTGACCGTGCCGGTGTAGGATGCATCGCATGAAGGTTCGCTGTCTTATTTTCATCATTACGGTCCCGGCTTCCTTTCGCTCGATACCCTGCTGGGCGTGCAACAGAAAGCATCTACAACCATCGAGGAGCATCTAATGAAAACCTTCCTTGCCAGCGTCCTGCTGCTGCTGGCCCATGGCCTGGCTTCCGCAGCCGATGCGCCCGCTGCTCCGCCGTCTGCGCCCTCCGCCACCGCCACCGCCATCTTCGCCGGCGGCTGCTTCTGGTGCACCGAGGCCGATTTCGAGAAACTGCCCGGCGTGATCGAGGCCGAGTCCGGCTATACCGGCGGCCAGGTCAAGGAACCGACTTATGAACAGGTCAGCGCCGGCAAGACCGGCCATACCGAGGCGGTGCGGGTGCGCTATGACCCGGCGAAAGTCAGCTATGCGCAGTTGGTCGAGCACTACTGGCGCACGATAGACCCGACCGTCAAGGACCGGCAGTTCTGCGATGTCGGCAGCCAGTACCGGACCGGCATTTATTACCACGGCGAAGCGCAGCGCGCGGCGGCGCTGGCGAGCAAGGCGCAACTTGAGAAGCAGGGTCGATTCAAGCAGATCTATACCGAGGTGGTGGCTGCCAGGCCGTTCTACCTGGCCGAGGCGTATCACCAGGACTACTACAAGAAAAACCCGGTGCGCTACAAGTTCTACCGGCTCAACTGCGGCCGCGACGCGCGGCTGGCCGAGGTGTGGGGCAAGGCGAACTAGCGCGTCAGCCGATACCGCGGGAAGGTGCGCGGGACGTCACGGCGCGAACCTGTCGCAAGCTCCGCGCGGCATTCGTCAGCGCGGCGCCCAGCCGCCGCAGACCGGAAACACCTGCCCGACGAAGCAGCCGGTGGCGTCGCTGCACAGGAAGGCAGCAAACAATGCATCCTCGCGCGGCGCCACCAGCCGGCCCAGCGGCACTTCGCGCCGCAGCCTTTCCTGGAAGGCTGGCAGCGCCTGGACTTCGGGCGGGAAATAGGTCGGATTGTCGACGAAGTTCTGGGCGATCGCGTTGACCTGCACATTGTGCTGCGCCACTTCGACGCCGACCGCCTGGATGTAGGCCAACTGCGCGCCGCGCGCGGCGCTGTAGCTGGATGCGCGCTTCATGCCGCGCAGCGCCGACGCGCTGCCCATCAGCAGGATCTTGCCGGCGCGCCTTGCCACCATGTCCGGCAATGCCGCCCGCACCAGCCGCGCCATCGGGTCGACCATGTGGCCGAACACATGCGCCCATTCCGCGTCGGTGGCATCGACGGCGCTGGTGGTCGGCGCCGGAACGGCCAGGTTCAGCAGCAGCACGTCGATATGGCCGGCTTCCCGCACTGCCGCGGCCGCCGCTTCCGGCGCCAGCAGCGAACGGATGTCGGCAACGACATCGGCGCCAAGCTCGGCGAATACGCTGCAGAGCACCGGGCCCATGAAGGCATCGGCCTGGGTGATCAGAACGCGCTTGCCGGCAAGGTCGGGCATGGCCATGGTCAGGCTCCTAGCAGAACAGCAGCGCAAGCATTGCGGCGTCGTCGATGATCATCAGCGCAGCGGCGACGGACCAGAACGCGAGATTGGCGCGCAAGGCGGGGATGGAGAAATTGCGCATGGCGGATCGGGAGTGTCCAAGGGAATGCGCAGTTTAGCAAAGTGTGCGGGAGGACGGCCTTTGCACGCATGAAGCAGGATTCCGGGCATGGAGCAGGCCCAAAAAAATACCCGCCAATGTCGGCGGGTAGAAAAATAACGCTGAAGGAGACTACAAGTTATCTACGGCCTTCTACCACCAAACTTTAGCGCCTGACCGCAACTTTATTCCCCAGCCTCATTTGCGCCCTTCCCTCACCACCGCGCCGCGCACTTCGAAATGCACCTCGTCCAGCACCTTGCCGCCGGCGTCGACCAGCGCCAGCGCATGCCGTCCCGGCCACGGCGCCCAGTCGCTGCCGGGCAGCGGCTTGCCGTCGAGTCGCCAGCGGGCCACGCCTGCGCCGTCCGCCACCGGGCGGATGCGCTGCCGCGACGGCGGGATGTCCGGGTCCAGCGCAACCACCATGCCGGGCGTCGGATAGCGGATCGCCGGGCTGATCTGTGCGGCATCTGCCCGCATGATCACCGGCTGCGCGGTGCCGGCCAGGAAAAACTCGGTGCGCGCGGCCTCGGCACGATCCTCGTAGCGGATGGCCTGCGCCTGCACGCTGCCCGGCGCGGGCGGCTGCGGCGCCGGCGCGCCGGCATGCAGGTAGTGCATCACGTCCTGCCAGACGGGCGCCGCGCCGGTGACGCCGGAGACATTCCACATCGGCGCGCCGGAGGCGTTGCCGACCCAGACGCCCACCGTGTAGCGGGCCGAATAGCCGATGCACCAGTTGTCGCGCATGTCCTTGGAGGTGCCGGTCTTGACCGCGCTCCAGCTGCGGGTGGACAGCACGCTGTCCAGGCCGAAGGTGCGGGCGCGGGCGCTGGGGTCGGACAGGATGTCGCCGATGATCCATGCGGCGCCGGGATCGACTGCGGGCGTCGGCCTGCCTGCCGGCGCCGCCAGCACTGTGCGCACCGGCTGGTAGAGCCCGCCGGCGGCCAGCGCGCGATAGGCGTTGGTCAGCGCCAGCAGGCTGACGTCGGCGCTGCCGAGCGCCAGGCTGTAGCCGTAATAGTCGCCGGATTCGCGCAGGTTGAAACCGAGCGCCTGCAAACGCTGGAACAGGCGCTCCGGGGTGACTGTCACCAGCGTGCGCACCGCCGGAATGTTGAGCGAGGATGCCAGCGCGGTGCGCAGGCTGACCAGTCCCTTGTACTGCTGGTCGTAGTTCTGCGGCATGTAGAGGCCGGACGCGGTCGCCAGGTTCAGCGGGCTGTCGTCCAGCAGCGAGGCCGCGGTCAGCCAGCGCTGCTCCAGCGCCAGGCTGTAGAGGAAGGGTTTCAGGGTCGAGCCGGCCTGACGCAGCGCCAGCACCGCGTCGACCTGGCCGGCGTCCGACAGCGCGCCGCTGGAGCCGACCCAGGCCAGCACGTCGCCGCTGGCATTGTCCAGCACCAGCACCGCGCCGTCTTCCACATTGCTGCCGCCCAGCGCCGCCAGGTGCCGCTGCAGCGCGTCGCGCGCATGGCGCTGCAGGCCGGCGTCGAGCGTGCTGGCGACGGGTCCGCCAGCCGCGGCCAGCAGGCGCCGCCCGAGATGCGGCGCCAGTTGCGGCGCGCCCGCCACGGCGCGGTCCGGCCCGGCCATGCGCGCCAGCACCAGCTGGGCGACGCCGTCCAGCCCGCCGCAAAGACCCGGCGCGCCTTGCCCGCTCAGGATCGCGCAGGCGCGGCGCGCAACCAGCGCCGGGGCGGCGTTGGGCGCGCGGATCAGCGCCGCGGCCAGCGCCGACTCGACCTGGTCCAGCCCGTCGGGGTGCTTGCCGAACAGGATCCGCGCCAGCGCATGCACGCCGACCAGTTCGCCGCGGAAGCTGACCAGGTTCAGATAGGCTTCCAGGATCTGGTCCTTGCGCCAGTTTCGCTCCAGCGACTGCGCTGCCAGCGCCTGCGCCACCTTGCGGCTGCCGCTGCGCGGCGCGGCGCCGCGCCGCAGGTCGTCGTCGAGCAGCCCGGCCAGCTGCATCGTGATGGTGGACGCGCCGCGGGTGCGGCTGTGCCACAGGCCGCCCCAGGCAGCCGCCGCCACCGCGTCCCAGTCGACGCCGGCATGCTGGTAGAAGCGCTTGTCCTCCGACGCCAGCAGGGCCGCGCGCAGCGCCGGCGAGACGTCGGCCAGCGCCACCCACGGCAGGCGGCGCACGGTGGCGTCGACGCGCACCTGCTGCAGCGGCGCGCCGTGCCGGTCCAGCAGCAGCGCGTCGGACGGCCGGTAAGCCGCGCGGACGTCGGCATACGAAGGCAGGGCATGCGCCGCCGACGATGCGCATCTGAAGGCAAGCACCAAGGCAAGCGCGGGCAGCAGGCGCTTCATTTGACCTCCACCGCGGCATTCGGCGACATGCCGTGCATCTCGGGCGCATACATGGCCTCGACCCGGGTCGGCGGCATCTGGAACACGCCCGGATTATTCAGGCGCACCGTGTAGCTGTATTTAAAGACGCCCTTGGGCATATAGCCGTAATAGGCGCGCACGCTGTCGAAGCTGCGTTCCTCGTAGGCCAGCCAGGCCGCGCCCTGCTGCGCGGTCGATGCCGACGATGCGGCGATGGCCGAATCGCGGCCGAGGCCGGAGCCGAGCACGGTGGCGCCGGCCGGCACCGGGTCGGTCAGCGCGACCTGCGTCATGTCGGCCTGCGCGTCGACCTCCAGCGTGATGCGCATGATGTCGCCGCGGCTGAGCACGCCGGGCTGCTTCTGGTCGACCATCGCGATGCTGCGCTTGATGCGGTAGCCGCTGGACCAGGGCGCGGCCAGCGGCACCGCGGCCAGGCTTTGCAGCGTGATCCAGGGCTTGCCGGGCCCGTCCTGGGTCAGCGTGACGCTGCCGTTCGTGGACGGCCCGGCCTTCCATGGCAATTCGACGCGGCCCGGCTTGCCGCCGGCCCAGCCGTGGCTGGCCGTGCTGTCCGCCTCGCCCTGGCGCAGCACGATGCGGGTTGCGCCGCCCGGCGCCTCGGCCTCGAACACGGCCGAGAACTTGCGCAGCGCCAGCATGCCCCAGGCATTGGCGGTCGTGGTATCCCAGTGGCCGCGCTGCTGGCGTCCGATCGCGCCGGTCAGCAGCCGGCCCATGTCCTCGCGCCATGCGGGGTCGTCGACTGCCATCAGCACCAGGCGCGCCGCATTGGCGTCGGCGCCGGCCATCAGCCAGAACCAGTTGTCGCCGGACTCGCTGGAGAAGCCCATGCGGCTGCCCTGGAAATTGAGGCGGCCGCGCAATTCCTGGCCGGCTTCCTCCAGCCGGCGCGCCTGCGACGGCAGTTCCGGCGTGCGGCGCAGGATGGCGACCCAGTCCAGCAGCGCCGAGGTCGGCCACTGTCCGGGCGTGATCGGTATCGCATCCAGTCCGCGCGGCGGCAGCCTGCCGTAGCGCGACAGCGCTTCCAGCGCCGACAGGCGGCGGATATCGATGTCCTTGCGCGGAGCCCAGTCGCCGCTGGCGTCGATGCGGCCTTCGACGAAGGCCTGCAGCCCGCGCAGCATCCGCTCCCGCCCCTCGTCCGGCAGCGACCAGCCGGCCTCGTGCGCAAGCGCCAGCAGGTAGGCGGTCAGCGCCGCGCTGCCCGGCACGTCGCCGCTGGTCGATGGGTAGTAGCGCGCCAGGCCATTGCTGTCGAGATAGGCCGGCAGCTCGGCTGTCAGGCGCTGCCAGCCGGCCTGGTCGTCCAGCCCGACCGCGCGCGACGCCTTCTGCTCCAGGCAGCTGTACGGATAGTCCCTGAAGTAGCGGCGCAGGCCGTCCGCCGCCCCGGCCAGTCCCGGCGCCAGCATGACCGTGACGCCGCCGCGCCCGGGCAAGGCGCCGGCGGGCGCCGCCAGCTCGATGCTGCGGCTCCTGTCGAGCTGGAACAGCGTCGCCTGCTGCACGGTGACCGGCACCGCCGGCAGCAGCTTCTGGCTGACCTTCAGCGCATCCTTCGCGCCGGCGCCGCCGGCTTCCTGCGCCCGCAGCTCCCAGCCCAGCTGCTCGCCGCTGGCCGGCGCGGTGACCTGCCACGCGAATTCCTGCGCATCGCCGGCGGCGAGCCGGACACGGCGCGGCGCGGTCTCCAGCAGCTTGCCGTCGACCAGCGCGCTGACGTCGATGTCCATCGGCCGTTCCGCGCCATTGCGCACGGTCGCCATCGCGCTGTAGCGGTCGCCCTGCCGCACCAGCGGCGGCAGTCCGGCGATCAGCTGCAAATCCTGGGTCGTGCGTATGCTGGTCGAGCCGTAGCCGTACAGGCCGGCGCCGCTGGTGGCCACCGCGACGATGCGAAAACCCGACAGCGCATCGTTCAGAGGCACCTCGACCTGCGCGCGGCCATTCGCGTCCAGCAGCACGGCGGGCCGCCACAGCAGCAGCGTGTCCAGCAGCTCCCGCGTCGCCGCCCGGCCGCCGCCGCCGCCGGGCGGCATTGCCTTGCGGCCGTAATGCCGCTTGCCGACGATCTGCAACTGCGCGGTGGCGGTCTGCACGCCGTAGCTGCGCCGCTGCAGCATCGCCGGCAGCAGGTTCCAGCTGTCGTTGGGCTGCAGCTCGAGCAGCGCTTCATCGACCGCGGCCAGCGCGATCTCGGCGCCGGCCGCCGGCTTGCCGTCGGGCAGATTGACCTGCACCGTCGCCACCGCCCGGCCGCGCACCGGGTAGCTGGCCTGCGGCGTGCTGACCTTGACCGCGAGCTGGTGGCTGGCGGCGCCGACGGCGATCTCGGCGACGCCGAAGCGGAATGCCGGCCGCGCCAGGTCCACCGTCGGGCCGGGCGCCTGCCAGGCGCGGAAGTCGGCCAGCCAGTTGCGCGGCTCGCGCCAGCCCCAGCTGAAGAACGAATACCATTTGACCTCGCGCAGGCGCGGGCGCACGGCCAGCACCGACACGTAGATGTTCGGCGCATGGGCCGCCGTCACCGGCACCCTGATCACCGGCGAACTGCCGGACAGCGTGGCGACGCTGGTTTCGATCACGCCTTCGCGTTCGATGGCCACCAGCGCGGTCGCCTCGCGAAACGGCATGCGCACCTGGAACACCGCCGTCTCGCCCGGCGCGTATTGCTTCTTCTCCGGCAGCACGTCGATGCGGTCCTGGTTGCCGGCGCCGAACCAGTTGTCGTCCGAGCCGCCGACCCAGACCGTGGTCGCCGCCTGCGCGCGGCGGCCGGCGGCGTCGGTGACGAACGCGGTAAGCACGACTTCGCCGGTGTCGCCGAACCCGGCCTCGCATTGCAGCATCCCGCGCGCATCCGACTTGCCGCTGCACAGGCGGCCCAGGTCGCGGCTGCTGGTGTTCTCCTCGTACGCATAGAACCCGCCGACCATGCGCTTGCGGTGCGCGTTGCGCTGCTTCAGCGCGCCGGTGATTTCCAGCGGCACGCCGGCGCGCGGCTTGCCGTCGAGGTCGAGCGCGACCGCGGTCAGCGTCGCGTTCTTTTTCAGCGCAGCCCAGGAGTCGGCCCGGATGCCGGCGACCAGCGCCGCCGGCCAGAGCGGCGTGCTCTGCGACACGGTCTGGATCTCGCCATTCGGGTCGGCGAAATGCATTTCGCTCAGCAGTTCCGAAGCATTTGCCAGCGCCGGCAGCGCGCGCACGACGGTATTGCCGACGCCATTGCGGTCGAGCTTCACCGGCAGCTTGTCGGCGACGATCCTGCGGTCGTCGCTGACGCCATCGGCGCTGCCGGCAAAGCTGAAATCGTCGTAGCCGGGAAAGCGCAGCGCGCGTTCGCGCAGCAGCGCGCTCAGGGTGACCGGCAGGCCGGACGCGCCGCCGCCGTTCAGGTAATTCAGTTGCAGCGTCAACGGCAGCTCGGACGGCGCGACCTGGGCTGCCTTGGGCGGCGCGATGCGTCCCTGCAGCAGCGGCAGCCGGAATTCCTCGACCCGGAAGCTGCCGCTGCGCCAGGCGCTGGCGGACGGCTCCTCCTGGTCCCGCGCTTCCTGCGCTTCCGGATCCGGCGGCGCCAGGGCGCCGGCATCGGCCGGGCCGGTGTCCAGGATCACGTCATAGCGGCCCAGCCTGGCCTGTGCCGGAATCGCGAACATGCTGTCGCTGGCGGCGCCGCCGCGCCATTTCAATGGAAAACGGTATTCCTGGCCGCTCCCCTGGTGCTGTATGCGCATCCGGTTCGGCAGGCGGTTCGCGGGCAGCAGCGCCAGACCGGCGCCGGTCTCGGCCCGGATCAGGTGCTTCATCGACACTGTCTGCCCGGCCCGCAGCAGCGTGCGGTCGAACACGGTATGGGCGCGCACCGTGGCCGGCAGCGCGCCGTCGGTCGGCAGGTTGAAGCGGAACGGTTCGATGCCGCTGTTCCAGCTCGACAGCGCGAAGGCCATGTCGGCGCGGCCGTCGCGCCCGGTGGCCCGGGCGCTGACGAACAGGCCCTGCACCAGGCGCTTCCCGTAATGCTGGCTGCCGCAGTCGACGTCAAGCTGCTGCGGCACCATCGCCACGCCGTTGGCCCCGGTCACGCCGCGCCACAGCGGCTTGCCGAAGCAGTCGGCAATGCGCACGTCGGCGTTGGCGACCGGCCTGGCGCCGTCCAGCGTGGTCACCCAGACCGCGCCGTTCTCGCGGCCTACCTTCAGGTGCACCGCCAGGTTGGTGACCAGCGCCGACGTGCGCACATACATCGGCGCGGGCTTGCCCAGCAAGGCCGCGCCCAGCCGCTGCGACGCCAGCTCCATCACGTAAAAGCCGGGCGCCGGCAACGGGACGCCGATCACCTCGAACGGCCGTGCTTCCTTCGCGCCGCCGTCCGGCGCGGGCAGCGCGACCTGGCGCGCGCCAGGTTCGGCGGCCAGCAGGCTCAGGCTGCGGGTCTCGACCGGCTTGCCGCCGATGTCGATGGACGACTCGTGATAGCGGCTCAGCCGCGCGATCCAGGCCATGATGGCGGCGTCGCCCTCGACCCGCAGGCTGCCCACCGTCGGCGCGGCCTGGCCGTTCGTCATCAGCACCTGCGCGTCGGCTTCGATATTGCGCACGGTGACCGGCATGGCCGGCGCATCGTCGAGTTCGATGATGCCGAACGGCGCTGCGGCGAACTTGGCCAGCGGCGGGTAGACCGCGGTCTGCACCCGCATCGGAAACAGGCTGGCATTGGCCAGCGGGCGGCCGGCGTCGTCGCGGAAGTCCGGCGGCAGCGCGAGCACCAGCGGGCTGTTCTCGGGCAGCGGCGCCTTGAACGACAGCGCCTGGACGAATTCGTCGCCGGCCTCGCCTTCCAGCACCGGGGCGATGGTGCGGCTGCCGGCGGACAGCGTGACCTTCTGCGCCAGCGCGCGCGCCACCGGCGCGCTCAGCGACAGGCGCAGCGGCGACAGCGGCCCGCAGGCGGCCTGCGCATTCTCGCGGGCGCAGCTGAAGCTGGCGGAGAAGGCGCGGCGCACCGCGTACTTGAAAGTCTGCGCATCGCTGCGCGCCACGCCATTGGCGCCGGGCGTGCTGACGCCCTTGCCCCAGACCAGCTGCACCGCCGCCTCGTTGGGCAGGCGCTGCGCGCATTGCAGCGCAGTCAGCCGTTCCGGCGGCGCGTTGGGCTCGAAGCGCTTGACCAGCGCGTCCCGCACCGCGCCGGCGACCAGCTTCACCGGGATGCGCTCCTGCACGCCGGCGGCCTCGCACCAGACATTCGCCAGCAGGCTGGCGTTGTCGACCGGGCCGTTCTGCAGCAGCAGGAACACCTGTTCCTCGTCGAGCAGCTGGGAAATGGACGGATGGATGCGCACCACCGCCGGCCCGCCGGTCTGGAAACGATAGGTCTTCGCACCGTTCACCGCGGCGCCGGACAGCAGCCGGAAGTCGGGCTTGACCGTGAAGCTGCAGCGCACGCCGGGCGGCACGTCGCGGTTGAAGTCGAACACCCAGTTGCGCTCGTCGGCCCAGCGGCCGCTGCCGGCCTCGCTGCAGGCGATGTCGAACGGCGCCGGCGCGCGCGGGTCGCCGAAACGCACCGCCGGCTCGGAAAAGGTAGCCCGGACCTGGCGCACATTGACGACCTCGCCCTGCGGCGAGAACCGGCTGATCGCGCCGGCCTGGGCCAGCAGGGGCAAGACCAGCAGCGCCAGGGCGCATAGTCGGCTGACCAGTTTCATCAAGCTTTTTCCTTTCGAAGTAGAGCGGCAGTCGAACGCCGATTCGCCGATATCCTGTCACGCCGGATGGCCATGGGTTCATCGTGAACGATAGCGGCGCCGGATTGCAATGGTGCTATTGCGGCGGCGCGTGCCAATCCGCGAAACCGGAAGACGGGGTGGGCGCGTACCGCGCCGCACGCGGCCCAATATTTACCTTTTTGGTTAACTTTTACCTTGTACTGATGGTACATGTTTTCTATATTGAGTCGTCCGGCGAATGATCCGGCGCCTCGCATTCCCTACCTGGCGCCTCGACCCGGGCGCAGCCGATGCCCGACTTTCCGGCTGCAAAACAAAGTGCCGAACCGGGTGACCAGAATGCGCCTTCATCAAGGTGCTCCTGCACGCCCTAATTGAATCAGGATTCCACCATGGCCACCACAACGACCACAACGACATCGACATCGACATCGACATCGACATTCGACATCAGCGCACAGGCAAGAACGGGCGCGAACGTCATCAACGACGGCGACCTGGGCAACCGCAACCTCGTCGGCACCTCGAAGAACGACATCATTTTCGGCAATAGCGGCGACGATGTCATCGATGGGCTGGGGGGCGCCGATATCGTCCTGGGCGGCGCCGGAAATGACACATTGATTTACAACATGAGCCAGAACATCGGCGTGAGGGACAACTATGCCGGCAACGGCGGCGCCGATCAGCTGGTGATCCAATTCAGCTACGCGCAATGGATCGATCGTGGCGTCCAGGCCGATATTGCGCATTACCTGTCATTCCTTGCGCAGGCAGGCAGGGAGGCGCCACCGTTTGCGTTCAAGGCATTCGGCCTGACCGCCGCCGGAATCGAAACTTTCAACGTGCGCGTGGATGGCATGGCTCTCGACCCCGTGGACCAGCGGCCGGTGCTGGCGGCCGATACGCTCACGACCGCGGAAGACACGCGCAGCGCCAGCATCGATGTGCTGGCGAACGACAGCATTCCCGACCTGGCCGCGAGCGTCGCTTTCACGCAGGGAGCGCACGGCGCCGTGACCCGCGCCGCGCTGGACCTGACGCACCCTGCAAGCGGGCAGAGTGCAAGCTTCGTCTACACGCCCGCCGCGAATTACGCCGGGCCGGACACCTTCCGCTACACGGTGACCGACGCCGATGGCGATGTCCGCAGCGCTGTCGTGAACGTGAATGTCACTCCCGTCAACGATGCCGCCGTGATCTCCGGCACAAGCACCGGCACGGTGACGGAAGCGGGCGGCGTCGCGAACGCGCTTCCCGGCATGCCCACGGCCACCGGGAACCTGACCGACACCGACATCGACAACCCGGCGAACAGCTTCCTGCCAGTGGCTGCCGGCCAGGCCAGCGCCGGCGGCCATGGCAGCTACGCGATGACGGCCGGCGGCGCATGGACCTACACGCTCAGCGACACCGACGGCACGGTGCAGGCGCTCAACGCGGGTGGGACCCTGCAGGACACATTCCAGGCAAGGACGGTCGACGGCACCGCGCAAACGGTCACCATCCTGATCAAGGGCGCCAATGACGCCGCCACGCTGGGCACAGGCGTGGCCAATCTGGTCGAAGGCGACACCGCCGCCGCCATCAGCACCTCGGGCACGCTTGCCATCAGCGACGTCGACGATCCCGCCACCTTCGTGCAGCAGGCCGCGACGGCAGGCCAGTACGGCACGTTCGGCATCGGCGCGAACGGCGCCTGGACCTACGCCGCCAGTTCCGCGCATGACGAATTCATCGGCGGAACGACCTATACCGACACGTTCGCGGTCGCCAGCGCCGACGGCACCGCAACACAGGTGACGATCAGTATCCTGGGCGCGAATGAAAACAGCGCAGTGGTGCTGACCAGCGCGGCGCAGGCCGGAAAAGTGACGGAAGACGCCGACACCACGCCCGCCACCACCGACTCGCTGAGCGCGACCGGCCTGGTGACCTTCACCGACGCGGACCGCGGCGATACGCATACGGCGACCCTGAGCTACGCGCCGGCGGGCAACGCGCCGCCGCTCGGCACGTTCTCGGCCGGGCCGTTTACCGACACCGGCAGCGACGGCGCCGCCGGGTCCGCCGGATGGCGCTACGACCTGGACAACAGCGCGGCGCAGTCGCTGGCGGCAGGCCAGACCGTCACCGAGAAATTCCGGGTCACCATCGACGACCATCATGGATCGACCGTGTCGCAGGACGTCGACATCACGATCGAAGGGACCGGCGAGAGGCCGACGTTGCCCGTCGGCGGCATAAGTTACGAGATCCTCGCCGAGGCCGGCATGCGCGGCGCAGCGCCCTCCGTCGCGTTTCTGGACGTGGACGGCAACCACGTGGCCAATGTCGGCGACCTCATCTACTTCGGCTCCTGGATCCCCAACCGCGGCGTGGCCGCGCCCACCGCGCTGGATACGCCGCTGGTCAAAACGATCGAGGCCGTCACCGAGATCCATCCGCGCGCCGGACTGACGACGGAAAGGGAAATCACCGCCAGCTACACGGACGACAACGGGCTCCGGGGCGACTTCACCATCTCGACCACCAGCATCCTCGATACGCTGTCGGGCGGGCGCTCCGAGACCGACGAGTTCCTGAAAGTGGCGTTTTCCAATCCGACGCTCAATCCGGTCGCGCTGTACGGCAACCTCCCGGCCTCGGCCTCGGAACTGGAACCGCCGCTGCTCGAAATGGGCAAGGTGTGGATCGCGGAAGACTGGCAGTTCCTGCGCAGCAGCCTGCCGGACGTGATCTCGTTCTCGGACGGCACATCACTCAGCGGCTACTACCTGGAGGACTTTCCCTATACGTTCGACGGCGGCTCGGGCGACTCGGCAGCGTATTTCTATCACCAGCCGGCCAGCAGCCCGACGCATCCGGTGGAAAATTTCAGTTCGCCGCTCGACCCCGCCCTCGCCGCCATCCCGGCCGGCGGGATCTTCGTGCAGGACAGCGCCCTGCTCTACCCTGACAATACCTTTCTCGATGTGCATATTTACGCGGCCTGACGGCGCCGGCGGGGATCCGGCGCCGGGCCGGCGAGGACCTGGGGCTCGAACGGCATGCCCAGGGAATCGGGCGTGGCGGCCCCGATTGCGATAAACTCCTGATTTTTCACGTTTTCGGAGCTGGCCCATGCGGTCGCATCGCGTCCTTCCCCGCATTCTTTCCTGCATCGCCCTGGGCCTGGCGCTCTCCGCGCCGGCCCATGCGCTGGACCGGCTGTTCCCGCCGCAGACCAAGCGCGGCGACATGTCGAATGTCGACTTCCCCACGGTAAAGATCAATGGCGCCGAACGAAGATTGTCCGCCGGCGCATGGATCAAGAACGAAAACAACATGATCGACATGCCGGTGACGCTGAGAGGCCGCCAGTTTGTCGTGAATTACACCGAAGACAATGAAGGCAACGTCAACCGGGTCTGGATACTGAGTCCGGCCGAAGCCAGCGTGCCCCTGCCCAAGCAGCAATAAGATTCCATGCAAAAAAAAGTTTTCATCAAGACCTTCGGCTGCCAGATGAACGAGTACGACTCGGACAAGATGGTGGATGTGCTCCATGAAGCCGATGGCTATGTCCGCACCGACACGCCGGACGATGCCGACGTCATCCTGTTCAACACCTGCTCGGTGCGCGAAAAGGCGCAGGAAAAAGTGTTTTCCGACCTCGGCCGCGTCAAGGAATTGAAGCGCGCCAACCCCGGCCTCGTCATCGGCGTCGGCGGCTGCGTCGCTTCCCAGGAAGGCGACGCGATCGTCAAGCGCGCGCCCTATGTCGACCTGGTGTTCGGCCCGCAGACCCTGCACCGGCTGCCGGCCATGCTGCAGCAGCGGCGCGACAGCGGACGCTCGCAGGTCGACATCAGCTTTCCCGAGATCGAGAAGTTCGACCACCTGCCGCCGGCCAAGGTGGACGGACCGACCGCCTTCGTTTCCATCATGGAAGGCTGCAGCAAGTATTGCAGCTACTGCGTAGTGCCCTACACCCGCGGCGAGGAAGTGTCCCGCCGCTTCGACGACGTGCTGGCCGAAGTGGCCGGGCTGGAAGCGCAGGGCGTGAAGGAAATCACGCTGCTCGGGCAGAACGTCAATGCCTTCCGCGGCGAAATGGCCGACGGCGAGATCGCCGACTTCGCGCTGCTGATCGAATACATTGCCGAACTCGACGGCATCGAGCGCATCCGCTACGTCACCAGCCATCCGAAGGAATTCACCCAGCGCCTGATCGACACCTATGCGCGCGTGCCCAAGCTGGTCAGCCACCTCTACCTGCCGGCGCAGCACGGCGCGGACAAGGTGCTGGCGGCGATGAAGCGCGGCTATACGGCGCTGGAATACAAGTCCATCATCCGCCGTCTGCGCGAAGTGCGGCCCGACATCGCCATTTCCTCCGACTTCATCGTCGGCTTCCCGGGCGAGACCGATGCCGACTTCGAGGCGATGATGAAGCTGATCGCCGACATCGGCTACGACAACAGCTTTTCCTTCATCTTCAGCCCGCGCCCCGGCACGCCGGCGGCCAGCCTGCAGGACGACACCCCGCACGAGGTGAAGCAGAAGCGGCTGGTGCGCCTGCAGGCGGCGATTGCCGAAAACACCCGGCGCATCAGCGACGCGATGGTCGGCACGGTGCAGCGCATCCTGGTCGAAGGCCCGTCGAAGAAGGACGCGCTGCAGATGCAGGGACGCACCGAGAACAACCGGGTCGTCAATTTCGACGCCGGCCCCGACGGCGCGCGGCTGACAGGCCGGATGCTGGACTTGCGCATCACCGAATCGTACGCATATTCACTGCGGGGCGAACTTGTGGCGTCCTGAACACTCTCTCCACTACCACTGAAGATTACCGACAAGACCCCGATTTGAAGACCAAGACACCGCAGCAACCGATGCATTTCGAACCGCAGCCGGTCGATAACAACCGCCTCGCCCACCTGTGCGGCCCGATGGATGAAAACCTGCGCCAGATTTCGGCGGCGCTCGACGTGACCCTGTTCCGGCGCGGCGAACGCTTCATCGTCTCCGGCGCCAATGCCGAACGCGCGGTCGACATCCTGCAGAAGTTCTACGCGATCGCCGACAAGCCGGTCTCGGTCGAGGACGTGCAGCTGGCGCTGGTCGAGCAGCGCGCCAACCTGGCGCAGGCGGTCGAAAAGCCGGCCATCCTGACCAAGAAGCCCGAGCCCGACAGCGAGGAGCTTCCCGCCGTCGAAACCCCGGTGCTGAAGACCCGCCGCAGCGACCTGCGCGGCCGCACGCCGCACCAGAACCAGTACCTGAAGTCGATACTGGAACATGACGTGACCTTCGGCATCGGCCCGGCCGGCACCGGCAAGACCTACCTGGCGGTGGCCTGCGCGGTCGATGCGCTGGAGCGCGACGCGGTCAAGCGCATCGTGCTGACGCGGCCGGCGGTGGAGGCCGGCGAGCGGCTGGGTTTCCTGCCGGGCGACCTGGCGCAGAAGGTCGACCCCTACCTGCGCCCGCTGTACGACGCGCTGTACGACCTGATGGGCTTCGACCGCGTGCAGAAGATGTTCGAGAAGCAGGCGATCGAGATCGCGCCGCTGGCCTACATGCGCGGCCGCACGCTGAACCATGCATTCATCATCCTCGACGAGGCGCAGAACACCACGCCGGAACAGATGAAGATGTTCCTGACCCGCATCGGCTTCGGCAGCAAGTCGGTGGTGACCGGCGACGTCACGCAGATCGACCTGCAGCGCAACCAGAAATCCGGCCTGATCGATGCCGCCGCGGTGCTCAAGGACGTGCGCGGCATTGCCTTCACGCACTTCAACAGCACCGACGTCGTGCGCCACCCGCTGGTGGCGCGCATCGTCGACGCCTACGAGTCGGCCGGCGAGGCCAGCGCCATCGCAGCGACGTTCAGCAATGCCGCCAAAAAATAAGCTCACGCTGTCGCTGCAATATGCCGACCCGCGCGCCCGCGCGCACGTGGCACGGGCCGACGCGCGGCGCTGGGTCCAGGCGGCGCTGCTGGCGCCGGCCGAACTGACGCTGCGCTTCGTCGATGCCGAGGAAGGCCGCACGCTGAACCGCGATTACCGCGGCAAGGACTACGCGACCAATGTGCTGACCTTCGCCTACACCGAGGAGCAGGAAGCCGAGGTCACCCAGGCCGACATCATCCTGTGCACCGACGTGCTGGAGAAGGAAGCCGCCGAACAGGGCGTGAGCATCGCCGACCATGCAGCGCACCTGGTCGTCCACGGCGTGCTGCATGCGCAGGGCTACGACCACGAGGACGATGCCGAGGCGACTGAAATGGAGGCGCTGGAAATCGAGATCCTGGCCGGACTGGGCATCGCCAACCCCTACCTCGAACGCCAGGGCTGATGCGCCGCCTCAAGGCCGCCCGGCAGAAATGTTGGCGGTCCAGCCATTTGTTGTATCCTATTCCCCACCAAAACGACGGCAATACGCCATATGCAAGACTATCCCAGTAGCGCCAAACTCCCTGACGCCAAACCCCACCGGTCACTGCTCGAACGCCTGACCGCACTCATTTCCCCCGAGCCAGAAAATCGCGCCGAACTGCTGGAAATCCTGCATGACGCGCATGAACGCAACCTGATCGACGCCGACGCGCTGTCGATGATCGAGGGCGTGTTCCAGGTTTCCGACCTGGCCGCGCGCGACATCATGGTCCCGCGCTCGCAGGTCGACATGGTCGACATCAGCAAGCCGATCGAGGCCTGGATGCCGCTGGTGCTCGAAACCGCGCACTCGCGCTTCCCGGCGGTCGACGGCGAACGCGACCGCGTGGTCGGCATCCTGCTGGCCAAGGACCTGCTGCGGTATTACGCCGAGGAATCGTTCGACGTGCGCGGCATGCTGCGCCCGGCGGTCTTCATTCCCGAGGCCAAGCGCCTGAACGTGCTGCTGAGCGATTTCCGCGCCAACCGCAACCACATGGCGGTGGTGGTCGACGAGTACGGCGGCGTCGCCGGCCTGATCACCATCGAGGACGTGCTGGAGCAGATCGTCGGCGACATCGAGGACGAATACGACTTCGACGAGGAAGAGGACAACATCCTCGCGCTCAAGGACGGCCCGCTCGGCCCGCGCTGGCGGGTCAAGGCGCTGACCGAGATCGAGCAGTTCAACGACGCGATCGGCAGCCATTTCGCCGACGAGGGCGTCGACACCATCGGCGGCCTGATCGCCGGCCACCTGGGCCGCATGCCGCGCAAGGGCGAAACCTTCGACCTGGCCGGCCTGCGCTTCGAAGTCATGCGGGCCGACGCCCGGCAGGTGCATGTGCTGCTGGTGGAAAAACTGCCGCAGCAGGCCGCCGTCCAGGACGAAGACAATCTCTGACGACGGCCGTCCCGGCCGCACCGGCGCTGCCGCCGCGCAGCGCCGCAGCCATGCCCGCCCGCAACGCCAACCCTTACCCGAATCTGCACGGATGCCTTCCGAAACCCTGTCCCCTGCCCTGTCGCGCTGGTCGCCGCTGTGGGCGATGCTGGCCGGCGCCACCGCCGTCCTGTCCTTTGCGCCGCTGACCTGGTGGCCGGTGCAGATCGCCAGCCTCGCCGTGCTGTTGTGGCTGGCGGTCGCGCAGACCGCGGTGCGCCGCAGCGCGCTGGTCGGCTGGAGCTTCAGCTTCGGCTGGATGGTCGCCGGCACCCACTGGCTCTACACCAGCCTGCACGACTACGGCGGCCTGCCCGGCCCGATGGCGATTGCCGCGGTGCTGCTGCTGTCGGCGGCCATGGCCCTGTATGCCGGTATGGCGATGGCCGCCGGCACCTGGCTGCGGCTGCGCTGCGCGCTGTCGCCGGCTGCGACGCTGCTGCTGGTCTACCCGCCGCTCTGGGCGATCAGCGAATGGCTGCGCAACTGGGTCGCGACCGGCTTTCCCTGGATCGTGTCCGGTTATGCGCATGTGAGCAGCCCGCTGGCCGGCTATGCGCCGCTCGTCGGCGTCTACGGCATAGGCTGGCTGGCGGCGCTGCTGGCGGCCTGCGCGGTGCTGGCGTTTGCCGGACGCCGCCGGCTGGCGCTGGCGCTGGGCGCGGCGGTGATGGTCGCCGGCCTCGCGCTGGACCAGCTGGCCTGGACCAGCCCGCACGGCCGGCCGATCTCGGTGCGGCTGCTGCAGGGCAACGTGCCGCAGGAAATGAAGTTCAACCCGGACACCGCGAACGACACGCTGGCGCTGTACCACGACATGCTGACCGAGGCCCGCGCCGACCTGATCGCCACGCCCGAGACCGCTCTGCCGATGATGGCGCATGCGCTGCCGCCCGATTACCTGGAGCTGCTCGCGACCTTTGCCCGCCAGTCGAAAAGCAACCTGCTGGTCGGCGTGCCGGTCAGCGACGGGCCAGGCAGCTATGCCAACAGCCTGCTGGGGCTGGGCATGGACGGCGCGCGGAACTACCGCTACGACAAGCATCACCTGGTGCCCTTCGGCGAATTCATCCCGCCGGGCTTCCGCTGGTTCGTCGACATGATGCATATCCCGCTCGGCGACTTCACCCGCGGCGCGGTGGTGCAGGCGCCGTTCAGCGCGGCCGGCCAGTGGGTGCTGCCCAACATCTGCTACGAAGACCTGTTCGGCGAGGAAATCGCCGACCAGATCGCCGCCAGCTATTTCTCCGGCCGGCCGCAGCCGACCATGATGCTCAACGTCTCCAACATCGCCTGGTTCGGCGACTCGATCGCGCTGCCGCAGCATCTGCAGATCTCGCAGATGCGCTCGCTGGAGACCCGCCGCCCGATGCTGCGCGCGACCAACACCGGCGCCACCGCCATCGTCGACGCCCGCGGCCGGGTGCAGGCGCAGCTGCAGCCCTATACGAAGGATGTGCTGTCGGGACAGGTGCAGGGCATGAGCGGCTATACGCCGTATATATTGCTGGGCAACGTGCCGGTGCTGACGGCGGCGGTGCTGCTGCTGGGTGCTATCTGGCTCAGGCGGCGCGAGCAAAAATCGTAGACAGTTGCGGTTGCAGCTGACGCCCCCGGCAGCGACCGTTGCCGTTGCCGTTGCCGTTGCAGTTGTTTTTGACGCGGCTTTTGACGTGAATCCCCGTTGATGACGCCACGTCGCTGGTGCCGAAATCGGATAAAGAAGCGTCCGCTGTCTGAGCGAAGCGAGTTTCGGACGCTTCCCGATTTCGGTGCCAGCGGCGTGGGCACCCCGCGCAGCGGGGCGGCATCTCCGGGGTCGCCTTCTCTTGCCTACTTCTCTTGGCGAAGCAAGAGAAGTAGGTCGGCTGCCGGGCCGAAACCCGGCTAGGTCGTCCGGCAGGCCAGCCGGTATTGCTTCATCCGCCAGCCGGCGTACTGTCGCGAAGCCGCTTCTGCAGTTTGCGACGGCTGCACGTCAGGAACACGCGCCACAGCGCAAGGCGCCGATGCTGCGTCTGCTGACGGATGAAACATTGAGGCTTCACTGCCGTGGGGAATAGCCGGGTGTTCGGCCCGGCAGCCGACCCGCTTTTTTGCTCCGCCAAAAAAGTGGGGCAAAAAAGGCGGCCCCTACGACGGCGGTCCGTGCTGCGCACGGACTGCACGCGCCGCCAGGGACTGAAACGGGAAGCGTCGGAAACTCGCTGCGCTCAGACAGCCGACGCTTCTTTATCCGTTTCAGTCTCTGGCGACGCGTCGCCGTCTAACGGGGATCCACGTCAAAGGCCACTTCAAAAACCAACGGCAACTGCAACTGCAACTGCAACTGCAACGGTCGCTGCGCGGGGCTAACTGCCTAATGCGCCATTGGCCACCCCCATTTCGCCGAAGGCGCCTAAAAAACGCTAGAATCCACCCTTCGTTCCGCCTCACAGCAACAACCACTTCCCTGCTCCCGCCAGCAGAAAAATAATATGCTCACATTTCAACAAGTCATCCTCACCCTGCAAGAGTACTGGGACGCGCAGGGTTGCGCGCTTCTGCAGCCCTACGACATGGAAGTCGGCGCCGGCACCTCGCACACCGCGACCTTCCTGCGCGCGATCGGGCCGGAGCCATGGCGGGCCGCCTATGTGCAGCCGTCGCGCCGGCCCAAGGATGGCCGCTACGGCGAAAACCCGAACCGGATGCAGCACTACTACCAGTACCAGGTGGTGCTGAAGCCAGCCCCGGAAAACATCCTCGACCTCTATCTCGGCTCGCTGAAGGCGCTGGGCCTGGACCTGACGCAGAACGATGTGCGCTTCGTCGAGGACGACTGGGAAAACCCGACGCTGGGCGCCTGGGGACTGGGTTGGGAAGTCTGGCTCAACGGCATGGAAGTGACGCAGTTCACCTATTTCCAGCAGGTCGGCGGCCTTGACTGCAAGCCGGTGCTGGGCGAGATCACCTACGGCATCGAGCGGCTGGCGATGTACCTGCAGGGCGTGGAAAACGTGTACGACCTGGTGTGGACCACCCGGGAAGAACATGGGGTGACAAAGAAGCTGACCTACGGCGACGTGTTCCACCAGAACGAGGTCGAGCAGTCGACCTACAACTTCGAGCATTCCAACGCCGAGTTCCTGTTCTCGCTGTTTACCAATTACGAAGCCGAAGCCAAGCGCCTGCTGGCCGTGCCGCTGACCCTGCCGGCCTACGAAATGATCCTGAAGGCCGCGCACACGTTCAACCTGCTCGACGCCCGCGGCGCGATCTCGGTGACCGAGCGCGCAGCCTATATTGGCCGCATCCGCAACCTGTCGCGCGCGGTGGCCCAGGCCTATTACGAATCCCGCGAAACGCTGGGCTTCCCGATGTGCGGCGACAGCCGCGCCGCCGCCTGATCCACTGCCCTGTTGACCACGATAAAAATGAATCAGACCTTACTCGTCGAACTGCTGACCGAAGAACTGCCGCCGAAGGCGCTGGCCAAGCTGGGCGCGGCCTTTGCCGCCGGCCTCTTCAACGGCCTGAAAAACCGCGCCTTCCTGAACGACGGCGCCGCCTACACCGCGTATGCCACCCCGCGCCGCCTTGCCGTGACCATCACCGGCGTGCGCGCCGGCTCGCCCGACAAGTCCATCCGCGAGAAAGTGCTGCCGGTGTCGGTCGCGCTCGACGCACAGGGCAATCCGAGCGCGCCGCTGGGCAAGAAGCTCGCGGCGCTGGCTGCCACCGCCGGCGTCCCGCAGATCGGCCTGGAGCAGCTCGAACGCGCCGCCGACGGCAAGGCCGACAGCTTTTTCTTCACCTACACCGCGCCCGGCTCGCCGCTGCAATCCGGCCTGCAGGCCAGCCTGGAGGAATCGGTCGCCAAGCTGCCGATCCCCAAGGTGATGAGCTACCAGCGGCCCGACGGCGCCACCGTGCAGTTCGTGCGCCCGGTGCACAAGCTCATCGCGCTGCATGGCGACCAGGTCGTGCCGATCTCGCTGCTGGGACTGGACGCGTCCAACGTGACCCTGGGCCACCGCTTCCTCGCGCCCGGCGAAATCGTGATCGGCCATGCCGACAGTTATGCGGCCACGCTGGAAACCGAGGGTCGGGTGATCCCGGGCGTCGAGGCGCGCCGCGAACGCATCCGCGCCGGCCTCGTGGCCGCCGCCGGCGAGGACAGCATCCTGATGCCGGAGTCGCTGCTCGACGAAGTCAATGCGCTGGTCGAATGGCCGGTGGTCTATGCCTGCCATTTCGAGGATGAATTCCTGGCGGTGCCGCAGGAATGCCTGATCCTGACCATGCAGACCAACCAGAAATATTTCGCGCTGACCGATGCCGCCGGCAAGCTGCGCTCGCGTTTCCTGATCGTCTCCAACCTGGAGACCGCCGATCCCGTCCACATCATTTCCGGCAACGAGCGCGTGGTGCGCCCGCGCCTGTCGGACGCCAAGTTCTTCTTCGAGCAGGACAAGAAGAAGAAGCTGGCCGACCGCGTGCCGGGCCTGGCCAATGTCGTCTATCACAACAAGCTGGGCACGCAGGGCGAACGCACCGGCCGCGTCACCGCGCTGGCGGTCGAGATCGCCGGCATGCTGGGCGCCGACGGCGACCTGGCCGCGCGCGCGGCGATGCTGGCCAAGACCGACCTGCTGACCGACATGGTCGGCGAGTTCCCCGAGCTGCAGGGCATCATGGGCACCTACTATGCCCGCCATGACGGCGAGCCCGAAGAAGTCGCGCTGTCGATTTCCGAGCATTACCAGCCGCGCTTCGCCGGCGACGCGCTGCCGTCCACCATGACCGGCACCGTCGTGGCGCTGGCCGACAAGCTCGAAACCCTGGTCGGCATCTGGGGCATCGGCCTCGCGCCCACCGGCGACAAGGACCCGTTCGCGCTGCGCCGCCATGCGCTGGGCGTGCTGCGCATGCTGGTCGAGAAGCGCCTGCCGCTGGCGCTGTCGTCGCTGCTGCAGGCCGCCGCCGCGCTGTTCGCCGGCAACACCAACTTCAAGGACCCGGTGGCCGACGTCACCGCCTTCCTGTACGACCGGCTGCGCGGCCTGCTGCGCGAGCGCGGCTTCACCCAGAACGAGGTGGAGGCCGTCGTCGCCCAGCAGCCGCAACTGCTGGACAACATCGTGCTGCGCCTGCAGGCGGTGCAGGCATTCGCCGCGCTGCCGGAAGCCGAGGCGCTGGCCGCGGCCAACAAGCGCATCACCAATATCCTGAAGAAGGCCGACGTGGCCGGCGCCGCGGTGCAGGCCGGGCTGCTGCAGGAGAACGCCGAGCAGGGCCTGCATGCGGCGATGAGCAGCCTGAAGCCCACCGTCGACGCCGCCTACGCAAGCGGCGACTTTGCCGCCACGCTGAAGGGGCTGGCGCGGCTGCGCGGCGATGTCGACGCGTTTTTCAACGACGTGATGGTGATGGCCGAGGATGCCAGCCTGCGCAACAACCGCATCGCGCTGCTGTCGGAACTGCACGGCATGATGAACCGCGTGGCCGACATTTCCAAGCTGGCCGCCTGACCGGAGCACGCATGAGGCTGATTATTCTGGACCGCGACGGCGTCATCAACCAGGACTCCGACGACTTCATCAAGTCGCCGGCGGAATGGGTGCCGATACCCGGCTCGCTGGAAGCGATCGCGCGCCTGAACCAGGCCGGCTACCGGGTCGTGGTAGCGACCAACCAGTCCGGCATCGCGCGCGGCCTGTTCGACGTCAAGACGCTCAACGCCATCCACCAGAAGCTGCACGCGGCCGCGCACCAGGCCGGCGCCGATGTCGACGCCATCTTCTACTGCCCGCATGCGGCCGACGACAACTGCGACTGCCGCAAGCCCAAGCCCGGCATGCTGCAGACCATCGCCAGCCGCTTCAACGTCAGCCTGAAGGGCGTCCCCAATGTCGGCGACTCGCTGCGCGACCTGCAGGCCGGCTACGGCGTCGGCTGCGTGCCCTACCTGGTCCTGACCGGCAAGGGCGAGCGCACCCGCGCCAAGGGCGGCCTGCCGCCCGGCACGCTGGTCTTTTCCGACCTTGCCAGCGTGGTCGACAGCCTGCTAAAGGACAGCAAGCCGCTGCCGGTCGACGAAATCACGCCGCAAAAGGATGGCCGGCGCCGGCAGGCATGATGCCCCGGCGACGCGATTGATAACCCATGGAGATTGAATGTCCCGCCTGATGCTGTTTTTGCGTTCGCTGGTGTTTGCATTGCTGATGTTGATCGCCACCGTGATCTGGGCGCCGCTGTGCTTCCTGTTCGCGCCGATGTCCTATCCCAACCGCTATTACTGGACCTCGCGATGGAACGTGTTCGTGATCTGGGCCGCGCGCGTGGTTTGCGGCATCCGCTATGAAGTGCGCGGCTACGAGAACCTTCCCGACGCGCCGGTGGTGCTGCTGTCCAAGCACCAGTCGGCCTGGGAAACCATCTTCTACCTGTGCAACATGCCGCGGCCGCTGGTCTACGTGTTCAAGAAGGAGATCACCTATATTCCCTTCTTCGGCTGGGGCATCGCGCTGCTGCGCATGATCCCGATCGACCGCAGCAAGGGCAAGGACGCGATGGCGCAGATCGTCGCCCACGGCCGGCGCCGGCTGGCCGACGGCCAGTGGATCATCATGTTCCCCGAAGGCACGCGCAGCGCCGTCGGACGCCAGGGCAAGTACAAGGGCGGCGGCGCCCGGCTCGCGGTCGAGACCAACACGCCGGTCGTGCCCATCGCGATGAACTCCGGCGAATGCTGGCCGCGCAATTCCTTCATCAAGAAGCCCGGCCTGATCACCGTGTCGATCGGCAAGCCGATCTCGCCCGAAGGCCTCACCGCCAACGAGCTGATGCAGAAGGTGGAGACCTGGATCGAGTCCGAGATGCGGGTCATCTCGCCGGCGGTCTATGCGTCCGAACGCACGCCCGCCGCGGCAGCGCCTATCAGGTGACTGCGGTGAATGGCCAGCGCCGGCTGCAACTGGGCAGCAAGCAGATCGACTACACGCTGCAGCGCTCGACCCGGCGCACCATCGGTTTCGTGATCAGCGACAGCGGCCTGCGCGTCACCGCCCCGCGCTGGGTGCTGCTGCGCGACATCGAGCTGGCGATCCACAGCAAGGAAACGTGGATACTGGCCAAGCTGCAGGAGCGCGGGGAACGCGCGGTCGAGCGCGCCCGGCAGCAGATGGAATGGCGCGACGGCGCCCGCCTGCCCTATCTCGGCGGCGCGCTGACGCTGCGGGTGCGGCCGGCGTCGGCCCACAGCGTGGCCGTGCACCATGACGAAAGCGCCGGCGAGCTGGCTGTCCACCTGCCCGAAGGCGCGCAGGAGCAGGCGCTGAAGGATACCGTCCGCGACTGGCTGCAGCGGCAGGCGCATGCCCTTTTCGCGCAGCGCCTGCCGCTGTATGCGATGCAGCTGGGCGTGCAGTACTGCGCATTCAAGCTGACGTCGGCGCGTACCCAGTGGGGTTCGTGCACGGCCAAGGGCATCATCCGGCTGAACTGGCGGCTGGTGCATTTCGGCCAGGCGCAGATCGACTACGTGATCGCGCACGAACTGGCGCACCTGCGCGAGATGAACCACAGCCCGCGTTTCTGGGCGCTGGTGGCGTCGGTCTTTCCCGACTATGCGGCGGCGCGCAAGGTGCTGCGCGAGCGCGGGCCGGAGATGCTGCCAGTGTTTTGACGGGCCGGCGCAGGACTTGCGCGCTGCGGTTAAAATGCACTTTTGCCGCATCACCAGAGGACAATCATGCGCTTGCTGCACACCATGCTGCGGGTAGGAAACCTGCAGCGCTCCATCGACTTCTATACCAATGTGCTGGGCATGCAACTGCTGCGCACCAGCGACAACCCCGAGTACAAATACAAGCTGGCCTTTCTCGGTTATGGCCGCAACCCGGAGCATGCCGAGCTTGAACTGACCTATAACTACGGCGTGGAAAGCTACGAGATGGGCACCGCCTACGGCCACATCGCGGTCGGCGTCGACGACGCGAAGAAAGCCTGCGACGCCGCCCGCACCGCCGGCGGCGCCGTGACCCGCGAAGCCGGCCCGGTCAAGGGCGGCAGCACCGTGATCGCCTTCCTGGCCGACCCGGACGGCTACAAGGTCGAGCTGATCGAACGGCCGGAACAATCGTCCGGGCTGCACAAGAAGGAAGAGACGGCGTAATCCAAAGAATCCGCAGGGTGTAATGAGCGACAGCGCATTACACCTTCTCCACGCTCACCCGCCAGCTTCCGGCATCGCAGGGTGTAATGCCCTCCGGTCATTACACCCTGCGATGCGGACCATCCCCTACTTCAACCAGCCGCGCTTCCGGAAATACCAGAACGGCGTGATCGCGCTCGCCACCA
Source organism: Noviherbaspirillum suwonense (assembly GCF_900182955.1). Classification (GTDB taxonomy): domain Bacteria; phylum Pseudomonadota; class Gammaproteobacteria; order Burkholderiales; family Burkholderiaceae_D; genus Noviherbaspirillum_A; species Noviherbaspirillum_A suwonense. The sequence continues at coordinate 70,549 of NZ_FXUL01000001.1, read as the reverse complement.
TCAGCACGATCGCGAACGGATAGCCGAAGTCCCAGTTCAGTTCCGGCAGGATCTTGAAGTTCATGCCGTAGATGCTGGCGATCAGCGTCGGCGGCAGGAAGGCGACCGAGGCCACCGAGAAGATCTTGATGATCTTGTTCTGGTTGATGTTGATGAAGCCGACGGTGGCGTCCATCAGGAAGTTGATCTTGTCGAACAGGAAGGCGGTATGGCCGTCGAGCGACTCGATGTCGCGCAGGATCTGGCGTGCTTCCTCGAACTGGTCGGCATTGAGCAGCCGTCCGCGCATCAGGAAGCTGACCGCGCGCCGGGTATCCATCATGTTGCGCCGGATGCGGCCGTTCAAGTCCTCTTCCTGCGCGATCGCATTCAGCGATGCGGCCGCGTCCTGGTCGGTGAAATCCTTCTGCAGCACGCTGCGGCTGACTTCCTCGAGGCTCTGGTAGATGCCTTCCAGCGCATCGGCCGAATACTCGGCATCGGTCGCATACAGGTCCAGCAGCACGTCCTTGTAGTCGGCGATGGAGCCGGGCCGCGAGCGGGCGCGCATGCGCACCAGGCGGAACACCGGCAGGTCGTCGGTATGCACGGAAAACAGCATGTCGCGGGCCAGGATGAAGGCCACCGTCACCACCCGCGCCGGGCCGTCGTCCTCTTCCAGCAGGAAGTCGGTGCGCAGGTGCAGGTCGCCGTTCTCGGCTTCGTAGTAGCGGGCCGAGGCCTCGATGTCCTTGACCTCGTCCTCGCCCGGCAGGGTCACGCCGTAGATGCTTCTTACCCAGTTGCGTTCTTCGTCGTTCGGGTCCGTCAGGTCCACCCAGACCGGCACTGCCTGCACCAGGTCGTCGCGGCTGTTGATGTTGACCTGGCTCAGCCGGCCGTTTTGCAGCACGAATACATTGATCATCTGACCTCCCGCCCGCCGTGCGTCGGCACGTGCGGCGCCACCTCCGGCTGGACTGCCCGGAAGGGTTGAAACAAAATCAGGGAACGCGGCCGATATGGCCTTTGATGCGCCCGCCCACCGTAAGATTTCATGGCGAGCGGCGATTGGGGGAACTCCGCAGCGCTAACTCGCCGACCTGCCATGCGACGATGGCTGCCTGTCTGAAAAGGGACTACCCAAGTCGGGTTCTCCGGAAACAAAAACAGCGCAAGTGTACTGACAAGGCCATGCGCAGGCAAGTCATAACACGGCACGAATGCAGACCGGCGCAACACCCCCTGAAAACAGGCCGGCCCGGTCATGCGCCCGTCATATCGACGCTGCCCGATGCGCCGCATTTCGATGATGAAAACAGCTACGGCAGCTCCGCGGAACCCATGCGCCGGAGGATCAGCCCGGTGCGCCGGACCAGGTAAGGAGACTGCCGGTGCGCATCGTAATACCGCGGGTTGGGCAGCATCACCGCCAGCCTGGCGGCCTGGCTGGCCGACAGCGCGGCCGCCGGCACGCCGTAGTAATAGCGGGCCGCGGCCTGCGCGCCGAACACGCCGTTGCCCCACTCGACCATGTTCAGGTAGATCTCGAAGATGCGTTCCTTGTCCATCCAGTATTCGAGCATGTAGGCAATGACCACTTCCTGTCCCTTGCGCAGGTAGCTGCGCTCGCCCGACAGGAACAGGTTCTTCGCCAGCTGCTGGGTGATGGTCGAGCCGCCCGACACGACCTTGCCGCGCTTCGTGTTTTTTTCATAGGCCTTTTGCAGCGCTTCCCAGTCTATGCCTTCATGGCCGGAGAAATTGGCGTCCTCGGACGCGATGATGGCGCGCTTGAGGTTGCCCGAGATGCGCTCGTAATCGACCCATTCGAATTTCAGGCGGGCATTCGGATCGCTCTTCTGCAGTTCGGCCAGCTGCTGGCGCATGAAGCTGCTGGAGGTCGGGTTGTGCTCGACCCACCAGCCTATCTGCAGGAAGAAATACAGCTGGAGCGCCAGCACCAGGGCCAGCGGCAGCAGGACCACCCAGAACAGCAGCTTGCGCAGCATCGGCTACAGCAGCGCGCGCAGTGCAATATGCACCGGGGCCGTGTCGGGCCGCACGCCGCGCCAGACCAGGAAGGACGCCGCCGCCTGTTCGACCAGCATGCCCAGCCCGTCGCGCACCGCGGCGCCATGGCCGGCGGCGAAGCGCATGAAGGGCGTGGCGTCGCGGCTGTACATCATGTCGTACGCAAACGCGCCGGCGGCGAACACCCGGCCCTCCAGCGGCGGCAGCGCATCGGCAAGGCTGGCGGACGTGGCATTGATGACGATGTCGTATTCGCCATCGAGCGCGTCATAGCCGGTAGCCCGCAGCACGCCGTGCGGCGCTGAAAATTCCTGCACCAGCAGTTCGGCACGGTCCACCGTGCGGTTGGCTATCGCCAGCTCGGCCGGCTGCTGCTCCAGCAGGGGCAGCAGCACGCCGCGCGCGGCGCCGCCCGCGCCCAGCAGCAGCAGCCGCTTGCCATGCAGCGCCACGCCGGCGTTCTGGACGATGTCGGTCACCAGGCCGACGCCGTCGGTGTTGTCGCCATGGATGACGCCGTCGGTGAAGCGCAGCGTATTGACCGCGCCGGCCGCCTGCGCCCGCACCGACAGCTCGGTCGCCAGCGCATGGGCCTGCAGCTTGAACGGCACGGTGACGTTGGCGCCGCGCCCTCCCGCTTCCATGAACGCGGCGACGGTCGCATCGAACCCGTCCAGCGGCGCCAGCAGGCGCTCATAGCTGATCGGCTCGCCGGTCTGCTGCGCAAAGCGCGCATGGATTTCCGGCGACTTGCTGTGCGCCACCGGGTTGCCTATCACCGCGTACCTGTCGGCCATCAGTTGCTTCCTCCGCGCAGTTCGGTCTGCACCGCGTCGTCCCGGGTGAACTTGAAGCGGGTGATGATTTCCCAGACGTCGTCCTTGCCTGTCGTGCGCATGTTTTCCGGGAAGCGGCCGAACGGCGCGGCGCGGCGCACGATGCGCAGCGCCGCTTCATCCAGCGCCGGGTTGCCGGACGGACGCTCGACGCGCGGGCCGCCTTCCTTGTCGTAGATCGTCCCGTCCTGGAACACCGGGATATAGATCACCAGCTCGCCGTACAGCTTCTTGCCGTTCTGCTGCGGGAAGTTGAGCGTGCCGATGTTCTCGATGCGCTTCTGCAGCTGGCTGTAGTACATCGCATAACCGACCTCGCGGGTGCTGGGCGTGATCTGGGTCTTGCGCGGGCGCTTGTTGTAGTCCTCGATCTGGCGGTTGATCTCGGCCTCGGCACGCGCCAGCGCACGGCTGTTTTCATTGTCGTCGGGCGCGGCCGGCGTCGGCGGCGCCGGGTTGGGCGACTCCTGCGGCGTGGTCTTGGGCGCTGTGGTGCGGGTCTTCTTCGCATTCTGCGCCAGCACCTTCTGCTGCTGCTCCAGTTCGGCCACGCGGCGGCGCGCCGCCTTGATGTTGTCGCCGTCCTCTGACTTCTTCAGGTTGGGCAGCGGCGATTTGGCGCGGCCGGCGTCGGCATTGCCGCCGCCATCGAGATTGGCCTGCGCCAGCGCCTCGGCCTTGACCGGCTTCTTGTCATGCTTGGCATTGACCAGGATGACTTCCAGGCCGGGGTCGACCGGCTTGAAGCGCACCGGCTCGGGTGCGGCAAAACGCACCGCCAGCAGCAGACCATGCAGCAGCACGGAAATGACAACGGCGATTACCAGGGTGCGGTCTTGTAGAAAATGCTTCACGCGCGGCTTAGTCAGGATTCATCGGGACGTCGATTTTACGCCAAAGGGCTGGCCGCGCGGCTGCGCTTTGCCGCGCGGCATGCAGCGTCGGCCTAGGCGGCCGCCGGCGCCGCGTCGCTGGCATCGCCTTCGGCGGGGCCGGATTCGACTGCGTCGACTGCGGCATGGGCCGCGGCCGCGGCATCCGCCGCCTCGGTCTGCTGCGCCGGGTCGGGGTCCAGCGGCGGCATGCCTGCCGCCAGCTCTTCCTCGTCGGCCAGCGCATCTTCGGCGTCGGCCACCGACGCGTCGCCCGGGCCGGCCTCGACTTCCAGCAGCCGCGCCTCGACCGACAAATCGACCTCGTCCCAGCGCAGCAGGTCCAGCTTGACGCCGGTGCCGCGCGCCAGCGGCGTCATGCCGGGCAGCTTCAGCACCAGCGGGATCTCGACCAGGCGCACGATCTCGTCCTTCAGCACCACGGCCTCCACCTGCCGCGCCTGTTCCTGGCTCAGCCAGCGCAGGCACCAGTAACGCTCCATCGCCGACTGGAACTCGGCATAGGCGGCATAGGCGCCGTCGAAGGCCGAGACGATCGCATACAGGTCGGCGTCCTTGGGCTTGAAGGTGGCCACCAGCGGCGCGGTCACGCCATGCTGGACGCAGGCCATGATCTGCCACTGGTTGACCAGGTCGGTGTAGCGCCGCAGCGGCGACGTGCTCCACGCGTACTGGTCGACGCCCAGGCCCTGGTGCGGGGCGGCATGGGTGACCATGCGCACCTGCATCCGCGTGGCCCATCCGCCGCTGCCGCCGCCCTGCGCCCGGTAGATGCCGGGCACGCCATGGTCATGCATCAGCTTGCCCCAGCTGCTGTTGGCCAGGATCATCAGCTCGGCGACGATCTTGTCCAGCGGCGCGCCGCGTTTCCTGCGGCTGATCGTGACGACGTCGTCCTCGACATAGAAGTTGAAGTCGACCCGGTTGTTCTGCTCGGGCTTGAGGCCGAAGGACTCGCGCTTGGCCATGCGGCCCTTTTCCAGCGACTGCGCCCACTGCCACAGCAGCGCGATCTCGTCCTTGTAGCGGTATTCGCCGGCGCCCGCCGCCAGGTTTTCCTCGGTGACCAGCGCGTCGAGGTCGTTGTGCCGCAGGTTCGCGCCGATGGGCACCGCTTCGATCCGGGTCTCGCTGGAGACCACGCGCCAGTCGGCCGGGTCCAGCGTCAGGTACAGCGACAGCGCCGGGCAGTCCTGGCCCTCGGCCAGCGTATAGGCCTGCACCAGTTCATCGGGCAGCATGGTGATCTTGTCGCCCGGCATATAGACGGTGGACATGCGCGCTCGGGCGATCGCGTCGATCGCATCGTTGCGCTCGATGCCGAGGCCGGGCGCGGCGATGTGGATGCCGACCTTCACGAGGCCGTCGGCCTGCCGCACCACGGAAAACGCGTCGTCGATCTCGGTGGTGGTGACATCGTCGATCGAGAATGCCTCGACCTCGGCCACCGGCAGCGCCGGGCGCGCGGGAATCGCCACCCGCGGAAAGCCGGTGCCCTTCGGGAAATTCTCCAGCAGGAAGCGGGTCAGGTGCAATTCCCTCGGCGAGGCGATCGCGCCGACCGACAGCATCAGCCGCTGCGGCGTGGTCTGCAGCGCACTGGCGGCGGCGTCGAGCGCCTTGTATTCGATGCTGTTCTTGTCCGGCTTGAACAGCAGCTGCGTGGTCAGCGGCCTCATCGCATCGGGCAGGCGGCCGGCCTTCAGCTCGTCGACATAGGCGGCCTGCACCAGCGCCTGCTGGCGCTTCTTTTCCAGCCCGGCCAGGGCAGCCTTCAGCGCCGTTTCCGGCGCGGCCTTGTAGCGGCCGCGGCCCTTGCGATGGAAGTAGATGGGCGCCGAATGCAGCTTCAGCACTAGCCCGGCCGCTTCGTGCGGCAGCGGCGCGTGGCCGAAATACTCGGCGCCCAGCTCGGCGAAACCGAACTCTTCCTGGCCGGCGACTTCCCACAGGAAGTCGAGGTCGACTTCCTCGGCCACCTGGTGCGCGGCGGCCAGCATGTCGGCCGGCGTCGGCGCGGCGAACTGCAGCAGCACGTCGCGCGCGCGGACCTTGGTGCGCTTGCCTGTCGGCAGTTCGACCTGGTAAGCCTCGCCCTGCTGCGAAAGCACCGCGCCGGCCTTGAAATCGCCGGACTCTTCGAAAAATAGATTCATCAGATTACTGCCTGTCTGGTTCGGTAGGGATACGCCGGCGCGGCATCAGCTGCGCTATCGCCGGCAGGAAAAGTTCGGTCACGAGCAGCAGGCCGCGCCGCCGGCGGTACAGGCAGCGGCGCGCATGCAGCATGGCGGCCGGGCCATGCGGCTCATGCAAGTCGCCCGGCGCGGGCGGCGGCAGCGCGGCCAGCGCGCGACGCAGCAGCGGATGGCGGCCCGACAGCCGCGCATGCTGCAGCGCGCCGCGCTCGATGCGCGGGTCGTGGAACAGCGCCGAGCCCAGCGAGCGGCTTCCAAGCGCATTGAAAAAGGGCCAGTGGGCGCGGATGCATCCGGCCGGCACCACGGTCTGCGCATAAACGACCGGGATGCCGTCGCACACCAGCAGCACTTCGCGCTCGAGCACGCGGCCCGTGCCGGCCAGCCCGATGGCCGATGCCTGGTCCGGCAGGCAGGCAGCCGCGCCCTGCCGCAGTAGACGGACGTCGAAGCGTTCGCAGTGCGCGCGCAGCCGCCTGGTCAGCGAGCCGGGCGAGACTAGCCATTCGCGCAATGCCGGCGCGGCATGCGCAGCCGCCACGTGCCGCAGCCAGCGGTTCACGCGGCCTTCCCCGGCGCGCCGTCGCAGAAGGCCAGCACCGCGTCCATCTGGCTGGCGAAATCCGACAGGCCATGGTCGCTGCCCTGGACGATCAGCTGCCTGGCGGCCGCATAGTGCGCGGCCATGTCGCGCCAGTCGAGCACTTCGTCGCCGGTGGCGGCGACCAGGAAATAGCGCTCGGGACGGCTGATGCGCGGCACCGCCAGCGCATGCAGTTCGTCGATGTATTCAGCCTTGAACTCGAACGGCTCGCCGCTGTGCCAGGCGGTGGTGGTGCCGACATACTTCGCAAGATCCTGCGGCGGCGCGACCGCCGGGTTCAGCAGCACTGCGCGGCAGCCGGTCTGCTCGGCCAGCCAGGTCGCATAGTAGCCGCCCAGCGACGAGCCTATCAGCGTCAGCCGTTCCGGCGGCTGCGCGGCGATCAGCGATTGCGCCAGCGCGATGGCGGCGGCGGGCGACGGCGGCAGCTGCGGGCACTGGTATTCGCCGCCGCGGCCGAGGGCCTGCAGCCGGTCGGCCAGCATCTGCGCCTTGAACGACTGCGGCGAGGAGCGGAATCCATGCAGGTAAAGGATCATGTCGGCGCGGGCATCGGCATTCAGCGGCGCGCCAGCGCGTCCAGCAGCTTCTGGTGGACGCCGCCAAAACCGCCGTTGCTCATCGCCAGCACCAGGTCGCCGGGCCGGGCGTCGCGCGCGATGGCCGACACCAGCGCATCGATATCGTCGAAGGCCGAGGCCCGCTCGCCCAGCGGCGCCAGCGCTTCGGCCAGGCTCCAGCCCAGCGCGTCCTTGCCGCTCGCCGCGCCGTAGCCGTAGACCAGGTCGGCGTCGGCCAGGCTGCCGGGTAGCGCATCCTTCATCGCGCCCAGCTTCATGGTGTTGGAACGCGGCTCCAGCACCGCCAGGATGCGGGCGCCGCCCGCCTGCCTGCGCAGCCCGGCCACCGTGGTCGCGATCGCGGTCGGATGATGCGCGAAATCATCGTAGACGGTCACGCCGTTCACCGTGCCGCGCACTTCCATGCGCCGCTTCACGCTCTCGAAGCGGGACAGCGAGGCGATCGCCTGCGCCGGCTGCACGCCGACATGGCGGGCCGCGGCGATCGCGGCCAGCGCGTTGAGCCGGTTATGTTCGCCGCCCAGGCTCCAGCGCACGGTGCCGAGCGCGGCGCCGTCGAGCGCCACGTCGAAGCTGCCGTCGTCATGCGTAACGAGCGTCCAGCCGGTGCCGTCGCCGGCGCCGAACAGCTCGCGCTCGCTCCAGCAGCCGCGCGCCAGCACGCGCTGCAAGGCCGGTTCGCGCGCATTGACCACCAGCCGGCCGACGCCGGGCACGGTGCGCACCAGGTGATGGAACTGGGTCTCGATGGCGGCGAGGTCGGGGAAGATGTCCGCGTGGTCGTATTCGAGGTTGTTGAGCACCGCGGTGCGGGCATGGTAATGCACGAACTTGCTGCGCTTGTCGAAGAAGGCGGTGTCGTATTCGTCGGCCTCGATCACGAAGAAGGACGATGCGCCGCCCTTGCCCGCCAGCCGCGCCGAGATCCCGAAGTTCATCGGCACGCCGCCGATCAGGAAGCCGGGGTCGTAGCCGGCGTCTTCCAGTATCCAGGCCAGCATGGACGAGGTGGTGGTCTTGCCGTGGGTGCCCGCGACTGCCAGCACCCAGCGTTCGCGCAGGATGTGCTCGCCTATCCATTGCGGGCCGGACGTATAGGGCAGGCCGCGGTTGAGGATTTCCTCCATCAGCGGATTGCCGCGCGAAACGACATTGCCTATTACATACAGGTCGGGCTGCAGCGCGGTCTGGTCGGCGCCGTAGCCCTCGATCAGCGTGATGCCCTGTTCCTCGAGCTGGGTGCTCATCGGCGGGTAGACGTTGGCGTCGCAGCCGGTCACCTTGTGGCCAGCCTGGCGGGCCAGCACGGCAAGGCCACCCATGAATGTGCCGCAAATGCCAAGGATATGTATATGCATTGTACAATTTCGGATTGAAGACACCGCGATTTTACCCGACCCGCAGCAGCCAGGAGCCTGCACGGTAGAAGCCTGCGATAGCGAAACGCGCGACCGGCGATGCCAGCATGGACCGCTTGCCCGCGCGTTGCAGCCGCAGCGCTTCCGCCACGCAGGCCCTACCCGCCCTGCCTACCGCATGACGCCATGACCAGCCAACCCACAGAGATCGAACTGCTGCGTGCCGAGATCGCCGCCGCCGCCGCCCGCATGATCGCGGAGGACGGCGCCGACTATGGCACCGCAAAGCGCCGCGCCGCCCGCCAGATACTGGGCGACGTCCGGGCCAGGGGCGACATTCTGCCCGACAATGCACAAATAGAGGATGAAGTGCGGGTATATAACGATTTGTTTTTTTCCGAGACCCAGCCGGCCCGGCTGCTGCACCTGCGCAAGCTGGCCGTGCAGCTGATGGAAGAGCTTGCCGAATTCACGCCTTACCTGACCGGGGCGGTGCTCAACGGCACCGCCGGCGACCAGTCCGACATCCATCTGCAGCTGTTCGTCGAAAACGCGAAGGATGTCGCGGTCTTCCTGATGAACAGGAACGTCCAGTTCGAAGTGTCGGAGTCGCCGCATTTCCACAAGCGCGGCGAGCCGGTCGAGACCCTGAGCTTCCTGCGCGGCAGCGACGGCGTGCACCTGGCGCTCTACGACTACAACGACAGGCGCGCCGCCCGCAAGCCGGCCGACCCTGAACGGCCCGAACGGGCCAACCTGGAGGCAGTGCGCGCGCTGCTGGCGAAAGCCGGCCAATGAAGCGGTCCTATTTGCCGATGCTGGCGGTGGCGCTCGTCTTCTGCGCGGCTGGCGCCTGGTTCGGCGCGCGCCAGTTCCAGTCCGGTCCGGCCACGCCGAGCGCCGTCGACCAGTTCTACAGCCGCACCCTGCCGGATGCCGCCGGCGCGCCGGCCGAGATGAAGCAATGGAAAGGCCGGCCGCTGGTGCTCAACTTCTGGGCGACATGGTGCGCGCCCTGCGTCGAGGAAATGCCCGAGCTGACCGCGCTGCAGAAGGAACTGCAGCCGAAGAATGTGCAGATCCTTGGCATCGGCATAGATAATCCGGCCAACATCAGCGCCTTCGCCGACAAGTACAAGATCGGCTACCCGCTGTATGTGGCCGGCATGGAAGGTTCGGAACTGTCGCGCCAGCTGGGCAACCAGGCCGGCGGCCTGCCGTTCACGGTACTGGTCGATGCATCCGGGAACGTGAAAAAGACCTACCTGGGCCGGCTGAAAATGGAGGAGCTGCGCCGGGATATCGCCGCGATGTAGCGCCGCTTCCCGTGCTCCGCCAGCATTTTCCTTGCCAATCTTCTGCATTTAACGGCAAAATGCCGCCAACTTCGTGATTTGAAAACCGACCTCGATGGCAAAAAATCTACTCCTGCTCAACGGTCCCAACCTGAACCTGCTGGGAATCCGCGAGCCGGAAGTGTACGGATCGACAACACTTGCAGACATCGAGGCAGCAGCGAAGAAGCAGGCGGCTTCCGCACAAGCGGTTCTCGCCAGCTTTCAGAGCAATCATGAAGGCGCACTGATCGACCGCATCCAGGCCGCGCGCGGCGAGCAGGTCGATGCGATCATCATCAATCCCGGCGGCCTCACGCATACCAGCGTTGCGCTGCGCGATGCGCTGGCCGGCGTCGCGATACCGTTCATCGAAGTCCACATTTCCAACATCCACAAGCGCGAGCCGTTCCGGCACAAGTCCTTCCTGTCCGAGATCGCAGTCGGGGTCATTTGTGGACTCGGGACCGAGGGCTATGGCGCCGCGATCGATTTCGCGCTTAAAAAGCTTTAATTTCCAATAATTACACTTAATCGACCTATACTCTGTCGATTTTTGCACACACGAATATTTTGAGGGGCTCCCATGGATTTACGTAAACTGAAGACCTTGATCGACCTGGTCGCAGAATCAGACATCGCCGAACTCGAAGTCACCGAAGGCGAAAGCAAGGTCCGCATCGTTAAATCCTCGGCATCGCCGGCCAACCAGCTGGTCATGATGCAACCCCAGGCAATGCAGCCGCAGCAACCTGCCGCCGCACCGCTGCCGGCAGCGCCCGCCGCCGTGGTCGACGCCGCACCCACCGGCCATGTCGTCAAATCGCCGATGGTCGGCACCTTCTACCGCGCCGCGTCCCCGGGCACGCCGCCGTTCGTCGAAGTCGGCGCCACCGTCAAGGAAGGCGACACCCTGTGCATCATCGAGGCGATGAAGCTGCTCAATGAAATCGACGCCGATGCCTCCGGTGTGGTCCAGCAAATCCTGGTCGAGAACGGCCAGCCAGTCGAGTTCGGTCAGCCGCTGTTCATCATCGGATGACGACGGGCCCGGCGCGCCTGGCCATGCCGGCGCGCCCGTCCGCTGCCGCTTTTCGTCTCCACTAACGCTGACACTCCCAACATGTTCGAAAAAATCCTCATTGCCAATCGTGGCGAAATTGCGCTGCGTATCCAGCGTGCTTGCCGCGAGATGGGCATCAAGACCGTGGTCGTCCATTCCGAGGCCGACCGCGAAGCAAAGTATGTGAAGCTGGCCGATGAATCGGTCTGCATCGGCCCGGCGGCGTCCTCGCTCAGCTATCTGAGCATGCCGGCCATCATCAGCGCGGCCGAGGTGACCGACGCCGAGGCGATCCATCCGGGCTACGGCTTCCTGTCCGAGAACGCCGATTTCGCCGAGCGGGTCGAGCAGTCCGGCTTCGTCTTCATCGGCCCGCGCTCGGACTCGATCCGCCTGATGGGCGACAAGGTCTCGGCCAAGCAGGCGATGATCAAGGCCGGCGTGCCCTGCGTGCCGGGCTCGGACGGTGCGCTGCCGGACGACCCGAAGGAAATCGTCCGTATTGCGCGCAAGGTCGGCTATCCGGTCATCATCAAGGCCGCCGGCGGCGGCGGCGGCCGCGGCATGCGCGTGGTCCACACCGAGGCGGCGCTGCTGTCGGCGGTGACCATGACCAAGACGGAAGCCGGCAGCGCCTTCGGCAATCCGGAAGTCTATATGGAGAAGTACCTGGAAAATCCGCGCCACGTGGAGATCCAGATCCTGGCGGACGAATTCAAGAACGCGGTCTGGCTGGGCGAGCGCGACTGCTCGATGCAGCGGCGGCACCAGAAGGTGATCGAGGAAGCGCCGGCCATCGGCATTCCGCGCAAGCTGATCGAGAAGATCGGCGACCGCTGCGCTGAAGCCTGCCGCCGCATCGGCTACCGCGGCGCCGGCACCTTCGAGTTCCTGTATGAAAACGGCGAGTTCTATTTCATCGAGATGAACACCCGCATCCAGGTCGAGCACCCGGTGACCGAGATGATCACCGGCATCGACCTGGTGCAGGAACAGATCCGCGTCGCCGCCGGCGAGAAGCTGCGCTTCCGCCAGCGCGACGTCGAGCTCAAGGGCCATGCGATCGAGTGCCGCATCAATGCGGAAGACCCGTTCAAGTTCACGCCGTCGCCGGGCCGCATCGTCGCCTGGCATCCGCCCGGCGGCCCCGGCATCCGCGTCGACTCGCATGCGTACACAGGATATTACGTGCCGCCGCATTACGATTCGATGGTCGGCAAGGTGATCGCCTATGGCGCCACCCGCGACCAGGCGATACGCCGGATGCAGATTGCATTGTCCGAGATGGTGGTCGAAGGCATACTGACCAACATTCCGCTGCACCGCGAGCTGATGGTGGACGCGCGCTTCATCGAGGGCGGCACCAACATCCATTACCTCGAGCACAAGCTGGCCAGCAAGCCCGACCTGCCCAAGGACGCGGGCTGAGCCGGATGCCTGCCACCCAGACCGACAAGGCAAGACCATGAGCTGGACCGAAATCGTCATTGAAGTACCGCTGCACCAGGCCGAGCTGCTGTCGGACACGCTGATCGACGCCGGCGCGCTGTCGGTGTCAGTCGAAGACGCCGACCAGGGCACCGAGGCCGAGCAGCCGCTGTTCGGCGAGCCCGGCATGGAGCCGAAGCAGGCCGGCTGGGAACGCAGCCGCGTGGTGGCGCTGACCGACGCCAATGCCGACCATGAAGCCCTGATCGCCGAAGCGCTGGCCACGGCCGGCATTGCGCCGGCCGGCGTGCGCCACACGCTGCGCACGGTGCAGGACCAGGACTGGGTGCGGCTGACGCAGTCCCAGTTCGAGCCCATCCATATCGGCGTCAACATCTGGGTCGTGCCGAGCTGGCATGACGCGCCTGACCCGAATGCGCTGGTGCTGGAGCTGGACCCCGGCCTCGCCTTCGGCACCGGCAGCCATCCGACGACCCGCCTGTGCATGGAATGGCTGGAAGCGCATGCGCCGCGCGGCCTGTCCGTGCTGGACTACGGCTGCGGCTCCGGCATCCTGGCGATGGTGGCGTCCAAGCTGCATGCGGCCGCCGTCGCCGGCGTCGACATCGATCCGCAGGCGATCGAGTCGGCCCGCTTCAATGCGGAGCGCAACCAGTGCGACATCGCGTTCTACCTGCCCGGCGAGTTCGGCGAGGCCGAGCACCGCAGCCGCTATGACGTGGTAGTGGCGAACATCCTGTCGAGCCCGCTGAAGCTGATGGCGCCGATGCTGTCGGGCCGGGTTGCCCCGGGCGGCAGGCTGGTGCTGTCGGGCGTGCTGGCGCGCCAGGCGGACGAAGTGATCGCCGCCTACGCGCCGCACCTGCCGCTGTCGGTCTGGGCCGAACGCGAAGGCTGGGTGGCGCTGGCAGGCCAGGCGCCCCAGGCTGACGGCGCCCTGTAATCACCATGGTGCTGGCGACGCGCTGCCCGCATTGCCGGACCACCTTCCGGGTCGTCCAGGACCAGCTCAAGCTGCGCGGCGGCCTGGTCCGCTGCGGCGCCTGCAAGGAAATCTTCAACGGCACCGAGAACCTGCTGCGCCCTATCGATGCGCCGGCAAGCGGCACGCGTGCGCCGGCGCCGGATGCAGCCGCGACGCCGGCTTCCACAGCGGCGCCGGCAGCGGCCGACGCACAGGGGGCAGCGGCTGCGTCCCTCCACCCGCAATCGACCGCGGCCGCGCGAACGCCTCCGCCGGAATCCGGGCCCGCGCTTGCAGCTGCAGCTATAGCTTCATCTTCATCTTCAGCGACAGCTGCAGCCACTGCTTCGGCAGCGCCGGGCGAGCCGGACGCCGCGCCCCAGCCCGACCCGCTGCTGCGCATGACGCTGATGGATTTTTCTCCTTACCAGGAGGAAGCGGAAAAAGCACAAGCCGATGGCGCGGACGAGGCCAGGCCGGCCGCGCCGGCCAGCACCGATTACTCGCTGCCGCGCATGGCTGCGGCGCCCGCGCCGGCGCCCGACAACGGCGACGAGCTGGCGCGCGCCATCGACGACATGAAGAGCAAGCCCTGGCGCGGCATGACGGCCAAGCGCGCGAAGGTCGAGGAGGACGCAATCGATGCGCTCGACTCCGCCGAACCCGACTTCGTCGTCCGCGCGCGCCAGCGCCAGCGCGTCGCGCAGTCGCGCCGCATCGCCCTGCTGGCCGGGTCCGCCGTGCTGGCGCTGCTGCTCGTGGTCCAGCTGCTGATCCAGTTCAGGGTGCCGCTGGCGGCGCAGTCGCCGGCGGCGGCGACCTTGCTGACGGCCGCGTGCCGCGTGTTCGGCTGCACGGTCGGGCTGCCCTCCCATATCGACATGGTCACCATCGAGTCGAGCGAACTGCAGGCGCTGCCGGGCAGCACCGACAGCTTCACGCTGCTGGCCCTGCTGCGCAACCGCAGCGCCACCCGCCAGCAGTGGCCGCATCTCGAACTGACGCTGAACGACGCCAATGACGCGCCGGTCGCGCGCCGCGTCATCGCGCCGGCTGACTACCTGCCTCCCAGCCAGAACCCGGACGAAGGCTTTGCGCCGAATTCCGAGCAGTCGGCCAGGCTGGTGTTCAACCTGGCCCAGGCGAAGGCGGCCGGCTTCCGCGTCTACGTGTTCTACCCCTGACATTTCATCGACCTCACCATACGGATAACCCCATGACTGCCCTCATCTGCGGCTCGCTTGCCTTCGACACCATCATGGCGTTCCACGGCCGCTTCTCGGAAGCGCTGCTGGCCGACCAGCTGCACAAGATCAACGTCGCCTTCCTGGTGCCCAGCATGCGACGCGAGTTCGGCGGCTGCGCCGGCAACATCGCCTATAACCTGAAGCTGCTGGGCGGCGACCCGCTGATCATGGCGACCGTAGGCCAGGACGGCGCCCCCTACATCGAGCGCCTGGAACAGCTGGACATTTCGCGCCGCTGCATCAGCACGATAGACACGTCATATACGGCGCAGGCCTTCATCACGACCGACGCCGGCAGCAACCAGATCACCGCCTTCCATCCCGGCGCGATGACGCTGTCGCACCAGAACAAGGTGGCCGATGCCGGCCCGCTGAAGCTGGCCATCATCGCCCCCGACGGCCGCGACGGCATGCTGCAGCATGCGCAGCAATGCGTGGACCTGAACGTGCCGTTCATCTTCGATCCGGGCCAGGGCCTGCCGATGTTCGACGGCGCGGAGCTCAAGCGCTTCATTGAACTTGCGACCTGGGTTGCAGTCAACGACTATGAAGCCGAGCTGCTGATGGAACGCACCGGGCTGACCCTGGCGGGCATCGCCGCGCTGGTTGATGCGCTCGTCGTCACCCGCGGCGAAAATGGCGCCGAGATCTATACCGGCAGCGAGCGGCTGGACATCCCCAGCGTGCCAGTCGATAACGTGGTGGACCCGACCGGCTGCGGCGACGCATTCCGCGCCGGCATGATGTACGGCCTGTCGCGCGGATTGCCGTGGGAAACCACCGGCCGCATCGCCAGCCTGATGGGCGCGATCAAGATCGTGCACCAGGGAGGGCAGAATCATGCGCCGTCGCTGGCGGAAATCGAAGACCGCTTCGAGCAGGCTTTCGGCTATCGCTTCTGATAGTCCTTCCGGCAAAACACCGCCATCCGCCCGCGATCGCGGCGGATGGCAAGGTCAGTACCAGGAGCCGAGCATGCGCAATCTTTTCTGCATCAGCCTTGCCCTTGCCGCCGTATCGGGCTGCGCCGGCGGCTCACCTCCGCAAGCCACTTCCAGCACGCAGGGCACGACCGTGGTGCGCACCGCGGTTGTCACCAGAGTGACCCCGCCAGGCAGCGCCGGCATGCCGACGCGCCTGGAACTGCGCTACGACAACGGCGCCAGCGCGGTCGTGGAGACAACGACCAGCGAAGTGTTCAAGGCGGGCGACAAGGTCAGGGTGACGCATGCGCGGGGCACCGAACGTATCGAACGCTTCGATGACCATTAGCATGGACGCGGCCGGCGCTGCCGCGCCATCTTTGGACAGGGGAGCCGCGGAACAGGAAGACTGCGGCGACGGAGGATGGGCGCAGCACGCCGATCCACGATCAGACACCGTCATGCGGCGCGTAAAGTGATGCGCTGCGCTATCCGTGGCGCAAGAACTTGCGCGACGGACGCGCCTGATCGGCGCCAGCGTCGGGCAGGTTCTTAAAACGCCAGCGGAAGCAGGATCGCGCTGGCCAGATAGAGCGCAATGCGCAGCAGCAGGAAGGCCAGGATGGGGCTGAGGTCGATGCCGCCCATCAGCGGGACGACGCGGCGCAGCGGCCGCATCACGGGTTCATTGAGCGCGCGCACCAGCGGCGCCAGCGGCGCATGCGGATTGACCCAGCTGAAGATGACTTCGATGATCAGCAGTCCCATCAGCCCGTACAGCACCCATTGCGCAAGCCTTAGCAGCGACAGCGCGAACAGCGCCTGCGGCGTGAAGCCGCCCGCCAGGAACAGGTCCACTGCAACCGCCACGAGCACTACCAGGAAGGCGCCGACGAAACTGGCCCAGTCATAACCGCCGACTCCCGGCAGCAGGCGCCGCAACGGCTTGACCAGCCAGTCGGTCGCCTGGAACATGAACTGCGCAAAGGCCATCGGGGGCCGCACCCGGACGACCTGCATCCAGAAGCGCAGCAGCAGGATGGCACCAAGGATGCCGGTGACGGTATCGACGATCAGACCCAGAATACTGTACAGCACGGCGTTATTCTCCCTCAAAAAAAACCCGCTGCATGACCCTCGGCCATACAGCGGGCATTGTGCCCGAACTTGCTCGGGCTACCAAGCAGCAGAAGCCTGCGCGCAGGTCGCGCGCGGGCTTCCTCGCCGTCTTAAGGACGGTTGGTGCCGGTTGGGAACGGCCATGCGGCCGCCGGGCTGAGCACGGTCTTGACGGCAGGCGCCGCTGCGGGCGCTGCGGTCTTGGCCGCGGTTTTGGCCGCAGTCTTCGCAGCCGATTTCTTGGCTGCCGCTTTTTTAGGCACTGCGGTTTTAGCCGCTGGCGCCGGGCTGCTTGCCGGAGCGGCCTTCCTGGCTGCGGTCTTCTTGGCCGCTGCCGGTTGCGGTGCCGCCTTCTTCGCTACCGCTTTCTTGGCTACCGCCTTCTTGGCGACGGCCTTCTTGGCTGGCGCCTTTTTGGCGACGGCCTTCTTCGCTACCGCCTTCTTGGCAACGGCCTTTTTGGCTACGGCCTTCTTGGCGACGGCTTTCTTCGCTACCGCCTTTTTGGCGACGGCTTTCTTCGCTGGCGCTTTCTTGGCGACGGCTTTCTTCGCTACCGCCTTCTTGGCGACGGCTTTCTTGGCTGGCGCCTTTTTGGCGACGGCCTTCTTCGCTACCGCCTTCTTGGCGACGGCTTTCTTTGCCACGGTTTTAGTCGCTGCCGCCTTCTTGGCGGTTGCGGCCTTCTTGGCTACCGGCTTGCTGGTAGCCGCCTTTTTTGCCGCGGTTTTCTTGGCCGCGGTTTTTTTTGCTGCTGTTGCCATTTGGTTCTCCTTCACGTGATAGGAAATCAAGCTAAAGATCGAACCCGCCGCGGGCATCGCGCTGCCCCCGGCGGATTATTCATCGGCACAAGCAGACTGCGCTTGCGCTAATGAATTCGGCACCAGCTGAACTGCTGCATCTCCTCGTCCATGCAGCACTTCAGCCATCCTTGGCGGGCCTGGCGCAACTGCGCGCGACGACTGCCAAAAAAAACGCCGGCAACAATGCCGGCGTCGGAAATCAGTTTCAAAAAATACAAACCGTTTTTCGAAGAAAACGCCGCCTTGCCCGACAGGATCGGGCGCAGCGGCGTTTGCAGTTCAGAGCAATCAGGTCTTCTACTGTCCATTCAGTTCGGTTATACCCTTTCTTGGCCCACCGTCTTTCTGGTTCCAGTTCGTATCGACTCGCACCTGGCGCTTAAGGCATCCCGCATGTTCCGCGGGGTGAGCGCTGCGTCGTCGTCTTCGCCTTAATGCACTCTTTACTTAATCCCAGTTGAGCGCGCCACCTGTCTGGTATTCGATGACACGCGTCTCAAAAAAGTTTCGCTCCTTCTTCAGGTCGATCATCTCGCTCATCCAGGGGAATGGGTTTTCCTCTTGTGCGAACATTGCGTCGAGACCGATCTGCTGCGCGCGGCGATTTGCGATGAAGCGAAGGTAGCCTTTGAACATGGGTGCGTTTAACCCTAACACACCACGCGGCATTGTATCCTCTGCGTAGCGATATTCCAACTCCACGGCCTTCAAAAACAACGCTTTGATTTCTTCCTTGAACTCGGGCGTCCACAGGTGCGGATTTTCCATCTTGATCGTGTTGATCAGGTCGATGCCGAAGTTGCAGTGCATGGACTCGTCACGCAGGATGTACTGGTACTGCTCGGCTGCGCCCATCATCTTGTTCTGGCGTCCCAGCGCTAGGATCTGCGTGAAGCCGACATAGAAGAACAGGCCTTCCATCAGGCATGCAAACACGATCAGCGACTTCAGCAGCTGCTGGTCGGTCTCGGTGGTGCCGGTCTTGAACGCAGGGTCGGTCAGCACGTCGATGAAGGGGATCAGAAACTCGTCCTTGTCGCGGATCGACGCGACTTCGTGATACGCGTTGAAGATCTCGCCTTCGTCCAGGCCCAGCGACTCGACGATGTACTGGTAGGCATGCGTGTGGATCGCTTCCTCGAACGCCTGGCGCAGCAGGTACTGGCGGCACTCGGGCGCGGTGATGTGGCGATAGGTGCCGAGCACGATGTTGTTGGCGGCCAGCGAGTCGGCGGTGACGAAGAAGCCGAGGTTGCGCTTGACCAGGCGGCGCTCGTCTTCGGTCAGGCCGTTCGGGTTCTTCCACAGCTCGATGTCGCGCTGCATGTTGATCTCTTGCGGCATCCAGTGGTTGGCGCAGCCGGCAAGGTACTTGTCCCATGCCCACTTGTACTTGAACGGCACGAGCTGGTTGACGTCGGTCTGGCCATTGATGATGCGCTTGTCTGCCGCATTGACGCGGCGCGCGGCGACGGCGGCCGCATCGACAGGAGGAACGGCCGGCGCGGCGAAAGCGGCATCCTGCGGCGAGGCTGGAGCGATCGCAGGCTGCGATTGAGGCGGCAACTCAGGTTGCAACTGAGGTTGCGGCTGGAACTGCGGTTGCGCTGCGCGCGGCGCAGGCGTCGAAGTGACTTCGTCATCCCAAGAAAGCATGGTTGATTCCTTTACGTGTCTTTTGTTTTGCAGCCGCGAAGCGCTACGCTGCGACGGCGCGATGGACCGCTGTGTCGTGTCTGCGGCCGCCTTCGGAGCTTACGTATCCAGTCTCACACACAATGCTGCCGTACAGCGTTTGGACGGCTGGAACATGCTCCAAATCATGCTTCCCATTTTACCCGACAAGGGCAAAAGGCACCACTACTAATAGGGAGCGATTCGTCAATAACACCATATATAGTATGTTCTGCGTAAATGGCATGATCATGATCCATCTCGACGCGATCGCCGTTGCAGCGCTGCTACGGCGACATCCAGGCCCGTCGCCACCACGCGCTTTCCAGCCAGCATTGCCCGCAGCCCCGGCTGATTGACCTGCTTTTGCGGCATTCGAAACCAGTCGCATAAATCCCGTCGATTTGCGGAACCACGGCCGCCTCCCTGCTTCTACAACCCATCAGGCGGCGCTGGCAGCGCCGACGTTTCAACCTTCTTAGACTGGGAATCTCAATGTGCGGCATAGCAGGTGAACTGCGTTTCGACAATCAATTTGCGGACGTCGCAACGGTGGTGCGCATGACCGAATCGCAGGCGCGCCGCGGGCCGGACGGCGAAGGCATTTTCAGCCTCGGCACACGCTGCTTCGGGCATCGCCGCCTGGCCATCATGGACCTGAGCCAGCGCGCGCACCAGCCTTTCATCGACAACCTGCTCGGCATGGGCATCGTCTTCAACGGCGCCATCTACAACCATCACGAGCTGCGCGCCGAACTGAGCGGCATGGGCTACCAGTTCGCGTCGACCGGCGACACCGAGGTCATCGTCAAGGCCTGGCATGCATGGGGACCGGCCTCGCTCGACCGGCTGTACGGCATGTTCGCGTTCGCGCTGTGGGAGCGCGACAGCGGCGTCACCTACCTGGTGCGCGACCGGCTCGGCATCAAGCCGCTGTACTACACGCAAGATGCGGCGCGGCTACGCTTCGCGTCCGCGCTGCCGGCGCTGCTCCAGGGCGACGGCGTCGACACGTCGCTCGACCCGCAGGCGCTGCATCACTACCTGTCCTGGCATGCGGTGGTGCCGGCGCCGCTGACCATCATCCGCGGCATACGCAAGCTCGCGCCGGCCACCTACATGAAGGTGCAGGCGGACGGCCGGTGCGAGACGGTGACCTGGTGGCGCCTGGACTTCCCGGACGCGGCCGCCGACGAGGAACGCAGCTTCGACGATTGGCGCGACCTGACGCTCGAGTCCCTCAGGCGCTCGGTGAAGCGGCGCATGGTGGCCGACGTGCCGGTCGGCGTGCTGCTGTCGGGCGGGCTTGATTCCAGCCTGATCACGGGCCTGCTGGCCGAGGCCGGCGCAAAGGACCTGCGCACCTACTCGATCGGCTTCGAGGCGGTCGACCAGGAGGCCGGCGACGAATACCAGTACTCGGACCTGATCGCCCGCCATTTCGGCACCGTGCACGAGAAGCTGCACATACCGGCCAACCAGCTGCTGGGCGCGCTGCCCGACGCGATCGCGGCAATGGCCGAACCCATGGTCAGCCATGATTGCGTCGCCTTCTACCTGCTGTCGCAGGCCGTCTCCAGGCACAGCCGCGTGGTGCAGAGCGGCCAGGGCGCGGACGAGGTGTTCGGCGGCTATCACTGGTATCCGCCGCTGGCCGATATCGATGACGACGCGGCCGGCGTCGACGCCTACCGCCGCGTGTTCTTCGACCGCAGCCATGCCGACCTGCTGGGCCTGCTGCAGCCGGGCATGGAGATGCCGGACTGGAGCGGCGACTTCCTGCGGGATCACTTCGCGATGCCGGGCGCGAGCCGCGCGATCGACCGCGCATTGCGCCTCGACACCACGGTGATGCTGGTCGACGACCCGGTCAAGCGGGTCGACAACATGACGATGGCCTTCGGGCTGGAAGCACGCGTGCCCTTCCTGGACCACGAGCTGGTCGAGCTGGCAGCGCGCATTCCGGCCCGCCACAAGATCGCCCAGGGCGGCAAGTATGTGCTGAAGGAGGCCGCGCGCAGCGTGGTTCCCGCCGCCGTGATCGACCGGCCCAAGGGTTACTTCCCGGTGCCGGCGCTCAAGTATCTGCGCGGCGACTTTCTCGACTACGTGCGCGGCATGCTGGAATCGCCGCGCGCGGAAGCGCGCGGCCTGTTTCGCCGCGACGCAGTGCAGCGCATGCTGGCCAATCCCGACAGCGCCATCACGCCGCTGCGCGGTTCCACGTTATGGCAGCTTGCGCTGCTGGAGGCATGGCTGCAGACCAACGGGCTGTGACATGCCGCATGTGACCGGCAGCCAGCGGCCCGCGGCGTGGAGCGGGCTGCAGGCCGGCCGGCAACGGCGGGCCGGACTGCATGCAGCCCGGCCCGCATGATTGATGAAAGAGTTCTATGAATACCCTGCAACAAGATACAGGCGTCCCGATGCACGACGCGCGCCCTGCTCTTGCCAACGCCATCCTCGACTGCGGCTGGGGCAGGCTGATGTATGCGCCATCGTTCGAGTCGACCCGCGCGCTGGCCGACGAGCTGATGAAGGAAGAAGCCGGCAAGCGCGATATCGCGCTGTACGTGCAGGCGCCGCAGCTGGTGCTGGCCGAAGCGCAGGCCAGCCTTTTCCTCGACCCGTCGGTGATGTTCCGGCGCAAGCTGGGCGCAGATGCGCCGGCTGCGCCGCCGGCGCCCGGCGTGGTGATACGGCGGCTGACCACCCGCGCCGACATTGCCGCGATGAACCGCCTCTACAGCATGCGCGGCATGGTGCCGCTGGCGCCCGGCACCGTCTGGGAGCAGCGCGACTCCGACGCGCTGGTCTACCTGATCGCGGAAGACGAGCGCACCGGCGAAGTGGTCGGCTCGGTGATGGGCGTGGACCATGCGCTGGCATTCGGCGACGTTGAGGGCGGATGCAGCTTCTGGTGCCTGGTGGTGGATCCGCAGACCGGGCTGGCCGGCGTCGGCACCTCGCTCGTCAACCAGCTGATCGACTTGTTTACGCGGCGCGATCGCCGTTTCCTCGACCTGTCGGTGCTGCATACCAACCAGAATGCGATCGGCCTGTACGAAAAGCTCGGCTTCCAGCAGGTCACCGGCTTTGCGGTCAAGCACAAGAACTCCATCAACGAGCGGCTGTTCATCGACACCGCGGAGGTGCAGGCGCTCAACCCGTATGCCCGCATCATCGTCGACGAGGCGCGGCGGCGCGGCATCGGCGTCGAGATCATCGATGCGCAGGCCGGCATCTTCAAGCTGCGCCAGGTTGGCCACGAGATGCTGTGCCGCGAGTCGCTGACCGAGCTGACCGGCGGCGTCGCAATGACCTGGTGCCAGGACAAGGTGCTGACCCTGCGCCGCCTGTCTTCGGTCGGCTTGCGCGTGCCGCGCCAGCAGACTGCCGGGGACATGGACGCGGACCTGGCTTTCCTGGCCGAATTCGGGTCCATCGTGGTCAAGCCGGCGCTCGGCGAACAGGGCCGCGGGATCAGCGTCGGCGTCGGCACCAGGGACGAACTCGAGCTGGCGCTGGCGCTGGCGCAGAAGGAAGGCGGCCATGTGGTGCTCGAGGAGCTGTGCGACGGCCAGGACCTGCGCATCGTCGTCATCGGCTACAAGGTGGTGGCGGCTGCCATCCGGCGCCCGGCCGAGGTCATTGGCGACGGCCAGTCCACGCTGGCCCAGCTGATAGAGCGGCAGAGCGCGCGCCGCGCCGCCGCCACTGGCGGCGAGAGCCGTATCCCGACCGACTCCGAAACCCTGCGCTGCCTGGCCGGCCAGGGACTGGACATGGACGCGGTGCCGGAAGACGGCCGGCGGGTACAGGTGCGCAAGACCGCCAACCTGCATACCGGCGGCACCATACACGATGTCACCGCCGACCTGCACCCGACGCTGCGGGCCGCCGCGGAAACCGCGGCCCGCGCGTTGCGCATTCCCGTGGTCGGCCTCGATTTCCTGGTGCCGGCGCCCGACCGGGAAGACTACGTCATCATCGAAGCCAACGAACGCCCGGGCCTGGCCAACCACGACCCGCAGCCGACCGCGCAGCGCTTCGTCGACCTTCTCTTTCCCTACTCTGCCTGATCACCCATGCAAAAACTGCCCATCGATGCCGACTACCTGAAGACCACGCTGCTGGAACTGCTGGCCATACCCAGCCCGACCGGCCTGACCGACGAGATCGTGCACTACACCGGCGCCAGGCTCAATGCGCTCGGCGTCTCGTATGAACTGACCAGGCGCGGCACCATACGCGCGGTACTGCGCCGCACCATGCCGGAACGGCGGCGTTACAACCCGGCCTGCGCCATCGTCGCCCATCTCGACACGCTGGGCGCGATGGTGCGCGAGATCAAGCCCAATGGCAGGCTGGGCCTGATGCCGGTGGGCACCTGGTCCAGCCGCTGGGCCGAGGGCGGCCGGGTCACCCTGTTCACCGATGCCGGCCGCGAGCGCGGTTCGGTGCTGCCGCTGATGGCCTCCGGCCATGTCTACAACGAGGCGATCGACACCCAGCCGGTGAACTGGGACCAGCTCGAGGTGCGCATCGACGCCGACATCTCGTCGGCCGGCGACGCTGCTGCGCGCGGCATACAGATCGGCGACTTCATCGCGTTCGACGCTGCGCCGGAGGTGCTGGAAAACGGCTACATCGTCTCGCGCCATCTCGATGACAAGGCCGGCGTGGCGGCCGTGCTGGCGGCGCTCAAGGCCGTGGTGGACTCGGGGGCCGAGGTGCCGATGGACTGCCACCTGGTTTTCACGCTGACCGAGGAAGTGGGTTCGGGCGCGCGGGCCGTGATCGGCAGCGATGTCAGCGAAGTCATCGGCGTCGACATCGGCCCGGTGGCGCCCGGCCAGGGCGCCCATGAACTCGGCGTGACCATCCCGCTGATGGACTCGGCCGGGCCGCATGACTACCACCTGACGCGCCGCCTGCTGCGTCTCTGCGAGGACCATGGCATCCAGGGCCATCGCGACGTGTTCCGCTACTACCATTCCGACGCGAGCGCCGCGGTCAATGCCGGCCATGATGTGCGCACTGCGCTGCTCTGCTTTGGCGCCGACGCGTCCCACGGCTATGAACGCACCCACCTGTCCGGGCTGGTCAACCTGGCCGAACTGCTGACCCTCTATATACAAAGCGGGCCGACGGTGGCCGGCGACCGGGAGCCGTGGCTGGAGTCGGTCGAAGGCTTCTCGCACCAGCTCGATGCGGAACAGCTGGCGCGGACCGACACGCCATTGCCCGATGCAAACGAGCTGGTCAGGCCAGGCGAGAACCCCGCAAATGAAAACGGGACGGCCGAAGCCGCCCCGGATGATGTGCTGCGCTAGGCGCAGGCGTGCCGGCGCTGCCAGGAGGCAGCTGCCGGCGCGCTAGCTGGAAGCCATGCCGGCCGCGCCTTCGTCCGGCGTGCCGCGCACGCTGTCGCGCATGCGCTGGCCGAAGACCTCGATCATTTCGCGGTTGAAGGCCGGGATATCGTCAGGCTTGCGGCTGCTGACCCAGTTGCCATCCACGACCACTTCGCGGTCGACCCAGTTGCCGCCGGCATCGCGGATATCCTGCTCCAGCGTCGGGTAGCTGGTCAGCGTCTTCCCCTGCACCAGCCCCGCCGACACCAGCAGCCAGGCGCCGTGGCAGATCACCGCGAGCGGCTTTCCTTCGGCAACGATGTCCTTGACGATCTTCTGCGCCTCGGGGATTGCGCGGATGCGCGCCGAGTTCACCTCGCCGCCCGGCAGCAGGATCGCATCGAAGTCCTGCGAAGACACTTCATCGAAATACAGGTCGACAGGAAACTGGTCCGCAGGGGCATCGTGATTCATGCCCTGCACCGTGTCCTGGCGCCGGGAAATAATCTTGGTAATGGCGCCCTCGCCCTCCAGCGCTTCCTTGGGTTGCGTCATTTCAACCTGCTCGAAACCGTCGGTGACGAGAATGCCGATATGCAGTCCGTTCAGTGCAGAATCCATCGCGTTCTCCGTTTGTTTGAATAACAATGAGTCGGGCGACCCTGAAAAGTTCGGGGATGCCGTCGAAGGATAGCGAAACTCCTTGTCCGGACCGGCGCTTTGCCGAAACAGGCGCGGTGGCTGTTGACGCAACAGGCAGACGACCGCGAGGGCTGCCATAGCAGCGCCTGGCGACGGCCCCAAAAAACGGCCCGGACGAGCGTCCGGGCCGTTTTCACTGCGGTGTCACGACGGGCAGGCGCAGCTTTGCGCGCCTACCTGCCGACAAGCCTTACTGACAGGCTTCGCATTCCTCGAAGCCGTCATCGCCGGGGCGCAGCATGCACGCCGGACCATCTGCTTCCTGGGTGGCCAGCGCCGCCGCCGCGGCTGCGGCTGCATGCGACATCAGGCCGCCGCTTGCGCCGCCATCGCTGTTGACCGCATTCAATGCGCCGGTGCGCGTGGTCGACTTCTCGGTATGCGTTGCTCCGATCGTGCGCAGGTAGTAGGTGGTCTTCAAGCCGCGCAGCCAGGCCAGCTTGTAGGTCTCGTCCAGCTTCTTGCCCGATGCGCCCGCCATGTAGATATTGAGCGACTGCGCCTGGTCGATCCATTTCTGCCGGCGCGACGCCGCTTCCACCAGCCATTTCGGCTCGACTTCGAAGGCCGTCGCATACAGGTCGCGCAGGTCTTGCGGGATGCGGTCGATGCGCGACAGGCTGCCGTCGAAATACTTGAGGTCGGACACCATCACTTCGTCCCACAGTCCGCGAGCCTTCAGGTCGCGCACCAGGTACTCGTTGATCTCGGTAAACTCGCCCGACAGGTTTGATTTAACATACAGGTTCTGGTAGGTCGGCTCGATGCAGGCCGACACGCCGATGATGTTGGAAATCGTCGCGGTCGGCGCGATTGCCACGCAATTGGAATTGCGCATGCCGAACTGGCTGATACGGTTGCGCAGCCCGCTCCAGTCCATGCTCACCGAGCTGTCGACTTCCAGATAGCCGCCGCGCTCTTCCGCCAGCAGTTTCACCGAGTCCTGCGGCAGGATGCCACGGTCCCACAATGAACCCTGGTAGCTGCTGTAGCGGCCGCGTTCCTCGGCCAGTTCGGTCGATGCGTAGTAGGCGTAGTAGCACACCGCTTCCATCGAACGGTCGGCGAAATCGACGGCGGCGTCGGTCGCGTACGGCACACGCATCATGTGCAGGCAGTCCTGGAAGCCCATGATGCCCAGACCAACCGGACGGTGGCGCAGGTTGGAGTCGCGCGCCTTGTCGACCGCGTAGTAATTGATGTCGATCACGTTATCCAGCATGCGCATCGCGGTGCGGATGGTCTGCTGCAGCTTCACATGGTCGAGCTGGCCATTCTTCAGGTGGGCCGGCAGGTTGACCGAACCCAGGTTGCAGACGGCGATCTCGGACTCGTTGGTGTTGAGCGTGATCTCGGTGCAGAGGTTGGAGCTGTGCACGACGCCGACGTGCTGCTGCGGCGAGCGGATGTTGCATGGATCCTTGAACGTGATCCAAGGATGGCCGGTTTCAAACAGCATGGACAGCATCTTGCGCCACAGGTCCATTGCCTGGACCTTCTTGAACAGCTTCAGCTCGCCGCTGGCGGCGCGGGCTTCGTAGCCCAGGTAAGCCTGCTCGAACGCGCGGCCGACCTTGTCATGCAGGTCGGGCACGTCGCTCGGCGAGAACAGCGTCCATTCGCCTTTTTCCATCACGCGCTTCATGAACATGTCGGGAATCCAGTTGGCCGTGTTCATGTCGTGGGTGCGGCGGCGGTCGTCGCCGGTGTTCTTGCGCAGGTCGAGGAATTCCTCGATGTCCATGTGCCAGGTTTCCAGGTAGGCGCAGACCGCGCCCTTGCGCTTGCCGCCCTGGTTGACCGCGACCGCGGTGTCGTTGACCACTTTCAGGAACGGCACCACGCCCTGGCTCTTGCCGTTGGTGCCCTTGATGTGGGCGCCGAGCGCGCGCACCGGCGTCCAGTCGTTGCCCAGGCCGCCGGCGAACTTGGCCAGCAGCGCATTGTCCTTGATCGCGTCGTAGATGCCTTCGAGGTCGTCCGACACCGTGGTCAGATAGCAGGAGGACAGCTGCGAGCGCAGCGTGCCGGAATTGAACAGCGTCGGCGTGGAGCTCATGAAGTCGAAGCTCGACAGCAGGTTGTAGAACTCGATCGCGCGCTCTTCGCGCCGGGCTTCATTGAGCGACAGGCCCATCGCCACGCGCATGTAGAACGCCTGCGGCATTTCGATGCGGGTTTCGCGGATATGCAGGAAATAACGGTCGTACAGGGTTTGCAGGCCGATATAGCCGAACTGCAGGTCGCGTTCCGGCTTCAGCGCGGCGGCCAGGCGGGCCAGGTCGAACTCGGCCAGCTTGGTGTCAAGCAGCTCGGCTTCGATGCCCTTCTGGATGTAGCGCGGAAAGTATTGCAGGTAATGGGCGGCGGCATCGGCCTGCGCCACTTCCTGGCCGAACACTTCGCGGCGTATCGAGTGCATCAGCAGGCGCGCGGTGACCAGGCTGTAGGCGGGGTCGGTTTCCATCAGCGCGCGGGCGGCCAGGATGGCGGACTTGTGCAGTTCCTCGACCGGCACGCCGTCGTACAGGTTCTTGACGGTCTCGGCCAGGATGGCTTCCGCATCCACGTGCTTTTCCAGGCCGATGCAGGCCGCGGTGATCAGGGTGCGCACCTGCTCCATGTCGAGGACGCGGCGCTGGCCGTTTTCCATCACATGCAGCTGCGGCGCGCTTGACGCCGGCGCACGTGCGGCCTGCTGCTGCGCACGCTCTTCCATGCGCTTGGCGCGGTACAGCACGTAGGCGCGGGCGACATCGTGTTCGCCGGAGCGCATCAGCGCCAGCTCCACCTGGTCCTGCACGTCCTCGATATGGAAGGTGCCGCCGGCCGGCTGGCGGCGCATCAGGGCGCCGACCACGCTGTCGGTCAGCTGCTCGACCAGCTCGCGCACGCGCGCCGAGGCTGCGCCCTGGCCGCCATTGACCGCGAGGAAAGCCTTGGTCATCGCAATGG
Organism: Noviherbaspirillum suwonense; assembly: GCF_900182955.1. Classification (GTDB taxonomy): domain Bacteria; phylum Pseudomonadota; class Gammaproteobacteria; order Burkholderiales; family Burkholderiaceae_D; genus Noviherbaspirillum_A; species Noviherbaspirillum_A suwonense. Next base: position 42,473 of record NZ_FXUL01000001.1, on the reverse strand, counting down.
AAATCTTGGACGGCTCGAATCCCACGACCGAACCGTTGCGTCGCAGGATGCGGTAATCAGACGAAGAATTGCTGGCCGGCATGTTACCGGAGATGGTAGACAGCGCGGGATTGACGGCGTGTTCTGCGCCTGATTTGACAGAAATTTCCTGGGATGAGTGCACTTGGCCTCCTGATTCGGTGTGATTGACTGGTGTCCGGCGGGACTTTCGACGGTGGCTGGCCTTGACTGGCGTGCCACGTCGGCATCTTGCTTTTCGTACACCCTGAAAGTCTTGTCCTGTCGTCGGCCTGACATGTTCCAGCGCATCCCGGCAACGTTGCCATGGAGCGCCATACCGACGAATAGATACTACATCTAGTGATTGGTATCGTAGTAGGCACTAATTCTAGTGCCTGGCACAGTGACATGCAATAGCGTTTTCCCAACGTTTCGCGTGAAAAACCGATTGACTTTCACGCCAGATTTGGGAAGGAAAGCGCCCTGCCCTGGTCCTCTGCGGTGCAGCATTTGCGGTAGCCGAACCAGTCAAAAAAAGGCCCGGGGTCGGTCTTCCGGCCCGGGGCGATATGTTCATGCCCAGTCACCGCAACCAGCGGGTAGCGGCGCAGCAATGCCTGCGTCAGCGCCGCCAGGCAGCGGTACTGCGCCGGCTCGAAAGGCACGAAGTCGCTGCCTTCCAGTTCCACGCCGATCGAAAAATCATTGCAGCGCTCGCGGCCCTCGAACAGCGACACGCCGGCATGCCAGGCACGGGCGTCGGCCGACACGAACTGCACCAGTTCGCCGGTCCGCAGGATCAGGAAATGGGCTGAAACCCGCAGCGGCCGCAACTGTTCGAAATACGGATGCAGTTCATGCTGCAGCGTATTGGTGAAGAGCCCGGCAATATGGGGACCGCCGAACTGGCCTGGCGGCAGGCTGATGTTATGGATGACCAGCAGGTCGATCGCCGTGCCCGGTGGGCGGGGATCGAAATTGGGCGATGGCAGCCGGCGGGCGCCATCGCACCAGCCCTCCGCGTCGATCGCGTAATCGGGCAAGGCGCCCACGCCGTCCGGTTCAGTCGGCGTCATGGATCTGCAGCCTTTGCATCCGGTAGCGCAGCTGCCGCAGGGTCAGGCCCAGCAGGTCGGCCGCCTGGGTGCGGTTGTAACGGGTCCGGGCCAGCGCTTCCTCGATGAGCTTGCGCTCGACCTTGTCGAGCTGTTGCGGCAGCGAACCCGGGGTTCCCGCGCCGGCCGGCTGCGCGTCGGCGATGGCGGGCGCCGGTTCCGACGCCGTCAGGAACGGCTCGCCGCGGGGCGTGGGCGGCGAATGGGATGGCGATGGCGATGAAACCGGCGCTCCCGCCATGGCGGCCGGCCTCAGCGCCAGGTCCTGCGCATCGATCGTGTCGCCGCTGGCAAAGGCCAATGCGCGTTCCAGGATATTTTCGAGTTCGCGCACATTGCCCGGGAAGCTGTGCTCGCACAGCGTCTGCAGCGCTTGCGGCGACAGCCGCATCCGCGACGCGCCCGACAGCCGCTGCAGCACCGCGCTGGCGAGCAGGCCGATGTCGTCCTTGCGCTCGCGCAGCGGCGGCAGGCCGAGTTCGATCACATTGAGCCGATAGTAGAGGTCCTGGCGGAATTTTCCGGCCTCGACGCAGGCGGCCAGGTTCTGGTGCGTCGCGCTGATCAGCCGCACGTCCACCGGTTCCTCGACGGTCGAACCGACCTTGCGCACGCGCCGCTCCTGGATCGCGCGCAGCAGCTTGACCTGCATCGGCAGCGGCAGGTCGGCCACTTCGTCGAGCATCAGCGTGCCGCCGCTGGCCGCCTGGAAAAAGCCGTCGCGATCGTCTGCCGCGCCGGTGAATGCGCCCTTCCGGTAGCCAAAGAATTCGGCTTCCATCAGCGCCTCGGGGATGGCGCCGCAGTTGACCGCGATAAAGGGCTTGTCGGCCCTTGCGCTCTGCGCATGGATGTCGCGCGCGGCCAGTTCCTTGCCGGTGCCGGATTCGCCGGTGATGGCTACCGGCGCCATGCTGCGCGCCAGCCGCACGATCTGCGCGCGCACGTGGCGCAGCGCGTCCGATTCGCCCAGCAGCCGCAGCGCCGGCCCGGCCGTGGGCGCCGGCGCCGCCGCGCTGGCCGCCGGCGTCAGCTTGAGCGCCGACTGCACCATCAGGCGCAACTGGTCGAGCGCGACCGGCTTGGACAGGTAGTCGAAGGCGCCCGCCTTCAGCGCGGCGACTGCATTGTCGGCGCTGCCGAACGCGGTGATGACCGCGATCGGCGTGTTGCGATAGGCGGCGGCGACTTCGCGCACCAGTTCTATGCCGAGGCCGTCGGGCAGGCGCATGTCGGTCAGCACCATCGCGTAGGCGTTTTTGGCCAGCAGCGCGCGCGCCTCGCCCAGGTTGGCGGCGCAGTCGCTGTCCAGGCCCATCTTGATAAAGGTGATGTCCAGCAGTTCGCGCAGGTCTGCTTCATCGTCGACGATCAATATCCGGGGTGCGGGCATGGGCGGTCAGGTTTCCGGGGTGGCAAGGGTGATCACAAAGCGGCCGCTCGCTTCAGCGGGTGTCTGGTTCCAGGCGTCGCTGCGGTATTCGTAATCGAGCATCGCGCCATTGTTCATGCACAGCTCCCGCGCCAGATACAGCCCCAGCCCGGTGCCCTTGCTCGACGTGGTGTAGAACGGCTCGAACAGGTGCGCCCTGACCTCGGGCGTGATCGCCGCGCCGTCGTCCTGCACATGGAGTTCGCGCCGGTGCGCGGCGTCGGTCACCACGAAAAGCCGGATCGATGCATCGCGGCCGCTTGCGTAGCGCATCGCATTCGACAGCAGGTTCACAATGACTTCCCGCAAGTGCAGCGGATCGAACAGCACCTGCCCGGCATCGAGCGTGCCGAGATGGATCAGGCCCGGGCGCAGCGCATGCATGTCGCGGAATTCCTCGACGATCTCGGGCAGCACGGCGTCCAGCCCGAGCGGCGCACTGCCCGGTTGCGCCTTGCGGGACAGCCGCAATATGTCTTCGATCATCCGGTTCAGCCGGCCGACATTCTCATTGATGATGTGCACCAGCCGCAGCTGCACCGGGTCGGTCGCATCCTCGCCGAGCAGGGAACCGGCATGGCCGATGGCCGACAGCGGATTGCGCACCTCATGGGCAATGCTGGCGGTCAGCCGGCCCATCGACGCCAGTTTCAATTCCTGCGCCCTGTCCTCGATCTCGCTGACATTCTGCAGGAAGACGACCACCCGTTCATTGGCGTCGCCGGCGGTGCCTATGCTGGCGAAACGCAGCCGCAGGTGGACCGTGGCGCCCTCGGCCGGTTTCAGCACGACGAAGGCCGGCGCGGCGCCGGCGGCATTGCGCCGCCATGAAAAATAGGCTTCCGCGATCGGCGCGAGCCACGCGACATTATCGAGACGGTCGCGGTGCGCGCCTTCCGCGCCGGCCAGCCCGAGCATGCGCTCGGCCGCCGGATTGACCGTGAAGATGGTGGTGTCGCGCCCGGCCACCAGCACGCCGTCGCCCATGTCGGCAATCACCAGCTGGTTGATCGCCTGCTGCACCTGCAGGCCGGCGCGGTGCTCGGTGGCCAGCTGCTCCTGCCGTATCAGCCGCGCGGCGAGCCGGTTGAGCACATAGACCGCCGCGAAGAAGGCGGCGCCATACAGCCCGGCCTGCGAAATGGTCGAATCCGATGGGAAATTGAGCAGCTGGTAAGCGCTTTCGAGCAGCATCGCCAGCGCCACCAGCGCGGTGAAAAACAGCGCCAGCATCATCGGCGCCAGCACCGCGCTGCCCGCCAGCGGGAACAGGTAAAGGATGGCCAGCCCGCTCCTGGCGCCGCCGGCGGCGACGTAGAGTATCGTGATCAGCATGAGATCGGCGACGATGCCGGCCGAAAGCTGCAGCAGCAGCTGGCGCTTGTGCCACGCGCTGGTGATGGCGAAGCCGAGCGCCAGCATCAGGTAGGCGGCGCAGGTCTCGCGGTACAGGAAGCCTTCATACAGCCAGAAGCCCTGGCGCGCGTTAATGCTGAGGTAAGCCAGCAGCACGACCGCGATGGCGATCCGGGTGATATTGAAGGTCTGCAATGTGCGCCACAGGGTTTCCCGGCTGCGCACCTGCGGCATGGCTGCGGCGAGACTCATCGTTCAGTGCGATGCATGCAGCCGCCGGTGCTGGTCGCAGCAGAACACTGCGCCGTCGGCGGCGGTCTGCGCCTCGGACGCGGGGAAGTAGGTATGGCATTCGGCGCATTCCAGCATCGCCTCGGTTGCGCCGACGGCCGGCCGCGGTTTCGCGCCGGACGAGCGCAGCGACTTCGGCCGCAGCACCCAGAGGACGACCAGCGCGACGATGACGCCCCAGATAAAGAATTTCATGCCAGCCCCCGGTGCAGCACCACTTCCAGCACGAAGCGGCTGCCGACATAGGCCAGCAGCAGCGTCGCGAAACCGCTCAGCGTGAAGCTGAGCGCGGTCCTGCCGCGCCAGCCGCGCCACCGGCGTCCGGCGAGCAGCAGGCCGAACAGCACCCACGAAAGCATGGTGAAGATGGTCTTGTGATCCCATTTCATCGCGCGGCCGAACAATTCCTCGGAAAAGACGATGCCGGACAATACGGTCAGGGTCAGCAGCGCGAAGCCGAATGCAATCATGCGAAACAGCAGCCTTTCCATCGTCAGCAGGGCCGGCAGGCGCTCGATCATTGCCGCGAACCAGCCCAGCCGGCCGCCCGGCGGCGTGTGGAGGCTGGCTTCCTGCACGGCCATCAGCACCGCGTGGAAGGCGGCGATGGTCAGCGAACTGTAGGCCATGATGGCTACCGCGATGTGCCAGCCGTAGAGGCCCGGCTTGCCCTGCAGCGCAACCAGGCTGCCGGGAAACAGCGCCGGCAGGATGACCGCGACAGCCGCGCAGGGCAGCACCAGCACGCGCAGGCTGTCTAGCGAAAAATTGCGGTTTTCCAGCCAGTAGGCGGCGACCGATATCCAGAGCGTGGCCGACAGCACCACCGCGAATCCCAGCCGCAGCGAGCCCGGCAGCACCATGTCGGCCCACAGCACGCCGCCATGCAACAGCCATCCCAGCAGCGTGCCGGCAGAAATCGCGGTGCGATAGCCGGCCGGCAGGAAGGCGCAGATCGCGTAGATCAGCGCGGCCAGGTAGAAAAGAGAGTTTTGCATCGCGCAAGTTTACACCATGTCACCGGCACCGCCGACCGCGCCGAAGTGTCAATCCGGACGCCTGCATCGGGTAAAATGACGGTCTCCCGCCGCTTGCCGGCCCGCCCTTCCCCATTCGATACAGAACCGATTCCATGCTTGACAACCTGACTCAACGTCTTGCCAAAGTGGTCAAGACCATGCGCGGCGAAGCCCGCCTGACGGAAGCCAACACGGCCGACATGCTCCGCGAAGTGCGCCTCGCGCTGCTGGAGGCCGACGTCGCCCTCCCCGCCGTGCGCGAATTCATTGCCCGCGTCAAGGAAAAGGCGATGGGCGAGGAAGTCATCGGTTCCCTCACGCCGGGCCAGGCGCTGGTCGGCGTGGTGCAGAACCAGCTTGCCGTGCTGATGGGCGCCGACCTCGGCGTCGAAGCCAGCCAGCTCAATTTCGCGACGCAGCCGCCTGCCATCATCCTGATGGCAGGCCTGCAGGGCGCCGGCAAGACCACTACGGTCGGCAAGCTGGCCAAGTACCTGCGCGAGCAAAAGAAGAAGAAAGTGCTGACGGTGTCGACCGACGTCTACCGGCCGGCCGCGATCGGCCAGCTGCAGACGGTCACGGCGCAGGTCGGCGCGGACTTCTTCGCGTCCCAGCCGACCGACAAGCCGGTCGACATCGCCCGCGCCGCGCTCGACTATGCACGGCGCCATTTCCATGATGTGCTGATCATCGACACCGCCGGCCGGCTCGGCATCGACGAGGCGATGATGCAGGAGATCAGCGCGCTGCATGCGGCGGTGAAGCCGATCGAGACGCTGTTCGTGGTCGACGCGATGCTGGGCCAGGATGCGATCAACACCGCCCGCGCATTCAACGAGGCGCTGCCGCTTACCGGCATCATCCTGACCAAGCTCGACGGCGACGCCCGCGGCGGCGCGGCGCTGTCGGTGCGGCATATCACCGGCAAGCCGATCAAGTTCGCCGGCGTCGGCGAGAAGCTCGACGGCCTGGAAGCCTTCGATGCGCAGCGCATGGCCAACCGCATCCTCGGCATGGGCGACATCCTGGCGCTGGTGGAAGAGGCGCGCAAGGGCGTCGACGTCGAGGCGGCGCAGGATCTCGCGCAGAAGATCAAGGGCGGCGGCAAGTTCGACCTCAACGACTTCAAGGCGCAGCTCGGCCAGATGAAGAAGATGGGCGGCCTGTCCAACCTGATGGACAAGCTGCCGGCCCAGTTCCAGCAGGCCGCCAGCGGCGCCAACATGGACCAGGCCGAAACCCAGGTCCGGCGGATGGAAGGCATCATCAATTCAATGACGGCGCAGGAACGCGCCAAGCCTGAACTGATCAAGGCGTCGCGCAAGCGGCGCATCGCCGCCGGCGCCGGCGTGCCGGTCCAGGACGTCAACCGGATGCTTGCCCAGTTCGATCAGATGCAGTCGATGATGAAAAAACTGAAGGGCGGCGGCATGATGAAAATGATGCGCAGCATGAAAGGCATGATGCCCGGCATGCGCTGAAAGGGCTGGCCGCGACCCCTGTTTTCCCTATGAAGACAGGGTGTTTGCGACAACGCGCTTTTCCTCCAAAATACTTGCAAAAAAGACTTGCATACCTTGCAAAACGCAACCACTATTAGCGATGCGTGACATGGCGCAATTTTCCAATGCGATAGTGAGGAGGTTCGAAGATGGCAACAGCCAAGAAATCAGCAGCCACTAAAACGGCCGCCAAGAAGCCAGCTGCAAAAAGCGCAGCTGCAAGCAAGAGCCCGGCAGCGAAATCAGCACCTGCAAAAAAAGCGTCCAGCGCTCCCGTAGCAAAGAAAGCCGCTGGCAAGACCGCCGTCAAGGCAGCAAAGTCGGCAACGCCGCGTGCTCCGAATGCGGCATTCATGAAGCCCCTGACGCCGTCCGACACCCTCGCTGCAGTGGTAGGCGCCGCGCCCCTGCCGCGCACCGAAGTCACCAAGAAAGTCTGGGACTACATCAAGAAGAACAAGCTGCAGGATGAAGCCAACAAGCGCAACATCAATGCCGACGACAAACTGAAAGCGGTCTTTGGCGGCAAGAAGCAAGTATCGATGTTCGAGATGACGAAACTCATTTCCGGCCACCTGAAGTAAGCGTCCAGGAGCCAAACAAAAACGCCCGCGCAAGCGGGCGTTTTTGTTTGGACGAAGCGCCGGCCTTCACCGGCTGAATTCCCACCGCCTCCACGCGTCCAGCACCGCATTCGGATACTCGGGCCGGCCGCGGCTGCCGTTGTAGCGGCCCAGCGCCAGGAACAGGTCTCCGCGTTCCATGTCGATGTAAAGCCGGAGTATCGAGCAGCCATAGCGCAGATTGGTCTGCATCTGGAACAGCTTGTTCGGATCGCCGTCGCCTATCACCCGGGTCCAGAACGGCATCACCTGCATGTAGCCGCGGGCGCCTACCGGCGAGACCGCGTACTTGCGAAACGCCGACTCGACCTGCACCAGGCCCAGCACCAGGTCGGGCGCGAGCCCCGCGCGCTTGGCTTCATACCAGAGGGTTTCGAGGAGTTCGATGCGAACCTGCCGGTCCGGCAGCCGCTTGGACAGCCGCGACGACATCTCGCCCAGCCAGTGCAGATACTTGATGCGCTGGTCGATGTCGTCGATCCGCACCTTGGGCGGCGCCGAATCGGTGACCGCGCGCGACAGCGCGAGCCGCACCGAATCGGCCAGGGCCTCTTCCTTCTGGTTGCCGGCATGCGCAGCGGGTATCAGGCCGACGCCGGCGGCCATGCCGGCTGCCGCCAGCAAACGCCGGCCCAGCATCCGGCGACCGTGCGCAAAGCCGCTCACGCCTGCAGTTTGCCCCGGATGAATTCCGCCATGTCCGCCAGCGCGACCGGCGTGGCTGCGGCATCCCGGCGGCCCTGGTATTCCAGGCTGCCGTCCTTCAGTCCGCGCTCGCCGATGACGACCCGGTGCGGCACGCCGATCAGCTCCCAGTCGGCGAACATCACGCCGGGACGCTCGCCGCGATCGTCGACGATCACGTCCACGCCCGCTGCCTGCAGCGCCGCATACAAGCGGTCGGTCTCCTCCTTCACCATCGCGCTGCGGTCATAGCCCATCGGGCACAGCACCACTTCGAATGGCGCGATCGACGCCGGCCAGACGATGCCCTTGTCGTCGAAGTTCTGCTCGATCGCCGCGCCCAGGATGCGGGTGATGCCGATGCCGTAGCAGCCCATCTGCATCAGCGCCGGCTTGCCGTTCACATCGAGGAACGTCGCCTTCATGTCCGCCGAATAGCGGGTGCCGAGCTGGAACACGTGGCCGACCTCGATGCCGCGCTGTATCGCCAGCACGCCCTTGCCGTCCGGCGACGCATCGCCTTCGACGACGTTGCGCAGGTCGCAGACAACAGGCTCGGGTATGTCCCGCCCCCAGTTGGCGCCGGTGTAATGGAAGCCGGCCTCGTTGGCGCCGCAGACGAAGTCGTTCATGTTGGCGACCGTGCGGTCGGCCACGATCTTCACCGGCCTGGCGGTGCCGATCGGCCCGAGATAGCCCGGCGTCGTGCCGAACGCCTCGACGATCTCGGTTTCGGACGCGAAGCGGAACTGGCCCAGCCCGGGCACCTTGGATGCCTTGACTTCGTTGAGCTCATGGTCGCCGCGCAGCAGCAGCAGCCATAGCTGTTTCTCGCCCCCCTCCTCGGCGGCATCGGCCATCAGCACCACGGACTTCACCGTCTGCGACAGCGGCAGCCCGAGCAGTTCGGCCACGTCCTCGCACCGGGTCTTGCCCGGCGTCGGCGTCTTGGTCAGCGGCTGCGACGGCGGCTGCCGTTGCGCCAGCAGTCCCGGCGCTTCAGCCGCTTCCATGTTGGCGGCAAAGTCCGAGCCGGAGCAATACACCAGCGCATCTTCGCCGGTGTCGGCAATCACGTGGAACTCGTGCGAGCCGGAGCCGCCGATCGCGCCGTTGTCGGCCGCCACCGCCCGGAACTGCAGGCCGAAGCGATTGAAGATGGCGACATAGGCGTCGTACATCAGCTGGTAGGAGCGCTGCATGCCCTCGACGTCGCGGTCGAACGAGTACGCGTCCTTCATCGTGAATTCACGGCCGCGCATCAGGCCGAAACGCGGCCGGCGCTCGTCGCGGAACTTGGTCTGGATATGGTAGAAGTTGACCGGCAACTGGCGGTAGGACTTGATCTCGGTGCGGACCACGTCGGTGATCACTTCCTCGGACGTCGGCTGGATCGCGTAGTCGCGTCCATGGCGGTCCTTGACCCGCATCAGTTCCGGCCCCATCTTGTCCCAGCGCCCGGTCTCCTGCCATAACTCCGCCGGCTGCACGACCGGCATCAGCATTTCGATCGCGCCGGCGCGGTTCATTTCCTCCCGAACGATCGCCTCGACCTTGCGTATCACCCGCAGACCCATGGGCATGTAACTGTAGATGCCCGAGCCTAGGCGCTTGATCATGCCGGCGCGCATCATGAGCTTGTGGCTCACGATCTCCGCATCCGACGGGGCTTCCTTCAGGGTTGAAACAAAAAAACGTGAGGCGCGCATAACGGTGAATTCTTTTTAAAAAGAGAGGGTTATAATCATCTCAATTTTAAAGTATTAGCTGGCTGCATGCGCCGACTCTTTGCGCAATTGCCCCGTTGCCGTGCGCACCTCGCCCGGCACAAACGGCAATGCAGACAATTCGCATCAGGACGGATGCTTGCAGCCGCAGAAAAACCGAGGTGCAACATGCTGGACCGTGAAGGCTTTCGCCCGAACGTCGGCATCATTCTTCTCAACACGCAAAACGAAGTGTGGTGGGGAAAGCGGGTGCGCGAACATTCGTGGCAGTTTCCGCAAGGCGGGATAAAATTTGGAGAAACACCCGAGCAGGCAATGTACCGTGAGCTCGAAGAAGAAGTCGGATTGCAGTCAAGGCACGTGAAGATCATCGGCCGCACGCGCGACTGGCTGCGCTATGAGGTTCCGGACCATTTCATCAAGCGTGAAATCCGCGGCCATTACCGCGGGCAGAAGCAGATCTGGTTCCTGCTGCGCATGACCGGCCGCGATTGCGACGTCAACCTGCGCCTGACCGAGCATCCTGAATTCGATGCATGGCGCTGGCACAGCTATTGGGTGCCGCTGGACGTCGTCATCGAGTTCAAGCGCGACGTCTACCAGCGGGCATTGCAGGAACTGTCGCGCTTCCTTCATCGCCCCGGCCAGGGCGCGCATCGGCAGCCGGCGCGCTACCTGCGTCAACAGCATGACGCGGCGATGCAGCCACGCGACTCGCATGAACTGGCCGAGTTGCGGGAGACGCGCGAACAGACGACGCTGATCATCACCGGAACCAACAACAAGTGAGTTTTCCATGTCCCTGAATTATCGTGGCGCGGCTTTTCTGACCGCCGCCGTGCTGGCGGCTTTTTTTTGCGCGCCGCCAGCGCTTGCGCAATCCCAGTTCGAAGAGGACTTTGACGACACTGGCAAGACCTGGCAGGAAATTGCCGTGCAACTGCCGGCCACGCCCGGCGCCGACAACCTGATTCCATTCTATGTAAGCCCTACCGCCACGCAAAACTTCGCGATCGACGAAAAGTCCCTGAGCATCGGAAAGGACGGCGTGATCCGCTACACCATGGTCGCCACCAGTCCGGCCGGCGCGAAAAACATCAGTTACGAAGGCATACGCTGCGAGACTTTCGAAAGGAAGTCCTATGCATTCGCCCGCGCCGACGGCACCTGGGCGCGGTCGCGCCGCGACCAGTGGGAACCGATCGTGCGCAATGCGGCAAACCGCCAGCACGGCGTGCTGGCGCTCGATTTCTTTTGCGAAAGTAAAAGCGTTTCCGGCACCCGGGAAACGATACTGCAGCGCCTGCGTGGCAACCAGCCGATCAATACCCGCTCGGACCGTTGAGCGCGGCTTAGAGCAGCACCATGTTGTCGCGATGGATCAGCTCGGGTTCCTCGACGAACCCCAGTATGGATTCGATTTCCGACGATGGCCGGCGCACGATGCGCCGCGCTTCCGAGCTTGAATAATTCGTAATGCCGCGTGCGACCGCCCGGCCTTCGCCGTCGAGGCAGGTGATCACGTCGCCGCGGCCGAATTCGCCGCTGACCTCCACCACGCCGATCGGCAGCAGCGACTTGCCGTGGGAAGTCAGCTTGGCGACCGCCCCGGCATCCAGGATCACGCTGCCGGCAGTCTGCAGGTGATCGGCCATCCACTGCTTGCGGGCGGTGAGCTGGGCCGTCTGCGCGGTCAGCTGCGTGCCGATCGCCTCCCCGGCCGCCAGTCGCGACAGCACGCGATCTTCACGTCCCCATGCAATGACGGTATGCGCGCCGGACGTGGCCGCGCGCTTCGCCGCCAGGATCTTGGTCAGCATGCCGCCGCGGCCGATGCCGGAACCTGCGCCGCCGGCCATCGCCTCCAGCGCCGGGTCGCCGGCCTTGGCTTCGTCGACGAAGCACGCCTGCGGGTCGCGGCGCGGGTCGGCGGTATAAAGGCCGCGCTGGTCGGTCAGGATGATCAGCGCGTCGCCCTCGATCAGGTTGGCGACCAGCGCGCCCAGCGTGTCATTGTCGCCAAACTTGATTTCATCGGTGACCACCGTGTCGTTCTCGTTGATGATCGGGACGACGCCGAACTTCAGCAGCGTAAACAGGGTCGAGCGCGCGTTCAGGTAGCGTTCGCGGTCGGCCAGGTCCGCATGCGTCAGCAGCACCTGGGCCGTGCCGAGCTGGTGCGCCCGGAAGCTGGTCTCGTAGATCTGCGCCAGCCCCATCTGGCCGACGGCTGCGCAGGCCTGCAGTTCATGGATGCCGGTCGGCCGCTTCTCGAAGCCGAGGCGCTGCATCCCTTCCGCGATTGCGCCGGAACTCACCAGCACCACTTCCTTGCCCAGCGTGCGCAGGTGCGCGATCTGCTCGGCCCACCGGGCAATGGCGACATGGTCCAGGCCCTTGCCTTCGTTGGTGACGAGGGAGGAACCGACCTTGACGATCAGGCGTTTTGCTTGCTGGATGACGGAATTCATGGACGTGTGGGAAGTGGCTGCGTTGGAATTATAAAGGGCGCCCTGGGCGCCCTGTGTCGGATGTCGATGCAGCCTAGTCGATGATCTTGAAACGGGGATCGTCAGGGTCGATCGAATTGATGCCGCGCGCCGCCTCTTCCATCTGCGGCGCCGCCTCGACGCGCTGCTCCATCTGCTTCTGCTCGGCCAGGTAGTTGTAGATATCCTGCACCAGTTCCTCGCAGCCTTCGCGCGTCAGCGCCGAGATTTCATACGCCGGGCCTTTCCAGCCGAACTTCTTGACGAAGTCCTTGACGCGTTTCTTGCGCTCGCCTTCCGGCACCATGTCCAGCTTGTTCAGCACCAGCCAGCGCGGCTTGTCGTACAGCGACTCGTCGTACTTCTGCAGCTCCTTGACGATGGCCTTGGCTTCCTTGACCGGGTCGACATTGTCGAACGGCGCCAGGTCCACGATGTGCAGCAGCAGCCGGGTGCGCTGCAGATGCCGCAGGAACTGTATGCCCAGTCCCGCGCCTTCCGCCGCGCCTTCGATCAGCCCCGGAATATCGGCGATCACGAAGCTCTTCTCGTGGCTGACGCGAACCATGCCCAGGTTGGGATGCAGCGTGGTGAACGGGTAATCGGCAATCTTCGGGCGCGCATTCGACACCGCGCTGATGAAGGTCGACTTGCCCGCGTTCGGCATGCCCAGCAGGCCAACGTCGGCCAGCACCTTCAGCTCCAGGCGCAGTTCGCGCCGCTCGCCTTCCTTGCCCTCGGTCTTTTGCCGCGGCGCGCGGTTGGTCGAGGTCTTGAAATGGATGTTGCCCCAGCCGCCCTCGCCGCCCTTGGCCAGCAGCACCTGCTGGCCATGCTCGGTCAGGTCGGCGACGATCTCGCCGTCGTTCTGGTCGATGATCAGGGTGCCGACCGGCATGCGCAGCATGATGTCGTCCGCGCCCTTGCCGTAGCAGTCGGAGCCGCGGCCATTCTCGCCGTTCCGCGCCTTGTGCAGCTTGGAAAAGCGGTAGTCCACCAGCGTGTTGATGTTGCGGTCCGCCACGGCCCAGATGCTGCCGCCCTTGCCGCCGTCGCCGCCGTCAGGCCCGCCGAAAGGACGGAATTTTTCGCGGCAAAAAGAGGCCACGCCATTGCCGCCATCGCCCGCGATGACCTCGATTTTTGCTTCGTCTATGAACTTCATGTTTTGTGCCGCCCAAAAACTAAAAAGGCCCTACCGGAGGCAGAGCCTTTTTGATGAAGGCTTGCGCCTCATTGTTGCGTGATCTTTCGATTACGCAGGTACTACGATGACCGTATGACGCTGCAGCGCGCCTTTGGTTGCAAACTTCACGTGACCGTCGACCAGGGCGAACAGGGTGTGATCCTTGCCCATGCCGACGTTTTCGCCCGCATGCACCTTGGTGCCGCGTTGACGGATGATGATGCCGCCGGCGTTGATCGCCTGGCCACCGTAGACCTTGACGCCCAGTCGCTTTGACTCGGAATCGCGACCGTTACGCGTAGTGCCGCCGCCTTTTTTGTGTGCCATTTCAAACTCCTTGGTATCTGGTTAGCCCGCTCAACGATTAACCGTTGATCGAGACGATTTGCAATTCGGTGTAATTTTGACGATGGCCCTGGTGCTTCTGGTAGTGCTTGCGGCGCCGCATCTTGAAAATCTTCACCTTATCGTGGCGACCATGCGCCAAAACCGTAGCCAGGACCGTAGCACCTTCGACCAGCGGCGCACCAAACTTGATGGTGTCGCCTGCCCCAACTGCGAGGACTTGATCTAACGTGACTTCGGATCCAATGTCTGCCGGTATCTGTTCTACTTTGAATTTTTCGCCAGCGACAACTTTATATTGCTTGCCACCGGTTTTTATGACCGCGTACATGTGAAACCTCATCGATTGATTAAAGGACTTTTCCCCTGGCAGACGCCTTTTTCAGCGTTTTGGAACACCTGCGGAATCGGGAAAACCGCAAATTATACATGGGCTTAGCTGTTGGGTCAAAATTGTGCAGGGTATGGCTACTCTGTCCACATTAGGCTGGCCCTGCCATGGCGGGTATGGCCGCGCATCGTATAATTCGCTCACCCGAAGATTTCTAGCAGGTTTAACTTGTCAGCCACGCCAACCACCGTTCCGTTCCGCTCGCTGATCGATGCCATCGCCGCCGATACCCAGGAAGTCAATCTGGTGATCCGCCGCGAATTGCATTCAGACGTTCCTCTGGTCAACCAGATTGCGGACTACATCATCAGCGCCGGCGGCAAGCGTATACGGCCGACGCTGGTGCTGCTGTTTGCGAACGCCTGGGGTTACCGCGGCGCGGATCATCACGCGCTGGCTGCGATCGTGGAGTTCATCCACACCGCGACGCTGCTGCATGACGATGTCGTGGACGAGTCGTCGCTGCGGCGCGGGCGCAAGACGGCCAATGCGCTGTTCGGCAATGCGGCGTCGGTGCTGGTGGGCGATTTCCTTTATTCCCGCGCATTCCAGATGATGGTCACGATCGGGAACATGCGCGTGATGCAGATCCTGGCGGATGCGACCAACGTCATTGCCGAAGGCGAAGTGCTGCAGCTGCTCAACATGCACGATCCGGATGTCTCGGAAGAACGTTACCTGCAGGTGATCCGCTCGAAGACGGCCAAGCTGTTCGAGGCAGCGGCCCAGCTTGGCGCGGTCATTGCCGGCGCCGACGACGAGCAGATCGAAGCCGCCGCCGAATACGGGCGTTCGCTGGGAACGGCATTCCAGCTGATCGACGACCTGCTCGACTATTCGGGCAACGCGGTGGATATCGGCAAGAATGTCGGCGACGACCTGCGCGAAGGCAAGCCCACGCTGCCGCTGATCTATGTAATGCAGCATGGCACGCCGGAACAAAGAGAGCTGGTGCGCAACTGCATAGAGACCGGCGACGAGCTGCATTTCGACGCGGTTTTGAAAGCGGTGACCGACTCCGGCGCATTGCAATACACCCGGCAGCAGGCGGTGGCCGCCGCGGCAAAAGCCAGGGCGACAATTGTCGGGTTGCCGGCTGGCGATTTCAAAAATTCTTTGGTAAACTTATGCGCCTTTGCAGTCGACCGCAATCACTAGCAGCGGTTGGCATCGCAAGCATCATCATATTGGTCATCGGGGTGTAGCTTAGCCTGGTAGAGCGCTACGTTCGGGACGTAGAGGCCGGAGGTTCGAATCCTCTCACCCCGACCAACCATTTCAATTTCCGGGCTATCGCCCTGTTTCGTTTTCCTTATTTCTCCCCTTTAAGTATTTCAGGCGTCCTTGGCATCGCACGTCCGCCTGTCCGATGGACGCTTGCATGGCTTTTCTAAGGTCATGCATGAAGAATCCCCCAGCCTTTCCAGACGCAGATCTGTCGAATTTCTTTACAGAAAGCGATGGGGAGCAATCGGCACTTTTGCTAAGTAATTGATTAAATGAACATGTTTCTCTATGGCATAGTTCCTGCTAAGCAATGATAGCAAGAAACTTATTGATGTCATCCCAGGGAGCCCAATCATGAAAAATACAATTCGCAAAACTTTGTTGGCATGTGCAGTAATCGCCACGCTGGGCTTCAGCGCCAGTGCTTCGGCAGATCAGCTTTTCCCGGATTTCACGGTCGACGCAAATATCGGCGGTAAGAACGTCGTCTTCACTGCAGATAAAATTACCGGCAATTACGTTGAAATAATCAACTTCAGCAATGCCGGTACTTTTCACGTCGATCTTTATTGGAAAGCAGCAGCATTCGTCAGCAATGACGGTGTGAAGTCATACGATGCTGGCTACACTGGCCTCACTGTAAATTATGGCCTGTATGCGATATACAGCGCAGATGGCATCTATTCAGTAAATGGTAATAAAACGACATTTACCTTTAATCCTAGTACTACCGGATTGCTGTCCGTATTTTTGGATCCAAACCTCAACACATCGTACGATGCAAATGACCAAGGCACGTTCACCGCTACTGGAACTGCAGGGGACATCCAGCTTGCTACAGGCAAGCCGGTTGCAGGTGCTGGCGAACTCGACAAAGGCTTGTCAACATGCAAATCAGGTGGTGGCTCGGGCATCAATTGCGGTAGCTTCGGCTCCACAACGACTTTCGAGTTGACCGCTGCAGGAGAAAAATTCTTCACTTCGCCAACACCGTTCTATCCGCTTTCTTTCCAATCGGGCCAATTGAACAATTTCAATGCAGGCGGACGCCAAGTAATCAATGGCTCTCTCGACGTGGTGTTCGATGTTCCGGAACCTGCAAGCGTGGTGCTGCTGGGCCTTGGGCTGGTGGCCTTGGGTCTGAATCGTCGCCGCAGCAAAACGATCTAAGATTTCGGCCTCGGGTCCAGGCATTAGTGAACTGAGGCCGATTAAAACCCTTAAAAATCCATAGTCCCCAGACTATGGATTTTTTTCATTTCTCCCTCCGGCAGCGATCTACCGCCTGCCTGCTGTACGGGGCAAAAACCATAAGCCCGTCTTCACCGCGTACACCACCAGCAGCGTCCCATTCAAATCCCCGACGAACATCACCACGAAGCCGTCCAGCAAAGGCTGCGGATCGCCATGCAGCGCAAACCACAAGTGGTGCAGCAGCGGGCTGGCGAACGAGCAGCCGACGATGCAGATCAGCAGGCGCCTGGGCGTCAGGTTCGCCAGCGATGCATGCAGGCCGAAAGCGTACTGGGCAAGCTTGTAGACGCCATATGGCGCAATCGTCGCGACGATGCCGCCGACAAAAGCGCGCATGAAATCATTGGGGAAGAAGTAGAAGAACGAGACCAGCCAGGACACGATCAGCAATCCTATCGCGCCGGCGCCGCCGAATAGCAGCGTCGACAGCAGCCTTATTCCAGCCGGCAGGTAGATCCAGTTGATGCCCGGGACGAATTCGGCATGCTTGAACAGCCACTCATTTATTGCGAGCATCAGGAGAAACAACGCGATGGTGGCCAGAACCATCGCAAACTGCAGGCGGAGTCGGGAAATGGGCAAGGCGTGTTCTGGATAAGATAGAATAAGTTGATGGAAACAGCAATAAACGCAGACTCAGTACGATCGACTTGCTTTTACGCTCTGGCATGATACCTTCACCATCGCCATGTACATGAAAACACCCACCCGCCCTGCCGACATCTACCTGCGGTTCCTGCAGCTCGCGGATGCAATACGCGGCTTGCCGGCCCTGCCAGCGCTGGATCCGCTCGAGGAACGCATCCTTGCGCTCGTGGCGCGGATGGGCCAGGAACATGAACGCCTGTCGGTACGCGACATGATGGCGAAAGAGGAATTCGGCTCGCCGGCTACCGTCCATAACCGGCTGAAATCGATGCGCAAAAAGGGATGGATCATGCTGAGCGACACCGAGGACAGCCGGCGCAAGCAGATCGAACTGACACAGGCGGCGCTGCAGCATTTCGACAAGCTATCGAAATGCCTGGTGGAAGCAGCAAAAGGCGGCTGACACGTATAACCCCCTCAGGCTGCCACGCCCGTTCCTAAGCAGCTTGCCAGGCAATGACGCGTGGCAAGCGAAGGCTGTCCTCCCGGGCGATCGCCTTTTAACAAATACCACCTACCTTCACCCCTTAATTTTTCGGTCTTCGCGCCGAAAACGACTAAGGGCAAGCGTTCAGCGATTCTGAATTAATGACAATTTCTCATCGCTAATGTATCTCAAGTTGCGAAATAGCGATAGTTGGACGCCTTCCTGCACCGCCACGCCTGCTGGATTAATGATTTACAGCAACAAATAAATTTCTTCTGGTAAAGTATGGTGCGGTTGGCGACTATTGCTGTTTGGCCGTGTACAGGCAAATACAGATCCGGCACATTTCCTTTACAGATCAATCACCTGCAGGCATCATCTGAGCGATTTTTGTCCGGCTGAAACACTATTCGATCTCATCCTATGGCGGCAATTTCCCCAAATACCGTTTCAAGCATGCCCCTGTCAGGCTTGGCCCGGTCCCTGTTGCAGGCCGGGCGCATCACGGCTGCGCAGGCGGAAAGCTGCAGCAAGAAAGCGGTCGGCGAAAAGATAGCGCTGATCGACGCGTTGTTGCGCGACAAGGCGATCGATTCGCGCGCGCTGGCCATATTCTGCTCGGACACCTTCGGCTACCCGCTGCTGGACTTTTCGGCATTCAAGCTGGCAAATCTGCCGGAAAAGGCAATCGACGCCAAGCTGATGCAGAGCCAGCGGGTGCTGGCGCTTGCCAAGCGCGGCAACCGGCTGATGGTGGCCTTGTCCGACCCGACCAATACGCAGGCGCTGGAGCAGATCAAGTTCCAGACCGAAATGATGGTCGAACCGGTCATCGTCGATCACCAGCAACTGGTTTCCATCATCGAGAAGCTCGGCCAGAGCGACGAGCAGAACCTGAACGAGTTGATCGGCGACGAGCTGGACAATATCGATTTCGTCGACGAGGAAGCGGCCGGGGCAGCTGCCGAGGGCCTGTCGACCGACATCGACGACGCGCCGGTCGTGCGCTTCCTGCAAAAAATCCTGATCGACGCGATCAATATGGGCGCGTCCGACCTGCATTTCGAACCGTTCGAAAAGTATTACCAGATCCGCTTCCGCGTCGACGGCGTGCTGCGGGAGGTGGCGCAGCCGCCGCTGGCGATCAAGGAAAAGCTTGCGTCGCGCATCAAGGTCATTTCCAAGCTCGACATTTCGGAAAAGCGCGTGCCGCAGGACGGCCGCATGAAGCTGGTGCTGTCGAAGGCGCGGTCGATCGACTTCCGCGTCAGCACGCTGCCGACGCTGTTCGGCGAAAAGATCGTCATGCGTATTCTCGACGCGACGCAGGCGCAGATGGGCATCGAGTCGCTGGGTTACGAGCCCTACCAGAAAGAGCTGCTGATGGATGCGATCCAGCGCCCTTACGGCATGGTGCTGGTGACCGGCCCGACCGGCTCGGGCAAGACCGTGTCGCTGTACACCTGCCTGAACATCCTGAACCAGCCCGGCATCAATATTTCCACCGCCGAGGACCCGGCCGAGATCAACCTGCCCGGCGTCAACCAGGTCAATGTAAACGACCGCGCCGGGCTGACCTTTCCGGTCGCGCTCAAGGCTTTCCTGCGCCAGGACCCGGACATCATCATGGTCGGCGAGATCCGCGACCTGGAAACCGCCGACATCGCGATCAAGGCGGCGCAGACCGGCCACATGGTGTTCTCGACGCTGCATACGAATGACGCGCCTTCCACACTGACGCGCCTGATGAACATGGGCGTGGCGCCGTTCAACATCGCATCGTCGGTCATCATGATCACCGCGCAGCGCCTGGCGCGGCGGCTCTGCACCTGCAAGCAGGCGACGTCGATACCGGACGAGGCGCTGCTGGAAGCCGGCTTCACCGACGACGAGATCGACGGCAGCTGGACGTCGTACAAGGCGGTCGGCTGCGAACGCTGCAGCGGCAGCGGCTACAAGGGACGGGTCGGCATCTACCAGATCATGCCGATCTCGGAAGCGATCGAAAGAATCATCCTGTCACACGGCACCGCGCTGGAAATCGAGGCGCAGGCCAGGCTGGACGGCGTGAAGACGCTGCGCGAGGCCGGCCTGTCCAAAGTGAAGGCTGGGCTCACCAGCCTGGAAGAAGTACTCGGCTGCACCAACGTATAAAGGAATCACCATGGCTATTGCCGCCAGCGCCAGTCATATAAAGGAATCGCTCTACACCTGGGAAGGCCGCGACCGCAGCGGCAAGCAGGTGCGCGGGGAACTGCGGGCCAGCGGCGAAAACGTCGTCAGCGCCACGCTGCGCCGCCAGGGCATCCTGGTCACCAAGGTCAAGAAACGGTCGCTGCGCAGCGGCAAGAAGGTGACCGACAAGGACATTACGCTGTTTACCCGGCAGCTGGCGACGATGATGAAAGCCGGCGTGCCGCTGCTGCAGTCCTTCGATATCGTCGCCAAGGGACACTCGAACCCGTCGGTGTCCAAGCTGATCCAGGAAATCCGCGGCGATGTCGAGACCGGCACCAGCCTGAACCAGGCCTTCCGCAAATTCCCGCTGTATTTCGACCCGCTGTTCTGCAACCTGGTCGGCGCCGGCGAACAGGCCGGCATCCTGGAAGACCTGCTGACCCGGCTCGCGATCTACAAGGAAAAGACACTGGCGATCAAGGCCCAGATCAAGTCGGCGCTGTTCTACCCGGTGTCCATCCTGGGCGTGGCGTTCATCGTCACGGCGGTCATCATGATCTGGGTGGTGCCGGCCTTCAAGAGCGTATTCAGCAGTTTCGGGGCCGACCTGCCCGCCCCGACCCTGTTCGTGATGTCGCTCTCGGACTTTTTCGTGGCCAACTGGTATTTCATCTTCGGCGGCCTGTTCGGCGGCTTCTACCTGTTTTTCCAGGCATGGCGGCGCTCGGTGCCGATGCAGCGCAAGATGGACGCCATCCTGCTCAAGGTGCCCATCTTCGGCGAAGTGGTGAAGAAAGCCACGATCGCCCGCTGGACCCGGACCCTGGCAACCATGTTCGCCGCTGGCGTACCGCTGGTGGAGTCGCTGGACTCGGTCGGCGGCGCTTCCGGCAATGCGGTCTACCAGGATGCGACGCGCAAGATACAGACCGAGGTCAGCACCGGCACCAGCCTGACCATCGCGATGCAGAATGCCGATGTGTTCCCGAACATGGTGACCCAGATGGTCGCGATCGGCGAGGAGTCCGGCGCGCTGGACCAGATGCTGGGCAAGGTCGCCGACTTCTATGAAGATGAAGTCGATGAGGCGGTGAAGTCGCTGTCGAGCCTGATGGAGCCGCTGATCATGGTCATCCTCGGCGTGCTGATCGGCGGCCTGGTGGTGGCGATGTACCTTCCGATCTTCAAGCTGGGGTCGGTGGTGTAAGGCAGCGATGGCTGGCGGCTGAAAGCCGCAGCCAGCGGCGAAGCGGCGCAGTTGACGCTGCGCCGCCGAATGGGAGTGCCCGGATATGTTCGTCATCCGGGCATTTTTGATTTTTGGTAACAAATATATTTAGCGGCGACGCTGTAGCAGCCCGTCCCGGTGCGCCGGGTCCCGGTACGGCGAGGCTGCTTCGAACGCCCTGGATGCTTTGCCACTACGTAAAATGACAATGTTTAGTCCAAAGTTATTGGACGAAATCGAGCTTTCCACCCGAGAACAGGCCATGCGAACCATGATGGCGTTGACAAGAAACTACAGAAGATGATGGCCCGAGAAGAAGCATTGCGGATTTCGATACACGCAATGTTTCCACAAGGAAAATACGTTATGATGCTTTAACTGAAAGTCGCCGGGCGGCGCATCAGTGTTTTGTTTCCCCGACATAGCATTTAACGTATCTACAACTAAAAATGAACAACACTCGTTCACGCCTGCACGCCAATTACAGGCAGGCAGACCGGCTCATGCTGGGCGTCCTCGTCGCACTTTCCATCATGTCGTTTGCCCTCTCCGGCCTGCACGACACGTTGAAATGGGCAATCGCGATCGGCCTGCCGACCGTGCTGGTGCCGGCCGGCTTTGTGCTGATGCTTCCCGGCGCGCGCCTGACGCGCTGCATCGTCTCGGCGGCGCTGATGATTTTCGCGGCGCTGCATATCCACCAGGCCGGCGGCATGACGGAAGTCCATTTCGGCATTTTCGCGCTGCTGGCCTTCCTGCTTTTCTATCGCGACTGGGCCACTATCCTGACTGCGGCGGCGGTGATCGCCGTCCACCACCTGAGCTTCAACTATCTGCAGGAATGGGGTTATGGCGTCGTCTGCTTTACCCGCACCGGCCTGGGCATGGTTCTCGTGCATGCCAGCTATGTGGTCGCGGAGGCCGCGCTGCTCGGCTATCTGTCGGTCGTCATGCATCGGCAGGCGCTGCAGGAAGCCGAGCTGACCACCCGGGTTGGCGCGCTGGGCAGTGCGGGGCCGGACGTGATCGACCTGGCGCAGCAGGAGCGCGGCTACATGACCGATGCCGGGCGCAACCTCGACAAGATGATGCAGACGCTGCATGCGGCCATCGTCAGCGTCAGGCACGGCACCGAGACCATGCAGGTCGCCGCGCGGGAAATCGCCGCCGGCAATGCCGACCTGTCGCAACGCACCGAGATGCAGGCGGCCAACCTGGAAAAGACCGCGTCGGCCATGGGACAATACACGCGCTCGGTCGAGGAGAACCATCAGAATGCGCAGCAGGCCAACGACCTTGCCGCGCAGGCGGAAAAGGTGGCGCGGGAAGGCGGTGCGGTGGTGAACGACGTGGTGGACGTGATGAGCAGCATCCATCACAAGTCGCGCCAGATCGTGGAAATCATCGGCGTCATCGACGGCATCGCGTTCCAGACCAACCTGCTGGCGCTGAATGCGGCGGTGGAAGCCGCGCGCGCCGGGGAATCCGGCCGCGGCTTCGCTGTCGTGGCGAGCGAAGTGCGGGCGCTGGCGCAGCGTTCCGCAACCGCCGCCCGCGAAATTTCCGGCCTGATCAACGATACCGTCGCGACCATCGCCAACGGCAGCAGGCTGGCCGGCCAGGCCGGGGGGACGATGACGGATATCGTCGAGTCCACCAACAAGGTTGGTGAAATCATGACGCACATCGTCTCGGCCAGCGAGCGGCAGCGGCAGAGCATCGGCGAAGTCCATCGCGCAATGGAGGCGATCGACCAGTCGACGCAGCAGAATTCCGCGCTGGTCGAGCAGGCCGCGGCCGCTACCGCAAGCATGCATGCGCAGGCATCGCAACTGCTGGGCGCGGTCGGCGTGTTCCGGCTCGATGCACGCGTGACGCTGCTGCCTGCCGCATGATAAAACCGTCGCCGGGCCGGGCAACGGCCTGTCATGCAAGACCGGCAAGACACACTGGACACACAAGACTTTCAACTGCAAATCGATGCAAAAACAGATCAGCACTACGCAACTCCGTGTCGGCATGTACCTGGAGAAACTGCCAGGGTCATGGCTGAGCAATCCTTTCTGGAAGACGTCGCGACTCCTGGAGAGCGCCGAGGAAATCGAGCTGGTGCGCAAGAGCGGCGTCAGGCATGCAGTGATCGACACCGCCAAGGGGCTGGATGTCGCGCCGGAAGCCAGCGCTGCGCCGCCCGTGACGGCAGCCGTGCAGCCGCCCGCGGCGCCGACGCCCCGGCCACCCGCGCCCCGGCCGCCGCCGGTCAAGGTATCGGCGGAGCAGGAGATGAAGGTGGCCGCGCAGGTCATCGCACGCTCGAAGGCCGCCGTCACCGCCATGTTCACCGACGTGCGGATGGGCAAGGCGGTCGACCTTTCCGCCACCGACATGGTGATCGACGACATCTCGGAGTCGATCGCCCGGAACGCGACCGCGCTGGTCAGCCTGGCGCGCCTGAAGAACCAGGACGACTATACCTATATGCACAGCATCGCGGTCTGTGCGCTGATGATTGCGCTGGCCCGGCAGATAAACCTCGACCCGGAAGCCGTGAGGGAAGCGGGCGCGGCCGGGCTGCTGCATGACATCGGCAAGATGGCGGTGCCGCAGGCCATACTCAACAAGCCGGGCAAGCTGTCGGACGATGAATTCACCGCCGTGCGGCAGCATCCTCAGGCCGGCTACGACATGCTGGTGCAGGCCGGCCAGATCGGCGAGATCGCAATGGATGTCTGCCTGCACCATCACGAGAAGATGGATGGAAGCGGCTATCCGCACGGCCTGAAAGGCGAGCAGATCAGCCTCTATGCGCGGATGGGCGCCATCTGCGACGTCTACGATGCGATCACGTCCGACCGGGCCTACAAGCAGGGCTGGCCCGCTGCCGAGTCGATCAAGAAAATGGCGTCGTGGTGCGACACCCACTTCGATGCGCAGCTGTACCGGGCCTTCGTGAAATCGGTAGGCATCTACCCGATGGGCACGCTGGTGCGGCTGACCTCGGGACGCCTGGGCGTGGTCATCGAGCAAAGCGAGACATCGCTGCTGACGCCGCGCGTCCGGGTCTTTTTCTCCACCAAGTCGAACACCCATCTGACGCCTGTCGTCATCGACCTGGGCCTGCCCGGCGAGCGCGAGCAGATCGCGAAAAGCGAAGATCCGGCGCAGTGGAACTTCATCGACCTCAAGCGTTATTGGGCCGCCTAGCGACAGCCGGGCCTGCGCATTGCGCCCAGGCCCGGCCCGGTGTCCTTTTATACTGTGCCTGAAAGCGACGAATGCCGCTGCGGCCATTCGTTCCCTTCCAACCGTCATTGAAGGAGCACGGCCCATGGAACGCTGGATTGTCTACGCATTCATCTCGATGGCGTTTGCCGGCTTCACCTCCGTCATCGCCAAGCTCGGCCTGTCCGGCATTTCAGGCGACCTGGGCCTGGCGGTGCGGACCTGTTTCGTCTTCGTGTTCGTGCTGATGTTCGCCGCCGCGGTGGTGCCGGCCTCGGAGCTGGCGTCGCTCGACGCGCGCAACATCCTGTGGCTGGCCGCGTCGGCGGTCACCACCGCAGGCTCGTGGATCTTCTATTACAAGGCGATCAAGCTCGGCGACGTTTCCACCGTGGCGCTGATCGACAAGGGCAGCGTCGTCATCGCGGTGCTGCTGTCATTCTGGGTGCTGCATGAAACGGTGACCACGGCCAAGCTGGTCGGCGCAGGGCTGATCGTCGCCGGCCTGCTGGTGATGGCGCGCGGATGAGCGTCCTTGTGTCCGTTACGGCCTGGGCGCGCCGCATCAAGCGCGACGTGGTCATGCTCTGGTTTGCGCGCCGCCACCCCGATACGCCGCTGCTGGCCAAGGCGCTGTGCATCTTTGCCGCCGCCTATGCATTGAGCCCGATCGACCTGATTCCGGATTTCATCCCGGTGCTCGGTTATCTCGACGAGGCGCTGCTGCTGCCGGCGCTGATCTGGCTCGCGGTGCGGCTGCTTCCCGGCCATGTGATCGATGAATGCCGGATGCAGGCGCAGGCCTGGATGGAGAAGGAAAAAAGCCGGCCGGCAAGTTACGCCGGCGCGGCGGTGATCGTGGCGATCTGGCTGGGCATGCTGTACTGGGCCGCATCCAGCTACCTTGGCTGGGGGAGCTAGGCCGCCGGGCGGACCTGCCCGGCACGCATGGAGACCGCCTCCGTGATTGCCCGCCTAGCGCGGCGCCATCTCGATGCGGAACAGCGTCGTCTTCAGGCTGGCCGGGTTTTCCGGCTTGAACCAGTTCATGTCCATGATGCGCGAACTCGTCACGTACACCGCGCCATCCGGTCCCTGCGCGAAGGTGTCCGGCCAGCGCAGCTTTTCATCCTGAAGCAGCACCGACACCTTGTCGCCATCCCTGACCTTGACCGCGTTCTCCTCGACCGCGCTGATGTACATCCGGCCCTGCTTGTCGAACAGCAGGCCATCCGCAGGCCCGTTCTCGCCGACCTTTTCCACCTTGCCCTCGACCGACTTCGCCGGCAGCGCCGCATCGGCCAGCGTGCTGGTGGCGATCCGGTACAGCGTGCGGCCCTTGATCGCTTGCCAGTACAGGTATTTGCCGTCCGGCGACAGCGCAATGCCGTCCGCCGCGAACTCGACGCCGCGGCCGTCGGGCCGGCGCAGTTCCTTGCCGTCGGTCTTGATGACGACGCCCTTCTCCGGCTGCGTGC
Source organism: Noviherbaspirillum suwonense (assembly GCF_900182955.1). Taxonomy (GTDB): domain Bacteria; phylum Pseudomonadota; class Gammaproteobacteria; order Burkholderiales; family Burkholderiaceae_D; genus Noviherbaspirillum_A; species Noviherbaspirillum_A suwonense. The sequence goes on along the minus strand of NZ_FXUL01000001.1, from coordinate 16,651 downwards.
TGGGATGGCCGTCGAGCAGGCGCCGCGCCTTGCCGCTGGCCAGGTCCACCACCAGCAGCGCGCCCTTGGCGCCGGAGTCGGTGATGTAGGCGAGGCGGCCATCGGCGCTGAAGCGCACGTCGTTCAGGTAGCTTCCCTGCGGCGCTGCCTTCTCGTCGAAAGCGATGGTCTGCTTCACCTGGTTCGAGGCCAGGTCGATCTTCACCAGCTTGGGGCCGCCCGGCACCAGCGTGCCCTGCGCGGGCGCCGCCGGGTCCAGCACCCACAGGTTGCCGCGGTCGTCGGCCACCACGCTCTGGACGCAGACGAAATGCTGGCCGGGATTCATCTCGTCGCGCTTCGCATTGCGCCACGCATTCCAGTTCTGGTCGGGATAGGGACGGATGCTGCCGTCGCTGGCGACCTCGGCGACCGAGACCGGCGCATCCTCGGTCCAGCGCGGGAAGTTGACGAAGATGCGGCCATCCTTGGCCACGGTGACGCCGGTCACCTGGTGCTCGAATGCGGCCACCTGCTGCAGCCGCGCCTGGGCAGGCGGCTGGCCCGACGGGGGCTGCGCGGAAACCACGCTGCACATGCAGGCGCCGGCAAGCGCGGCGAACGTCGATTTGAGTATGCTCATTTGACCCTTCTCTTCCAGTGTAGCCGGGCGGGTCGCCCGTGCATTTCCTGGATTAGAGCCATCCGGTCGACAGAGTTCTTGCATGAGCAGGTCACGGCGCGGCTTTATCAGGGTTGTTTGTCCGAAGATAAGCCGGTCGACATGGCGCAACCGGTGCAACAGGTGCGACAGGCGCAACGCCTGTCGCCGGCCTGCGGCGTGTTTCCTCCGGCGGCCAGGGCCGACACCGGCCCCGGCAAGCCGCCCTACTTCACCCTGCCCTCCTTCCATGCCTGCACCAGCTTGTCGTAGGCAATGGTCTCGCCCTTGGGCTTTTCATTGGCGAGTTTCTTCCACGGCGCGCCGGTGTCCGACAGCCACTTGGCATTGTCGCTCTTCGCATTGAGCTTGGGTGCGCATGCCTTCATGCCGGCCCGCTGCAGCCTGCTCATCACCTGGTCCATTTCCTCGGCCAGGCTGTCCATCGCCGCCTGCGGCGTCTTCTCGCCGGTGACGGCCACCGCCACGTTCTTCCACCACAACTGCGCCAGCTTCGGATAGTCCGGAACGTTGTTGCCGGTAGGCGTCCATGCGACCCGCGCCGGGCTGCGGTAGAACTCGATCAGCCCGCCGTACTTGTCGGCATTCTTCGTGAAGTACTCATGCCGGATGTCGGAGTCGCGCACGAATGTGACGCCGGTAATGGACTTCTTGAGCGACGCCGTCTTCGAATTGATGAACTGCGCATACAGCCAGGCCGCGGCCTTGCGGTTGTCCGGCGTGGACTTGAAAAAGGTCCACGAGCCGACGTCCTGGTAGCCGTTCTGCATGCCGTCCTTCCAGTACGGGCCGTGCGGCCCCGGCGCCATCCGCCACTTCGGCGTGCCGTCGGCGTTGACCACCGGCAGGCCGGTCTTGGTCATGCCGGCGGTGAAGGCGGTGTACCAGAAGATCTGCTGTGCGATCTGGCCCTGGGCCGGCACCGGGCCGGCTTCGGAAAAGGTCATGCCCTGCGCCTCGGGCGGGGCATATTTCTTCATCCAGTCGACGTACTTGGTCAGCGCATAGACAGCCGCCGGCGAATTGGTCGCGCCGCCGCGGGACACCGAGGCGCCAACCGGCGTGCACTTGTCGTCGGCAACGCGGATGCCCCACTCGTCCACCGGCAGGCCGTTCGGTATGCCCTTGTCGGCGGAGCCGGCCATCGACAGCCAGGCGTCGGTGAAGCGCCAGCCCAGCGACGGGTCCTTCTTGCCGTAATCCATGTGGCCATAGATGCGCTTGCCGTCGATTTCCTTGACGTCATTGGTAAAGAATTCGGCGATGTCCTCGTAGGCCGACCAGTTCTGCGGCACGCCGAGCTCATAGCCGTACTTGGCCTTGAACTTGTCCTGCAGGTCCTTGCGCGCAAACAGGTCGGCGCGGAACCAGTAGAGGTTGGCAAACTGCTGGTCCGGCAGCTGGTACAGCTTGCCGTCCGGCGCTGTCGTGAAGCTGGTGCCGATGAAGTCCTTCAGGTCCAGCCCCGGGTTGGTGTAGTCCTTGCCCTTGCCCGACATGTAGTCCGACAGCGGCTCGATGACGCCGTAGCGGTAATGGGTGCCGATCAGGTCGGAGTCGGAGATCCAGCCGTCGTAGATGCTCTTGCCCGACTGCATCGAGGTCTGCAGCTTCTCGACCACGTCGCCTTCCTGTATCAGGTCGTGCTTGACCTTGATGCCTGTGATCTCCTCGAATGCGCGCGCCATGGTCTTCGATTCGTACACATGGGTGTCGATGGTTTCGGACACGACATTGATATCGTTCACGCCCGCGGCCTTGAGCTTGGCGGCGGCCTCAATGAACCATTTCATTTCATCGAGCTGCTGCTGGCGGTTGAGCGTGGAAGGCTGGAACTCCTGGTCGACCCATTTTTCGGCGGCCTTCATGTCGGCCCACGCTGCCACCGGGACCATCGTCGCGGCAATGGCCAATGCCATCAGTTTGCGTCTCATATCTCCACCTTTTTTGTATGCCTTCCCGGGTTCGGACGACAGCCGCACGGGAAGGTGTGCGCGGCTGCGGATACGCTGTCTAACCCCAGCGCATCACGATGAGCAGAACCACGAAGCTGACAGCGGCCCCCTGCCACTGCGGCAGGTTGGTCAGGCCGGTCCAGGCCAGGTTGATATAGGCGGCGGCCAGCAGGCTGATGAACAGGCGGTCGCCGCGGGTGGTGGCGATCGGCAGGAAGCCGCGCCGCATGATGGAAGGCGAGCGCAGCTCCCACACCGTCATGCCGATCAGCATCAGCACGATGGCGGTGAAGAAGATGGCCACCGGCATGGTCCATGCCATCCAGGAAAACAGGTTGTCCATGTCATACCCTCCCCATCGCGAAGCCCTTGGCGATGTAATGCCGGACGAACCAGATCACCAGCGCGCCCGGCACGATGGTCAGCACGCCGGCCGCCGCCAGCACGCCCCAGTCCATGCCGGCCGCCGACACCGTGCGCGTCATGGTGGCAGCGATCGGCTTGGCGTTGACCGAGGTGAGCGTGCGCGCCAGAAGCAGCTCGACCCAGCTGAACATGAAGCAGAAGAACAGCGTCACGCCGACGCCGGACTTGATCATCGGCAGGAAGATGCGGATAAAAAAGCGCGGGAAGCTGTAGCCGTCGATGTAGGCGGTCTCGTCGATCTCCTTGGGCACGCCGGACATGAAGCCTTCCAGTATCCAGACCGCCAGCGGCACGTTGAAGACCATGTGCGCCAGCGCCACCGCCAGGTGCGTGTCCATCAGCCCGACCGTCGAATAGAGCTGGAAGAACGGCAGCAGGAACACCGCCGGCGGCGTCATGCGGTTGGTCAGCAGCCAGAAGAACAGGTGCTTGTCGCCGACGAAGGTGTAGCGGGAGAACGCGTAGGCGGCCGGCAGCGCGATGCCCACCGACAGCACCATGTTGATGCCGACGTAGATGATGGAATTGATGTAGCCGCTGTACCAGGACGGGTCGGTAAAGATGGTCCTGAAATTGTCCAGCGTCAGGTCGTGCGGCCACATCGACAGCGTGCTCACAATCTCCTCGTTGGTCTTCAGGGACATGTTGATCATCCAGTAGATCGGCAGCAGCGACAGCAGCAGGTAGAGCGCCAGCAAGGGCGCGGTGATGCGCTTGTTCATCATTTGCTGTCTCCGGTGCCGACCCGTTGCATCCAGTTGTAGAGCAGGAAGCAGAACAGCAGGATGATCAGGAAATAGATCAGCGAAAAGGCCGCCGCCGGGCCGAGGTCGAACTGGCCGACCGCCTTCTGCGTCAGGTATTGCGACAGGAAGGTGGTCGCATTGCCGGGGCCGCCGCCGGTCAGCACGAAGGGCTCGGTATAGATCATGAAACTGTCCATGAAGCGCAGCAGCACCGCGATCATCAGCACGTTGCGCAGCTTGGGCAGCTGGATGAAGCGGAACACCGCCCAGCGCGACGCGCCGTCGATGCGGGCGGCCTGGTAGTAGGCGTCCGGTATCGCGCGCAGTCCGGCGTAGCACAGCAGCACCACCAGCGGCGTCCAGTGCCAGATGTCCATCACCAGCACCGTGGCCCAGGCGTCGAACGGGTCGCCGGTGTAGTTGTAGCCGATGCCCAGCGCATTGATCGAATAGCCCAGCAGGCCGATGTCGCCGCGTCCGAATATCTGCCAGATGGTGCCGACCACGTTCCAGGGGATCAGCAGCGGCAGCGCGATCAGCACCAGCGCCAGCGACGCGCGCCAGCCGTCGGCCGGCATGCACAGCGCGATCAGGATGCCCAGCGGGATCTGGATCGCCAGCACCGACAGCGAGAACAGCAGCTGCCGGTACAGCGCGCCGTGCAGCTCGGTATCCCGCATCACGGTCTGGAACCACTCGGTGCCGACGAACACCTTCTGCGTCGGGCTCAGGATGTCCTGCACCGAGTAATTGACGATGGTCATCAGCGGCAGGATGGCGGAGAACGCCACGGCGACGATGACCGGCAGGATCAGGAACCACGCTCGGTTGTTCTGGGTTTTCATTTCATGCCATCCGCCTGTCGTTGACGTAGTACAGCGTATGCGCCGCCGGGAAGCGCAGCCAGGCGCGCTCGCCGGCCGCGGCGCTCATCCGCCGCAGCTTGGCGGCCACCGGGCGCGCGCCGACCATGAACTCGGCCAGGTAATGGGTGCCGAGGTTGCGCACCGAGATCACGCTGGCCTCGATCGCGCCGGCCTCTCCGGCGCCTGCCACCTCGACATACTCCGGCCGTATGCCCAGCGTGGCCTGGTCCTGCCCGCGCAATGCCTCGGCCGCGTGCGCCGTCAGCGCGACGCTGCCGCCGGCGATCTGCGCCGCGCCGTCCTTCACCGTGCAGGGAATCAGGTTCATGCCGGGATTGCCGATGAAGTAGCCGACGAAGGTATGCGCCGGCTCCTCGAACAGGTCCTGCGCGCTGCCCGCCTGCACCACCTCGCCCTGCGTCATCACCACCACCTTGTCGGCAAAGGTAAGCGCTTCGACCTGGTCATGGGTGACGTAGATCAGGGACAGTTTGAGTTCATGGTGGATTTCCTTGAGCTTGCGGCGCAGCAGCCACTTCAGGTGCGGGTCGATCACGGTCAGCGGCTCGTCGAACAGCACGGCGGCCACGTCCGGGCGCACCAGGCCGCGGCCGAGCGAGATCTTTTGCTTCGCGTCCACGGCCAGCCCGCTGGCGCGGTGCCGCAGGTCGGCCGACAGCTCCAGCATGGCGGCGATCTGCTCGACCCGCATCCGTATGTCGGCCGGCTTCCAGCCGCGGTTGCGCAGCGGGAATGCGAGGTTGTCGTAGACGGTCATGGTGTCGTAGATCACCGGGAACTGGAACACCTGCGCGATGTTGCGCCGCTCCGGCGGCAGGTCGGTGACATCGACGCCATCGAACAGCACCCGGCCGTGGCTGGGTCGCACCAGCCCGGAAATGATATTGAGCAGCGTGGTCTTGCCGCAGCCGGACGGGCCCAGCAGCGCATAGGCGCCGCCGTCGTCCCACTGCATGGTCATCGGGCGCAGCGCGTAGTCCGCCGGCGACGACGGGTTGGGCCGGTATGCATGCGCGAGGTCCGCCAGTTCGATGCGCGCCATGGTCAGCTCCGCGCCGGCGCATGCAGCAGCCGGCCGTCCGTGGCGAACAGCAGCAGCGCATCCGGCTGGCAGTACAGCACGCAGGGCGCGCCCAGTTCCTGCACGTGCACGCCGGGCAGCTGGGCGACGATGGACAGCGGGCCGCGATGCACGTGGATATAGGTTTCCGAGCCGCTGATCTCGGCCAGGTCGACCACCGCCGCGACCGGCACGTCGCCCGGCTCGGGCTGCAGGCGCAGGCTGTGGGCGCGCAGGCCCAGCACCAGCTCGCGCTCGCCGCCGACGGCCCGCAGCTGGGCCGGCCCGAGCGGCAGCGCCAGGCCATCGTCCACCCGGGCCTGGCCGGCCGCCTCCACCGTCGCCGGCATCAGGTTGACCGGCGGGTCGCTGAAGGTGCGGGCCACCTGCACCGACGCCGGCGCGTTGAAGACGTCGAGCGTCGGCCCGTGCTGCAGCAGCCGGCCCTCGTGCAGCACGCTGAGCTGGCCGCCCAGCTGCAGCGCTTCCAGCGGCTCCGTGGTCGCGTACACCACGGTAGTCCTGCCTTCCGAGAACAGGTCGGTCAGCTCGCGCCGCAGTTCCTCGCGCAGCTTGTAATCGAGGTTGACCAGCGGCTCGTCCAGCAGCAGCAGGCCGGCGTCCTTGATCAGCGCTCGCGCCAGCGCGGTGCGCTGCTGCTGGCCGCCGGACAGCTCGGACGGCGTGCGCTGCAGGTAGGGCGTGATATGCAGCCGCTCCGCCATGTCGCCGACCCGCCGCCTGATTTCATCGTCCGGCACGCCCTTGATGCGCAGCGGCGACGCGATGTTTTCATAGACGGTGAACGACGGGTAATTGATGAACTGCTGATAGACCATGGCCAGGTCGCGCTGCCGCACCGGCACGCCGGTCATGTCGCGGCCATCGACGACGACCCGGCCCGCGCTTGGATGGTCCAGCCCGGCCATCAGGCGCATCAGCGTGGTCTTGCCGGCGCGCGTGGTGCCCAGCAGCACGTTGATGGCGCCGGGCGCAAGCTGCATCGTGAGCGGATGGATGTGGTCTTCCGCGCCATGCTTCCTGCTCACGTTTTCCAGTGACAGCTGCAAGGTGTCTCCTTGTCGTTCTCGTTGCGTCCAGTGTCAGCAGTTGCTGTGGATCTTGTAACAGGCCGCGCCGGGGCATGCCGGCGACTTGTACGCGCTTCGAAAAAACAATTAGCCGAAAGACAATCTGGTGCCTAGATTACGCCCGCTTTGAAAATAAACGCAAGCTGATTGTTCAAGTTTTTCGTTCGTTTATGTTGTTTTTGGATTATATTGAAATGGCACAAAAAGGCTGAAGGAGAACGGCATGACGCTTAATCCACGCCAGAGAAAGCTGCTCGATGTGGTCCGTCATCAGCGCACCGTCTCCGTGGAAGAGCTGGCGCAGCAGCTCGATGTGACGCCGCAGACCGTGCGCCGCGACATCAAGCTGATGGAGGATGCGCAGCTGCTGGCGCGCTACCACGGCGGCGTCGGCCTGCCCTCCTCGGTCAGGAACATCGACTACAACCAGCGCCAGGCCCTCAATAGCGACGCCAAGCGCCGCATCGCCGCGGCAGTCGCCGGCCAGGTGCCCAACGGCTGCTCGCTCCTGGTCAACATCGGCACCACCACAGAGGAAGTCGCGCGGGCGCTGGTGCATCACCAGGACCTGCACGTGGTGACCAACAACCTGAACGTCGCCGCCATCCTGGCCGACAACCCGGGCTGCGAAGTGATCATCGCCGGCGGCGTGGTGCGCGCCCGCGACCGCGGCATCGTCGGCGAGGCCACCATCGACTTCATCCGACAGTTCAAGGTCGACATCGGCATCATCGGCATCTCGGGACTGGAGGAAGACGGCACGCTGCGCGACTTCGACCCGCGCGAGGTCAAGGTCGCCCAGGCCATCATCGAGCAGTCGCGCGAGGTGTGGCTGGTCGCCGATCATGACAAGTTCGGCCGGCAGGCGCTGGTCAGGCTCGCGCATGCGTCGCAGATCGACAGGCTGTTTACCGACGCGAAGCCGCCGGAAGGACTGGCGAAGGCGTTGAAGGACGCGAAGGTGCAGGTGGTGGTGGCGGCCTGACCGCGCGATGACGCGGCAGGTGGCGGAAAGCAGCGGCGATAGCGTGCTTTCAGGCGGCGCTCGCTTGTGCGTGACAAGCTGAGCTCCTGAGCCCGGGAAAGCGGTCTTGCCCGACAACGCGGCGCAAGTATCGTATCGTATCGATACCGTCGTCCGGAAGTCAGGCGCCGCAGGGCAGCATTCAGCAGGCAGGCAAGCACGCAAGCAGGGAAGTGCCAGACAGGCCATTCTTGAAGCGTCAGGATTGCGCCCGTTGCTGTGACGATAGAAAAGTATACGAACCAAATATACTTTTGTATGCCGGGCGCAATCTTATTTGCCGACTTCCCCAAAGAACCGCAGCATCTCGCGCGACGCATCCGGCCCCTTGGGATCGGTGTACGAACCGCGCTTGCTGCCGCCCGACCATGCATGGCCGCTGCCGTGGACGGTCCAGTGTTCGGCCGTCAGCTTGCCGCCGGCATTGCGGTGGATTGCGCGGGTATAGCTGCGGCCATTGGGCGTGCTGCCTTTTTCGGTGGTCGCCGCGCCGGGTTGCGGCCCGGCATGATGCGCCAGCACCTGATGCCCGTTCTGCGGATGCACGGTCCTGTCGCGGTCGCCGTGGAACACGATGACCGGGATCGCGGCGCCCGACCTGGCTTTCAGCGCACCGTTCGCGGCGCCGTCCTGCATCGCGGCAAATGCGGACGGCACGTCATGCGCGGCGCCGGTCGGCAGGCCGGAGTGGACGCCGGCCGCCTTGTACAGGTCCGGGTATTCGCTGGCCAGGATCGCGGCCATCGCGCCGCCGGCGGACAGGCCGGCGACATAGACGCGCTCCGGGTCCACCTTGTAGTCGCGCATCACCTGCTGCGTGATGGCGGCGATGATCGACGGCTCGCCGCGGTCGCGGCGCTGGTCGTTGGCCTGGAACCAGTTCCAGCAGTTCGAGCCGTTCGCGTTCTTTGCCTGTGCCGGGTAGACGACCAGGCAACCCTGCTCCTCGGCCAGCGCATTCATGCCGGTGCCGGCGGCGAAATCGTCCGGATTCTGCTTGCAGCCATGCAGCATCACGACCAGCGGCGCCGGTTCGCCGGCATAGGTGCTGGGGATATAGAGCTTGTAGGCGCGGGTGCCGGCCGGCGCGGTGCAGGACAGGCTGAGGAACTTGCCCTTGAGCGGCGCGGCGTCGCTCGCAGCCACCTCCTCGACGTCGTCGACCACTGGCTGGCCCATGCCGGCGCGCAGCCGCTGCGCGAGGCCGGCGATGCCGGCGCGGCGCGGTGCGGCCTGCGGCTTGACGGTCTCGGCAAATGCCGGGTTGATATCGACCACATTGTCCGCCGGGGCCGGCTGGGCGAACGGCGATGCCGCGCCGCCTGGCGCCGCGCCGTGCAGCGCGCGCTGGACCGCCGCGGTTGCGGCCATCGGACCTTCGGTCTGCAGCAGCCGGGCGGCGTCGCGCATCTGCGCGATGAAGTTTTCATTGATGTTCATGCGTGTGTTTCCTTGTCGGTTAGCGTATCCGTCCGGCCAGGGCGGCCTTGACGGCGGGGCTGGCGTGCAGCGCCCCCAGTACTGAGATTTCGCTGATGGTGGCCTGCGCCAGTTCGGGCGTGACGTCGGGCGCAATGGTCGCCAGGCCCAGCACCTGTATCCGCAGCGTCTGCCCGGCCGCCTGCACGGCTTCCAGGTCGGCGCGGGTGTAATGCTGCAGGCCCAGGACCAGGCTCTTGCGGGCAACGGTCTGGCGGATCACGTCGCCGTGGGTCGACAGGTGGTTGCGGATCGCCGTGCGGATCAAATCGGTCCGGTTCGAATAGAAACCTTCCTGCACCAGCAAGTCGATCTGCCCCAGGTCGATCAGCCCAAGGTTAATCGTGACCTTCTCCGTATCGCCTGCCCTGACTTTCAACTCATCAGCCATTCTGTCTCCATATGCCATCTAATTGGAATCCATATACCATCCACATGGAGTATATAGACTGAGACCCGAATGTCAAACCGTATTCCCCATGCCTTACGCTAACGCAAGCCCACCGTCACCTCGGCGCCTCCGAGACGGGTCATTTCCAGCCAGCGAAACACCGAATCCGCGGTCGTCGTTTCGATGCGCCCGGCATAGCGCTTGGCTGGCGGATGATCGTCGAATGCGATATTGGCCGCCGTGACGCGCCCGCCCAGCCGCTCCAGCGCGCCCAGGTGCAGCACGGCGGGCGCATACGCCTGGGCCAGCAGCCAGGCCTGGGCCTGCTGCCGCGATGCGCCCGCCGGCAGCATGGCCGCCGCCAGGGTTTCCATGACCCACTGGTTCGACTGCTGGTAGCGCTCGCTCCATGCATAGCTGACCATGCTGTAGGGCCGGCGGTGCATGGCCAGCGCACGCTGCCGGTCCGTCATCACCGGCAACAGCGCGGCCTGTATTGCGCTGGACGGCGCCACGAAAGCGGCTTCATAGCGGAACGGATCGCCGAGGAAGAACTGGCCCAGGCCCTGGCGGTAGATCGCGGCATGGTCGCTGCCGCAGTCGTTGAGCTTGTGCAGCACCCGCCATGCGGTGCCGCCCTGGCCGTCGGCTTCGCGGTAGGCAAATGCCAGGTGGGAATAATGGATGCCGTACTTGCGCAGGTCCTGGCCGACGCGCGCCAGCAGCACCAGGTCCTGGCCGCTGGCATCGAGCGCCTGGCGGGTCTGTTCGGCCAGCGCCATGCCACGGCTGAGCGCGTCCACCGTCAGCGGCTTTTGCTCGCAGCTGCGGCCGGCGTGGGCCGCCTGGGCGACAAGGCCGGCGACGGCCAGCGCCAGCATTGAAAGTATCCTGATCAGCTTCATCGCGGTCTCCTAAATAGTTCAGTAGCTCAATAGGACACGCGTTCGTCATGCAGCAGCGCACGGCCGAGCGCGTTCGGAATGAAGGCAATCGCGTCGCTCGCCACCGAGAGCACCACGCCGGCGCCGATGACGCTGCAGCCGACCACGGCGCCGACGCCGATGGCCAGTCCCGCCAGCCCGCGGCCAGCCAGCTCGACGCTGGCACGGGCGCCGTCCGATGCGCGCTCCAGCACCAGCACGACACCGTTGGCGCTGGCTTCGACCGCCTTGACGGTCAGCACCGCGCCGGTCACGGACAGCGCCAGCGGCACGGCGGCGACCGAGCCGGCGACGGCGCTGCCGGCGACGACGGACGCGACCGGCAGCGCCGACAGGCTGCTGAGGGCGGACGCCTCGCCATGGGCGCGGACAGGCGCCACGGCGACCGCCAGCGTCAGCGCAACAAGCAATCCGGCAAAAAACGTTTTCATCATGGCTTCCTCACGGTGCGGGATGGTTTCAGGCGCGGTCGTCATGGCCGGCCAGCAGGTCGGCTTCATGCCGGTCGCGCAGCATCTTGGCGAGCGTGAATGCGCTGGTCACCAGGTAGAGCCAGGCCACGCCGAGGAAGGCCTTGTAGGTCTCGTTGATTTCCATGCGCAGCAGGCCCCAGGCCGTCAGCGCCATCGCCAGAAGGAAGCCGGACCAGACCACGTACTTGAACATCGGCGTGTCCACCCTGCCTTCCATCTTCGCCTTCTGGTTATCGCGAATCATCTTGGAGAGCACAAACACGTTGGACAGGCAGAACAGGTAACCCATGACCATGAACACCCGGTCGAGGTCGGCGCCGGGCAGATAGGCCAGGCCGACCGCGCACAGGAAAACAGCGATGCCGAACGACAGCCACACCTGCAGCTGCCATGCGCCGGTATCGCGGATCATTGCTGGTTTCATTTCTTGCTCCTTCGAGTGGTTGGGGTGGACGCAGTGTCGTTTCAAACCGGCATGAAGTCTCGAAATGGAATGCCAGTTGCTCTATAAGGCACATCGGGTATCATATTTCGATACTTGTTTCCGAGAGACACTACTTATGAGCTCGACCGCCGCCCTGATTGCCGCGCTGAAGCAGGAAATGAAGTCGGCCGGCGTCACCTACGCCGGGCTGGCGCAGCGGCTGGGCATGGCCGAGTCCAGCGTCAAGCGCATGCTGGCGAAGGGGGAAATGCCGCTGTCGCGGCTGGATGCGATCTGCGCGGCGCTGAAGATCGACTTCGCCGACCTGGCGCGCACGGTGGCGGACGCGCGGCCCCTGCTGGTCGAAATGACGCTGGAGCAGGAGAAGGCGGTGGTGGCGGACAACAAGCTGTTGCTGACCGCCATTTGCGTGCTCAGCCAGTGGACGCTGGAACAGATCGTCCGCTATTACCGGATGACGGAGGCCGAGACGATCGCGCGGCTGGTGAAGCTCGACCACCTGGGCATCATCGAGCTGCGGCCGTTAAACCGCTACCGGCTGAAGCTGGCGAAGACCTTCCGCTGGCGGCCGCACGGGCCGGTGATGCGCTTCTTTCGCGAGCATGCGCTGCTCGACTATTTCTCGGGCGGCTTCGACCATGACGACGAGTCGCTGCTGATGGTGCACGGCTCCATCAGCAAGAGCCTGGCGCCGTCCTTCGTCGAGCGACTGCAGCGGGTCGCACAGGACTTCGCGCAGGCGCACCATGCTGACCAGAAGCTGGCGCCGCAGCACCGAGAGGGCTACACGCTGCTGCTGGCGATGCGTTCATGGGACTTCGAGGGGTTCGAGGCCTTGCGCCGCTGAACCCCTCCGCCCGCTTCAGGGCTGGCTGGCCTCGTTGAGCTGGCGCAGCTGTTCCGCGCCGAGCTTCAGGCTGACCGAGCGCACCAGGCTGTCGACCTGTTCGACGCTGGTGGCGCTGGCGATCGGCGCGGTCACGCCGGGCTGGGCGATGGCCCAGGCCAGCGCGATCTCGGCCGGCTTCGCGCCGGTCTCGGCCGCGACCGCGTCCAGCGCCGACAGCACCCGCATGCCGCGCGGATTCAGGTATTTCTCGACGCGGCTGCCGCGCGCGCTTTTTGCGAGGTCCTCGGCCGACCGGTATTTGCCGGACAGGAAGCCGGACGCCAGGCTGTAGTAGGTGATCACGCCAAGGTCCTCGGCGATGCACAGGTCGCGCAGCCGGGTCTCGAAGCCCTCGCGGTCCAGCAGGTTGTATTCCGGCTGCAGCACCGTGTAGCGCGGCAGCCCCCTGGCGCCGGCGTCGAGCGCGACGCGCAGCTGGGTCTGGTCATAGTTCGAGCAGCCGATCGCGCGCACCTTGCCCTGCTTGAGCAGCGTGTCGTAGGCGCCCAGGGTTTCCTCGATCGGCGTCTGCGGGTCCGGGTAATGGCTCAGGTACAGGTCGATGCGGTCGGTCTGCAGCCGCCGCAGCGAATCTTCCGCCGCCGCGATGATGCGTTTGGCCGACAGGCCCTTCTTGTCCGGCCCCAGGTCGACGCCGACCTTGGTGATGATGGTGACCTTGTCGCGGCGCGACGGGTCCGCCGCCAGCCATTTGCCGATGATGGTCTCGGACTCGCCGCCCTTGTGCCCCGGCACCCAGCGCGAATAGGCGTCGGCGGTGTCGATGGCGTCGAGGCCAGCGTCGGTGAAGCGGTCGAGCATCGCAAACGAGGTGGCCTCATCGGCAGTCCAGCCGAACACATTGCCGCCGAAGACCAGCGGGGCGATTTCCAGGCCGGAACGGCCGAGCTTGCGTTTTTCCATGATGTCTTCCTTTCGTGGCTTGCTTGTCGGTCGTGCATTATGTCGGACTTGCGAAAATCCCGTCGGCCGCGGCCCAGTGTGTTTGGCAGGCGACGGTGGCGGGGCTGACGCGCATCGACGGATGGATATCGGTGCCGAATTCCCTGCCGCTGCCAGTACAATTCGTTGATTTTAAGCAGCACCTTGCAGCACCTTGCGGCACCTTCGCGACAGCAGCCTGCCCACGACCACCAACCTTTTCAAAATTTCATGAACGACGCAGCCACCTCCAGTTCGGCCCTTTACGGCATGCTTTTCCTCGCTGCACCCGGCACGCTGCTGCCGGCCATCGTCGCCGGCATCCTCGGCCTGCTGATCGGCAGTTTCCTGAACGTGGTGATCCACCGCGTGCCGAAGATGATGCAGCGCGAATCGGACAATTATGTCGCGCAGGAAAGCGGCCTGCCGCCGCCGCACACCGGCCGTTACGACCTCGTGCTGCCGCGCTCGGCCTGCCCGCATTGCGGCCACCAGATCACCGCGCTGGAAAACATCCCGGTGCTGAGCTACCTGGCGCTGCGCGGCAAATGCAGCCAGTGCAAGGCGCCGATCTCGCCGCGCTATCCAATGGTCGAAGCGCTGACCGGCCTGCTGTCGGCGTTCCTGATCTGGCACTTCGGCAGCGGCCTGGCCGGCCTGGCTTCGCTGGCATTCGTCTGGCTGCTGATCGCCATGACCTTCATCGATGCGGACACCAAGCTGCTGCCCGACGACCTGACGCTGCCGCTGCTGTGGCTGGGCCTACTGGTGAACCTGAACGGCACGTTCGTGCCGCTGCAGGAAGCCGTCATCGGCGCCGCCGCGGGCTACCTGGTGCTGTGGGCGGTGTACTGGCTGTTCAAACTCGTGACCGGCAAGGAAGGCATGGGCTATGGCGACTTCAAACTGCTGGCCGCGCTGGGCGCATGGATGGGCTGGACCATGCTGCCGCTGATCATTCTGCTGTCCTCGGTCGTCGGCGCCGTGGTCGGCATCGGCCTGATCGTCTTCACCAGGCGCGGCCGCGACAACCCGATCCCGTTTGGCCCCTACCTCGCCGTGGCCGGCCTGATCGCGCTGATCTGGGGCAAAATGCTGGTCCAGACCTATCTCGGCTTTCCGCTGTAGGCAGGGTAAGCCGCAAGGAGACCATCATCGACAACCCGTTTTCCATCGGACTGACCGGCGGCATAGGCAGCGGCAAGAGCCTGGTCGCCGACATGTTCGCCGCGCTCGGCGCCGCGCTGATCGACACCGACCTGATCGCCCACCAGCTGACCGTGCCGGGCGGCGCGGCGATGCCGCTCATTGCCGCGCAGTTCGGCGCCGGCTTCATCGACGCCCATGGCGCAATGGACCGCGCGAAGATGCGCGCCGCGGTGTTTTCAGACCCGGCTGCCAAGCGCCGGCTCGAAGCCATCCTGCATCCCTTGATCCGCATCGAAACCGAGCGCGCCGCCGCCAATGCAAAAGGCGCTTACCGGATCTTTGTGGTGCCCTTGCTGGTCGAATCCGGCAAATGGAAGGAGCGGGTATCCCGGGTGCTCGTCGTCGAATGTCCGGAAGCGCTGCAGGTGTCGCGGGTCATCGCGCGCAACGGCCTGGACGAGGCGCAGGTGCGTGCGATCATGGCCGCCCAGGCCAGCCGCCAGGCGCGGCTGGCGGCAGCGGACGACGTGATCGTCAACGACGCCGGCATTGCGCAACTGACGCCGCAGGTCGAACGGCTGCATGCGCTCTACTGCGCGATGGCAAGGGGAATACCGCAGGCAAACTGAATAAACTTTTGCCAAGTTTGTAATATCATGCTGGTTCTTCCAAATTTCTCCGGCATGAAGCGGAACCCACTGTAAAGGGACGGCACCTTGATCGTTTACGAATACCCTTTCAACGAGCGTATTCGCACGTTGCTGCGGCTGGAAGACCTGTACGAGAAATTTATGTTCTTCGTGCAGCAAGGCCATCCGCTGCAGCATCACGTCGCGCTGTCGACGATCTTCGAAATGCTGGAAGTCGCCGGCCGCGCCGACCTCAAGTCCGACCTGCTGCAGGAACTGGAGCGGCAGAAACAGGTGCTGCAGGCATTCAGGGCCAACCCCAATGTGCAGGCCGAAGCGCTCGACGCGGTGCTCGACGAAGTCGACAGCATCAGCGCCGCGCTGATCGCCTCCGGCGGCAAGACCGGCCAGAACATCCGCGACAATGAATGGCTGATGAGCATACGCGGCCGCACCATCATCCCCGGCGGCGCCTGCGAGTTCGACCTGCCGTCCTACTACGCGTGGCAGCACCGCCCGGCGCAGCAGCGCGTCGAAGACATCTCCGGCTGGTTCGCCCCGCTCGCCCCACTCTTCAGCGCCCTGACCTTCGTGCTGCGCCTGCTGCGCGAAACCGGCCGCCCCACCAAGATCATCGCCCAGGCCGGCAGCTTCCAGCAGATGTTGCAGGGAAAGGTGTACCAGATGCTGCGCCTCACCCTGGACGAACGCCTGGGCGCCATCCCCGAGATATCCGCCAACAAATACATGTTGTGGGTCCGTTTCACCGTCCAGGACGGCGACATGAAGCCCAGGCCGTACGACCACGATGTGCCGTTCGACCTGGCGCTCTGTAATTTCTGATCAGGAAGCATATGGTTGCAATCGTCAACTGCCCGACATGCGGCAAAAAAGTGGAATGGACCGAAGCAAGCAAGTACCGTCCATTCTGTTCCAACCGTTGCAAGCAGATCGACCTCGGCGCATGGGCCGAGGAAAAGTACGTGATCCCCTCAAGCGGCCCCGAGCAAAACCCGGAAGACGAGGACCGCGAACATTAATGGGGAATACGCGGAGCGCGATGTAAAGTAGCCAGCATTTTCGCGCAGCGACCAGCGCCGTTGCCCGCGCAGCGACCGTTGCAGTTGCAGTTAGCTCCGCGCAGCGACAGTTGCCGTTGCTTGTGAAGCGGCCGTTGCTTGTGAAGCGGCCGTTGCTTGTGAAGTGGCCGTTGCCTGTGAAGTGGCCGTTGCCTGTGAAGTGGCCGTTGCCTGTGAAGTGGCCGTTGCCTGTGAAGTGGCCGTTGCCGTTGCAGTGAATCCCCGTTAGATGGCGACGCGTCGCCAGTGCCTGAAACGGATAAAGAAGCGTCCGCTGTCTGAGCGAAGCGAGTTTCGGACGCTTCCCGTTTCAGGTGCTGGCGGCGCGTGCAGTTCGCGCAGCGGACCGCCATCGTAGGGGTCGCCTTTTTTGCCCCACTT